>NZ_QNUF01000004.1 GCF_003385455.1 Chryseobacterium rhizosphaerae | reverse complement strand
TATAATGTATAATGTATAATGTATAATGTATAATGTATAATGTATAATGTATAATGTATAATGTATAATGTATAATGTATAATGTATAATGTATAATGTGGTTGTTACATATCAATAGGGGGGGCTTTGGTCAGTTTTCTAAAATGATACTACCATTTAGCCAAACTTAATAAGTAAAGAAGAATAGAAATTGACACAATGTGGATTATTTAAATTCATTTTTCCGGCAAAAAAAATCCATCACGAGGATGGATTTTAAATTCTAGTGAGAATCGTTATTAGGAAGGTTTTTATTTCTTTTCTTGTAAAAATAATATCCAATACCGCCGATCAGGAACAGAGGCCACAACGGAAGGATAAACAGGAAAATAGAGGTGATCACATCCCAACCTGAAGAAATGGCTGCCAGTGATTTTTCTCCGAAATTTTTAGGCGCTTTTTCAGCTTCTGTTTTGTCTGTAAGACTTACTGAAATACTGCAAATAGCATTATCCATATAATTATTTCCTGAAACCTGAATGTTTTTGCTCTCAATATCACCAATATTATTGTTTAAAGCATCCATTAAACCATCAAAATTCTGAATAGGAACTTTGATGTCCATGGTGTATACTTTTTGGTCCTCACGTCTGCGGTCCGCAGATTCTATATAAGAAAGATCTTCACTTTTGATATAACCGTTATTTTTAAGGGCTTCCTCCTTGATGATTTCTTTCACTGTTTCCGCATTGTCTGCTTTGATAGAGATCTGGCCGGATTTTACCATTCTGTTTTTAGGTATGTTCAGTTCGTAACTGTCATTTTTAGGGTTGTCTTTATAAATGACTTTGGTTTCTTTGATCACCTTGGGAGCAGAAACATTCACGATTATTTTTTCAGATTTCTTCGCTGCAGAATCCTTTTTCTCCACCTTAGACTCCAGTTTTGTAGAGGCAATTTTATCAGATAAAGAATCCACAACCTTTGATGTGTTTTCTATTTTCTGCTGGATCTCGTTTTTGGTGTTTTCAAAATCTTTTATTTTGATATTGGCAGAATCAAGAGTTTTGCTGATGGTATGGCTGGCATTGTCTACAGCTTCTGCAGCAACACTGGAAGCACTGTCTGCCGTCTGTATTGTTTTTTCAAGTTGAGATTGTGCAGCTTCTCCTTTTTTACACATAATGAAGGTGCTTGATACAGCCACTAGTAAGATGAACTTTTTCATAACATTAATTTTTGATGAAGTAAAATTAGGAGGAGAGCACCCGAAACACTTGTAAATAGAATGTATTATACTGGTAAAATGATAACTGTTATAGTATCAGTGTTTTGTATTTGTTTTACAAGAGATTTACAAAGCCGTTTTGCAGATCCCATATTGCTTTTGATGGGATTTTACCAGGATATATTTGAATATGTCAGGCTTTATAGCTTAGTATATCTTTATTCACCTGAAGACTGAAGAGATCATGCAGACTTTTTATGAAAATAAATAAGGGAAATAACCTTGTCTTAAAGTAAGACCTTTTTTGGGTTCTTCTTAAATCTTAAGGGAAAAGTATGAATAAAAAAATCCGCAGAGAAAACCTCTGCGGATGTATGTTTTAGCAATTTTGCTTATTAATGATCTTTAAACTCACTGATGAAGTGCAGTTTCACATTCGGGAATTTTTCCTGTGTCATATGAATCGTAAATGAGGAGTCTGCTAAAAATACAAGCTGGTTGTATTTATCTCTGGCAAGGAATCTTTGTTTTAATCTTGCAAATTCTTTAAACTCTTCTGATTTTTCATCAGCTTCTACCCAACATGCTTTGTGCATAGATAGGGGTTCGTAGGTACATTTAGCACCATATTCGTGCTCCAGACGGTACTGGATTACTTCATATTGAAGCGCTCCCACTGTTCCGATAATTTTTCTATTGTTCATTTCCAGGGTGAATAGCTGTGCAACACCTTCATCCATCAACTGATCAATACCTTTTGCCAACTGCTTGGCTTTAAGCGGATCATTATTATTGATATAACGGAAATGTTCCGGAGAGAAACTAGGAACTCCTTTGAAGCTAAGTTTTTCCCCACCGGTCAGGGTATCACCAATTCTGAAATTACCTGTATCGTGAAGGCCTACAATATCACCAGGGAAACTTTCCTCCACGACTTCTTTTTTATCAGCAAAGAAAGCGTTGGGAGAAGAGAACTTCATCTTTTTACCTTCTCTTACCAGTAAATAATTTTCATTCCTTTTAAATGTTCCTGAAACAATCTTGACGAATGCCAGTCTGTCTCTGTGTTTAGGATCCATATTAGCGTGGATCTTGAAAACAAATCCTGTAAAATTGCTTTCCTCAGGTTTCACTATACGAAGGTCGCTTTCCTTAGGCTGTGGCATTGGAGCAATTTCAATAAATGCATTCAGAAGCTCACGTACCCCAAAGTTATTTAAAGCAGAACCGAAGAATACCGGCTGAAGTTCACCGTTCATATATTCTTCACGGCTGAATTCAGGATATACAGATTGGATAAGTTCTAATTCTTCTCTTAATGACTGGGCAGCTTTTGGACCAATTGCCTCATCAATAGAAGGATCGTTGATATTATCGAAAGTGATGGATTCTCCTACTTTTTGTTTTTTCTCTTCCAGGAATAGCTGAATATTGTTTTCCCAGATATTATAAATACCCTGGAAGTCACTTCCCATACCAATGGGAAGAGAAAGAGGAACTACTCTTAATCCAAGTTTTTGTTCCACTTCATCCAGCAGATCAAAAGCATCTTTACCTTCACGGTCAAGTTTATTGATGAAAACAAGCATCGGAATGTTTCTCATTCTACAAACTTTCACCAGCTTTTCTGTCTGTTCCTCAACCCCTTTTGCAACGTCAATGACAACGATTACAGAATCTACAGCAGTTAACGTTCTGTAGGTATCTTCAGCAAAGTCTTTGTGACCCGGAGTATCGAGAATGTTGATTTTATGATCTTTATATTCAAAAGCCAATACGGAAGTCGCTACAGAGATCCCTCTCTGTCTTTCAATTTCCATAAAGTCGGAGGTAGCTCCTTTTTTTATTTTATTGGATTTTACCGCACCCGCTTCCTGGATGGCTCCCCCGAAAAGAAGTAATTTCTCCGTAAGAGTCGTTTTTCCGGCATCCGGGTGGGATATGATCCCAAAAGTCTTTCTTTTTTGTATTTCTTTGATTAAGTCTGACATATTGTATTTTGAAGTTGCAAAAATCGTGATTTTTTACGAGGTTTTCAAATAAAATACAAGAATGTTGGTTGGGAGGTTCAGGTTCCAGCTTTTGAGTGTTTCACGATGGGGGAGATGCGGGATTTCATGTTTTATATTAAATGGAAAATAAATACAGAGAAATAGAGATTCAACCCTCATTTTTGTATCAGGATAACTACCGCGGTGAAAATAAGAATTTCCTTTTTTAGTTGCCTGTGGCATTCAAAAAAATTATCTTTGTTTCCATAAAATTTTACAGAGAAAAGAATGGAAAATAGCAAATATCCAAAGTTTACTTTCACGTGGCTAGGAGGGCTGACTTTGGTCGTTGGACTGTTTGTAGGAACAATGGCTGTTTCTTTATTCAGTACTTTTTGGAAAGTGACTTTCAAAGAAAATCTTGAACTAAAAGACTGGTTTTTAATGGTGGCTAATTCTGTGGGATTTTTAACGGCCATTGCCTTTTTTGATTTTTTCATTGTAAGGCGTACCACCAATAAGAAACTCAACTTCAACCTTTCTTCAGTTAATTTCTATACCTACCTTCTGATTTTTCCAATGATGGCCGGGATGATGTTTATTGCAGAGTTTATTACCTCTTTAATCCCAACCACAGGTCCTGTTTTTGGAGACTTTTATGAATATTTTATTCAACTTATGAGCCAGTTGACAGACGACCCGGTAGTGATGATTATTATGACTGTGATTTTGGCTCCTATTTTTGAGGAAATTATATTCAGAGGAATTATTCAGAAAGGACTGGTCAATAAAGGAATTAAACCGTGGAAAGCTATTGTATATGCTTCCATTATCTTTGGAGTTGTTCATGGAAATCCATGGCAGTTTATCAGTGCAGTGATACTGGGATGTATATTGGGATTGGTGTATCATAAAACGAAAACTTTACTGCTGCCTATACTCTTGCATGCATTCAATAACCTGAGCCTTTCATTGCTGGTTCTTTATGGTAAAGATGAAAGCTTTGCAAAAGTTTTTAATGTTTCAGAGTGGCTTATCCTGGCCGCCGGACTTGTCCTTTTTTCATTATTCTACTATCTGTTTATGAAAAAATATAAAGTCCATTACTCTGAAATTTAATATATACAGCTAAAAATAAAATTGGAAAATGAATAAAGAAATGGAATTATTAGTCGCAACACACAATGAACATAAAAAAGAAGAAATTCAGCAGATCTTAGGAAGTGATTGTATAGTGAAAAGCCTTACGGACTACAATATTCATGAGGAAATTGTGGAAGACGGAGATTCTTTTCATGCCAATGCTTTGATTAAAGCAAAATACTGCTTTGAAAAAACAGGAATTCCAAGCTTGGGTGACGACAGCGGTTTGGCTGTAGAATCTTTAGACGGGAGACCGGGAATATTCTCTGCTCGGTATGCAGGAGATCATGATTTTGCCAAAAATATTGAAAAAGTTTTAGCTGAAATGACAGGGATCGAGAATAGGAAAGCTTATTTTGTTACTGTTTTATGCTATTATGATGAGAATGGAGCTCAGTATTTTGAAGGAAGAGTTCATGGAAATCTACTGACAGAAAATAAAGGATTCAAAGGATTTGGGTATGATCCTATTTTTGTTCCGCAAGGGCACGACAGGACTTTTGCAGAAATGACTCCTGAGGATAAAAATAAAATCAGCCACCGCAGACAGGCATTAGACCTGTTTATGGATTTTTTAAAAGTGACAGATTAGGATATCCAGGCCAGCCTTATGATCCGGGTTTACCTTCTCTTATGGAAGAGAAAAGTCCGGGGTCTTATGCTTTTCCTATTTAAATTGTAAGGTAAAATTTACGTTTTAGATTTTCTGTTGTACATTTGTTATAATAAATTATTGATTTGAGTACTTATTTAACGATATTAGGCTTTAATTCAGCAATACCGACTATCAATACTTCACCCACTGCTCAGCTGCTGGACATGGAAGAAAGACTTTTTCTGATTGATTGTGGTGAAGGGACACAGGTACAGCTGAGAAAGGCCAAAGCAAGATTTTCAAAAATCAACCATATTTTTATTTCTCATCTTCATGGGGATCACTGTTTCGGGCTTCCGGGACTTATTGCGTCCTTCCGCCTTTTAGGAAGAGATAATCCGCTCCATGTATATGGGCCGAAGGGGATCAAGAAGATGCTGGATACTATTTTTGATATTACAGAAACGCACCGTGGTTTTGAAGTGGTGTACCATGAATTGGATAAAAACTATTCAGAAAAAATTTATGAAGATAATAGGGTAGAGGTGTATACTATTCCCTTAGATCACAGGATTTATTGTAATGGTTATCTTTTTAAGGAAAAACCAAAGGACAGGCATCTTAATATGAAAGAAATTGCCAAGTACAGTGAAATTGAAACCTGTGATTATCATCATATTAAAGCAGGAAAAGATTTCGTGTTAAGTGATGGTTACGTCCTTAAAAATGAGATCTTAACTCTTGAACCGGCATCAGCAGTATCTTATGCTTTTTGCAGCGATACCCGTTACCTGGAAAGCGTGCTTCCGATTATTAAAAACGTTACTGTCTTATATCATGAATCCACTTTCCTGCATGATTTGAAGGAAATGGCAGATTATACAGGACACTCCACGGCTTTAGAGGCGGCAACTATTGCCCAGAAAGCTCAGGTCGGGAAACTGATATTGGGACACTTTTCCAATAGATATGGAGATCTAACGGTATTTACTGATGAGGCAAGAAATATTTTCCCCAATACGTTTTTACCTAAAGCGTTGGAGAGTGTAAAAATTTAAATTGAATATGTTGAAGTTTGAAGAATTAAAAAGTTTCCTGGACGAAAAGGCTGACCGGTATAATACTCCAGACTTTATTGAAAATGACCCGATACAGATTCCGCACCGTTTTTCTTTGCAACAGGATATTGAGATTGCAGGGTTTTTGGCGGCAACAATTTCCTGGGGAAACAGAAAGTCAATTATCAGTTCAGCTGAGAAAATGCTCAGCATTATGGGGAATTCTCCTTATGATTTTGTGATGAATTATTCACAGAAGGATTTGGAAGATATTCAGGATAAAAGCATTCACAGGACATTTAATGGTCAGGATTTTGCTTACTTTATCAGGCAGTTCAACAGGATTTATAAAGGAAATGAAAGCCTGGAAAGCTTGTTTGAAGTACGGGAATCAGAAACGAATTTTCTGCATGCTATTGAAAGGTTTAGAAATAACTTTCTGGAAACAGAAAAACACAGAAGTCATAAGCATATCAGCTCTCCCGGTAAAAATTCATCTGCAAAAAGGATCATAATGTTCTTACGATGGATGGTCCGCAAGGATAAACGGGGAGTAGATTTTGGAATTTGGGAAAAGATAGATCATAAATATCTGTCAATCCCACTGGATGTTCATACCGGTAATATTTCGAGAAAGTTAGGTTTGATTTCAAGAACCCAAAACGACTGGAAAACCGTAGAAGAACTCGATATAGCCATTAGAAAGTTTGATGAAAATGATCCCGCAAAATATGATTTTGCACTGTTTGGACTTGGAGTAACTAAAGAACTCTTGTAAAAAAAAATGGATGAAAAAATATAATGAAAAAGCAGAAGTTCTTGAAAAAATAGCAGATAATATCACATCGTGGATAGGCTCTATCCCATCTTTGATAGTACACACCCTGCTTTTTATTACTTCGTTTCTGCTTCCTATTCTGAATATTGTGGAATTTGATAAAATGCTTCTTATTCTTACCACAGTACTTTCTTTAGAGGCAATTTATCTGGCTATATTTATTCAGATGTCTGTCAATAAAAATCACGAGAAAATTGAAGACATTCAGGAAGATATTGAAGATATCCAGGAAGATATTGAAGAGATCAGTGAGGATATTGAGGAGATCAATGAAGATATTGAAGATATTCAGGAGGATCTGGAAGAGATCAGTGAAGATATTGAGGAGATCGCTGAGGATGAAGAAGATGAAGATCATAATGAAAGAGCAAAAAATGTCATATTGAAAAGCAATGTGAATTCCAATAAAAATGAAATAAAAGCTTTAAAGGATATTATTAGCCAATTGCAGGGCGAAATTGATCAGTTGAAAAAGAACTGATTTTCTGATACCTCAGGTGTCTTAAAATAAGGCATAATATTTTATATTGTCATAATACATAAAAACAGATCAGTAAACATTGATCTGTTTTTTTTGATGAATAGCTATTTTTCCTGATTAAAATTATCGCTGGGGATTTATGAAAAATTTAAAAATAAAAAGCATTTGTTGTAAATTCTAATATTGAAATTAGAAGAAAGCTTTGAAAGAGTGAATTTGGTATCTATTTTTTTTATTACATTTGGGCAAATAAAATTAAAATGTTACATTATAGATCTAAAAACTATTTTTTTCTTTTAGTATTTTTATTGACTTCTATTTCTGTTTTCTCTCAGACATCACCTAGAAGAAAACCTTTAAAAGTGAAGCCTTCTGCAGAAAGCTTACGGGCGGGAACATTTGTAGATATAAATGTACCTCCTTATGCAGCCTCCAATTATACTCCCGAATTATTGGTGAAGAATATCCTGATCAACGGGGGGACCAACTGTACTACAGCTAATGTATCCAACGTTACTGTTTCACCCAATCAGGGGTTGGATAATGTAAACAGATTCTGGGGGTATTTCAATAAAGGGACTGCAAATTTTCCTTTTACTGATGGTATTGTACTGACTACAGGTTATGCAAAAGAAGGAGGGAATACTTTCAATAGCCACCTTGGATCATCCCCAGGCTCAGGAAGTGATCCTGATCTTGTAGCAGCTATTAATCCACCTTATAACTTACAGGATGCTGTGGCACTTGAATTTGATTTTGTTCCAAACTCTACTCAGGTAAAGTTTAATTATATATTTGCTTCTGAAGAATATGCTTCCAATTATCCGTGTACTGACTATACAGATGCCTTTGCCCTTTTATTGAAAAAAGTGGGTGATCCTACCTATACAAATCTTGCGGTATTACCCGGTGGAGCAGGACCTGTAAGCGTAACAAATATTGTTCCTGCTGGAAATGGGTTCTCTTGCGGTCCTATCAATGCCACATACTTTGGAGCCATGAATACTCCGCATGTGGGCATTAACTATAACGGTAGAACCACTCCTTTAACAGCTGTTGCGGATGTAATTCCAGGACAGACCTATCATTTTAAAATGGTACTGGCAGATGCCAGGGATCCGGGGTATGATTCGGCAGTTTTTTTAGAAGGAGGGTCTTTTGATATTGGAATTAAAATTGTAGATGGTACAGGAACTGCCTTACCTGGTACCATTAATATGTGTGATAATACGCCACAACAGCTTAAAGCACAGGTGGCTACCATTCCTGGAATGACTTTCCAATGGTATAAAGATGGGGTTTTAATTCCCGGAGCAACCAATGCGATTTATACTGCAACCCAGCCGGGTGTTTATCTTGTAAAAGTAATGATTCCTGGAAATCAGTGTCCGGGAGAAGCTACTATTACTATTATAGGAGGAACCAGCCCAACGGTACAGAATGCAGAAATGAAACTCTGTTCAACACCTACGCTGAGTACTTTCAATTTGGAAAATGCCAAACCTATGATCAGTACTACACCGGGAGCTGTATTCCGTTTTTATACCACTCAGGCTGATGCTCAGGCTCAGAATAATAGCTTCATTACAAATCTTACAAATTATAATGGAACGGATGGCCAGATTTTATATGTGAATGTTTCCAACGGAGCATTCTGTAGTAAAATAGCCACCCTTACTTTAAGAAAAGAAGAGACTCCTGTTGCTTCGCTTAAAGCTTCAAGGTTGAAAATCTGTGTAGGAGAATCTTTACTGCTTACAGCGGAAGGAGGTGTAACCTATCAATGGAATGATAATTCCGGAGCAGGAGCGATCAGAACAGTAAGCCCTACTCAGACCACCACTTATACAGTGTATGCGATAGGAGCTCAGGGATGTAAATCTCTGCAAGCGGCTACGGTGACCGTAGAAGTGGTACCTGCTATTGTTTCATCACTGAAAGGAGGACATATCTGTCAGGGAGATCGGATCCTTTTAGATGCGGGTTCCGGACCTTCTTATACCTACGAATGGAGTACAGGAGAAACAACTCAGGCTATTACCGTGGATACACCGGGTGAATATACAGTGACAATCAGTAATGGAGTATGTTCTAAAGTATTTAAGGCTCAGGTGATCCGTGCAGTAATTCCAGCAATAACAAAAGTGGATTTTAATGAGAACGGTACTTTAATCCTTACTGCAAGCAATCCGAGTAATGGAACTCTGGAATATTCAATAGATAACGGAGTAAGCTGGCAGTCTTCCAATGTATTTGGAAATGTACCAAAGAATAAGCTGATTTCTATTCGGGTGAGAGTTAAATATACAAGTTGTGTAGGATTCCTGGAGTACTTCACCTTTGTTATGAAAAATGTAATTACTCCCAATGGAGATAATATCAATGATGTGATCGACTTCAGAGGAGTGAGCAGCTATAATGGATTTAGTGGTTTTGTTTTTGACCGCTATGGAAGAGAAGTCTATAAAGCTGAAAAAATAAGACCTTACTGGGATGGTTATTTCCAGGGTAAAAAATTATCTACAGGTACTTATTGGTATCAGATAACCTACGAAGATCCCGCCAGTAAACAGCCTACTGTAAAAACAGGCTGGATATTGCTTAAAAATATAGAGTAATTTTGAATTATCATTGAAAGACTGACTATTTTGTCAGTCTTTTTTTTATTATTTTGAAATAAATAAAGTTGATATCCTATAATAAATAAACTTGCGTTAGTAATAATGTAAATTGCATTAAACTGAATTTTAATCAAAAAAAATAGTATTTTTGTTTAAAATAATATAAAATGTTAAATAGGAGGAAAGGAAGTTTATTTTTTGCGTTATTTTTTATTTTTATGGGAATCTTTGTATCTTCTCAAAACAGAGATAGAACAGAGATGGCCGTAAAACGAAGCTCTGCTTCAATGAGAGCCGGAGCTTTTATTAACGTAAATACACCAAACTATCCTGAATCAGGCTATAATATTACACAGCTGGTGAAGGATGTTTTGATATCCGGAGGCGGATGTACTACCTCTACCGTAAATAATGTAACGGTATCTCCTAATCTGGCTCCGGGGAATTCGGAACGAAGCTGGGGATATTTTAATAAAGCAACTACCAATTTTCCTTTTAGTAAAGGGATTATTCTTTCAACAGGGTATGCAAACAAGGCAGGAAATGATTTTCAGTCAACACTGAGTGATGCACTGCCTTCCGGTGGAGATAATGATCTGGCTACTGTATTGAATATTCCTAATAATCAATTGTTTGATGCTACCTCTATAGAATTTGATTTTGTGGCTTCCTCCACCGAAATTTCATTCAGGTATTTATTTGCATCCAAAGAATATCAACAAAATTTTCCCTGTACCATTACCGATGGATTTGCGCTTTTATTAAAAAAAGTGGGTGATCCTACTTATACCAATCTGGCTGTGCTTCCAGCTGGTGCAGGACCGGTAAGTGTAAAAAATATTCACCCTGCTTATCCCAATTGCGGGCCTATCAACGAAGCTTATTATGGTGGAACGAATACTGCTCAAATCGAGACTAATTTTAACGGACGTACCATTCCTTTAACAGCAAAAGCAACTGTTGTTCCGGGACAGACTTATCATTTTAAAATGGTGCTTGCCGATTTCCAGGACCGTAACTTTGATACTGCTGTTTTTCTGGAAGCAGGATCATTTGATATTGGAGTAAAGATTCTGGATCCTGCAGGAGTACAGCTTCCTGCCTCTGTGAATATGTGTGATAATTCTCCACAGACTTTTACGGCCTCTGTTCAGGGAGCTAATGTTACGTATCAATGGTTTCTAGGTCCTAATGCTATTGCAGGAGCTACCGGAGCCAGTTATACAGCTACCCAACCTGGAGTATATTCTGTGAAGGTTTATATCCAGGGAAATACATGTCCGGGAGAAGCCAGTATTACTGTAGTAGGAGGGACATCTCCTACAGTGCAGAATGCCAGTTTAACAGCTTGTTACACTGCTGGAAATGCTATTTTTAATTTACCGTCTGCACAAACATCAATAAGTACGACTCCGGGCGCTACTTTCCAATATTATACTACTCTGGCTGATGCCAATGCAGGAAATGCAAATACAATTCCTAATCCTACAACCTATCCAAGTGCTGGAGGTCAAACAGTTTATGTTCTGGTTAAAAACGGTTTCTGTTCCAAAGTGGCTCAGCTGCAGTTGATAAAAGCACCGCAGATGACAGGGACTATCGCTCCTCCGGTGGTATTAACCTGTGTTAACTCACAGACCACACTGGATGCTTCTGCATCTGTTTATCCTGCAGGAGCAACATTTAACTGGACTACAACGGGAGGTAATATTGTTTCCGGAGGTAATACACTGACTCCTGTTGTCAATGCAGCAGGTACTTATACTTTAACAATATCTAATACCTTTCAGCCTGGAAATGTTATTTGTACGGCTACGGCTACAGTTACCGTGACAGGAGACAGTGCTCCGCCGGCAACAGGGCTTACAGCAACTAAACTGAATATCTGTAACGGAGATTCTGTAGTATTGACTGCTTCCGGAGGTGCTACCTATAACTGGGTAGGTCTTCCCGGAACAGGAAATACACAAACAGTATCACCTACCACCACTACCACATATTCGGTAACGGCGGTAGGAGCGAATGGTTGTGTATCTCAGAATCCTGCAACCATAACCATAGTGGTCTCTCAGCCGTTTACAGCACAAAATGCAACACTCCATAAATGTTATGAACCCGGATTAACCTATGATCTTACACAAGCACAGACTCAGATTACCACGGCGGCAGGAGTTACGTTTGTTTATTATGTCAATCAGGCTGATGCCAATGCGGGAAATGCTAATTTTATTGCAACTCCAACGGCATATTCACCACCGGGAAATCAAACGATATACGTTTTGGTAAGTAACGGAGGATGTAGCTACGTAGTTTCCCTGCAATTATTAAGAACGGCAGTAACAACTCTTACTATAGCACAGCCACAAACGGTTACCTGTACAACTCCTCAGGTTACTTTAAATGCTTCGGCTTCAGTAGTACCTCCAGGCTCTACCATAGCATGGACAACAGCAGGAGGAACTATAGTATCGGGAGCTAATACTCTTACCCCTGTAGTAAGTGCAGGCGGTACCTATACATTGACTGTTACGAACGTATCTCAGCCTGGAAATTTAAGCTGTACGTACACTTCAAATGTGACAGTATCTCAGGACACCACATTGCCAACCGCAGGCCTTACTTCCTCTCAACCCCGTATATGTTTGGGAGAATCTGTAACACTGACGGCTACCGGTGGTGCTACGTATAACTGGACAGGTCTTCCCGGAAACGGAAGTACACAAGTAGTTTCTCCGGGAACAACAACCGTATACACGGTTTATGCAGTAGGGGCTAACGGATGTGTTTCTGCAACTCCTGCTACAGTTACCGTTGAGGTGGGTCCTCCTATTGCGGGAATATCAGCTTCAAAGTCAAAAATCTGTGAAGGCGAATCTGTTACATTAACAGCTACGGGAGGAATTACTTATAATTGGGTAGGTCTTCCCGGAAATGGAAATACTCAGGTAGTTACTCCTCCAGTAGGTACTACTGAGTATTCTGTTTATGCACTGGGAGGAAATGGATGTAGCTCAGTAAATCCTGCTACCGTAAAAATAGAAGTAGTACCTGCTATTAAGTCTACCTTAAAAGATGTGTATGTTTGTGCTGGAGATAGCGGTATTTTAGATGCCGGGGCAGGAACTAATTATACTTATCTGTGGAGTACAGGTGCAACTACTCAGACCATCTCTGTTAATCTTCCCGGAACGTATAGTGTTACCATAAGTAACGGGACATGTTCCAAAGTGTTTTCAGCTCAGCTGATTAATCCTGATTTACCTCAGTTTACGAATATAACTTATGAAAATCACGTTCTTACCCTTACGGCGAGTAATCCGACAGGAGGTATTTTAGAATACTCTATTGACGGAGGGGCAACGTGGCAGTCTTCTAACATTTTTTATGGTACTTTAAATAATACGAACTACCACTTAATGGTGCGCGTAGTAGGTGCAAAATGTGGTACCTCATTGGATTATTTTACACTGGTTATCAGTAATGCCATTACTCCTAACATGGATGGCTTCAATGATACAATAGACTTTACAGGAATCAGTGGTTATAAAGACTTTGCAGCCTCTATCTTTGACAGGTATGGAGCTGAGGTATTTAAAGCAACAAAAGATAATGCGGTGTGGGTAGGTTCTATGAAAGGGTTAAATCTTCCTACCGGTACGTATTGGTATAGGGTACAATGGGAAAATCCGGCCAGTAAAAAACTGGAGCAGCGTTCAGGTTGGATCTTACTGAAAAATAGAAATTAATACGATTATAAAATAGACAACATAACAAAATCTTCCGGAAATGGAAGATTTTGTTTGTTTTTACAACAGATATTGGAATCAAACTGAATGTTTCTGAAATCATTATCGGGATAATAGATCTACAAGAATTCATGAAAAAAATAATAAGGCAGAGTCTGGGGGCAATGTTATTTTTCAGGGAATTAATTTTTGATTTCATATACTTCATTTGTTAGTGTCTTTAAAGAGAGTTAATAGCTGTTAGGTTATTTTATTCTGAAATAATAGGTATTGTTTGAAATAGCTTGTGATAAGCTTTTATAGGTGTTTTTGTAGTTTTTTTATAAAAAAAAATAAATATGTATGTGGTATATTTAAAAAAAAATTAAATTTGTTGAAACAAAGTATTATGAGAAGAAGATATCTACCGTTTTATTTATTTTTTTTAATTGTTTCCAATTTTTTATACTCACAAATACACGAACCCAGAAAGATCATTAAAAGTGTAAGAACTGAACAATCCAGAAGGGCGGGTGTTTTTATTGATGTAAATGCTCCAAGTTATACTGAAACCAGCTATACCATAGAAAAACTGGTGAAAGATGTCCTGATTTCATCAGGAACCAATACTTGTGTAACTCCCAATGTGACCAACGTAAAGATTACCCCTAATCATGCTGTAGGAGATGCCAACAGATCATGGGGATATTTTAACAAAGCCACGACCAATTTCCCGTTTAAAGATGGTATTATTCTTTCTACAGGATATGCCAATAAAGCAGGGAATAACTTCCAGGATTATCTTAGTGATACCAATGGAGGAGGTACTGATTCCGACTTAGCTCAGGCTACGGGTGCAACAGGAACACTAACTGATGCTGTACTTTTGGAATTTGATTTCGTACCCACTACTTCTCAAATAAAGTTTAATTATATTCTGGCATCTCAGGAATATACTTCTACTTTTCCATGTAACTATGCGGATGCTTTTGCTATATTGCTTAGACCTACATCCGGAGGTCCTTACACCAATATGGCTGTACTTCCCAATGGAGCAGGTCCTGTAAGTATTACCAATATTCGTCCGGCAATTCCTGGAGGAGGAGGTTGTGCTGCTGTCAATGAACAGTATTTTGCAGGATATAACACAGCCCATATTGAAACAAACTTTAATGGAAGAACAATTCCCCTTACGGCTACCGCTACAGTAACCCCAGGGCAGGAATATCACTTTAAAATGGTAATTGCCGATTACGGGCCTTATGGAGCTGACCATTCATATGATTCTGCCGTATTCCTTGAAGGAGGTTCTTTTAATATTGGAGTAGAGCTGTTAGATCCAAGTGGAGCTACACTGCCTTCTGATATCAATGTCTGCGATAATGTACCACAGGTGATTACAGCTTCTGTAAGTGATCCTAATTTACTATATCAGTGGTATCTGAATGGAGTAGCAATTCCTAATGCGACCAGCAATACCATTACTGCCACACAACCGGGAAGTTATACTATTGAGGTAAGTGTTCCAGGAAATCCATGTCCCGGAAAGGCATCTATTCAAATTCACGGTGGAACTACCCCACAGGCACAGGATGCAACATTGCTTCTTTGTACTACCCCGGATATTACCACCTTTGATTTAAGTACCATCATGCCTTCAATCAGTCCAACACCGGGTGCTGTATTCAAATTTTATGTTGATCAGGCAGATGCTATTGCCCAAAACGGCAATAATATCCAGAATATATTGAATTATAATGGTACAGATGGTCAGATTTTATACGTAGTGGTTTCAAACGGAGGTTTCTGTAGTAAAATGATAGAATTGAAATTGCTAAAAGAAGTAACCCCTACGGCAAAATTAAAATCATCCAAGATAAAAATATGTCCGGGAGAATCTGTGACGCTTTCTGCTGAAGGAGGAACAACTTATTTCTGGGATAATTTCCCGGGTACCGGAAGTACACAGACGGTTACATTGCACCAGACTACTGTTTTTACAGTATATGCAATAGGACCAAAAGGATGTAGATCACTGAATCCTGCCACCATAAGAATAGAGGTTACTCCGGAAATTACGACTCCTTTACATGATGTTGAAATGTGTGTGGGTGACAAGGTGACCCTGGATGCAGGAGCAGGCCCTAATTATAAATACCTTTGGAGCACAGGTGCTACGACACGGAAGATTGAAGTAGACCAGTGGGGGATTTATACTGTAGAAATTGATAACGGAATCTGTAAAAAGGTATTCTCTGTTAAAGTGATGGGAGCTGCTACGCCTTATGTTACAGCAATCAACTATGATGGGGCCAAAAAAACCATGGTGGTAACAGCGGAAAATCCTCCAATGAACAATACACCAAGCAAGCTGGAATATTCTATAGATAACGGAATTACATGGCAGGAATCTAATACCTTTACCGGGCTTTTAGATAATACTACCTATACTATTCTGGTAAGAAGAGTAGGAACTCATTGTGTGGGTACTTTAGATTTCTTTACCTTAAAGATCAATAATATTATTACTCCGAATCAGGATGGGATCAATGATGTACTGGATCTTAAAGCGCTTGGAGAATTTAAAAACTTTACAGGTTCTATTTATGACAGATATGGTGTGGAAGTATTCAGGTTCTCAAAAGAAAACCCTGTATGGGATGGAACTGTTGTAGGAAAGAGACTTCCAACCGCTACCTATTGGTATAAGTTTAATTTTGAATACCCTAAGTCAAAAGCTCAGATGAATTCATCAGGATGGATTATGCTGAAAAACAGGGAATAAAAAATAAAAGATAAACAACAAAAAAGCCTTTCAGTACATCTGAAAGGCTTTTTTACTGTAATCAAAATAGATTTAGACAGACTTTGTTGTTTTATACCTGAACTAAAAAATTAATGGAATATAAAACAGTGAGTATACGCTATTGATTTTCTTTCCAAAGCTTGGTGAAGCTTATAAAGTCTGAGACACTAAGCTCTTCCGCTCTTTTGTCTAAGAATTCGTGGGTTTTCAATGCTTCAGGTATATTCAAAACTTTTAATGCATTCGAAAGCTTTTTCCTCCTCTGGTTGAATCCTGCTTTTACAATCTGTTTAAATAAGATCTCATTACCGCTTAAACCTTCCTTCGGATTTCTCGTAAGCCTGATTACTCCGGATTTTACTTTCGGTGGTGGGTTGAAAACATTTTCATGAACTGTAAACAGATACGTTACATCATAATAGGCCTGAATCAGAACGGAAAGAATACCGTAATCTTTAGTTCTGGGTACAGCCGCTGTTCTTTCGGCAACTTCTTTTTGGAACATCCCTACCATTTCAGGGACCAGTCCATAATAATCTACGATCTTGAATAATATCTGTGAAGAAATATTATAAGGGAAATTTCCAATGATAGCAATCTGCTCATCTTTGATAAAATTGAAGTCCTGTTTCAGAAAATCTCCTACAAAAGTATTTTCTGTAATACTGGAATAGTTCTTTTTCAGGTATTCAATAGATTCCGTGTCTATTTCTGCGAGATAAATATTCTGATCTTTTTCTAGAAGATACTTGGTAAGAACTCCCATTCCGGGACCTACTTCCATAATGTTGGTATAGTTCTCAAAACTAAGACCTTCTACTATTTTTCTTGCGATGTTTTCATCTGTCAGAAAGTGCTGACCAAGATGTTTTTTTGCTTTTACACTCAAAGTTTTTTATGATTTTATTAACAGTGATTTTCTCTTTTTCGTCCCAAATTTCGGAAGATTTTTTCTATTTTAGCCAAAAATTTTAATATTAATGGCTAAATCTGTAGATGATTTTAATAAGAAAAGGCTTCGGTCCAGCAATATTACAGTAGTGATAAGTATTGCCTTAGTGTTATTTTTGTTAGGCTTAATGGGGCTTATTCTGATTAATGCCCAGAAGTATTCTGACTATATCAAAGAACAATTGGTAGTGAATGCCTACTTTGATCAAAACTATGACGCTAAAGATTCTGTAAAGATTGCGAAACTGGAGGAAGAAACTTTAAAAAAGGTACAGACCTTAGCTCCTGTAAAAAAAGCTACCTATATCTCAAGAAGTATGGCTGCAAAAGAAGCCAAGAAAAGTATGGGTATCGATAGTGATGCGTTGTTTGAAGAAAACATTTTCCCTTCATCTATCGAAATTGCTTTAAAACCTGAATATGTAGATCCTGCAAAAATTGATGAAGCCATTAAGGCAATCAAATCTGTGCCTGGTATTGTAGATGTTAAAAATGATAGTACATTGATGGTGGATGTTTACAATAACCTGAGCAGAATCTTAAAGTGGATCTTAGGATTTTCAGTTCTGTTCCTGGTGTTAGCTGTTGTATTGATCAACAATTCGATCCGTCTGAAAATATTTTCTAAGAGATTTATCATTAAGACTATGCAGCTGGTGGGGGCCAAAAGAAGATTTATTCTTAAGCCATTCATTATTGAGGCTATTGTCTTAGGAGCTATTGGTGCTCTGATTGGTCTTTTAGCTTTATTTGGAGTTTGGTATTACTTTACCAACCAGATTGGATCAGCATTTGTACAGGATAATCAACAGTATGTATGGCTTGTGCTACTGGTATTCGGAGTAGGAATTTTTATTACTGTCCTAAGTACCATTATTGCAACCTGGAGATTCTTAAGATCAAACGTTGACGACTTATATTACTCTTAACAATGAGCAAAAAAACAAATAAATTTTCCGCTACGGAGTTCGGCCGAGAAGTGGAAGTACCACAGGAAAACTCCTTTTATTTCGGACAGCAGAACTTCAAATGGATGTTGATAGGTCTTGCATTTATCGTAGGTGGTTTTCTACTGATGATGGGCCCGGATGCTAATACAGTAGACGGTAAACTTGACCCCAACTCATGGAACGATGGCATTTTTTCTATTAGAAGGATCAGGATAGCACCTCTGTTTGTAGTCATTGGTTTTGCAATAGAAGTATATGCTATTTTAAAAAGAAAATAGAAATAATTTATATTTAGAGATTAAGAGATTTAGGAATTTAGAATCACGTATTCTAAGCTTCAGAATCTCTTAATCTTTTAATTTTTTGAAAGAATATGGATTTAATTAACGCAATTATTATTGCTATTGTAGAAGGGCTTACGGAATATCTTCCGATTTCTTCTACCGCACATATGGGATTCACTGCAAACCTGATGGGGCTTCCTGAAGATGAATTTTTGAAGATGTTTCAGGTATCTATTCAGTTTGGAGCTATTTTATCTGTAGTAGTGGCTTACTGGAAAAAGTTTTTTGATTTAAAAAATATTCAGTTTTACTTTAAGCTGGGTTTTGCCGTAGTACCTGCATTGGTTTTAGGGTATTTATTTGATGATAAAATTGAGGCCATTCTTGGAAATCAGATTGCTATCTCTTCAGTATTGGTACTGGGAGGTGTTATTTTACTGTTTGCGGATAAATGGTTTAAGAATCCTAAAATTGATGATGAAAAAGGAATTACCATAAGAAATGCAGTGACTATTGGATTCTGGCAATGTCTTGCGATGATGCCGGGAACAAGCCGTAGTGCAGCTTCTATTATTGGAGGAATGGCTCAGGGGCTTACAAGAAAAGCAGCGGCTGAATTCTCTTTCTTCCTTGCGGTTCCTACGATGCTGGCAGTAACAGTATATTCTGTGTTTGTGAAAACATGGGGGAAAGAAACCGGAAATCCACAGAAAGGATACGAAATGATTATGGCTTCACAGGATCACATCATGATCTTTATTGTAGGGAATGTAGTGGCATTTATTGTAGCTCTTATTGCAATTAAGGCATTCATTGGAGTGCTGAATAAATATGGTTTCAAACCTTGGGGTTGGTACCGTATTTTTGTAGGTGTAGCCTTGTTGATTTATTTTTATTTCTTTAAATAAACAAAACATTCATTCATTATTAATTGCTTAGTCGCTACCATTCATGACCGCTGAAGAACTGAAATCAGGATATACCTTTTTATTAGACAAACCCTTGGACTGGACGTCTTTCCAGGCTGTCAATAAAATGAAATATAAACTTAAACGTGAGTTTGACCTTCCCAAGAAATTTAAAATTGGGCATGCCGGAACATTAGATCCCAGAGCAACAGGACTTCTTATCGTATGCTGTGGGAAATTCACAAAGAATATTCCCGAAATCCAGGATGCCCCAAAAGAATACTGGGCAGAAATTAAAATTGGGGTACAGACAGAATCTTATGATACCGAAAAGCCGGAGATTCTTCAGCAGGATATTTCAGCTGTATCAGAAGAACTGGTAAAAGAAGCACTGGAAAAATTTGTAGGAGAAATTGAGCAGAAGCCACCCGTTTATTCTGCCATAAAGATTGATGGTCAAAGAGCTTATAATCTTGCCAGAGCAGGAGAGGAAGTTGAAATGAAATCCAGAAAAACAACCATTCATTACATCAAAGATATCAAGATTGAGTTTCCTTTGGTTAGTTTTATGGTAGGTTGTTCAAAAGGCACCTATATCAGAAGCCTGGCTCATGATATAGGACAGGAGCTTGGAGTAGGAGCCTACCTGACTCAGTTGAGACGTACTAAGATCGGTGATTATAAAATTGAAGATGCTACAGATCAGTTTTTGAACAATGATTTTCGATTTGAAGGAATGTAAAGAAAGAATGGATAAGGTATACTCATTTCAGTGGGCAATAAAAATGATAACGGTTACGGGATAGATTAATGGAAAAAACACGTATTAATAAATATTTATCAGAAGTTGGGTTCTGCTCAAGAAGAGCAGCGGATAAACTTTTGGAAGAAGGAAGAATAACCATTAATGGTAAAATTCCTGAACTGGGAACGAAGGTTTCAGATGAAGATGTAGTAGAAGTAGATGGAAAGCCTATCAGAGAACAGGAGGATAAGCCGGTATATATTGCTTTCAACAAGCCGGTAGGTATTGTCTGCACGACAGACACCAAACGTGAAAAAAATAATATTGTAGATTATATCAATTATCCTAAAAGGATTTTCCCTATCGGAAGATTGGATAAACCCAGTGAAGGGCTTATTCTTTTAACCAGCGATGGTGATATCGTCAATAAAATCCTCAGAGCGAGAAACAACCACGAAAAAGAATACATTGTTCGGGTAGATAAGCCTATCAACCCAAGGTTTCTGGAGAAAATGAGAAATGGGGTCCCTATTTTAGATACAGTGACCAAAAAATGTGAAGTGGAGAAAATTGATGATATGAACTTTAGGATTGTTCTTACACAGGGGCTGAACAGACAGATCCGAAGAATGTGTGAATATCTCGGTTATGAGGTGAAAAAGCTGAAAAGGATCCGTATCATGAACATTAAACTGGATCTCCCTATCGGAAAATGGAGAGATTTGACTGATGAAGAACTTAATACTCTAAACACTTTATTGATAGATTCTAATAAAACGATCGACTAAGATCTATACGTCTATCTTAGCAGTTCCAATTTCTTTTTTTTGATCTTTTTCCTACATTACTTACAAAGTTTTGTAGCATACATATATTTTATTGTATACAAAAACACCTGAGTTTATAGGTGAACTCTTGTTGTTTAATGATTTTCAAAGAGTAGCTTGGTTAAGTCTTATAGATTTCTAAAACCTATAAGGTTGTAAGTTATAAGATTATTTTTTATTCCGGAATCTCAGGTTATTTAATTGTTTTTCACTTAGTGGTGTAATATATTTTACTTTTCATTGAAAATGTGTTATATTTATAATAACAACAACTATAACCTGAAAATCATGAAATTACAATTTAATGTAGCTCTTTTATTTGTTATTTTGATAACACTTACTAATTGTCACAATGATAATCACAGCCCGGATCTTCCCCATGATTCTTTGTTTTATATTGACTACAGAAGTTTACAGGGATTGCCTGATGGGCTTGCTGTCATAGAGCTGGATCCTGAAGCGCCCAATTTTGGAAACATCAGTAGTAAGCTTGAATTGGGCGTGGGGGTACTGCCTCACCACATTTATTATAATCATACTGAACAAAAAATGTTTACCACTGCTTTGGGAGGCAGCTATCTTTATCAGATAAAAACCGAAAGAGATCAAAAGGGGCAGCCCCAATTAATTAATGCGACACCTATTGATACAGGTGAAAATACAGTAGGTGAAAATTTGTTTTTCACCAATGACGGAAGATATTTTATGACCTTTATGGGAGGGGCAGGAGGTCCAAAAGATGGTAGCATAGGCGTTTTTAACGCTGATAACAATAAGCTGATCAAAACTATTAAAGCACCCATTCAAGACAATCCGAATCAATTTATAATGTATCCCCATGGGATCTCCATTAATGAAGAAAAAGGATTAATGATGGTAACGTCAACCATTCACCCGGATCTTAGTACCGGAATGGGGAATACCTGTACGTTACTAGACCTTAATACCTATGAATTAAAGGAGACCTATCAGGTTGCAGACTCTCCAACAGATATGTCCAGTCCTGTTGAGGTTTTATTACTACGCGGAAAATTTCCACAATATGCTCTTGCGACCACCATGCTTGGAGGTGATATCTGGATCGCTCCATATAATACTGTAACCAAAAAATATGATGCTTTTACTAAAGTGTTTGAAGGAAGTACCCAAGGATTAGGCTGGGCGCTCGAAATGTATATTGATGATACAAACAAACTATATGTAAGTTTTGCAGATCCCGGAAAAGTCCTTGTCTTCGACTTAAGCAATCTTCCTCAGCTAAAACTGCTGAAAACTTTTACTGCGGATAAAGGAGCACATCATATGGCTTTCTTCAAAACCAAATCAGGAAAAGAAGTGGTAGCCGTACAGAATAATTTACTAAATATTCCCAACTTAAATTCCGGCACCATTAGTATAATTGATATCAATACCGGAAAAAACTTAGGGACTGTCAACTTACGTACCCGATACGGCATATTACCGGAATCCATTGAGGGAACCAATGGCCCCAGCAATTATATGCATCACTAAAATTGAGAATAGTGTTTTACAGTAAAAATTATCCCAAAATATAGATCTTTTTTGGGATAGTTTTATCGGAGATCAATTGATCTCCCAAAGCCATAAGTAGTTGAAATTCAATTTTCCAGACTTATGTTATTTTACGTATAATTTCATTCTTTCCTCATATTCAGGCTTTAATTTCAGAAACTTCCATATTTTTTTATCATCAGGATAGGTAATGCGGTAGAAGATGATTTTGTCTGCTGAATATTTAAAGTACGGGTGATTCTTAAGCCAGTCTTCGGGAGCTTCTGCTAAAGAATATTTGGGAACAGCAGAGGTATCCAACGGACATATGGAAATCAGCTTCTGAACCAATTCCTTATCAATATTGTAGGTATCCAGAATCTGTTGCTTATTCACGAAACCGCCCAGCTTTTTTCTAAATCCAATGATGGATCCTGCACTTCTTTCATCCAGTCCAAATTCCAAAAGCTGTTTAAAGGTTATCGCGTTGAGGTTCGTTTTTGTAAAATCCGTCTGTTCCTGTTGTTTTATCTTCTCTTTTATCTGGATATAAGGCTTTAATTCCTGAAATTTTTCGGCAGAAATTACAAAACACTTTTGCAGATCTTCCGCTGTTTTAAACCCTTCTTCCAGATTCCGTTTTCGATAATTAACAATAACATTGGCCTGTTTCTCAGAAAATCCCATTGCCATCCAACCTTCTGCATCCAAGGTGTTGGGATCAAAGGGATGATACGATATTTTAGATTTTAGAACGGTATTTCTATGTAGATTCTTAAGGTTTTCAGGAGTTTTTGCCGGTAATAAGAGATAGGGATCCAGTTGAGTATAGTTTTCGGCAGAAATGATAAAACATTCTTTAAACTTCTCTTTGCTGATAAAGCTGCCTCCCAGATAATTTTTATATTTTAAAATAGCTTCAGCCTGTTTTTCACTGAATCCTATTTTTACCCAATCATTGGCAGAAAGCTTATCAGGGTTCAATTTTCCGGAAATAACCATTGCTTTCTTTCCAAAACGATTACTATTTTGAGGGTTGCTTTTTTCGTTTGTTTCGGGAAGTAATATGAAGGATTTTAGTTCACTGAATTTCTCTTCAGAAATAGCATAGCATTTTTCCAACTGATCTTTCGAAACAAATTGGCCTCCCACTATATCTTTGTATTTAAGAATGGTGGATACCTGTTTTTCTGTGAATCCCAGCTGTTGCCACTGTTCTTTACTTAATGTATTGGGATCAAAATCAGATAAACTGACGGGAGCAGAAGACTCCATCATAAATTTCACTTCGGGAAAAGATTTCTTTTCCCTGCTGGTGTATTTCTGGTAGGCGAATAGGATGGTCAACAGCAAAACCATAAACGCCAGTTTCCGATAATAGCTTTTTCTCATCATAAGGTAAACCTATTGATAAAAATAAGACCAGGCAATGGCTGGCTATTAAATGAACTATTTTACCATACAAATTCCTTTTAATAGCTTTTAAAATGCATATAAAAGCCTTAAAATTAGAATTATTTAAAGGTTCATAAGAAGTATAACAACGAAAAAAATCTGTAGCTATACTTTTATGAGGATAAGGATTATTCAGAATCTCTTTCTCCCAAAGATTCTTTCAGCTTGATAAGTTCAGCTTTTACAAATTCAAGCCTGTCAATAAGCGTAATGGTTTCGGAAATTTTGCTGTTGGTAGTCAAAGCAACACGTGCGCCGTCAAGCGTATAGCCTTTTTCTTTTACCAAATGGTAGATCATCTGGAGGTTCTTGATATCTTCAGGAGTGAAATAGCGGTTACCTTTTCTATTCTTTTTAGGTTTGATAATTGGGAATTCCTGTTCCCAATAACGTATTAATGAAGTGTTTACATCGAATGCTTTTGCAACTTCTCCTATAGAATAATACAGTTTGTCAGGTAAATTTATTTTCATTTTACAACTCCTAAACCTCAAAGATAAAAATTTTTTAAAGTTGTAACCAAATATATCTTTAAAGTGTTGGAAGACTTTTACCTTATATAAGGCCATGTGAATAAAGCTGTAAAGGAAAAAATGGATTACTTTATTCATGTTGCTATGAGTTTGAATAGTAAAAAATACAGGTTTTAGCACTATTCATAAAAATATAGATAGTTGGATTGGAGCATTTGGGTTATTCGGATGGATCCGTTATGTATTATGGATGTGGTGTATGTTGTTGGTTGTTAGTTATTTGTGAATAGTGAAGTACCTGTGTAGTATCTGCTTTTTTTCTAATAATTAATATTCTTAATTAAATTTATAAAAAAATCTTAATTAAAAATTTTAAGGCAAACACGCTGTTATAATTTTTTGAATAAACACAAAAATAATGTTATGAAAATAAATTTTTTATTATTATGCCTATTAGCATATACTCATTTTTTTGGGCAAATTGGTAAAGTTGGTATTAATACAGTAACTCCTACCAGGAGTCTGGATGTGAACGGAAATCTTAGAATACGTTCACTTGCTGATAAAAAGGACAGTACAAATGTATATGACCGGGTTTTAGTGGGTAATAGCCAGGGAGATGTAGACTATGTTCCTATAGCAAAATTTGATGTTGAAACGCCAACAATTAAGACAATAAAATTTGTAGCAAAAAAAGTTGAAATTCCCGGCACCTTTAATTATCTTACAGAAGCGGTGGATATAGGAAATATATCAATCAGGTATAGAAATAATTCATCTTGTGGAATTATTTTTGGAATCAATTGCGAAAGGAGAGTCGGTGGAAAACTGGAATTCAAATTTTTTAATACGTCAGGTATAGGCAGTGTTTGGACAGGCAATTCTATGCTGGTAAGGAGATCTAATTTTTTGAGTAGTGATGATACCACACAGCCAGGAGATCAAAGTGGGGAGTTTAGAACGAGGTTTTATTCAGGAACAATAAAGGGAGTTCCTTTTGATGATACAACTTCTCCATATACTGTCCTTAATTTAGAGTATAACCCGGAAACAAGAGACTCCGGTAGTACTGTTTTATCACTGAATTCGGTAGGAGACGTATATAGAATATCTATCGTGTTTAATGGCAATTTACCGGCAGATGCGGGAAATAATATTGCTGCATTACCCCGACAGGCTACTATATTTGTTGAACGTTTGGTAGGAGAATAAAGAATCAATATGCGTCTATTATTCATTGATATTTAGCTGAATATTATGACTCTACCCAGGCATCTTTTGAAAATAGAAACCTTGAATACCATACTGTATCATTGTAAAGAGGATTGTTTCTAAAATAATTCTGTCACTAAATCCAGAAAAAATATTGTAAAAATCGATATTGATTAAAAATTATCCTCTTGATTACTTCAATTAAGACGCGATTTATTCATAATATCGTGAAAAAACTTCAATCAATTAATTTTTTATGTAATTTAGTGATACACAAAAAATTACAATTAAATGAAACATTATTTCTTTATTTTTATACTGTTGATCCCTTTTTCAGGATTTTCACAGTGGACAAGAACTGAGCTGAGAGCTCAGAAAGTAAAAAAATATCAGGAAAAACTGGAGTTTTCCGCTCTGTATCTGTTAGATACTGCTCAGCTTAGACAAACTTTACAAAAAGCACCTGACCGTTTTTCAAATGAAAAAGGAATTGTTATTTCACTTCCTACCGCTAATGGAAAATTAGAAAGATTTCAGGTTTGGGAATTTTCCAATATGGCTCCGGAATTACAGGCAAAGTTTCCGGATATTAAATCATATGTAGGAACAGGAATAGAAGACCCTTCCGTATATCTGAGATTCAGTCTTTCTCCGGTAGGATTCTCATCCATGATTACACGATCCGGAATATCAGAATTTATTGAACCTTATACGGAAGACAGAACAGTATATGCTGTATTTGATTCTAACGCAAGAAGAGGGCAGGATAAAGAACCTTTCGAATGTTCTACCGTAGATGATATGAAGAGGAATTCTGTTGAAAAAAAAAACGGTGTTGCGAATAAAAGAACTGCCGGTTTTAATATATTCAGAATGGCATTATCCTGTACCGGAGAATATGCTGAATATCACTTAACGGCAGCAGGAACTCCGGCGACAGCAACAGATGTCCAGAAAAAAGCTGTGATTATCGCTGCTATGAATGCTAGTTTAACCAGAATGAATGGCGTTTTTGAAAAAGATTTGTCATTACATTTTAATCTGATTGCTAGTAATGATGCTATTGTATTTCTGGATCCGGCAACAGATCCGTTTGACGAAACGGATGCAGATGATACCAATGACTATGATAATGCAGGTGCATATTATGCCATATCTGCTCGTATTCCTGCTGAAGACTATGATATGGGACATTTGGTTGACAAAAGAAATGCAAATGGTGTAGCCTCATTAGGTGTGATATGTGAAGATATAAAAGCCGCAGGCTATACTTCGTGCAATTTCCCAGAAGGTGATACTTTCGATATAGACTACGTTGCTCACGAAATGGGACATCAGTTAGGTGCCGGGCATACATATACTTCCCATACAGGCCAGGCGGACCAAAAAGTAGAACCGGCCAGTGGTACCACTATTATGGCTTATACAGGAATCATAGGAGGAAACTTGGATGTTCAATTTAATTCTAATGATTATTATCATATCAATAGTATTAATCAAATAAAAAGTGTTGTAAATGCAGCTATGTGTGGTACAAATACACCATTTACAAATCCGGCACCTTCAGTAACACTTGGTGGAAATTATACAATCCCGAAGTCAACTCCATTTGTTTTAAAAGGAACAACAACTGATGCTAATACAGCATCCTATACCTACACAGTAGAGCAAACGGATCAGGCAGCTACCGCAGAAATGTCAGCCAATTCCTATGCTTTTCCTACAAAGCCTTCGGGGCCTACTTTCAGATCAAAGACACCAATCACTACTCCAGCAAGATATTTTCCTGATTTTAATACTGTATTGTCCGGTGTGTTAACGACCCGATGGGAATCTGTTTCCAGTGTGGCAAGGCCTCTTAACTTTAATATGTCGGTAAGAGATAATAATCCTCTGCAGCCCCAGATAGGGCAAGCTGTATCTACGGTTACTGTATTTGGAGGTTCTGGTCCTTTTCAGGTGACTGCTCCAACATTTGGACAATCATTATCTTCAGGAGGAGCTTTTGCTGTAACCTGGGATGTTGCTGGTACAAACGCAGCGCCGGTTAATACAGCCAATGTAAATATTAAATTATCTACAGATGGAGGGCAGACCTTTATTACGATTGTTGCCAATACCCCTAATGATGGTAGTGAGGGAGTGACAATACCCGCAGGTTCTACCTCATCCAATGCTTATATTATGATAGAAGCAGTAGGTAATATATATTATGCAATGACTCCAAGTTTTGTCATCGATTATACTGTGACTGGTGAAAATTGTACAACTTATACTTATAGTGGTACTCCGGTAGCAATTACAGATGGACCTGGCGGGGCTAATATTTCATCACCTATTGTAAAAGCTCCTTTAATGGTTAGCAACAATGGAACAATTACCAAAATTAAAGTCACTCCAACTGTTACTCATCCAAACATAAGACATCTTTCTATTGGAATTGAAAGCCCGGTAGGAACTTCTGCTCTTATCTGGAACCGTAGCTGTGCGAATAACTCAGGGATTACTGCTACATTCAGTGATGCAGGGGCCAATGTTGTTTGTGCTTCACCAGTTCAGGGAGAGAATAAATCATATGAATCTTTAGCTATTTTTAAAGGACATAAAGCGCAGGGAACATGGAATTTGTTTGCTTCGGATAATAATCCGGGTAGTGCAGGCAGTGTCACAGGCTGGTCTCTTCAGGTATGTACTCAGGAAACCCAAAATTTAGGAACCAAAGAACTAACGACTTCTTTAGGTGATGATATTAAAATTTATCCTAATCCTAGTGATGGGCATTTCTTTGTGAAGTCCAGAAACTTAAAAGGAGAAGTGAAAGTAAATATGTTTGACTCAAGCGGAAGATTGATTTATTCTTCAGCTTATCAGAGTGGAGGAGATCAAACTAAAGAGTTTAATGTGAATGTGCCTAAAGGAGTGTATGTTATAAGCATCAATTCTTTAAAAGGGACATACAATAGCAAACTGGTCATAAAATAAAAGACTATTGAATGTAAAGAGAAGAAGGATCGGTTATACCGGTCCTTTTTTATTTGAAATTTGCGGCTTATCTTTATTTATACTACTTTTATCAATATTCAATCCGTTTTCTTTTATAAATAGCAGGTGATGAATTCGATTTCAGTTCTTCATATTGATCTTTTTCAAGCTGGCAGAAATGCTTCAGACTTTTATTTTAATACCATGAAAAATCATCTGGTTGTAGGGCATCGGCATATCGAAAAACCACACAGACATGATTTTTATGCAGCGGTTCTTTTTACCGGAGGAACAGGGTTTCATGAAATTGATTTTCAAAAATATGAAGTTTCTGAAGGCAGTCTCTTTTTTCTGTCTCCCGGGCAGATTCATAGCTGGGAGCTTTCTGCAGATATTGAAGGATATATTTTCTTTTGTTCTCAGGAGTTTTACGAAATGCACTATGTGAATCAGAAGCTGAGAAATTTTCCATTTTTCGGATCAGTCTCTTTTCCAAGAAAACTTCAGCTGGATACCCTGGAACTCAAACAAAATATACACTTATTCCAGGAGCTGGAGAAAGAATACCGGGAGAAGAATATTATGAAAGAAGGATTGATGCTTTCATTGATGTCTCAGATCTTTATCAATGCCACACGATTATTTTCAAAAGATTTTGACAGAGTGGATTCCTCGGCGGGGCTTTCTTATTTTAAGCATTATCAGGATTTCGAAAATTTAATTGAAGAACACTTTCCCGATGAAAAATCGATTGCTTATTACGCTTCTTTATTAGGTATTTCACCCAAGCACCTCAATAGAATTGCCCAGACTGTTGTTCAGAAAACAGCTACAGACGTCATCACAGAAAGAGTAGTATTGGAAGCCAAAAGAATGCTGATGTATCTTGATGAAAGCCTTGTTGAAGTTGCTTTCAGATTGGGATATGAAGAATATTCCTACTTTGTAAGAGTATTCCGGAAAAATTCCGGAATGACCCCTACTCAGTTTATTAAGGAATACAAGGTGTAAATTGTATCATATAAAGTTGCCGGTGACGCTCCATCTTCGTATTACTGTCTCTCATCAGTCACCTGCAACCTATAACACCAGCTTAAATGGTCCTTCAAAAGTAGTCTCAAATGAATCTACCATTTTTCCTTTTTCATCAAAAACTCCAATGACCATATTTTGTTTTGAAAACTTAATATCTTCTTCAGGGAAGGTGATATTGATGTTCCCCTTAAGGATTTGATCTCCTTTTAAAATGATTTTTTCAGATCCGAAATAAGTGATTTCTGCATGAGCAGGCGTTATGACTTTAATTGTCAATACTTTTTTATCATTAGACTTATTCAGAAGGGTATAAATAAAAGTATTGGTAATTTTACCGTCTTTAATAAAGAACGTAGATCCCGCCGGTTTGATGAACTTGGCCTCCATGGATCCTCTGTCGTACATTAAAAATCCAAGGAATCCAATGAGTAAAGCCAGAAAAACGGTGGTCGCTTTCATTCTTGAAGTGAATGTAAACTTTTCCCTGTTCTCAATCTCTGCTTCTGTAGCATAACGAACCAGTCCTCTAGGCATACCTACTTTGTCCATCACTTCATCACAGGCATCAATACATGCTGTACAGTTGACACATTCAAGTTGCTGGCCATTTCTGATGTCAATTCCAGTAGGGCAAACCACTACACATTGGTTACAATCAATACAGTCTCCTTTTCCGGCAGCTTTTCGGTCTTCATTATTTCTCCATTTTGAGCGGCCTTCTCCTCTTTTAAAATCATAATATACATTAATAGTCTGCTTATCAATTAAAACCCCCTGGAGTCTTCCGTACGGACAAACCAGTGTGCAAACCTGCTCACGAAGCCATGCAAAAACAAAGTAAAAGGTCATCGTGAAAAAGATCATAGCCGTAAATTTGAGTGAGTTTTCAGCCGGACCTTCACTCATAATACGGAAAACCTCTTCATACCCTACGATATACATGAACATAAAGTGAGAAATAGCCAGCGATATGAAAAGAAATACCGACCATTTTGTCAGCCTTTTTCTTATTTTTTCAGTGTCCCATTCCTGTCTGTCGAGCTTCATCTGCTTATTTCGGTCACCTTCAATCCAGTATTCAATTTTACGGAAAATCATTTCCATAAAAAGAGTTTGGGGACACAGCCAGCCACAGAATATTCTTCCGAAAACCACTGTGAAGAGCATGACAAAAATAACCGACGTTACAGCTCCTAAAGCAAGAATAAAAAAGTCCTGAAGATAAAAAGACTGTCCGAAAATGAAGAATCTCCCGTCAATAACATTAATAAGCAGAAAAGGATTGTTATTGATTTTTACAAAAGGCAACCCAAAAAACAAAGCAAGCAAAACGTAGCTGGTGTAATTCCGGTAATTGGTATATTTTCCTTTGGGCTTTCTCGGGAAGATCCATTTTCTTTTTCCCGTTTCATCCATTGTTCCTACTGAATTTCTAAAATCTTCATTTTCGATTTCTAAAGACTTGATATTGTTGGACTCTGCACTCATTATCGTATGCTATAAAAGTATTAAGGTAATATTGTATCGTAAAATCAATTTTGTTTTTAGGACATTTTTTTTATGAAAAAAGTTATTGATCCTACTACTGCAAAGCTCCGAATTATATCTTCCCACTACTAATATGATCTACTTCAAAAATAGGACAATTGGGACATTTTTATTTGAGTATTATATTAGATCAAAATGATAAAATAACTTTGAATCCTATTATTCAAATTGTAAATTGCAGTTTTAAAAATGAAGTATGAAGAATATCTGTAAAATAGGAATGATTGGTTTGGTTTTCGCATTGATAAATTGTCAATCAGTAAATTATAGTAAAATGTTTTATGAAGGAGTAAAACCTGAAAAGGTTTCAGATAAGTTTAGTTTTACGGAAGGACCGTCGGCAGATCATAAAGGAAATGTTTATTTTACAGATCAGCCTAATGATAAAATCTACTATTGGGACTGGAAAAGTAATCAGGTTATAGAGTTTCTGGATAAAACCGGAAGAGCAAACGGAACCCATTTTGATAAAGACGGTTATCTGATTACCTGTTCTGATGATCACGGAGAGATCTGGAAAATATCAAAAGATAAAAAGGTAGAGGTTATTCTGAAAGGATTTGAAGGAAAAAGACTGAACGGACCCAATGATGTATGGAATGATGCTTTAGGGGGAATGTATTTTACAGACCCTTTGTATGAAAGGGATTACTGGACTGATTTTAAGCAGGAAACAGCACATAAAAGTCTCTACTACAGAAATAAAGAAGGTAAAACAGCCAAGCTGGAAACCTTTACACAACCCAATGGTATTGTAGGAAGTGAGAAGTTAAAGAAATTATACCTCTCAGATATTGATGCCGGAAAAACCTATGTTTATGATATTCTTGGAGAAGGAAAGCTGTCAGAAAGAAAGCTTTTTTGTGAAATGGGTTCAGATGGAATGACTTTGGACAAACACGGAAATCTTTATTTAACAGGAGATGGAGTACATATTTTTAACCGGGACGGTAAGAAAATCTATCATATTTCCATTCCTGAAAAATGGACATCCAATGTAACATTTGGAGGAGAAAATAATGATGTTTTATTTATTACTGCTTCAACTGCTGTTTATACTTTCCCGATGAGAGTGAGAGGAATAAAGTAGTTTTACCCATACTGTTTTTACCACAAAAGTCACTGAAGTATTTATTTCTAAACACTTCAGTGACTTTTATAGTTTGAAAATTAATTAAAAAGATACGGTTCTTAATAACAGGATACCGAATCTTAATAAGCAACCTCCATTTTCACTTTTTTCCCTTTCAGTTTTTCATTCTGAAGTTTTTTCAGGGTAGCACCGACTTTATTTCTGGAAACAGCAACATAGGATGTGGTATCTTTTACCTCAATCAATCCGATGTCTTCTTTTTGGAGTTCCCCCTTTTTTATAAGATAACCCACTACATCTACTTTATTGACTTTATCTTTTTTTCCGGCACTGATATAAATGGTTTGAAATGGTGTTTTCGCCGGAACTTTAGTAAAGCCTGCTACACTTTCTTCAGGTGTGTTATTTTTGATGAATGGGAAATTCTCATCTTCAGTCATGATAAGGTAAGCAAAACCTTTGGCATTCATTCTGGCGGTACGTCCGTTTCTGTGAATAAATGCATCCTCTTTTGGAGGCAGCTGGTAATGTACAATAGATTCCACCTCAGGAACATCAAGTCCGCGGGAAGCCAGATCAGTCGTAATAAGAATTCTTGCAGAGTCATTTCTGAATTTCAGTAAAGCACGCTCTCTTTCATCCTGTTCCATGCCGCCGTGGAAGGTTTCCCTGTCGATACCTTTTTCTCTTAAAAGCTCAGAAATTCTGTCAACAGCTTCACGGTGATTACAGAAGATCAATGTTCTTTTATTGCCGATCTTGCAAATTAAATTGAATAAAGTATCTAACTTTTCCTCAGAAATAGTCATCACTTTTCGTAATTGGATATCCGGCTTTACTTCACTTAATTTTAAAAAATCAATGGTCTTTTCATTCTTTAAGCCTGTAAACTTGGGAATTTCATCCATTGCTGTAGCTGAAGTCAGAATTCTTTGTGAAAGACCTTTTAATGAACCGGAAATAAATTCCATATCCTCATGAAATCCTAATTCTAAGGCTTTATCAAATTCATCCAGTACTAAAGTCTGAATCGTTCTCGGATCGAAATTGTTATTTCTTATATGGTAAGCGACCCTTCCCGGAGTTCCGATTAAAACAGCAGGTGCTTCAATTAAATTATTGACCTCAATTTTTTTATCATGTCCACCATAACACACAGAAACTTTGAAATCTGTTCCCATTGCTTTGAAAACCTGTTCGATCTGTAATGCCAGTTCTCTGGCAGGAACTAATAGTAAAGCCTGAACACCCTGCACATCTTTTTTCAGATTTCTAAGAACCGGAAATAAAAAAGCAAGGGTTTTTCCTGAACCGGTAGGAGAGAGCAGGACGATATCGGTATTGTTTTCAGAGGCAGTGTATGTAGATTTCTGCATTTGATTCATTTCCTGAATCTGCAGTTTTTGATAAATTGATTCTAATTCCATGGTGCAAAGGTAAGAAATTTAGGTGGCAGATGTTAAAGTTCAGTATTCGGGATCAGAGCTATAAGTTTTAATGATAGATATTCTGTCTTTTATTCTAATATTTACAATCTTAAGTCTGTCATCTTAGCTATTGATTCTTGATTCTCTTAATAAATATCCATTGGAAATCAATTGTTTAAACGATGATCTTGTAAAAGAAAACCTCTTGTTTGTTTTAAAAAAAAATCTTATCTTTGCATCCACTTTTTGTGGGAGAGGTTTGATAGGGTAAAATATTAAAAATTAATTACTTCCGTATTTTTTAAATCCACATTTATTCAAACCATTAAAAAAGAAGGAATACAAATTTTATTAGAAAATGTCAAAAGAGACAAATTCAGCAGAGGTTATTTTAAACCAAAACGTAGCACCAGAACAATTTGATTGGGATTCATTCGAATCAGGTCTTGATGCAGATGCGAGAAAAGAAAAAAGCGACTTAGAAGAAATCTACAACGGATCTCTAAACAGCCTAAACGACAATGACGTTTTAGTAGGTAGAGTAGTAAGATTAACTGACAAAGAAGCTATCGTAGACATCAACTTCAAATCAGAAGGTGTTATTTCTCTTAACGAATTCCGTTACAACCAAGGCCTAAGTGTAGGTGATGAGGTAGAAGTAATGGTTGACAAGAGAGAAGACAAAACTGGTCAGTTACAGTTATCTCACAGAAAAGCTAGAACGCTTAAGGCTTGGGATAAAGTAAACGAACTTCACGAAACTGGAGAAATCGTTAACGGTTTTGTTAAGTCTAGAACTAAAGGAGGTATGATCGTTGACGTTCACGGAATCGAAGCATTCTTACCAGGTTCTCAAATTGACGTTAAGCCAATTAAAGATTACGATCAGTTCGTAGGTAAAACTATGGAGTTCAAAGTTGTGAAAATCAACCCTGAGTTCAAAAACGTAGTTGTATCTCACAAAGCATTGATCGAAGCAGATATCGAAGGTCAGAAAAAAGAAATCATCGCTCAGCTTGAAAAAGGACAAGTTCTTGAAGGTACTGTTAAGAACATTACTTCTTACGGTGTGTTTATCGACTTAGGAGGTGTAGACGGATTAATTCACATTACAGATCTTTCTTGGTCTAGAGTGAACCACCCATCTGAAATCCTAGAAGACGGACAAACTGTGAAAGTAGTAATCCTTGATTTCGATGACGAGAAAACAAGAATCCAATTAGGTATGAAGCAATTAGAAGCTCATCCTTGGGATGCTCTTTCTGCTGACATGAAAGTAGGAGACAAAGTAAAAGGAAAAGTAGTAGTTCTTGCTGACTATGGTGCATTCGTAGAGATCGCTCCAGGTGTAGAAGGATTAATCCACGTTTCTGAAATGTCTTGGTCTACTCACTTAAGATCTGCTGGTGACTTTGTGAAAGTAGGTGATGAAGTAGAAGCTGAAGTATTAACTTTAGATAGAGAAGAAAGAAAAATTTCCCTTGGTATCAAGCAATTATCTAAAGATCCATGGGAGAATATCGAGGTTAAGTACCCGGTAGGATCTCAGCATGTAGGAACTGTAAGAAACTTCACTAACTTTGGTGTATTCGTAGAGTTAGAAGAAGGTATCGACGGATTAATCTACATTTCTGATCTTTCTTGGACTAAGAAAATCAAGCACCCATCTGAGTTCTGTGCAGTAGGTGATAAATTAGATGTTGTAGTTCTTGAATTAGATATCCAAGCTAGAAGATTATCTCTAGGTCACAAGCAATTGACTGAAAACCCATGGGATAAATTCGAAACTAAGTATGCTGAAGGAACTATCCACGCTGGTAAAGCTGTAGAAGTTCACGATAAAGGAGCTTCTGTACAATTCGAAGATGCTGAAGTAGAAGCATTCTGCCCTTCAAGATTATTAGAGAAAGAAGATGGATCTAAAATCAAAAAAGGTGAAGATGCTCAATTCAAAGTAATCGAATTCAACAAAGAATTCAAGAGAGTAGTAGTTTCTCACACAGGAATCTTCAGAGATGAGGAAAAGAAAAATGTGAAAGACTCTTCTTCTAGAAATATCTCTTCTTCAAACAACGAAGAAAGATCAACTCTTGGAGATATCGATGCATTAGCAGAATTGAAAAGAAAAATGGAAGAAGGTAAATAATCTTTGAAACCATTTATAATATGGAGCCGCTCATTTGAGCGGCTTTTTTTATGCTTGGTAATGGATACAATCCAGATCACTTACTTTTATTAATTTATGATAACAGATAGGTGTTTTTTATTACTCTTTCATGGTCTAACGTTAATGAATGGTTAATGGTTAAATATTTTATGTTATGGATAATATTAATGTTATTTTTAATTCAACTTAATTTAAAATATTGATTTATGAAAAAAGCATTCTTATTTTTCTTTTTAGCCTGTCTGATGGTGGGAAGTTCTTTAAAGGCACAGACGGACTATATTATCTGTCTTGATAATGGTTCTACCATAAATAACGCACGCTTCCACGAGATGAAGCTTACAGCAGCTAAATTAATTGAACGTATTATGGCATGTCATCCTAAAAACAGATATGCGGTAGTTCATTATGGAACAGGCCTGAATAATGGTCCCAGCTTAGGGCTTACCCCAAGAATATATATAGAGTCAGATTTTACTACACTTACCTTTCCGGAACCTTATCTCAACAGAAGGCTTAGCTATGGTCAGCATTTTAATGAAGCGCTGGGGTTAATAGGGAATGCATTGGATGGCAGTTATAGCCCGGAGATTGTAAGTCCGCAGACTTCATTACATAAAAATGGAAGCTCCAAACTTGCAGTATTGGTGCTTACTGACGGCTCCAGAAATACAGGGGATTTACTTACAGGGTCATATCTTGCGAATTATTATGATACAGCATTAAATACTCCGGGAGTATTTAAAAATGTGACAGACTTTAAAGTAAACCGGGGTGCTAAATTTGTAATGATGCATATGAGTCCTAATGCGCAGTCTTCTGCTACGGGAGCCTCTATTGCGAGTGCCGGAGGATCATATTCTGGGGGAGTTGAAACTAATGTTAATGACCCGGATTACGGAGTTTTACCAAGACTGTATTATCCAAGACCTCAATCTTTTGTATTTGAATCTGTATCAGAGATGCCTAAAGTTGATGAAATAATTAATAGTACTTGTAATACCGGAGTGTGGGGAAGTTTGAAATTCTATTACGAATACAATAGTTGTGGGGTATCTCCAGACTTTAATATTTATGGTGATTATACATTGCCTCCCGGAGCTACAGTGACCCACAGTAAAATGGTGGTTCGGGATATCAGTACAGGAGTGGATTACGGTATTTCCACAACTCCTACCTTCATCAATGGTAATCAGGTGTATTTTCACTTTTATCCTTCGGATATTAATTTTCCTCCGGGATCTACAGCGAAATATAAATTTATCATGACCGTGCAGTATAGTTTTTCCAGTGGAACAATGGATGTAATGAGCTGGAATCATTATCCTATGTTCCCTTACGACCTGGATCTGGGAGTTTCCTGTACAAGAGGAGTTCCTGAAGCTGCAGACAGCTCCATTAAAATTACACCTAACCCTACTGATGGCAAATTCAAGGGAGTTTTGAACAGAGAAATTGGATCGGGAAAGCTTGAAGTATTGGATTTGAATGGGAATGTATTGCTTACCAAAACGGTAGAAGGAAAAACATTTGATGCAGATTTGAAAAATAGACAGCAGGGTGTGTATGTTGTAAAAGTGACATCAGATAAAGGGGAAATAAACGTAGGTAGAATTATAAAAAAATAATTATTAGTAACGAAACTGTCCGTAAGGGCAGTTTTTTTTAATGAGTATTTGGGGTACAAAATGTAAGTGAAGAAAAATAATATGGTAGCTGCATACTGTCTTATACTCATAAAACAGAGTGTGGATTCTCTTTGTTGAGAAATATTCAATAGTATATTTTGTTTTTAAATTTATGTATATTGATTTATTTTAATTAAAAAGCTAATAATTCAGCTTTTGTATTGTGAATTATTTGTAGATTAGCAGCTTTAATAATTGACATGAAAAATAAAACTTTACCTATTTTATTTGCTGTGTTTTCAGCATTTCCAGCTTTTTTGTTTGGACAAGATAATGAAAATTTGATTAAGGATTATATTTCTCAAAACAAAATGAGAGAATATAAAAAATCAGACCTTACTCATTTTACTATAGATAATGTAGATGACTCAAAGTCACTGAATGGGAATGTTGTAAAATTTGTACAGACCTATAATGGCCTACCAGTATACAGTTCTGTAGGAACAGCACTTATTAAGGATCATAAAGTTGTATATTATACAGACAATTTTATTAAAGATTATGTTTCAGCAACATCAAGTGTTGCCGTTATCAATAAAACTACGGCACTTCAAAAGATAGCAGAGGAGCTAAATAATGCAGACATTGCTCATTTTACGATTCTGGAATATCTTGAGAAAAACAAAAAGAAAGGAACAGGATCGGCCAATCAAAGATTAGTATATGCCAATGATGGAAACGGGAATTTACGTCTCGTGTACGAATACAGTTTGATGGAGCCTAAATCTCCAAATCATTGGAATATTTTGGTTGATGCTTATAATGGAAATATCCTTGAGAAAAGTAATTTAACGTTATCATGTAATTTCCTTCCTGACGCATATGGCTCTGAGGCTGGGCATGATCATCATACACATCTTGGAAATTTACTTATAGGCCCTGATAATAAAACAGCTCAAAACAGCGCTTTCGTATTACTTCCGGACAATGCTTCCTATAACGTTTTTCCTATGCCTATTGAATCCCCTACTTTTGGTTCAAGATCAATACTTACCAATCCATGGATTTCTGTTGCATCTCCTGAGGGATGGCACTCTGATGGTGTTAATCATTACACCGTAACGAGAGGAAACAACGTTTTTGCTTATGAAGATGTTGCCGGAACAGCTTTAACGGATCCTGATTATCTACCCGGAACACCGGTAGATGGAGGTGCGGCAAGAAGCTTTGATTTCCCTTTTAGTATCAATGGAACTCCTGTGGCTAACAGAAATGCATCAATTACTAATTTGTTTTACCTGAATAATAGAATTCATGATGTTTTTTATCAGTTTGGATTCACAGAATCTGCTAAAAATTTTCAGCAGAATAACTTTGGAAAAGGTGGGGAAGATGATGATTCTGTATATGCGGAAGCTCAAGATGGTGGTGGTTTAAATAATGCCAACTTTTCTTCTCCGGCAGACGGATTTAACCCTAGAATGCAAATGTATTTATGGAATAGAGTGAATCAGTTGTTTTATTATAATACCCCTGCGGGAGCTGTTATACGTAAACCTAGGGCAGGAACTTCAGAATTTGGTGCTCCTTTAAGCGCTACCGGAATTACGGGTAATGTACAGTTATCTCCAGTGCCGGAAGGATGTACAGCTTTACCTGCAGGATCGCTTACAGGAAAAATAGGCTTGGTAGAAAGAGGAACATGTTCTTTTGTTGTTAAAACAAAAAACCTGCAGGATGCCGGAGCTACAGCTGTAATTATTTATAACAATGCAGTAAATGGAGAATCGATAGGTAATATGTCAGGAACAGATCCTACAGTTACTATTCCTACTGTTCTAGTTGCCAAGTCTGAAGGAGATTATATTAATGGTCAGCTTACTGCTAATGTAACGGTAAATGTTACCCTTAAGGATGATCCGGCTACCAGCGTAACACCGGATGGAAGTTTTGATAATGGTATTGTAACCCATGAGTATGGACACGGTATATCTAATAGACTTACAGGAACGGGTTCTAATTGTTTAAATGCAAACGTCAGTAGAGAACAGATGGGTGAGGGATGGTCAGACTTCTTTGCGTTAATGCTTACCAATAAAGCGGGAGATAATGCATCGGTGCCAAGAGGAATGGGAACTTATGTGGGAGGTCAGCCGATAGATGGAGGAGGTATCAGACCTGCTAAGTATTCTCCGGACCTTACCATCAATAATTATACCTATGGACGTACTAATGGTATGGTATATACTAATGCGAGTGGAGGGCTATCTCTTGATGTCCATTCTATTGGATTTGTTTGGGCCACCATGCTGTGGGATCTTCACTGGAAATATGTTGAAAAATATGGCTATTCATCTGATGTATTGGCAAACTCTACTAACGGAAGCAGCAGGGTATTACAGATCGTGACTGATGCATTGAAACTTCAGGGCTGTAACCCTTCATTCATTGATGGAAGAGATGCTATATTAGCTGCAGACGCAGCATCAAATCTAGGTCAGGATAAATGTATGATCTGGAATGTTTTTGCAAGAAGAGGACTGGGAGTAGGGGCTTCAGCAGGACTTAAAAACAATATCAATGACCAGGTGGAAAATTTCTCGGTACCGGCAGAATGTACGTTGGCTACGAATGAGGTGAAATCTGTAAAAGACAGCAAGATTTCTATTTACCCGAACCCTGCTAAAGATGAGTTTTACATTAACTTCCCAAGCAATGCCCTTGGAAAAGTAAGTGTGGAATTGTATGATACAAGTGGTAAGTTGGTTTCTTCCGAAGATAAAATTTCACCGGATGCTAAAAAAGCCATTTCTACAACTCATTTAGTCAATGGAGTATATATGGTAAAAGTAAAAGGACTTGGTTTTGAATCTACTTCTAAAGTAATCATAAAAAAATAATTAATTTTTATATCATTAGTAATTTCAGAGATCACCACAAGCTTGCTTGTGGTGATCTTATTTTATCTATTAAGATTAAGCTTGCAGGGTAGTTTAATTTATATGTCGTAACTTTGCAGGCTGTAAAAAAAATTATGAAGAAGAAAAATATACTAAAAGGTGTTTTATTTGTAGGAATTGGAGCTAGTATATATGGTATGTTAGCCACTTTTGTGAAAATGGCTTATCATGATGGCTTTACAACCTCAGAAGTTACCACTTCTCAGTTTGTATTGGGACTGCTTGGTTTGCTGATCCTGAATTTTATCCAGACGATTACCTCCAAACAAAAATTATCATTACCGAATTCTAAGGAAGTAAGGATGTTGATCCTTGCGGGAACTTCCCTGGGAGGAACAAGTTTGTTTTATTATATTGCTGTGCAGTATATCAATGTTTCCATTGCTATTGTACTGCTGATGCAGTCGGTTTGGTTCAGTGTGGTAGTAGAAAGCATTCTGGCAAAAAAACTGCCTAATGCAAGAAAAGTAGTTTCTGTAGTGATCGTATTGCTGGGAACAGTGCTGGCTACTAATCTTATTAATATGGAAATAGAACTGGATTGGCATGGAGTGTTCTGGGGATTAATGGCCGCTGCTTCATATACCTTGACGATGTTTACGTCCAATACACTGGCTACCCATCTTCCGGTATTCAGAAAGAGTATTATTATGCTGGCGGGAGGTTCTATAGTGGTTTTCACATTTTTATTCTTTGCGCAGATAGGCCCAATGTATTTTGATGGCTTAAAATCACTGTATTTAAACTTTACGGAAAATACAGAGCATATACACTCCTTTAATTATTCAATATTCTGGACATATGGATTTGTTTTAGCACTGTTTGGTACTATTATTCCACCAATCTTATTTAATATTGGTTTCCCTAATGCAGGTCTGGGACTTGGAAGTATTGTTTCTTCTCTGGAGCTTCCGGTTTCAGTAACGATGGCCTTTGTTTTGCTGGGTGAAAAAGTGTTTTTAATACAATGGGTAGGCATCGTTTTGATTCTTTTTGCCATTGTTTTAATGAATCTGCCTTCCAAAAAAGAAAAGGAAATTTCCGTTGCAGAATTATCTTAAAAATAATATTTAAATAAAAATAACAGTTGAAAACCGCTTCTTTTGAAGCGGTTTTTTTAATTTTAATAACTAAAATAAAGTTCATGAGATATTTCAGAAATATAGTTGCGATGCTGGTGTTAACCGTTAGCCCGGGAGTAGCATTTTCCCAGGTAAAACCGTTAGATGCTGTACTTTCAGAATATAAATACCCTTACGATGTCCATTTTATCAGTTTACAATCTCAGAATAATGATATAAAAATGGCTTATATGGATGTAAAACCCAAAAATCCCAATGGAAAGGCAATTATGCTTCTTCATGGGAAGAATTTTAATGGGGCCTATTGGGAACATACGGCTAAAGATTTGTCTGCTAAGGGGTTCAGGGTAATTATTCCGGACCAGATAGGATTTGGTAAGTCGTCTAAACCTCAGAATTATCAGTTCTCCTTTTCACAGCTGGCAGAAAATACCAAAGCCATATTGGATGAATTGAAGCTTGATAAAGTTATTGTCCTGGGACATTCAATGGGAGGGATGGTAGCCACCAGGTTTACTCTGCTATATCCGGAAAAAGTTCAGAAACTGATCCTTGAAAACCCCATAGGGCTTGAAGATTATAAAACCTTTGCCGGATATCAGACCATAGATAAGGCCTACCAGGCAGAGCTAAAAAATACAGCCGAAACTTATAAAAATTATCAGTTGAAATTTTATTATGACAATAAATGGAAAGATGAATATCAGCCCTGGCTGGATCTGATTGCCGGATGGACGCTTCATAAAGACTATCCTCAGGTAGCATGGGATGCTGCCCTGACTACTGATATGATTTATAACCAGCCGGTTTGCTATGAATTTAAAAATATAAAGACTTCAACCTTGCTGATTATAGGAACCAGGGACAGAACGGCAATAGGAAAGGATAGGGCTCCTAAAGAACTTCAACCTAAAATGGGGCAATACCAGGAATTGGGAAAGAAAACTCAGCGGGAGATTGCCGGTTCAAAACTTGTGGAACTTGAGAATGTAGGACATTTGCCACATATAGAAGTCTATCCTAAATTTTTTAAAGCTTTATATGATTTTATACAATAGGATAGAAACGAAAAGGCTTAGTATTTCAAATATTTTACTGTTTGAAATACTAAGAGCCTGTTTAAATTTCTAAATTTGATTTTTTGTATAACATTCAAATCTTTGTCCCGGTCACATTCTTTAAGGATTTTTTGATTAAAAAGATCAGGTACTGATGATGTGTTTTCCTAATGCAAAGCTTTAGCTTCATTATCCGTATTTTCAGGGAGCAAAGGATAGAACCAACTTCGTTGATTCGTCGAAGCGTATGGATAAGCATACATCCCACTTAAAATAAAGCGGAATTATTCATAAGCCTTGCGTTCATCTTTTTAATCAAAAAATAATTTCAAACTGACCTATCGAGTCTTGTCAACAAAATATATAAGAATTCCCGAATAAAATTTAAACAGGCTCTAAGCTTTTAAGCTGTAAGCAGGTTGATAACAGGGATTTGTTATTTGTATATATTTCTGGTAATCATTATTTTATAATAATATTTCACATTAGATTAATTCTTTTTCTCACTAAATATAAATAGGGCAATGGCCCCGATTCCTGAAAAAATGAGAGAAGAAAGTCCTAAGTTCTGAATATACCCAACGCTTATCAGTCCTGTTCCTATCATACTATAATAGATAAGACCCAGCAGGGCTCCTGCACTTCCTGTTTCATTTTTATACTGTATCAGTGCTGTACTCAGGATATTGGGAATGGCAATACTGAATGCCATGACAATGAAAAAATAAGGGATTAGGAAGTATATTCCTTTACCTGCCAGTATCCATACAAAAGCAGAAGCGATACATGATCCCAGGGTGCTTATTTTAACTAAAGTTTTGGGTGATGTATTTTTTAATAACAGAAACCTGTTAAGTTTTGCCCCTATAAACGTTCCTCCAGCCAGGATAATACTGCTGTATCCAAAAGCATAGGAAGAATAATGATTCTGTTTAAAAATAAAAGGAGCCAGCGCATAGTAAGAAAATAAGAGTACATTAAAACTCATAATTAATAAGCAGCATTTGATTATTTCGCGGTCTTTAAGCATTCGTTTTAATAGATCAGTCAGAGTTCTCCTATTTATTTCTTTTCCCGGATAGTGGGTCTCAGATACCTTTCTTCTGGATAGGATATAAAATAAAACAGCCAGCAGATATAAGGTGATGAAAATACCCTGATGCCCTGTAGTAGAAGCCAATACAGAACCTGTAATCATACCGATAACCGGGCTGATGGATAAACCAATTCCAATCCAGGAAAATACTTTACTGATATTCTCTTTATCATAACTGTCACGCAGAATAGTTTGGGTAACAATGGATCCTACAGAAATTCCAAACGCGGAAATAATCCTGGCAATAAGTAAGATGGTGAAGTTGGGAGCGAAGACAGCAGCCAGCGTTCCTACTCCATAGGTGATAAGCCCATATTCCAATGATTTTTTCCTTCCGATCCTGTCGCACTGAACTCCCCAGAATGCCACTCCCAATGCAAACGCAATGAAATACAGACTGATAGTGAGTGCTGCTGATCCTTCTTTTACTCCAAAATGCTCCTGTACCAATGGTAAAGCAGGGCTATATATAGTCTCTGCAAACTGTGGAAGCATGACCAGCAGTATCATCAGCCAAAGGGGATTTGTCTTTTTCATTTTTTTCTGCAAAGTTTTGAAAAATTGAACGTATATTTATAATGATATAAAAACAAAAAATATCAAAAATAGGACATGGCTATACTGAAACAGGATCAGGAATTTGATGCGGATATCATCCCCGGAAAAGTCATAGGGATTGCTTCGGATATGGTTTTGCATGATTCCGGGTTTCATTTTCATCAAGCTAAAGCCCAGTTGCTGTATGCTCCTTCAGGCTGTATGACGGTTACGACTTCTGACAGACAGTTTGTTCTTCCGCCATTCAGAATGCTATGGATTCCTACCCATGAAATTCATAGGGTAAATTTTCGGAATATGGTGGCGTACAGATCGATCTATTTTGATGAAAGCTACGCTCAAAAATATATGAGCTCAGGACTTAAAGTTTTGCATGTCAATTCTTTATTAAAAGAAATTATTGAAAGGATCTGCTTTTGGGAATGGACAGCTCCTGATCTTAATAAAGAGAATATTCTAAGTGTATTCTGGAACGAAATCATTACTGCACCTGAAGAAAAGCTAACGCTTATCATGCCTCAGGACATGCGGCTAAAAAAAATAGTAGAACAATGGACTTTGCGACTTTCTATACCACCTATGTTGACTCATCTGGCCAAAGAAATTGGCGCTGTTGAAAAAACGATAAGCCGTATTTTTAAGAAAGAAACCGGATTGTCTTATCAGGAATGGAGACAGCAATGGCGTCTCCAGAGATCGATTGAACTTTTAGTGGAAGGAAATTCTATTGGAGAGGTAGCTTATATTCTAGATTTCTCATCAGATAGTGCATTCATAGAGTTTTTCAAAAAACACACAGGGTCTACGCCTTTACAGTATCTGATGAAAAATGAGTAAAACGTACAGCAAACATCTGTATAAGACATACTTGTTTCCGAGTGGCCAGTGGAAGATTTGATAAAGAGGTCAATTTCTTGCCTTATGCAAAGTCTGTTGAAAAATAATTTGCATAAAATTGTATGACAAAACCATATTAAATACTGATTTTATGGAAAGTTACAGTACTATCATTGCAGTGAAAACAACAGCAGATAAGGTGTATGAAGCTCTGACCCATCAGGTTTCTCTCTGGTGGTCTGAAATGTTTAGTGGCTCATCAGCAGGAGTCGGTGCAGTATTCACTATAAGATTCGGGGAAAATATTCACAAAACAATACGGGTGGAAGAGTTGGTTTCCAATTCAAAAATAATCTGGTATGTGGAAGATTCATTGATTGCCCTTCCTGAATTAAAGAATCAGACGGAATGGATAGGTACAACAATAATTTGGGAGATAGAGCAGAAGGAAACAGATGTATTGCTGCATCTTACCCACATGGGATTGCACCCGGCTATTGAATGCTACGACATATGCTCTGAAGGCTGGATACAATTTACCGGGAGCCTGAAACAATTCCTGGAAACCGGAAAAGGAAATCCATATACAGTGTGACGTTACCCATTATTTATCACTTATAAAAAAAGAGACTGTCTACGTATGTAAACAGCCTCTTTTTGTATGTATTGTTGTCTGAATTATTTCTTCTTGTAAGCAGCGTCTTTAATTCTTGCTTTTTTACCTCTAAGGTCTCTGAAGTAGTAAATTCTAGCTCTTCTAACTCTACCTCTTCTATCAACTTCAATTTTTTGAAGTGCAGGTAAGTTAATAGGGAATACTCTCTCTACACCTACATCACCACTCATTTTTCTGATGGTAAAAGTTTTTGTAGATCCAGCACCTCTTAATTGGATAACTGTTCCCTTGAAGAACTGAGTTCTTGTTTTTTGTCCTTCTTTAATTTCGTAATACACAGTGATTGTATCACCTGCTTTGAATTCAGGGAATTCTTTTTTTGTAATGTACTTGTCTTGTACGTACTTTAATAAATCCATTATTAATAAATAAAATGTTAAAGCTAAGCAACTTACACGCTTTTCGTCAGAGGTTGAATAACAGGTTGCAAATGTACAAAATAGTTTTTATATATACCAAACAAATAATGTAGTAAAAACTATAATTTTTTCATTGAGTTTTTGTTAAAAAATTAACATTTTCGTTAAGATTCCATCAGCCACAGTTTATATGGGAAGTCTACTTTTGCCCGAAATAAAAATCAGAATAAAGATTTTTAAACCACTGATTTACAATTTATAACTCTATATGCTATTTTAAAATTAAACTACTATGAAACATTATTTCTTCTTTTTTTGTTTCGCGGTCCAGATGGCATTCGGGCAGGCTTTGTTTCCCTATCTGCAAAACCCTACTCCGAATTCTATGATCATCAATTGGAAAACAGCTTCCAATAACGAAACAACCGTAATTTATGGAAACTCTCCAACGAATCTGAATGTAACTGTAACCGGGACAACCAATATCTTCTCGGATACAGGATATAATAACAATTACTATTATCACACGGCAAAAGTTACCAACTTACAGCCCAATACAAAATACTATTATAAGATAAAAACAGGAACCAGTGAGTCTGCAGTTTATAATTTCAGAACACTTCCTTTACCGGGGCAACCTGTAACGGCTGATGGGAAAATCCGTTTCCTTATCATGGGAGATAATCAGATCAAGGCAGAACCAAGATATGATACCCTTACTTTGAATGCTTTTAAAAAATTAAAGCAAAAGTTTGGTGCCACAGCCGACCCTTCGGATAATATTGCCCTTACTTTTATGGTAGGAGATCAGGTAGATGTAGGAACATTGGATCATTATGAAAATGTTCATTTTAAAAAGAATATCAAATTATCACCTTACCTGCCTATCCAGACAACAGTAGGAAATCATGAAACCTATGGAACTTTAGGAATGAATTCTTATTATGCTCATTTTTATATTGATGAGATTAAATATAAGAATATCACTTCCGGAAATGAGAATTACTATGCTCAACAGGCAGGAAATGTATTGTTTGTAAGTTTGAGCTCTGAGCATACCGGATCTGCACAACAGACCTGGCTGCAGCAGATTTTAAATGAAGCCAACAATGACCCTACGGTAGACTGGATTATCTCTTTAAGCCACAGACCCTATCAGGCAGAACAATATGTAGGAGATATTTCTACATGGGTAAGAAATAATGCGGTACCACTTTTAGTGACTTCTGATAAATACTTAATGCATGTAGGGGCTCACCATCACCTCTACCACAGAGGTCAGCTGAAAAATACACCGAATTATCAGATTATTTCAGGAGGAACTGCCTGGGATCAATATTGGGGAATGTCTAATGAACAGGATTTTGATGATGTTCAGAAAACGCTAACGGACTGGACGTACCAGATCGTAGAAATAGATGTACAAAGCGGAAAAGTAGACGTAGAATGTTACTCTATCGGAGGTGTATATACTAAGAAAAACAACGAATTGGTAGATTCTTTCCACAGGTATAAGAACCAGCCCAAACCAGCGAAACCATCTGTTACCAATACTTTTACCGGTCCAATTACCTTACCTTTGACATTGAATGGAAGTGCATTTTCATCTTCAAACGGGGAACTTTTAAATACCACTCAGTTCCTGATCAGTAAAGCAGCAGATTTTTCTGTCATTGAAAAAGAAGTCTACCGTGATTTTGAAAACTGGTTCGGAAAAGACGGTAACGGAAATCCGGATAAAGCCAAAAACCTTAATGATGGAGTAGATATTACAAAAGTAATGCTGGCAGCCAATTCTATCCCGAACGGTACTTATTATGTGAAAACAAGATACAGAGACAGAAATCTTGAATGGAGTGACTGGAGTGATGTAAAACAATTTGAAATTGTAGGAAGTGTGGTATCCAACCCTACATTTGCTTTAGACAAAACTGAATACACTCAAAGCGAACCTATTGTTGCCACTTTTACAGGAGGTCCCGGAAATCAGCAGGATTGGGTAGGACTTTATAAAAAAGGACAAACACCGGCCACTACAACTTCACAAGGATTTATCTATACCAACGGACAGACTGCAGGAACGGTTACTTTCAATAATGGTTTAGCTGCGAAAGGGCAGTACTTTGCAGGCTTTTTTGCCAACGGTGGATATACGGAAATTACCCCAAGAAAAAACTTCTATGTAGGCCCGAAAGTTCAGCTGCAAACTACTGCTGATGCCTATCCTGTAGGAGGTACTGTGGTGATTAATTTCAGCAACGGACCCAACCTGGTGAAAGACTGGATCGGGATCTATAAAATGGGACAGACTCCTGGAACCACAAATTCTTTAAAATGGAGTTATGTGACAACGGCATCAGGAACTCTTAATTTTACAGGTCTTCCCAAAGGATATTATTATGCTCAGTACCTATTGGAAGATGGCTATACCGGAATTGGGGAGAAAGTATTCTTTAAAGTCGGAGACATTGTTACTGAATTATGGACCAACAAACCTGTTTATACTCTTGGAGAGAGCATCACTGCATCATGGACAGATTCTCCCGGAATTATTAAAGACTGGTTAGGAATTTATCCGCAAAATATTCAGACTCCGGATGATAATTTTGTTTCCTATACTTACTTTGACGGGATTACACAGGGAACAAAAACAATTCAGGGAACGGCAGTACCTGCCACACCGGGCAATTATTATATGGTGATGTTTACCAATGATTCTTATACCGAGGTTTCAAACAGAGTACAGTTTCAGGTGACTTCACCTACTTTAGGAACAGAGGAGACAAGAAGTACCGAGAAAAATGTAGTGTTATATCCAAACCCTACTAAACCGGGAGAACCTACTTTCATTAAGAGTGATTATCCGATTGAGAAAATTGAATTGGTATCCGCATCAGGCGAATTGCTGTATGTATCAAAAAATATCAATAATCAACGTTTCTCTTTAGTGAATGAAAACCTTCCGAAAGGAGTATACTTTGTGAAAGTACATGGTAGAAAATTATTCACTTTAAAACTGATTATTCAGTAAAAAGGAAAATTAACATAAGGGATAAACAGGCTGCCAGAAATGGCAGCCTGTTTTTTTGCAGTAAATAAAAAGGTTTTGCATATCATACCTGACCTTTGTAGGATGCTGACCTTTTATTTTATAAAAAAGCAGCCTCAAAAACTGAAGCTGCTTTTCGTATCATAAAGTGATTGAGATGTTATTCAAAATCTGGGTGTAAATACTCTTCGAGAATAAACGTTTGATTATCCGTAGCAAAAGAATTCTCCCCGGTATCTGCCAGAATCTTAGTATCCTGAAGAAGTTTTCCTTCCGAACTGTAAATTTTTAATAAGATCCATTTTCCATTGCGCTCAAGCTCCCTTGCTCCGCTGGCTAATTTGAATTTGATTTTTCCACTCTGAAGAATGCCGGCTTTTACAGAAGATTTGTTGGCAGGTTTTCCTTTTACATACTGTACAACCTGTGCTGTAAAGCTGTAATCATCGTCTCCATCTTCGCTTAATGGTTGGTTATAGGTATATAAAATTACTCCTTTATCATCATAAACCGTCGCATCATAAGCATCCTGTTTAGAGTTTAATTTCTTTTCGGATTTCAGTTTTTTCTCCTCATAATATACTTTGCTGCTGACTAAAACGGCATCCTTATACTGTTTTTCGGTAAGTCCATCATAGGAAGTCCCGCTAAAAGGCAAATCATCTTTATACGTCAATGTGGACCTTAATTTACCTTCCGGCGAATAGTATTTAATTTCCTGGGTAGAACCGTCCTTTAGCAACGTTTCCGTAGAAAGCTTCCCGTTTTCGTCAAATACTTTATTAAGTGTGACGAGTCCGTTTTTATAAACATCAACGGTTGAAATATAGCTGTAATCATAGCTAAACTGATAGTCATCACCGTCCATAGGGGTATAGGTATCACTTTCTTTATCGTATTGATAAATTAAATGGGCTATTTTTTTTCCGGATTCATCATATGTGGTTTTATAGCCGTCTTTTTTATTTCTTTTCTGTTCCTGCAGAATTTTTCCATTCTTTCCATAGATAACACCTTCTTTTATGCTGCCATCGCTTTTATATTTTTCAATTTTGGAAACCCTCATCGGGTTATAGTAATATTCTACTTGTGTGCTTTCACTACCGGATTCAGAGGTTGCACTGCCAATATACTTACCCTTTTCACCATAATATTTATTTTCATAGCCCCCATTCTTATTGATAATGGATTCAGATCTGATCCCTTTGATATCCTCGTCATAAATAATCGTTTGGGTTGGTGTAGAGTTTTCATATAGAGTGAGAGAGTTGTAGTAATACTCACTTTCCGGGTCTTTATAGCTAAAGGATTTTCCACTGAACGTACCGTCAGCTTTATATACTAAATCTTCTATCAGTTTTCCGCTGGCATCATAGGATTGAGAAGGACCTACCTGTTTTCCGTTGGAGTAGGTGACGAAGTTCATAATCTTGCCTTCAGGAGTATACCAGGTTACTTTGCCTTCGAAAACTTCACTGTTTGGAGTGGTATCAGAAGCAAGACCTTCCATTTGCAGCGTTCCGTTTTTATAGAAATCTTTGATGAGGGTAAGTTTACCTTTGGGAGTAGTCTCGCGGTAATATTCCATATTGGCCTGGGTTGTTTTTTCCCAGTTTTCATCAAAATAAGTTTTTTCCTGTGCATATACGTTGATGCTGAGTACTAGAGCCAGTAACGCTGATGTAAATAATTTTTTCATGCTTTTTTATTAAGTTTATGGTTTATGTGCTGATTAGTGTGTTTTCGTATTGAAAATAGATAAGCCTATAAGGTCGAAAAGGATAGTAGGGCAGAGACAGGGCTGCCGGGAAATAATTTTACATTGAAATTGTGTTTACATAAATTACATCGGAAGTATAGTGTATAATATTTCTGAATTTACAGCTTCAAATATAAATCAATTTGTTGAGAAATACTAAAAAAATGAACAGACTTGTTCGTTTTTAGCAGTAATAATTTGATTTTTATGGCTTTAAATAGTAAAAAAGAACCATTTGGTAAAATGGGGAATTCAGTATCATTTCCCATCATCATATATATGGGAAAATTTATTAAATTTAGCCAACAGAAAAATCTAATATTTCATGATAGATAAAAGAGTAAAAAATGCAAAGGAAGCCATCGACGGAATTAAAGATGGGATGACATTGATGCTTGGAGGGTTTGGGCTTTGCGGTATCCCTGAAAATTCAATCAATGCTTTGGTAGAAAGTGATGTGAAAGAGCTGACTTGTATTTCAAACAATGCAGGAGTAGATGATTTCGGGTTAGGATTATTGCTTCACAAAAGACAGATTAAAAAAATGATCTCTTCTTATGTAGGCGAAAATGCTGAATTTGAAAGACAGATGCTTTCAGGTGAATTGGATGTTGAGCTTACTCCACAGGGAACTTTAGCAGAAAAATGCAGAGCAGCTCAGGCCGGAATTCCAGCTTTTTATACGCCGGCAGGCTATGGTACTGAAGTTGCAGAAGGGAAGGAGGTAAAAGAATTTAACGGAAAACCGCACATCCTGGAACATGCTTACGATGCAGACTTTTCTATTGTGAAAGCATGGAAAGGGGATCATGCCGGAAACCTTATTTTTAAAGGATCTGCCAGAAACTTTAACCACCCTATGGCTGGAGCCGCTAAAATAACCATTGCCGAAGTGGAAGAATTGGTGGAACCGGGAGAACTGGATCCTAATCAGATTCATATTCCGGGAATCATGATCCAGAGGATTTTCCAGGGAGAAAAATTTGAAAAGAGAATAGAGCAGAGAACAGTGAGAACTAAAGAGTAACTCCTGATTACCATAAAAAAATAAAGCGCTGAAAATACATTCAGCGCTTTATTTTTTTTATGCTTGTGAAATAAGCGTTTTCCTTTCTCCGATTTGTTGTCGCCACATGGCATAGTACAACCCTTTTTCGGAAATTAAGTTTTCGTGAGATCCTGTTTCCACGATTTGCCCACGTTCAAGAACATAAATTCTGTCTGCATGCATGATCGTACTTAAACGGTGAGCAATGAGAACGGTAATTTGTTCTTTTTCTTTTGAAATATCTTTTATTGTAGAAGTTATTTCTTCCTCAGTAATACTGTCCAATGCTGAAGTTGCTTCATCAAATATTAATAGATGGGGTTTTCTTAAAAGTGCTCTGGCAATGGCAATTCTTTGCTTTTCACCACCACTCAGTTTCAGTCCTCCTTCTCCAATCACTGTTTCTATACCCTTTTCTGCTCTTTCCAGTAATGCGGTACAGCTGGACTTCTGCAAAGCTGCCGCCAGTTCAGATTCTGTAGCTTTCGGATTGACAAAAAGAAGATTTTCTTTAATGGTTCCTGCAAATAGCTGAGTGTCCTGAGTTACAAAACCAATCTGATTTCTCAGTTCGTCAAAATCAAATTCTTTTCCATTAATGGTATTATAAAAGATATTTCCTTCCTGAGGCCTGTAAAGTCCCACCAGTAATTTGACCAATGTACTTTTTCCAGAACCGCTGGGTCCCACAAAAGCAATGGTTTCTCCATTTTTAACGTCAAAAGAAATATTATTCAGCGCCTTATACTGAGCCGTTTGATGTTTGAAAGAAACATGCTTAAACTCCAATTCCTCAATAGCACCAATCTGCTTGGGATGAAGAGGTTTTTCTTCCACATTTTTTTTCATTAAACTGTCAAAATTGAAGAGAGAAGCCTCGGCTTCACGGTAAGAAATGATGATATTCCCAATTTCCTGCATCGGTCCGAAAATGAAAAAACCATAAAACATCAGAGACAGGTATTGTCCGGGAGTCACAACATTTTTAAAAATTAAAAATAATAAGGTCAGCGTGATCAGCTGTTGAAGAAAATTGACCATCGTTCCCTGAATAAAACTTAAAGAACGGATGCTTTTAACTTTTCTAAGCTCAAGACCCAAAATTTTGTAGGTATTATTGTTCAATCGGATAACTTCCTGATTGGTGAGTCCTAAACTCTTTACAATTTCTATATTTCTTAAACTTTCCGTTGTACTTCCCGCTAAAGCCGTAGTTTCAGAAACAATATTTTTCTGAATGCTTTTTATCCTTTTACTCAGTAAATTGGTGATAAATGCGATCAGAAATATTCCGCAGATATATACCGGCATAATCGACCAATGTAACCGGATAGCATACACAGAAACGAAAATGATACTGACTAAGATTCCAAAGAAAATATTGATGAAATTGGTGATGAATTTTACAGAATCCTCTCTTACTTTCGTTAAAATAGATAATGTTTCACCACTCCTTTGATCTTCAAATTCCTGATAAGGCAGTGCCATGGAGTGCTTTAAGCCGTCTGTGAAGATTTTTGCCCCAAACTTCTGGGTGATAACACTTACCACATAATCCTGAAAAGCTTTGGCAATTCTGCTTACCATTGCTGTTCCGATAAGCAATCCTAAAAAGTAAAAGGCACCATGGTATATTTTGTTTCCGTATAAATAGTCATCCAGATTTCTCGGTAAGAGTTTTTCTTTATCAAAAAAATTAGGATGGGTGACCAACTGGTCCAGGATATTCCCTGTAATTGCCGGAGCAAATAATGAGAAAACCTGATTAATAGTTGCCAATAGCAAAGATATAATGATCAACCATTGGTAAGGTTTAAGGTATCTTAAAAGTATTTTCATTCTAGTAAATAATGTTGCAAAATTACAGATATTATTTTAACTAACACTGTTAATTGTCAAGCGCAACAAAGACCTTTTGTATTCAGTTGAAAATAATTAAATTGCAGTCTAAGTTTTTATTATGCTTACAAAAGAACAAATTGCCAAAAGAATTTCAAAAGAACTGAAAGATCGCTATTATGTAAACCTGGGAATAGGAATTCCTACATTGGTTGCCAACTATGTTCCGGATGGTATTTCCGTAGAATTCCAAAGTGAAAACGGAGTTTTGGGGATGGGACCTTTCCCTTTCGAAGGTGAAGAAGATGCAGATATCATCAATGCCGGAAAACAAACAATCACTATTTTAGAAGGAGGTTCATTCTTTGATTCTGCATTCAGTTTCGGAATGATCCGTGGCCAGAAAGTAGATCTTACCATTCTTGGGGCTATGGAGGTTTCAGAGAACGGAGATATTGCCAACTGGAAAATTCCTGGAAAAATGGTGAAAGGAATGGGAGGTGCTATGGATTTAGTAGCTTCTGCTGAGAATATTATCGTAGCCATGATGCACGTCAACAAAGCAGGAGAAAGTAAAATCCTGAAAAAGTGTACACTTCCACTGACAGGAGTCAACTGTGTAAAAAGAGTGGTTACTGAATTAGCCGTACTGGACGTTACCCCCGAAGGTTTCAAACTAGTGGAAAGAGCTCCCGGTATTTCAGTAGAACATATCATCAATGCTACAGAAGCGGATCTGATCATCGAAGGAGAAATTCCTGAAATGCAATTCTAAATAAAATAAAAAGCCTTGTCACTGACAAGGCTTTTTTATGTGATATAAATTCTTCTAATAGGTTGTAAACACATACCGATCGGCACGAGTTTAGAATTTTCAGAGAACAGAATGTATGGTTAGCAAAGAAATCCGGATCCTGAATTTTTGTTTCAAGACAAATGAAATTTATTTCCCATCCTGCGCCCCAAAAACTTTCTGCAAAATGCTTGTCGTTCTCATTGCCGGAGTGTTTCTGATTCCACTTTCCTTCTGAGCCACCATTTTGAAAACTCCATTGATGGTTTCTGTAGTAACATATTCGTTAAGGTCAGTAGTTACGGCTTGTCCTGTGAAGGTATTGTATTTTGAGATAAGGTTCTTCCATACTGTGTCTGCACCTACTTTCCCAAGAGAAGCTTTTACTTTAGGCTGAAAAGCAGTAAATAGCTGACTTTGGGTTTTGCCCTGAAGATAATTGGTCGCAGCATTATCAGTACTCAACAGAATGTTTTTAGCATCTGTAATCGTCATAGAGGTAATGGCATTGGTAAAGATAGGGGCAGCTTCCGTTACCGCATCTTCTGCAGCTCTGTTTAGTAATTTTACCCCTTCATCAGCAAGACTTCCCATTCCCAGAGAACGTAAGGTCGTATCAATTTTTCTTAATTTTTCAGGCATTAAAATTTTTACAGCTTCATTCTTGAAAAATCCATCGGTTAAAGCCAGTTTCTTCACTCCATCAGTGACTCCAATGTTTAAAGCTTCTTTTAATCCTGATGAGATCTGTGAAGACGTAAGATTACCAAGATTGGCAGTTGAAGTAGCAGATGTCTTCGTAGAAGTAGAAGGAGTGGTCGCTGTTGTTGTGGCTGAACCTTTTGTTTTTACAGGAGCATTAAGATCAACACCTGTTTTATCTTTCACTGTAGATTTTAAAATATCTAAAAGCTGAGCCTGTGTAGAAATTGAAAATAATAATCCGGCTGCTATAAAAATGTTTTTTTTCATCGTATTTTTTTTACAAATTTAAATGTTTATTCTTTGTAGTTGCTTACACTTAGCAAAAAATAAACCACAATTTTTTTTACCCCTGGGATTACTTCAATCTTCTTAAAAAGTTATTCTTAAATGTTTATCGATTTTTCATTATCTGTGAGGCCGGTTGTAGCTTTTACCAGAAATAGTTTTTAATTATCTAAAATGAGTCAATAAGTTTTAGAAAATAATTATCTTAGCTAAAACCTTAATCATACTTAAATGCAACGTTTTCTTTTTTTATTTTCTATTCTTTTCTCAACTGTTTTGGGGGCTCAAAAGAAGCTTAATCTGATTCCTTATCCACAAAATATAACCTTGGAAGATGGAGTGTTTATCATTCCGGAAACATTGATACTGAGTGATCAGCTTCCAAAAGAAGAAACTGACTATTTCAAAAAGCGTCTCGGCTCACGGGTTAAATTTAAGTACAGCAGTAAAAGAGAAGAGGCTCAACTTACCCAAGCGTTGGTTCCACAGCCCAAAATTCCTGTGACTACTGAAGAGGTGAAAGAAAAATATACACTTTCCATTTCATCAAAAGGAATTTTTATCACGTCCCATACAAAACAGGGATATTTTCTGGCACTTCAGACCTTGCTTCAGCTTTTTGAAGAACATAGAGAAGATAGAAAAATTCCAGCATTAAGAATTGAAGATCAGCCCAAATTTGCATGGCGTGGTATGCACCTTGACGTTTGTCGCCACTTTTTTACAGTGGATGAGGTGAAACAGTATATCGATTATTTGGCGATGTATAAATTAAATACTTTTCACTGGCATTTAACCGATGATCAGGGATGGAGAATTGAAATTAAAAAATATCCGAAACTTACGCAGATAGGTTCCAAACGTAAGGAATCTATGATTGGAGCTTATGTTGATAACACTTTTGATGGAAAACCTTATGGGCCTTATTTTTATACCCAGGCACAGATCAAAGATGTGGTGAAATATGCACAGGAAAGACATATAACCGTTGTTCCGGAAATAGAAATGCCGGGACACGCTTTGGCAGCTTTATCAGCATATCCTGAATTGGCATGTACCAAAGGACCTTTTGAAGCCGCTACAAAATGGGGTGTTTTTGATGATGTTTTCTGCCCTAAAGATGAAACTTTTACCTTTTTGGAAAATGTTTTAGATGAGGTGATTAAGCTGTTTCCTTCCCAATATATCCATATTGGTGGTGATGAATGTCCGAAAACAAGATGGAAAGAATGTGCCCACTGCCAGGAATTGATTAAGAAAAATAATTTAAAGGATGAACATGGCCTGCAAAGCTATTTTATTCATAGAATAGAAAAATATGTAAACAGTAAAGGCCGAAAAATCATCGGTTGGGATGAGATTTTGGAAGGAGGATTAGCTCCAAATGCTGCTGTAATGAGCTGGACTGGAGTAAATGGTGGTATTGAAGCCGCAAAATCAAAACATTTTGCAGTAATGACACCGGGTGCATACTGTTATTTTGACCATTATCAGGGAGATCCGCAATCAGAGCCCAATGCTTTTGGGGGCTTTACACCACTTGATAAAGTGTATTCTTATAACCCTATCCCTGCTGAATTGAATGCAGAACAGGCAAAATACATTATGGGAGTTCAGGCGAATTTATGGACGGAATATATTCTGGACTTTAAACAGGTACAGTATATGATATTCCCAAGGTTACTGGCACTTTCTGAAGTAGGATGGGGAACCTCAGATCCTAAAAATTATAAAGAATTTGAAAACAGAGTGATCAGCCAGTTCAGAGTTTTGGATAAAATGAAGGTGAATTATGCCAAGAGTATTTACAATATCTCAGGAAAGGTAATTCCGGCCAATAATGGTATTGCTTACGAACTATCCACTTCACAAAATTCAGATGGGATCAGATATACAGTAGACGGAACAGCTCCCACCATCAATTCTAATACCTATCAAAAACCTGTTTCAATCCCAGGTTCTTTAACAATTCAATCCGCATATTTTGAGAATGGTCAGCTGAAAAGTGCTGTTTCATCTCAGGAATTTAGCATTTCGAAAACGACAGGGAAAAAAATCACTCTTGAGCAACAACCGAGCGAAAACTATTCCTTTGGAGGTGCTTTTACTTTAGTAGACGGTATTATAGGTAATGTAAAACAGCTTGGTAAAACGTGGCTGGGATTTCAGGGAAAAGATGTGGTGGCAACCATAGATTTTGGGCAGAAAACAGGTTTCTCAGAAGTTTACTTTAATACCCTGGAAAATAAAGGAAGCTGGATTCATCTTGCTAAGTCGGCCAAAATTTTTGTTTCTGACGATAATAAGAATTTTAAACTTATAAAAGAGATCGGAAAAGAAGAGATTCAAAATACCAAAGGGAAAATAAAATTGAATGCAGGTTCTCAAAATGCAAAATACCTGAAGGTGATCATAGAAAATGCAGGAATTATTCCGGCAGGAAATCCTGGAGCTGATTCAAAAGCGTGGTTGTTTGTTGATGAAATTGGTGTACTTTAGCCAAAATTGAAATAAAATGCAGGACAGCGTACTTTATTCAGAATTCTCATCATCACCGGATCTTGTAGAAAAACTGTACCGGGTGGGAGTAACGAAAAATTACAGTGAAGGAGATATTATTTTAGACGAAAATGCTTCTATACGTTCTATTCCTATTGTAATGAAGGGAATGATCAAGGTGATCAGAACGGAAGAAGATGGCCGGGAAATCCTGTTGTATTATATTAAATCCGGGGAAAGCTGTATCATGTCCTTCCTTGGTGGAATGCACAATGAGAAAAGTATCGTTAAAGCTGAGGTAGAAGAAGATGCGGAGATTCTTTTTCTTCCGGTAGATCAGGTTTCCCTTTTTATCAAAGAACATCCGGAATGGCTGGATTATATTTTCAGGCTTTACCATAAACGTTTTGAGGATTTACTGGATATCATCAATGCTATTGCTTTTAAAAAAGTAGATGAAAGATTATTGAAGCTGCTCTATAAAAAATCTGAAATTACCGACTCTGAAACGATCAGTACCACCCATGAACAGCTTGCCAATGAACTGGGAACAGCCAGGGTAGTGGTATCAAGGCTTCTTAAACAACTGGAAGAGGAAGGAAGACTAAAACTGGGCAGAAACAAAATCGTTCTCCTGAAAAAAGACAATGGGTAGCAAAACCCCAGGTTAATAATAAGCCTCATATTTCCCTCCATCGGAGAGGGGGCAAATCAAAGATTTGACGGGGTGGTTATATTATATCCTTTAATCTCTTCACAATATTCTTAGGTTGCAAAATCTTCCACTATGATAATAATGGTGTAATTTGTGTTTAGCTTCTTCGCTATGTAACAAAAGTAGCTGTGGCTGTTCTTAAACATTTCCATTTTTGCATTATAATTATTTGAACAAATGGAAATCATAGGTTATACAGCCGCAATTTTAATAGGAATTTCTCTTGGGTTGATTGGTGGCGGCGGAAGTATTCTGACAGTTCCTGTATTGGTTTATCTTTTTAGGCTAGACACTTTTCTGGCAACAGAATATTCTCTTTTTATAGTAGGAATAAGCAGTGCGGTAGGCTCTTTGTCATATTTCAAAAAAGGATTGATCAATAGTAAAATGGCGTTGATCTTTGGATTACCTTCCATTATTTCAATTTTTCTCACCAGAAGCTACCTGCTGCCTTTAATTCCTGAAGAAGTTGCCAGAATAGATACTTTTATAGTCACCAAAAATATTTTTCTCCTCCTGATTTTCGCAGGCTTAATGATTCTGGCCTCCTATAAAATGATAGGAAATAATTCTCCTCTGAACACTTTAGAGACCCGATCAGAAAGCCGTAAAACTTTGTTGGCCGCCGGACAGGGCGTAATGGTGGGCATATTGACCGGATTTGTTGGAGCAGGAGGTGGTTTTATGATCATTCCGGCATTGGTAAATCTGTTGAGAATTCCTATGAAAACAGCAATAGGGACTTCTTTGGTTATTATTTCTCTAAACTCTCTGATCGGTTTCTTCTCTTCCGTGCACAATACAAAAATAGACTGGAATTTACTGGTATCTGTTACAGCTATTGCTGTCATAGGAATTATAATAGGCTCGCAATTGTCAAAAAAAATAGATGGCAAAAAGTTGAAGCCGATATTTGGATGGTTTATTCTGGTGATGGGTATTTACATTATTACCAGGGAAATATTTCTATAAGTATTTATGTAGTGGAAAGAGTACTTAATTTTTATGAAAACCATAGATTTTCATCTTCTGTGAACTTGTTATGCAACAGTTTCTAAACTTTCTTAAGTGAACTAAAGTGTTAAAGAAATCTTTTGTGCCTTTTGTGGTTAGAAAAGGTAGATATCTGTTTCAAAATTCTGCTATGTAACAAAAGTAACTGTAGGAGAAAACAGAAAAAGGGAACTTTGTATAAGAAAACAAAATCAAAAATAAATAAAATGAAAATAGAACAAATTTATACAGGATGTTTGGCCCAGGGAGCATATTATATTACTTCAGCCGGAGAGGCGGCAATTATTGATCCACTTAGGGAAGTGCATCCTTATCTGGAAAGATTGGAAAAAGATAAAGTTCAATTGAAATTCATCTTTGAGACTCATTTTCATGCCGATTTTGTCAGCGGACATGTTGATTTAAGTAATAAGACAAAAGCCCGGATTGTATACGGGCCCACTGCTCAGACTGAGTTTCAGGCTATAATAGCTGAAGACAATCAGATATTTGAAGTGGGAAATATTAAGATTAAAGTTCTTCATACACCCGGGCACACAATGGAAAGCTCTTGTTACCTGCTGATTGATGAAAATGGAGAGGAAAAAGCCCTGTTTAGTGGTGATACTTTATTTTTGGGAGATGTAGGACGTCCGGATCTCGCTCAGAAAGTAGCAGAGATGACCAAAGAAGAGTTGGCAGGGCTGCTGTACGATAGCTTATATAAGAAAATTTTACCCCTGAAGGATGATATAACGGTATATCCGGCCCATGGAGCAGGCTCTGCCTGTGGAAAAAATATGCAGAAAGAAACCATTGATACATTGGGAAATCAGAAAGAAACCAATTATGCACTCAATCAAAAAGACAAAGAAAGTTTTATTCATGCCGTTACAGATGGGCTTCTGCCTCCACCAGCTTACTTTGGAATGAATGTGCTGATGAATAAAAAAGGATATCATAGCTTTGATGAAGTGCTGTCACAAGGGCTACATGCTCTTGTTCCGGAGCAGTTTGAAGAATTGGCAGAAGCTTCAGGTGCATTAATTTTGGATGTAAGAAGTAACGGTATATTTGCCAAAAGTTTTATCCCTCAATCTGTGAACATAGGATTAGATGGTGATTTTGCTCCGTGGGTAGGAACACTGATTGGAAACGTTAATCAACCTGTTCTGCTGGTAACAGACATCGGAAAGGAAGAAGAAGCTGTAACAAGGTTGAGCAGAGTAGGTTTCGATCATATTTTAGGCTATTTAGAAGGAGGTTTTGAAGCATGGAAGCAAAGCGGAAAAGAAACAGACTCGGTAAAGCGAATTACTGCAGACCGGTTTGAGAAAGAAATAAAAGATAAAGAGGTTCAGATTATTGATGTAAGAAAAGAAAGCGAATACAGTGCTGAACATGTAGATAATGCCTATAACAAGCCGTTAGCCTACATTAACGAATGGATCAACAGGATCAACGCTGAAGAACATTTTTATCTGCATTGTGCCGGGGGGTACAGAAGCATGATGGCTGCCAGTATTCTTCAGGCAAGAGGCTACAGGAATTTTACAGAAATTGAAGGAGGTTTTAAAGCCATAGCTTCTACCGATGTTCCTAAAAGTGATTTTATGTGTCAGAATAAAATTTTAAATAAATTAGATTAAAAAAATAAAGATGTTGGAGATTATAAAAGAACCATGGCCCTGGTATATCGCAGGTCCGCTGATCGGGCTTACCGTTCCCGCTTTACTGATTATGGGAAATAAATCCTTTGGGATAAGCTCCTCGCTGAGGCATATATGTGCTGCTTGTATACCGTCCAATGTGAGCTTTTTCAAGTACGACTGGAGGAAAGAAGCCTGGAATCTATTTTTTGTGCTGGGGATTTTCTTCGGAGGATTTGTCGCAGCTCATTTTATGATTAATCCAGCAGAAATCACTGTTAATCCTCATCTGAAAACAGAATTAGCAGGCTATGGAATTACAGATTACAGCAACCTTGTTCCTGTACAGCTGATGAATTTCCAAAATGTGCTTACCCTGAGAGGGTTTATCATAATGGTGGTAGGTGGATTTTTGGTAGGATTCGGAACCCGATATGCAGGAGGATGTACCAGTGGACATGCTATTATGGGGCTTTCCAATTTACAGTGGCCATCTTTAGTCGCTACCATCTGCTTTATGGCAGGAGGATTTTTAATGGCCAACCTTATTCTGCCGGTCATCCTTTCCTTATAAGTCTAATTTTAAAAACTGAATAAAAAGTAATGATAAAAAAAATAGATCAAAATAATGATACAGTTGATACGGAATATATCGGTATGAACAATAATAAATGGTATCATCACCTGAAGTATCTTATTGCAGGAGTGGTATTCGGAATTATTTTTGTGAAGGCCGAAGTGATCAGTTGGTTCAGGATACAGGAAATGTTTCGCCTGCAATCTTTCCATATGTACGGAATTATCGGAAGTGCTGTTTTAGTGGGAATAATTTCGGTATGGCTGATCAAAAAAATGAATATAAAAACAATTGACGGAGAGCCTATTACACTGGTTCCTAAAAAATTTAATAAAGGCCAGATTTACGGAGGTTTGATTTTTGGTTTTGGATGGGCGCTTACAGGAGCATGCCCCGGGCCGCTCTTTGCTCAGATAGGTACAGGAGCTGTAGCCGTATCCATTACTCTTATAAGTGCTGTTGCAGGAACATGGGTGTACGGATATTTCAGAGATAGACTCCCACATTGATGTCGAATATAGACAACAGCGAACTTTATACATCACCGTTGAAGACGTGATAATGCCTAAAGATTTAATGGGTATTGAATAAAAAAGACTGCTGATTCTATCAGCAGTCTTTTGGTATAAAATTATGAAAATATGAAGTTTCCTGCTCCTAAAGCCATATAGAGGTTGATCCGTTCTATCCTGTACTGAAGTTCCAGATTGATGAGATTCATTTCATTTTTAAGAAGATCCCTCTGTTTTCGAACCAGGATGAAACTATTACTCGAACCCACTTTTATCTGCTTTTGGGTGAGTTCAATATTGTTTTTAAGTTCATCGATGGCACTTTGGTTATAAGAGTGTTGTTTTTCTATAGAACGCAGGTTTGCTAAAGATGATTCTACTTCACTCAAACCATTCAGAACTGTTTTTGAATATTCCTCTACAGCTTGCTTTTGTTGGGAATTTTTTATTTCTACATTTTTTTTCAGCTTTCCATGGTTGAATAACGGGGAAACCAGTCCACTGCCCACTTTTACCAATGGATTGGAAAACAAAGAATTGATAGACTCTGCATTGCTGCTGGCTGTTCCTAAAGAAGTATTAATGCTCAGTGAAGGTAGTCTTGCTGCATTGGCCTGCTGTACTTCATAAAAAGCTTTTTCTATTTGGAAATGACGAGCCTGTATATCCGATCTGTTTTCTAAAAGCTGCAACGGGAAAGAGGATGGGATATCACTTTCTAAAGCAGCAAAAGAATTTTGTGTAGTGAGTTTTCCTTCCGGATATTTCCCCGTCAGTAATTCCAGGGATCTTCTGGATTGGATATTTGCATTTTTAACCTTTTCAAGATATCCCTGTAGCGAAATAATTTCTGCAGATATATTGGATATGTCTAATGCATTAGCTGTCCCCACCTTTTTCTGGATCATATACAGCTTTTCCAGCTCTTTTGATTTTTGAATATAACTTTCAATTTTATACTCCTGGATATTTCCTGCAATATTTAAAAAATAAGCTTTGGCTATCATCGTAGCTATAGATTGATGCAGGAGGATATTTTGATACTTTGCTGAAAAATAATCACTTGTAACCGCCATTTGTGAAGCTTTATTTTTACCCCACAGATCTATTTCCCAGCTGGCTTTGACCGCAAGACGCTGGATTTGCCTTTCACTCACCAAATTATTGGATGTGTTGGCTACGGCACTGATACTTGGATAAAGATCACTTCCTGCAATTTCCATAGCCAATTCAATCTGATTAAGCTTTTCTTTAGCAATGATAATATCTGCATTATACAGCATCCCTTCATGGATCAGTGTATCCAGCTGAGGAGTCTTTATCTCTGTAATCCATTCATAGGAAAGGGATCTTGCATTTGCTTTTCTGTCAAAAATCCAATGATCCGGAATTTGAATGTGAGTGGCAATTTCACTGTTCTCCTTGAGCTGATGCATATTTTCTTCAGTGGGCTCTTTATAGCCGATACAGGAACTTAAGCTTATAGAAAGTACCCCCAGCAAGATTATTTTTTTATACATTTTAATGAAGTTTGGGAATCAGGAAGTTAATTTTACTACTTACACGGACCATTACTTTTCGGATAAGATGCAAAGGTTTGATGTGATCAGAATAGATGACAGCCGTTCCTCTTGCCCCTACAGTGAGCTGTTTCTGGTTTTCTTCCAGTACAAATTTGGCGATAAGCTTTCCGTCGGTTTCCGGTAATTGTCTGGCCGTATCAGGAAGTCCGGCAGTAGAACCGTTTCCTCCCAGCATTCCTCCCGCATTATTCATGATCCCTTGGCTGGTTGCATCGATTACATATTCAAGTCTGGCTTTCACCACCTTTCCCGGTTCTGTTTTAAGAGCCAGCTCCACTTCATCTCCTTTTTTCACCGTTTCCAATTCATTCTGAGCAAAAAAACCGATAATAGACTGCTGCTTTTGAATTAAAACAAAAGCTGATTTAAAAGGTGCCATAATTGCCCCTTCATTAAGCTGAACATTAGGAATGATCCCATCTGTAGGAGCCAAAACAACGGTTTGAGATAAATTCCATTTTGCCTGATCCAGTTTAGCCTGAATTTCAGATACAGAAGAGTTTTCTCCATTGTAGGAAGCGTTGGATTTGGTTTCCAAAGATTGTTGCTGGGATTGGGCGGCACTGATACGGGATTGTAAATCACGTGCATTGGCGACAGCTTGTTCAAGATCAAATCTATTGGCTGCCCCGGCTTCCACCAATTCCTGATACTGGCTCACTCTTTTATTAGCAAGATCCAGCTGTGACTGTAAACCGGAAATATTTTTTTTGGATGCGTAGATATCAGTATCGTAAGAGCTTACAGTAGCTTTCATATTACTGAGTTTGGCTTCCAAAGATTTAATTTCCTGTATGTAAGGTTCTCTGTCAAGTACAAATAAGGTATCTCCTTTCTTCACTTCCTGATTGGTCGTTACATAGACTTTTTTTACCTTTCCCAGAACCTGGGTGGTTATATCTACACTTCTGTTTCCAACTTTAACATCAGAGGTAATAGGACAATAATAGTTAAGGCTTAATATTAAAGCGATACTACCAAAAATAGGAAGTGAATAAACAACCACCTGTGTGGTAAATGTCCAGGGAATAAGTTTAAATTTTTTAATAAGCAGCCAGCAGATTCCGGCATATATGGCAATGAGTAATTCCAGCATACGTGTTAGTTTTCTATCGTTGTAAGTTCTTTTTCAGGAGTGTCTGTTTCTTTTTTTTGATCATCATAATCATAGTTGGCCCAGATTAAAGCAACCGGCCATAATAAGCCTCCAAAAACAAGGGAAAGGAGGCACATACTTTTTATGGCTTTCAATTGAGGGTGATTCTTTTTTTCTGCTACTTTTTCCGGATAAATATGAACTTTCCAGAAAAGGTAAATTCCCGCAATGGGTAGAATAAATAAAATCAACCATGAAGCGGCATTCGCTATATTGTCTTCCATATTGCCCGTTGATGCCTGAACCAAATTGCATGATAACAACAGGCAAAGAAGTAAGGATATTCTTTGCATAAAATAATTGAATAAGGTAATAATGAAAATTAAGTGTAAAACAAGGGTGTAACCTTACCATCAATGCATATCCGGCCGGCCACTTTGAATCTTAGGGAAGATTAAAGATTGTTCAATAGTATACTGTTTTTATGGGTGATATTTTTCTCATACGGCTTACTTGTTTGTGTACTAGTACTTTGAGTAAGCAAAAGTAGGAGGAATAAAATGAGAAAAAATATTCCTAAGTTATTTTTTTCTTTCGTTCCTTTTTTTATGAATCCTTGCGGTCATCCGTGAAAGAGAGTTGGGAGTAATTCCCAGAAAGTTTGCAATATACTTTCTATTGGCATTTTGAGAGGTAAAAGGCCGGTTTTCCAGAAAATCTTCATAACGCGAATGCGGAGAAGTAGAACAGAATTGTTCCGTGCGCACTTTTAATATACTTATAATCTGTTTTAAAGATCTAAGGTACATCGTATAGATGCCTTTGTGCTGAAATGCTATTTCTTCAAATTCATTTTTATTAAACAGAAAAATCTGAGTGTCAATGACCGCTTCAATTGTATATCTTCTGGTACTTCCCTGTGAATAAGATTCTGGACTTTCCATAATGGCAGCTTCTTTTTCTGAAGGTAAAAAAAGATTAGTTTCAACCCCGTTTTCATCATCAAAGAAAAATCTTAATAACCCATGAGAAAGTATAAATAAATGGGTGAAAGTTTGATCAGGCTCTACCAGCTTTTCTTTTTTGTGAAGGAATTTTGGAGTACTGATATTGACCAAAATGGTAATTTCCTCATCAGATAATTCCTGAAAGAATACAATATTCCTGAAAGTTTTGAATAAGTCCATTACGAGGGTAAAGATAAATAAAAATAATAGATGATGCTCCAGTTGCATCATCTCGGGGATTTCATTGAAGTTTTTTTTAGATATTTGCGTTGTATTATATAATTTTGAATACAATGAACAATAACCGAAGAAGTTTTATCAAAAAACTGGGGATCGCAACAGCAGCACTTGCGGTAAATCCTTTAGACTTAATGGCTAGTGAATTACCGGAAAATACCAAAGTGGTAAACAAACCTATAGTCCTTTCTACATGGAATTTCGGGCTAAAAGCCAATGAAGAAGCCTGGACTGTTCTTGGGAAAGGCGGAAAAGCTTTAGATGCGGTTGAAAAGGGAGTTCGTCTTGTAGAGCTTGATCCAAAAGAAAGAAGTGTAGGATATGGTGGACGCCCGGACAGAGATGGAAGGGTAACGCTTGATGCCTGTATTATGGACGAAAATTATAATATAGGTTCAGTAGCCTGCCTGGAACATGTTAAAAACCCTATTTCTGTGGCCAGAGCAGTAATGGAAAAGACTCCCCATGTTATGCTCGTAGGAGATGGAGCCCTTCAGTTTGCCCTTTCACAAGGGTTTAAAAAAGAAAATCTTCTTACTCCCGAATCAGAAAAAGAATGGAAAGAATGGCTTAAAACCAGTCAGTATAAACCTATTGCCAATATTGAAAACCATGATACCATAGGAATGATAGCCCTGGATGCACAAGGAAATCTCTCCGGAGCCTGTACTACCAGCGGAATGGCTTTCAAGATGCATGGAAGAGTAGGGGATTCTCCCATTATCGGAGCAGGGTTATTTGTAGATAATGAAGTAGGGGCAGCAACGGCAACCGGCCATGGAGAAGAGGTGATCAGAACAGTAGGAACACACCTTGTGGTTGAGCTGATGAGGCAGGGAAGAAATCCACAGGAAGCCTGTAAAGAAGCTGTAGAGAGAATTGTAAAGATCAATCAGAGAAGAAATAAAAACTTAAAAGATATTCAGGTAGGATTTATTGCCCTTAATAAAAAAGGAGAATACGGATCTTACTGCATTCAGGATGGATTTAATTTTGCGGTATATGACCAGAAAGGAAACCGCCTTGAAACCCCTGAATTTGCTTTAAAATAAATGAATTTGGAATATGCAAAGACACAAAAATTTTAAAATAGTAAGCTGCATTTAAGTAGTAAGAGAAAGTCGAATATTTTCAGCAAGAGGTATATTTTCTCTACTAAACACTCATCAATTTTATCGGAGATAAAATCCTTGCGCCTTATAAACATACAAATGAACAAGCTTTTGCGTCTTTTTGTATTCCAACAAATAAGTCATAGGTATATTGGCTTTAGCCAAGACAAAATATAGATCAAACAAAATATGAAAAGAACGATTATCGCTTTCTTATTTTTAATTATAGGCTGTAAGGAAGAAAAAAAGGAGATCACAGCACAAACCGAACCTAAGGTGAAAGAAGAGGTCGTCCAGGAAGCAAAACCTCAGGTTAATGAATCCGGAGAAGCTCAAAAATGGTTGGAAAAAAGTATCGAAGATTATTTTAAAGCTGATATTGGGAATGAAGAAAAGGCGATGCGGAAAATAACCACTAAAGACTATTTCGACTACAAAACAGATGCAATGAATGTTGATATGGATGTTGATGGCAGTCTTACCGAAAAAGAGTTTGAAGATAAATGGAAAACTAAGTTTAATACAAAACAGGCCGGAATTGGAGTTGGATTCTTAATATCTGGGCAGGACTGGACTGGAATAAAAGTAGCAAAATGTCAGCTGATTTCTGAAAATGGGAATAGTTTTATGTTTGACGTGATCCTTTCAGATAAAGAAACTAAGGCTGAATATCCAATTAAGGTTAAAGTGAGTAAAGAGAATGTTTCCTTTTTGATTGCAGATGTACTGCAGGAAATTCCAAAGTTTAATTAGTATATAAAAAGTAAAAATGTCAAAAATAGAAATAGCATGTTTCAATCCGGAATCCGCAGTAATTGCCTTTGAAAATGGAGCGGATAGAATAGAATTATGCGACGGATTAAGTGAAGGAGGGACTACACCGGGGGTTGAAGTAACCCAGGAACTCAGAGAAAAAATAAACATTCCGATTTTTGTGATGATCCGCCCAAGAGGAGGTGATTTTACCTATTCAGAAGCAGAATTTGAACAAATGAAAAATGATTTGATTCAGCTGAAATCTTTAAAGGTTGACGGTTTTGTTTTTGGAATTCTGAATGAAAATGATGAGGTGAATACTGAGCAGAACAAAGCGTTGGTAAAACTGGCAACACCACTTCCATGTACTTTTCACCGCGCTTTTGATAGAGCGAAAGGCCTGGAAGAATCTTTGGAAAAAGTAATAGAATGCGGATTTACAACCATTCTTACGTCAGGTCAGAAACCTAATGTGTCAGAAGGAAAAGAAAACCTTAAAAAATTGGTTGAACTTTCCAATGGAAGAATAGAAATCCTTGTAGGTGGTGGACTTCGTTCCACAAATATTGAAGAAATACGTGCGCTGACCCATGCCGGCTATTTTCATTCTTCTGCAATTACAGATGGCGGTGCTTTTGCTAATGCCGGTGAGGTTGTTGCCTTGAAGACTAAGTAATTATGGTAATATAAAGTTCGTTTTGTCATTCTGAAGGTACAGGGAAATCCCAACCTACATTATTGAGATTCCTTCGTTCCTCGGAATGACAAAACTACTATACACCTCTTAATGTAAATAAACTTATTAATGAATAAAACGATCTTTTTTGCTCTCTTTTTCATTCAGAATATTCTTTTTGCACAATCTTCAGCAAGAGATTTGTCCTCTGAAAACTGGCAATTTAAAAACTCAAAAGATAAAAACTGGCTTCCTGCCAAGATACCGGGAACGGTTCATCTGGATTTAATGAGTAACAAAATCATTCAGGATCCTTTCAAAGATGAGAATGAAAAAAAAGCACAGTGGATCGAGAACGAAGATTGGGATTATCAAACCACTTTTACAGTTTCCTCGAAAGAGCTGGACTATCATAATATCGACTTGGTTTTTAATGGACTGGATACATTTTCTGAAATTTATCTTAATGGGAAACTGTTGAAAAAAACAGATAATATGTTCAGGAAATGGGAAATTCCGGTGAAACAGGATTTGAAAAGTGGTGAGAATATATTGCAAGTCAAATTTAAATCAGCAGTTGCAACAGGAAAAGTTTTGGCTCAAAAAGTTCCTTTTACAATGCCGGAATCACCAAGAAGTTTTGTGAGAAAAGCACAGTATCAGTTTGGATGGGATTGGGGACCAAGGCTTGTCACGGCAGGAATTTGGAAAGATGTAAAGCTTAGATTCTGGAATACAGCCAGATTGGAAAATGTAAAGGTTGAGCAGAAAAATATATCAGATAAAAATGCAGATCTCAGTATTCATACTTTAGTATTTGCTGATAAAGAGGGACAATATACGGTAAACATTAATCAGGAAGCTAACAGTATACATTTAAAAAAAGGACAGAATAAGATCAGTATTCCTTACCATATTCAAAATCCCAGACTTTGGCAGCCTAATGGATGGGGAGAACCTTACTTATACAACATAAAGATTGTGTTGCAGAAAGACTCAAAACTCTTGTCTGATGAAACACTGAAGATTGGTCTGAAAACAGTAGAACTGGTACAGGAAAAGGATGGAAAAGGGAAGTCTTTCTATTTTAAAGTTAATGGAAATCCACTCTATATCAAAGGGACAAACTGGATTCCTGCAGACAGTTTCTCTCCAAGGATTACCAAAGAAAAATATCAAAAACTCATCAGAGATTCCAAAGAAGCTCATATGAATATGATCCGTATCTGGGGAGGTGGAATTTATGAGGATGATGAATTTTACAAAGCTTGTGATGAGAACGGAATTTTAGTGTGGCAGGACTTTATGTTTGCGGGAAGTTTTTATCCGGCAGATGCCGCATTTTTAAATAATGTAAAAGAAGAAGTAAAAGATCAGGTCAACAGGCTTCAGAACCATCCGTCTATAGCTTTATGGTGTGGAAATAATGAAATTGATGAAGCGATTGTCAACTGGAGATATCAGAAGCAGTTTAAATATTCCAAAAACGATTCCGTACAGGTTTGGAAAGACTATAAAAAACTTTTCCATGACCTTATTCCGAATACATTAAAAGAAAACCTTACAGCAGATAAGAATATCTATTGGCCAAGTTCTCCGTCAATCGGATGGGGGCATAAGGAAAGCCTTACAGAAGGAGATTCCCATTATTGGGGCGTTTGGTGGGGCGAACAGCCTTTTGAAATTTATAATGAAAAAGTAGGACGTTTTATGTCTGAATATGGATTTCAGGGAATGCCTACTTTAGAAACTACAAAATCTATATTTAGTGGAACTCCGGATTTGAATCTGCAGAACCCAGCAATTAAAGCTCATGAAAAACATGGCCGGGGTTGGGAGATTATCAATGCATATATGCAACGCGATTATAAAATTCCGACTGATTTTGTACAGTATAATTATGTTTCTCAATTGCTGCAGGCCAGAGGAATGCAGATTGCTATTGAAGCCCATCGCCGGGCCAGACCTTATAATATGGGAACTTTATACTGGCAGCTTAACGACTGTTGGCCGGTAGTTTCATGGTCTTCCATTGATTATCTTGGGAACTGGAAAGCATTTCATTATCAGGCAAAAAGAAGTTTTGAACCTATATTAATATCTGCTTCTGAAACAAAGGAAGCATTTGATATGTATTTTGTTAATGATCTGCTTAATGATTTAGAAATCAGTTCAGGAGCTGAACTGATTGATTTTGAAGGTAAGGTTCTTTGGTCAATGGAAGCTAAGGATAAGCTACTGGCCAATTCAAGTGCAAAGCATATGGAAGTAAAAAAAGATAACTTCTCAAAATTTGATTTATCAAAATCTGTATTAAGAGTGTATGTTGCAAACGGTTCAGTACAACAGGAGAGGCTGTTCTTTTTTAATAAACCTAAAGACCTAAAGCTTCTGAAACCCACTATTAGTATTAAGAAAATTTCACCTACAGAAATTGAATTGTCTACTGATGTTTTGGCAAAAGATGTTTATTTAATTGGAGATGCTTATTTTAGCGATAACTTTTTTGATCTGTTACCTAAGACCTCAAAGAGAATTATCCTTTCAAAACCTTTGGATAACATTGAAGTATTGAGCCTTTGGGAGACGATGAAAAATTAAAAGATATAGGACGTGAAAGGTAAGTAAAAAGGATTGGCAAATGGCCGGTCCTTTTTTTGTTGCCTCCTATCCGGTGATGAGTGGTTACGGGAACCCGTAAAAATTCCCTGAGGCTTTTTTATAACATTGTAAAAAATTACTAATACCTATAGTATGTATAACGAAAAATTGGAGAGACTCATTGAATTGGCATTGACTGATGGAGAATTAACAGAGAAAGAAAAACAGGTGCTTTTTAAAAATGCAGAAGCTGAAGGAATCGATCTGGATGAATTTGAAATCGTGCTGGAAGCCAGGCTTTTTGAAAAAACAAATGATAAAAATTCGCAATCAGCAGCCCCTCACTCTGACAAATTGGGAGATGTAAGAAAATGCCCAGCCTGTGGAGCGATTGCAGAATCATTCTCAACATGTTGCAGTGATTGTGGATTTAATTTTAATAATGTGGAGGCCAATGTATCTATTCAAAAGTTGTTTCATATGATCAATGAATTAGAATCTAGGAGAAATGAGGAAAGCAACAATCCTTTAAGGCTCTTGGGAAATGCGATCATATCAAAATCTTTTAGAATAGGGATTGGAGACCGTATTAATCACCAAAAAAAAGAGTTAATCTCTAATTTCCCTATAGCTAATACCAAGAATGATATATTAGAGTTCCTTTCTCTGGCTTTACCGAAGGCTAAAAAGGCTGGAAATTTTTTTACCTCAGGATCATTTAATACTGCAGCCAATGAACGAAATAGAATTCACAATGAATTTGTTCCGGTTTGGAGAGCAAAATGCGAACAGATTATTATGAAAGCAAGATTTTCTATGAAAGAAGATAGAAGAACTTTAGAGGAAGTTGAAAATTATGCAAGCCAATTAAAAATAAAGTAGAATAACGATATGAAACTATTTGGAAATAAAAGAGAAGGTGGGTTAATGGATGTGATCCGTTGTGACGAACAGGAATATCTGGTTTGGAAATGGAGACCCTCCGGTTCTGCCAATTCTACAAATAAAGAAAACAGTATCCGCTATGGAAGCAGTTTACGCGTGAAGGAGGGAGAGCTTGCCGTGTTTTTTTACAAACAAAATGACGGAAGCATGCAGGATTTTATCCAGGGACCTCACGATCAGACCATTCATTCGGCAAACTTCCCGGTTCTCACCAATATGGTGGGTGCGGCATTCGGAGGCGGTTCTCCGTTTCAGGCAGAGATTTACTTTATTAACCTTTCCGGAAATATACAGATCAGATTTGGAATTCCTTATTTTGATATGTATGATCCGAGGTTTATGGATCTTGGGGTACCCTGTGCCGTTCGTGGAACACTCACTTTTAACCTTACCGATTATAAAAATTTCATTAAACTAAACCGGTTAATCAATTTTAACCTTGATGATTTTAAGGCGCAGATCAAAGATTTTTTTCAAAGGAAAATCAAATCTGTCCTTATCAGCGCACCCCAGGACTATACTATTCCTGTGATGCAGATTGAAAGAAAAATAGATGAGGTAAGTGATATCATACAAAGCAGATTAAAAGGAGAATTGGAAGACTGTTTCGGGGTCAATTTAAAACGTCTGGATATCGGAAGCATTGAGCTAGACAAGCAACATCCTCATTACATACAGCTTAAAAGGGCAACTGCAGATCAGCAGACGAAATTTACTGAAGCGAAAACAACTATTGAAATTGAAAACCTTTCCGAAATGACCAGAATTCAGCGGAAAGACCTGGAGTTGGGAGTAGAAGGGAAGCACTTTGCCGTTCATCAGTTGAATCAGCATGCGGATGTCCTGAAGACAGCTGCCGCCAGCCTGGGAGGAATGAGCCATGTAGATCTGGGTGGTGGAGATGGTTTAAATGCTGCCGGACTTATGGTAGGAATGGGAGTAGGGGCTTCAATGAGAAATCAGCTTGGAGGTATGATGGATACTATGACCCATACGCCACCGCCCAATATTGCTTCTGATCCAATGTTTCATATTGCTTTGAACGGTCACCAATCCGGCCCTTACAATCTTGAAACCCTTCGACAGCTTGCACGATCCGGGCAGTTTTCCATGAATCATCATGTCTGGAAAGAAGGAATGCAAAATTGGGAACTAGCAGGGAATACCCCTGAAACTGCCAGACTATTTAGTATAACACCACCACCTCCGCCACCAACTATTTAAGACCATGAAATTAGATTTTATTAAAACCATAATTGCCGTTGCTGTAAGCTGCTTGATCGCTTATGGATTCTATACTTTGAACACCGGAGACTATAAAGAATTACTGACTGTCGGAAGTCTGATTTTCCTGATACCGACCTTAGCTTTAACGGTTGGTGTTACATTCCATCTACCCCGTACAACTTCACTGATAAAAACAGTTTCAGCGCTGTTTTTTGGACTGGCGATCATAAGCAATCTTACCTTCTCACTGATAGGTTTCAAGGAACCTGCATTATATATTATTGTATGTGGGATCTTATTTTTAATCTATTCCCTGATCACTTATTCTGTGAGTAAGGCGCAGCAATAGAATTCTTTTTTAACAATCAACCTTATAGGTTTTCTAAGCCTGTAAGGTTGTAAAAAAAATGAGAAATAATACTCTAAAAAATATAAATTTTACCTTTCCAACTCAAAAATCAACCGTAAATTTGTACCATATTTCACTATAGTTATGGTAAATTTTGTTCTGATTGCAGTGTGCATTATTGCAGGAATGGTATTCAAAGCAACAAAATCTATCCACCCTGATGCCCATAAAGGTATCAATACCTGGATTCTTTATCTTGCTCTGCCGGCAGTTTCATTTAAATATCTTCCAAAAGTAAAATGGACGACAGAAATGCTGTTCCCGATTGTAGCGACCTTTTTAATCTCTGTTTTCTGTTTCTTCTTTATGATGTTCTACAGTAAGAGCAGAGGATATTCTAGGCGATCGAGAAGTACTTTAGAACTGGCAAGCGGATACAGCAATACTTCATTTATCGGTTTTCCTTTGATTAGTGCCTTTTATGGAGAAGGGCTGCTTAGTATTGCTATTATCTGTGATCAGACCATGTTTTTTGCCCTTTCAACACTGGGAATTATTGCAGCCGTGAAAGGAGGCAGCAGATCAGGAAAGGTGAGTGCTCAGTTTATTTTAAAACGTTTGGTGACATTTCCACCATTAATAGGCTGTATTTCGGCTTTGGTATTGTCTCAGTTTATAGATTTTACAGCGGCAGAACCCTTCTTTGATAAACTGGCTGCTACAGTAAGTCCTTTAGCTTTGTTTTCAGTAGGATTACAGTTAAAGTTTAACGGATGGAAAAAATTGATCCCTCAGATGTCCATGTCCATGCTTTATAAGCTTATTTTGGCACCGGCAATGGTTTTAGGACTGGCTTTACTGTTGGGAATAAAAGGAGATATTGCCAAAATAACCATATTTGAAGCTGCCATGCCTACATTGGTTACTTCAAGCATTATTGCAGAACAGTTCAGGCTGAATACGAAGTTAACCAATCTGATTATCGGAGTCAGCATTATTGTGGGCTTTTTTACTTCTGCCTTTTGGTATGAGATGACAGAATTGTTTTTTTAGATAGAAGGTGTCAAAATATAGGTTTTGATAAAGAAAACAGTAGTAATGACAAAATTAAAAATTACAATTCCGGTTCTTAACTTCACCGGATCAATTTTTTTAGTGAAATGTGCCCCAAAATAGCCTCCTAAAATGGTTGCGGCCATCATGGTACAGGTTTCCGGCCAATATACTTTTCCGGCCGAAATAAATAAAATAACAGCTGCAGCATTCGCTATTCCTGTAAAAAGAGTTTTATTAGCATTAATCACTTTAATATCTGATAATCCAAATAATGACCATACTGCCATCATCATAATTCCTACAGCTCCTCCAAAATAACCACCGTATATTCCTAAAATAAATTGAGCTCCTAATACCAGCCCAGAGCCAATATGTATTTTCTTTCTAAGCCAATGCCCTATTTGTTTTCCAAAAGCAAAAGCAAGGGACCCCAATAAAAGAAGCCATGGAACAAGTAAGTTAAAACCTGCTGATGGAGTATATAAAAGCAGTAACCCACCTGCACACCCACCTAATAAAGTAAGGATAAGCATTGCCTTTATTGAGATATTAGGAAAAGGTTGAATGTATTCTCTGAATTTCCATGCACTGGCCAGACTGCCGGGAAACAACGCTACTGTGCTTGAAGCATTGGCCTGAATGGGAGGAACTCCCGCATAAATAAAAGCTGGAAAAGTAATGAAAGACCCACCACCTGCCGCTGCATTAAGGGCTCCAGCTATAAGTCCGATTAAAAATAATACAATATAGTTTTCCATGAAAAAGAATAGTAAATAAAGGTAGGACAAAAAAAAGGGAATCATCAATAAAAGATTGCAGTTCTCTGAAGAAAAATTTAATTTTACACTTTAAATATTTCCCTTGCAATACGTCCAAATTGTTTTACCCCTGAATTTAAAAGGATCTTTCACATACAAAGTTCCGGAAGACCTGATGCCGGAAATCCAAATAGGGATGCGTGTTTTGGTTCCTTTTGGAGGTAAGAAAATTTATACGGGAATTGTTTTTGAGCTTCATGATCATGCACCGGAAAACTTCGTAGCAAAAGAAGTGATCAGCCTGCTGGATGATAAACCAATACTTCCGGAAGAACAGATCAGATTCTGGAATTGGCTCTCAGGTTATTATTTATGCAGTTTGGGAGAAATCTACAGGTTAGCATTTCCTTCTTCTTTAAAGCTGGAAAGCGAAACGTATTTAAAATTGAAACCGGGGGCTATAGTAAACTTTGAGAATCTCGATGTTAATGAGATGTATCTTATCCAGGCATTGGAAGTACGTCAGCTTATTAATTTAACAGATATTGAAGCATTTATCCCCAAAAAGGATATTATTAAAACCATCAATTCGCTGATTGATCTGCAGTATATTGAGATTGATGAGAAAATTGCTGAAAAATATAAAGCTAAGGAAGTTGCCTATGTAAGAATCAATCATGATGTTTTAGGCAACCAAAATCTTACAGAAATCCTTTTAAAGCTCAATAAAGCTCCTAAACAGAAAGATCTGTTCCTTCTTATTCTGGAGAAACAGACTGAGCACCCCGACCTTCCTGTTAAGAAGGCTGAGCTGTTTGAAGACGGCTATTTTGGAAGTTCTCATTTCAAAGCCCTGGCAGATAAGGGTCTTGTAGAGGAATATTATATGCAGAAAGACAGGATTGAAAGCTATGAAGGAGAAATAGAAGAGCTGGAAGAACTTTCCGAACAGCAGAAACTGGCAAAATCTGAGATAGATGAAGCTTTTGAAGAAGGGAAAAATGTTTTACTGCATGGGGTTACTTCATCCGGAAAGACCCATATTTATTTAGAGAAAATAGAGGAATGCATCAAAGAGGGACGGAATGTATTATTTCTGCTTCCTGAAATTTCTCTGACTAAACAGATCACTCAAAGATTAGAAAAAAAATACGGTAGACAACTTGGGTTCTACCATCAAAAACTGACTGATTTTGAAAGAGTAGAGGTTTGGAGACGAATCAGGCAAAATGATATCCGGATTCTTATAGGTACCCGGAACGCTTTGTTTTTACCCTACCAGAATTTAGGCTTAATTGTGGTAGATGAAGAGCATGATTCTGCGTACAGACCCAGAGAAGTTACGCCGTATTTCAATGCTAAAGATGCAGCACTGGTGCTTGGTGGTTTCTATGAAGCAGGGGTGATATTAGGCTCTGCTACTCCTTCTGTGGAAAGCTATTACCGAGCCAGAAAAGATAAAATGAAATACATTTTCCTGACTGAAAGGTTTGGAAATGTAGACCTTCCTGAATATGAACTGATCAATTTTAAAGAAGCCCAGGATTCAAAAAAAGTTTCCGGAAATTTTTCTACAAGGCTTATTGATGAGATCAAAAAGACTGTGGATGAAAACAAACAGGCTATTGTTCTTCACAACCGCCGTGGTTATGCTAATGTTGTGGAATGTGAAAGCTGTGGTTATGTGAACTATTGCTCCAACTGTGATGTGGTAATGACTTATCATAAAGCAGCCAATGAAATGAAATGCCATTATTGTGGGCAAAGAGCTTCAAAACCTAAAACCTGTCCGAAATGTAATTCTGAAAATATGAATGAAAGAGGAATAGGGGTAGAGCAGATTCATGAAGAGGTTTCCAAATTATTCCCGGAGAATGAAGTGGACAGGATGGATGTAGATTCCATGCGTAAGAAGTTTGCCTATGAAAAGCTCTATGAAAAAATTGAAGAAGGTGAAACTGATATTGTGGTGGGAACGCAGATGATTTCCAAAGGTCTTGATTTTGATCATATAGAATTGGTGGCGATTCCAAAAGCTGATTCCTTATTATATGTTCAGGATTTCAGAGCCGAAGAAAGAGCTTACCAACTGATCACTCAGGTTTCCGGAAGAGCAGGAAGGGTTTCCGGAAAAGGAAAGATATTGATCCAGACTTACAATCCGGAGCATTCTGTATTTCAGCTGATCAAGATGAACAATCCTGCCAAGATCTATAAATACATCCTCACAGAACGTCAGAAATTCCATTATCCGCCTTTTACCAAGCTGATTATGATAGAGCTGAAACACCGAAGAGATGATAAAGTGGACCGTGCTTCACAGTTTCTGGGATCTATCTTAAGAAAATACCTCCCTGAAGATTGTGTTTTAGGACCGGAAAGAGCACAAATTGCAAGGTTGAATAATTTATATCAATTCCAGATTTTACTGAAACTTCCCCGTGGGAAAAACTATGAAAAGTTCAAGAGTATGGTTTTGATAAGTTTGAAGGAATTTGATGAAATCACTGCATATCAAAGTATTAAAAAAGGTGTTTTTGTTGATTTTTAACAATTTTTAACAAACTTTAGCCTCTTTTATAACGGGGTGATGACCTGTTTTCTGACAATAATTTCTACTTTTGGACGTTGATTAAGTGTTTGGCCGTTTTATTGAATGATATAACTTATCATTTTTTATAGCGTCGAAACTATAGAACAAAAAGAAGATAGATGGTAAATTTCAGAAAATATATTTCAAGCGCAGCGGTATTGGCTTCTGGTTTTTTCCTAGCTCAATCTACCGTTTCTACTGTTCTTTACTCACAAGCCTATGACAATCAGAAAAACAGCTTAAATCTACCCTCACCCGTTAGCTCGGTGGTGGAGAAGACTGTTTTGTCGGCTAAAGAATTAGTAGATATTAATGTAAACACAATGATGGCGGATCCTGTGCTGAAAAATGCAACCTGGGGATTCGTAGTGTATGATCCGAAAACGAAGAAAGTAATCTCTTCGTACAACGAGAATACTCCGTTAGTTCCGGCTTCTACCACGAAGCTGCTGACTACAGAAACAGCTTTAAGCTTACTTGGAGAAAACTATCGCTGGATGACCCAGCTTGAGTATTCAGGAGCTGTAGATGAAAATGGAGTGTTGAATGGTAATCTTTATATCGTAGGAAGTGGTGACCCTTCTTTAGGAACCAATAAGGCAGGAGCCTGGTCTTACAGGGATATTATTTCAGATTTCATTGGCGGTCTTTCACGAGAAGGGATTAGAAAGGTAAATGGTGATATTATTATTCAGACAGCGCTTTTCAAAGGCAATATTTCAATGCTTCCGGAAAATGTTGTATGGCTAGAGAACAATAATTATTATTTGCCTGTAGGAACGACCCGTGGAATAAATCCTGCTAACGAAAAGCTGATCGTCAAAAAAGCTAATTTCTCTCCGGAGAAGAAGTTTTTCTACGTTTCGCCTTACGCCAACCAGATGGTTTATGCCGAAAAATATGATGGAGAAGGGGTTTTGACAACAAAACTTCCTGATGCACCGGCGTATTTGGCCAATTCTTTCAGAACAACTTTAACGAAAAGCGGAATTCCCGTTACCGGAAAAGTGACTCCTAAAATGACGGATGCAGCTCCGGAAAGCAGAAAGATGATTTCAGCGTATAAATCTCCAACTTTAGGGGATATCATTTATTATACCAACCAACATAGTGATAATTCATTAGCTGAAGCCCTGCTGAGAACCGTAGGATTTCAGAAAATGGGGGATCAGACTTCAGATTCAGGAAGAATTGTCGTAACAGGTCATTTAAGAGATGCCGGTTTTGATATGAATGGTCTGAACTATATGGATGGTAGCGGACTTTCAAGAAGTAATAATGTAACTCCTATTTCTCAGGTGAAGTTTTTAACTTCTTTAATGGACGAGAAATACTATAAGTCTTATCTTACTTCACTGCCGGTAGGCGGACAATCCGGAACATTAAAAAGAATGTTTATCGGGGGAGGAAACGGACAGGTATTTGCAAAAACAGGAACTTTAAATAAGGTGAAAACGTTAGCCGGTTATTTGAAGACAAATTCAGGAAAGACTTTAGTTTTTTCTTTAATGGTGAACAATTATGCAGGATCTGTTGATATGGTGAAGAAAAGAATGGAAAAAATTCTGGAACCTGCTCTGGATCTTTAGAAAAATATTTGAATATTATAAAAGCCTTTTAATCAATGATTAAAAGGTTTTTTTTATATTTGAATCTTACAATATTTGTACCTATGAGAAAATTTCACCTCCTGATGTTGGGATTCTTAGTATCTCAACCGTCTTATGGACAAAAGCATCATCAAAGCATTGAGATGAAAGGGCTCATTGAAAAGGAAATGAAATCCTATACCAATAAGATGGCTGCAGGAAATGTCAATCCTAATACCTTGAACTATGACCTCCAGTATCAAAGAATGGATGTTGTTTTAGATCCCGGTATTAACAGTATTGCAGGTTCGGTGACTTCTCATTTTAAACCTAATCAGAGTATGGGAAGCATTTATTTTGATCTATCAAATGTTTTGACAGTTTCTCAGGTACAATATCACGGAACAAACCTTAGCTTCCAGCAACTTCCTACAAAGGAAATAAAGATAAATTTTCCTTCCGCTCTGCCGGCTAATACCCTTGATTCCCTTACCATTCATTATTCCGGAGCTCCGGATCCTGTGTACAGTACTGTTATGTTTGGAACCCATGGGGGAGCGAATACACCCGCTATGTCTACTCTTAATGAGCCTTATGGTGCCCAGGATTGGTTTCCTACAAAGCAGAGTCTGAATGATAAGATTGAACGTTTTGACTTTAAGATCAATACACCCTTACAATATAGTGTAGCTGCCAATGGGAAGCTAATGTCTGAAACTCCTATTTTAAACGGAAGAAAACTTACATTTTGGCGAACCATGTACCCTACACCTGCCTATCTGATAGCATTGGGGATTACCAATTATGTGAAACTGAATGATACTATTGGAAACCCGCCATTCCCTTTCGTGAATTATATATATCCTTCTACCAATGCAGATCCTAACAGTATGTCCGGTATTGAATGGACCAAACAGATTATGAATACCTTTGAAACGTATTTTGGTACCTATCCTTTCCGTAATGAGAAATATGGACATATGGAATATCTCAATGGAGGAGGAATGGAGCATCAGACGATGTCATCCATGAGTGGATGGAGCAAAACTCTGATTGCTCACGAGCTTGCCCATCAGTGGTTTGGTGATAAAGTAACTTGCGGTGCATGGAATGATATCTGGCTGAATGAAGGATTTGCTACTTTTGGAGAACATGTAGCATACGAAAAACTGTTGATGTCGAATCCTGAATTTCTTAATTATTTATCCGGCCAGGTTAATTTCATAACAGGTAATACAGGAGGTAGCGTCAATGTTCCTGATGCGAGCCTTTCCAGTGTAGGAAGAATATTTGACGGAAGACTTAGCTATGCAAAAGGAGGCTATGTATTGAGAATGTTGAAATGGATTTTGGGTGATGCCAATTTTTATCAAGCAATTAAAGACTATCATTCCAGGCCCAATTTAGCTTATAATTATGTAAGAACATCAGATTTTAATGCCTCACTGCTTCAGTCTACAGGAAAAGATTTTACTGAATTTTTTAACGATTGGATCTATGGGGAAGGATATCCTACTTATGCCATTAAATGGAGACAGCTGGGAAATGAGCTTGTGTTTAATATTGGCCAGACTCAAAGCCATTCTTCGGTAAGCTTTTTTGAGATGCCTTTACCTATAAAAGTAACAGGAACGGGAGGGCAGATCGCTTATCTTGTCCTGAACAATACTACTAATAATCAATACCTATCTGAAGCCGTAACCTTTCCGGTAGCAAGTGTGAAGTTTAATTATGAATACCAGATCCTGGAAAGAAACTCTACTGTTACCCAGGATAATACCCTGAGTGTTGCTTCTGTAGACAAAGAAAACTTTGGCTTGTATCCTAATCCTGCAAAAAATGAACTTTATCTGAAAGGGATCACAAAAACAACAGATTTCTCTATTCATGCAATAGATGGGAAATTACTAAGAAAAGGGACTTATCAGCCTGGTAAAGCAATAGGGATTTCAGAATTGGTTCCGGGAGCCTATATCTTTACTGTTCAGGAGAAAAATATTAAATTTATCAAACATTAAAAAGATACAGAACAGGTTATCCTATCGAATAACTTTATGGATACTAAAAACAAAGAAGCTTTCATATTTGAAAGCTTCTTTGTTTTCTGGCAGCTTTTGCTCCTCTTGCCTTAGCAACTTTTACTTTGTAGGTAAACCATTTTTCTTTGAAGAGACTACGCATCATATTATCAAAATTCCTTGTCACAACTAGGTTCTTAAAGCCTCGCCATTTTTCAAGAAGACTGGAAGGTAGTGCCCTTATTGAAACGGAATAGCCTTCGGTATCATATTGTATATAGTGCCACCATCCGGAGGGAATATACAATGTTTCTCCCGGATGTAATACAGCTTCATAACCATTTAAGTAGAGGAGTGCAGGGTATTTTCTGTAATCAGGTTCTTTAATATTGGCCAGGCTGTGAAAATTATAGGGCAGTTTATACATAAAGTCCGACTGCTCCCAGGGGAAAAGCCAAATTCTCTTGATACCCTGGAATTGGGTGATGAAAACGTGAGACATATCTATATCAATATGATTTCTGGTCACAGAGCCTTCACCTCCAAAAAACATAAAAGGCAGCCATTTTAATATCTTGCCTCCGGTGACATCATTGTAAATAATGTCTTCTTTAAGCTCAGGTTTAACGGTCAGTAAATTAAATAGAAAAAGACGGTGTTCCGTTGGCTGGGATTTTATAAGATTCAGGTAGTCTGAAAAGGTAGTCTGTGCAATAGGGCTGCTCGCCACTCTGTCCATAGAATCAAACTCACTTCCATAGATATTAACTTTATTGCTGCCTGCTATTTCCTTAAAATAATCATAGTTCCATTTTTTAAAAGCCGGGCTATCGGGATCTGCGAAATCTTCAAGAATAATGGGAATCCGCGGTTTCATATGCTTGTTGATAAAGATTCTTGAACTTATTTTCTTTGTTTTTTCTACCGGGATCAATCTCATATTCTCTAAATTTTAAACAAATATAAATATTATCCTAGTAAATTAGTAGACTAATACTGTTAAAACTGTTTTTTACCTTATATTTTTAGAATAAAATTTATAAAAGGTTTTATTTTACGGCCTTTTTAGTAAATTAGCACATCTAAAAAATTACTAAAAATGATCTCTGAAAAATACCTTCAACATTTACAGAATGAGCTTCAGAATATTGAAAATGACGGACTTTACAAAAGAGAAAGAATTATCACTTCTCAGCAGAGTGCGGAAATAGAAGCTAATGGGAAAAAGCTTTTAAACTTCTGTGCGAATAATTATTTGGGATTATCCAATGATCCGCAAGTGATGAAAGCTTCACAGGATATGATTGAATCTCATGGCTATGGAATGTCATCTGTACGTTTTATCTGTGGAACTCAGGATATTCACAAAGAATTGGAGAAAAAAATTGCAGATTTCTTAGGTCTTGAAGATACTATCCTTTATGCTGCCGCTTTTGATGCCAATGGAGGTGTTTTTGAACCCTTGTTTACCGATGAGGATGCTATTATTTCTGACGAACTGAACCATGCTTCTATTATCGATGGAGTTCGTCTTTGTAAAGCAGCGAGATACCGTTACAAAAATAACGATATGGCGGATCTTGAAGCTCAGCTGATTGCTGCTTCTGAGAAAAATCACCGTTTCAAAATTATCGTAACAGACGGAGTTTTCTCAATGGACGGTATTGTGGCAGACTTAAAAGGAGTTTGTGACCTTGCTGATAAGTATAATGCTTTGGTAATGGTTGATGATTCTCACGCTACAGGATTTATCGGAAAAACAGGCCGTGGAACTCATGAAGCTAATGAAGTAATGGGTAGAGTAGATATCATTACTTCTACATTAGGAAAAGCCCTTGGAGGTGCTTTAGGTGGATTTACTTCCGGTAAAAAAGAAATCATTGATATGCTGAGACAGCGTTCACGTCCCTATTTATTCTCGAACTCATTAGCGCCAGGAATTGTGGGAGCAGCTTTGAAAGTATTGGATATGATTTCTGATGATACTTCACTTCGTGATAAAGTAATGGAGAATGCAGACTATTTCAGAACGGAAATGAAAGCCAAAGGTTTTGATATTCCTGATGGGGATGCTGCTATTGTTCCGGTAATGCTTTATGATGCTCCGCTTGCTCAAAAAATGGCGGAAAAACTAATGGATGAGGGAATTTATGTTATTGGGTTCTTCTATCCGGTAGTGCCGAAAGGAAAAGCAAGAATAAGAGTTCAGCTATCTGCAGCACATACAAGAGAGCACCTTGATAAAGCAATTGTTGCTTTTGAAAAAGTAGGAAAAGAACTGGGAGTGATCTCTTAATACTGAATTTGACCAGAGTACAGAAAATATAATGTTCGGCTCGGGCAGCTTTGCTGCCCCGAGCCGAACTATTTTTTATATAAATCCATTTTTGGTTATATTTTCCTGATCAAAAGAAAATTATTTTTACCAATTATATAATAAGCTTATCTTTGCTTTTAATTTTTTCTGAATGCTTTATACAATAATCAAAGCGCTGCATATTATTTTTATGGTAAGCTATTTTGCGGGAATTTTTTATCTCGTGAGAATTTTTGTTTACTATAAAGATACTGATGAATTTCCGGAAGAAAAAAAGAAAATTCTCAGAGAGCAGTATACCTTCATGGCCAGAAGGCTGTGGAATATCATTACCGTTCCTGCCGGTATTATTATGGCAGTATGCGGACTGGTAATGATCTTTTTGAATCCCGGGCTTATGAAAATGCCGTGGTTTCATTTAAAACTGACTTTCCTTATCGGTCTTGCGGCTTATCATTTCTGGTGCTGGAAGAAAGTGCTTCAGCTGAAGACGCTGAGTGGAAATACCTTAGAAATCCCGAATATTAAACTGAGACAAGCGAATGAGATTGCTACATTTATTCTGTTTCTGGTTGTATTTACTGTTATTTTAAAATCTATGGTAATTGACTATTGGTGGCAATTAATTACAGGATTTTTCGTTCTTGTATTTCTGATCATGATGACCGTTAAACTCGTTAATAAAAATAAAAAAAACAAATAATTGTGGAGTAGGATGTATGCGTTAATCCATTACTACTTTTTACATTTTACAAAAAAACTATGATTGCAATTTTAAAGAAAGAACTTTGGAGTTACTTTGGAAACTGGAGCGCATGGGTTATTATTGCTGCATTCAGTCTGATAGCGACTCTTTTTCTGTTCTTTTTCGACAACGATTCTAATATTTTTGAGATCGGGATGGCATCCTTACAAAGCTATTTTGTTTTAGTCCCATGGCTGCTGATGTTTATTATTCCGGCACTTTCTATGAGGACTTTTGCAGAAGAGCAGCAAACAGGAACACTGAACTGGCTTTTTTCGCAACCTTTAAAAGTTTCCGACCTGGTAGCCGGGAAATTCCTTTCTGTATGGATTGTTGGGATTTTATGTCTTATCCCATCACTGATCTACCTTTATACGGTCTATGTCTTAGGAGTTCCGGAAGGAAATATTGACCTTGGAATGACTTTCGGAAGTTATATCGGATTGATTATTCTGATTGCCGCATTTTCAGGAGTTGGTATTTTAGCTTCTTCGCTATCACAGAACCAGATTATGGCCTACCTGTTAGGGGTATTTATGTGCTTTATTATGTATTTTGGAATCGAGCAGCTGGCGAGTTATAAATTATTGGGTGGAGCAGATTTTATCCTTCAGAATATAGGCTTTTACCAGCATTTCTTAGGTTTTACCAGAGGTCTTATTGACGGTAAAGATATTGCCTATTTTGTACTGGTTATTGGTGCTTCCTTAGTATTGTCCAATCATTTTATTAACAAGAAGAAGTAAAATTATGAAGAAGTTCAATGCTAAATCTCCACTGGGAATTTTCCTGATCATTATTGTTCCTTTGGTTGTAATCCTGGCGTATTCAGGAATCAGATTAGACTTAACAAAAGAAAAAAGATATACCCTTTCCGATAATACCATTAAAGTACTGGAATCTGTGAAGAAACCTTTAACGGTTGAGGTGTATCTGCAAGGTGATTTTCCGGCAAGCTTTAAACAGCTTCAGGGAGAAACGAAATTTATGCTGGAAGAATTCAGAAAGATCAATCCAAAGATTGACTTTAAGTTTATAGATCCCATCAAAACAAAAATGTCTCAGGATACCCTGATGGCAATGGGAATGCAGCCTTCCATTCTTCCCGATGTTAAAGACGGAAAAATTTCACAGATCACGCTTTTCCCATATGCGGTGATAAAATATGACAAAAATGGGGTGTCTATTCCTTTGGTCGTGCAGCAGGCAGGTATTGATGCAGATCAACAGCTTACAAGATCGATTGAAGGGTTGGAATACAGTCTTGTTTCCAATATTAAAAACATTGCAGCTGCGAAGAGAAAGAAAGTAGGTATTCTGGTCAACCATGACGAGCTGAATCCTGATGAATTTCAGGGATTTGTTCAGTTGGCGATGGAAAACTATGATGCAGGACCTATTATTCCTAAAAATCAGACAGAGCTTACATTGGAAGATGTTCCTTTGCTGAAGCAGATGAGTGCCCTGGTGATTGCAAAACCGCGTAAAGCTTTTACAGATAATGAAAAGGTAATCCTTGACCAATACATCATGAATGGTGGGAAAACACTTTGGATGATCGATGCGGTAAATGCTGAAATGGATACTTTGACAAGATCTAAAAAGGTAATGCCTTTCCCGGTTGATATCAATATGACAGATTTCTTTTTCAACTATGGATTAAGAATTAATCCAGCCCTGGTAAAAGATGTGAAGAAGTTTGCGCTATTAAGATTAGTCACAGGAGAGGTGAGTGGAAATCCTCAGTATACAAGCTTACCGTGGCCATATTATCCGCTGGGAATTGCTGAGAACAACAATCCGATCACTAAAAATATCAATCCTGTAAAATTTGAATTCCCTACTTCCATAGATACGTTGGGAGGCAGAAAGAATATCAAGACAAAGGTTCTTTTTGAATCCAGTGAAAGAACATTGCTGAAGCAGGTTCCGAATTATGTGGATCTGAAGGAGATTGCCAGTGTAGACAGTCTTGGCCAAATGGAAAAGCCAAGCACACCAAAGATTTTTGCGGTAGCACTGGAAGGGAAGTTTAACTCTGCTTATGCTTCAAGAATTGAAAGAAAAGGCTATCCTGGCTTCAAAGCAGGCAGTCCTGAAAATAAAATGATCGTTATTGCTGACGGAGACGTTGGAAGAAATAAAGTGATCAAAGGAAAACCGCTTCCGTTAGGCGTAGATCTATTGACCAATGAACAGTTCGGAAACGAGCAGTTCCTGAGAAATGCTTTAGATTATCTGTTAGATGACAGCAACCTGATGGAACTGAGAAACAGAAATATTGAAGAAAGACTGCTGGACAGACAGAGAATTACTGATGAAAAAACCAATTGGCAGTGGCTGAATTTATTGCTTCCACTGATTATCATCGGCCTTATGGGAGGATTATTCTTCTGGCTGAGGAAGAAGAAATTCGGATAGAAAATAAAAAAGAGAAGCTCATCAGCTTCTCTTTTTTTATGTGAAATTTTTTCTATTTAGACTTTAGCTTTGTATTCTCTTCTTTCAAAGTTTTTACCTGTTCTTCTAATGTCTTAATATAATTTTGTAAATTTTCTACAATAGAATCTGGTATACTATGGAAATGATTAAAATAACTGCCAGCATTGTCATTAAAAGTAGTGTTGTCATGATTGTTATGGACAATAGCTGTTTTTCTTTCCTCTTTTATTTCTTCTACAGGTACATCAAGTGCTTTTGCCAGTTTTTCCCATTCATCATCAAATATTCTTACTTCATCATTCTCTTTTCGGGAATAATTGGATACGTCTGTTGAGATAATTTTAGACATATATTCTTGCGTGTAGCCTCTTTGCTTTCTTAGATTTCGTAGTTTTTCCATAATGACCTATTATCTGTGTCTTTGTACAAATATAGAAAAAATGAGTCAGAATTTTAATGCCTATCTCAGGAATAAAAAAAGAAGCCCTGAAGCTTCTTTTGTTTTTTTACGATTAATCATTTTTCTATTTTGGCTGTTTCCGTTTTGCCAAAAAAATAGTTAGTAGTTATTTTCCAAATGGATAGGGTTGATCTTTGATAATGGAGAAATATACTACTATTTTTGAAATGCTTCCTGAGGAAGTAACTCAGCCGTTTTGTAATAGCTGATATCCATATCAAATTTTGCCTGCAGATCCTGGAAAGTATCATAATCAAAATGTTCCCAGTTCTGCTCATTTTCAGGGTCAGAAGTTTTATCTACTGCAAGCTCCAGTTTTCCGTCTTCCTGGTAGCTGCATTCAATAGCTGCATACTTTTCCCCGTTTTCATCAGTAGTATACCAGCATTTTACAGTTTTTTCAAGTTCCGGTTTCTGGGTTTCATTATTGATGACCTGAGAACAAATAAAATTTTCAGGATCATCATTATTGAAAACAGTTCTTGAAATTAAAGGCTGATCATCTACAGATAATGAATAAAGTTTGTTGGTAGAAATAATGAAACCATCCACAGTGTCCTTTTTTTCAACATCAAAAAAATCGGACTTTTCCTTCAGGTAGTTTAATACCTGGTTTTCATTCTCGTCTTCACTTATGAAATAATTGATGTTATAGATACTGTCTTCACTAATAAACTCAATTTCTTTCAAGACGTCTGAATCCTTCTCGTAATAATAGAGATGATATTCATCTTGCTTCACAGCATTATTTTTGGAAATAACTTCTCCAAAAATGTTTTTGTACACTTTTCTCATTTTTTAGCACGTTAATTAGTTTCATTATTAGTTTAAGCGGGTGTGAAGCAAAGATAAGTTTCTTTTTTTATTTTAATGGTAAGCTTAAAATAGTATTTATTTCGTAAGTATTTCAAATATCCTTTATAAAATCCTCATATTCAAAGTAAAATCTTTCAAATCCGTCCATTTTATCAACGAAAAATTCAAAAATTTCCTGCCATTTATTTTTATTAAAAATTGAAACTCCCTGTATATCAACCCATATGCGGCTTATTACCTTGCCATTTTCCAGTGAAAAATATTCCTCTTTTTGAAAATCACCGATAAAATCTTTAAGAATATCTTCCAAAGACCATATTTTTTCATAATATGCATTTCTGAAGATCTCATCCTTCATTTCGATGTCTAAGGAAACCTCTGCTTTTTTGTTATCTGCAGAAAATTTGAAGGAGAGATCTTTTACTTTAGTATCATATAAGACCCATTTCCTGGGAAAAGATTTCCCGAAAGCAGTCCAAAATTCCTTCTTTAATTGCTGTGCTTCTTGTTTACTGAACATAAAGACAAACTTAATGATTTAATGGCAAAAAGGCAAAATAGGGCAATAGAATACCCCAAATTTGTACACACATTTGTACATACGATAGGCCTTTTTACTTTAGATGATCCATATTAAACAAATTTCGTATTTTTGCTGTAATGCTTTCAAAAAAATCTCAATATGCGTTTAAAGCACTTTCATTTCTTGTAGAAAAAAGAAATGAAGGTCCTATTCTTATTTCCGAAATTGCGGAACATAAAAGGATACCCTTAAAGTTTTTAGAAAATATTCTGCTTGAATTGAAAAAAGCAGATATCCTCGACAGCAAAAAAGGCAAAGGAGGAGGTTACTTTTTGAAAGAAAACCCGGAAAATGTAAAATTGGCCAAGATTATCCGTCTGGTTAATGGTCCTATTGCCATGCTTCCTTGTGTAAGCCTGAACTTCTATGAAAAATGTGAAGACTGTAATGAAGATCACTGCGGTCTCCATGACGTACTGATTGAGGTTCGGGATGCCTCACTGAATATTCTTGAGAAAAAAACTTTAATGGATCTGGTTGATTAACCCGGTCCTTTTTTTTGAATTATTAGTCTACTTGTTTGGTAGGATAATATTTTTATTGGATATTTGCATAACTTCAAATGAATAAACTATGATTTCAAAAGAAGAAGCAGATCTACTGGAGCAGCTTACACCATTAGTTTTTAAAAATTTTGAAACCCCTGGAAACAAGATAAATGCTGTTGAAGTTATAAAGATTTTATAATATGGTGATTTCAAGAAAAATTCAGATCAGACTCAATGTACTTTTTGTAACACTTGCAGTATTATTTACTGCTGGTTTTTTAATGTATGAATGGGGATATCTCGATGAGCTTTTAGCCATTTTGGCTAAAGACCATTACATTTTTTATTGGATGCTTCTGGTAGGTGTTTTTGCTGAAGTTGTGGCTGGCTCTATGGGAATGGGGTATGGTGTCATCTGTACAACCACTCTTATGTTTCTGGGGATACCACCCCATATTGTAAGCGCCAGTATACATTCTGCAGAAAGCTTTACGACAGCTGCCGGAAGTATAAGTCATATTAAACTCAAAAATGTAAGTAAGACTTTGGTGAAAAAATTAGCAATCCCTGCTGTTATCGGAGCGGTCATTGGGGCTGTAAGTTTAACCTATCTTGGAGAATATTATGCTAAGATTACTAAAACACTTATTGCCTTTTATACCCTTTACCTGGGACTGCAGATCCTATCCAATGCCTTTAAAGGAAAACAGAATAAAGCACTTAAAAAGAAGACTAATCTGACAAGACTTGGAGTGATCGGAGGTTTCATAGACTCCTTCGCAGGAGGGGGGTGGGGCCCGCTGGTAACAGGAACATTAATTAAAAATGCTTTCACTCCAAGATTTGCCGTAGGAAGTTCTACGGTTGCAAAATTTATACTGACGATAACAGCTGCAGTTACTTTTTTCTTTACCCTCGGCATCCAGCACTGGAACATTATTTTAGGACTTTTAATAGGCGGGATTATTACAGCTCCTTTTTCTGCCATGCTTACGGCAAAGCTTCCTGTAAAGAAAATGTTTGTGTTCATAGGCTTGCTGGTGATTGTGATGAGTTCTATAACTATTTATAAATCAGTATTCAGTTAAAATTTATGGCCCGGTATTGAAAAATAAAAGGCTCAAAAGTGTATTTGATTTTGAAAATATTTTACTTTTACATCACTAAATAATTAAAAATGAATTTACATATCATTGCACTTTTTAAGTTTAATGAAAATTACCTGATGGATGCTGTAGAGCTGTTTCAGAAGCTTGTAAAAGAAACAAGAAAAGAAGAAGGCTGCCTGCAGTATGATCTTGTGGAAGACAAAGATAACAAAGGAACTTTCTTCCTGATAGAGCTTTGGGAAAGTGTTGATCATCACAACAGGCATATAGGGCAGGACCACCTGTTAGACTTTCGCAGAGACACTTCCAGAATGATGGAAAGTTCAGCAGAAGTATACAAAGGATTTAAAATCTATTAATAATATAAAAGGCGGTTTCAACATTCTGAAACCGCCCTTTTATTAGAAAAAATAGAAAGTATTAAAATAAATTATTTCACGATAAGTTTTTTCGTTTCAGTAGTACCACCATAAGTTATTTTTACGAGGTAATTTCCTGAAGTAAGGTGAGATAAGTTAATGTCTTGTTTATAGAAACCTGTCTGATTGGTCAATTCTGATGAGTAAACCTGTTTTCCGGTAAGATCGTAAACCTCTACGCTTCCTTTGTTGCCGGCTCTTTCTTTGACATCAAAAAGAACAGTAACTTTTTTGTCAGCTGAAGTAGGGTTCGGATAAATTCCAAAAGAAGCCTTTTTTCCTACCTCTGTTATTCCTAAGGTAGCCGTCACTTTTTTGTATTTGAAATACATATCTCCGGTGGTTGCTCCTCCATTGGTTACAAAGTACATTCTGTAATAGTCACTCCCTTTTTTAATGTAATATACCACATCACTCTTCACGGTACTGATCCCTTTCCATGAGTGGCCAATAGTTGTAATATTGGAAGAGAAGCTCGTCGTGGCGGGGATTGTATAGGCAGAAGTCGCCTGACTCTCAGGTTGTACCATTGCCACTTTGATGTTGGGGCTTTGGATAGGTCCGGAAAGAGGATACATCTGAACCCCCATATAGAATGTATAATATTTGGTAAACATCAGATCCCAAGCACTTCTGGATGGTTCCATATTGGGAACTTTAGCCCCTGTGTTAAATGAAAAATAGTTAAAGAAAGCGTCATCTGTTCCATTAGCAAGGGTTCTTGTTTCCGTAGGGCCCCATGCACTTCCGTCCCATTTTGAATATTTAAAAGTATATCCGCCGTAAGCATCTACAATAGCAAATTTGACGTAAGCTCCTGTAGGATATTTTAAAACAAAAATTGCTTTTCCATCGATATGGTGAGTGATACCGTTGTACAGACCCCAGCCTGTTGATATCTGGTTTGGAGTTGTTGGGGTCACAGGCCCCTGTTCAAAAGCTCCCTGGCTTATATCAGTGGTCTGATCCGGGTTATAGAGAGGTTCACCCCACGAAGATTCATTATTCAGGTTAATATTATCCCAGTCGGCTAAATTGGTTGAAACTGCATATACTTGGATGTCAAGAGCATCATTAATTCTTGAACCAAATGCATAGGATGAATTTCTATAAAATGCAATATCCCAAGTATTGGCTGGTTGAGAAATCACGTTTGCATCTGCAAAATCAAAAAATACACGGTTTTGATATTGATTTCCCATCGTCATATTTACCTGAGAGTATCCCAATGCATCAGTTTGTGCCAAAACAGTCTGCTGAACAGAAAGAGCCAATACTGAAGCCAATAATAGTTTTGTTTTCATAACTTATTTTTTATAACGTTATTTAGAATGATTCTACAAAAGTATATAATTATTTTTAATCAGTCTAAATAAAAACATGATTTATATCGTGTTTCCCTATTAATCTTCGGTTGAAACTGATACAATGGAATAAAAAAAGCCGGTGAGAATTATTTCTCACCGGCTTTATAAAGGTAATAGTCTAATAAACCTTATTTTTTTATGAATTTTGATTTGATGGTTTTTCCATCAGCTGTTTCAATGATGGTATAATATACCCCGGTATGAAGCGTACTGATATCAAAACTTTGTCTGTCTAATTTTCCTTCAGCTGCTTTTTGACCTGAAGCAGAGTAGATCTGTATGTTTTTAGGGTCTTTTTTTGCCACAAATTCCAATGCTGTATTATTGGTATTGACAGCGAATCTGATTTCGTCATTGGATTTTGTATTTTCCGTCACAGCAAGCGTTGCATTGTTGTAGATCACATCATCCATCTGAATAGCCGTGTGCATGGCACTTCCGATAATTTTAAAAGCGATATACTGATTGGAAGAAGCCGGTACCGGTAAAGAATACTGCGTATTCGTTGGGTTTAAGCTGATGACAGGCGCTATCGGAGTAAATGATGACATATCAGAAGTACTGTTAACTAGCCCAACTTCTATAGTTCCTGTAGCACCGGATGCTGATCCTGAAGTAAGTGCTGCAATAAAGGTAACTGTTTTTGTTCCATCCGGAGCCACAATCTGTGGAGAGATCAGATAACCCGCCGTATTGGCTGAACTGAAGCTATAATATTGAACTGTCTTATTGGTTGTTCCGGCTGCATATACCCATGGACCATCCGTCGCATTTTGAACTCTATTCCAGTTTTTTTGTGGCCATGCCGCAGCAGGACCTGCAGGACCCGCAACGAAAGTATCGAAGTTTTCATTAATAGTGGCTAACTGAGCATTCGCTGTAGCTGCTGTTAACACTAAAGTTCCTAAAAGTAATTGTAACTTCATAACATTATTTTTATTTAGAATTATTCCACAAAAATATATAATTATTTTTAACTATTCTAAATAAAGCCTTATATTTGTCGAAAATTTTTTGCCTTTATGAAGAAGAAAGTGCTTTCAATACTATCTCTGTCAGCCATTTTTTTGGTGAGTGCACAGCAGCAGGATTCTCTTAAACAGAAAAAAATAGAAGAAGTTGTCGTTACGGGACAATATACACAACAGTCTATTAATAAATCTATATATAAAGTTGAAGTTATTAATGCGGAACAGATTAAGAATATGGCAGCTACCAATGTGGCAGATGTTCTTAACCAAAGTTTGAATGTACTGATTATTTCTGATCGTCAATCAGGAAACTCTACAGCCAATTTAATGGGACTTGGAGGAGAGTACACTAAAGTGCTGATAGACAATATTCCTGTTGTAGGAGACATAGGTCTTGGGAATAATATAGACCTTACCAAGCTTAATGTCAATAATGTTGAAAGAATAGAGGTTGTAAGAGGCTCAATGGGTGTTGATTATGGAAGCAATGCTGTTGCCGGAGTTATTAATATCATCACCAAGAAAAACAGTCAGAAACCCTTAACCCTGAATGCTTCTGTACAGGAAGAAACAGTGGGAAAAGAGTATGACTTCAAGAAAAAAGGAGAAGGAAGACATATCCAGACTTTGAATGTAGGATACAATATCAATGATCACTGGTATGTAGGAGCCAATATCAATCATAATGATTTTCAGGGGTTCAGAGGAACTCAGGAAGGATATAAATATTTTGAACAGGACGGGAAAAGAGGATACCTATGGCAGCCTAAGGACGTTCTGAATGTAGACGGAATTGTTAGATACAGTAAAAATAAAACCTCTATTTTTTACAAATTTGGTTTTGTCAATGAAAAACTAAACTATTATAATCCAACGGTAGGAGAACATTTTTACAGTGTCACCGACAGAACGTACTTCTCTAATGACAGAGATTATCTGACCACCCGATATCTGCACCAACTTAACGTGCAAACCAAACTGGGCGCGGTAAACTATACCGGAGATTTTTCTTACCAAACTCAGGACAGAAAATACAGAGATTTCAAATACGATATTCCTAACAGAAAGGTAATTGGCGACAAAGTGGCCTACCAGTCGTATAATAAAGCAGATGTTTTCTATTCAAGAGGGGTATTCAGTAACTTTTTAGACAGTAAAAAGATTGATTTCCAGTTAGGATATGAGTTGGATCACACTTCCGGATATGCAGGAAATATTGCAGGAACCTTTCAGGGAACGGATAATATAAAAAGAAAGATATTTAACTATGCCAATTTTATGTCCATCGAATGGAATGCAACAGATTGGTTATCATTACGTCCGGGATATCGCCTTGCACTGAGTGACAAGTTTGATGCCCAACATAATTATTCATTGACTGCCAGAGTGAAAGCAACTGAAAATGATAATTTCAGATTGGTCGTAGGAAGTGCCAACCGATTCCCGAATTTTGATGAGCTCTATACCTATATGGTAGACAGTAATCATGATATCAGAGGGAACGAAAACCTTACACCGGAACAGGGAATGACCGTTTCCGTAAACGGAGAAAAAAAGATTGCTACAGATTCAGGCTGGAACTTAGGGGTAGGAGCGAGTGCTACTTATCTTCATGTGAAGGATAGGATAGAGTCTGTAACAGTAAGCAGACAGCCTTTGAAATACCAGTACCTTAACCTGAATAAATATGAATCCTATTTATTTGAAGCCAATTTCAGAGCACAGAAAAATCAGCTTGCTTTAGCTGCCAATGTAGCATACTATGGCATTGCTAAGCAGTTAAAAGACGGAGATGCAGTTTCACCCAACGATTTCTTCTATACACTGGAAGCTAATGCAGTAGTGAATTATACTGTTCCGAATATCAATACTACACTTTCACTATTCTATAAATACACCGGAAAAACTCAGGAGTTTGTATTATCATCTGACCTGAAGAATCCTGAATACAGAATTGGAGAAAGAGATGATTTCCATATGATGAATTTCATTGTTACGCAGCCTTTTTTCAAGAACCAACTGGAACTAAGCCTGGGAGTAAAGAATATTTTTGATGTATCTGCCATAAGGGATACAACACTTCCGGGAAATACACATGAGGCTGCAGATCCGAATATTAATCTTTTCTATGGCAGAAGTTATCTGGCCAGATTAAGCTACAATTTTTAAAATTCTAAAAATGAAAAAAATACTATTTTATCTTATGCTGGGAGTGTCATTTGTATCACAGTCCTGCATCAATGATAACGAAGATCCGGTACCTGTAGTTCCTTCAGAGGGAGTATCTGTAAAACCGGATGTAAGAGGCTCTGCACAGCCGAATCAGGTATGGATAGATTTTAGTGATGTAGATCAGGAAGGACAGCCAAGACAGACGGTAAACAGCCGGACAGACTGGGATCTTGCATTTTATTCAGGGACTGAATTTAAAGTGGTTTTAAATACATCCATCATGATGGCTGCGGCTAAAATTCCCAATGTTGCAGACATCGCATCTGTGAAAGAATCTGACGTAAGCAGTCTAAAAGAGGTAGTACAGGTTGCCAACTTTGATACTGAAAATACCATTTATATTGACGATGTGAAAGGGAACTATCCTTCCAGTCAAACTGCGATAGCAGAAATCGATGCTGATCCTGCTAAAAATGCAGTTTATCTTGTGAATTTGGGGAAAGAAATCTATAAAGGAAGCATTGCTGTGGGATCTACCATTGCAGGAGGAGATGAAAGAGGCTGGATGAAAATACAGGTGACAAGACAGGCTAATGATTACAAAGTACGATACGGAGATATCAATGCTGTTGGCAGCGCAATAAAAGAGGTGATCATCAAGAAAAATAACGCCTATAACTTTACTTTCTTCAATTCAAAAACAGGGAAGGAAGTAGCTGTTCAGCCTGAGAAAAATAAATGGGACATCAGTTTCTCTGTGTTTACCAATATTGTTCAGGGGGCAGGAAGCTATGTGAATTCAGATTTTGTAACCATCAATAATGTTGCTAAGGTAGGAGCTTATGAAGTGAAAATAGCTTCCGGGTCTGCTGTAGACGCTTATAATAAATTTAAAAAAGCTGATGTGGATGATTCAAAGCTGGTGTATAACGAACAAAGAGTAATTGGAGGAAACTGGAGAGAAGTAGGACCTTCCGGATCTAAGGTAAAAGGAGATGTATTTTATATCATTAAAGATGCATCGGGATCTTATTTTAAGCTAAGATTCGTACAGCTTACCGATGACAAAGGAGAAAGAGGACATCCCATGTTCCAGTATAAAGCATTATAAAAAATCAAATAATCATATATCATGAAATTGCCATTAACGAAACTCTCCGGTAAACAAAGGCAGATGAGGATGGTAATTGCATAGACCTAGAAAAAATAAATCTGTACTTATGAAAAAATTCATCCTTGCAGCTTCTGTTCTTGTAGCAGTATATTCTTGCAAAAAAGAAGAAGGAGCTAAAAAAGAAAATACTACGGAAGCTTCATCTGAAGCTCCCAAAAGCAATAATAAAATTGTAACATTAAGCGGTGGAATCACCGAGATCGTAAGTGCTTTAGGGCATGAAAAAGAAATCGTGGGAACTGATGTTACCAGTACTTATCCTGAAAGTTTAAAAGCTACAGCTAAAGACCTGGGGCATGTAAGATCAATGACTATTGAACCGATCATGGCGGTAAATCCCACCTTAATTCTGGCTTCTGATAAAGATATCAATCCGGAATTATTGGGGAAAATCAATTCTTCAGGAATCAAAGCAGAAGTATTCAAGCAGGAGTACACGGTAGACGGTACTAAAAAACTGATCGAAGAAGTGGCAAAAGCAATTGGAAATACAGATTACCAAAAGCTGAATGATAAAATAGATGCAGATCTGAAACAGGTACAGCCTATCGCTAAAAAACCTAAAGTATTATTTATCTACGCAAGAGGAAACATGCTGATGGTGGCCGGTAAAAACACACCAATGGCTTCCCTGATCAACCTTGCAGGAGCTGAAAATGCAGTTACTGAATTTGAAGATTTCAAACCATTAACTCCGGAAGCTGTGGTAAAAGCCAATCCTGATGTATTATTTTTCTTTACAACAGGTTTACAGGGAGCAGGAGGAAACGAAGGTGCACTTAAGATGCCGGGAGTATCCCAAACCAATGCAGGGAAAAATAAAAAGATCATTGCAATGGACGGAGGTTTAGTTTCAGGTTTTGGACCGAGACTAGGAGAAGCAGCAGTTGGATTAAATAAACTTTTAATTGAGAACACAAAGTAAACTATACTTTTATCTTACTATAAGTGCAGTACTGCTTGTTATTATAGCAGTACTGTCACTTAATACAGGAGTCTATGACTTTGGCGGAAATTCCGCATTCAAAGTACTGTGGCAGTTTATAAAAGGAGACCCCAATTTATCTTTAAGTGATAAATATGTGGTCTGGGATGTACGGGCGGCCAGAATTATTATGGCTATTTTAATAGGAAGCATGTTGTCGGTTTCAGGAACAAGCCTGCAGGGGCTGTTTAAGAATCCTCTGGCGACGGGAGATTTAATAGGACTTACATCGGGAGCGACACTATTGGCAGCAATTGCAATTGTTTTAGGAGGGCATTTCAAAGAATATCTTCCTGAGGCTGTACAATTCTCACTGGTAGGAATCTCGGCTTTTATAGGATCTTTTTTATCAATGATGTTGGTGTACAGGATTTCAACAAGCGGAGGAAAAACCAACGTGGTGATGATGCTGTTGACAGGAGTTGCCATTACGGCAATTGGATTCTCCATTACCGGATTCCTGATCTATATTTCAAAAGATGAACAGCTGAGGGATTTGACATTCTGGAACTTAGGAAGTCTGGCGGCAGCTACCTGGACGAAGAATATTATTTTGGGAGTTGTCTTAATCATAGCTTACATTATTCTGCTTCCAAAAGGAAAGGCTTTCAATGCAATGATGCTGGGAGAAAAAGATGCACAGCATTTGGGTATCAATGTAGAAAGGCTGAAAAAGCAGATTATTATTATTGTCGCTTTAATGGTGGGAACATGCGTTGCATTTTCAGGAACCATTGGATTTGTGGGGCTTATTGTCCCTTATATTTTGAGACTTTTATTCAAATCCAATTACGCATTTATTCTGCCATTATCAGCCCTATGTGGAAGTATCCTGCTTTTAACGGCAGATACCTTTAGCAGAAGTATTGTAGCACCTTCAGAACTGCCGATAGGAATCCTTACCGCTTTAATGGGAGGCCCTATTTTTATCGCTATTTTAGTTAAATTTAAAAAAGCACTCTAATGATCAAGGCCCATCAGATTAATTATAAGCATAAAGATTTTCATATCCTGGATGGAGTAGATGTCTCTCTGGAATACGGAGAATTTCTGGCAATTGTAGGTCCAAATGGAGCCGGAAAGTCCAGTTTGCTAAGTGTTTTGGCAGATGAGGTGAGAACCGGAAAACAAAAAGTCTTATTTAAAGACAAACCCATCAGCGAATGGAATGTAAAAGAACTTTCTAAACATAAAGCCAAATTTTCCCAACACAACAGCAATGATATTCCCCTGGAAGTAAAAGATGTTGTGATGATGGGAAGATATCCCTATTTTGATTCCCAACCCGGGAAGGAAGACCTTGAAGCGATGAATAATATGATGTACGAAACAGATGTTTTTCACCTTAAAGACAGGGAATACAATACGCTTTCCGGAGGAGAAAAACAACGGGTGCATCTTTCCCGTGTGATGGCTCAGCTTCAAAATGAAATTGCCCATACACTGATGTTTCTGGATGAACCACTGAATAATTTGGATATAAAACACCAGTATAAAGCGTTGGATATTATCAAAAAATTCACACAAAAAGCCAATAGTGCGATTGTTGTTTTACATGACCTGAACCTTGCTGCACAATTTGCAGATAAGATTTTACTGATGAAATCAGGAAGAGTTTCTGCGTATGGAACACCTCAGGAAGTTTTTACGGCTGAAAATATAAGTGATGCCTATAATTTCCCATGTACCATCTGCGAACATCCCATTACTAATAACCCAATGATCATTTTTGGATAACCATGGAAAAAGAAGAATTAAAAATCCTCGCCCATAACCTTGCCAATCCTCAAGGTGAAAAAGGCATTGAAATCGGTGAAATGATGAATGCTACCAATATAGGGATGACCCTGGAAAGCACTAAAGCACTTGTGATAGAAGATGATGAACATATTCTTGAAATAGGACACGGAAATGCAGCACACCTGAAGACTATTATAAGCTTAGCTCAAAATGTAAGATATACAGGAATAGATATTTCTGAAACAATGCATCAGGAAGCCCGAAGACTCAATGAAGCGTTTGGAAATCAGGCAGATTTTGTTTTGTATGAAGGCAGTATACTTCCTTTTAAAGATGAAACTTTTAATAAAATATTTACAGTCAATACCGTATACTTTTGGGAGAATCCTGTCGCATTTTTAAATGAGATCTACAGAGTTTTAAAAGACGACGGAACCTTTGTTCTTACGTTTGCACAAAAAGATTTCATGGAAAAGTTACCGTTTACGGCTTATGATTTCACGCTCTACAATAATGCAGAGATGGAAGAATTGATATCCCAAAGCCATTTTAAAAGAATGAAAACTTCTGAAAGAGAAGAAGAGATAAAAAGCAAAACAGGAGAAGAAACAATACAGAGAATTTATACAGTTTTAACCATAAAAAAATAAATAAATGAGCACAATAGTTAATGACTTAAAGGAAAAATGGGAGGCTCTGAAAGCAGAAAATCCACATGTAAGAATAAGAAATGCAGCCGCTCAATTGGGAGTAAGTGAGGCAGAATTATTAGCAACCGGTGTAGGTGAAGGAGTAACTGTTTTGAAACCTGAATTTCCAGGTATTCTGACAGAAGCTGGCCAGCTGGGGAAAGTAATGGCTCTTACCCGTAATGATGAATGTGTTCATGAAAGAAAAGGAACTTATCTGAATGGTGATTTCAGCAGCCCGCACGCACAGCTTTTTGTAGGTGAAGATATTGATCTTAGAATTTTCCTGAACCACTGGAAATTTGCTTTTGCAGTAGTGGAAGGAGATAAAAAAAGCCTTCAGTTCTTTGGTAAAGATGGATTGGCATTGCACAAAATCTATTTGACTAAAGACAGTAATGACTCAGCTTTTGAGGCTATTGTTGAAAAATTCAAAGCTGAAGATCAGAATCAGGCTTTTGTATTTGAAGCAGTAGCACCGAAACAGGCAGAAAAAGCTGACGCAGAAATTGATGTGGACGGATTTAAAAAAGCATGGACAGAATTAAAAGATACTCACGATTTCTTTATGATGACAAGAAAATTCGGGGTAAGCAGAACACAGGCTTTACGATTGGCTCCGGAAGGATTTACCAAAAAAATTGATAACGCTAAAGTGGTAAATGTTCTTGAAGATGCTTCTGAAAAAAACACTCCTATCATGGCATTTGTAGGAAACAGAGGAATTATCCAGATCCACACCGGAAATGTGAAGAAAACCCTTTGGCATCAGCAATGGTTCAATGTAATGGACCCTGATTTCAACCTGCACCTTGATGTAACGAAGATTGCAGAAGCATGGATCGTGAAAAAACCAACTGAAGACGGTGAGGTAACAGCAATTGAAGTATTCAATGCAGACGGAGATTTTATCGTTCAGTTCTTTGGAAAAAGAAAACCGGGGATTCCAGAATTACAAGAATGGAAAGACCTTGTTGCAGAATTAGAAAAGTAATAATTAGATGATTTGAATGGGCCGTTTTGTTTTGTAAGATTCAAAGCGGTCTTTTCATTTTGAGTTTTGGCAGCACGAGGAGAATGCAAAATAAGTGGGTTTTCAAATTTACTTTTTTACGATTCTTTCTGCCAAAATATTTGTGTAATTTGTGGTTAAATATATAAAATGAAGAATATTCTTATGGCGATTTTGCTTTCAGGGTTCTGTACACTTAGTGCACAGGATTTTAAAGCATATCAGTTTTATGATAAAAAAGGAAAGGAGGTAAAGACCGATAAAATAGTCAAAGAACTGGCAGATTATGATGTGGTCTTCTTTGGTGAGAACCATAACAGTTCTATCAATCACTGGCTTCAGCTGAAAATTACAGAAGCTCTGTTTGAAAAGAAAAAGGGACAGCTTATTTTAGGTGCTGAAATGTTTGAAAGAGACAACCAATCTCAGCTCAACCAATATTTAAATGGAAAATTTGATGCTAAAACATTCAAAGATTCAGCCCGTTTATGGAATAACTACGCAACAGACTACAAACCTCTGGTTGATTTTGCTAAGAACAAAAAACTGAATTTTGTGGCGACGAATATTCCAAGAAGATATGCTTCCCAGACCGCAAAAGAAGGACTAGAGTCTTTGAATAAACTCAGTGAAAAAGAGAAAACGTATATTGCTCAGTTACCTATCAAAGTAACACTGGATACTCCGGGATATCAGGAGATGAAAGCGATGATGGGCGATCATGCTGAAGGAACCAAAGTGATGAATTTTATTTCGGCACAGGCTACAAAAGATGCTACAATGGCGGAATCTATTCTGAAAAACTTTCAGGCCGGAAAAACCTTTATCCATTATAACGGAAACTATCACAGCAAAGAGTTTGGCGGAATTTATTGGTATATCAAGCAGAAGAACCCGAATCTGAAAATGGCGGTGATTTCAGTATTTGAATCTGAAAATCCGGAGCTTAAAGTTCCCGAAAAAGAGTATGTCCCGACAGATTTTAATCTGATCATTCCAAGTGATATGACGAAGACTTTTTAATTTCTGGTAAATCGTAAGGATTTAATCAGAGTCTTTGTGAATCCAGCTTGAAAAATTAAAACGGGATTTAGATTCCTACGGAATGACACACGTCATGTAAAGTTTTTTAATTTGTAAAACTTATAAAATAGATCAATATAAACGGGCTTTAGCCCGTTTTTTTATATACAGATTCCAATGGCTTTAGCCAAAACTTAAGATTACATTATTTACCTTTGTATCACATTCAATCCATATGAAAAAACTGACCATTTTAGTTGTATTTTGTGTAGGGCTGCTACAGGCACAAACATTATCTCCCAATGAAGTTTCCCTTATCAATCAGGGTGATATCAATGCAGCACTTCCGATCTACCAAACTACAGATGCCCATCAGCATAAAACATTGTTGAGCTTTTCTGCAGAAATCAATCCTACAGATCCTAATACGGCGGTTTTGGTAAAAAGGATGAAAGAATCTCTCCTGTCTACGGATGGCGGAGTAGGAATTGCTGCACCGCAGGTTGGAATTAATAGAAGGATAATCTGGGTACAACGTTTTGATAAAGAAGGAACACCTCTGGAATATTTTATCAATCCGGTGATTGTATGGAGATCTGACCTTCAAAATCTTGGACCTGAAGGAGATTTATCGATTCCTGATTTCAGAGACCAGTTTTACCGAAGCAAGGTTATTCAATTGGAATATGTGGATTTAAAAGGACAGAAATATTCTGAAATAGTAGAAGGATTTACCGCAGTCATTTTCCAGCATGAGATCGACCATCTTTTCGGAATCCTGATTTCAGATAAAAAAGAAAAAGAGAAGAATGATTCTTATAAAAAGGTAGAGGCGTATCAGAAAAGTGATTTGAACAGAAGGTAAGTGATGAGTGCAGCTGCGAGGAAGCTCGTTTAGTCAAATCGAGGAATCGATTCATTTTTGCTCAATTTCTTATCCATTGTATTATTTTTCTTTGCGTTTAAGGAAACACAAATTGCACTAATGAGTACCCTAAGATCACAAATATGGTCTGTTTCAATATTATCTGATTATCTGGCTGCGTTTTAAAAATGTAGAATGATCGATTAGGTTTGATAAAAAATAAAAAGGAGCTGTTTTAGAAATAAAACAGCTCCTTTCGCTATAACTATGCTTAAAAAAAATTGGATTAGTCGTTATTGGTCACTGAAAGCTTAACCTCAATATTGTTTCTGGTAGCATTAGAGTAGGGGCAAATCTGGTGTGCCTTATCCGTTAATGATTGTGCTTCTTCTATAGAAACTCCCGGAATATTAACATCCAGCTCCACAGCAAGTCCAAAACCTCCGTTTTCAATCTGTCCTATGCTTACCTGAGCAGTAACAGTGGTTTCACCGGTTTTTATTTTTGCCAAACTGATCACTCTGTTGAGTGCGCTGTCAAAACATGCAGAGTATCCGGCAGCAAACAGCATTTCAGGATTGGTAAAGTCGTCATTGGCTCCTCCTAAAGCTTTAGGCATTCTTACTTCAAGATCTAAAACTCCATTTTCACTTTGTACGTGGCCATTTCTTCCGCCTTGGGCAGTGACTTTTGTTGTATATAATGTTTTCATTTATTTTTCTATTTTCTTTAATATTTTTAAGACTGTGTCTTTAAGTTCTAACAGCTCTTCAGGCTGTATCCCAATTTTTTCCTGGATTTTCCCCGGAATTGCACAGGCTTTTTGCTGTAATTGTTTGCCAGCTTCAGCTAAAAATACTTCAACTACTCTTTCGTCCTCCTTTTTTCTTTTTCTTGTAATGAACCCCTTAGTCTCAAGTCTTTTGAGAAGAGGAGTTAAAGTACCACTGTCCAGAAATAGCTTTTCTCCGATATGCGTTACGGTAAGTCCGTCACTATCCCACAATACCATCATAACAAGATATTGAGAGTACGTTATGTCCAGCTCATCAAGAAAAGGACGGTAAAGACCGGTAATCTCTTTGGCAATGACATATAGCGGAAAGCAGATCTGGTTTTCTAGTTTAGGTGTTTTTAAATTTTCCATGATTTTCGGGTACGAAAGATTCGATGAAGGTATTACTTTTTTATGATAAACTCATCCATTGGAACACGGACTTTTTTCATAGAAGACAGCCAGTCGTTTGCTTCGTCACGGTATCCAAGGTATAAAAGACTTACACTTTTCAATCCTAATTCTTGTAATCCCAATACTTCATCTACTACCTCATTGCTGAATCCCTCTGCAGGAGTACTGTCGATTTTAAGTTCTGCTGCCTGTGCAAGAGCTATTCCCAAAGCAATATAAGTCTGACGGGCAGTATGTGCAAAATGTTCTTCAGAAGTCTGAGCTCCATACATTTCTTTAATTTTATCTGTATAACTTCCAAAACGTCCTCTTGGAAGATCTCTTACATCCGTATGATGATCATATACTTTATCTATTTTCTCATTAGAATAGCTATCCCATGCTGCAAAAACCAAAACATGAGAAGAATCTCTCATTACCTCAGGGTTTAAAGCTCCGGCTACCATTTTCTCTTTCAATTCCTGGCTTTCCACTACAATAATTCGGAAAGGCTGTAACCCTGACGAAGTAGGAGCCAGTCTTGCTGATTCTAAAATTGTGTTTAAGTCTTGTTCCGATACTTTTTTGGTTGGGTCATATGCTTTTACAGCATGTCTCCAGTTTAAATTTTCTATTAATGACATTTCTTATGTTTTTAAATTAAATACTTACCTGCTATCTGTTCGTTAAATTTTAAATTGAACAAATTAACACTGCAAATATACAACAATTTAAATTGTGTGCAATTTAATTTTGGAAAATTTTATTGTCGTCAATTTTAAATTGAAGGAAACTATGGGATTAATTTGATTTTAAGCAAGATTCGGATTTTTTCAAAGCGGTGATATTCCAATCTTTGTCTTATCATTTTAAACAAAAAACAATGCAGAGATTTAAAAACAAAACAGCTTTAGTTACAGGAGGTACCAATGGAATGGGATTGGCTACAGCCGAAAAATTTATAGAAGAAGGTGGGACGGTAATTATTACCGGGCGAACAGATGAAACTGTAAAGAGTGCCTTGGCTAAGCTAGGAGAGAATGCTTTTGGAATTGTATCCAATGCCGGGAATATGAAGGATCTGATGAATGTACAGCAAGAGGTCCGAAAATATACAGACCATATTGATGTCATTTTTGCCAATGCTGGCTATGGAAAATTTGCTCCTGTTGAATATGTAGATGAAAACCAGTTTGATGAGCTTTTCAATGTATTGGTGAAAGGTCCTTTCTTTACCGTTCAGCAGATATTGCCGTTGATGAAAAGGGGAGGTTCAGTTATTTTTAATACCTCAGTAGCTACAGATATTGCTATGCCCAATTTCTCAGTGTATTCTGCAGCAAAATCTGCAACTCAGTCTTTTATTAAAACATTTGCTGTAGAACTTACAGAACGTGGTATTAGGGTCAACGGAGTAAGCCCGGGACATATCAAAACCAATATTTTTAATAATACAGGATTAACTGCCGGGCAAATAGAAGGAGCCGTCCGGGATATTATTCCTACCATCCCTTTTAAAAGGCAGGGAGAGCCGGCAGAGATTGCCAATGTGGTTTTATTCCTTGCTTCGGAAGAAGCTTCCTATATCCATGGAGCAGAGATCAAGGTAGATGCCGGGATTTCTGTCATAAGATAACCCGTAGATTATTTGACCTCTTTGACCTGTTTGATGATATTCGTATTATTTTCAATACCGATATCAAATGCTTTCCCATTTTTATAGCTCTGATTCAGTTTTTCCATCAGAACTTTGTAATCCGGTGATTTTTTTGAGAGATAAAATACCTGAGCACTTATTCCGATGGCTACACGTACAAGATCGTTCGGCTTGTCCGGATCTTCGGTAATACTTGAAATCGTTGAGTTATTATACCAGGTTAGGTTCTGTGAACTGGCATTACCGGAACAGGATGTAATCATAATAAAAAGTAATAATATATAGGTCCAGGCTTTCATAGCAAAATGTATTAAGTAAAAGCTCCTGCAATGTATGTAAAATAAGTGCAGGAGCTATATAAAAGTTAGTTAGAATCCACAACCTCCTACGTTAGGTGCAGGAGAAGGAGAACATCCTGATAAAGATGAGAATATGTTCAGTACGCAATTGGTATTCACATAATTATTGTCATACAGTAAAGAACCGGATGGGCTTCTGTAATAAACATTTCCTGCAGTATTGGCAAAAGATGAAACAGAAGCAGATCCACAAGACGTATTCGTGCAGGCAGCTCTCCATGCCGTATCAGTTACTGGTCCGCTGGAGAATAAAGAAGGATCTATAATTCTTTTTTCTACCACTCCGGAAGCATTTTTAAAGCTTACAAGGATAGCAACATGGTATACCCATGATACACAGCAGGTACCTGTAGAAGCTCTCAGGTTACCATAGACGAATTGTTTTTCACAATCATAACCTGCATTGATCAGTATTTGTCTCATTTTGTGAGCTCTTGCATAGCAACCGTCTACAGGATATCTGAAAGTGATACAAGGGGAAGAAGCAGTAGAAGTTCCGCATGCCTGATTTTTAATTTGGGCAAATAAACTGTTTAAAGTAGCCAAATTAGGGATGACACTGGTTAATCTCCTTGCTTCTACCTGGACATCTTTCGTTAAAACAGATTTGAAATAACGGACATCTTCTTCTGTTGCTTTATCTACTTTTGCAATTTCATGACTATTAGGCTTTAAAAAGACATGAATTGGAGTTTCATCAGCTACAGCTTTTCTGATCATGGAAATATAGTTTTCATTTTCCTTGCTGTCCTGAATTTCAAAAGGCTGAGCAGTAATGATAAATGATACTTTAAATTTCCCGTTTTCTTTTTGTATCCCTACCGGGACAGTTCTTCCGAAGTCTTTCAGAGCAATTTCTTTAGCCTCTTTCGAACTCATGTTTTCCTGATTTGCGTTCGCATCCGAACAGGAATTGAATGACAGTACTGATACAAATACCATCATTGATAGCAAAAATTTTTTCATAATTCTCATAAATTTGGTGGTTAAAAATTTGTTCTTTATCGTGAAATTAGTTCACTTTAAAGTGATATTAAAAGTAAAAAAAAATAAAACGTCACCAAATTATTTTTGTAAAAATTTCAAAAAAATATAAAATATTTATTTTTAAACCCAAGCATTAAGTTTAAATAGGCGTATATTAATAATCATATAGTTTAAAATATAGATTTTCATGAATTTTAAAATGTGCTATTCTTTTGTTTATTTTCAGAAAAAATCCAGTCTCAATATTTTGAAACTGGATTAGGTTTTCTCCCGTTGCAATGGATAGGGAGTTTATGTTTTTTTAATCGTTATTTATAGATCAATTCAGCTTGAAAAACATCAGCAAAATGTTTTCTAATCTTTGCTTTCAGTTCCTCCACCTCTTCCGGTGTCAGTTCTCTTTCAAGTTCTCTTTTTAGAGAAGTTACCTGCTTATCTTTAATTCCACATGGAATAATGTATTCAAAATACCGCATATCCGTATTGACATTCAAAGCAAAACCATGCAGAGTTACCCATCGGGAAGCTTTCACTCCCATAGCACACATTTTTCTTGCATAAGGTTTTCCTACATCCAGCCATACTCCGGTTTCACCCTGAGAACGTTCTCCTTTAAGGCCATATTCTGCAATAGTTCTGATAATAACCTCTTCCAGGTTTCTCATATATAAGTGAATATCCGTAAAGAAATTTTCAAGATCCAGAACCGGATAACCAACGACCTGCCCGTATCCATGATAGGTAATATCTCCTCCACGGTTTGTTTTCACGTAAGTTGCTTCTATTTCTTTCAGTTTATCAATACCGGCAAGCATGTTTTCCTCATGGCCGCTTTTTCCTAAAGTATACACATGGGGATGTTCTACAAAAAGAAGGTGGTTGGGCGTAGTAATATGCTGCTCTGCAGGAAGATCACGGTTTTTTATCTTGGTATCAATAATACTCTTCATCAGTGTTTCCTGATAATCCCAGGCGGGTTGGTATTCTTTGACCCCTAAATCTTCAAACTCTACTGCTTTATTTTGATTTGTATTCATTTCAATTTTTAGACATACAAATTTAGTGAATTTTAGTCTTTTATGGAATGGATAAAATCTATAGCTTTTTTCGTCCAGTCTTTATGCTGTAATAATATATTCACAAAGGCTGTTCCAATGATCCCGCCATCTGCTTTTTCAGTCACATTTTTAAAATCTTCCTTTGACTTGATTCCGAAGCCGATCATAACAGGATTTGTAAGAGGAAGGGAAGCTAATCTTGCCAGATAATTATCATTCTTTACAACAGCATTTTCATTTCCGGTCGTAGAGGAAGAACTTACCGCATACAGGAATCCTGAACTTAAAGAATCTAAATAGAGAATTCTCTCATCAGACGTTTCCGGGGTAACCAGAAAGGTGAAATTGAGATGGTATTTTTCTAAAATATGCTGATAGTTTTTTTCAAATTCAATAGGAGGAAGATCTGGCAGAATAAGTCCTGAGACCCCACTTTCTGAACACTCTTTACAGAATTTTTCAAATCCAAAGCTTAAGACAGGATTAATGTATCCCATCAAAATAATGGGAATCTTTAGGTCTTCTTTTATGGTTTTTAACTGGGAAAAAAGCTTTTCAATGGTCATTCCGTTTTGCAAAGCAAGCTCATGGGCCTGCTGAATTACGGGCCCATCTGCTACCGGATCAGAATAAGGCATTCCGATTTCAATCATATCCGCTCCGGAATTCTGAATTAATTTTATAATTTCAGGAGTATCTTCCAGTTGTGGAATTCCTGCTGTGAAGTATATATTTAATTTTTTCATTTCTTATTGTATTAAAGTAGAATAAGTACATTCTACACCAGACATTTTACAGATTTTTCAAATACGTTTCCATATCCTTGTCTCCACGGCCACTCAGACAAATAACAACAATGTCATTTTCATTAAATCTTTTCTTGTCCAAAACAGCTAAAGCATGGGAGCTTTCCAAAGCAGGAATAATACCTTCCAACTTGGTAAGGGCAAAAGCAGATTGTAAAGCTTCATCATCATTGATGCTAAAAAACTCTGCTCTTTTTTCCTGAAACAAATGAGCATGGAAAGGTCCGATTCCCGGGTAATCAAGTCCGGCAGAGATAGAATGGGGTTCTATGACCTGCCCGTCTGCAGTTTGCATTACCAGACTTTTGCTTCCATGAAGAACTCCCAAAGTTCCTAAAAAGGTGGTGGCAGCAGATTTTCCTGAATCCACTCCTAAACCTCCGGCTTCGGCAGCAATGATTTTTACGTCTTTTTCTTCTACAAAATGATAAAAAGTTCCGGCAGCATTACTGCCTCCTCCCACGCAGGCAATTACATAATCGGGATTCTCCCTTCCGATCTTCTCCTTAAGCTGCTCCTTAATTTCTTTTGAAATAATACTCTGAAACCTTGCCACAAGATCCGGAAAAGGATGAGGTCCCACTACACTTCCGATTACATAATGTGTCGTTACAGGATTATTGATCCAGTCTCTTAAGGCTTCATTCACGGCATCTTTCAGTGTCTTTGAGCCTGATGTAGCTGCAATAACCTCTGCACCAAGCATCTTCATCCTGGCAACATTGGGAGCCTGTCTCTGAATATCTATTTCTCCCATATAAACAATACACTCAAGACCAAGAAGTGCACAGGCGGTAGCTGTAGCAACGCCATGCTGTCCCGCTCCGGTTTCAGCAATAATCCTTGTTTTTCCCAAACGTTTGGCAAGTAAAACCTGTCCTAAAGCATTATTGATTTTATGAGCTCCGGTATGGTTCAGATCTTCTCTTTTTAAATAAATCTGAGTATTGTATTTTTTACTTAAATTTTTTGCAAAATAAAGTGGGGTAGCCCTTCCTACATAATGGGTAAGCAAATCCTGATATTCACTCTGAAAATCTTCAGACTCAATAATTTCAAGATAGTGTTTTTGCAGTTCATCTACATTCGGATAGAGCATTTCAGGGATAAAAGCTCCTCCAAATTCTCCATAATATCCGTTTTCATCGGGGTTTTTATAATTCATATCTTTATTCTTTAGTAATTAAATAAGCAGTATTCTCTGCACTCAGCTGGCTGAGCTGTTCCTTTCTTTCTTTTGAAATATTAAAAATTAAAATGTCATCGTCTTCAGAATTAACCCATTCCGAATTCTCATTCTCTTTGATTGATTTTGCTTTATCATATAGAATTTCAATATCGCATTTCTGGTAAAAAGGACGGAGTTCCTCGTGACAGAATCCAATGGTCTCCATATTTCTTTGATTGGCATTATCTTTAAAATACTGAACAAGCCTGGCTCCATAACCTTTTTTCTTATGAGCTGAAACAAGCCCTACAGCCTCTGTGAAGGTAATTTGTTCTCCGGATATTTCCAATGTAAAATCAAAATTATTACGGATAACAGCCAGTATAGATTCATCCGTATCCAATAGAAGATGAAATTCTGAGTCTTTAAAGAAAGTTCGGAAATAGGAAGGTTTCATACTGCTCCACACAGGAACATCCCAAAGCTGAAGAATATGTTCTATTTCAGTTTCCGTCAATTCTTCTGCCTGTTTTATCTGATACTTCATAATTGTAATATTGTTTTCATCCCAATTCTATAGCAATTCGTCCCGTTGGGATTCTTTCTTGTGTAATATTGATTGGAATCGTTTAATTCTGTCGATATCTTTATTGCCGGGTTCAATTTCAAACTTTGAATTGATGTCTAAGGCAAAAGGTTTTTGATGCAGAAATTTAATATTTTCTATATTTTCTTCCGAAATACCACCACTTAAAAAATAAGGAAGAGGGATTTCAAATGCATTCAATACTGTCCAGTCGAACTGTTTTCCAGTTCCTCCAAAGGCTTTGCTGTCGGTATCAAATAGCAAATAATTGAGAGTGGAGAGTGGAGAATTGATGATCTGCTGTATTTTATTCCTGTTTTCTGCAGCGTCATGACCAATTCTTATGACTTTAATGATTTTAATTTCCGGACTTAATTTTTTTCTCAATTCAATGGTGAAGTCCTGGTTTTCATCGCCGTGAAGCTGAATGTAATTTAAATGGGCTTTCTCAGCTATTTCTACAATTTGATCAATTTCTTCATTCACAAAAACACCTGTTTTTCCTGAATGTTCGATGTTTGCAATATCTTGAAGACCCAGCTGATTCAGCACATATCTCGGGGATTTTTCATAAAATATAAAGCCGAGAAAATCTGCTTTCATACCAATCAGCTCCTGGATCTGTTCAGTTTTTGTTAAGCCACATACTTTGAGGTGAGGGTGCAGGTTCATTCAGTATATATTTTGTTGTTACTCATTTATTCTCAGATTATCAAATAACCTTATTGGCTGATTTCAACGCTGAACTCTTCAAATGCTTTTGCAGGATCAGGATTCTTCATAAAATATTCACCCATCAGGAAGGCGTCAAATCCTTTTTCTTTTAAATAGGTGAAATCTTCAAGGCTGTAAATGCCGCTTTCAGCGACAGATAAAACGTCTTTTGGAAGTAAATTCTTTAACTGTACGGAATGTTGCAAATCAACTTTGAAATCTTTCAAATTTCGGTTATTAATTCCTACCAGATCAATATTTGAATGGAAATGTTTCAACTCTTCCTCAGTGTGAATTTCCAGCAAAACCTCCAGACCAAGATCATGAGCCAATTCTGTGAACTCCTGGACCTGACTGGTTGAAAGACAGGATGCAATCAGCAAAACAACATCCGCTCCAATGCTTTTTGCTTCGTAGAACTGATACTCATCAACCATAAAATCTTTCCTCAAAATAGGGATGTTGATCTGATTTCTTACGGTCAGAATATCACTGAGGTCGCCTCCGAAAAAATCTTTATCTGTAAGGATAGAAATTCCACTCGCCCCGAAATTTTCATAGGCAGAAACTACATGTAAAGGAGAAATGCTATTATTGATAATTCCTTTTGAGGGAGATTGCCTTTTAAATTCAGCAATAATTCCGTTTTTATTTTTTACAGATTCTTTCAGAGAATACGTCTTTCTTCCAAAAAACTCGGCCTCTTTTAAGCGATTAACGGAAATTCCTGATTTTGCAACACCAATCTCTTCTTTTTTCCTTTCAATAATTTTATCCAGTATAGTCATTTTTGTTTTTTTAATAATAGAAATTACAATGGTTCTTAAACTGCTTTATAACTGTTAGCTCATTAAAAGTTCAAAACTCTTCAGTGCTTTTCCGCCTTCCAAACTTTCTTTAGCCAAAAGAAGACAGTCTTCATAAGATCCAAACTTATTGGTATGATGAAGCGATACGGAAGCATTGGCAAGCACTACAGAATTCTGATGTTCTGTACCTTTACCCTCCAGGATATTTCTGAAAATTTTTGCCGTTTCCTGAGTTGTCTCACCCGCCTTAATATCTTCCAGTGTTACCGGATTAAAACCTAAATCTGCTGCAGAGTAGATGCTTTCACCATTTTTAGTGATAATCTTAGTGTCATCAGTCAGGCTGATCTCATCATAACCATCTAATCCGTGAACGAGCATGAAATCACGATCTTCTTTTTGTAGGAGATACTGATATATTCTTGCAATTTCCAGATTGTATACTCCAATGACAGAATATTGAGGTTTGGCAGGATTTACCAAAGGGCCCAGAAGATTGAAAAAAGTTCTCAATCCCAATGATTTTCTCAATAATCCAACAGATTGAAGGGCAGGGTGGAAGTAAGGAGCATGTAAAAAACAGATATTGGCCTTTTCAAGGTCTTCATTCAGCTGATCTGAATTATTTTTAAACTCATATCCAAGTTCTTCCAGTACATTGGATGAGCCTGTAGTGGTTGAAGCACCATAATTTCCATGTTTTGTTACCTTCTGCCCGGCTCCGGCCACTACAAAGCTGGCCAATGTTGATATATTGATTGTGTTTTTTCCGTCACCTCCTGTTCCTACAATATCGATAGTGTCATGGGCTTCTATATGGACAGGAACGGCCATTTGTAAGAGAGCTTCTCTAAACCCCTCCAACTCTTTTAAGGTAATATTACGCATCAGGAAAACGCTGACAAAGGCAGTCACTTCTGCAGCATTGAATTTATTCTGAGCAATTTCAATCATAGTAGCTTTTGCCTCAGATTTTGATAACGTATTATGATTAAAAAGGTATTGTAATATTTCTTTCATTTGGGGCGTTTTTATTGTTGAAGAGATTTCTGTTGTTTTCATTGTAAAAGGAAATTTTTGATGATGGTTTCTCCTTCGGGAGTTAAAATACTTTCCGGGTGAAACTGTACACCATGTACATCATAGGTTTTATGCTGTAAAGCCATGATCATTCCGTCTTTATCTACTGCGGTAATTTCCAGTTCTTCAGGGAAGTTTTCCGGATTCACAGCCCAGCTGTGGTATCTTCCTACTTCCAGACCTGAAGTAATATTCCTGAAAATCAGGGTATTTTCTTTTACTATTTCAGTAGTCGTTGCCACTCCATGAAAAATCTCAGACAGATTGACAAGACTTCCTCCGAAAGCTTCTGCAATAGCCTGCTGGCCAAGGCATACTCCCAAAATGCTTTTCGTAGGAGCATATTCTTTGATGAGATCCAATAGAATTCCCGCTTCTTCCGGAATCCCGGGACCGGGAGAAAGGATTATTTTATCATATGTTCCCACTTCTTCTAAAGTGATCTTATCATTTCTTACCACATCCACCTTTTGATCCAGAATTTTTTCGATGATCTGAACAAGGTTATAAGTGAAGCTGTCGTAATTGTCGAAAACTAAAACTTTAGATTTTGAGTGTTGGTTGTTTATATTGCTATTCATTTTTTTATTTTTTTTTGATTGGCCAATTGTTAGTGAGTAGTTGGGTCAGATATACTGTTTAGTGTATTGGTTTTAACTTTCAACTATCTTTCCCGCCTTTTCTACCGCTTTTTTCAGCGCATTCAATTTATTATTGACTTCCTGTAATTCATTTTCAGGAACAGATTTAGCTACAATTCCGGCTCCGGCCTGGTAATACAGGGTATTGTTCTTGCTTAAAAATGTTCTGATCATAATAGCCTGGTTACAGGTCCCATTCAAGCCAATCATCCCGATACATCCTCCATAATATCCACGGGAATCTTTCTCATACTGATTGATAAGCTGTAAAGCTCTGTGTTTGGGTGCTCCGCTTAAAGTTCCCTGTGGAAAAGTTGCAGAAACCATTTCAAGAGGATTGATGTTCTCCGGTAAATCAGCGGTTACTTCACTTACCATATGAATAACATGGGAGAATAATTGAATTTCTTTAAGTTTGGTAACGGTTACATTTTTTCCAAGCTTTCCAAGGTCATTTCTTGCCAGGTCTACCAGCATGGTATGTTCGGCATTTTCTTTTGGGTCAGCTTTTAATATTTCGATAGATTCCAGGTCCGTTTCAAAATTCCCTGTTCTTTTGGATGTTCCGGCAATCGGATGAATAATGGCCTTATTGTTTTTGATAATCAGTTGACTTTCAGGGCTTGATCCGAATAGTTTGTAATTTCCGTAATCAAAATAGAATAAATAAGGAGAAGGATTGATATTTCTTAGAGCACGATATACATTAAATTCATCACCTTTAAACTTCTGTTCAAACCTTCTGCTTAAAACCAATTGAAATACATCCCCTCTCATGCAGTGCTTTTGAGCCGTTTTTACCAATTCGATATAATCCTCGTTGGTAATATTGGAAGTTTCCTGGCCATTTTTTTCAAAAGGATAAACCGGGGTATTCTGGTTTTTAATAATATTTTCCAAAAAGCGAAGTTCAGATTTTATGCCGTCAATTTGATTTTCAATAATATACATCTCATCATTAAAATGGTTGATGGCAATCACATATTGATACAGTCGGTATCTGAGGATCGGAAGCTCTACTTCAGGGCTTTGCTCCTTCAGATTCACATTTTCAAAAAACTGCACGGCCTCAAAACTTGTATATCCAAAAAGGCTTTGAGCAGTCTGTTCGATAGGGTCATCTGTTTTTTCACATTGGAAAACGGTACGAAAACTTTCAAAGATCTCCGTAATGTCACGCTCCATGATTAATTGTTTTACAGGAGCGGAATTAGGAAGTTTAACTTCAAATTCGTTGAGGTTTTTTACTTCAATTCCTGCAATCGCATTGATGGCAATAAAGGAAAAGTTATTGTCAATACTTTTGGAATCAGAACTTTCCAGAAGGATGGTGTCCCTGAATTTGTCTCTGATTTTAAGATAAATATTCATTGGAGTATGAAGATCTCCTAATGTTTTTTTCGAAACGGTTTTTATTTTGATAGTATCAGTAAACATCTGTAGTTTTATTTTTATGTGAGATTAAGGAATAAAAAAAAGGCTTTAACGGAATCCGTCAAAGCCTATATATTGTATTTTAAATTAATTCTGCTGTATGATTAGCAACATGACAATACCTCCAGACCCGACGAAGAGTTTGAAAGCCACCACCAAATATTGTTGCTCATATTTAACATGAGACAAATGTAGAAATTTTTTTAATACAAAAAATAAAAAATTTTAAAAAAATAAAAAAATAAGTATTACATTTTATTATTCCACCTGTTCAAGCTCTTGTTTGAGTTCTTTTAACTTTGTTTCGTAAGTTTCATCATCATAATCGTTTAGGTAGTTTTCCAATGCTGAAATGTACTCCCGGATAAAATCTTTGTTGGTTCTGTCTGCTTCATATTTGATCTTTGCAGAATTGACCGGAGCAAGCTTTGAATATTTAACAGCCATCTGTCCTTCTATGGATTGATTATAAAGAATAACTATATTTTTTTCATATCCGGGGATATATTTTACCGGAAAGGGTTCTTCCATTCTTGGAATTCTGATGGCATTTTCAATAGGGTAGATGGAAGCCGAAGTTGTAGAAAAAAAAGTGGAGACATATTTTCCATCCTGTTTCTTTACAATAGCTTCGTAATCATGGATATACATGTCATTTAGCGTAGAATTGGTTTCCTTATCAGAAGTGATAATAGCTGTACTTTCCACACCATATTTATGTAAGAACCAGGCATTCAGAAACTGTCCGCCAAATCCGTTTAGAATGGCCAAAGGAAGAATAGGAGCAAGAAACCATGCTTTTCTTGTCAAATATGAAAGTAACCCAAAGAATAAAATGATAATGATCACAGTATAAAAACCGTGATGACTGGTAAAAAACAGAATTTTTGATAGTAGAATCATAGCTTAAATTTACTATTATCTTTTTAATATCAATTTAGAATAAATATTAAATTTCAAAAATTCTGTTCAAAAAATCATTTAATTCACCGGTTCTGATAAAGAAAGATCTGTGGTTCCACTATAGAAAACAATTAAGGTGGCCCCTTTTTCTCCGGTTTTACCTCTATGGGCGATATTGACCATTTCGGGAACAGCCTGTCCTTGTCTGATCCATTGGGTTTTGCCGTCTTCTTTTCTCTCAATCTGAATTTCTCCTTTTTCTATATACGCTGCATTGATAACAGGATGTTTATGCCAGTTCAAAGCTTTATGGGGAGGAACTGAAATTCTGAGAACGGATATTTCCGGCTGGCCATTCGGATAATTGGGATATGGTGTCCCATCCCATGATTTTGTGGTTTTTAAAAGAGATACAGATTCTATTTCATCGGAATATTCTGATTTCTGATCATCGTGTGATGAATTGTCACAAGATGAGGCGAGGGAAGTTAGCACTACAAATAAGGTTGTAATTAATACATTTTTTCTAATCATAATAATATTGTATTGGGTTTCAATGGTTGGTGTAACAAAAATACTAACGAAATTTAAATATCTCTGGAAAATGAATTATTTTCTAGCTGCTGATTTCAAATACTTGGTTTTTAAAAAATATGTTCAAAGAAAACATTTGTCATAAGTTTAAAACTTTATTTTTTATATTTTTGCTTCCAAATTAGAAAAAAATGAAAAAAGTATTAGCTATCGCATTTATCGGAGGGTTATTAGTAGTAAACTGTTCAAAAAAGACAGATCACTCATTACAGGACAGCAACACTATGCTTCCGGAACCTGAAGTAACAACTGTAGTAGATTCTACGGCTAAGACTGCTGCTCCGGCTGCTGCAACTCCTGCTACACCTGCTCCTGAAGCTGCTAAAACAGACTCTACAGCAAAGAAATAATGAAAAAAATATTTTTGGCAGGAGCCTTAGGTTTTTTAGCCTTTTCCTGTTCTAAAAAAGAAAATACAGCAGATGTGGCTGCATCTTCTGAGACCGCTGTTGTTTCAGAACCTGCAAAATCTAATCTTTCAGGTGATCAGATCATCGAAACATTGGACTGTTCAGGATGCCACTCTGTTAGCGAGAGAATGATAGGACCTTCATATCAGGAAATAGCGGGTAAATATTCTGAAAAGGATATGGAAATGCTTGCTTCTAAGATTATAGAAGGCGGAAGTGGTGTTTGGGGAGGTGTCCCTATGGCTGCCCATCCACAGGTATCTAAAGAAGATGCCAAAAAGATGGTGGAGTATATTTTAAGTCAGAAGAAATAAAATATGTCTACTGAAAAATCCAGTTTGCACACAAGAAATCTGCATCGTAATCCTTATGATTTTGATCAGCTCATTTCTTGTGTGCCGGAACTGAAGCAGTATGTTTTTGTTAATGCTTATCAGACGGTAACCATTAATTTTAGTATTCCTCAGGCAGTTAAGCTGCTCAATAAAGCATTACTGTTGCACTTTTATAAGGTTAAAAACTGGGATATTCCTGACACTAACCTATGTCCGCCTATTCCGGGACGAGCAGATTATGTACATTATATTGCAGATCTGTTGGCGGAACAACACCATGAAGTTCCTACCGGCGCTTCTGTAAAAGGTTTAGATATAGGAGTGGGAGCAAATCTTGTTTATCCTTTGATCAGCCATAGATCTTATGGATGGACCATGACAGGAACGGATATCAGTGAAGATTCCTTAGCTAGTGCTCAGCTTATTTTAGATCAAAACCCTGATCTTTCACCGGCTATTCAGTTAAAACATCAAAAAAACTCCGAACATATATTTAAAAATATCATTACTACCGGAGAACGTTTTGCATTTTCAATGTGTAATCCTCCCTTCCATGATTCTCAGGAATCTGCCATGAAGGGAAATATAAGAAAAACAAAAAACCTTAACCGTTCCAGGAACCAGAAGCCATTACTTAATTTTGGAGGCCAGCAGACAGAATTATGGTGTGAAGGGGGCGAACTTGCCTTTATTACAAAAATGATTAACGAGAGCTTGTTGTATTCCTCACAGGTTCTTTGGTTTACATGCCTTGTTTCTAAAAAAGATAATCTTTATAAACTTAGTTCGCTTTTAAAAAAGATAAAAGTGGTGGAGTTCAAGATCATTGATATGGCTCAGGGACAGAAAATAAGCAGAATACTGGCCTGGACATTTATTCCCAAACAGAATCGTAAAGACTGGTTGAAAATCTCAGAGGTCAATTTGCGGTGTAACTGATCCATTCACGACAAAGCAAATTTACTGAGAAGGAGCAATGTTCAGAATTGGATTTCTATACCATTGTAAAGAGATTGGTAATCCAGTTACCATCTCAAGTCTCAAAGTCTCATATCTCCAAGTCTCTTGTCTCCTGTCTTTACTCTTATGTCCTCGTATCTTAGTTGCAAAATTTACCATTCATCCTTACAATTTGAAAAATTTCTTAAAAAGCGATTGATGGTCACCTCAAAAATGACTAAATTTGTACGCTTTTAGAAAAATAAGAAATGCAATTATCAGAACAAGAAATCATTAGAAGAGAAAAGCTGAACAAGCTTACTGAAATGGGGATTAATGCGTTCCCAGCGGAGGAGTATACTATTACAGATACGACAGAATCTATAAAACAGGATTTTTCTGAGAATAAACAGGTGAAGATCGCTGGTAGATTAATGTCCCGCAGAATTCAGGGGAAGGCTTCTTTTGCTGAGTTGCAGGACTCTAAGGGTAAGATCCAGGTATATTTTAACAGAGATGAGATCTGTCCGGGAGAAGATAAAGAATTATATAACGAAGTTTACAAGCACCTTTTGGATATCGGTGATATTATCGGTATTGAGGGTACTTTGTTTACGACTCAGGTAGGAGAGATGACCGTTTTAGTGAAAAACTTTACCCTTCTTACTAAGGCTTTGCGTCCTCTTCCTCAGGCTAAAACTGATGATAACGGAGTGGTGCACGATGGATTTACAGATCCTGAATTAAGATACAGACAGCGTTATGTAGATTTAACAGTAAATCCACAGGTGAAAGAAATTTTCGTGAAGAGAACAAAATTGTTCAATGCGATGAGAACTTTCTTTAATGATGCCGGATACTTTGAAGTGGAAACTCCTATTTTACAGTCTATTCCTGGAGGAGCAGCAGCAAAACCGTTTATCACGCATCATAATGCTTTAGATATTCCATTATATTTAAGAATTGCCAATGAGTTGTATCTGAAAAGATTGATCGTAGGTGGTTTTGACGGAGTATATGAGTTCTCCAAAAACTTTAGAAATGAAGGGATGGACAGAACGCACAACCCGGAGTTTACCGCAATGGAGATCTATGTGGCCTATAAAGACTACAACTGGATGATGGATTTCACGGAGAAATTATTGGAATTCTGTGCTATCCAGGTAAACGGAACTACAACAGCTACTTTTGGAGAGCATAATGTAGATTTCAAAGCTCCTTATCCAAGAGTTTCAATGACAGAAGCTATTCTGAAATTTACAGGTTTTGATATCACCGGAAAAACTGAGCAGGAATTATATGATTTCGCAAAGTCTATCGGTATTGAGGTGAATGAAACAATGGGTAAAGGAAAATTAATCGACGAGATTTTTGGTGAAAAATGTGAAGGAAACTTCATTCAGCCAACATTCATTACAGATTATCCTATTGAAATGTCTCCATTGACTAAAAAACACAGAAGTAAAGAAGGTTTAACGGAGCGTTTTGAATTAATGGTATGTGGTAAAGAAATCGCAAACGCTTATTCAGAGCTTAATGATCCTATTGATCAGAGAGAGCGTTTTGAATCTCAAATGGCCTTGTCTGAAAGAGGTGATGATGAAGCGATGTTTATTGACCAGGATTTCTTAAGAGCTCTTGAATATGGTATGCCGCCAACTTCAGGATTAGGAATTGGGATGGACAGATTGATTATGTTCTTAACGAATAATGCTTCTATCCAGGAAGTTCTATTCTTCCCTCAGATGAGACCGGAGAAAACCGTTCCTCAAATTGAATTAGGAGAAGATGAAAAAGTAATTCTTGAAATTCTGAATTCTCAGGAAGATGCAATTGCTTTGGCAGAAGTAAAAGAAAGAAGCCAATTATCAGGGAAGAAGTGGGATAAAGCTTCTAAGACTTTGACCAAGAACAACCTTGTGAAAGTTGATAAGATTGATGAAGTTCTTTTGATGAAACTGGTATAGGTTTTATCGAAATAAATAATAAAAACCGGTGCAGAATAAGTCTGTACCGGTTTCTTTTTTTTACTAAAGATTACTTAGTTTTATTATTAATTGATTGGAATTTATAGATTAATATTTTGTATTTCTATTGTTTAATATCTATGTATTTGTTGTGTTTGTGATATTATGTTTATTTATTGTTTTATTTTATTATGTAAAATTATGCTTTGAATATATTTTATTGAAATAAATGTAATTTATATTCTTTAGAATTGTTCTTTTCATTACATTTGATATGAAAATGAATATGTAGATGAATACAACACGAAAAAAAAATCCAGATAATTTTACAAAAAACCAGGGTCTTTATGAGCCTGAATTTGAATTTGATTCCTGCGGAGTTGGTTTTGTAGCGAATATCAAAGGAGTAAAAAGTTATAAGATTGTAAGTGATGCCATTACCATGCTGGAGAACATGGAGCATCGCGGTGCTACCGGATATGAAAGTAATACCGGGGATGGTGCAGGGATACAAATCCAGATCCCTCATGAGCTTTTATATGATGAGGCATTAAACGTTGGGATAGATTTACCAGAATCTGGATATTATGGTGTTGGAATGTTATTTTTTTCTCAGAATAATTTTATTCGGGAAGAATGTAAAGAGGTCATCGCACAATCTGCAGAAAAGCTGCATCTTAAAATATTAGGATATCGCCCTGTTCCGGTGAGTAATATTGATCTTGGTGATTTGGCGAAAAGTGTAGAACCCGTGATGGAGATGCTTTTTATTGAGCGTCCTTTTGATCTGGATACTGAAAAAGATTTTGAGAGAAAGTTATTTATTTTTAAAAATTATATTTCTCATCAGATGATCAGTATTACCAATAATGATCCTATTGGATTTTATGTGGCTTCTTTCTCCTGTAAAAAACTTATTTATAAAGGCCAATTGAGAAGTATTCAGGTTCGGAATTATTTTAAAGACCTTACCAATCCCAAAATTCGTTCTGCATTTGGAATGGTACATTCCCGTTTTGCTACCAATACTTCTCCCACATGGAGCTTGGCACAGCCATTTAGATTTTTAGCGCATAATGGCGAAATAAATACTTTAGGCGGAAATCTTAATTGGTTGAGATCTTCTGAAAAAATGTTCCAAAGCCCTTTTTTTACCCCTCAGGAAATGGATATGCTTCTCCCTTTAACAAAACCGGGACAATCAGACTCTTCATATCTCGATAATATGGTGGAGCTGTTGTATCATTCGGGGCGGTCGCTTCCTCATACAATGATGATGCTGATTCCTGAAGCATGGGATGGACATGAGCAGATGGAGCACTACAAAAAAGATTTCTATGAGTTTCATGCCTGCTTGATGGAGCCCTGGGATGGACCCGCTTCCATTTCCTTTACAGATGGTGATATGATAGGAGCTACTTTGGATAGAAACGGACTTCGTCCTTCACGATATTGTATTACATCGGATGATTTGGTGATTATGGCATCCGAATCAGGAGCACTGTCTGTGGATCCTCAAAAGATAATTAAAAGAGGTCATCTTCAGCCGGGCAAAATGTTTCTTGTAGACATGAAAAAAGGAACAATCATCAGTGATGATGAATTGAAAAAAGAAATATGTACCTCAAAACCCTACCGGGAATGGTTGGATAGTATGAGGATTAATATCACCGAATTACCCAACCCTAAAATTCGGTTCAATAAACTTCAGACAGAAGATATTTTTAAGTATCAGAAGGCATTTGGATATTCCAGAGAAGATTTGGACGGAGTGATTAAAGAAATGGCTTCTCATGGTAAAGAACCGATTGGGTCAATGGGATTTGATGTTCCGTTAGCTGTGCTGAGTGAGAAACCACAGCATTTGAGTTCATATTTCAAACAGTTATTTGCCCAGGTAACCAATCCACCGATAGACCCGATAAGGGAAAAACTGGTCATGTCTTTGACTACCATTATCGGAGGAAATGGAAATCTTTTAGAAGAAGATAAAAACTTTGCACATTCTATCAAACTGGAAAATCCTGTTATTAACAATAATCAGCTTGAAAAATTAAGAAGTGTTGATACCGGCAGATTTCAAGCCAAAACTATTTATACTTATTTCAATGCGAGAGGAAAGGAAGGTGAATTGAAAAAAGCAATCGACAGGATTTGCAGGTATGCGGTAGATGCAGTAGATGATGGATTTGAAGTAATAATACTTTCAGATCGGTCACTGGATTCTCAGCATGCATCTATTCCTTCACTACTGGCATGCTCAGCAGTACACCATCATTTGATCAGAAAAGGAATCCGGAGGAAGATCGGTTTGGTAATGGAGGTTGGAGATGTTTGGGAGGTTCATCACTTTGCAACACTATTAGGGTTTGGAGCAACGGCAATTAACCCTTATCTGGCATTGGCAAGTATCAGACAAATGTTTGATGAAGGGGCATTTGAAGAGGAAGACTTAGTAAAGCTAAGAGATAATTATAAAAAAGCGGTAGGAGATGGACTTTTAAAGATATTTTCTAAAATGGGAGTTTCCACTTTACAATCCTACCATGGGGCACAAATTTTTGAAATTATAGGGTTGAATAAATTGGTGGTCAATACATGCTTTACAGGAGCTGTTTCCAGAATTGAAGGCATTGGATTTGATGAAATCGCGAAAGAAGCTTTGCTAAAACATCAGGACGCATTTAAGGAGGATATGGAAAGCTCTTTACTGGATACAGGAGGTATTTACCAGTGGAGAAGTAATAATGAGTATCATCAGTTTAATCCACAATCTATTCACTTACTTCAACAGTCTGCCTGGAACAATGACTATGATGTTTTTAAAAAATATTCAAGACTTGTCAATCAGCAAATGGGTAAAGCAACTCTACTGAGAGGTTTACTGGAATTTAAAAATGACAGAGAGTCCATCCCGCTGGAAGAAGTTGAACCCATAGAAAGCATAATGAAGCGTTTCGCAACAGGAGCGATGTCTTTTGGGTCTATTTCTTGGGAGGCACATACCACATTGGCAATTGCAATGAATAGGATAGGGGCAAAAAGTAATACGGGAGAAGGAGGAGAAGATGAGGCCAGATATGCACCTGAGAAGAATGGAGATAACTTGCGTTCTTCCATTAAACAGGTAGCTTCCGGAAGGTTTGGGGTTACTGCCAGATACCTTGCAGAAGCAGACGAAATTCAAATAAAGATGGCTCAGGGTGCTAAACCTGGAGAAGGCGGGCAATTGTCGGGTGATAAAGTGGATTCGTGGATTGGTAAAACGAGACACTCGACACCTGGTGTTGGGCTGATTTCTCCACCACCACATCATGATATTTATTCTATTGAAGATTTGGCCCAGCTTATTTTTGATTTAAAAAATGCCAATCGCCATGCCCGGTTATCGGTAAAGTTGGTTTCAAAAGCAGGAGTAGGAACTATAGCTTCGGGGGTTGCCAAGGCAAAAGCAGATCATATTCTGATTTCAGGATATGACGGAGGTACAGGAGCATCACCTTTAGGCTCAATCCGCCATACCGGGTTACCTTGGGAGCTTGGATTGGCCGAAACCCATCAGACTCTGATTAAAAATAAATTGAGACAGAGGGTTACTCTGCAGGTTGACGGACAGATGAAAACAGGACGTGATTTGGCTATAGCTACTTTGTTGGGGGCAGAAGAATGGGGAATTGCTACTTCTGCGCTCATTGTTGAAGGCTGTATACTGATGAGGAAATGTCATTTGAATACTTGCCCTGTTGGGATTGCCACTCAAAAAGAAGAATTAAGAAAAAAATTCAAGGGAAAAGCTGAACATCTGGTGAATTATTTTAGATTTCTTGCGATGGAAGTTCGTGAGATTATGGCTAATTTAGGTTTCAGGACCATTGATGAAATGGTAGGCCAGTCTCAATGTCTTGAAAGAAAAACAAATACTACCTTCTGGAAACATCAGGGGATAGACCTAAGCAGGGTTCTTTATAAAATAAAAACCGATTTGCCGGTAATTAAATCTGAAGACCAGGATGCGGGATTGGGGAATTCTATTTCCTGGAAAATGGTTGAAGCTGCTCAATACGCTCTTCAAAATAATACATCAATGGAGGCCGGATTTGATATAAAGAATACGGATCGTACTGTAGGGACTATTCTTTCCCATGAATTAACCAAAATTTATAAGTCTGAGGGAATGAATGAAAATTCATTATTATTTAATTTTAAAGGAACCGCAGGACAAAGTTTTGGAGCATTTTGTAATAAAGGAATTACCATGCGTTTAGAAGGAGATGCCAATGACTATTTAGGGAAAGGGCTTTCTGGTGCTCAGCTGATGATTTTCCCTCATAAAGAGGCTATTATTCATGCCAACGAAAATAGCATTGTTGGAAATGTTGCTTTATATGGAGCCACCTCAGGAAAGGTGTTTATCAGTGGCATGGCAGGAGAACGTTTTGCTGTTCGGAACTCCGGAGCTACTGCAGTTGTAGAAGGAATTGGTGATCATGGATGTGAGTATATGACCGGAGGAAAAGTTATTGTCCTGGGTGGGGTCGGAAGAAATTTTGGCGCAGGAATGAGCGGAGGTATTGCTTACGTCTGGGATGTAAATAAAACGCTGGAATATCATTTTAATCCTGATATGGCGGATCTGGAATCTATTACAGAGGAGGATAAAGGATTGATCTTTAATCTGATCAAAGAACATTCTGAAAATACAGGAAGTACATTAGCAGAATATATCATAAGCGATTGGGATAACAGCTGTAAGCATTTTACGAAAGTGTATCCGAGAGAATATAAGAAAGTGATTGAAAACCAGATAAATGATATTACGTAATGGGGAAGATAGATGGATTTTTATTATATGATAGGGAACTTCCCTCTAAACTGGATGTTGAAAAGAGACTTAAGGATTATAAAGAATTTATCCAGAAACCTTCTGATCAGCAGTTGAATTGTCAATCGGCAAGATGTATGGATTGCGGGGTTCCATTTTGCCAGAATGGTTGCCCTCTGGGAAATCTTATTCCTGAGTTTAATGAAGCTGTGTATAAAAAGCAATGGCAAAAAGCGTATCAGATTTTAATATCTACAAATAATTTTCCTGAGTTTACCGGAAGAATTTGTCCCGCTCCCTGCGAAAGTGCATGTGTGTTGGGAATTAATGACAAGGCCGTTACCATTGAAGAAATAGAAAAGAATATTGTAGAAATGGCTTTTGAGCAAGGTTTTGCCAAGCCAAGACTTCCCAAGCTGAAGACAGATAAAAAAGTTGCTGTCGTAGGTTCCGGACCTGCCGGATTGGCGGCAGCTTATCAATTGAACCAGATGGGATATATGACTACGGTTTTTGAAAGAGATCCTGAAATAGGAGGATTATTAAGATTTGGAATACCAGATTTTAAGTTGGATAAAAATATTGTAGAACGCAGAGTTCAATGGATGAAAGAAGAAGGGATTGAGTTTTGTACGGGAATTAATGTTGGTGTTAATTATGCTGTAGAAGAACTGAACCGTAATTTTGATGCAATTGTATTGGCAACGGGAAGTACTGTTCCCAAAGACCTGGTGATTCCCAACCGGGATGCAAAAGGTATTTATTTCGCTATGGATTTTCTTAAACAGAGTAATAAAAAAGTAAGCGGGATTCCTTTTGAGGAAGAAGAAATTAATACAAAAGGAAAAAAAGTAGTGGTCATAGGAGGTGGAGATACAGGGTCTGACTGTATAGGCACTTCTAACCGTCAGGGAGCAGAAGTGGTATATCAGATTTATTATAAACCTATGCAGCCAACAGAAAGGGATGAAACGATGCCGTGGCCCAGTTATCCGGCTCTACTACAGATTACTTCCTCCCATGAAGAAGGATGTGACCGTATGTGGTCTGTGAATTCAAAAGAATTTGTGAAAGATGAAAACGGAACCCTAAAGGGAATTCGCCTGGTGGAAGCAGAATGGACAAAAGATTCTGATGAAGGAAAATGGAACTTATATACAGAAAAACCAGCCTCTGAATTTGTACTCGAATGCGATATTATTTTTATTGCCTTAGGATATACCCATGTTGAGCATAAAGGACTGGTTGAAGCATTAGACATCCACCTGGATCCCAAAGGGAACTTAATCGGAAATAATAAAGAATACAAAACCAATCAAGATAAAATTTTTACCTGTGGTGATGCCAGAAAAGGACAAAGCCTTGTAGTATGGGCTATTGCGGAAGGCAGACAATGCGCAGAGAAAATTAATGAATTTTTTAAAAATAAATCCTGAATTAACCTGAATTCTGAGTAAGCCCTTTTCAGAGAAGATAGCTGAATAAGAGTGTTATCATGGGATGGAAACCTGAAGTTCAATTTTATTTATGTTTTATGATAAAAATACTTACAATATAAACTTCAGGCTTCGAATATCTTATTCTTATCCGGAACTCAGGTTGAATTATATCCGGAACTTATTTTCTTAAACGACTGAATGAAAACATCAGGTAAAATAAGAATGGCAGGATAAATAAGGAACCAAGCACCAGCGCCCATCCTAATGCCGCAATTGTTTTGGCTGGAGCTGCAGTGGCGAAAAGGGAAAGATGCTGTCCGTTTGCCAATAAAATAATATCAGGATTATGCTGATAGGTTGCTGCTACAAGGATCATTACCATTTGAAAGCCAGCTAAAGCACGTACAGGAAGTAATTTCTGACGGTTCATAGCGCGAAGGATAAGCAGGAGAGCAATAGTAGCAAAAGCTATAGACATGATCCCCAAAGGTTTTGAGAATACCCATATTACAAGCGGAATATTCGAAATATAAGCTGTGAAAAACACAAGAATTCCGGTAATAACTACAAAGATCATGGTTTGTTTGGATTTTCTGATCATCAGAAGCAGATCTGCTTTATCCCTAGTCTCCCTTAATGAAAAGATGGAAGCAAGGTAAGCACACAGCGCTACCGTAAATAATCCTACAGAAACCCCAAACCAGTTCAGCCAGCTGAAAATATAAAGATCCTGGAAAGTGGTAGCGTTAGGATCGATAGATTGCGAAACCGTAGCCGCAGCTATTAACCCCAGGAAAAAAGGTGTTAAAAGGCTGGCATAGTAAAATATCTGGGTGTACAAAACCTGCCAGTTATCTTTCACGGCATCATAATGCCTGAATGTAAAAGCTGTTCCCCTTGCAATAATTCCTAAAAGCATCAATACTAAAGGAATGTGTAGATACGTAGACATGGTCGTATAGATTTCAGGAAACCCTACAAAAAGAATCACAATGGCGATGATAAGCCACATATGATTTGCCTCCCAAACGGGAGCAATAGATTCATACATGATTTCGTGGGTTTTATGACGGGCTTTTTTATTGGTGAAAAGCTCTACAATACCCGCTCCGAAATCCGCGCCCCCCAGAATAATATAAAGACAGATGGAAAGCCATAGAAAGCCTATAACAATGTAAATCATGATTTTTTGTTTTTTTCGTTAAACTTTGGGTCCGTAGGGTCATAAATTTTAGGTACCATTTGTATCTGTCTTTTTAAAAGGAAAATAAGAATCAGTGATAATGATACGAAAATAGCAGTGAAAAAATAGAAAGAATATTGTATTCCGGGCATTGGTGTTACAGCATCTATGGTCCTCATGACTCCATAAATAATCCAGGGCTGACGACCTACTTCAGTGACTGTCCATCCTGCTTCCAGGGCAATATATCCGAAAGGGGTGGCAATTAAAAATGTTTTTAACAACCAGGTTTTTTTCAGCCATTCTTTTTTGAAGAATAAAGCATATAAGTAGATTACTCCAATACAGATCATAATCACTCCAAAGAAGATCATAATCTGAAATGCATAATGGGTAACAGCTATTGGTGGCCATTCATCTTTTGGAAAATCTTTAAGACCTTTTACTTCAGCATTGAAATCATTGCTCACCAGAAAGCTTAGCACTTTTGGAATTTTTACCGCATATTTTATTTCTTCCTTTTCTTCATCCGGAATTCCACCGATCACAAAGGCTGCTCCCTTTTCTGTTTCAAAATGAGCTTCCATAGCTGCCAATTTAATAGGCTGTCTTTCCGCTACAGATTTTGCAGCAATATCACCGCTTAAAGGGGCTCCAAAAGCACCTATAAGAGCAAATCCAACAGCGATTTTAAAAGCTTTGGTATGAAATTCCACATTCCTTTTCTTAATAATCAATAAAGCATGTACACCGGCTACAGCAAATCCTGTTGCACAAAAAGCAGCAACCGTCATATGGAGAGCCTGGGGAAACCAGGCATCGTTAAACATCGCTTTGATGGGATCAATATTCAGATACTGCCCGTTAATATAATCGAAGCCGGTAGGAGAGTTCATCCAGGCATTGGCTGCAACTACCAGAATTCCGGAAGCCAGCCCGCTTATTCCTACAAGGAAGCCACAAAACCAATGAAACCATTTATTAAATCTTTCCCATCCATATAAAAAGAAACCGATCGCAATAGCTTCAATAAAAAATGCGGTTCCCTCTAAGGAAAACGGCATTCCGAAAATAGGGCCTGCATGCTTCATGAATCCCGGCCACAGAAGTCCCAGTTCAAAGGAAAGCATGGTCCCGGAAACAGCACCTGTAGCAAATAATATGGCTACCCCTTTACTCCAGGCTTTGGTAAGACCTTTATATACTTCATTATTTGTTTTTAAATATTTCCAGTGGGCAAAGGCCATTAAAAAAGGCATTACCATACCCACACAGGAAAAAATGATATGGAAGCCCAGAGATAGAGCCATCTGGGCACGTGCAGCAATAAAATCATCCATAATATCAACTTTTGAATACATAAATTTACGTATAAATTATGGATGTTAAGTATGATTTAAAACAGCCAATAATTCAGGAATACCATGTAATTTTGAATCTTTTATAAATCCACTCTTATTTAAGTTTTCCCTAAGAAAAGTCTACATTTTTTGACACATTTTAACTTTCATAATTCGAAAAAAATCACGATATTTGTAAGTCTTTGCATATAGCAAGATTTTTAATATTTAATATGAGTCAGAAACAATATACAGCTAGTAGTATTCAGGCATTAGAAGGAATGGAGCACGTTCGTATGCGTCCTTCAATGTACATTGGTGATGTAGGGACAAGAGGTCTTCACCATTTGGTTTATGAAGTAGTAGATAACTCTATTGATGAAGCGTTGGCAGGATACTGCGATACGATCTTTGTGGCCATTAAAGAAGGAAACGGAATTGAAGTAAGTGATAATGGTAGAGGTATTCCGGTTGATTTTCACGAAAAAGAACAGAAATCCGCTCTTGAAGTTGTAATGACAAAAATCGGAGCCGGAGGTAAGTTTGATAAAGATTCTTATAAGGTTTCAGGAGGACTTCATGGAGTAGGGGTATCGTGTGTGAATGCACTTTCCAACGAAATGATAACTACCGTTTACAGAGACGGAAATGTTTATCAGCAAGTTTATTCCAAAGGAAAAGCTCAAACAGGAGTAGAAGAAATTGGTAACAGTGACAAAAGAGGAACAAAACAGTTTTTCCAGCCGGATGATACTATTTTCACGGAATTAGTTTATAACTACGATACGTTAGCAAGCCGTTTAAGAGAACTTTCTTACCTTAATAAAGGGATTACCATTACACTTACCGACGAAAGAGAGGTAATGGAAGATGGTTCTTTTAAAACTGAAATTTTTCATTCTGAAGGAGGTCTGAAGGAATTTGTTGCCTATATTGACGGAAGCCGTGAATCTATTATGGAGCACGTTATTTTCATGGAAGGTGAAAGAGATGATATTCCGGTTGAAGTAGCAATGCGTTACAATACATCTTTCAACGAAAACTTACACTCTTACGTTAATAATATTAATACTCATGAAGGAGGTACCCACCTTGCTGGTTTCAGAAGAGCTTTAACAAGAACTCTTAAGAAATATGCAGATGAATTGGGACTTCCGGCAAAGGAGAAAGTAGAAATTACTGGTGATGACTTCCGTGAAGGATTGACAGCTGTAATTTCTGTAAAAGTAATGGAACCTCAGTTTGAAGGACAGACCAAAACAAAATTAGGAAATTCTGAAGTTTCTGGAGCTGTTGATAAGATTGTAGGGGAGATGCTTACTAATTTCTTGGAAGAGAATCCTAATGAAGCGAAGATAATTGTTCAAAAAGTTGTTCTGGCTGCAAAAGCAAGACAGGCGGCTAAGAAAGCCCGTGAAATGGTTCAGAGAAAATCTCCTATGGGAGGTTCTGGTCTTCCGGGAAAACTATCTGACTGTTCATCAAAAGATCCGGCTGAATCTGAGATCTTCCTTGTAGAGGGAGATTCCGCAGGAGGTACAGCTAAACAAGGGCGAGACAGACACTTCCAGGCTATTCTTCCGTTAAGAGGTAAAATTCTGAACGTTGAGAAGTCTATGCTTCATAAAGTATATGATAATGAAGAAATCAGAAATATCTATACAGCTCTTGGAGTTTCTGTAGGAACAGAAGAAGACAGCAAGGCATTGAATATGGCTAAGCTAAGATACCATAAGGTCGTAATCATGACCGATGCTGATATTGATGGATCTCACATTTCTACCCTGATTCTTACGTTCTTCTTCAGATATATGAAAGAACTTATTGAAAACGGATATATTTATATTGCTCAGCCACCTTTATATCTATTAAAAAGAGGAAACAAAAAAATGTATGCTTATAACGAAAAAGAACGTGAAGAGTTTACATTGGAGATGTCTCCGGACGGAAAAGGAGTAGAAGTACAACGTTACAAAGGTCTTGGAGAGATGAATCCTGAACAGCTTTGGGAGACTACTCTGAACCCTGAGCACAGAATTCTGAAGCAGGTAACTATTGATAATGCTGTAGAAGCAGACAGTGTTTTCTCAATGTTGATGGGAGATGAAGTTCCACCAAGAAGAGAGTTTATTGAGAAAAATGCTAAGTATGCAAAAATTGATGCATAAGCGTATTTAAAGAATACATGTAAAATATACAAGAAAAGCTTCTAATTATTTAGAAGCTTTTTCTATATTTGAAGAAACCAATAAAAAATAATAATATGTTAACTCTTTTACAAACAGACCCTTATGAAGGGGTAGATGCGGTGTCCGGAGCAGCGGCAGCAGGATTAGGAATCGGAACATTGTTCATGAGCTTACTGGTCTATATATTCTATGGATACTGCATGTACAAAATCTTTCAGAAAGCAGGAAGAGAAGATGCATGGGCTGCATTTATTCCTATTTACAATATCATTGTTTTACTGGATATTGTAAAGAAACCTATTTGGTGGATCATTTTATTTTGTATTCCTTTTGTGAATCTTTTTGCAAGTTGGGTAGTCAACGAAAGATTAGCGAAGGGTTTTGCAAAAGAGACCCCTTTATACACCCTTTTGTTGTTTTTCTTGGGATTTATTTTTATCCCGGTGCTGGGTCTTGGAAGTGATTCTTATGATAGCAAAAGAATTCCTAACGACTAACGATAAAGAGAAAATAAAAATAGAGACTTCAGAAATGGAGTCTTTTTTTATGATTATATATTAGCTTCGCATTTTTTTGCAAAATAAAACATGAAAAGTATAATAAAAAGTTAAATTCGGTTGATACAAGTATATTCTTAGTGAGACAGCTGTAAAAATCAATAAATGTCTTTTGATTATTCACAAGTGTCTTATATATAGTGATATAAAGGTATTTTTTATTTGAAATAATTAAATACTTCACCGGATGGAGCAGTTTTTTTAAATAAAAATTTAACAGTTATTAAGATTTTCTTATGTTTGCATAATTTTAATAACCATGATGAAAATATTCTTGATTGGAGCATTATCTGCCGCTTCAATGTATTTTGCTCAGACATATCCTGTTTCTGCAATTCCCGAAACCTTAAAGAAAAATGCGAATATTGTTGTCCGAAAAGATTTTACAACGGTTCAGATTAATAAAATTGATGAGATAAAATATCAATATAATAAAGTAACAACTGTTTTAAATAAAGATGGAGATAATAAAGCTGTAGCCTATATTTCTTATGATAAAGGAAACAGTATTTCTGATGTAAAGGTGACCATCTATGATGATTCCGGAAAGAAAATAAAAAGTTATTCCAAATCTGATTTCGGTGATTTTGCCAATAACAATCAAGGTGTATTTTACTCTGATAATAGGGTTTTGGTTTTTAATTATACACCGATTCAATATCCATACACTATAGACTTCTCTTATCAGATTTCTGATAAGAATACCATTTTCATTCCTGATTTCGTTCCATTTTTCTCTACCAATACCTCACTGGAGGAAGGAGAACTTAAAATAATCAATACATCAGGAATTGAACTTCGAACTAAAATCTATCCTTCTATATATAACTATGCTTCTGTTGTAGAAAACGGAAGTGGTAATGAAAAGACCTATTCTTATAAGAATGTTTCGGCAATTGATGATGTTTCATTGATTCCGCAGCCTGTGAAGATTTTACCTAAGGTAAGTTTTGCGTTGGCAAAATTTAATCTGGCGGGTAAACAGGGGTCTTTAAATAATTGGACAGATTTCGGAACGTGGTATTACAATAATCTGGTAGAGCCTGTTGCCGTTTCTACCCCTGCGATCAAAGCAGAAATAGCAGCCCTGAAACTGGAAGGTTCGGTAGAAGATAAAGTAAAGAAAATTTATCAGTATATGCAGACCAAAACCCGATATATCTTTGTGGGATTAGGAATTGGAGGATGGCTTCCTATGCTGCCTGAAGAAGTAGATAAGAAAGGATACGGAGATTGTAAAGGTCTTACCAACTATATGAAGATTTTATTGGATGAAGCAGGAATTCCTTCACATTATTGTGTGATCAATTCCAGTCCTTCCCAAGTGTCTTTTGATCCTGAATTTCCAAAAATGGGAGGGAATCATGCTATTTTAATGGTTCCTACCGAAAAGGGAAATATATGGCTTGAAAATACATCACAGCAAATTGCATTTAATCATTTAGGGTATAGTACAACAGACAGAAATGTGCTTTCTGTGAAGAAAAACGGGATAGAACTGATTAATACACCCGTATACACTGCTGATCAAAATAAAGAAAAACAAGTCCTGAAGGTAAAAGTAGGAGAGGATAACAGCATTTCAGGAGAGGGTAACTTCTATTATACAGGAAGTCAGTATGATTATACTTTAGGCTTTACCGGACTTAATCCCAAAGAAAAAAATGATGCGCTGAGAAATTCGTTAGATGTTTTAAACTTTGAGAAAGTTGAAATGAAAAACTTTGTCAACGATAAGGATAAAGCTTTTATAACCTATGATATAGATTTCAAGGCCAATAATTTTGCAAAAAAAGCAGGAAACAGTCTTATATTCAGAGCTGTTCCTATTTATAATAATACTATTTACAAAACTGAAGAAAGCCGTGAGCTTCCTTTTGAAATCAGACAAGCTTTTGAAGACGAGTATGAAATTAATTTTACCATTCCTAAGGGGTATAAAATTGATGAGGCTCCGGAAGACATCAATTTAAAATCTGAATTTGGGTATTATAATTTAAGCTTTGTTAAAAATGGAGAAGAAATTAAAGTAAAAAGAAAAGTACAGGTTAATAAAGGAATGTACACAAAAGAAAAATACAATGAATATGTAGGCTTCAGAAAAAAAATACTAAACATGGATAATTCAAAAATTTTAATTACAAAAATATAAAGATGAAGAAAATCATACTGCTGATTGTTTGTTCAGCTAATATTGTGGTTTTAGCTCAAAAACATGAGTTTTTAAACGCTCCGAAATTTAATGATGCAGATTTATCAAAGACAAAATCTTTATTAGACGAAAATGCACCTGCTGAAATTTTATACAGATCTGTTCACTTCATGATTGATACAAGCACAGGTCTGCTACACAAGAAATTTTTTTATAGGGTAAAAATTTATAACAAAGACAAAGCTGAGGAATGGTTAAATCTTGAGGTTCCTATTTATAGCTATGGCGGTGGTAAAGACCAGGAAGAGTCCTTGTATAAAATGAAGGCATTAACCTATAATCTGGAGAATGGAAAGGTGGTTCCTGTAAAAGTGGAGAATAGCTCTAAATATAAAAGTAAAGAAAGCAAATCTGTGACAGTAAACAAATTTGCCTTTCCAAATGTCAAAGATGGATCAATCTTAGAGTATCAATATGAAATACTATCTCCGGGTTTGTTTGCTATTCCTGAAATACTAATTGAATCTGATACTCCTTCACTGTATACAGAATACGTTTTGGATACACCTTATACTATAGACTATAATATCAACTATACGGGTGATCTAGCGCCAAAATACAGAGAAGTAGAGCCCCGAACATTGTACGGAGCTCAATATAAAACCTATAGATTTGGTTTTGAAAATGTAAAAGGCTTTAAAAATGAAAAATTTGTAAGAAACAGCAGGAATTTCCGTACAAAAGTGAGTACTGAACTTAACTCTACGAATTTCCGTGAGCTTAAACTCTACTCTTCTTCATGGGAGCAAATCAGAAAAAGACTTTATGAAAATAGTTATTTTGGAAGCGAGCTGAAAAAATCAAAGCTTGCCAAAGATAATATGCCGGCTGGGATTTCAGAAATGAAGAGCAGTGATCTTGATAAAGCGAATGCAATATTTAAACATGTTCAAAAAAACTTTACCTGGAATAAAGAGAAAGGAGTTTATACTGAAGATGGAATTAAAAAACTTTTAGATACTAAAACCGGGAATGCTGCAGAAATTAATCTTTATCTGGTAATGCTTCTTCGTGAAGCTGGAATTAAAGCGGATCCACTTGTAATTTCTACTGTTGATAACGGATGGGTAAATTTAATATCACCCAATATATCAAATATGAACTTTGTATTGGCTGCTATTGAAACAGCAGGAGGGCTTCATATTTATGATGCAACTTCAAAACAGTCTTCTGTGGATCAGCTTCCTTTAAGAGATTGGAATCAGTATGGTATTCTGATGACGAATGATAAAATTGTACAGATTCAGATGGTCAACAATAAATTAAGTAATACCTATCTTACTGTGGATGCTAAAATTAACGAGGATGGAAGTGTTTCCGGGACGTATTCTGATAAAGATACCGGGACTTTTGCTATGTATGTTAAGGATGCTTATGATGAGAATCCCGATAAATATAAAAAACAGTATAAAGAAAATTTTTCTGTAGATTTTACTGGAATTGATTCAAAAGTATTAGAGAACGGGGAATTTGAGAGTACCATGAAATTCGAATCTACAGATATGGTAGACCGGGTAGGTAAAAAAATAATTATCAACCCCATGCTGTTTTTGAATAGGAATTCTAACGATTTTGATCAGACGGAAGCTCGGAAACATCCTATAGATTTTGGATCGGGTTCTACAAAAGTGAAAAAAGTTATCCTGGAAATCCCTCAAGGATATACTATTGAAGAGATTCCTCAAACTAAGAAAATTGTTACAGAGGATAAAGAAATAGAATACAGCTATGTAGTGGAACAAAAAGGGAATAAGCTGGAGGTAACAGCTACCACTAAAGTAGCCAGTCCGGATTATCCAAAAGAATATTACCCGGCTTTCAAGCAAATTTGGGGAGTTGCCTCAAAACATGAAAATCAGGTGATTAGTTTAGTGAAGAAATCATAAGTATTTGATTTTTAATGTGTATCAACACTATCGATAATATTTTTTTAAAACCATTCAGCTTTTGAATGGTTTTTGTATTAGTATCAAAAAATTAATTATGAAAAATACGATTACTGTTTTGGCACTATCTTCATTCTTTGTTTTTACGGCCTGTAAGAAAAATGAATCAACAGGACCGGCTGCCGAAAAGTCAGACTACAAAGAATCCGGAAAACTGATAGTAGATTCTGTTAAAGTGAGTGATTCTACAAAAATCACAGACTCTTTAAAGGTAAAATATACTTCAAAATTGCTGGTCTTCCCGGAATTGAAAGATAAAACCTTATTAGACAGTATTTATTTCCAGAATAAAGATATTAAAGATTTTTCCAAAACCGGGCTTCAGACTTATTTGGAAAATGAGAAAATAGGATATTTCTCTTCTGTAAAAAATGACAATAAAGACTGGCTTTCAGATATCACCTATGCTCAGGATTGGTATACCAGCTCTTACATGAATCTCATATCCAATACCAATGGATATATGCATATTCAGTATGTAGGAAGCGGTTATGAGGGCGGGGCTCATGATAATTACGGATTTGCTGAAAGGGTTTTTGATCTTAAGAAGAATAAAAAACTTGAGCTAAAGGACATCACCTCAATGCCAAAGGCTAAAATTGAAGCTATTCTGATGAAGAATATCAATAATATTAATAGTGGAACATCAGATGCTGAAGGAGAAGTTAAAAATTCCGAAATGCTGCTGGTGGAAAAAATTCCGGCGAACAATAATTTCTATTTTGATCAGAAAAACCTTTATTTTCATTACAGCCCGTACGAAATTGCCGCTTTTGCAGCAGGAGATATCACCATTCCTATCTCTTGGGAAGAATTAGGCGTGACATTGAATGCAGAATTTAAAGAAAGAATGAAAATTAAATAAATAAATGCTTCCGGTTCAGGAAGCATTGTTTATTTTTGCGGTAATGGAAAAAGTAGCTTTTATCATCAACCCTTTTTCGGCCAAAAAAAATTATCAGCCGTTTCTGAATGAACTTAAAGCAAAGGTTGGAAATCCTTTGTATTACGTCTCTGAATCTATTCCGGGAACAGATGAGTTTATTAAAACTCATTTTGATCATATCGATATTTTTGTGGCAATTGGGGGGGATGGAACTATTTCTACCGTAGCTAAAAATCTTATTTCTACAGATAAGATCCTGGCTATTTTTCCGGCAGGCTCCGGAAATGGATTCTCCAATGAAACGCGCTTCAGTAAAAATCTGGATGGACTTTTAGAGAAAATAAAAGCAAAGCAATCCAGAAAAATCGATACATTTACGGTTAATGACAGGCTTTCTATCAATGTTTCAGGAACAGGTTTTGATGGAAAAGTGGTTAAAGAGTTTGAGAAAACAAGCCGTGGATTCAAAAATTATATTAAAGTTTCCCTGAAAACATTCTTCAATTATAAACCAATCAAAGTGAAATTTTTTGGCGAAGAGTATCAGCAGTACAATGGCAGATATCTTATGCTGAATATTGCCAATACCCGTCAGTTTGGTAATAATGCCTATATTGCTCCAAAAGCAAGTAAAAGCGACGGTTTGGTTGATATGGTTTTGGTGAAGAAATTTCCTCTGACCTATTCTGCATTGTTTGCTTTCAGAATGTTTACCAAAAGACTAAAGGACGATGAATATGTTACCTATCTTCCGGTTTCTGAAATTTCATTCGAGGTGAATACCAAAAACTGGCATCTTGATGGTGAGTTTAATAAAATAGAATCACCCATCCATGTTAAAGTACAGCCTGCAAGCCTTAATATCCTGGTGTAAAGACCTGTTCAGACTTCAAGTTTTTTCTCAATTTCCTGTGGATGATCGAGGCAGTATTGTAGCTGTTTTTTATCAAGCTGCTTTTCCCAGTTAGCAACAACTACTGTAGCCACAGAGTTTCCTATAACATTGGTTAATGCTCTGCATTCACTCATGAATTTGTCTATTCCCAAAATTAATGTCATTCCGGCTAAAGGAACTTCAGGAACTACGGCCAATGTAGCAGCCAGTGTAACAAATCCGGCACCTGTAACTCCGGCAGCACCTTTAGAACTCAACATGGCGATCAGCAGAAGCATGAGCTGTTTTTCAAGAGGAAGATGGATGTTCAATGCCTGAGCTATAAAAAGTGAAGCCAATGTCATATAAATATTGGTTCCGTCCAGGTTAAAAGAATAACCGGTGGGAACTACTAAACCTACAATAGCTTTTGAACAGCCTGCTTTTTCAAGTTTTTCCATAAGACCCGGAAGAGCCGATTCGGAAGAGCTTGTACCTAATACAAGAAGAAGCTCTTCTTTAAGATAATACAAGAGTTTGAAAATGCTAAACCCATTGTACCATGCAACAGCGCCCAAAACAATGACCACAAAAAGAATAGATGTGATATAGAATGTGGCTACCAGGAAAATAAGGTTCAACACAGAATGAAGTCCATATTTTCCAATCGTAAAAGCCATAGCACCAAAGGCTCCGATAGGGGCAAGCTTCATAAGCATATGGACAATCTTAAAAACAGGAGTAGACAAATCCTGAAGAAAATCAGTTACTTTCTTACTTTTTTCTTTAGTCAGTACCAAAGCAACACCCATTAAAATTGCCACAAGGAGAACCTGAAGTATATTATCACCCACTAAAGGACTGAAAAGAGTATCCGGAATGATATTCATGATGAAACTGGTAAGTGTAGAATCATGAGCTCTTTCTTTATATTGTGAAATATCTCCTGAAAGGGTAGCCGGATCAATGTTTAAACCATGACCGGGCTGTAAAAGGTTACCCACTATTAGCCCAATGATGAGTGCTAAAGTTGAGAACGTAAAAAAATAGATCATTGCCTTTATTGCAATTCTCCCTACTTTTTTAAGATCGGTCATATGCGCAATTCCCAGGGTCAGGGTAATGAAAATAACCGGAGCAATAATCATTTTTACCAGCTTAATAAAACCATCGCCTAATGGTTTCATTTTTTCTCCCAGCTCAGGATAATATCTTCCGAGAAGAATACCTGCAATAATGGCTATAATAACCTGAAAATAAAGCTGCTGATAAAATTGTTTTGCTTTCAATAGAAGTGGTTTTAGAAGGGCGAAATTATGAATTTTTTCCAAAAACATGATGAATATCATTAAAGTTTTAAAAAAAATACAGGATATCACGTAGTGAGGGGAGTATTTGTCTTTATGTGCCGACCTCTGGTAAATAAAGGATTGTATTGTAAAGTTTCAATAAAAAATCCTGCTTTAAAATAATTAAAACAGGATTTTTTATGTGAGTAAAGTTATTTTTAATTATTCAGTAGCAACAGAGTCGTCGCCACGGCCATCTGCTACAGCGTGAATACTACCATTGTCATCAAGAACAATCATTTCTGTTTTTCCGATTTGTTTTATTTTTTCAATAACATAATTCTTGCTTTTCAGCTCGGAAATAGTGCTTTCAGGAAAGTTATTTTCCACTGTTATAACTTCCGGAAGCCACTGGTGATGAAACTTGGGTGAATTCACGGACATATTGGCGTTTAATTTAAAATCAACAACGTTGACAATAGATTGATATACGGAAGTAGGAATGGTTGTTCCTCCAGGCGTTCCCACCACCATATAAGGTTTTCCGTTCTTCAGCAAAATAGTAGGTGTCATAGAAGAAAGCATTCTTTTATTAGACTGGATGGCATTGGCTTCTCCGCCTACAGCTCCAAACATATTGGGTACACCTGGCTTGATGGAGAAATCGTCCATTTCATTATTGAGGAAGAATCCTGCCCCTGAAACCAGTACTTTGCTTCCGTAATATCCGTTAAGGGTAGTGGTTACAGAAGCTGCATTTCCGTCTTTGTCCAGTACAGAAATATGGGTAGTCTGGGTAGACTCTTTCGGTTGTTCTATAATTTTACCCACTTCAGCACTAGGTGTGGCTTTATCAAAACTGAAACTTTTCCATCTTTCTTTTAAATAGGCATCAGAGATCAGATAAGCCGTTTTATCCTGGATGAAATCAGGATCACCCATATACTCAGCCCTATCTGCAAAAGCCCTTCTTTCAGCCTCAGTCATAATCTGAACAGCTTTTGTAGAATTCTGCTGGTATTTTTCAAGATTTTCAAAACTCGCCATTCTCAACATCTGAGCCAGCAGTAAACCTCCACTTGAGGGTAAAGGCATGGATACTACATTATTTCCCTTATATTCAAATTCTAAAGCTTTTCTTTCTGCAACTTTATAACTTCTAAGATCTTCCAGAGTAATGATTCCATTACCTCTTTTCATTTCAGCCACCAAAAGATCCGCTGTTTTTCCTTCATAAAAACCTTTTGCCCCTAATTTTTGGATAAGCTTTAAAGTCTCTGCCAATTCTTTCTGCACTAAAATATCACCGGCTTTCCAGGGAGTGTCTTTTACAAAAATAATAGAGGACTTGTTATGCTTTTGAAATTTCTCTTTATTGTTATTCAGCATATCGGCTTCCTTTTCTGTAATGGTAAAACCTTGTTCTGCCAGATCAATGGCAGGTTGTATGATTTTTTCCATAGGAAGTTTACAATACTTTAAGGTAGCGAAAAAACCAGCTACACTCCCCGGAATACCCACTGCAAGTCTTCCGTTTTGAGACAGATCAGTATCTGCTTTACCTTTTTTATCGAGATACATATCCCGGGAAGCTTTTTTGGGAGCCGTTTCCCTATAATCTAATGTGAATTTTTCACCATTATTTTTTACGCCCACCAAAAATCCACCACCACCGATATTTCCTGCCTGAGGGTATACAACTGCCAATGCATACTGTGTCGCCGTAATAGCATCATAGGCGTTTCCTCCCATTTTTAGAATTTTTGCCCCTGCTTCACTGGCTAAAGGATGAGCAGAGACTACTACACCCTTCTTTTTTACCTGTACTTCTTTTACGATACTGATATCTGTAAACTGGGCCCAGCTTAATGGACTTGCTAACAGGACCGAAACAATTAAAAACTTCTTCATATGATTTTCTTTATAACAAAAATATAGTTTTTTTGTAAATCATTGCCGATGCTGGTCTCATGAAATGTATTTTTAATTTTTTCACCTGACCTGGCATTTGGTTTAGCTTATTTGGTATCTATTCTTAAAAATCCATAACTGATGGTTTTGTCCCTGCTGTTGATACCCAGGTCAAAGGTATAGAAGGTGTAATTTCTCACAGGTTGGAAATCTCCGAAAAGGTTACTTTGAATTCTGAATTAGCCGCAACGGTATCCAAAACCAATAGAGTGGGAGATATTCATGGTTCGGATATTCTGGATTCAAGTTGGTCGGGTGAACCGCTATATTCTAAAACCAGTTGCGTCTATTTAGAAGAGGCAGAGGGAAAAGGGCTAGAAGTTACTGGTTGATGCTGCTGATCTGTAAATGTTTAAAAGCTAATGAAATAAGTTTCAGTCATTTTTTTTATATTCTTAATAACCGCTTCCTTTCTTAATTATAATATAGAAATGCCTTATCCTGAGTTCAGTATATAAATAATTTTCTATAACAATCCATGGGTGTATTTTTAAATACACCTTTTTTATTATGGTTAACATGTTTTTTTTACTTTTGTACCATTCTAAAAAAAATCTAAAAATGGAATCCTATACGGAAAGAATACTGATTACGGGTGCTTTGGGACAAATCGGCACCGAACTGACGAATAGACTTGTTGAAATCCACGGAGCAGAAAATGTAGTTGCTTCAGGACTGGACAGATGGCAAGAAGGAATTACCGCTGCGGGACACTATGAAAGAATGGATGTTACCAATACGCAATTGGTGAGACAGGTAGTGAAAGATTATGATATCACTACAGTGTATCACCTGGCTTCGCTTTTATCCGGAACTTCAGAAAAGCAGCCTATTTTTGCATGGAAACTGAATTTGGAACCTCTGCTGCATTTTTGTGAAATGGCAAAGGAGGGGCTTCTTAAAAAGATCTTCTGGCCAAGTTCTATCGCTGTGTTTGGAAAAGGAATTCCAAAAGAGAATGTAGCGCAGGATGTTGTTTTGAATCCAACTACAGTTTATGGGATTTCTAAAATGGCGGGAGAGAAATGGTGTGAGTATTATTTTGATAAATATGGGGTGGATGTAAGAAGCATCAGGTATCCCGGATTAATTTCCTGGAAGACTCCTGCAGGTGGAGGAACAACAGATTATGCTGTTGAGATTTTCTATAAGGCAATAGAGGAGAGGAAGTATACAAGCTTCATTTCTGAGAACACCGGAATGCCGATGTTGTATATGGATGATGCGATCAACGCCACACTAAAATTAATGGAAGCTCCAAAAGAAAGTCTGACGGTTCGTTCTTCTTATAACTTGGGTGGAATGTCATTTACTCCAAAAGAATTGGCGGAGGAAATTGCAAAAGAAATTCCGGATTTTACCATCGATTATCAACCCGATTTCAGACAGGCAATTGCAGATTCATGGCCGGTTTCAATTGATGATTCAGTGGCTAAAAAAGACTGGGGGCTGACGTATGATTTCGGAATTTCTGAAATGTCAAAAGACATGATCAAGAATCTGAAAGTAAAATTAGCTAAGGATTAATAATGTAAAGTAATACTTTAATTAAAAATTGCTTTAACTTCTGATTTTTAATATATTATAACTTTTATATAAAATTTAATTTAAATGATATTATTAACTTTTAACATGGTAAATATTGATGCTGACCCAAAAGAAGGGTTTCAAATTACCGATGAAGAAAGACTGAAAATCACAGAAGATAACACCAAAGCAATTCTTAGAATTTTAGATATTCATGATATTAAAGCCAGTTTTTTTGTAGAGGTTTCTCTCTCCGGAAAACTGCAGAATCTTATAAAAGCAATTTCATCCAAAGGGCATGAAATTGCTTTTTATAATAAAGACTCCAACCTTACAGAAATTGAAAATGCCAAGAAAGAAATTCAGGATCTTTTGGAAAAACAGATCAGAGGAATTCGTCAGAAGGAGGTAAAAGTACCTCAGGAAAATTTGAAATTATTGGAGTTTAATTATGTCTCCAATATCGATAATGCAGATATACTTTTCCCTTTCAAACGTCTCAAAAGAGATACGGAAATTACAGAAGAGGATGGCTTAAGTATTATCCCGGAAAGCATCTCTCCCTACAGTCAGCTCCCATACAATGATTTTGTATTTCAGATTCTACCCATGAAGTATTATCAGAATATGGTTTTAGAGACCCTGCAGAATGAAGAGTTTGTACTGATTTATCTGAACTCGTGGCAGTTTACAGATTTTAAAAAATACCGTTTTGATATTCCCTTTTACAGAAGCTTGTTTTCGGGCAAAAAAATGGAGGACAAATTAGATGCCCTCCTTACTTTTATCAACGAGAAAGAACTTGCCGTTTCCCGTATGAAAGATTATATTTTTTAGGTTGCAGGTTGCAGATGATAGGTAGTGGAGGTTAGGTAATAGAGGTTAGGAATCCTTTTTCCATTTGATTTCTCTTACTCTAAACTTTGAGCTTCGAACGCTGCTTCTGCATGCTCAAACCTTTTTTGCTCTCAAACGCTCCAGCTCTCTCACTTCATTCCCACTAACTCAATTCAAAAAGAGTGATCTCAGGCAGTACGCCCACTCTTCCCGGATATCCAAGCACTCCAAAGCCCCTGTTGACATACAGGAATTTACCTTCACTTTCATATAAATCTGCCCATTTTGGATAACGGTACTGAACCGGTGACCATTTTATATTCTTTAGATCCAACCCAAACTGCATCCCATGTGTATGTCCTGAAAGGGTCAGGTGGATGTCTGCGGGGTGTTTTTTTACCACATAATCAAAATGGGTAGGGTCATGGCTCATTAAAATCTTTGTAGCGGATTCCGGAACTCCTTTTAAAGCGTCATCGATCTTTCCGAACTGTGGAAATGGTTTCAGTCCCCAGTTTTCAACGCCCAGGATGTACAATTTTTCTCCGTTTTTTTCAATAACCCTGTTTTCATTTCTCAGCATATCAAAACCTGCCTGCTTCTCATAGTCGATCAGCGTATCAAGATTTTTCTTTTTGGCATCCGGAGAAGTCCAGCTTACGTAATCACCGTAATCATGGTTTCCAAGGACTGCAAACTTGCCGTCTTTAGCCTTTATTTTTGAAAAAAGAGGAATGAAAGGTTTGAATTCATCAGCTACATTATTCACCATGTCTCCTGTGAATAAAACCAAATCGGGCTTCTGTTCATTGATAAGATCTACTGCATGCTTCAATTTGTCCGGATCAGAGAAACTTCCGCTATGAACATCAGAAATCTGAATGATCTTATATCCTTTGAAGCTCTTTGGAAGATTGGCGAACTTTACCTTAACTCTTCTTACGGTATGGCGATACTTGCCAAAAGTAATTCCATCTATGAAAAGGGCTGAGAGAACACCTCCCATTCCCAGACCTACAAGACTCAGAAATTTCCTTCTTTCCGGGAAGAATGTTTCCTTAGAGCCTATCATATTTACAAAGTAGCCCCCTATTCTGAATAAATCATCAATTAATAAAAATAAAACCACGAAAATTTTCGGAAAGATAAATATCAAAAATAATGAAATCATAATTTGAGGTCTTATCGTACTGCGGTCCGATCTCTGATAATGAGTTACTTCATAAGCGAAAACTCCATAAATAAGTAACGATATTACCCAATATCCAGTTCGTAACCAAAAATTATCGGTCAGAGTTCTTATGGCCTGATAGATGTAAATTTCCAGAAACAGGAAAATTCCGGCAATGATTAAAAAGTTCTTTTGCATAAGTCTGTTTTCAAAAAAAGCACAAAAGAAGACTTCCTTTGTGCTTTTTATATTTTTATGTTAAAAATTATCTTTTAAGGAAATCTGTAAACGAGAGCATTGATGTTCATTCCGGCACCTACCGAAGTCATCACAACATTCCCATTCTCTTTAAACGATTGACCATCCATTTTTCCTTTAATTATTAAATCATACATGGTTGGAATGGTTGCTACAGAGGTATTTCCAAAATCCTGAATTGTCATTGGAGAGATCGAATGATCATATTCTTTGATGTCATAAAGCCTGTGAAGTCTTTCAATCATAGCATAATCCATTTTGGCATTGGCCTGGTGGATAAGGATTTTATCTATATCTTCAATAGAAAGTCCTGCATCTGTAATTGTATCTTTAATCGCAACAGGTACATTTTTAAGAGCGTACTCGTAGATTTTTCTTCCCAGCATTCTTACATAAAGACGTCTTTGATCTACTTCTTTGTTGATAGAGGGTGCATTCTCAAGATAATTTAATTCAGGGCCATTGTCACAGATTGTATTGTGGGCAATAATTCCTACATTTTCGTTATCGGTAGCTTTTACCACGACTGCTCCGGCACCGTCAGCGAAGATCATTCTGTTTCTGTCGTGTGGATCTGTAACACGGCTTAGGGTTTCTCCTCCGATTACTAAAATGGTTTTTGCAACTTTAGCTTTAATTAAATTATCTGCTAAAATCATTGCTTCTACCCATCCCGGGCACCCGAAAAGCATATCGTATGTTACGCATTTTCTGTTTTTTATGCCTAGTTTATTCTTTACTCTTGCAGCCATAGTAGGCATGAAATCAGCATATCCATTCTCGGTAACCTCTCCAAAATTGCTCGCGTAAATAATATAATCCAGTTCTTCGCCGTCTACTTTTGCGTCTTCAAGGGCAATTTTTGCGGCTTCATAACCGATCTGTGAATTGGAAAGACCGTCCTCAATGAATCTCCTGTTTTCTATTTCTGTAATTTCTACAAACTTCGCAATAGTTTCTTCCACAGGCTTTTCTATCTTTACCCCATCCTCTGTGTAGAACTCAGAATTCATGAAGTAATCTCTACCAATAACTCTGTTCGGAATGTAAGATCCAGAGCCAATAATGATCGTATTCGGCATTCGTTTATATGATTTTTTTAAAGATGCAAAGTTAATAATTAATATTAATAACGGAGAATTAAAAATATTATTAAATTTGCAAAAATTGTACTTTACAATCTATGAAAAACAATCCGTCCTTAAAAGGCTTACTCATTGCAGCTGTGGCGTTTATCGTTGCCTTTGGGATCTACTTCCTTTTTTTAGCTAAGAAGAATTATTATGTTGTAGATAATCCTACCCCCAATACGTATTACTTTAAAATCAATAACGGTTCTGAAGGAATCATCTCAGCGGGGCAGTATGTGCATGTGGATTTGAATAAGGGAAAAAACTCTATTCAGGTTTTCGATCAGAATAAAAAAATGCTTTACGATTCAGCATTTGAAGTAAACAAACTTCGTGGTTTGATTAACATTTCCCACCAGGATTATTATGTTAACGATCAGTACTACGGATATAACCTTAAAAAAGATTCGTTACTTTTAGCGCTTGATAAGACTAAAATTGACGGAAAAGATTATTTCGGAGGAGCAAAGCGCTTCAATAAGCTTTACACTGAAGATTTTTATTACAATGTGGATGAAGATTACGATAAAGTGATCAAAAATATCCAGAAAGTGGAATCAAGATCCAAAATCTTCAGAAAGCAGGATTACCTAAATTATTATAAAGAATATTACAAGTTTTAAGTTTTGACAAAAGATATCACCAAAGTTACTCCCTACAATTCAGAGGCTACTAAGAAGAGCCAGGTAGAGGATATGTTCGACAATATTGCACCGAAGTACGACCTTTTAAACCGTGTTTTATCCATGAAAATTGATGTTTTATGGAGAAATAAACTGGTAAAATGGATGAAAAATGATAACCCGCAGGAAGTGCTGGATGTGGCTACAGGAACGGGAGATCTGGCTATTACCATCGAAAAAGGAACCGGCTCAAAAGTAGTTGGTTTAGATTTATCACAACAAATGCTGAATGTTGGCGTTATTAAAATAAAAAAACTTAAATTAGACGGCAAAATTTCCATGCAAAAAGGAGATGCAGAAAATTTACCTTTCGAGGACAATAGATTTGATGCTGTTTCCGTTGCATTTGGAGTAAGGAATTTTGAAAATCTTACCAAAGGTTTAGCAGAGTTAAGAAGAGTAGTTAAGGATAACAAAAGTGTTTATATACTGGAGTTTTCAAAGGTTGAGGGGTTGATGGGACCACTGTATATGTTTTATTTTAAAAATATATTACCTGCCATTGGCAGAATGGTTTCCAAAGATAATAGGGCATACACATACCTTCCGGATTCTGTAAATGCTTTTCCTTTCGGGGAGAAGATGAAGCAAATTCTTTTAGATACGGGATTTAAGAAAGTAGAATATAAAAAACTAAGTTTAGGTATAGCCACAATTTATAAAGCAACAAAGTAACCTATGAATAAATTTTTATTAAGAGCACTGGTTTTAGCCTCAGTAAATGTTGCCGTTTTTGCAGACGCGCAATTTAGAACCCGAAACAGAATGGACAAGTTGGAAGACTTCGACGAGCAGAAATTCAGTTGGGGTTTTTATTTGAACGGGAATAGACTGGACTACCGCATCGTATTGCACCCAAGATATGGGATGAACGATAATCAGAATCTTGTAACTTCTAAAGAAAGCTACAGTTTCGGTGCCGGGCTTATTGCAAAATGGAGACTGAACGACTATCTGGACGTGAGAATAGAACCAGGTTTACAGTTTGCACAAAGACAGTTGACTTTTAATACTCAATCTAATGACATCTATGCAGGTGGATCTTTAACCAATCCTCCTTTCATGCCGTTCCCTTTACAGGATAAAGATAAAGTGAGAGAAATCAAATCTACGTTGATTGATGTTCCCGTGCTTTTGGAACTTCATGGGCAAAGATGGTACAATTCAAGGCCTTACGTTGCAGCTGGGGTAAACTATATTGTAAATCTTCAGTCTAATGCAGCTTCTACGGATGATAATATGCAAGGGATTTTCAGATCTACCACGCACAACTTTGCATGGTCTGCTGAAATGGGAATCCAGTTTTATTTCAACAAATTTAAACTGACTCCTGCCATTAGAGGAACATTTTTCATGAATAACGAAAAAGTAGCTGATAATGCCAATACACCTCCTTACTGGGCGTCCGCAGTTTCTACATTACAGACAAGAGCAATCATGTTTGTTCTGAAATTTGAATAAGAAAAATTCATATTAAAAATACAAAGGAGGTGCTTTAGCATCTCCTTTTTTGTGGGTATACCAAAATATAAGGCTTTTTATTTTTGTTAGTGTTATTATTTTTTTATTTTTGCTTCTAGTTAGAATATACAAACCTGAAATGCTTCAAGATTTAGAAAACAATTTTTCAGAATTAGAAAAAAAGATTTTGGCTCTACAAAAGAATTATAAAAATCTTACTGAAAGTTTATCAGAACTAAGTGTTGAGCATGAAGAACTGAAAGTGAAATATGATGAGGAAAGACGAAGAAATCAGGTATTAGCAGAAGAACAAAAAAATATAAAACTTTATTCAGCAATATCAGGAAATCCTGAACACAATAGGTTAATGAAAAATCATATCAACAGATTGGTGAAAGAAATAGATTTCTGTATTGCACAGCTTCAAAACAGTGGATTATAATGGAGGTAAGGAGAATAACCGTAAACATTGCAGGAAGAGTATATCCGCTGAACGTACCCGCAGCAGAAGAAGAAACGTTGCGTAAAGTAGGGAAGCAGATAGAGAATATGATTAAAGATTTTGAACAAAACTTTGACGTAAGAGATAAACAGGATGCTTTAGCCATGTGTGCCCTTAAACTGGGAACCAATGCAGAAGTAGTTTCTGTTAACTACGAAAAAAATATTAATTCTACCAACGAGAGGTTAGCACAGATTAATCAATCGTTGAATGAAATCGGGAAATAGATTTTTTTTCCTGAAAAAGACTGCCTACAATAATTCTAACACATTAAAGGTAAACTCAACGCTAAGCAATTGCCGAACGAATGTCCATTAAATGGCGTGCCGGATTCCCGGATTACAGATAGTGGAAATCAGTTCAAATCGTGTTGATTAGGAGTTTACTCTCAATCCCTGGATTATTGTGGGCTTTTTTTATTGAAAAATATAAATACAATTAAAACTCAATATAAATTATGATAGAAGTTATAGTCGGCGTTGTTTGTTTAGTAATCGGGGCTGTCGTTGGAATGTTTTTTTCCAAAAGCTCACTGAATACTAAAGCAAAATTCATCATCGATGATGCCAATAAAAATGCCGAAAACCTTATAGAAAAAGCTAATGTACAAGCTGAATCCATAAAGAAAGAAAAGAACCTTCAGGCAAAAGAAAAATTCCTGGAATTGAAGTCTCAGCATGATGCTGACATTCAGTCTCGAGAAAAGAAAATGCAGGAAGTAGAAAAAAGAACAAAAGACAAAGAACACAAACTGAATGACGAACTTAGCAAGGTAGGAAAACTTGAAAAAGACTTAGATAAGCAGATTGCTGATTATTCTAAGAAAAATGAAGTTTTAGAAAGAAAACAACAGGAATTGGATACTGCTACCGCTAAAAAGGTTGAAGTTCTTGAAAAAATTTCTAATTATACCGCAGATGAAGCCAAAGCAGAATTGGTAGAAACCATGAAAGCTGAAGCTAAAACCAGAGCTCAGGCTCACGTTCAGGGTATTATGGAAGAAGCTCAGCTGAATGCTAAGAATGAAGCCAGAAAGATTGTTATTCAGACGATTCAGAGAATCGGAACAGAACAGGCTATCGAAAACTCAGTATCAGTTTTCAATATTGAATCTGATGAGGTAAAAGGTAGAATTATCGGTAGAGAGGGTAGAAATATCCGTGCTTTGGAAGCGATTACAGGAGTAGAAATTATTGTTGATGATACTCCGGAAGCCATTCTTCTTTCATGTTTTGATCCTGTAAGAAGAGAAATCGCAAGACTATCACTTCACAGATTGGTTACAGATGGTAGAATCCACCCTGCAAGAATTGAAGAAGTAGTAGAAAAAACAAGAAAACAAATTGAAGAGGAGATCATTGAAGTAGGAAAAAGAACGATTATTGATTTGGGAATCCATGGATTACACCCTGAATTGATTAAAATTGTGGGGAGAATGAAGTACCGTTCTTCTTACGGACAAAACCTGTTACAGCACTCAAGAGAGGTAGCGAACATTGCTGCAACTATGGCTGCTGAGCTGGGATTAAATGTAAAATTAGCTAAGAGAGCTGGTCTGTTACACGATATCGGTAAAGTGCCTGAGCAGGAGTCTGAACTTCCTCACGCTTTATTAGGAATGCAATGGGCTGAGAAATATGGTGAAAACTCGGAAGTAGTGAATGCTATTGGTGCTCACCACGACGAGATTGAAATGAAATCATTATTATCTCCGATCATTCAGGTAGCCGATGCTATTTCAGGAGCAAGACCGGGAGCAAGAAGACAGGTATTGGAATCTTATATCCAGAGACTGAAAGACCTTGAATCTGCTGCATTAAGCTTTGACGGAGTGTCCAGTGCTTATGCAATCCAGGCAGGTAGAGAGCTAAGAGTAATGGTAGAAAGCGGAAAAGTAAATGACGAAATTGCTTCTCAGCTATCTTACGATATCTCTGAAAAGATCCAGAACGAACTTACTTATCCAGGTCAGGTAAAAGTAACAGTAATCAGAGAAACGAGAGCTGTGAATATTGCAAGATAATAATCAGATTAAGATATTATATAAAAACCTTTCAAGAAATTGAAAGGTTTTTTATTTTTATCAAAATTTAAAAATGCAAGAACTGTCCCTGTCTTCAAAAATGAAGTACATTTTCTCTATTCCCGTTATTATTTCTGCCCTAGGCTATTTTGTAGATATCTATGACCTCCTTTTATTTGGGATTGTAAGGATTCCCAGCCTGAAGGCTTTAGGACTCAATCCTGATGCTGACGGTACTTTTATTCTGAACTGCCAGATGGTAGGACTTCTGATTGGAGGCGTCTTCTGGGGTATTTTTGGAGATAAAAAAGGACGGCTTTCTGTACTTTTCGGCTCTATTCTGGTGTATTCCATAGCAAATATAGCATGTGGTTTTCTGCCTTATTTTCCAAAAGAACATTTAGTGTATCAATATGCCGGATTAAGGTTCATTGCGGGGATTGGTCTCGCCGGAGAGCTTGGAGCCGGAATTACCCTTGTTTCTGAAAGCCTGCCGAAGAGTTTGCGGGCATTTGGGACATCCGTTGTTGCCGGATTTGGATTAATGGGTGCGGTAGTCGCTCAGCTGACCGTAGAATTATCAGGGGGATGGAATATCTCTTACATCATTGGTGGAGTTATGGGAATCCTGTTATTAGTGCTTAGAATAAGCGTCTCAGAATCCGGAATTTATAAAAATATTGAACATAAAAGTGTCTCCAAAGGAGATTTCCTTTCTTTCTTTACCCATAAAGACCGTTTGATAAGGTATTTAAAATGCATTGCCGTAGGCTTGCCCACGTGGTATTGCATAGGTATTCTGGCGGTTTTAGCCAATCAGTTTGCTCCTGAATTTGGAATTAAGGATCTTAATCCCGGAAAAGCAATCATGTGGGCTTATGTAGGGATTTCTGTCGGTGATCTGATGAGTGGTTTTATTTCTCATGCATTAAAATCCCGTAAAATGGCCATATTTTATATGTTGATTTTCACTCTGATTGGAGCCGCAATTATGTTGTTTGGAAATACCAATACTGAAACAAAATATTATCTGTTTTGCATATGGCTGGGCCTTGGAACGGGGTATTGGGCAATGTTTGTGACATTGGCCGCAGAACAGTTCGGAACCAATATCCGAAATACAGCAACCACTACGGTTCCGAATATGGTAAGAGGGTTGGTTCCTGTCATGATTCTGGCTTTTGATTCTCTGAAAGCTTATTTTTCTGTAATTGGGAGTGCAGCTATAGTAGGAGTGATTGTATTTGGACTTGCCTTTTATTCTGCACTTACGATCTCAGAAACCCATGATAAAGATCTTGAATTCATAGAATAGAATTGAAACCCGGATCAAGAGAACTTTAGTAAGTCTGTTTTACCTGGTCTTTCAGCTTGAATAATGCTTTATTTTTTTTCCCTATAAAGAGATTTAATATTTGAAAATGTTTGTGTACTTACAGAAAATTAGTAAATTGTAAGTATAAAAAACACACACACAATGAGCGAAAAACATCTCGTATGCCAGGGGGCGGTATGCCAATGCCGGTTTGGTACTACTCCTGATACACTTAAGGTAAAAACCCAAAGCAAAAGATACATCAACGACAAAGACGGAGCAGAAAAACTGATGGCTACTCATGTGGATATCGGATCTACTTTTGAGAAGAATACCTTCGGAAATTGTGCTAAAATGAATAATAATCCCTGTACTCCTACGGTTACAGGCTGGGAAGGTTATTATGAAAACATTACCCTAGCAGATAATAATGGAAAAGCCTTGTTGGAAGATAGTAAGGCTGTATGTGCCATCAGCGGAATAGCCAGTATAGAAATTATATTTCATGGGCAAACCGTTGAAGCTTCCGAACAGAATGTGAAAAATGCAGATCCCGAGGTACTTGCAGAGCTCTTTCCATTTATAAACCTGTATCGTGATGAGGAAGAAACAGACGAAGATGATACTTTTATAACCCTGTAATTAATTGGATATGAAAATTATAGGGGAAACAAGGCCATTGACGAATACAGTCTGTCAGTATTCTATATTGAATATTACGGCAAAGGTGACGGTAAAAGAATGGAAGATAGAATATAACGGCAAAATCCTTGGCAGCAATACAAAAGGCATTTTTAAATTTGCGGTAAATCTGGCTGAAAAAACGGTAAAACTCATCGCTGTAGTAGTACAGAACGGAAAAGAGGTGAACTACTCGATTAATCTCTATATTCTGGCTGGAAAGCCGCAACTCCTTTCCATGGAATGGCAGGATTCCGGAGGGAGACCCGTGGGAACAAGGAAAATAGGTTATCTGGATAAAGTACAACTGGCTGTAAGAACCCTTAATATTCCTAAGGGAGATAGACTGAAGGTTTCTGTATATGAAGATGATGTAACAGGAGACCGCTCTATGGGTACGTATACAACTTCCGGAGTGGATGATAAAGGCAGAGCCTATCTTTATTTCAATAACATAAGTCTTTATCAGGCTAAGCTTAACAAAATAGACTATGTAAATGAAAGTGAACACGAGTACTATGTAAAGGTTGAATACAAAAATCATATAAGCCATATCGAGGAAAAGATACAGCTTGTGGTAGAAAATGAACTCAAAACGCATATCGATACGCCCAAAGCCACTAATATGCCTGTAGTGGTGGGTAAACCGGAATCGGTTGCCAAACTAAAAAAAGACCATGTGAATTTTACATTTGGCGTTTTCCTGGATGGTACATTGAATAATATGTATAATACAGAACTAAGGCAAAAAGTGACTGAGAAAGAAGGAGTAAAGAATGTTGAGGGATCAAAAGCAAGTGCTGCGGAAGCACAAAATATTTATAGGAAAAAAGGGGGTGCTGTAGATGGAGATCCATCCAAAGGGGAAACCAGTTTTGAGAACGATCTTTCTAATCCGGCTATTTTATTTAAAAATTATAAGAAAAGCAAAGCAGATAAAATATTTAGAATTTATACGGAAGGAATGGGAACCAATACAGCACCTAAACATTATGGAGATGCTTTGGAGGTTGATGATTATAAAGGGGATGATCTGATGATGGGACCTGCTTTTGGAATGGGATCAGCCGGAATTATGGATAGGGTGAGAAAATCAATACGGAACGTTAAAACAGAGATCTTTAAAAACATTCTTAAAAATAAAGAATTCGTAGGAACTCTTACTTTTGATGTTTTTGGGTTTAGTCGTGGAGCAGCGGCAGCAAGGCATTTTGTTCACGTGGTGACACAGGGAAGCTATAAGGCTCATACAAAAGCATGGAAGGAAGGGTTTATTGTAAAGGATAAGTTTGGGTACAATCTGGCTGAGTCTTATGCTAATGGGGTGATGCCTGCCTTTGGCTACCTGGGACAATTACTTTCCGAAGCCGGATTGATGGATGAGCAGACAAAAGTGCAGATAAGGTTTGTGGGAATTTATGATACTGTACCTCATCATGGACTGTTTCAGTCGAATGACAGCAAGGATCTTGGGCTGAATGATGTGAACAAAGCAGACTATGTGGTCCATATGGTAGCCGCGGATGAACACCGGGCGAATTTCAGTCTGGTCGATATTTCTTCCGTACCCAAAACGTCACCAGACAGTGGAAAAAAAGGAGGAATTGAATTATACTATCCGGGAGTACATTGTGATGTAGGAGGTGCTTATGTAGAAGGGTGGACTGATAACCCCAAAAGAATTGATGCCACTATTGTGAAAGACTCATTATATTCCCTTTCTGAAGAACTTATCAGGCAGGGGTGGTTTCTGCCGGGGGAGCTCAGTATTAAAAAAGATCCCTTTTATAGACTTAGTGTTAACAATTACAGACTGGAAGGAGAAAGAAAATTAAGCAATCAGTATAGTTTTATTCCGTTGCATCTGATGGTAGAGTTTTGCATTAAGAAATGCATACCAGTTAAGGAAAGTGGAGTTACAGATGACTATAAATTTCAGGATAATTGGATTCCTGGTAATATTGCATTTTTAGAAGGAATTAAAGAGAAGTTAAAAAAGTATACCTTTAATGGGGGAAGTCCTTTGGCGTTCATAGAACCTGAGATATATAAAGAACCTCCGGTAATACATGCCACAGGTGACCGACAGTCGGTATTTGAGTGGCAGCAACGCCAGTTGGAAGGCCAGCAACGTAATAATGTAGAAGCCCATAAAAAGAACAGAGAAATTAAATTTCTAAGAAATCATTACCTGCATTGGAATGCTACATATGGCCAGTCAGGATCTGACCTTATTTCTCAGAAAAATTATCCTAATATTGTCAATGGTAAGCGAAAAAGGAAAATATATTAATGAAACCTGATGATGGTCAGGAACAAAAAACCGTAAGAAAATTAGCACATGAAAATATATATTCTAAGCCTGTTTTGCAGTGTATTTCTGCTTCAGGCATGCAGAAAAAATGATATACTAAAGATGAAAACCAGTCAAAAAGAAAAGTTTCCTTATATGGTAACAATGACGGCGCCTGATGAATATCCTGTAGAAGTACATATAGGAGTATTAACCGATGATAAAAAAGAATTGATTTGTGGAGTTCCCAAAACAGGAGTAGAAGATGGAGGCTGGCAATATGATGGAGATGCTGGAGGGCAGGGAGGGAGTACGATTCCGTCACATCTGGATCTTACCTATGTGAGTTATGCAGAAAAGAAGTTCTGGCGGGTGGATGCTGATCTGCCTAAGGAGAAAATGCTTCAGTTATTTCGCGAGGGTTTTATGGTACAGGGTAATCCGGATGATAAAGGTGAATTTCCCTGGGAGGAAAGTACTTATGATGAACTTACCATAGGAGCTGCTCCGGGGGGAGTGGTAGTGGTTTGGTTGTCAGGAAACCATCATAAGAGGGAGGTTTGTCGTTTACAGGCTAAAGAAACTTCTGTCAATAAAGATGAGTTTAGGCCTCATCCGCAATATGATGAAACTCAAGAACAGTTTTTTAATAAAAAATATTCAATAAACATTTCTGACAGTACTCAACAAAAGATTAAGGAAAAAGGGATTCCTTTTGGGATATGGGATCAATACAGAGAAAAATATAAGTATCGTTTTGTATTACGACCTTATGATGAGAAAGATAAAATTACGGGATTGTACCGTATTAACTATAATGGTGAGTCTGAATTCTTAATGGATACCCAATCAGCAGAAACATATAAACAGGACGGAATTCCTTATGATGTTAATTTTTTTTTCACCCAATATAATGCAGAGATTATTTTTAATGATGAGGAAATGCTGAGAGCTTTTGATGAACTGAAAAAATCACATCCTGATCAACCGATAGATGTTGTCCTGATTCCAGGCTTTATGTATAATGATTTTAAGGTAGTTGCTCAATGCAAGGATAAAAAGATAATCCTTGAAAAGATTAAAGTAAAAAGAGTCTGGGGTGGATAAAAATACAATGAAAATAGCCGTATTTATTTTTTTGAGCCTATTGAGCTGGGAAGGCTGTACCAAAAACAGCCAAAAAGAAAAGTTTCCTTATATGGTGACGATGACGGCTCCCAAAGAATATCCTGTAGAAGTACATATAGGAGTATTAACCGATGATAAAAAAAAATTGATCTGTGGAGTGCCAAAATCAGGTGTAGTAAATACAAGATGGGTGTACGATGGTAAGAATGGTGGTCAAGGAGGCAATACAGTTCCCTCTCATCTTAATCTTACCTATGTAAGTTATGCGGAGAAGAAGTTCTGGCGGGTGGATGCTGATCTTCCTAAGGAAAAAATACTTCAGTTATTTCGAGAAGGTTTTATGATACAAGGTAATCCGGATGATAAAGGTGAATTTCCCTGGGAAGAGAGTACTTATGATGAACTTACCATAGGAGCCGCTCCGGGCGGTGTGATAGTGGTCTGGTTGTCAGGCAACCATCATCGCAGAGAGGTTTGCCGTTTGCAGGCCAAAGAAACTTTTGTCAATAAAGATGAGTTTATGAGAAGAATTGATCCTAAGGAAACTCAGGAACAGTTCTATGAATTATCATATAAAATATTAGTTCCTGACAGTACTAAACAGAAGATCAAAGAAAATGGTATTCCTTTTGGGATATGGGATCAATACAGAGAGAAATACAAGTATCGTTTTGTATTACGACCTTATGATGAACAAGATAAGATTAGAAGAATTTACCGTATTAATTATGATGGAGAGTCTGGCTTTCTAATGGATGCTAAAGCAGTTGAAACATACAGGCAGGATGGAATTCCTTATAATGTGGAATTTTCATTTACAAAATATTATACTGAGGTTTTTTTTGATGATATGGAAATGCTTGATATTTTCAAGAAATTAAAAACAAAATATCCGGATAAGCCAATAGATATTATAATCACACCAACTTTTATGTATAATGAGATGAAGCTGTCTGTACAATGTGAAAGCGAAGAAATCCCTCTTAAAAAATATAAAGTAAAAGGAGTCTGGGGTGGATAAAAATACAATTAAAATAGCCGTATTTATTTTTTTGAGCCTGTTGATTTTGGGAAAGCTGTACCAAAACCAGTCAAAAAGAAAAACTGTTGTATATACTATATTGATAACGTCTTGGATTAAAGTAATATTTATATCTGTTTAATAATTGGCAAAGTGTGATTTCTGATTTTTAATATATTAATTAATTTTAAATCAATGTATTAGTTAGAAATATATTAAATTATGTTGCGAATAATTAATATTTGTTTAACTTTGGGAGGCAACTAAATTATATTGTTTAATCAAAATCAAATCACATGAACATTATTAAAAATGCTAAAAAATTAAGAAAAGAAGATCTGAAGAATATTACAGGTGGTATTGGAGGTTCCGGAATTGGAACTCCAGATGCTTCACTTTGCGGATGCAGTTGTACGGGAGCTGTAACAGGCCCTAAATACTGTGTTGAGCTAATTGGATGCCCACAGGTGATGACTTGCTAACCGATTGGTTATTTAAGATACTATTCAACTGAAATAAACATTTCCACATTTAACAGGCGGGACCCTTTTGATTTCAAAAGGGTCCCGCTGCTTTTACTGAATAATATAAAGAAGGCTGCCTATACTGATGGTGATCCAAAGAAGTACCGCCGTCACTAAAGGTTTAATCCCTATTGTTTTCAATGTTTGAATAGAAAGACTGGAGCCTATAAAAAATAATGTCAGATTCAATCCTGATTTTGCAAAGGTGGTGATCTCACTGCTGAAACGGTCCATAAAAGGAAAATAAGTATTCAACAGAATAGCAAGGATGAAATACCCGATAAACCAGGGGATTTTTATTTTTGATTCTTTATTTTTAAAGATAAACATCGTGATCAGGGAAACGGGAATGATCCACAATGCTCTTGCCAGCTTTACAGTGGTTGCAATTTTTAAAGCTTCATCGCCATATTTACTGGCGGCACCTACTACAGAACTGGTATCATGGATTCCCACGGCACACCAAAGACCAAACTGTTCCTGAGAGAGATGAAGCAGATGTCCAATAGCCGGGTATACGAATAAAGCAATAGAATTCAATGTGAAAACAATAGCTAAAGCCAGGGAAATCTGTTTTGTGCTGGGTTTAATAATAGGAGAAATAGCTGCAATAGCACTCCCACCACAAATGGCGGTTCCTGCAGAAATAAGATAGGATAACGGTCTTTCAAGTTTGAATAATCTTCCTAAAAAATATCCTAAAATCATCACGGTTAGAATACTCACTACTGTTAACACTAACCCTGTTTTTCCTGCATGTAAAGCTTCATCCAGTTTTAATCCAAATCCCAGGCCTACAATGGAAATTTGCAATAGCAGATGAATGTATTGATGAAGATGTTTTTCAAAAGGGTTTCCGATAAAAACAGCCAGTAAAAATCCTAACGCCAGAGCTATAGGAGAGGAGATCAGTGGAGTAAGGCATAATACAGCCAGTATGATAAAAACGATTTTGCGTATTGTTTCATGTTGAATGAAATCTTTCATATTGCGAACTTTAAATTATGTTTCAAAATTCGGCAATATAGTATTACAAAGTAAATCGTATTTTGTTATCTTGAATAACTATAGGTTATAACTTAAATGATTCCCCAAAGGACATTCTACATTGTACATTATACTTTATACTTTATACATTGTACTTTATACATTATAATTCCGTAAACCTTAAAAAAAGCTCTATCAGCTCAGATTGTTCCCCTTTTGGAAGGATGAAGTGAAAATCCCTTTCAATACTGAAATTTTTAATGTCTACGACAGTTAAGATATTGTTTTTCAGTTCGGTAAGGATCGTGCTGATGGAGAGAAAAGCCATACAATCTGAATGGAGGAGGTAGTTTTTGATACTTTCGCTGCTTCCCAGTTGAATAACAGTATTTAATTCATTGATATTGACTCCGTTATCTCGAAGTCTGTTTTGAATGAATTCAAGTGTTCCTGAGCCTTGTTCTCTAAAAATCAAATTGATAGAGTACAGATCTTTTATATTCAATGTTTTGTGGGCCAATGAATGATTGGTTTTTGCAGCCAGCACAATTTCATCAGCTTTAAAAGATTTATAATCAAAGTAAGAAGATTGGGATTCTCCTTCAATAATGCCAAGATCTATTTTTTCATCTTTTAAAAGAGCAGAGATAGCTTCAGTATTCCCCGTAAGAAGTTCAATCTTAATATCTTTATAATAAGCATTGAATTTTGCTAAAATTTCGGGAAGGATATACTGGGCAACGGTAGTACTTGCTCCAATGATCAGTTTTCCTTTGTGCTGCTGATTGACCTGGCTGATTTCAAATTCAAGATCCCGATAAAGTCCTCTGATCTTTTCAGCATATTCATACAGGATCTTTCCGTTTTGTGTCAGTTGTATAGAAGTTCCTTTACGGTCAAATAGTTTTGCAGACAGTTGATTTTCAATTTCTTTGATGTGTTTTGTAACAGCCGGTTGAGAAATATGAAGCTCCTCCGAAGCTTTGGTAAAGCTTAGTCTTGAAGCCACAGTATGAAAAACTTTTAACCTGTAATCGAACATGCTGCAAAGGTAAGAATTATACTTATAAGTTAAGAAATAGCAGCTGTTATTTGAGTTTTAGTGTCTGAGAGTTTTCGCGGACAGTATAACAGTATTATTTTAGTACACCATACACTATACACTATACATTATACATTTTACATTACACAAACAGTCTCCTATAAAAAGTCCGAAATAGATTTATCCTGTTGGCTTTCATATCTTCTGTTTTTAGCAGCTCCTATTTTTTGTTTACTGTAAATACTGCTATGCCCCGAAAGAAGATAAGAAACAATACAGGCAATCGCCACATACACACCGGATTCAGCTCCGAACAATTCAATTCCCATTAGCATACAGGCAAGAGGGGTATTGGTGGCTCCGGCAAATACAGCTACGAAGCCCATTCCTGCCAATAATCCAAATGGAAGCGGGATAAATAGAGATAAAGCGCTTCCCAGTGTGGCTCCTATGAAGAACAGTGGAGTGACCTCACCTCCTTTGAATCCTGCGGAGAGGGTAACGATCGTAAAGATCATTTTCAAGGCAAAATCATATAAGGGAAGCTGTTGTTGAAAAGACTCTACAATGACAGGAACACCGAGTCCGATATATCTTGTGCTACCCAGCGCAAAAACAGCCAAAGCTATTATGATACCTCCGGCTACCGGGCGAAATGGCGGATACTGAATTCTTGATTTGAAAAAAGCTCCTGCCCAATGGATTATTCTGCTAAAGCCTGCAGCACAGATTCCGAAAGCTATTCCAGCCAGAATACTGTATAAAATGGGCAAAAATTCTAATTTAGGAATAAAATCAATATGATAATGAGTATGCTTAACGTTCCATAAATTGGTTGTCCAGTCTGCCAGTATAGCTGAAGCAAAAGCTGGAAAAATAGCATTGTAACGTATCTTTCCGATAAGAAATACTTCAAGTCCAAAGACCGCACCAGCTAACGGGGTTCCAAAAACAGACCCAAAACCTGCAGCAATGGCAGCAATCAGTAATACTCTTCTTTCATTTCGATCAAGTTTAAAAGGCTTGCTAAGTTGATCCGCAAGAGCCGCAGCCATCTGAAGAGCGGTCCCTTCACGGCCGGCAGAACCTCCGAATAAATGAGTGACCATTGTTCCAAGATAAACAAAGGGAGCCATTTTAAAAGGGATAACTTCTTTCGGATCCAGAATATTATCGATCAGAATATTATTTCCTGCTTCAACATCTTTCCCCCAATAATAATATAAAAGCCCAATCAGAAAACCGGCAACAGGGAGTAGAGCGATTATCCAAAGATGGTTTTCCCTAAAACGGGTGGCCCATTCCAATGACAGTAAAAATCCTGCTGAAGCGGTTCCTGCCAAAATACCGATAATAATACTGATCAACAGCCATTTTAAAATATAGGGCAGTGCCGGAAATTTCCTGAAGAAAAGATGGGTGTGAAAAACTGCTTTTTTAGCAAGTGTTCTTTGATTTTTTGACATAATAATCCTGATCAGTTATTGTTAATAATCTTTCAATCAGGCGTCATCAGCTTTTGTGGAGCGGTTGGGGGAAGGAAGAACACCATTTCCTTTTTGATGATACAAATATAAAAAGAAGAATCTGTTTTTCAAAAAAACTGAAAAGAATTAAAGAAGTTTTAAATTTTATTATTCTTTATAATGAACAGCTTTATCAATTTCAAGAGGATTGTTGTACCTTCTAATCACTTCCTGCATACTTTTGGTCTGAGTATTGAGTTCATCAACACTATGGATCTCTTTTCCATTAATATTAATCTTTAAATCACTATTTGTTTTGCTGAAAGTATTTCTTTCAAAAGCAAAAGGATCATTGTAAAACTCTATCATTAGCTTATGCTTTTGTTTTTCGTTGATAGGGACTGCTTTATTTCCAAAGTTGGATTCTACAAAGTTTTCAGTGGAATAGGAATCTGGAAGTACCTGGCTTCTGACAAGAGTATAGATGAAATTTTTCCCTGCATCGGAGAGCTCAAAAATTAAGCCTGGAAGTCCGCGAAACTTAAATGGGCCTTCATTAAAAGGAATATCCTTACAAAACCATGCCGTCCAGCTTCTTCCCCCGAATCTTGTACTTGCTTTTTGCAAAATATAATTTTCAGATTTTTTAATTTCATCAGAAATAGTCCAATTGATTTTATCCGTTGTTTTAAAAGAATAATACCCTTGTTTGATATTGATGTAATTTTCATTATCAAAAGAGTTGATTCTCCTTTTTATCACTTGGCCGGACATGTCTGTATAGTCAGAATTCATTCCGAATTTTTTATTCAAAGAATCCGTAATGGCCAGATTTTGCCCATAAAACTTCACTTCTTTGGAGCCAATATCCAGGATCATATTCAGTTTTTCAAGCCCATTTTCTGTAGAATCCATCTTGTATTGCATTTCATAGATAAATCGATGTATCTGGGACGGGCATAAAATGATAAGCAGTAAAGCAGATAATGTGAAAATATTTCTCATACTATGTATATTAAAAATGATGTTGTATGATATTAATCTAAATAGCAAATTTTTTATACTTGCTCATTATCTAGCTTTTTATCCCGTATTCACAGAAAAGGTTTCATCTCATCCTCAATCTGTGTTCTCAGTTCCATCAGGCGCTTGGCATACTTCTCCTGTTGTTTCTCCTCTTCGGTTTCAGGAATCCATTTGGGAACAGGGAGTTTTTTTCCGTTTTCATCCACCGCAACAAAGACAATGATACAATGGGTCTTTTTTTCAAATGTCGGCTGTTTCAGATTTCGTGAAAAAACATTGATCGAGATATGCATGCTGGAAGTTCCGGTAAAGATGACCTGAGCATCTACTTTTACTACCTCACCTATTTTAATAGGGTCATAAAAACGAATGCCACCCACATACACTGTTACGGAGTAATTTCCGCTCCAGGTAGTAGCACATGCATAACCAGCCTGATCAATCCATTTCATAACGCTTCCGCCATGTACGTTTCCTCCGTAATTAACATCCGAAGGCTCTGAAATAAACTGAAATGTAATAGGTTTGTTCTGCATCTTTATAAAATTTGAATAAAGTTATTTAATAATTTTCAAATTTTTAGATTAAATCCTACTTTTGAAAGACTAAATTCTTACAGACGAGAATTTTTATTAATTTAAGATTCGTAAACAACAATGAAAAAAGTATTTCATCTCAATACCTGCGATACCTGCAGAAAAATATTAGCACAGTTTGACCTTACAGGCTGGGAGCTTCGAGAGATCAAAAAAGAACCGATTACAGAAGAAGAGCTTGCAGAGATGCATAAGAAAACGAAGTCTTATGAAGCATTGTTCAGCAAAAAGTCTACTCAGATCAAATTGAGAGGGCTGGATGTGAAGTCTTTAACTGAAAAAGATTATAAGGAACTGTTGCTGGATCATTATACATTCTTAAAAAGACCGGTTTTCCTTACTGATAAAGAAATTTTTGTAGGGAATGATAAGAAAAATGTGGAAGCTTTGCATGAGTTCTTTGGAACCCATGCATAAAAATACCGTCTGTTTCCCTTTGCTGAAGAAGTAATTTTCTTATCCATATTTTGTGATTTATTTTTAAACACTTAATTATTAAATACTTATCTTTATGATAACTAAAAAATAAAATCATGAAAACAAGTTTTTTAAAAATGAAAAGCCTTAACAGATCAGCATTAAAGAAGATTGATGGAGGAGCAAGACCTCTTATTGTTAACTGCTATACCTTATGTGGACCAGCAGGGGGTGTCATTTCCAATACACCGGGAGTAGGTGACGCCTGTAGCCCGGACAGAAAGATTTGCTGTATTTGCTATTAAAAAAAAGAGGTTGTAGAAAATACAACCTCTTTTTTTTAATGAATTTGAAAGTAAATAGAAGTTTCTATCAGTAGGGTGATTAAAAAAAATTATCCATTATGATTTTTTATATTATTTTTTATTTGTGTTTTATTATTTTATTGTGATTTTTTATATTGATAATTTGAATTTGATTCATAATTGATTTGTTTTCGATTGTTAATTGGTTGTTTTATTAGGAAGTTCGTAAATTAGTGACCGCGAGACATTGAATTTCTTGGCTCCCTTAAAAAACACATTCATTCTTTTACAATAAAATAATTAAAACAGATTATGATGGAAAAACAATTCAATCCCGTAATTAAAGCGGTACAAAGCTTAAGGAAACTTTCTTTGGATATTAAGACCACAAATAAAGAAATTCAAACAAGTGATGATGAAATAAGACGGAAAATTGAAGACTGCGGAAAGCTAATTACCACTACAAATGATAGTATGGTTATTAACTTATGGATAAGAGAAAAATCCAAACTGGTAGAAAATTCTAATGCTTTGCTTAAGGTTTTGGAAAAAATTGAAGAAAAATTTAAAGAAAAAGATGCTTCAAGTTTGGTCGGAATCTGGGAAACCCACGAAGAATATAAAAATTTGGTGTTGGACAATTTTGTGACACTGGAAAGAATGGGGAATACCATTTTTATGGATGACAATCTTGAAAAATGGGAAGGTATCTGGAAAGATATAAAGACCTCTTTAAACAAAATATTGTCAATATCTGAAACCTATCATCTCAAGCTAAAAATGATGGAAACACTGGAACCTGATGAGATTGATACCTTAACAGAGGACATTCTTAATCATATCCCGTGGAATTACTCTGACGAAGATGCCTATCAGTACGAACAGGAATATCTGGTTGCCTATGGCGAAATAAAAGAATTACAGTCTAAGAAGAAAAATCTATGGGATAAAATCTTACATGTTTTAGCTGGAGGAATAGAGGAGACCCCGGCTCATAGAGTGCAGATGAGAAGATGGATGGATGGGGAAGGAGATAATGTATAATCCGGTATCCACCTGTCTGAAAAATAATTGATAAAAAAAACCGCAGCTTTATTAAACTGCGGTTTTTTGTGTATTGATATTATACAAAAGGAGCTTTCACTACTTTTGCAGGAATATTTTTATTTCTTACCTGAATAAAGATCTCAGAACCTAATTTGAAATGAGGCTTGTCTACATAAGCAAGACCTAAACCGATCTTTTTCATTGGAGACTGTGTTCCTGAAGTTACTTTTCCAATTACATTGCCTTCTGCATCTACTACAGGGTAATCATGTCTTGGAACCCCTTTATCCTGTAATTCGAATCCAACTAACTTTCTTGTAACCCCCTCTTCTTTTTGTTTTGCAAAAATATCTTTGGAAACAAAATCTTTGTCAAATTTTGTGATCCATCCTAAGCCTGCTTCAATAGGAGAAGTGGTATCATCAATATCGTTTCCGTACAGACAGAATCCTTTCTCTAATCGTAAAGTGTCTCTGGAAGCTAATCCACATGGGATAATTCCTTCAGCTTCACCTGCTTTTATAATTTCATCCCAAAGCTGTTTTGCGCTTTCATTCTTAAAATAGATCTCAAAACCTCCGCTTCCGGTATATCCTGTGTTTGAAATAATGATATCGTTTACGCCAGCCACACTTCCTACTGTAAAATGGTAGTAAGGGATTTCAGAAAGATTAACTTCTGTAAGCTTCTGAAGGATTTCCGTAGCTTTAGGTCCCTGAATTGCCAATAATGACATCTCATCAGACGCATTGGTCATTGTAGCTCCGAAAGTATTGTATTTTGAAATATGATTCCAGTCTTTATCTATATTTGAAGCATTGACAACCACGAAATATTTATCATCTTCCATTTTGTAAACGATAAGATCATCCACAACACCCCCATCTTCGTTAGGAAGACATGAATATTGAGCTTTTCCGTTTTCCAAAGCATCTACATTATTGGTTGTTACCCACTGTAAAAGGTCTTTTGAACCGGGACCTTCGATGAAAAATTGTCCCATGTGGGAAACATCAAATAATCCTGCTTTTTCTCTTACTGCAAAATGCTCTTCCGTTACTCCTGAATATTGAACAGGCATTTCAAAACCTGCAAAAGGTACGATTTTAGCTCCTAAAGAAACATGAGTGTCGTACAAGGCTGTTTTCTTCATATTTAATTTATTTCTTTATTTTAAAACTGTTGAAAGTTTCATTAAAAAGGGTCATATAATTTCCGTTCCAGAATTTCTGACCACAGTTGATTGTTACCAGATATAGATCTTTGTCTTTTTGAAAAGCTCTGGTAGTCCAGAAAAGCTTCTCTTTTTCATCAAAATATTCGTAGAAATATTCTGTGTATCCTTTTTTACTCTTATTTTGCTTTATTTTATTCTCAGAATCTTCTGATTTATACAATGCCAGGATAAATTTTTTCATTTCTTCTTTTGGAAGACCCAGATCGTGATATTCAGAAATGGTAATAGCTCCGATTTCGCTGGTAGGAAAAATGTTGACAATATCACTGTCATTGGTAGATTTCCAGCCTTCAGGAACATTAATAGAATAATTGGGACTGTCGTAAACATTTGCTTTTTGTGCAAAAAGTAGACTTCCAAAAAATAAAGCAGATACAAGCAATATTCTTTTCATCTTTAAAAATGGTGTTTGTATTCTTCAAGAATGATCTTAAACCATTCTGTAAAATTTTCAGGAGTTTCAGCAATTTCTTTATCCAGATCTTCCGCGGATATAAATCTTATTTCTTCCACTTCATCTTTATTCAAATTAAAATCAGATTCAGACTCATGGTTTCCTACGAACACATGATCAAGTTCATGCTCCCAAAGACCTCCGCCTACATCAGCTTTATAGATAAAATTGAATTTTTCTGAAAGTTCTGTTTCAATACCCAATTCTTCATTCAGCCTGCGTTTTGCGGCCTCCAGATAGGTTTCTTCCTTTCTGGGATGTGAACACACTGCATTGGTCCATTGATTGGGGGAGTGGTATTTTCCCGAAGCTCTTTTTTGAAGAAGCATTTCTCCTTTACTGTTAAATAGAAAAACAGAAAAAGCACGGTGTAATAAGCCATTGATATGAGCCTGTTGTTTTTCCATCAGACCCAAAACTTCATCTTTAGAATTTACTAAAACTACTAATTCTTCCATTTCTACAAATGTAAGCGTAATAAATGTATTTTGGAAATTTTTAGATAAACATCATGCGTTTGTAATGAAATTGAGAAGTAAAGGGACAGGATCAGGCTTGAAAAAAGAATAAAACAGCGGTTTCAAGCTTTTATATAAAAAGTCTAATTCGGACTCTGGTGTTTTAAAATGAACTTTAACCTTATTTCGTATCTAAATACTATATTTCCTGTGTAAAATGAATTTCTGAAACGAAAATTTTTAATCATAAATGGTAAAATGACGAATAAAATATTTATATTATTCATTAAATAACGCTTTTTGTAGTAAATTTTTAACATAAACTAAGATTCATGTGCTTGATAGTTGTAAAAACCCTAACTTTGTTACTTAATGTTAACCGATGGAATTAGAATACATAGAGCACATAAGTCCTATTCTTAAGGATGGAGTAAAAAATTACTTAATTGATATTGACGGAACCATTACAGATGATGTTCCTAATGAAGAACCGGAAAGAATGGTTACCTGTGAGCCTTACCCGGATGCATTGGCAACAGTAAACAAATGGTATGACGAAGGACACCAGATTTGTTTTTTTACTTCAAGAACAGAAAATCTTAAACAAATTACCATTGATTGGCTGGATAAACACGGCTTCAAGTACCACAGTGTACTCTGCGGAAAACCAAGAGGCGGAAATTATCACTGGATAGATAATCACTTGGTAAGAGCAACGAGATACAAAGGCAGATTTACGGATTTGGTAGAGAAGCAAGTGACGATCGAAGTATTCAAAGAAGACGGAGAATAAAAAAATAATTCAAAGATTTAAAGATTAAATGAGAGCCTATCTCTTTAATTTTTAAATCTTTTTAATTTTAAATATAGTTGTATTTATGAAAGTTTTAGCAAACGACGGCCTGGATCAATCAGGAATTGATGCATTAGCAGAAAAAGGCTTTGAAGTTATTACAGCAAAAGTTCCACAGGAGTTTTTGGTGGATTACATTAATGAGCATAAGATCCGTACTTTATTGGTACGAAGCGCAACTCAGGTAAGGAAAGATATTATTGACGGTTGTCCTTCCATTGAAATTATAGGAAGAGGAGGAGTTGGTATGGATAATATTGATGTAGCATATGCTAGAGAAAAAGGAATCCATGTGATCAATACTCCATCTGCGTCCTCAGAATCAGTGGCTGAGCTTGTTTTTGCACATTTGTTCTCAGGAGCAAGATTCCTTCAGGATTCCAACAGAAAAATGCCTTTAGTAGGAGATACAGAATTTGCAGGACTTAAAAAAGCATATGCTGCCGGTATTGAACTGAGAGGAAAAACAATCGGAATTGTAGGAATGGGAAGAATAGGACAGGAAGTTGCTAGAATTGCTTTAGGTCTTGGTATGAGAGTCGTTGCAGCTGATAATAATGTAGGAAAAGCCAGTATTAAGGTGAAGTTTTACAATAACCAGTTTATCAATGTAGATATAGAAACAGAACCTTTACAGGATGTCCTGAAACATTCAGATTTTATTACTTTGCATGTGCCTGCTCAGAAAGACGGATATATGATAGGTAAGAATGAGTTTGAAATCATGAAAAACGGGGTTGCTGTTGTTAACTGTTCCAGAGGTGGAGTGATTGATGAAGCAGCATTAATTGAAGCATTGGATTCCGGGAAAGTGAAATTTGCAGGATTAGATGTTTTCATTAATGAGCCGACACCTTCCAAAGAGATACTGAATCATTCTAAAATCTCTCTGACTCCTCACACAGGAGCTTCTACACTTGAAGCTCAGGATAGAATAGGACTTTCCTTAGCAGAACAGATTTCAAGTATTTTGCAGATTCAATAATCAAGAATTTGAAATAGGTAATAGATGATAGATGGTAGGCAATAGCGCTGTCAACTGTCAACTCCTAACTCTTAACTCTTAACTTTTTTATATTAAGATTAGGCTAAAGCCAATAGAATAGAAGCGGGTTCATTTTTTGAATCCGCTTTTTTATTCATATTATCAGGTTTCAGTATAAGGTATTAACAAACAGTTTCTTTAAGTGGTATAGAGTACAAAGTGTTTTAACAACTAGGATTGTAATAGCGATTCACTTAGCAAAGCTGACATTCTCTGCTGAACGGACTAATACTGTGGGCAGAAAGTAAAATCAACTGAACAATTTGAAATTTCGAATAGGACAAAAAAAACCGGAGAAGCTTTGCTTCTCCGGTTTTTCAAATGATTGCTGTGTGACAGCATCGATATCTTTTATTATAGATTGTTCTTGCTTTTCAACAAGTCTCTGATTTCTGCTAATAATTTTTGATCATCTGTAGGTCCTGCAGGGGCAGCTTCTTCCTTCTTGCTGATTTTGTTGGCTCCTTTAATGATCCAGAAAAGAACCATTGCAATACACAGGAAGCTGATAACGGCAGAAAGAAAATTACCATAAGCAACACCATTCCAGGTAAGCTTAGAGATGTTCTCAGCGCCCGCAGCTTTCAGGGCCGGGTTTAGTAATAAAGGAGTTACAACATCCTCTACTAAAGAAGTAACAATTTTACCAAATGCTGCTCCAATGATAACACCGACAGCCAGATCGAGAACATTTCCTTTAAAAGCAAAAGCTTTAAATTCCTTAATAAATCCCATAATTTATATTTTTTTAATTAGTATACACACAAAAATATAATTTATAAATGTAAAAACATTAAAAACTCATGTTTTTTATTCATGAAAAATAAGAATCTGAAGTAAAAGTAATCTCATTGATAAGGTTCTTAAAATATGAATAACATTCATATGGTGAGCGTCTTATTTATTTGTCTGATCCCTCCTATACAGCAGTGGAGGAATACCGGTTTTCTTTCGGAATGTAAAGGTAAAACGGGAAGGTGTTTCATAGCCCAGGAGATATGCTATTTCAGAAACTGACCAATCCGTTAGTTTTAGCAAGATTTTGGCTTCCTGCAAGATTCTTTCTGTGATGATTTCAGAACTGGTTTTATTCCGTGTGTGCTTTACCGCTTTATTTAAATGATTAATAGAAATGGAAAGCTGGGCTGCAAAATCCTTGGGCTTTTTGAACCTGATATAATCTGTTGCTGTATGCAATGGAAATTGTAAGGCAAGCAGTTCTTCGAAAAGTAAAGTGATCCGGTTGTAGGCATTTTTTCTTACAGAGGATGTACTAAGGCTGTTATGCATTTTTACAGTAGTATGAATAAGGTCATAAGTTAGATTCCGGACTACATCAAATTTGAAATCGTAATTTGATGAAAGTTCTGCCTGGATTTTGTTCAGCATGTTTTCAAATTCCAGATATTGTACTTCTGACAGATCAAAAATATTTTCCTGTGTATTTTGAAATACAGGATATTCTTTTATATTCCCATAATTACTGAAAAATTCTTCATTAAATAAACAGAAATATTCCTCTATGGGCCCATCACTTTCTTCCAGTAAAAAAGGAATAGTGGGATTGATAAACATCAGCGCATATTGGTTTATTTCAATAGTTTTATCAGCGTAATGACACTTACATTTTCCTTTTACCAATTTGATTTTATATAAGTTTTTTCTCGTAAAGGATATCAGTGAAATAAGTTCTTCCCGTCTTTGTAGATTGTCAATTCTTATAATGTCAAAATATCCTGTACCCCATTGATAATGAGTGGGGATGTTGATGTTTTTCTTTTTATAGAAATCAGCTATTGCATCAGAATTGTTCATTCTACAAATGTATTAAAATAGAGCGTTGGTATATTAAATGCGGATTGATTTTCGATAGCCTTGGCTTGATTACAGCTATTCTTATTCTGGGGCTTGCTATAATTTTGGTTAAAATTTAAAAAATATAATATGAGCTTGGCAGATTACAGAACGTTAGGAAAATCGGGATTGAAAATCAGTCCTCTTACTTTAGGAACAATGACTTTTGGTGAAGATTGGGGCTGGGGAACGAGTCCGGCAGATGCCCATCAAATTTTAGAACACTATATTGATCAGGGTGGAAATATAATTGATACAGCTAATATTTACACTAAGGGACATTCAGAAGAGATCATAGGTAACTTTTTAGCTAAACATAATGTTCGTCGGGATTCATTGGTTTTATCTACCAAATTCTGGGGAAATATGTTCCCCTACGATGCCAATGGCGGAGGTGCAGGAAGAAAGGGTATTATACAGGCATTGGAGAGTTCCTTAACGCGTTTGAAAACGGATTATATTGACTTGTACTGGATGCATGCCTTTGATCCGCATACTCCCATTGATGAAACGATTTCAACACTTAATGACTTGGTAAGGGATGGTAAAATACGTTATATTGCTATTTCAGACACCCCTGCATGGAAAATAACAGAAGCTCAAATGATTTCCAAATTCCGTGGATGGGCACCTTTTATTGGTTTGCAATTGGAATATTCTCTATTAGAACGTTCAGTAGAAAATGAACTGATTCCAATGGCTCTGGAAATGGGGTTAGGGGTAATGCCCTGGTCTCCATTAAAGGAAGGTCTTTTGAGTGGCAAGTATACCAGAGAAAATAAGGGGCAAAAGATGAGTCAAAGAAATAATAATAGATTGAGCCCTGAGCTTTCTGAAGGAGCGTATGAAATAATTGATAAGCTTCACATGATAGCAAAGGAAAGAAATATGCCGGTTTCCGCTATAGCTATTAGCTGGGTAATGCAGCAGCGGGGTGTTAGCTCAACTTTGCTTGGAGCAAGAACCCTGGATCAGCTGAAAGAGAATATAAAAGCTTCAGAACTGAAACTGTCTGAAGAAGACTTAGAATTATTGAACGTATTATCAATGCCTCAATTGCCTTTTCCTTATAATCTTTTAAGTGGAGCGGTAGATATACTGCAGGCTGGTACCTCAATAAATGGGGTTAGGTCTAAAGTGGCCGAAATTTTACCCCAGAATGATAAAGAAAGATATGGGAAATAATGGATCGTAAACTGAGCCGTCTTTTGATACCTCATTTCTTTGAATAGGCAGTTAACAATGGAAAATCTTTTGTAATTTGCTTACAATTTTGAGGGAGCCTATGAAAATATTTACTACAGAACAAATACGAAACTGGGATCTGGCTACTGTTTCCCATGAGTCAATTTCTTCGGTTCAGCTGATGGAAAGAGCTTCTATGGCTGTTGCAGGGTGGATTTCTGAAAACTGTAAGAATCACAAAAAGCTGGCTGTTTTTTGTGGGAATGGGAATAATGGAGGTGATGGTTTGGCTGTTGCAAGGATGCTTTATATAAAAGGTTTTGATGTAGATGTATTTGTATATGATCCGAAAGGAAAATTTTCAGGAGATGCATCGGTGAATTTGAAAAGACTCCGGGATTTTTCCGGGATTTCCGTCAGAAAATTCCGGGATATTGATAGCCATTATCTGGATGATAAAACACTTATTATTGATGCTCTTTTGGGAACTGGCTTGTCAAGGCCTTTAGAAGGAGAATATGAAATACTGGTGGACCAGCTGAATGCAAAAGGAAATACTAAAATTTCAATAGATATTCCGTCCGGAATGTTTGCTGATAGAATGTTGGAGAGAGATGCGGTGATTCTGAAAGCTGATTACACCCTGAGCTTTCAATGCTGGAAAAGAAGTTTTCTGCATCCTGAAGCTGGAAAATATACAGGAAAAGTGATTATTCTCGATATTGGGCTGAATAAAGAATATTCTGAAGAAACAGATACCGGATATTTTGTTATTGATGATCCAACCGTGGATTCTGTTTTTGTTCCCAGAGAAGAATTCTCTCACAAAGGAAACTACGGCAAAGCGAATATTATAGGAGGAAGCTATGGGAAAATAGGTGCTGTAGTATTAGCTACAAAAGCTGCCTTAAGAGCGGGAGCGGGATTAACATTTACTTTGGCTCCTGCATGTGGTTATGAAGTACTGCAAACTGTGTGTCCTGAGGCTATGTTTATAAAAGGAGGAGTGGATTTTATAAAGGATTTTGATACAGATTCAGATGCGGTTTGTGGAATTGGCCCTGGTTTAGGAACTGATCCGGAGACGGAAAGAAGTTTTTTGGAATTTCTGAAACATTATGCTAAACCCCTGGTCCTGGATGCTGATGCTTTAAATATCATTTCAAAAGAAGAGAAGAAAAATGGTTTAATTCCTGAGAAATCAATTATTACCCCACACCCAAAAGAATTTGAACGATTATTCGGGACTACCAAAAACTCTTTTGAAAGATTGGATTTGGCCCGGGAAAAAGCAAGATTACTGAATATCTATATTGTTTTAAAAGACCATCATACGCAGGTTGTTACTCCGGAAGGAAATGTTTTTTATAATATAACAGGAAATGCCGGTCTTGCAAAAGGAGGAAGCGGAGATATCCTTACAGGAGTTCTCACATCCCTATTAGCACAAGGGTATTCAGAAGAACATGCATGTATACTGGGAATTTGGCTTCACGGGAAAGCTGCTGATTGGGCGTCTGTGAAATATTCAAAAGAAGCCATGCTTCCTACCGATGTTATTGATGAATTAGGAAGTGTTTTTAAGGAGCTGAACAAAAGGAGGGCTAAGAATTTTTAAGAACTACTGAATTCAATTATATAAAAAAGGCAAATTTGTAATTACAAATTTGCCTTTTTTATATAGTATCTGAGATCTGCCAGTATCGGATGTTGCCATCCTGCTGAACGAATCTGTTTTTGTCTTTAAAATTATTCCGGTTTTCCGTTTTCTTCAGGAGTGATTTTGAATTTTTTGGAAACAATCATGATAATAACTCCGGCGATCATAAATGGAATAGAAAGAACTTGCCCGGTGTTCAAACCTCCAATCTGGATGAACTCATCACCTTGTGGCTCTTTTAAGAATTCTACAAAGAATCTGATGGCCCAAAGGATGATAAAGAATAAACCAAATAACCAGCCCTGTTGGTATTTTTTGTCTGTTTTTCTATATAACACCCATAGTAAAATGAAAAGAGCAAGGTATCCCACAGCTTCAAATAACTGACTTGGGTAGCGTGGTACTGTAATACCATATTCACTGCTTTGCTGAGGGAAAAGTAAAGCAAACGGAGAGTTTGGATCTGCCTGTTTTCCTAAGATTTCTGAATTGAAAAAATTTCCCATTCTTACAAATGTTCCCCCTAAAGCCACTACAATACCTAATCTGTCATATACCCAAAAAGGATTTTTCTTGATGATTTTAAACGAGTAGTATAAAGTAGTCATGATTAAAGCAATAGCAGCACCATGACTTGCCAGTCCTGAGAAACCTGTGAATTTTAAACCGTTTTTCGTACTGATTGGTAAAAATACACTCCAGAAATCTTCTTTAAAAAGTTCAGGCTGATAGAAAATAACATGTCCTAATCTTGCTCCAAGAATGGTTCCTATTAAGGTCCATGTAAAAAGAGGTTCCAGGTATTTTTGGTTTATATTGTCGATTTTGAATATCCTTGTCATGACAATATAACCGAAACCAAATGCAAACACAAACATCAGACTATAGAAATGCAGGGTGAATGAAAAGATCTTAATCCCTTTTGAAGGGTCCCAGATTTTAAAAGGAGTTTCAAGCGCTACTGTATCAGATGGAGTAATAACTTTATCAGACTTTACTGCATATTTATAATCTGTAATATTATCCTGAGTAACCGGAGAATTTAGTAGTTTAAAATTTTTATCAAAAAACTGATATTTTGAATCCTTGAATCTTGTTAGGGTTTCTGTACTGTAATTAAAATAGGCAGGTTCAAAATTAGACTCATTAAGAATGACCAGAACATTGTTGATCCCTCTTTCCGGAAAAGCATTAAGGTCGCCAACTTCCGTCGTAGAATAGATTTTTACAGGAACATTGTTTCCGTTTATTTCTAAAGTTCCGTCAGATAAACCTCCCGGATATTGCTGTGCAAAAAGGAATTGTGTGACGAATGCAAGCATTACGAGGTAGAGTCTGAAAAAAATATTATTCATTTCTATTGATTTAATAGTTTGTTTACTGATTTTTATGTTTGTGGGGAACAGGATCATATCCGCTTCCTCCCCAGGGATGACACCTTAAAATTCTTTTGAACCCCAGCCAGAATCCTTTAAAGATACCGTGAACCTGAAGAGCTTCCAACATATAATGAGAGCATGTAGGTTCATAACGGCAGTTTTTGGGAAGTAATGGCGAGATGAACCACTGGTAAAATTTTATCAAAATTACCAACGGAAATGTAATGATTTTATTGAATGTAAGTTTCAAAACAATGCAAAAATAGGGTAAAAAATTTAAAATTAGTTTAATTTTGTTAGAAGTTTCAGGGATCTGAAATCTGAAGTATTGATCATAAAAAATAAAATTACCTTGAATCAAAATATTCCATTAGCTGAAAAATTAAGACCCAAAAACCTGGATGAAGTTCTGGGGCAGGAGCACCTTACCGGAGAAAAAGGGACCATCAGGAAGATGATTGAAAATAATACCCTGAATTCTCTGATCTTTTGGGGGCCTCCCGGGACGGGGAAAACCACACTGGCGGAAATTATTTCTGAGAAGTCCGGGAGGAAGTTTTATAAGTTATCAGCGGTTTCTTCAGGGGTGAAAGATGTACGTGATGTGATTGATGATGCTAAAAAGCAGAATTTGTTTTCGGGAAAATCACCCATTTTATTTATTGATGAAATTCACCGTTTCAATAAATCCCAGCAGGATTCATTACTGCATGCGGTAGAAAAAGGCTGGATTGTTTTAATAGGGGCTACCACAGAAAACCCAAGTTTTGAAGTGGTTTCGGCCTTGCTTTCGAGAAGCCAGGTGTATGTTTTGAAAGCTTTAAGCTATGAAAAACTGGAAGAGCTTATCGATACCGCCTCCGATCGGTATAATAAAGATGAGAAAACGGATTTTAAATTTATTGAGAAAGAAGCTTTATTACAATATTCCGGTGGTGATGCCAGAAAGCTGATCAATTCTGTAGAGTTGGTTTTGAATCAGTATAAAAATTCAGCAATTAAAGAAATCAATAATGCTAATGTGCTTGAGATCCTTCAGGAGACAATGGCTTTGTATGATAAAAATGGAGAGCAGCATTATGATATTATTTCGGCCTTTATCAAATCTATGCGCGGGAGTGATCCTAATGGGGCCGTGTATTGGCTGGCCAGAATGATTGCTGGAGGTGAAGATATTAAATTTATTGCCAGACGAATGCTTATCCTGGCAGCAGAAGATATTGGGTTAGCCAATCCTAACGCTCTGGTTATTGCCAATAACTGTTTTCAGGCGGTCAATGTAATCGGAAATCCTGAAGCAAGGATTATATTAAGTGAAGCGGCTGTTTATCTGGCTGTCTCTCCCAAGAGTAACTCTGCATACATGGCTATTAATGAAGCTTTGGCATTGGTAAAACGAACCGGAAATCTGCCTGTACCTCTCCACTTGAGAAATGCCCCGACAAAGCTGATGAAAGATATGGATTATGGTAAAGAATATAAATATGCCCATTCGTATGAAGGAAATTTTGTAGATCAGACTTTTCTTCCGGAAGAAATAAAAGATATAAAGCTTTATGAGCCCGGAAATAATGCAACGGAAAAGAAAATCTATGAAGAACTCAAGAAAAAATGGAATAATAAATATTAAAATAAAAAGGATACTGTAGTGCAGTATCCTTTTTTATATTATTAAATTAACGGGTAGTATAAATATACAGTGTTTTTTGCCCGTTATAGTCTTTGACTTCCGATCTTGCCAGGATATCTCCATATATTAAAGTACTGGTATCCGTGAATTCATACCCTTCAATAAATACCGGATTGGTTTCCGGAAGGTTATGTTGGTTATTCAGAGAGGCTAATGAAATTCTGTCCAGTCCATAGTTACTTTTGATTTTGTATTCAGTAATCCCGTTTTCTGAAATGAAACTGTATTTTTTCAGATTTTGGGGTAGGCTGGCTGGCGTGTTATAAACTTTTGAACTTTGGATAATACTTTTGTTTGCATTAAACATATCTACTGTCCCGACGATATCATGCGCGATTGCAAACTTTGCAGATGTGTTTTTCTGTGCAAATAACATTGCAGATGAAAGAAGTAAAAAAGAGTAGAGTATTTTTTTCATAATCAGAATATGTAACTGTTAAAAACGTGATAAATATAGTTCTTTTTTGTGAAATGTGAATGTAATTTCAGGATGTTTTAAATTTTGTTTACTGATAATGGAGATTATTCAGATGGTGGCTGTATTTCTTCTGTGTTTTTATCTTTTTTATCCACCATCTTTGTGATCATATTTTTAAGGCGCTGGAAGGTAAATGAGCTTAATAGCAAGATCATTCCAAGGATAATAAATGCAATCACTCTTGAGATATTATCCATCTGCCATACATCATAGCTGTAGAGCTTGAGGACCATGATGCCAATAAGGGCAAAACCTATTTTGCTGTATTCCTGAATATTCTTTTTTAACCCTGCATAGATAAAAACGCTGGCTAAGATAGTCCATATTATAGGTAAATATAAAATATTGAAGTGTTCTGTGATCTTATAGGAGTGAAGTACATCGTTGGCGTTAACCAAGAGATAGGTGTGGTGAAGCCCACAGCTAACGGCAATAGTAAGTGCCAGTGCAAAGATCCAGTAAGAGATTTTTGTTTTGTTGAAATCTGATGAAGGAATTACGCTGACATATATATAAATAAAAGGAATCCATTGCAGCAGATGGATGAAATAAAATCCAGTCTGAAGTTTTTTTGACAGTATTGCTGTAACCACTGATAGGGTGGAAACAGATGAGATGGTGATCAGTAAAAAAAGGAAAAGATAAATAAATGCAGTCTGAATACTAGGGTTGATATTCAGTTTTTTTCTGAAAAGTAATAAGATGAAGACGTAATATATACTAAATAACAGTGCCGCATTGATGATGGCTTCCCAGGGCATTCCGGAAATATGGTAAATCATTTCAGACAATAAAGCCGTATAGATGGTTCCATAGCTAATCATTGTAATGAGTTCTTCAAGTATATTGCTCCTTGGGGTTTGTCTTTCCTGTGTTTGTTTTAATAGGAATAAATTAATAATAGTTGAAGCAATCGTTACCAGGCTGGTTAAAAATACGGGATTGAATATGATGTTCAGATTTTTTGCATTGAAATATTCTGTCCAGGTGATTATCTGTGCAACAATAACAAGGGGGAATAAAATATAAAAACAGTTTTTGAAAACTTTGTGTCCGGTTTTTTTCCAGATAAAAAGCAGAAGGCTCGCTTCTATAGCCCATACACTGGTGATGAGGTGGGCTTCAAACTGAAGTGCGGTGGCTATAGTCATAAGACTCACTGTTATTCCTGCAAATACAGAATAAGAAATCCCTGAATTTTTTCTTCCATATTCTCTGAATAAAAGCAGTGCATTGATAATGGCAAACGCTACAGGAAATATAATGACAGGTTCATATTGTAATTTATTGAAAATATAAACAAGGCCCATAACACTAAAGAAATTAGTTAAGGCAAGCATTAAAATCCCTGAAGTCGAAAGGCTGTTCTTCTTGATATAGTCTTGAAGGGCGAAAATATAGAAAATAATATAGCTGATACTATAAAATACAATACTTAAAAGTTGCGGTTTTTCTGTAGTCCAGGAAAACAAATAGAGGCTGGTGAAAATAAAGGCTGTCCAGCCAACACTTTTCCAATGCTGAAGAAAGGCGGTGGTAAGCATTCCTATATTTAAAAGACTGATATAAATGAAAAGGAAAGTATAATTACTTTGTCCGCTGCTGATCATTAAAGGAGCTGAAAATCCACCTAACAGAGAAAAAATAATCAGTACCTCGCTTTTATAATAATAGGATAGTGCGATAGAACCTGCTGTGATCAAAGTAGTGATAATAAATGCAGTATTCTGGGTGAAAAGATGATATTCCCGAAAAGCGATGGTGTCGGTAAAGTATAAAACGGCAATCCCTCCTCCTGTGATAATTGAGGCGAATGTTGCGTAGTTTTTTCGTAGGAAATGTCCGGTAAGGATAATGACAATACCTGTACAAAGTCCTATCCCGGCCCGTGCTGTTTCTCCGATCCAGTTTTTATCAATAGCATACTTTACAAAATAGCCAATCCCTAATACAAGGGTGAAAATACCTACAATGGTGAGTGCATTTTGTTTTAAGAATTCAAAAACCGGACTAAGCCAGTCTTTTTGAGGAGTTGGTGGATCCTCACGGATAATATGCGCCGGGCTTTCTCTGTTATAAATTTCATGGGGCTGAATCTGTTGCGGAGAAGTACTTTTTTCAGCAGGAGCTTCTTCCTGAACAGGTTGAGAATGATTCGATAACGGGTTGATTTTGGAGTTAAGATCCGATACCTCTTTTTCAAGTTTTCTGATTTTAGTATTCAGATTATTGAAAATAATTGCAATGATAATAATTAATATAGCAAAGAGATATTCATTCATTTCTTAGTTTTTATCAAATATAGCTAAATGTTTGAAATGACTTGCAAAAATTAATCCACCACAATTCATGTGATGGATTAACTATATAAATAACTAACAATATGTTTTTACTAGTTGGATACCTTGTAGATATAGAAGGAAGCAACACTGGATCCTAGTAAACCTACGTCCAAAGCTGTGGATCCTACAAGACCAAATGAGACTTTATCTCCTGCCTGGAATGAATATACTGAGCTAAGAGAACTTTCAGAAATTGTCAAACTTAACAAGATAAGATTGGCACCACTAAATGCACGGCTGTCAATAGTAGTGGCTACTCCGGCTCTTGTTCTTACAATACCGATTCCCGGAGAGTTTGCTAATATGGAAGCCTGTAATCCTGTTCCATAACGGAAAGCGAATCCTATAGCATACACCCCCGTTGATGGGATTGTAAATGTGTTGTCTGTGTCATTGAATAAAGCTGCAGATCCAATAGTTCTTTCAGCTGCTACGAAGTTAACAGCTCTGAATCCTGAAGGGAATAGTCCAAGACTCAAAAGGCTGATCCCTGCAGTTTTCTTTGCAGCATAAAGAGAAGAATTGGTGTTGGCTCCGGCGAAAAGAAGCTGAGGGTCTATGCTGGTCATCTCCGAGGTTGCAGTGTTAAGACCCAGCACTTGATATCCTGTTAATGAAGGTGCTGCCGGGGTGATACGTAGTTTAGCGTTTCCATTGACGTCTAATGTTGCTGAGGGAGTTGCTGTGTTAATACCAACCTGGGAAAATAGAGATAGGGTGGAACAAGCTAGTAGTAAGCTGTAAATTTTAGTTTTCATGATCGAATTTTTTTAATTAGTTTCTATTTTTTTGGTAAAAGCAGTGATTTGCTTTCGGTTGTTGATTACGTAAGTTTAATATTAATTATTTGATAATATATTAAACATATGTTTATATCATTTTTTAGTGTATTTCATAATTTGGTTACGGTTTTGAATTCTTTAAATTTTACTGTATCAAATTTAATAAAAAATATAATATATCTTACAGTTTTGAATTGTATTTTTTTTCTTTGGTGTGTTTTAAACTCATGAATTTTATTTGTATATTATTGATATATAAACGGTTATAATGTATTTAACAACAGAAAACACTGCCATAATGACAGTGTTTTTTATGTTTTTTGTAATAAAATGTATAGTTTAGCTTTCCAAAAGAAATTCTTTGTAATTTCCCAGAAAATCTACTTCTGCATTGATAGATTCAAGCTCTTTAAGTGCATTCCCATGCAGGATTTCTTCCCACTGGCCTACGACATTAATGAAGAAGAAATAATTGCCCAATCCTGTTTTCAAAGTTCTGGATTCTATTTTACTGAGGTTCATTTTTCTCCAGGCAAAAACGGATAAGACCTGATGTAATCCTCCTGCGTGATCTTCAGGTAGAGTGATAAGCATCCCTGATTTTTCGCCTAAAATTTCAAGATGATCACTATGATATTGGTTCTGTTGTTTGGAAATAATAATAAACCGTGTATGATTCTGTTCAAAATCCTGAATATTACGGTTGATTATTTTCAGACCATATAAATTGGCTGCGAACTGATTGGCAACAGCGGCAATCTTAAGATCTTTATTTTCTGAAACATATTTTGCAGCCGCAGCAGTGGAGGAAAAATCCTGTTTAGTGATTCCTTTATAATGAGTATCCAGAAAATGGAAACTCTGCGCTAAAGCTTGCGGATGAGAATATATTCTTTCTACATCTTCTACGGTGTTCTCAGGATGAATCATCAGATGATGAGCAATAGGCATTACCGCTTCTGCTTCTATTTTGATAGACGGAGTCTTATATAAATAGTCCAGAGTCATTGAAACGGTTCCCTCTATAGAGTTTTCCAAAGGAACTACCGCTTTTACAGCTTCACCGGTTTCCACTGCATTAAAACAATCTAAAATACTCGCCTGAGGTAAAATTTCATCTTCCGGAAAGAGCTGGGCTGCCGCAAGCTGTGTAAAACTGGCATGAGGTCCCAAAAATGCAATCTTCATAAATTATATAAGGTTTTGTTTAAACTGAAATGCAAAGGTGCAAATTAATTCAGATATAAAAGAGTTAAAATTCAAGGTTTAAAGCCTAAAATGTAATACTAAACGTATGAATCATTGAATAAAAGCCATTTTTCTGATCTCTAATTCTAGTCCCTGCTGTCTGTCATCTATTTCCAGTTGGCTTCAATGAATTCCATCAAAAAATCAGGACATTTTATAATCTTGTTGGTTTTTGCATCTAAAAAGAAGAGCGTAGTGGAAGCTTCAGTAATCTTAACACAGTCTTCATTGTATATTTCATACTCAAATTCAATTCTTACTCCCGGAATTTTTTTGATGTAGGTATGGATTTCTAATTTTTGATCATACAAAGCTGGACGAATATACTTAATTTTGTAATCTGAAACAGGCAGCCAAATTCCTTGGTTTTCAATTTCATCGTATGAAATTCCTATGCTTCGGAAGAGTTCAACTCTCCCTACTTCGAAATACTCGGCATAGTTGCCATAGTAGACATATTTCATAGGGTCGGTTTCTGCGTAACGTACTCGTATTGAGTGTGTTGTATGTATCATTTTTAACGTTAAATTATACATACAAATATATTTTTAAATAATCAATACCTGCAATATTTTTTTTTAAAAAGAAAATATTGGACCTTTGTCATCCTTCTAAAAACAATACTAACAAACAATTAATCGGGGCCCAAATATGGACGAAAATTTAATGATGATATGGCAGAGGTGTCTTCAGTTTATGCGTGATAATTTAAACGCAGCTGAGGATGATTCTGATTTGAAAAAGCTTGAGAAATCTTTCGACCTGTTATTTGATAAAGTACAGCCACTTTCCCTTGCTGACAACAACCTTACATTAATTGTTCCCAGTGATTTTTACAAAGAATATATAGAAGACAACTACCTATCCCTTCTTTCTGCAGCCCTGAAAAAAAATATTGGAAAAGGAGTGAAATTATGGTATTCGGTAATGGAAAACAGACCAAGCGGACTGGAAAAACCTGTTACCATGAATATGAAAGGAAAAAGCGTTCCTACCCCAAAAGTACAGGAAACAATGCCTCAGGGATTTTCTTCCAATATTGTAAATCCTTTTGTAGTTCCAGGAATTAAGAAAGTTAATATTGATTCTAATCTGAAGGCAGATTTTTCTTTCGATAATTATGTAGAAGGAGAAAGTAATAAATTTGCGGCTACAGTAGCCCGATCAATTGCAAAGAGACCGGGAGCAACCGCTTTCAACCCATTATTCTTATACGGAGGTTATGGTGTTGGGAAAACCCACTTAGGGCAGGCTGTAGGTCTTGAAGTAAAAAGCCAGTTTCCGGATAAAGTGGTTCTTTACTTATCTTCAGAAAAATTTATTCAGCAGTTTATTTCTGCTGCTAAAGCACATAAACAAACAGAATTTGCAAACTTCTACCAAATGGTGGATGTATTGATCATCGATGATATTCAGTTCTTATCAGGAAAATCAGCCACGCAGGACAGCTTCTTCCACATTTTTGATCACTTACATCAGAATGGAAAGCAGATTATCCTTACTTCTGATAAAGCTCCTGCAGATATTATGGACATTCAGGACAGGATTGTTTCCCGTTTCAAGTGGGGACTTTCTGCAGAAATAAAATCTCCGGATTTAACAACACGTAAAAGAATTATTGAGAATAAACTGAGCAGAGACGGAATTGTTCTTCCTGACGATATGCTTGAGTTCCTTGCTTCTGAAGCAAAAACAAACGTAAGAGAGCTTATTGGTATTATCAACTCTGTAATTGCTTATTCTACGATCTATAAAACAGATTTAAGTTTAGAGCTGTTAAAAGAAACCATCAACAGGATTGCTGCCAACCAGAAGAAGATCATCAATATTCCTTACATCCAGGAAGTGGTATGTGACTATTTTGGAATCAAAAAAGAACAGCTTTTATCCAAAACAAGAAAAAGAGAAATTGCTCTTCCAAGACAATTGGCTATGTATTTCTCAAAAGAATTCACGAACTCTACATTTAGTAAAATTGGTGAAGAAATGGGCGGAAAAGACCATTCAACTGTAATGTATGCTTGTGATACCATTAAAGATGTATCAAAAATAGACAAAGAAGTAAAGAAGTACGTCAAAGACCTTACAGAAAGAATCAAACAGTAGAAAATAATCACTGAAATAAAATAATAGAAATGAAGAATAGGTTTATTCTTCATTTTTTATTTAGTTTTGCTGAAGTAAAAGGGTCTTATAATTAATTTTTTTCAGAATGAAAATACTAATGGTCTGTTTGGGAAATATATGCAGAAGTCCTTTGGCAGAAGGAATTATGAAAACAAAAGTTCCGAAAAGCTTTATTGTAGATTCTGCAGGAACAATTTCTATGCATGAAGGGGAGCATCCCGATAAAAGAGCGATAAAAACAGCTGCCAACCATGGGGTTGATATTTCTAAACAAAGATCAAGACCAATCACCAGAACTGATTTTGAGACTTTTGATAAGATTTACTGTATGGATATCGATGTTTATGCTGATGTGGTCTCAAAAGCTAAAAATGAAGACGAGCGCCAGAAAATATCCTTATTTTTAGAAGCCGCAGGAGATCATAAAAATGCAGAAGTTCCGGATCCTTATTGGGGCGATATGAAAGACTTTGAAAACGTTTTTCAATTGTTGGAAAAAGGCTGTAATGCCATCAAAGAACAAATACCAAAATAATAATCATGAAAAAACTAGTGTTGTTATTTCTATTGAGTTTCAGTTTCTCTTTTGCCCAAACCAAAGATGAAATCGAAATCCGTAAACTGATGGATGACTTTATGACCTGCATCAAAACAAGGGATGAAGCTAAATACTTATCTTTATTCCAGGAACCCGTACTTTGGACAGGGATTTATAAAGAAAGAAGCCAGGCAAAACGTCTGGAAAAAAGTCCTACAGCCAGTGCATACTTTGCAGATGATTATAAGGACTTTATCAAGAGTTTTTCAGATGACAAATCTGAAGAAAAATTTGACAATATAAAGATTATTGAAGATGGAGCCATAGCGTCGGCCAATTTTGATTACAGCTTTTGGTATGACGGTAAAATGGAAAACTGGGGAAAAGAGATCTGGACATTAATGAAAATCAATGGCGTCTGGAAAATCACTTCCGTTACCTTCTCTATGGATCTTACCAAATATTTCCCACAACCTTCACTCAACGAAAGAACAAAAAAATAATACAATGCTTTTTTTACTCCCAGCTTATTTATCAGAAAACACCTCTATTAACCATTTCTCGCCCGTTTTGAAGGATTATATCATGCAGACGGACTATTTCTTCGTCGAAAATGAAAAGACAGCGAGAAAGGTGATTAAATTCTTTGCTCCGGAAAAGAAACAGGCTGATCTGAAGCTGTTCTTACTGGATAAATACACGGAAGGAGCTGATATTAAAGAAGCACAGGATCTTATGTTAAAAGGACAGGATTTTGGGTTGCTTTCAGAGGCCGGACTGCCTTGTATTGCTGATCCGGGGAACCTGATTGTCAAATGGTGTCACGAGAAGAATATCAGAGTTATTCCTATTTCCGGACCATCATCCATTATTCTTGCCTTGATTTCAAGCGGATTCAATGGACAGGAATTCACGTTCCACGGCTATCTCCCTATTGATAAAGGAGAGAAGAAGAAACAGATTATGCACCTGGAAAGTTTGGTTCAAAAAACAGGGTATTCACAGATCTTTATGGAAACACCTTACCGGAATAATCAGCTTTTTGAAGATTTAACGAAATTCTTACCCGCCAACACGAAGCTGTGTATCGCTGCCAATATCAACGATCCTGAACATGAATTTATAAAAACAAAAACAATAAAAGACTGGCAAAAACAAAAGCCGGAACTTCATAAGATCCCGGCAGTATTTGTTCTTGGAAAATAAGTTCTCTCTGAGATTGAGTAAATAAAGTTGATTTCAGCAATAAAAAAATACGGGATCTGCTCAATCTGTGAGTGTTGAGTTCTGTATGTGTTTTTAAGTCAGTATTTTAGATTGCAGGTTTGTTGAAATGAAAACAGAGTTTAATAAAATCTAAGTATTTAATCTGAGAGCGGTAAAAAATTAGTATTGGCTTGTTTTACTCAATAATTCCTAGGATGAATTTATTAAGTTTTTTTTATCTTTTTATCTCATAATATTTAACAGCCCTTAACGCATCCTTTGCATCATTCTTGTCTATTATCATATAACTTAAAGAATATGCGGATGACAAAAATGTAGAGATAAGTTAAGTTATTTTAATGATTACATTGTGATAGTGCAATAAGAATCCGGACATCGCAGATGTCCGGATTTTTTCTGTATTTATAGGTGCTATAAAATGAAAACTTATTATTTATTTTTACGTGATTTCCATTTTCTCCAAAGAAAAACAATGAATGGAAAAAGCAGGAAATAGGGCCACAATGAGATAATCCCAAGGAAAAAGCTTACAAAACCATTCCAGCCTTCTGTAAGGGAGTCTATGAACCGGCTTCCAAATCCTATTTTGGAAGTCGCTGAACTTCTTACTTTTTCTTTATATAAACTTACCTCCAGAGTACTGTAATTGACCCGGTCGTCAATAAAACGAAGTCTTCCTTCTGCTACATCAATTTCATCTTCCAGTTCCCGGATATTCTCCTGGATTTCCAGCATATCTTTTGTGGTGGCAGCACTTTTGAGCATATCACGGTACTTTTCAAGATATATTTTCTTGTTGGCAAGTTTTATGGAGATATCAGTGTATTCTTCAGTAACGTCGTTGGATGAAATGTTTTTGGAAAGAACAGAGCCCACCCCATTTGAAAAAGAATTAACAAGTTCATCAAAATTTTTATGGGGAACACGAATGGTCAGGTCCAGATGATCATCGGTATCGGTATTTTGAAACTGTTCTTTTTGAATATAAGCTTTATTCTTATTTAAGATATCATTGATCTGAGATTGTGCTTTTTTAATATCTCCTACCTGGATTCTCATGTCTCCGTTTTTAATCACTTTTCTTGAAATCGTATCTATTTTCTTGGGAATACCGGTAGAGGTTAATGCAGATGCTTTTGAAATTTCAGCGGGTGGTGGAGGTGGTGGTGGAGCAGAAGAAACCTTATCTTCAGGAATTACCTCCATTAAATCTACACTCACGGCCTGTTTGTCAGCATTTGATTTACTGCAATTTATAAGGATAATAAAAAATAAGGGTAACAATAGAGTTCTCATAGATAGTTTATTATAATGTTATCAAAAAGTATGCTTGAAAAATTTATTTCCAAGGCAATACTACCTAATATACTATAAAGGATGCTTTTATTATGGTAAAGGTTGTAAGGAACCCGAATTATTTTTGGCAAACAAATAAAAATAATATTTTAAGGGAACTCTGAATGGCAGATAAGAGATTGTTCGGTGGTAAGTGCAAATGTTGAAGAAGGTTAGTATCTGATTCCTGTTTTTTTAAGGATGAAACCCAGCAGCCAGATTGGCCCGATCAATAAAAACTGAAGATCCTTTAGAAAGGAAGGCTTTTTACCTTCAATTTGATGACCGATAAACTGGAAGATCCATGTAATAATAAATATGGTAAGATAGATGATCCATGATTGTTTTCCAAATTGGACATTAGTAAGATAGATAAAGTGTTCCGTTGCCAGCATCATGAAAATCATGATGACACTGATCAGGAAGGAAAGCCGTAGATAGAAAAAAGTAACCAATAAAACGGTAATCATACTTACAATACTGATGCATCCAAAGTAATAAAAGCAGAAATGTGGTGATGGGATGAGAGAAACGAAGCCCAGGAGAGCCCAGAAAATCAAAGGTACGCAGATCCAGTGGATCAATTTGTTGGTTGCGTTTCTATGGCTCTTGCTATATTCTGCAAATAATAAATCAACCTTTCTCATAGTTATAGTGAATTTGGTAAATGCTAAAATAATAAAATTTTGTAATCGGGAATAAGTTTGCTTAAATTTGTGATATGTCTGCCCTAGAAAAATTCGGAGTTGAAATTTTTACCCAACGCAATATCTTTGAGAGAATTGCTGTTGACAAGCCGTTCCGTCCCGATAATCCGGCGTTTATTTTTATTAAATCCGGAACTCTAAAGCTTAGGCAGCATTTCAATGACCTGGAGCTTTCATCCAATATGTTTATGGTAACCGATCCACAAACGATTTATGAAGTTGTAGCGGTAAGCGATGATTTCCAATCCCGAATGGTTTCCTATAAAAGAGAATTTATTTCTACTTTATCATTGAAATTCAATCGCTTGATCACCTATCGTTACTTCAGACAGCAGATGAACAAAGGAGTCCCTTTTCTGGAAAGTGAAATGGAGGTGGTTTGGAAAAGCGTCAATTTCCTGAAGTATATTCTGGATTCTGAAACGGAAATGCTGTACAAAAAAGAAATGGTGGAACATCTTTTTTCTGTTTTCTGTTACCAGATGGCAGGAATTATCTCCAAAGAGGATAACAACTCTATGAACCAGATGTCCAGACAGGAAGAGATTGTTTTTGTATTTCTTACCGATCTTGCAGAGTATCATCTTACAGAAAGGACCGTAGAATTCTATGCAGAACGGCAATCCATTACAACCAGACATCTTTCGTCAGTCGTGAAGTCTATTACAGGAAAATCCGCCAGCCAGATTATTGCTGTTATTGTCATTAATGAAGCAAAAGTGCTTTTAAACTCCTCTAATAAACCGGTTTCAGAGGTTTCTTCTATTCTCGGATTTAGTGATCAATACTCATTTTCACACTTTTTTAAGAAACATCTTGAGGTAAGCCCTAAACAATACAGGCATCAGTTTGAAAACTAAAATCCTACATTTGAACATCTTTTTCCAAAAATCAAACATTTGATTGATTTTGGTATTGCTTTAACTTTGTATCCGTAAAACAAGGTAAAATGACAAAGAAAATAAAAACAGCACTATCTCTTTTGATAGCAGCTTTTCCTGCGCTGTTTTTTTCACAACAGATTAAACAGATGACCGCCGGGGAGGTTGCCGAACTGGCAGTCCGAAATCACCAGCAGTTAAAAGTTTCTGCACAGAATATTGACATCGCCAAACAGAACACCAATGTTGTAAAACTTCAAAAATTGCCCACCATTACGGCTTCTACAAGCCAGTTCTATTTGGGAGATGCAGTAGCTATTGACAAAGATTTTTCAAATTCCACCACTATTCCCATGCCTCATTACGGAAGTTCGTATGCGGTACAGGCGACACAGCTGATTTTCAAAGGAGGATTGGTGAATAAGTCTGTTGAAATGGCCAGTCTTCGGGAGCAGCTTTCAGAATTGGACTTGGAGAAGAACAAGCAGGATGTGAAATTATTAGTGATTTCAAATTATCTGGATGTATACAAAACCCTAAATCAGCAAGAAGTATTTCAAAACAACAAAAAGCTGGCTCAGGAACGTCTTAAAAATATCCAGAAATTCTACCAGCAGGGTATGGTAACCCGAAATGAAGTGATTCGTGGTGAGTTGGCTATTAAAAACCTGGACCAGGGAATTCTAACCCTTTCCAACAATAAAAAGATCCTTAACTACAATTTAAATATTGCGTTAGGTCTACCACCTGATACTGAGATTGTTCCTACCGAAAGTATTGAAAATAAAGAATCAGGAATCGGGATGGATTATTATATGAGCCTTGCTCACGACAGTAATCCACTGCTGAAATCAGCACAGAAAAACAGAGCTATAGCTGACAAGAATATCGAAATTATAAAGACTGATAACATGCCTACCATAGCTGGATTTGGGGGGTATACCCTGCAAAGGCCGATTACCACAAGAAACCCTGTGTTGGATATGTATTCCGGAGGATGGCAGACCGGTGTTTCCCTTAGCTATAATATAGATACACTGTATAAAACAAAAGAAAAGGTAAAATTAGGTGAACTGCAAAAGAACCAGGCTGATGATGTCATAACGTTGACAGAGCAGAATATAGACATGGGAGTGAATGCAGCCTATACAAAATACCAGGAAGCAATTCAGCAGGCGGATATCCTGAATGATTCAAAAAGGTTGGCGGAAGAGAACTATAAAATCACGGAAGCTAAGTATCTGAACCAATTGGCCGTGCAGGCAGAAATGATTGATGCCCAGAACCAGAAACTGCAGTCAGAACTTGATTATGCCAATGCGGAGATCAATGTTTTGTACCAGTACTATAACCTTTTGAAATCTACAGGAACACTTTAATTTTAAACTGAAAATCAGCACAATGGAAAACAAGGAACAAACGACTCAAAATACACCTCAAACTCCTGCAAAACCAAGTGGAGAAGGTAAAAAAAAGCAAAATAAAAAGAATAAAATCAGAGCAATCATTTCTAACATCATCGTTTTTATGTTGATTGGTTTCGGATTGTTTTGGTTAATCCGTGAATATTTCCATATCGGGAATAAAACCTATACGGAAGCGGCTCAGGTTGAAGAATTTATTAATCCAATCAATACAAGGGTTTCTGCCTATATCAAAGACATTAAGTTTATAGAACACCAAAAGGTAAAGAAAGGGGATACCCTGGTGGTTCTTGACAATCGTGAAATCCTGACACAATTGGGACAAGCTGAAGCTGCTTATCAGAATGCAATAGCTCAGAAAACAGCTACAGGTTCTTCTGTAAACACAGTCTCCAACAACATTAATGTAATGGAGTCCAATATTGCCGGTGCCAAAGCCAGACTTTGGAATGCCGAACAAAACTTAAACCGATATAAAAATCTTCTGTCCGCTGAAGCAGTGACAAGACAGCAATATGACCAGATAAAAACTGAATATGACGCCCAGAAAGCAGCTTATGAAACATTGGTCAATCAAAAGCAGTCGGCGAATCTTTCTACAACGGAAGTGAAGAGCAGATTGGGAATCAATGATGCAGAAATTAAAAGAACGAAGTCTGCTTTGGATATGGCAAAAATCAACCTTTCATATACGGTCATCACAGCACCTTATGATGGGGTAATGGGAAGAAGAACGATTTCTGAAGGACAGCTGATTCAGCCGGGACAACAGGTAGCTACCATTGTACTGAACGGTCAGAAGTGGGTTACCGCTAACTTCCTTGAAAGTCAGATGCCTAATATTAAAATCGGTGAAAAAATAACAATGTCGGCAGATGCTTTGGGGGGTAAAAAGTTTGAAGGAGTGGTGACAGCGGTGTCTGCGGCCACCGGATCAAGATATTCAAGCGTACCTACCGATAACTCTACCGGAAACTTCATTAAAGTGCAGCAAAGAATCCCTGTAAGAATTGAATTTACAGCTTCCAATAAAAAAGAAGATATGGATAAACTAAGTGCAGGAATGAACATGAATGTGAATATTAATCAAGACTAAAAGATGGAAGATGTCAGATTTCAGACCAAATGCTTTGAATGAAGACTGAAGATGAATTAAAAGTCTGTTATCTGATATCTGAAATCTATTATCTAAAAAAAACATGTACAACAAAGGATTATATAACGACTGGGTACCTAAACCCGTACAGCTGCTGCTGATTGTATTACTGCTTGCAGTGGTAATGCCGCTTGGTGGGGTGTATACCGGGAATATCAGCCATTTGGTGAGCGGTACCGGCGCGTTAACAGAATATTTCATGTGGGCCAATTATGCCACTACCATTGGGATGGGAGCGTGTATGCCGGTTGTTCTCAGAATGAAAATGAGATTCAAAGTGAGAGATAAAATGGTATTGCTGCTTGTGCTTTTGGGGCTGTTGAGCTATGTGAATGCCACTACTTTAGAACCCATGATTTTTGTTTCTACCTCTCTTCTGATTGGATTTATGAAAATGATGGTGACTATAGAGCTGTTTCTGCCATTAATGATGATGATCGGTAACCGAGGAATGTTTTACGGATTGTTTTATACATTTGTTCTGGTAATGAACCAGGTAGCAGCTTATTACGCTGCTAAGTTTGCCCTTCTGTACAACTGGCAACAGTTTTACATCTTTACAGCAGTTTTATGTTTTGCATTGGCGCTTATCCACTGGATCTTCATGCACAATAAGTATTTTGCACTGAAGGTCCCTCTGCACTACATCGACTGGCTAAGTATACTGCTGTTTATATCCACTTTTATGTTTTCGGCATATGTGTATGCTTTCGGAAGACAACAGGATTGGCTGAATTCAAAACATATCATTAATGCAAGTATTGCGGCCTTTATAAGCTTTGCTCTGCTTAGTATCCGTCAGTTAACTTTAAAACGGCCTTACCTTTCATTTAAAATATTTACCAAAAATAATGTTCAGCATGGTTTGTTTATGTTGTTTTGGTTGGGAATGTTTTTAGGAACAGCCTCTCTTCAGAATACTTTTGCAGTGGGAGTTTTGGGATATGACCAAGTGACGAATGCCGGTCTTAGTCTACTGATGATTCCCGGAATTATCTTAGCCGGAGCTATTGCTGTTTTCTGGTTTAAAAAGGAAAAACCGCTGAAGATGTATATATTTTCAGGTTTTGCCGGGATGATAGGATATGCCATCATTATGTATTTTTCGATGGTATTGGAATTTAGTTATGATCATTGGTATCTGCCCATGTTCTTGAAAGGCTATGGAATGTGTTCACTGTTTATTTCAGTATGGTTTTATACTTTAGATAAGCTTGAAATGGATGAAATGCTTGCCGCAATAGGGCTGGTATTGGTTTGGAGAACCTTTTTGGCTGTAGGTATTTTTTCAACCCTGTATTCGTGGTTTCAATACCGGTTTCAGATTACAGCAGTAGGAGACCTTGCCGTCTATATGGACGGAATGACGGTTACTCCTCAGAATGTAGCTGCCAATATGAAGGCTATCCAGCTGAATGCTATTATTATTGCTACCAAAAAGATATTCGGATATATCATTATGGTTGGTTTCGGAGTTTTGTTTTATGTAATTACCCATCATTTTGGAGCCAAGCGTTTCCAATACCTGAGATTTGTAAGAGTAATTGGCGGAAAATCTGTTATTGCAAGAAGAAGACTTCATGAACGAAAAAAATTATTAGAAGAAATAAAAGACGCAGCCGGACCTGCGGTATAAAAAATAACCTTGTTTTTCACTAGTAAAATCCCGGATCCTGTATAGGCTGGGATTTTACGTTTTTTATGAATTTTATACATGAAATCCAGACTGCATAGTCTTTTAAATTATGAATAATTTCAGCTTTAGTTATTTTTATTTAGAAGTAATAAAAATTATATTTGTAGGATTATAAAACTTCGAGTAGAAAGAATGAAAAAGCAGTATGCATTCATAGGTCTGTTAGCTTCAGGATTATTATTTTCCCAGACCGCTAAGGATTCTATAGCCTCTAAAGGTATTGACGATGTGGTGATCGTAGCCTCCAGAAAACCTACAAAAATCTCTGAAATTCCAGGAACAGTCTGGGTGGTTCAGAAAGAAAAAATTCAGGAACAGGCCAAAAGCGGGGTTCCTATTAAAGAAATGCTTTCCATCCTAATTCCAAGTATGGATATTGGTCCACAGGGAAGAACTAACTATGGACAGAATATGAGAGGACGTTCTGCGCTGGTAATGATTGACGGAGTTTCATTGAACAGTATTCGTGCCATCAGTCGTCAGCTGGACGCTATTGACCCGTTTAATATTGAAAGAATTGAAGTGCTTTCCGGAGCAAGTTCCATTTATGGAGGAAATGCAACGGGGGGTATCATCAATATTATTACAAAAACCCCTTCCAAAAAAGGAATCAGTGGAGAAACTGAATTGGGAGCACGTTCAGGACTTATGGGTAAAGATGACCATGACTTCCGTGCTGCACAGTCTATTGCAGGAAAAGGAGAAAAATTCTTCGGAAGATTGGGAATTGCTTACCAGCAAAATGGAGGAGTCTATGGTGCAGACCAGCATCAGCTTTTTACTGATATTACCCAAACCGACCTTCAGTACAACCAGTCTGTTGACATCATGGCTACAGGAGGATACCAGTTTAATAATAAACATAAAATAACAGCTTCCCTTCAGTATTATAACTCTAAGTTTAATGGAGACCGAAGCCTGTTTTTAGGAGAAAATTTAAGTGCTTTTACAAAGAAAAATGCTTCTTTGCTGGAAATGAGAGACGGTTTTTCTTCCGATAAAAATGTAGGAACAGAACGTTATATGGGAACCGTAGCCTATACCGGGACCGGAATTCTTGGCGGACAGGACCTATATGTACAACTGGCTACCCGTGGTGAGAAATTAGGATTTTATCCTTTCCCCGGAAATGTGACATTGCAGAGCGGAAAAATAGCCTATATGTCATCTTCACAGCAGGATACCTACTACTCAGGGATCAAAGCTTTATTATCAAAATCATGGAGAGGGCTGAATGTTACTTATGGAGCGGATATTGATTTTGAAAAATTTGAAGGAAATCAGTCGGTTTATGATATTGCTAAAACAATGTCAAGCGGTGGATTGATCAATGAAACAAAATACAGATTAGGAAGATATCCTACCAACCATTCTCAGAGTTATGCAGGATATGTTCAGGCAAAGTATAATATCCTTCCCAAGTTACAGGTTAATGCAGGAGTCCGTTATCAGAACATCACTGTAAAAATGGATGATTTTGTGGGCTCTGAGCAGCAGACTCAGGTAGCAATGGGATACGGAGCATCAGCATCTGCCATTCCCGGAGGGGAGAGTTCTTACAATGTAACCCTTGCGAATGCCGGATTACTGTATAAATTCAATGAACAGCACCAGGTTTGGGGAACATTTTCCCAGGGGGCAAGTTTGGCAGATCCTGCAAAGTTTTATGGCATCGGGACCTATAAATTGAATGGGACGAACTGGGATGTGGTATCAAGTATCAATGTAAAAGACCAGCCACTACAGGCGATCAAAACCAATCAGTTTGAAGTGGGGTACCGTGTCAATAAAGGTGGATTGAGAGCACAGGTTGCAGGGTTTTTAAGTAATTCTGACAAGAGTGTTGCAGTAGATAAAAAGACGTTTCAGATCCTGGTGAATGATTTGAAATTAAGGAATATGGGAATCGAAGCTGAGGTTTCCTATGCTTTAAGCAATGGGGTTTACTTCGGAGCCAGCGGACTTTTGATTAAATCTGAGGTAGATAATAAAGGAGAATGGCAAAAGCAGGAGATCTATAACGCTTCTCCATCAAAATTAGTGACTTATATTGGATATACTATTAAGGACTGGTCGTTCAGATTCCAGTCGCTGCAGAATTTCAAACAGAAAGACGAGCTTAATAATGTAGTGGAAGGATATAATACCTCTGATTTAATGGTTGGCTACCGATTCAACTGGGGTAAATTCAATGTAGGAATCCAGAACCTGTTTAATACAGATTATCAGACGATTTGGAGCAAGCGTTCTCAGGTTTTATATTCTTCTTACGGACTTCCTGAACTGTTTAATTACAAAGGAAGAGGAAGAACATTCAACCTGTCTTATACATTTGATTTTTAAAAATAGATTAGGGTATACAGCCTTAATCTGAATGATATTTTCTTAGACATCCGGTTTCTGACGCTAGCTGGAAACCGGATATTAATTTTAAAAAAAATTTCAGTTATGGCGAAAATTTCAACAGGGCAGATTGTTGCCGAAGTGACCAGAAAAGAATACATCACTGACCATTTTATCAGGGTTTATTTATATTCACCTGAAGTCCATTTGTTTAAAAACACAGTGGTAGGAGATAATAATAAAATTGCAGTTCCTCCGGCTGGGTTAAACGAAGTTCATTTTCCAACCCTGGATGAAAATCATCAATGGGTATATCCTGCTAAGGAAATTGCTCCGGCTATCAGGACTTATACGCATAGAGGAATTGATCTTGATAAAAATGAGCTGATCATTGATTTTGTAGATCATGGAGACGGTGGTCCGGCCTCAAAGTGGGTGAGAGATGCGGAAGCTGGTTCCAAACTGGGAGTGATGATGCGGCTGGATGGAAAAGAGCTGTATCCTGAAGCCGATTGGTATTTATTAGCGGGAGATGCTACCGCAATTCCTGTTTTAAGTGCTATTTTAGAAACCCTGCCGGCAACTGCAAAAGGGGTCTGTATCATTGAAGTTCATGGAAAAGAAGATGAGCAGCTCTTAGCAACTCAAGCAGATATTGATTTTAAGTGGCTTCATAATGCACAACCTCAGACCGGCAGTAAGATGCCGGAAGCGGTAAAAAATATTGAAATTCCTGAAACCCGGAAGTTTGGTTATGTGGCCTGCGAGTTTTCAAGTGTTAAAGAAATCCGTACTTATCTGAGAAAAGATAAAAACTGGACTTCCCAGGAACTGTATGCGTATTCTTACTGGAAAGCGGGAGTAGCTGAAAATGAGTCCCAGGCGGACAGACATAGGGAGAAGGATTCGATGGAGTAGGTAATAGGTGATAGGTTGTGGTGAAGAGAAGATTTATTTTTTACAGGAGAAAGTAAAAAATAAGGATGTATTGTTAAAATTCAAGAGGTGTGGACTTTAGTCTGCTTACCATATCCATCAAATATCATCTGGCTTTAGCCAAAACCTAAAATATTAATTATTCCACTCATCTTTATCATTTAAAGACCGAAGCAAAGCCTTCGGTTGACAGTGTTGCGGATGTTGTATTACTGAGATTGGGACGGCAAATTTTCAATTTTCAACTTTTAATTCTCCATTTTTAACTTGTATCTTTGCAGCATGAAAGATTTAATGGGCAGAGCAATCTGGGATTATTATCACAATGACAATCCGGAAGATCTGCAGACTGAAACATCAATTTCTGAACTGGATGAACTTCCTGTAGATTACTTATTCAGAGATTTTGAAGAAATGAATGGTATTGAGCAGAAGGCACTGCAGTTATCCGGAGGAAAAGTTTTGGATATAGGGGCAGGGGCCGGTTCTCATGCTTTGTATCTTCAGAATGAAAAAGGCCTTGAGGTAGTGGCGCTGGATATTTCACCTAAATCTGTTGAAGTTTGTAAACTGAGAGGGATCAAAAATGCTGTCTGTGAAAATATTCTTGATTTTTCGGGAGAAACTTTCGATACTGTTTTATTACTGATGAATGGTACCGGAATTTTTGAAAGTCTACCTAAAATAGATCCCTATCTTCAAAAATTACATGCTTTATTAAATGATAACGGGCAAATTCTGATCGACAGTACTGATATTCTCTATATGTTTGACCGGGATGAAGATGGTGGTGTGTATATCCCTGCCGGTGGATATTATGGGGAGTTAGACTATGTGGTTCATTATAAAGGGGAATCTGAGGAGCCGATCACATGGCTGTATCTCGATTTCAATACCCTGAAAAATGCAGCGGAGCATAATGGATTTAAAATAGAACGGATTCTGAAGGATGAGGATTCTTATTTGGCAAAACTGACCAAGAAATAGCAATCATCGGCCTACGAAGCAATTTTGCCGATGTTCATATATATTGTCATTCCGTAAGATCCAGTCTTACGGAATGATTTTTTTAGCCCCGATAGAAACGGTTACCCCGCAGCCAGATTTGGCCTGTTCAGCTTGGGCGCGAGGAGTAAAAGTGGATAGCGGGAATCAGCTTCTAAAAACGCATGCTAAAACCAATATTTTATCTGAATAAACGGAGAATCTTAAGCAATGGGTATATGGAAAACCAATCCCGGTAATAATAGGACATCAGAACTGCCGTTCCAATGCATAAAATAACAGGGAAAATATAGGACTCTGCCTGATAAGGAAGCTTTTTGGGAATAGTAGCTACCCAGATACCGACCAGGCTTAATGTTCCGATTACTATAATTCCCATTTCAGGACTGGATCGTGAGGTGGTGGTGAAGTCAAAATGAGATTGAAATACATATTCCTGCAAAAAGAAAAAAAGAAAGCCGAATATCAATGTAAGGAGAGCCGGGAAATATTTTTTTAATTTTATTAAATTCAGGCACAATAAAATAGCTCCGGGAATGGTGCCCAGAATAACACTGCTTATAAAAACGGTCATCCTAGAATACAGTTTGATAGCAGTAGGATCTTCTGTAATATGATCCTTCCAAAGCTCTTTTTCTTCCGTAAGCTTTGCTTCTTCTGCATTTTTTTTACTTTGAATCAACTCCTGAACTGCGGCTTTTTCCTCTTCGGTAAAAACCCGTCCTCTTTCTTTTAATAGCTCAAAAGCCATCGAGACAGCTTCTGACACAAAACGATTGCCTTCTTTTATATATTTTTCTAATTCGGAATCTGAGAGTTTCCTCAGTACGCTTTTATTTACCATATATATTTGTAAAAACGTTTTTATATTGAAATATTTACCTTATCCTGTGTTTATAAATGATACTGCGGATCATATAGAATCAAAAAGAGGCTATCTTGGAAGAAAGCCTCTTTGTATATGAGTGAATGGGTAATTATCCGATCTCAATACCGTTTTCGACATTGCTGTCATCCGGTGTTACGAAAGATAATTTTCCATCAGGTTTAGTTGTTAATAGTAACATTCCCTGAGATTCAATTCCTCTGATTTTTCTTGGAGCAAGGTTCAGTAAGATCATTACCTGTTTTCCAATCAATTCTTCCGGCGTGAAGCTTTCGGCAATTCCTGAAACAACAGTTCTTACATCTACTCCCGTATCTACAGTAAGTTTCAATAGTTTATCTGCTTTTTCTACCTTTTCAGCTTCTAAAATGGTTGCTGTTCTAAGGTCTATTTTAGTAAAGTCATCAAATGTGATCTCTTCTTTCATAGGGGTTGCGTTAGGGTTTGTTTTTTTATTGTTTTGTTTAGTGTCTTCCAGCTTTTGGATCTGAGCTTCAATCACATCATCTTCAATTTTTGAGAAAAGAAGAGAGGATTCGTTGATTTTGTGTCCGGTTTCAATTAAAACAGATTGGGTTTCAATATCATTCCATGTTTTCTTCTCAACATTGAACATATTCAATAGCTTTTCAGAGCTGAAAGGCATGAAAGGTTCACACAACTGAGCTAAAGCTACAGCAATCTGTGCTCCTACAAATAAAGACTGTGCAGCCTTTTCAGGGTTGTCTTTAATTGTTTTCCATGGTTCTTCTGTCTGAAGATACTGGTTTCCAAAACGGGCAAGATTCATTAATGCAGATAAAGCATTTCTAAATTCGTAATTTTCCAGGAATCCTGAAATTTCTTTTGCTGCTTTGTTTATTTCCTGTAATTCAGGACTGTTTACATCTCCTTGAGGAATAACACCGTCATAATATTTATGAACAAGAACAGCAACTCTGTTGATGAAGTTTCCGAAGATCCCCACCAATTCAGAATTATTCTTAGTCTGGAAATCCTTCCATGTAAAGTTATTATCTTTTGTTTCAGGAGCTGATGAAAGAAGAGCATATCTTAATACGTCCTGTTGGCCAGGGAAATCTTCCACATATTCATGAGCCCATACCGCCCAGTTTCTTGATGTTGAGATCTTATCGTTCTCAAGGTTCAGGAATTCAAAAGCAGGAACATTAGCCGGCATGATGTAATCTCCGTGAGCTTTCATCATCGAAGGGAAAATAATACAGTGGAATACAATATTATCCTTTCCGATAAAATGTACTAAGTCACTGTTTTCACTTTGCCAGTAATCCTTCCAGTCTTTTCCGTTTTTCTCAGCCCATTCTTTAGTGAATGAAATATACCCGATAGGAGCATCAAACCAAACGTAAAGTACTTTTCCTTCTGCATTCGGAAGAGGAACAGGAACTCCCCAGTTCAGATCTCTGGTCATTGCACGTGGTTTCAATCCGTCATTTAACCATGACTTAACCTGTCCGTATACATTCGGTTTCCAGTCATCTTTGTGCCCTTCAATAATCCATTCATTTAAGAAGTTTTCATATTCATTTAAAGGAAGATACCAGTTCTTCGTTTCTTTAAGAATAGGAACATTTCCACTGAGCATGGATTTCGGATTGATCAGTTCTGAAGGAGAAAGGGTAGACCCACACTTCTCACACTGGTCACCATAAGCATTCTCATTACCACAGTTGGGACAGGTTCCTACAATATAACGGTCAGCAAGGAATTCTCCTGCCTGCTCGTCAAAATACTGCTCAGAAATTTCTTCAGTAAACTTTCCTTTTTCATAGAGAACCTTAAAGAAATCCTGGCTGGTCTCATAATGGTTCTTGGAAGTTGTTCTTGAATATTCATCAAAAGAGATTCCTAAATCTGAAAAGGATTTTTTGATGATCTCGTGATATTTATCCACGATATCCTGTGGGGTAACCCCTTCCTTTTTAGCTCTTATGGTAATAGGAATTCCGTGCTCATCTGATCCACAGATAAACGCTACATCCTTTCCTGATCTTCTCTGAAATCTTGCGTAAACATCCGCAGGAATATAGACACCTGCCAAATGCCCTATATGAACCGGTCCGTTTGCATAAGGCAAAGCTGCCGTAATCATCTTTCTGTTTGACATTTATAGTAAAGTTTTGACTGCAAAGATAAGGATTATCTCTTGAATACCGCTCTTTGTGGAGTTATTATGCCTGACACCTTTATTTTTTTCCATGTGGATATGAAATAAAGTTAAACAAATGTTTAACAATTTGTTAATTTAGCATAAATACTATGCTATGCATAAGTCGTTGTAAAATATTGGAATTTAAAATTTTAACTAAAATAGGTTTCGTAATATACATAATTTTAACTAAAATTATATTAAATTTATAATAATTCTATTTTTTTTATAAATTGCGAGTCTGGCTTCAGGCCAAAATATGACTGAAAAAACGAAACTATAAAAAAATATGATTGTGAATAACTTTACAACAGTATTAAAAATTGCGCCTGCTTTTTTACTGGCCAGTACAGTAATGCATGCGCAGAACAAGGATTCTATTCCTCAAGAAAAAAAGATTGAAGAAGTGGTTTTGATTGGGTATGGAAAGCAGAAAAAATCTGATCTTACTGGTTCTATTACTTCTGTCACTGCAAAAGACTTCAACGGAGGGGCAACTTCTGCCGGACAGCTGATCCAAGGGAAAACACCCGGGGTACAGATTACCAATAACAGTGGTGCTCCGGGTTCCGGAACAAAAATCAGAATCAGGGGTACCTCTTCTTTAGGAGGAGAAAATTCTCCATTGATTGTTATTGATGGAGTTCCTCAGGATTTTGTAGGAGTAAACGGGGTGTCGGATCCTTTATCATTAATTAATCCTAATGATATTGAAACATTTGATATCCTAAAAGATGCTTCTGCAACTGCTATTTATGGAAATAGGGCTTCTAACGGGGTAATTTTGATTACCACCAAAAAGGGAAGTGCTGGAAAATTCAAAGTTAACTTCTCAACTGTTACTTCACTTTCTACAAAAATGGGAACTGTGGATGTTTTAACTGCTGATGAATTTAGAAACTTTGTGAATACTTACGCACCTGCAAGCTATAAAGCGAAATTGGGAAATGCAAGTACCAACTGGCAGGATGTAATCTATCAGGCTGCTTGGGGAACAGATAATAATGTGGCCTTATCAGGAGGAATTAAAGGATTACCGTATCGTTTATCTATCGGTTATAATGAACAGAATGGTATTGTAAGATCAAATTCATTCAGAAGAACTTCGGTAGGTTTAAATTTAAATCCTAAATTTTTTGATAATCATTTATCAGTAAATGTAAATGCAAAAGGTACCTTCACAGACAATAGATTTGTTGATGGAGGAGTAATCAAAGCAGCTACTTATTTTGATCCTACAAAGCCGGTATATTCCGGGAATTCTAACTACGGTGGATATTATGAGTGGTTGGATTCTGGTTCTCCTAATGGTTATAATGTGAATTCAAATTCAAATCCACTGGGGATGATAGATGGTCTTCGTGATGTTTCTTCTGTAACAAGAGGTTTAGGGAATATTCAGCTGGATTATAAATTTCATTTCCTTCCGGACTTACATTTTAATGTGAATGCAGGGTATGACTATACTAAAAGTGAAGGGCATAAAGTAAAGGATGCAAGATATAGAATAGGTTACGAAGATAAAGGAAGTGATAATTTCTATTCTATGGAAAAGAAAAATAAGTTGTTGGAAACGTATTTTAACTATACCAAAAACATCTCCGCTATTAATACCGGAGTAGATCTTACTGCAGGATATTCCTATCAGGATTTTAACATTATCATCCCAGGTGCTATTACATACAGAGGTAATGGTAATAATGTGAAAGACGTGGATTTTGAAAGCAGAAATACATTGATCTCTTTTTATGGTAGAGCTATTTTTACTGTTGCCAATAAATATGTCATTTCAGGATCTATACGTAGAGATGGTTCTTCCAGATTCTATAACCTGACAAGAGATAATGTATGGGGAGTATTTCCAGGGGTATCATTAGCATGGAAACTAAACGAAGAAAATTTCATTAAAAATATTTCAGCAATCAGTACATTGAAACTGAGAGCAGGTTGGGGTAAAACCGGACAACAGGAATTACCAGCACTTGGGATAAATGGAAACAAACCTAATAATTATCCGGCTCTTGGTGCTTATAACCCAAGTAACCCCGGAGCGTATTATCAGTTTGGCAATGAGGCCTACTATATGTTCCGTCCCGCCAATTTCAACCCGAATCTTACCTGGGAAACTACGGTTACAAAGAATATAGGTTTGGATTTTGGTTTTGCTAAAAACAGAGTGACAGGATCTATCGACCTTTTTAGAAAAGATACCAAAGATTTATTAGTATTTGCAGATGAGCCGGCAGGAGGTTTAAGTAATGCAAGCTGGCAGAATATCGGAGATATGAAAAATGAAGGGATTGAAGGAAGTGTTACGGTAATCCCTGTAAAAAATGAAAATACAACCTGGGAAGTAAGTTTTAATGCTACTCATTATAAGCCAATCATCACAAAATTGAAAGACAGAGGAGGAGAGTCCTTTAATATGGAAGTAGGAGGAATTGAAGGAGGTTCAGGAAACAGAATTCAAGCTCATGCTGTAGGGTATGCACCTAACTCATTTTGGGTTTATGAACAAGCATATGATGCCAGCGGGAACCCTATAAGTGGTGGCTATGTGGATAGAAATGGAGACGGAGCAATCAATACGAAAGATATGTATTACTACAAATCAACCACACCGGATGCTATTTTAGGTTTTGCTACCAAATTATCACATAAAAACTGGGATTTTGCACTTAGTGCAAGAGCTGTACTGGGTAATTATGTATATAATAATGCTGCATCCAACAGTTCTCTGAAGTCTGCTTCTACTAACGAATATTTGCAAAATGTATTCTCGACAGCAGCGGATTATAAGTTCTCGGATTTTCAGTATAGATCGGATATTTATGTCGAAAATGCATCGTTTTTCAGATTGGATAATATCAATATTGGATATAATTTTGGGGAAATTTTCTCAAAAGGAAGTAATCTGAAAGTGTATGGTATGGCACAAAATGTTTTTGTGATTTCCAAATATTCAGGATTAGATCCTGAAGTATATGGCGGGATAGACAATGGATATTATCAGATGCCTAGAATTTATTCTTTAGGCTTTAACTTTCAATTTTAAATAAGAAGTAAGATGAGACTTAATAAGATCAAACTTAAGAATATAGTATTACCAATCTCAGCTGCATTTTTGTTAACAACGGCAGCTTCATGTTTAAAGGATCTGGAAAGAGAACCAATAACAGATCAGATTGGAAACAACATATACAAAGATTTTTCCAACTATAAAAACGTTTTGGCCAAACTGTATGGGGGCCTTGCCATGGGAGGCCAGATCAGCGGTGACGGAGATCAGCCGGATAGTGATATTAATGGGATCAATGGTGGCTTTTCTCAATATACAAGATTATTATATACACTTAATGTGGTTACCACAGATGAAGCTGTAATCGGTTGGAATGATGGAAACCTGCATACTATGCATAAGATGACCTGGGATGCATCCAACGAGTTCATTGCAGCGATGTATTACAGAGTATATACGGAAATTGCTTATTGTAATGAGTTTTTAAGAAATGTTACGGATGAAAGGCTGGGTACAAACAATATTACCGGAGATAATCTTATCCAGGCAAAATTGATGCGAGCTGAAGCCCGTTTTTTAAGAGCACAGTCTTATTATCATGCACTGGATATGTTTGGAAACGTTCCATTTGCTGATGAAAATTATTTGCCGGGTAGCGCTAACCCACCTAAAAGAATAGAAAGAAAGGCTTTATTTGATTATATAGAGTCTGAATTACTTGCCATTGCAGGAGAGTTAAAGGATCCCAGAACCAATGAATATGGTAGAGCTGATAAAGCTGCTGTCTGGGCTTTGTTGGCAAGATTATACTTGAATGCTGAAGTGTATACAGGAACTCAAAGAAATACGGATTGTATCACTTATTGTAATAAAGTAATCGGAGCCGGTTATTCATTAAAGCCAAAATATGAAGACCTGTTTTTAGCAGATAACAACATAAGTAATTCTGAACAGATTTTAAGCGTAAATTTTGACGGAATCAACACTCAGACCAACGGTGGAACCACTTACATGGTACATGCTGCTGTAGGAGGTGATATGAAAGCTGCAGACTACGGAATAAATGGTGGTTGGTATGGTTTGAGAGCAACAAAATCATTTGTAGGATTATTCCCTGCCAACGGAAGTGATAAAAGAGGTCGTTTTTTTACAACAAATCAGAATCTGGAAATTAATGATCTAGGTTCGTTTAATGATGGATATGCATTTATCAAGTATAAAAATATAAAAAGTAACGGATCTCCTGGTGCTCACAATAACTGGGTAGAAGCTTATATTCCTTTGTATCGTTTAGCTGATATTTACCTGATGTATGCTGAAGCGGTTCTTAGAGGCGGTGGCGGAGGTAGCCAGACTACGGCTATTGATTATGTCAATAAGCTGAGAGAACGTGCTTACGGGAGTACAAGTGGAAATGTTACTTCTATAAATCTTGATTTTATCTTAGATGAAAGAGGAAGGGAGCTATCTTGGGAAATGACGAGAAGATCAGACCTTATAAGATTTGGTAAATATACAACAGCTACTTACCTGTGGCCTTGGAAAGGGAATGTAAAAGAGGGGAAAGCAGTAGAAAGTTATAGAAATCTATTCCCAATTCCGGCAAGAGATATGGTAGCTAACCCTAACCTTATTCAAAACCCGGGATATTAATAAAATATAAATTAATTGAGTAAAACGCTGCTCTGTGCAGCGTTTTCTTTTACTAAAGTTAATAAATAGTCAATATGAAGAAAATTACAGTTGGAGCAGTGTTGCTCTCCATGATGTTTGTAGGTGTGAAAGCACAATCTTTAAAATCTCCGGATGGAAAGTTTGAAATGAATTTTCAGCTGAAAAATGGAGTACCTTACTATAACCTTACCTATAATGGAGGAGTAGTGGTTGAAGATTCTAAATTAGGATTAAGATTATTTAAAGACACAGCCATAAAATTCGCTTCCGAAATTGCTAAACCGGAAGATGCAAAATTCGACTTAAACAACGGTTTTGCAAAGGTAGATGAAAAGAGAGATTCTAAAAATGAGACGTGGCAGCCGGTTCTTGGGGAAAAGAAAAACTACATCAACAATTACAATGAGTTGGCAGTTACTTTGAACCAGGCTTCTACAGATAGAAGTATTGTGGTAAAATTCAGATTGTTTAATGATGGTCTGGGATTCAGATATGAATTTCCACAACAGAAAAACCTTAATTATTTCGTTATCAGAGAAGAGGATTCTGAAATTGATTTCCCAACAGATATGAAAGCTTGGTGGTTGGTTGCAGACTATGACTCTCAGGAATATCAATATCAGGAAACTAAAGTTTCTGAAATTCCTGCTAAGTGGGATCAGGCATTCGATGCCAATGCATCACAGTCATTAGTGAAAAATGCAGTTCAGTCACCCTTAATGCTTAAAAGAGAAGGAAAAGAACCTTTGTATATCAACGTTGCTGAAGCTGCAGTATTGGATTACCCTGCATCCCATCTGGAAGTTGATGCACAGAACTTCAGATTCAAAACGCACCTGACAGCAGACAGACAGGGAGCTAAGGGGTATATTCAGACTCCGTCAACAACACCGTGGAGAACAATTATTGTCGCTCCAAAAGCGGAACAGGTGATGGATTCTAAGATGATTTTTAACCTTAATGAGCCTACAAAGTATACGGATACTTCTTACATTCACCCTACAAAATACATGGGTGTTTGGTGGGAAATGATCATCGGAAAATCACAGTGGGCGTATTCTACAGCGGAGAATGTTCATATTGATAAGACGGATTTCTCGAAACTGACTCCAAACGGAAAACATGCTGCCAACAATACAAAAGTTAAAGAATACATCGACTTTGCCGCTGAGAATGGATTCCAGGGACTGTTGATCGAAGGATGGAATATTGGTTGGGAAGACTGGTTCGGACACTCTAAAGATTTTGTTTTTGATTTCATTACTCCTTACCCGGATTTTGATATCAAAATGCTGAATGATTATGCTCATGCTAAGGGGATAAAGCTGATCATGCACCACGAAACATCCGGTTCGGCAGCCAACTATGAAAGATGGTCTGATAAAGCATTCCAGCTGATGAATAAATATGGGTATGATGCAGTAAAAACAGGATATGTAGGAGATATTATCCCGAGAGGAGAACATCATTACTCTCAATGGACGATCAACCATTACTACAGAATTGCTGAAAAAGCCAATGAGTATAAGATTATGGTCAACTCTCACGAATCTGTACGTCCTACCGGTGAAAGCCGTACCTATCCAAACTATATTTCTGCAGAAGCAGCACGTGGTACGGAATATGAGGCTTTCGGAGGAAATAAGCCTGATCACCAGACTGTCCTTCCTTTTACAAGATGGATGGGTGGTTCAATGGATTATACTCCGGGAATTTTCCAAACTAAATTAGACTATTATTTCCCTGGAGATAAGCGTTTTGTAAAAACTACATTGGCTAAGCAGTTAGCATTATATGTGACGATGTATATGCCTCTTCAGATGGCAGCTGACCTTCCTGAAAACTATAAGAAGCATATGGATGCATTCCAGTTTATCAAGGATGTAGCTGCAGACTGGGATGATACTAAAATCTTATCTGCAGAGCCAGGAGATTACGTGATCACTGCCAGAAAAGCAAAAGGTACTGAAAATTGGTTTGTAGGTGGTATTACAGACGAAAATAAGCGTGAGTATACCGTAGATTTCTCATTCCTGGATAAAGGAAAGAAATATGAAGCAACAATCTATGAAGATGGAAAAGATGCTGATTATATCGACAACCCTCAAAGCTATAATATCTACAAGAAAGAGATTACCAGCAAGTCTAAGATTAATTTTAAAATGGTAAGAAGCGGTGGTTTCGCGGTTTCTATCAAACCTGTAAAATAAATTTTTATAAGCAATTATAAAACTGCCCCGGCTCAGAGAGCCGGGGCAGTTATTTTTTTAAATAAAGTATTGATTTTTCATTGAATATTTTATTGATCTGAATATTGATATTCTGGTTCTGGAACTTCTATTTTTTCAGGTAACGGCTTATTTTTTATCTTTTCGTTATATTCCTTTTGGTATTGTTTTACCGTTTTACCAGTCCCATCGTGCTTCCAGCCCGGAGAGTAAAAAAGATATTTTATCCTGTCTTTAAAGGAAAGTCCTGGCTGGCGAATATCTTTTCCAATTCTTCTCCATTCGTAAAAGAGCATAGTAGCAGGGTCTTTAGACTTTATTTTTGGGTATACTCCATATTTTACAGGAACTTCAGGGTCTTCTTTTTCAAATGTCCCAAAGATTTTGTCCCAGATAATCAGTCCCATTCCCATATTACGGTCTAAATATTTGATATTACAGGCATGATGTACACGGTGATGCGAAGGAGTTACCAAAATGTACTCTAAAAATCCCATGCTTTTAATAGATTGAGTATGCACAAAGGTACCATAGATTTGTATGGCCGAATACGCTACTAAAATATGCCATGGATGGAATCCCATGAATGCTAACGGGGAGAAAAATAAATACCTGTACAAAGGCTGGAATACAGGGCTTCTGAAGCCTGTACTGATATTGAAATAATCAGAATTGTGATGGGTAATGTGTACAGCCCAGAACACCCGTGAGTGATGGTCTACATAATGGTGGACATAATAAGCGAAATCCTGGGCAAGAAATACAGCAATCCAATACCATATTCCAACTTCCCAATCAAAAATGCGGTGATGATAAAAAAACATCATAACAAAAAGAGAAAAGCCCTTCATGATAATGTCCAGTCCATAGTTTAACAGGGCAAAAAGAACATTGGTTGCTACATCTTTGGTTTCATAAATTTTCTCTTTATTAAAATGGCTGTAGGCCATCTCTATAAAAATAATAGCAGCAAATACAGGAATGGTCCATGTGTAAACAACATCCGGGCCCTCAGTATGGAACATAGTACTAAAATCAAACATTTTTTCTGTAAAACTAAAAATAAAAAGAGATTGTAAGCCAGTTTTTTAGGAAAAATATTCTTCCCCACACAATATTTTTTATATAAATCCATAATAAATGAATTAAAATGGAAAAAAGATGATGTTATTATGAATAAAAGGATGCTGTTTTAAGAAAAGAGAGAAGATAAATTAAAATATGTTTCCAGTTTACCACCTATGATATTTTCAAAAATTTATAAAAAAAGAATAATAAGGTTTAGGGTGATCATTATTTGGGGATAATTGTTACGGTCTTCAAAAATAGAGGACTATATCATGCGAAATAATAAATTTTGAACATAATTAACTTATTTTCAATGTGTAAATTGACTTTTCAAGGTGTTTTTATTCAAAATAATTTGTTATTATGTTAAGTCAAAATTCTCTATTAAGGGAAAAAAAATATTTTTTTTACTTTCTAACCTAACTGATTTTTAAGCTCTCAATACTTATTACTTTTCTAAGAAAATGTCCTGTTTGAAGCCGTTTTTAGTTTTTTATCACAATAATGAAATGAGATTTATTTACTTGTTTTATTGGTTTGTAAAGGTTATTTTTTATTAAAATATTGAATTTTTTTAAATTTTTAATGCTCGTTTCATATTTTTTGCTAATTTGGCTGTACTAATAATCCTCATAGAGAATGAAAACTCAGTACCGTTTAAATGTGTGCAGCTGCCTTGCATTGTGCTTAGGTATCTTCTATGGTAATGCACAACTTATTGATCAGAAAAATAAGATCTGGGAAAAAGCAAAACCCGAATCGTTGCGAGAAACCTCAAAATGCGATTATGGCTCATTGCTCAACTTCAACTGTAATATAAGGCAACACTTGCCAAAACCTATTACCTACAGTAAAAATGATGCCCAATCTCTAATCGTTGTACATCATTCAGGTGAAGACGAAAACATCTGGTATAATAAAGATATTATTGCAGAGCTTAGCAATACTTCTTTCAAAAGCAGTGGAAGCGATAAGCTTATTGAACTGAAAAAGAAACCCAGTATTTTTTCTTATCTGGGATCTAAGCAAATTTCCAGTAACCCTAAAGACCGTCTGAATATAGGCCTTGAAGATAAAAATCTTTATGAGGCTATTTTTGTTCCCAGAAAGCTTTCAAAAAAGGACCTGGAAAAGGTTCATACCTATTTGTCTATTAAATATGGGATCTCACTGGTGGGTGTAAAATATGTCAACAGTAAAGGGGATGTCATCTGGGACCCTGAAAAACATAAAGATTTTAAAAACAGACCTACCGGTATTGGGAGAGATGATGCCAATGAGCTTAATCAGAAGCAATCCAGTAACCAGGAGGATAAGACAATCAGTATTGGAAGAGAAAAGATTTCAAGGACTAATTTTGAAAATAATGCTCCGTTAGACAACTATACATTTGCGATATGGTCTGATGATAACAAAGATCTCAGTTTTGAAGAGAAAGAAAACTTAAGGGTACTGAAGAGAAATTGGGAAATCAATTTTATCGGCAATACTATTCCTAAAAAAGGATATGTGCTGCAGATCGCTAAAAAGCTGATGAATCCTGAAAATTCACGTTTGAACTACTGGATGCTTATTAAAAATGAGGATGGCAGTTTAAAAAAAATAGAAGGAAAGGCTAACGATGAAATGGTAGAATATTCGGGAGTAGAATTTCCTGAAGATAAAAATTCAGCTGTTTTTACTTTTGCTACCAATAGTACCGGAGAAAAGCAACCGGATAAAAATAATATTCATGATCCAGCCTATACAAAAGGACCGGGTGATGCTACTTCAGATTTCCAATATATGCTGTATCCGAACCCTGTGAAAATGAACAATAATTTTACAGTGAAGTTCCCACCGACAGAAGGATTTGAGATTGCCATTTATGATGGAGGAGGAAGAATTCTTTCTACCGAAAAAATAGATTCGAAAATTACGATATATCAAAACAGCCTCAAGATACAAGGGGCCTACCTGGTCGTACTTACTCAAAACAAAAAACTGATTAAGGCTTTTAAAGTGGTCGTTGATTAATTAATACTATTTCCCTTAATATATGAAAACTAAATTACCCATTAGGTTGAGAAGAAAGTATCTTCTCATCTTAGTATTCTTTGCTTCAGTATTTACTTTTGCAAGTTTTACGAAAGAGGACAGACAGAAAGTGAGGGCTTTCAAACTTCAGCTTATGAAGAAATATGTCTATCATCAAAATGATAGCACTACAGCATCCTCCTTATCCGATCATATTAATCATTCCACTCCTCTGCTGAACAAAATATCAGCAGCTCCTTCTCCTGCAGAAGGCTTGAGTGTTCAGAATAAAGGATTCCATGAAATAGTATCCGCACGTATTGAAAAACCGGCGAATGTATTTGAATCGATAGAAAAACAAGGTATTATCGGTGAATTCTCTGATGATGAATCAGATGATGCAACAGATAATTTCTTCACCATAAACCTTCCGGAAGTTAAAAACCAAAATGTTGCAGCGTATCTGGAGTACGAGCTGTTTGGGCTTGACTCTTACCAATCTGTCTCCAGATCCATCAACAGGAATGTTGCGTTCGGTGGGGATATTATTGTTCCGGGCAATAAATGGAGTGAACAAAAAGAAGAGATCAGCCTAAATTCATTACATCAGGGGAAAAATACGATTCTCTTTACCTCTTCATTGAACGGAATAAAATATCGGGTAAAGAATGTAAAAATAGTACTTGAAAAAAATCTGAATCCACAAAACGGGATTTCTACACTTCTTTCCGAAGACCATTTATATGTAAAAGGTTCGGATAGCCATTGGGGATCCCAGACTGTAAACATCAATGGCCAGATGGTGGAATCTTCCAGAGGAGAATTTGAAACACTTGTTAAACTTTCAGATGAAGATAAGAAAAGAGGATTTGTATCTGTTTCTTCTTCTGTTGGAACAAAACAATATCCGCTTGCTCAAAGTGTGCCTTCATTTAAAATTGTAAATGAAGTCAGGTTTACACCTTTCATTGTCACTGTATCAAAAGATTCGGAATACAATGAAAAGTATGAGAATGCTACGGTAAGCATTGAAAAGAATTCAGTAGCAGAATCCGGGCAGGTTGAAATACTGAAATTGAGAAAAAAGGATTACCCTTCTGTGTATGGAGAGATTAAAAATCTTTCTGTAAATGCTGCTGCATATCGTGTAAGTACCAGATCAGGGAATTTTACTAAAAAAGTGAAATTATCATTTCCTTATGATGAGAAAAAGCTTGGCGTAAGATCAGCTAAAGAAATTAAAGTATTTTATTTTGATTATAATTCAAGAAAATGGATTGCAGATCCCACCTCTGTAGTGAATGCGGAAACCAAAATGGTAACTGTAGAAACTAAAGGAGATGGTGATTATATCAATGGAATTATTTCTGTACCGGAATCTCCGCAGTTAGGAGCTTCTAATCCTACAGCAATAAGTGGCCTGAAAGCTGGTGATGCAGCAGCAGCAAGAAATTTTATTTCGCCTCCAAATGCCAATCAAAAAGGGGGATCAAATGTGTCATATCCTATTGTAATTCCATCAGGAAGGAAAGGAATGCAGCCCAGTGTCTCTGTTTCCTACGATAGTAATAAATCTAATGGCTGGATGGGAGAAGGATGGGATGTTAGTGGTGTTCAGGCTATAGCTATTGATACCCGATGGGGGGCTCCGAGTTTTGATGGAGCAACAGAAACCGAGCTGTATTCATTAAACGGTGAGACTTTGGTATATGATGGTAATTATTTGCCTCACAGACATAATAATATCAGTGAAACCAGTAATATATTTACAACCAGAAAGCAAAAACGAGATACACTTTTAGTAGATAATAAAAAAACATTTTTCCTTAGAAGAAATCATGATTTTTCAAAAATTGAAAGATATGGAACGACTCCTAAGGATTACCGATGGGTAGTTACCAATACAAAGGGAGGTAAAGCCTACTATGGAGGTAATGAATCTGGTGTCATTGAAAATACGGTCATTAAAGATGATAATGGAAATATTGTTCATTGGGGAGTTTGGAAAGAGCAGGATGCTCTCAAAAATTATATTGAATATGAATATGAAAATATAAAGATACAAGGACTTACTGCTGAAAATGAAAACCTAAACGGAGGACGCTATTTTCATATCAGTAAGATTACCTATACAAAAATGGATGGTCAGAATCTGAAATACTATACCGTTGAATTTGAAAAAGAAAGCAGAATTACCAGGCAGGATATTAGTATCACGGGCAAAAGAGGAGTGAAAGAAGTAGAACCTTATAAGCTCTCTAAAATATATGTAAAATATGATGGGGAACTGATAAGAACATATACATTCTCTTATAAGGAAGGACAATTTTTTAAAACATTATTGAGAAGTGTAGTACACAAGGATACATCTAACGATGTTGCATATAATAGCTTGCTAACTGAACAATTTGACTTTGAATATTTTGATGATATCAAAAGTACACCCAATAGCAGTCCTGTCAATTTTGGAGGTTCTGTAGATATTAATGCCGGAGGTGGGGGAGATGCATTTCCTATTTTGCCAGGCTTTTTGAAACCTTCTAAAATTTCAGCTAACAATACATTTGAATGGGGTGTTAACGGAAGAGTACCAGGGGTTGGTTTAGACTTTCTTCTGCCTGGCCCTACCAGAGCGTATGGCCATGTAATGGCATCTTTTAACTTAGGTCACTCAGAAGCTGAAGCTAAGAAAGCCCAGGAACTTATGGATTTTGATGGCGATGGTATTCCGGATTTGATCTATAGAAAGCCAAGCAGTGGATTATTTCTTCGGCCGGGAACCCTTGCCAGTGGAAATATCAGTTTTGGAGCGGAAAAACCAATTTGGCATCTGAATAGTAATTTCTCCCTTACCAAAACTAAAACCCAGAATATAGGCTATGATGCCGGTATCAATGTATTTGGAATTGGGTTCAACTTCTCACAGATGTGGGCCACCAGTAAAAGTGAAACCTCAGCTTTTATCCTGGATGCTAACTCTGATGGCGTGATGGATGTGGCTAAAGATGGTCAGGTATTATTCGGAAGAATTAATCCAACAGACGGAAAGGTCGAAATGACACAATATAGCGACAATACAGAAAATATGGTGATTGTTGCAGATACGATGATCCAGCATAATTCTCCTTTGGAAGGAACCTGGCAGGATATCTCTAAAAATGATGTTGTTAAAGTCTGGGTAGCTTCAAGAGACGGGTACATTAGGTTCGAAGATAATGTGCAGGTTGAAAATGTACCTAATGCGAAAGCACAGTATTCGGTGGAAATTAAAAATCCGACTACTCCTGAGAAAAATGGGAGAATTTATTTAAAAGAATTTACAGCAGGAATGCCGTCAGAATTTATATCAATTACCGGCTATAATGCTTATTATTCTCAAATACAAGCTCTGCCACCTGCAAGTACTGATCATTTAGGAATTAATGATGCTTCAAAATTATATGTGAAATCGGGAGACAAAGTATTCATAAGGCTGCATAAAAATGACAATTACAGCTTTAAAGTGATGTCTAATCCTACGATAAGCTATGTGGGAATTCCTAAACCTATTTCTATAGGACTTTCTCAGGACGGGTTCAGGGCTAATAATGGTGCATACAGTTATAATTTCCTTTTAAATAATCATACCAAACCTATTTCTATAGATACGCCGGGAAACATTAGCATTACAGTTCCAAAAATTACGTTTCCAAATTCTCAGGATGATATTACCTTTAAAATTATTAAAACTACGGCAAGCTCCACTACAGGAGAGGTAATATACTCTAAGACCTATGCTAAAAGTAATATTCCATTTGATACCGTTCCATTATACCCGGGGGTAGCAAATGTAACAAGTTTGTCCTTTAGTACAAATGATGTTCCGGCTACGATCAATTTTGTTGTGGAATCGGATTCTCACACTACTTTTAGAGATGTTAACTGGAATAGAATCAATGTGGATTACTCTCCTACATCAGGAAACCCACAAAATTATACTGCTGTAGCAGGGTATCCTTCTGATGTTATTACAGAATTTAATCCTGTGATAGACATGCAGTATCTTAATCTCCCAAGTGGTGTGAATACCTATAAGATTGGGATTAATAAAAATATTCCTTCTAATCCAGGTCTTCCTACTGGTAGCTTTTACTATATTGTTAAAAGCAATGGAGCTATTGCCACTAAAAGAAGAATAATGTCTCCTATGAATAGCTCTGGAAGTATTGTTGAACTAGATATGGTCAATAATAATCAGATAATTTCTGGTAACTCTCCTGCTGAATTTTATACAGGTGATATTTTTAGTGCACCAATAGGTGGAGTTACTTTAAATATTCAGGTATACTGTAAAACTAAGGCAGATTATGATTTTTATAAAGCTTACAGTGCTTTATTTCAAAATAATCCATTTAATATTTATTATGGAACTAATACATTCATAGCTGCTGTTAACCATACCTCTATAAATTCTTCAGCATTAGAAAATATAGGTCAGTTTTATCATAACTGGAGCCAGTTCCTTTATAATGAATACGCTGATGTGGTACCTACAGGAAACACTGACGGTTTTATGTTGAATCCGGCAACTCCTTCAGATAATTATGGTCGTTTGATCAATCTTGCATCCATGCAGGAGGTGAATATACCGGTAAACCTTAACTTCCCGATGTGTAATAACCTTGCTACACAGGATGAAACAGCGCAGTGTATTGCCCAGCAGATCAGCAATACAGGGTTCTACCAAAACCCGGCTAATTTTGGGCCTAAACCGGTAACGGTACTAAACCCAACTGTATATAAGCAGGTAACAGGTCCAAGAGACAATGAAGTTACTACCTATACTGAAAAATGGATCGGGGTAGGTCCTGAACAATACGCAATGGCAGATTCATTTAAGGATAATGAAACAGCCAGTGGTTTCTTTAATCCACAGACTGCAAATCCTGACTTACCGGATAATTTGCTTCTTCAGGGTAATGTAGATACCAAAATGTTCTCTATTAATAAAAAATATTACAGTAAATCGAGAACGAATACATTAAGCGGAAGCTTATTTAATTTCGGAATTCAAAATGCAAGCTCCGTTTTAGTAGGAGATGGGAATATAGCACTACAGGACTTTATGGATATGAATGGTGATGGTTATCCGGATGTGGTGTACAAAGATGCTATGCAGATCACTAATTCTACCGGAGGACATGGAGGATTGCGTAATTCTTTTGTAAATGCTTATATATCGAACACAGACAGTTATTCCAAATCATTGTCTCCACAATATTCAGCGGCTAAATTTATCCAGACAGGGGCTTCATCCAGAAATGGAGAAGTAAGAAGTAATACCAATCAGTATTCTTATAGCCCTAATGTAGCAATGAATAGCGGAATCGAGACTTCCGCATCATGGTCTGCACAGGCTTCTGTAAATTACGATTCTAAAGATTCTGGAGAATCTTATTGGATGGATGTGAATGGAGATGGATTAGCGGATAGAGTAACTGGTGGTGGTTCTGGCAATATGAAATACTACCTTAATTTAGGATATGGACTGGATAATGGTTACAGCTATAAAAACGCAGAAACCTTTGCATCGGGTCCTGTGGGATCACTTGGATTTAATCTGGGTTTTGATTTCGGGGGTATGAGTGGTTTGGCAGTAAGTGTGAGTGCGGCTGCATCAGCAGCATTGGGTTCATCTAAAACCACTTTTGAAGATATTAACGCTGACGGATTGGCAGATATTTTAATTGTTGGAAGCTCTAATACATATGTGAAATACAATCTTGGAAACAGATTTTCCGATGCTGTTGAACTGTTTAGAAATGGTGGTGGATTAGACTATAACAACGAATCTAAAACCTATAGAGGGGGAGTTTCTGTAGGAGCAGGCTATTACTATACATTCCCAATTGTATGGTGGCCATTCCCTCCAATCCCACTGATCTATCTGAAAATAGGAGGTCAGGTAACTGGGAATATGGGACTTTCCATTGCTGAAGTAGATAAATCCTTTAAAGATATGAATGGTGATGGTTTTCCTGATCTGGTTGTTTCTAAAGACAATGGATTTGTAGTAAATTATTCAACAATTGGAAGAACCAATAAACTGAAAACCGTTACCAATTTTAAAGATAAAGCACCTTTCAGTGTTTTTGGCTTAGATTATGAGTTTGTGAAACCAACCTATAATGACTCTCATGGAAGGCTGGTAATGAAAGAAGTCCGAATTGTAAATCCGGACATCTTCTCTCCAACCTATTTATCTCCAACGAATAATAAGGATATTGTAAGTACATTTAAATATGAGGATGGAAGATATGACAGACGTGAGAGAGAATTTTTTGGTTTTGGGAAAGTAACTACTTATGATATGTGGTACAGCAATAATGTATATAGATCAAAAATAAATTTCTATCATAATAAGAGCTATTTCTTAAGTGGTAAATTAAAAAAAACTGAAACATACACAGGAATCAATGATCTTAATTCTTCAACTGAATATGAGTATACCGTTTATAAATTCAAAGATAACAATACAAAGATTGATTTGGATAACCCTGTTGGAGAAGCCTATGATACCGGAGGGAAAGAAGGTAGAAAAATGGCAATTGCATTATTGGGAATTACCAGAAAGAAAAATTTTGAAAATGGAGGTAACATAACAGTTTCAGAAGGGCTCTCGTATAATGATAAAGGATTGGTGAAACAATTAATGCATTTTAGTAATGCTGCCACTTATAATACTGTGATTGATTATCATAATTATCCGTCTCCTAACAATATTATAAGCATACCTAAATCTATAAAGGTTTATGAAGCACTATCTACTTCAAATCCAATCCGTGAAAGGTTTACAAAAATAGATCCTGATACAGGTTTAGTCCTCAGAGTTTCCGCAAAACTTAATGCTTCTGAAACTTCAGATGCTGATTTCAGTTATGATTTATTTGGAAATGTAAGTACAGTTACCTATCCGGAAAATGAAAATGGGGACAGGTATACATTAAATTATGAATATGATACAGATACTTATAAATATGTAGTAAATACAAAGGATATTTTCGGATATACGTCATCGTCAGAATATGATCCAAAATTTGATGTTACAAAACAAACTACAGATATTTCCGGAAATACTACTGAATATCAATATGATGCTAAAGGACGTATAACTCAAATTTTAGCACCTAAAGAAAGAGATGCAGGGGCGCCTTATACCGTTAAATATTCTTATAATACATATGGAACACCCAATCCAAATTTGGGATATGTTAGTAATTATTATTGGTGTTTAACACAATATTATAATCCACAGGATCCGTCTAATCCAATAGAAACCATGACGTTTTCAGATGGCTGGGGGAAAGTGGTGCAAACTAAAAAAGATATATTACTGAATGGGGAGGAGAAAATGTCAGTATCAGGAAGAACTGTTTATGACGTGATTGGAAGAGCTATTTCACAGCATCATCCGATCTTTGAAGATAAGTATCCTCCTAATGATCCGAATCATACAAATGTGTTGCTTAATATGAGTGCTCCTTCTCCTTATTATTCGTCTGTACAGCGTGATACTAAAGATAGGGTTGCAGTGACTGTAGATGAACTATTCCATACCGAAAACACGATGTATTCTATTGAGAATAATATGGTAAAGAGTACATTAGTGCTTTTCCAGAATAGCAATACTCAGCTTAAATCGGAGACCTTTACAAATTCAGAAGGAAAGACGGCTCAGGTCAATAATTACTTGAATGGACAGGCACTGACTACGAAATTCAGATACAATACGATTGGAGAATTGATGTCCACTGAAGACCCAATGGGTATTAAGACATTGTACTCTTATGACAAAGGAGGTAGAAGAACCCAGGTGGAACATCCGGATCATGGTGTAAACAGATATGAATATGACTCTGCCGGACATATGATAAAATTGTTTACGTCCAACATGGAAAATACAAGTCCTACTCAAAAATATATTCATTACATTTATGATATTAACAGACTTTCTGATATACAATATCCTGATCTACCTGGAGGAAGTAACCCTTCAAATGTTCACTATGAATATGGTGCTCCCGGTTCAGGAAATAATTCAGGAAAGATTATTTATCAGTCAGATAATTCCGGGGCAACCAAGTATGAATATGGAAATATGGGTGAAGTGGTAATGGAAAATAAAACAATTTCAGGATATGGTATTCCCAATATGGAGTTCAGAACTTTATTTGAATATGACAGTTGGAATAGAATTCAGAACCTTACCTATGCTGATGGAGAGCTGGTACAATATGAATATGATTTGGGTGGTAATCTTAAAAGAATATACAACAAGGAGGGGTATGAATATGTTAAAAAGATTACCTATGATCATTATGAGCAGAGAACTTCTACTGAGTTAGGAAATGGTACAAAATCAGAGTTTGAATATACTGCAGCTGATAGAAAGCTGAATACCCATCGTCTTAAAGATTATTATGGAACGGATCTCCTCAGAAATAATTATAAATATGACTATGTAGGGAATATTATAGAACTGAAAAATAGTGCCGGAATATATAATGAAATGGGTGGAAATTATGTTTTCAATTATAAATATGATCATTTAAACAGACTCGCTTCTTCTGACGGAAGCTTTACCGGAGATCCACAGACTCATTTTGGAACAACCAATTCAGATTTTGAAATGACGATGGGATACAATAATGCCGGTGGAATTGAACAGAAGTATCAGAAACATAATCAGGATGGTAATGTAAATGATTTGAATTCATATGATAACAGATATTATTACGTTTCAGGTACCCATAAAGTAGAGCATATTGAAAATGCAAGTACCGGACAGTATGAAAAATTTGAATATGATTATAATGGAAATATGGTCGGATATGATAAATATGGAGAGATAGATCGATTATTTTGGGATGAGCAGGATCGTTTGAAAGCTGTTAACAAAGATAGCCAGGGAACCTTTCAGTATTATGTATACAACGGAGATGGGGAAAGAATTATTAAATGTAATCTTGAACAGGGAGCTCAGCTGTATCAAAATGGACAAGTAATAGATCCCGGAACAATACAGGTAAACAGCTTTAAAGTATATCCCAATGCTTATCATGTTGAAAACTCTGATAAGATGTTGACAAAACATTATTATGCCGGAACCGAAAGAGTGGCAAGCAGAATTATGGACTTTGATTTCCCAACGATGAGACAAACCAATGTTTCTGACTCTGGAAATAAATCAAAAGATAATGGGGCTGATTTGAAGCTATACCTTAAAAAGGCAGGAATAGATTTTAGCCAAGTGAAAGTTGAATTAGCTAAAGGTCCGCAATTGCAAGCAGGAGTATATTACTTGCATGGGGACCATTTAGGAACGGCAACCTTTGTGACCAATCAGAATATGAAACCAACACAATTTTTCTTAAATTTACCATTTGGTGAAACTATGGCCGAGCAAATGACCGGGGTTTATAATAATCCTTATAAATTCAACGCTAAAGAGCTAGATGAAGAAACAGGATTGTATTATTATGGAGCAAGATATTATAACCCTAGATTGAGTATTTGGTATGGGGTGGATCCTCTTGCGGAAAAATTTCCAAGTTGGTCACCATATACATATACTTTTGATAATCCTATTACTTTAATTGATCCAGATGGAAGAGCACCAATGCCACCAGATATCATAACAAAAGTTTTATCTGTGAATAATAAAACATATTCGTCAGGAACACAGTATTATTCTAGAAATGTATCCATGACAATGACCGTTTTGATATATAATCCTGAACATTTAGATTTGTCAAAATCTGGCTTCAAATCTCAAGGTGTTATAGATTGGAAAGAGTTTAGAGGTCAGGCAAATAGATCATTGGCAAATGGTAAAATAGAGCAAAATGATAATATTGAAAATTTGGCAATCGTATATAAGGTAGTTACAGATATTAAAGATATTAAGGGAACAGCAAATGTTATGACAATTACTTCAAAAGATGTTTATAGTAGTTTTGATGGCACAGACGCCAATGGTTTAACAGACGGAATCGGAGGACAAGTTGGAATTGTACAATATCAAGGCGGAAATTTCTGGCATACAATATTCCATGAATTTGGGCATATGTTAGGATTAGATGAAGGATATGCGAAACCAGGAGTTCCATATCCAAATGAAAATTCAAATACAATTATGGATAATAATAATTTATATAAAGTAACTACCAAACAAAAAGCAGAAGCAGCATTTGCTCCTTTGACTGCTAAAAAAGGAGATGTTTTTAAGGCTTCATCCAAAGGAAATAATCCGAATTTTACAAGATCGTCCGATTTGCAAAGAGCTGTTCAAGAATTTAATAAAAAAAATACCCGATAATATGTACCGATATTTTTTATTTGTTATTTTAATCATTTTAACAAACTCTTGCGAAAACAAAAAGGATCAATATTCATTTAAAAACAAGGATATTAGAAATGTTAGCTTTAGTTTACCTTCAAATTTTTTATTAAAGAAAGCAAATGCTGAAGACTCTGAAGTTTACGACATTTTTCATAATAATAAAATTATAGGTTCTTGCTATTATGGACGTTATTATAAACCTTTTGTAGAAGAATATTCAGTTACTGAAGAAAAAGAAATTTATCAGAAGGTAAAATCAAAAGAAGCTAAAATCTATTATTCAAAATATTTAGAACAAGATTATAAAAATGGAATTTATAATGATAATTATTATTATTATGATACGATCAATAAAAATATAGCCCAGGTTATGCTTCCTAAAAAAGAGAGCAAAGGATTAGTAGGGATATATTTTGATAGTGTTGATATTCATAAGAATAAGTTTGCTATAATTAGCAGTGATTTAAGTGAAGAAAATAAAAAAAGATTTTTAGATATTTTCAAAACAATTAAAATAAAATAGAAACAATAGAGCTGCCAACCTGGTGGCTCTATTGTTTTACTCAATCTAATAATGCTTTCTAATTTATATAAAATAGAAGATTAACAAATACATTGTTACTTTATAAGTAATTTCAATCTTAATAACCTCTATTTAAATTTTTAATGCTAAATTGTCCATTACTATGAAGACAATTTATGCAGCATTAGCCCTTTCCGTAGCTTCTGCCGCTTTTTCTCAAAGAACATTGGAAAAAGTAGAGCCGGCATTTTGGTGGAAGGGAATGAAAAACCCCGAACTACAGCTTTTAGTGTACGGGAAAGATATCGCGAATCATGAAATCACTCTTTCAGATGGTATACAGATTAAGGGTGTTCAGAAAGTTGAAAATCCAAACTATGTTTTTATTACTGTCAATACCGGTGAAATAAATGTTCCTAAGTTTTCCATCAATATCAAAAAAGGGAAGAAGAATCTAGCCTCTTATATGTACGAACTGAAACAGAAAGAACCTAATTCTGCAAACCGGGAATCTTTTACCTCAAAAGATGTCATGTACCTGATTATGCCGGATCGTTTTGCTAACGGTGACGAAAAGAATGATTCCAAACCGGAACTGACAGAGAAAGTAGACCGCAGTTTACCCAATGGCAGACATGGCGGAGATCTTCGGGGAATCATTAATAACCTGGACTATATTCAGAACCTTGGTGCCACAGCAGTCTGGTTAACTCCGGTGAATGAAGACAATGAAAAAGCCTATTCCTATCATGGATACGCCCAAACTGATCTCTATACAATAGACGCCCGATACGGAACCAACGAAGAATACAAAAGTTTATCCCACGAACTGAATAAAAGGAATATGAAGCTGGTGATGGATTATGTGACCAACCACTGGGGAACTTCACACTGGATGATCAAAGATCTTCCAGCAAAAGATTGGATTCATTGGTTTAAGGACGGAGATGAAGGCTTCAAACGTTCCAATTATAAAACCACCACACAGTTGGATACCAATGCTTCAGATATTGATAAAAAATATGCGCTGGATGGCTGGTTTGATAAAACAATGCCTGATATCAATCAAAACAATCCTTTAGTTTTAAAATACCTGACACAAAATGCGATCTGGTGGATAGAATATGCAGGATTAGGAGGCTTTCGTGTAGATACCTATCCTTATAACGATAAAGAAGCGATGGCAAAATGGGTCAAAGCGATTACCGACGAATACCCCAAATTTAATATTGTAGGCGAAACCTGGCTATATACAGCAGGGCAAATTTCAGCCTGGCAGAAAAATTCCAAAACAGGGGAAGCAGCAGGCTATAATTCCAATTTACCGTCAGTAATGGATTTTATGCTGTTTACAGATATGCCAAAGGCTTTTAAAGAAAAAGAAAGCTGGAATACGGGAATGATAAAAATTTACGATTCCTTTACCAGCGATTTCCTGTATCCGGATATTAATAATGTGCTGGTATTCTTTGAAAATCATGATACCGAAAGATGGAACGAAATCTTCAATGCAGATCCCAAAGCTTATAAAATGGGCCTTGCCATGATTTCCACAGTCCGCGGAATCCCCCAGATTTATTACGGATCTGAAATAGGAATGCGTGGAGATAAAAACAAAGGAGGAGATGCAGATATCCGCAGAGATTTTCCCGGCGGATGGAAATCAGATAAACAGAATGCATTCAATCCGTCTGAACAAACCGCTGAACAAAAAGAATTCTTTCAGTTCACCAGCAAATTACTGAACTGGAGAAAAGGTAAAGAGGTGATCCATAACGGTAAAACTAAAAATTACGTTCCTCAGGATGGTATTTTTACTTATTTCAGATATAACGAAAAAGAAAGCGTAATGGTGATTGTGAATAATAATGAAAAAGATCAGACGTTAGACTTAAAACGTTTTGAAGAATCACTCAAAGGATTTTCAAAAGGAAAAGATGTTATTTCAGGAAAAGAACTGACAATACAAAACAGCGTAATGGTACCTGCAAAAACCCCATTGATCATCGAACTTGAAAAATAATTACTTTATGAAAAAATTAATAACAATACATACACTGATCCTGTTCTTATTAGGATTCTCTGTACTTTCCGCACAATCAAAAAATGGATTTGAGAAAGAAAAGTCGGAAATCAGTACCATGCTTGATGCCTTTAATGTAGCAGCCGCAAAAGCAGACTATAATACCTATTTTAATTTCTTTGCGGATGAATCTACCTTTATTGGAACAGATGCTACTGAAGTTTGGAATAAAAAAGAATTCATGGTTTGGGCAAAACCTCACTTTGACAAAAAGAGAACCTGGAATTTTACCTCTCTTAAAAGAAATATTTATTTCAGTAAAGATGGAAAGCTGGCCTGGTTTGATGAGTTATTGGATACTCAAATGAAAATATGCAGGGGTTCAGGAGTGGTAGAAAAAATCAACGGAAGCTGGAAGGTAAAGCAATATGTCCTTTCTGTGACGGTTCCTAATGATGTGGTAGATAAAGTAGTTGCTGAAAAAATAGCCCTTGAAGATGTGCTGATCCAACAGTTGAAAACTAAATAATATCATAAAAATAATGGCTAAAAAAATAAAACCGGAGCTGTCAATTAGCCGGATTATCAACATGAGTATGGGATTCCTGGGAATCCAGATGGCTTTCGGACTGCAGAATGGAAATGCAAGCCGTATCCTTGCCAATTTGGGAGCTGATGTTCATGAATTGTCGTGGTTCTGGCTCGTAGCCCCCATTACCGGACTGATTGTTCAACCCATTATCGGGCATATGGGAGATAATACCTGGAGTCCTTTAGGAAGAAGAAAGCCTTATTTCCTTATTGGAGCCGTTTTGTGCGCAATAGGATTAGTATTACTTCCTAATGCTGCTTCCGTAACTCAGATGTTTGCCGCCAATGCACTTTTATTAGCTGTTATTTTTCTCGCTATGATGGATGCTTCCGTTAATATTGCCATGGAACCCTTCCGGGCACTAGTGGGAGATATGCTTCCGAAGCATCAGGGAACATTAGGGTTTTCCATACAGACGATTTTAATTGGTATTGGAGCGGTCCTTGGCTCATACCTGCCGGATTGGTTAACAAAACTAGGTGTTTCCAATGTCGCTCCAGAAGGCTTTGTGGCAGATAATGTGATTTATTCTTTTTATGTGGGGGCAGCGTTGCTCTTGGCAGCTATCCTATATACCATTATAAGTACCCGGGAATACTCTCCTAAGGAGTTTGCCGAATTCGAAGAAGATGAAAAAGAAAAAGAATATTCCAGGTTTTCAGATATCTTTAAAGATTTTGCAACGATCCCGACCCAGATGAAAAAACTGGGGATTGTTCAGTTTTTCTCCTGGTTTGCATTATTTACCATGTGGGTATTTACCACAAGTGCGCTGGCAACTCACCATTTTGGGCTTTCCCCGGAAGATACCCATTCTAAAGAATTTAATAATGCCGGAGATTTAACCGGTAAATTATTCGGAATGTATAACCTTTGGGCAGTTCCATTTGCCTTTTTACTAACACCTATTGCCAAATGGATTGGTAAAAAACAGACTCACGCATTAGCTTTACTTTGCGGGGGTATGGGACTGATCTCTATGTATTTCATTAAAGATGTAAACCATCTTTGGGTTTCCATGATAGGGTTGGGTTTTGCCTGGGCAAGTATTCTGGCAATGCCCTATGCAATGTTGATTGAGGTAATTCCACAAAAGAAAATGGGAGTTTATATGGGAATATTCAATTTTTTTATTGTAATCCCACAGATCATTAATGGTTTATTTGGTGGGCCTATTGTAAGCAATGTTTTTGGTAAACAGGCAATGGATTATGTCGTGGTAGGAGGTGTTTGTATGCTGATTGGAGCTGTGGTTACTATGATTTTTATTCAGTCAGATAACGAAACACCCAAAAAAATTGAAAAAGAAATTCAACAGGTACATTTTTAGCTAGGAGCTAGGCTTTGGAGATGGAAAAATGAAACCGCAGGTATAGCATCTATAATATAAAATAACAAAATTAATATTCAATAGGAGTGGGCTTTAGCCCACTCTTATATTTTTCAATATTTCCAAAGGCTTCAGCCCCAACCTATACCCTGCATTTTTTAGGGCGCCCTGAAAGAATCTAAATACGGATTATTTAATACTCTCTTCATCCATTAGCTTATCAATCACCCGATCATTCATAAAAAACACCTGTAAAATTTTATCGCAGATAAAATCTTTGCGCCCTAAAGCATTAGGCAGGAAAAAAAACTAGCGTCTTTGCGTGTAAACAATATATGAGATAGTAACTTCATAAGCTTATAGGAAATCTTAGCTTCCTCCTTTTCTCTCAACAATTTCCTTTCTTAACCTACATCAACAATTTCCTATTGTACATCCCGTACATTTGTACCATAAATAATCACAGAAATGAAAACAGTATATCATAAAGCAGATTCAAGAGGCCATGCCGATCATGGTTGGTTAAATTCATACCATACATTCAGTTTTGCAAACTATCAAAACAGAGAAAGAACAAACTTCGGTGTTTTGAGAGTATTGAATGATGATACCGTTTCTCAGGGAATGGGATTCGGAACACACCCTCACAGAGATATGGAAATTATATCCATTCCTTTAGAAGGAGATCTGGAACATAAAGATTCAATGGGAACTACAGCAGTGATCAAAAAAGGAGAAATCCAGGTGATGAGTGCCGGAACCGGTGTAATGCACAGTGAATACAATAAAAATAAAGATGAAGCGGTAAAATTTTTACAGATCTGGGTTTTTCCTAAAGAATTGGATGTTGAACCGAGATATGATCAGAAAAGCATAAAAGAAGGAGAAAAGATCAATGGTTTTCAACAGATTTTGTCACCAAATAAAAATGATGACGGAGTTTGGATCCATCAGGATGCATGGTTTAATCTGGCTAATTTTAAAAAAGGAAACGGTAAAAACTATATGCTCAACAAAAAAGGAAACGGAGTCTATGCTTTTGTTTTAAAAGGAAGTGCTAAAGTGGGCGACCGTATCCTCAATGAAAGAGACGGGTTGGGAATCTGGGATACCCAAAGCTTTAATATTGAAGCAGAGGAAGACACAGAAGTATTATTAATGGAAGTGCCCATGGAATTGCCTGCTTATCTTAAATAAAAAACTAAATTTGTATCCTTAAAAATTAAAAACAATATAGAATGATCATCAACAAAATTCTTGCAGATGGTGATTGTATACAAAAAAAATAAATACTACATATGAAAATTTTAGCAATAGCAGGAAGTAATTCTGAGGCTTCAATGAACAAGCAGTTGGTGGCTTATGCATCAACATTATTTGAAAATGCAGAAGTAGAGGTAGTGGATTTGAATCCTTTCGAAATGCCCATCTATAAGCATGAGAGAGAATTAGCAGGAGGTGTTCCTCAGCAAGCCCATGATTTTGCAGCCAAAATTGATGGAGCAAACTTATTACTGGTTTCTTTAGGAGAACATAACGGAACCTATTCTACAGCATTTAAAAATGTGTTCGATTGGGTATCAAGAATCAAGGACAGAACCGTATGGAATGAAGTACCAATGTTATTGATGTCTACATCCCCTGGAGGTAGAGGAGGAGCCGGAGTTTTGGAAGCAGCATCAAAGCGTTTCCCTTTCCACGGTGGAAATGTAGTAGAAACATTCTCACTTCCTTTCTTTAATGATAATTTTGATAAAGCAGGTCAGAAGATTTCTAACGAAGAGAAAGACAGTGAATTAAAAGAAAAAATTAAGAAGATTGCAGCCATTGAATCGATCCTTGAAAAATAGAATTTGAATATTCATTTAAAATTACTATTTTTGCAAAAAGAAAAGAGATGAAAATTCAGACCTCCTATAAACAATGTTTTTCTGAGAAAGGGAAAACTGTGGGCTCTGAAATTCTGAGATAAAATAACGGCCGATAATCTGAAAAGATTGTCGGCTTTTTTGTTTTCTAAATTGAATATAAAAAGTAATTATTAAAATAAAATGTACCAATATACTCATGTACCAATTTACCAATTCTCCGGTTTCCAAAGTGAAGCTATTGTTATATTGCTAAACTGATATATTGTACATTATTAAATTATTAAACATGAGCAACACTTACAAATCAGCAGGAGTAGACAAAGAAGAAGGGTACAAAACGGTTGACAAGATCAAAAAAGCGGTCGGTGAAACCCATAATTCTAATGTACTGAATCAGTTGGGAAGCTTTGGTGCTTTCTATGAAATCGGAGGATATAAAAACCCAGTCCTTGTTTCAGGAACAGATGGAGTAGGAACAAAACTGAAAGTAGCTTTGGATACCAAAAAATATGGTTCCATTGGTATCGACTGTTTTGCAATGTGTGCTAATGATATCCTTTGTCATGGTGCAAAACCACTATTCTTCCTGGATTATTTAGCTTGTGGAAAGCTGGATTCAGAAATCGCAGCAGAAATCGTGCTGGGAATGGTAGAAGCTTGTAAGGACAACAACTGTGCATTGATTGGTGGAGAAACTGCTGAAATGCCGGGAATGTACCAGCCGGGAGATTATGATGTTGCTGGATTCTGTGTAGGAATTGTAGAAAAAGACCAGATTATTGACGGTTCTAAAATTAAAGCAGGTAACAAGATCATTGCATTACCAAGCTCAGGATTCCACTCAAACGGATTCTCTTTAGTAAGAAAAGTATTCCCGAACTTTGAAGAAGAGTTTGAAGGAAAACCTTTATATGAAACACTTTTAGTTCCAACAAGATTATACTTCAAAGATATTCATAAAGTATTGGAAGAAGTGAAAGTAGGAGGAATTGCTCACATTACAGGTGGAGGACTTTACGAAAACGTTCCTAGAATTATTCCGGAAGGATTATGTGCTTCTATTGACGCTTCCAAGGTTAAAATTCCTAGCGTTATGCTTGAATTGGAGAAAAGAGGTGGAATTGCACGTGAAGAAATGTACGGAACTTTCAATATGGGAGTAGGGATGATTATCGTAGTTGATACTGAGCATGCTGAAAAAGTATTGCACCTTTTGGATGATGCTTACGAAATCGGAGAAATCACTGAAGGAGCAGAAAAAATCGATTTAAAATTTTAGAAGCTTAATCCCGCTTTTCGCTATATCTTTTTCGCCAATGCTTTTTTACAAAGCCATTTCAAAAAAGGATGCCGCTGCAATCGGGGCTAATTAAAGAAAGCCTTGTCAAGGTTCTAAACCTTGACAAGGCTGCCAAAAAAAATATGAAGAACATCGTTGTACTTGTATCCGGTTCAGGAACCAATCTGCAGAGAATCATAGATACTATTGAAGCTGGAGAAATCCAAAATGCAAAAGTAGCTTTGGTAGTAGCTGACAGAGAATGCTATGGACTGGAAAGAGCAAAAAACCATCATATAGATACTGTACTTATTCCAAGAGGAAAAAATTTCAGCAGTGAGCTGGCTAAGATAATCCCTGAAAATACAGATTTAATCGTATTGGCAGGATTCTTATCCATTTTAAAATCTGAATTCTGTGAGAATTGGACAGGTAAAATAATCAATATTCATCCTGCATTACTTCCCAAATTCGGAGGAAAAGGAATGTGGGGGATGAACGTGCATCATGCCGTGATAGAAGCCGGAGAAAAAGAAAGTGGTGCTACGGTACATTTTGTGACTCCGGGAATTGATGAAGGAGAAGCTATTCTTCAGAAGTCTTTTGAAGTAACACCGGAAGATACTCCTGAAACATTGGCAGGAAAAGTTCACGAGATTGAATATGAAATATTTCCGATAGCGATCAATAAGGTCCTGGGAAATTAATAAATATACCAATGTACTAGTGTAGCAGTTTACCAATACTAAAGGTATCGTTACATTACTAGATTGATACATTGATAAGAAAATCTAAGTAAAATAAAAGTAAGTTCGGAGGTGAAAGACCCGGACACAGTTTGAAATAGCTGTAAAAAGTAAAAAATTGAAAGTAAAATGAGTAAAAAGAGAGTTTTAATCAGTGTTTCTGACAAAAGTGGATTAATTGAATTCGCGCAGTTTTTGGAAGCTCAGAATTATGAGTTGATCTCTACAGGAGGAACGTTCAAACATTTGAAAGACGCTGGTTTAAATCCCATTCAGATTGATGAGGTTACCAATTTCCCTGAAATGTTGGACGGTAGGGTGAAGACGTTACACCCTAAAGTTCATGGAGGATTACTGGCTGTTCGTACCAACGAGGAGCACATGAAAACCGTTCAGGAACACGGAATTGGTCTGATAGACATGGTTATCGTAAACCTTTACCCTTTCTTTGAAAATGTAAATAAAGACATTTCTTTACATGAAAAGGTAGAATTCATCGATATCGGAGGCCCTTCAATGCTTCGTTCTGCAGCAAAAAACTTTGACTCCGTTACTGTAATTACTGATGTGGAAGACTATACAGCAGTAAAACTGGAAATGGAACAAAACGGAGATACTTACATCGAAACCCGTAAAAAGCTGGCAGGAAAAGTATTCAACCTTACTTCCGCTTATGATGCTGCTATTTCAAGAATGCTTTTAGATGAGGAATATCCTACCTACTTAAATGCATCTTATAAAAAGGTTTCTGACTTAAGATACGGTGAAAATCCTCATCAGACAGCAGCTTACTATGTTTCTACTTTTGAAAACGGGGCAATGAAAGACTTCGAACAGCTTGGAGGTAAAGAGCTTTCTTTCAATAACCTACGTGATATGGACCTTTGCTGGAAAGTAGTTACTGAATTCAAAGAAGAAATGGCTTGTTGTGCCGTGAAACATTCTACACCTTGTGGTGTGGCTATCGGAACTTCAGCTTTGGAAACTTACCAAAAAACTTTCGAATGTGATCCTGTCTCTATCTTTGGCGGAATTGTTGCAATGAACTACACAATAAATGCTGCAACAGCTGAAGAGCTGAACAAAACATTCCTTGAGATTGTGATGGCTCCGGATTTTGACGAAGAAGCGCTGGAAGTTTTAAGAAAAAAGAAAAACTTAAGAATCATCAAAATTGTAAACCCTGTTTCTGATAAGCAGACTTGGGTAAAAGTAGACGGTGGTATCCTGGTTCAGGATAACGATACTTACTTCTCTGATGATATCAAGGTAGTTACTGAGGTACAGCCTACTGAAGAACAGAAAAAAGCTTTACTTTTCTCACAGAGAGTGGTAAAATACGTGAAGTCAAATGCTATTGTTGTTTCCAACGGAGTTCAGGCTTTCGGAATCGGTGGAGGACAGGTTAACAGAATCTGGGCAACACAACAGGCTATTGAAAGAGCAAAAGAAAAATTCTCAGGAGATCTTGTATTAGCTTCTGATGCATTTTTCCCTTTCCGTGACGTCGTGGATTTCTGCGCTCAGGAAGGTATCAAAGCTATCATTCAGCCAGGAGGAAGTGTAAAAGATCAGGACAGTGTAGAAGCTGCCAATGAACACGGTATCCCAATGATGTTTACAGGTGTGAGACACTTTTTCCACTAATTAAAATAGAATTAAAAAATAATTAGGGATTGTATTTATAGCATTCAAAATTATATATTTGTAAATTAGACTAGATAATAAATAAAGTATGAGAATATTAATCATAGGTGAAGGCGGTAGAGAATCTGCTCTGGCGGCAAAACTTCAGAATGACCCTAGAATTTCTAAAATGTTTTTTGCCAACGGGAATGCTACTACCGATGTAATAGGAAAAAATGTTCATTTATCAGAAATCAAAGAACTTAGAGATTTCGCTATTAAAGAAAAAGTTGACTTAACGATTGTAGGTCCTGAGGCTCCATTGGTAGCCGGTTTAAAGGATGAATTTAAGCAGCACGATCTTAAAGTTTTTGGTCCTACTCAAAAAGTGGCAAGCTTGGAAGGAAGTAAAGCTTTCTCTAAGAAGTTTATGCAGACCTATGATATCAAAACAGCAAAAGCTGTAGTATTTGATTCATATAACGAAGCTAAAGAATATGTACAGACACAGGAATATCCTTTAGTAATCAAAGCAAGCGGTTTAGCAGGCGGAAAAGGAGTGGTAATCTGTGATACACTTGAAGAGGCAGAAGCTACCATCCATGATTTCATGATCAGAAGAATCTATGGTGATGCCGGTATCCGTTTAGTTATTGAAGAATATTTACAAGGTTTTGAAGCTTCAATTATTGCATTCTCTAACGGAGAAAAATTATTCCCTTGTATTGCAGCAAAAGACTATAAGAAGGCTGGAAAAGGAGATACAGGACCTAATACAGGAGGTATGGGTTCAGTAGCACCAAGCCCTGAATTTACTCAGGAGCATTATGCAGACTTCGAACAGAATATTTTAGAGCCTACCGTTAAAGGTCTTAAAGCAGAAGGTTTCAGCTTTAAAGGAATCATTTTCTTCGGATTAATGATCACTAAAAAAGGAACTTATCTTCTTGAATACAACATGAGATTCGGAGATCCTGAAACTCAGGTATTGATGGCTCTTATGGAAAACAATCTTCTGGATGTAATTCAGGATTGTATGGATGGAAAAGATATTGAGCTTAAGTTTAAAGACGAAAAAGCAATATGTCTTGTTATGTGTTCGGGAGGGTATCCAAGAAATATCGAAACAGGTTTCGAGATTACAGGAGAAGATAAAGTAACCCACAGTAAATTATTATACGCAGGGGCTATGAGAAAAGGAGACAAAGTGGTTTCCAATGGTGGTAGAGTTCTGAACATTGTAGCAACAGGAGCTACTTTCGAAGATGCCCGCAAGAAAGTTTACGAAGATGCAAGCCATGTACATTTCGATTACGGCTTCTACAGAGAAGACATCGGAAAGTTCTAATAAAAATCACGGAAAAAGATTTGGAGACATTCCAAGTCTTTTTTTGTAAAACAGTTAATATTAAATAAGATGTTAGATCTCAGACTTCAGACCTAAAAATCTGATGTCTTACATCTGATATCTTTAAAAAATCAATCATCAAAAATGAACAATGGTATTATTATTTTAGATTTCGGATCCCAGTACAACCAGCTTATCGGAAGAAGAATCCGTGAGATGGGGGTATACTCTGAAATCTTACCTTACAATACACCTTTACAAGATATTTTAGCAAAACAACCCAAAGGAATCATCCTTTCCGGGGGGCCAAGCTCTGTAAATGCAGAAAATGCTCACCTGGTTGAGAAAGCATTATATGAGCAGGGAGTTCCTGTATTGGGAATTTGCTACGGAATGCAGATGACAGCTCACCTTTTAGGAGGTAAAGTAAATAAAGGAGAAAAAGGAGAATACGGTAAAGCAAACCTGGAAATCGTTAAAGAGAGCTCTTTATTAAAAGGGGTTACTCAAAACTCTGTGGTTTGGATGAGCCACTTTGATGAAGTGGGGGAGCTTCCTGCAGGTTTTGAATTAAATGCAAAATCAGGAGTAATTGCTTCTATTTCCAATGAACAAAGCAAAATCTACTGTGTTCAGTTCCACCCGGAAGTTTCGCATACCGAAGAAGGAGGGAAAATGCTGGAAAACTTTGTTTTTGCAATTTGTAATGCAGAGAAAAACTGGAAGCTGACTAACTATATCGAAAAAACAGTTGAAGAAATCCGTGAGAAAGTAGGTGACCACAAAGTAATCCTTGGTCTTTCAGGAGGTGTAGACTCTTCGGTAGCCGCAGTGTTGATTCATAAAGCAATTGGTGACCAGTTGACTTGTATCTTTGTAGATACAGGATTATTGAGAAAAGATGAGGGGAGAAAAGTAATGGATCAATATGGAGAACATTTCCATATGAACATTAAAATGGTAGATGCTCAGGAAAGATTCCTTTCAAAATTAGCGGGAGTAGACGATCCGGAAGCGAAGAGAAAGATTATCGGAAACGAGTTTATTCACGTTTTTGATGAAGAATCTCACAAAATTGAAGGTGCTAAATTCCTTGCTCAGGGGACCATTTATCCTGATGTTATCGAAAGCCAGTCTGTAAACGGACCATCTGCAGTCATTAAATCTCACCACAATGTGGGAGGTCTTCCTGAAGATATGGAATTCGAATTATTAGAGCCATTAAGAGAGCTTTTCAAGGACGAAGTAAGAAGGGTAGGAGAAGAATTGGGCATTCCTCATCACATGGTATACAGACACCCTTTCCCTGGACCAGGATTAGGAATCAGAGTATTAGGAGCTGTAGATGCTGAGAAAGTAAGAATACTTCAGGAAGCTGACGATATTTTCATTGAAGAATTATATAAAAATGATCTTTACGAAAAAGTATCTCAGGCATTTGTAGTTCTTCTTCCTGTAAAATCTGTAGGAGTAATGGGAGACGAAAGAACTTACGAATATACAGCAGTAGTTCGTTCTGCTAATACCATTGACTTCATGACTGCAACATGGAGCAGGCTTCCTTATGAATTCTTAGATACTGTTTCAAGCAGAATTATCAACGAAGTAAGAGGAATCAACAGAGTAGCTTATGATATTTCAAGCAAACCACCTGCAACTATTGAGTGGGAATAATCTTGAATTGAATTGACAATATAAATCCTGCCCAAAAAGGCAGGATTTTTTGTTACCAATCTTGCCTTAAAGCAACTCCAATACTTAAAAAATAAATTAATATTAAGAGGAGACCGCCATTAATGATATGTAAAATTACCTTTTTGTTGTGCTGATGAATTATATAAAAATTAATAATTAAAACAAGCAGAATAGCCGGAGTAAACTCAAGAAAAAAGTCTGACTGATAATACACTGATAACATTATGTAAATCAGTGATATAATTGAGTTGATTATTGAGATTCTTTTCATGCTTCGTTCTTGTTCAACATTAGAGTGAAATTTCTTAGGTTACATTACAGAAATAAAAATCTTCAGCAGAAAAAGAAGTTAGATTCTCCATATAATCAAAACAAGTATTATAGATATCAGGATCTATGGATAAGTATTGATCATGCAGCGTTTTAACCCTGATATATTGTATACTATCAAATGCACTAAGAATATTATCTACTTGTGACGCATAATTGTTTTCAATAAAAATTAACGGATAATTTAGACAAATATATCCTATGATTTTATTTTCTGTGGATAGGACATAAATTTTTTCACTATCAATTTCTATATCAGTTATATAATGATGTGATAGAGTTTCTATCACGGAGAAGAAAATAGAATGTTTCCAGTTCATATTTGCATAAATAGCTTTTTGTAAAATTGCTGTTATATCCACTGTTAAATTTATATAAATGGTTGTGAAAGCACTTTATCTATAAGAGCTCAAGTGAAATATTTTCCCTAAATTTAGGTAAAATTACATCAAATGCAAATAGAAACAAGACCCCTGAGTGTTCAGGATTATGATGAACTGGTTGTAACAATGAAGCGTGCCTATCCCCAGATGTCGGAATCAATCTGGTCTAAAAAAAGCATTGAAAAACTTACAAGGATATTTCCCAAAGGTCAGATCTGTATTACAGTAGATGGAAAACTGGCTGCCGTAGCGCTTTCCATTATTGTGAACTATGATGAGTTCGGGGATGACCACACCTATGTGGATATTACAGGGAATTATACATTTAATACCCATTTGTCAACAGGAAATGTATTATATGGAATCGAGGTTTTTGTAGATCCGGAGTTTCGTGAGCTGCGCCTGGGAAGAAGACTTTATGATGCCAGAAAAGAATTATGCGAGCTTCTTAATCTGAAATCAATTATTCTGGGTGGAAGGATTCCGAACTATCATAAATACAGTCATGAGCTTTCTCCCAGAGAATATATACGCAGGGTGAGAGACAAGGAAATTTATGATCCTGTATTGTCCTTCCAGCTTTCCAATAACTTTCTGCCCATAAAGATTCTGAAAAAATACCTTCCTGAAGACGAGTCGTCACTGGAAAATGCTGTTTTGCTGCAATGGAATAATATCTATTACAGTAAAAAACCGAATACCATGCAGGACAGCATTATCCGTTTAGGACTGGTACAATGGCAGATGAGGCATTTTAAGAATATTGAAGCCTTTTATGAGCAGGTAGAGTTTTTTGTCAATGTAATGGGAGACTACAAATCAGACTTCGTATTATTCCCTGAACTTTTCAATACCCCTTTGCTGGCACCCTTCAATAAACTTTCAGAAAGAGACAGTATGATAGAACTTGCCAAATTAAGTGAGGATATTAAAAACAAAATTTCCGAACTGGCGATTAGCTACAATGTAAATATTATCTCCGGAAGTATGCCTGTTTTTGATCATGATAATAATGATTTGTATAATGTCAGCTATCTGCTGCACAGAGACGGCCGCATAGATGAATACAGAAAAATCCATATTACCCCGAATGAAAGAAAATATTACGGAATGAAAGGAGGGAATGAAATTAAAGTTTTTGATACCGACTGTGGCAAAATAGGCCTGGTAATTTGCTATGATGTAGAATTTCCGGAATTACCGAGAATTTTAGCAGATCAGGGCATGAAGATATTATTTGTCCCTTATCTTACAGATACTCAGAATGCCTATATCAGAGTGCGCCATTGTGCTGCAGCAAGAGCTATTGAAAATGAATGTTATGTAGCCATTGCAGGATGTGTAGGAAATCTTCCGGGGGTTAATAATATGGACATCCAGTTTGGACAGGCTGCTGTATTTACTCCTTCAGATTTTGCTTTTCCGTCTAATGCCGTGAAAGGGGAAGCTACCCCAAATACGGAAATGACCTTAATTGTGGATGTAGACTTAAACTTACTCAAAGATCTTCATCATAATGGATCAGTACAGGTCATGAATGACAGGAGAAAAGACCTTTATGATACTTACCTGAAATAACGGGTATAAAAATGTAATACTTAAAAACCACCTCAGTAACAGAGGTGGTTTAAAAACGGATCTATGAATAAATAAATTGGAGAAGTTTAAGTAAGGGCTTCCTTATACTTTTTTATTGTGCTTTACTGCATCTACGAGTAGCTGCTCATTCTCTTTATATGTTTTTAACTGTGATGGGCTCAGGATAGCTTCAAAATCTTTATTGGCACTTTTAAATCCATCAGTAATGATGCGACGTGCTTCCTGATCATTTGTTTTTTTCTTGCTTTTATTCCTTTTATCCAGCACATTCTGCATACCTTCCGCTGCTTTAAGATTGATCGTATAAGCTTTTGGAATCTGCTCATCAGTAAGATCCAGTAAAGAGATCATCACTAAAGTTCTGTAGCCTGCCAGTTCTTTTATCCTGTTGTTTTCAAACTTAGTCATTTGTTCAGGTGTCAGGATTGTCTTTAATGATTTGTCACGCTGTACCATGATCCCTATTAATTCACTGGAAATAGCTTTGTTATTCAGGATATTGGAATTGTCTCCCACTTTTTCATCGAGTGTATCCAGAGATTCAGCTGCTACTTTATTAAAATATAAAGCTTTATTGGTTTGGCTTTCAGTAAGATTTAAATAATCCATTTTAGAAGTCATTGCTTCGGCAATTGAGTTGGCAGAACCCATTTGTGCTTTTAACTGAGCTGTTATGGTAAATAATATGGTAAACAGACCTATTGAAATAATTTTTCGCAACATAATTTGGTTTTTTACTATTTATTGTATTATGATACAAATGTATGTTGCAGAAGAATTTTTCTTATTATCCAAAATCCTTTTTTTATTGTTCAAAATTCTCCATTTGTAGATATATTTTTTTAATTTGATAAATAAAACAAAAAAAATCCGGAGATAATTCTCCGGATTTAACTATTATCCGTTGTCAGGACCTGAATTTATTATTATTTATACTGCGGACATACTACAGCGGGGCAAATTAATCCCGGGCACTGAGGTCTTCCATCAGTAGGACAACACTGATGTGAGCAGTTACCGATGATGATACCACTCCCTGCAATACCTTTTAATTGTTCTCTTGAAAGTTTGTTGTTACGTAAATTTTTCATTTTGTAATACTTTTATTGGTTTGTTTTCTTGTACGCTGTAAATATAGAAAAATATATTACATTTTATCACTAATGTTAGAATTTTATTATTATGATTGGTTTTAATGCTGTAAAATATTGATTATGTATTTGAAATTTTTAATATCTGCTTTAGAATGATTATATTTATTTTTTAATAAAAACTAAAAAATTATGCAAAAAGGAACTGTAAAATGGTATAACACAGAGAAAGGATATGGCTTTATTACCTTGGAAGGAAGTGAAAATACCATTTTTTGTCATCATTCAGCGATTGTCGGCGCTTCGAAATCTTTGTCGGAAGGGCAGACTGTAGAATTCAATATCGTACAGGGTCCAAAAGGGTCTCAGGCAGAAAATGTCAGGGTAGTAGATAATGACTAGAATAGAATGATAAATAAATCTAAAAGATGAGTGCAAAAAAACTGTCAGTGTTCTGGCAGTTTTTTTTATTAAACACTTTTATAAAAACATACTTGGGAACGGTTTTTGGAGTAAATTGCACCTATTATAGATATATTATGTTCGACAAGCAGCAACGAAAACTGAAAAGGTCTGCCAGGCTCATCTCCGTACTGAGTAAATACGGGTTTAAAGATATGCTGGCAAGAATGAACGGGGGAAATAAACAGGAAGAAGTGTCAGCCAATTCAGATGAAATCATCTCAAAAGGGACCGTTTATGAAAGGATCAGATTGGTGCTGGAAGAGCTTGGACCTACTTTTGTAAAGCTGGGACAGACATTTAGCAGCCGGGAAGATCTTTTGCCACCGGAGCTGATTCAGGAACTACAGAAACTACAGGACAAAGTAGAAACTGTAGAGATGGACGTAGAAGATGTTCTCGAAAATGAATTTAATATTTCTGTAAAAGACCATTTTCTGGAGATTCAGAAAGAACCCTTGGCTACAGCTTCTATTGCCCAGGTTTATAAAGCCGTTTTACAGGATGGAAGTCCGGTGATCTTAAAACTCAGAAAACCTGATGTACAATCTGTGATTGAAGATGACTTGCTGCTCATCAAAGATTTAGAAAAGCTTTTGTCTGCTTATTCCGAAATAGGAGAGAAACTCAACCTGAAACAGGCCATTTCTACTTTCGAGAAATCATTACTGGAAGAAGTTTCCCTGATCAACGAAAAAAATAATATCCAGCAGTTTCGTCTTAATTTTAAAAACAATAAAGAAACCTACGTTCCCAAGATATACGAAGAATTTTCCAATAACAATATTCTTTGTATGGAGTTTATTGATGGAATAAAGGTTACCGATAAATCAGCTCTTTTAGCCAATCATATTGATCCTGTAAAAGTCTCAGAAGCCGGATTGAGGCTTTTTGTTTCTCAGATTTTAGATTATGGATTTTTTCATGCAGACCCACATGCCGGAAATATTTTAGTAAAAAAGGATGGAAAGATTGTCTTCATTGATTTTGGTGCAGTAGGTAAAATTCAGCCTAACGATAAAGAGATTCTTGAAAACCTGATCGTAAGCTTTGTGGCCAAAAATCCACATAAAATAGTTCGCTATCTCAAAAAGATGGCAATAAGCTATGAGATTCCTGACGAAAGAAGGTTTGAAAATGATGTAGAAGATATTCTGAATTTTGTGCACAGCTCATCCTTGCAGGAAATTAATATTCAGGTTATCATCAATAAAATGAAGGATATCCTGAAAGATAACAGGCTTTATATGCCCGATTATTTTTATCTTCTGTTTAAAGGAATCAGCCTGATAGAAGGAGTGGGCAGGAATATCAACCCTGAATTGGATATTGTAAAAAGTCTTCATCCTTACACTAAAAAAATATTTACAAAAAAGATCAATCCCAAGAATATTTTAAAAACAGGATTGGATAAAATGATGAATTTCACTGACAATGTGGATGAAATTCCCAGAGAACTCCGTTCTGTACTTCAAAAGCTGGATGAAAATAAATTTACAGTTTCCAGTGAAATCAAAAATATAGAAAAGACAAATCAGCTGATAAAATCCAGTGTGACCAATCTGATTCTTACGATGGTGCTGGGAGCCAATATTATTGCTACGGCCATTGTTTTTGCCTCCGAATCAGGACCGAGGATAGGGGAGCTTTCTCTGGTCGCGGTGTTAGGGTTTGTTTTTTCAGTCATTTTAGTTCTAGTCATTTTACTCAGAATAACAAGGAAGTAGGAGGAGAGTTAAGAGTTTTTGAACTATAAGATGAATACACGTACAACCTGAACTTTAAAATCGCCTATCCCATAAAAAACAAAAATAACAATGAGAACAATTAGTATACTTGCTTTTATCTTCTGTAGTTCACTGTTTATGGCTCAGATCACTTCTGAAAAAGGAGTATTGGGAGATTTTGATGGCAATGGAACAAAAGAATATGCTTATACTAAAGTCAGTGATTGTAATGATGATTGTGACGGACAATGTGAAACAACTATTTATTTCAGTGATAAAAAGATACAACCATTCATAATTTCTCCAGCCTATGACGGTGCTTTATATAACCTGGGAGATCTTAATGATGATGGAAAAGATGAGATGGGTTTTTATCCCGGATGGTGCACAAGCTGCTGGCACCCATTTTATGCATATACATTAAGTGAAGCCGGCTGGAAACCTTTAGTTCCTCCTATCTCTACACACTGTAATCAGTGGGAAGACGAAAAATTTCCTATTAAAAAAGACCCTAAAAAGAAAGGATATGTCATCATTACCTCAAGCAAATGGGAAAATGATGATATTAAAGTGAGCAGTAAAAGCCTTAAAATAAATTAAAAATTAAGAATAGGAGGTTAAAAACTGATGATTATCCGGTTTTTACTCAGGTCTGAAATCTCACATCTTATATCCGGATTTCATTCTCTGAAAAAACATGATCTTTGACATCAAAAGCTGCTGATTATTGGTTATACAGTCTCAAGTCTCAAGTCTCAAATCTCCAAATCTCCAAGTCTCCAAGTCTCTCCGTCTGCTGTCTCTACATCCCGCTCTTCTCCAATACTGTCACCGCGCCTTCTGTTTACCTCTTACAACCTAAATTTTACATTATACATTTTAATACCTATCTTTGCAAAATGGAAAAACTCACTTTTGCAGATTTTGACCTGCCGGTTAAAATTCTTGATGTTTTAGCGGATATGGAATTATTTGAACCTACTCCAATTCAGGAGAAGAGTATAAAGCCTATTCTTTCCGGAAGAGATGTAATGGGAATTGCACAGACCGGAACCGGAAAAACATTAGCCTATCTTCTGCCAGTTCTTAAAACATGGAAATATAATAAAGCAGGGAATCCAACTGTTTTGGTACTTGTTCCTACCAGAGAATTAGTAGTTCAGGTAGCTGAAATTCTTGAAAAACTGACTGTAAATACTACTGCAAGAGTAATTGGAATATATGGAGGTAAAAATATCAATACTCAAAAACTGTTATTCAATGACGGTTGCGATATTTTGGTAGGTACTCCGGGAAGGGTAATGGACCTTTCCATAGACAATGCCATTTCCCTGAAAGAAGTTCAGAGACTGATTATCGATGAGTTTGATGAGATGCTTAATTTAGGTTTCAGACCACAGCTTACCCATATTTTTGAAATGATGAGAGAGAAGAGACAGAATATTCTTTTCTCTGCAACCATGACTGAAGCTGTAGATGTGATGTTGGATGAGTATTTTGCCAGTCCGATAGAAATTTCATTGGCAAAATCGGGTACTCCACTTGAAAAAATAGAACAGACGGCGTATAAAGTTGAAAACTTCAATACCAAAATCAATTTACTTGAACATTTATTGAAGACTAAGACTGATATGTCTAAGGTGCTTATTTTTAATAACAATAAAAGACATGCTGACCTTCTTTTTACTAAAATTGATGAGTTATTTCCTGGTCAGTTTGATGTAATTCACTCAAATAAATCTCAAAACTACAGGCTTAAGGCTATGAAAAGTTTTGAAAATGAAGAGATCAGAGGGTTGATTACCACGGATGTTATGGCCAGAGGTCTTGATATTTCCAATATTACTCATGTTATCAATTTTGAAACACCTGATATTCCAGAACAGTATATCCACAGAATCGGTAGAACCGGTAGAGCAGATAAAGACGGTAAAGCAATCACTTTCGTAACGAAGAAAGAAGAGCCTTTGATTCTTGATATCGAGCTATTGATGGATAAAGAATTAATCTTTAATGATTTCCCTGAAGGGGTGAAAATTAATCCTGCCAAGATTGCTTCTGAGAAAGATGAAGTGATCATGAAGAACCCTGTACAGGTAAAACTGAATGAAGGAGGAGGAGCATTTCACGAGAAAAAGGATAAGAATAAAAAGGAAAACTGGGGTGGACCTTCAAAAAGGAAAGAGCCGAAAAAATTTGGAGCCAACAGAGCTCAGCAAAAGGCAATATCAAAATCTAAGAGAAAGAAATAAAAAAATAGGCTGCCTCGCTTTTGAGACAGCCTATTTTTTTTATGTTATTCTTGAAAATAGTTTATTTCATATAAGGATCCAAAACCTTTTTCCAGATCTGGTATCCTTCAGGTTTAAAATGAAGCATATCTTCCACAAAAATATCTTTTCTTACATTTCCGTTAGCATCTTCCATGGCTTTGGTAACATCAATAAATTCAGCGTTAGGCTGTTTTTTCATAAAAGCAGCAATTTTTTTATTGGCTTCTTTCATCTGGGGCCACAGCTTCTCTCTACTCGGAGAGTACTTTATTGAAATATAATCCACTTCAATATTCGGAAATCTTTCACGGATCTTTTTATAGAAAGCCTTGTAACGGTTAACTAGTTTTTGAGCTTTCAGCTGGTGGTTGTCTGCGAAGTCATTTTCACCACAATAAATAATGATCTGTTTAGGCTGATAGGGTGCTAAAAGATCATCTGCAAAATCATTGAGGTCTGTAAGCCTTGAGCCACCGAAGCCTCTGTTGATAATGGTTTTGTCAGGAAAATAAGACGCTACATCAGTCCATTTGGTAAAAGATGAACTTCCTAAAAACAAAATAGCATCCTTAGCTGGTGGGTTTTGTTGATCTTCTTTTTTGAAATTTTGGATATCCTGCCAGAACATTGGCTTTTTTTCCTGAGAAAAGGAAATGACAAAAAACAGCAAGAGAAATGCTGAGAGAATCTTCTTCATTGTTTCAATTTTTAATTTCAGATAAAAGTAATAAAAAACTCCCGATTAACGGGAGTTTATCATTTATCTTTTGTAGGTTACATACGTTACATCCGGGATCTTATCTCCATCCTGGTCATAGTTGCCAAACTGTTGAGCTAATCTAAGTTCTGTATTGGATAGGATATCAACTTTATAGTTATTGTTCTCATCCTGGTCAAACTTGATCCCTAAAATTTTAGCATCAGCATCATAGGTGTATCTTCCTTCACTTTTCCCATTCACCTGGCAGTCTGCACCTCCTGTTCCGGAGTAAGCTGTATAGCTGACATAAAAGTCTGTTCTGAAGAAAAGAGTATTTTTTTGATCGCACCCTTCTGGAGTAGAAGAAGAAAGCACTGTTTTATTATCTTTTCCGGAAATAACTTCTCTTTTGGCTTCTTTCCAATCTCCTTTAATAATATCCATTTCATAAGCTTGCATATCATCATCTTTACAAGAAGTAAGCGCCAAAGCAGAAAAGGCAAATAAAAGTAGCTGTTTTTTCATTTTCACAAATTTAAGAATATGCTAAAATATAAATAAATTTGAAATATCTATAATGAAATCACTATTTTTTAAACAAATGTTTATAAATAAGATAATTTGGAATTATTGTACAGCTTTTAAGCTACCAGGCTGGTATGCAGAAAACAATTCATTTAAAGATTCAGGGCTTTATTATTAAAATTCAATAGAAGTGAATTTTAATTTCTCTATAATCTCCACCAAAAAATCCCCGGAATTAACCCAAACATACTATTTTCAATGAACACCATCATTATAATATGTTTGAAGCTTTAGTAAGGAACCTAAAAAAGCGGACCATAGCCCGCTTTTTTAATATCAATTACTGTTTTCCAGTCTATATTAATAGCTCATTTCTACAATCTTAGAAGCATCCTGAGGAGTTAGTTTTTTATATTCTCCAAGTCCCAGCCATTTTCTGTCTGTAAAAGCTTTTTCTACTCTTTCAGCAGTTCCTTTGTAGTCTTCTGTATATTCAGAAAGTTTTGTTTTAATCTGTAGGCTATGGAAGAAGTCTTCCAATTTTTTGATTCCTGCTTCAGCTTTTTCCTCTACAGTTCCGTCTTTAATACCCCAAACTCTTTCAACATATTGTGCCAGTTTTCCTTTTTTATCGTCAAAATTATAACGGTAATGAGAAGGAGCAATGATCGCTAAAGTTCTTGCATGATCGATACCGAAATAAGCTGTCAGTTCATGGCCCATTGCGTGTACAGCCCAGTCGGTGATTACTCCTTTCTGGATCAGCCCGTTTAAGGCCATTGTACAGCACCACATAAAGTTTCCGGCAGCATCATAATTGAAATCATCAGCCAATACTTTTGGAGCTGTTTCCTGCAGACTGATCAAAATACTTTCAGCAATTCTCTCCTGAAGATCAGCAGAAGACGGTGCAGTCATGTATTGTTCCAAAACATGGGTGTAAGCATCGGTAATTCCATTAATGATCTGATTTTTAGGAATTGACCTGATTACTTCAGGATCTAAAACAGAAAACTGAGGGAATAATCCCGGACCCCCGGAAGATAACTTCTCATTAGTCTCCCTTCTGGAAATCACATACCCGGAATTCATCTCGGAACCTGTAGCAGGAAGGGTTAGAATACTTCCGAAAGGCATTCCTTCCCCTTCAAATGTTCTTACCTGTTTTCTCAGAATTTCCCATGGTTCTCCGTTATAGTTAGCCGCTGCAGAAATGAATTTGGTACCGTCAATTACGGAACCTCCTCCTACTGCAAGAAGATAAGTGATGTTATTTTCTTTGATGAAGCTGATCGCTTTAATCAGCACTTCGTATTCCGGATTGGCAGGAACGCCGCCGAATTCATGTAAGTCGTGATCTTTCAAAGCATCTTTCACCTGATCATAAACACCATTGTGTTTGATACTTCCTCCGCCATAAATCATTAATATTTTGGCGTCTTTAGGAATTTCATTGGAAATTTTAGCGATTTCGCCTTTTCCGAAAAGTATCTTAGTTGGGTTTTTAAACTCGAAATTAAGCATTGTTCTAAATTTATTTTAAGCCAAATTTACGGAATGAAAAAAGAAAAATGAGTTAAGGAAGTTTTAAAATTCCTATGATTGATTTTAATGAAAGCTATTGCAAACAATATAGATTGGGCAATACTCCCATCATGATATTCTAAGGATTAGCGGAGAGGTGTTTTTTTGCTCTTTTTATAAAACCTTCTTTATCCTTTTTAATGTCTTCCAGCAGCTTTTTTCTATCTTCCGGGATACTGAGATACTTATCTCCCCAAAGATTAATTTCAACGATTACCGGAACGAGATCAATGCCTTTTTCTGTAAGGTAATAGAGGATTTTCAGCTTGTTTTCGGGATGGTCTTTCTTATCGATGATGCCATTTTCCAGCAAATGCTGAAGTTTTGATGCCAGAATATTGGTGGCAATCTTTTCATCTGCTTTTAGAAATTCGCCATAGGTGCTTTCCTTTTTAAGCATGAGATCCCGTATAATTAATAATGACCATTTATCTCCCCAGATTTCCAGGGAGCAACTGATAGGACAGTCTGATCTTTTCTTACCCATAATGTTAATTTTAAAATAATACTTGCAAAATGAAAGTCTTTATTCTAATTTTGCTTTTATTTTGCAAGTAAATTTAAACATAAAAATGAATACATACAATGGAAGATTATGATATTGCCGTGATCGGCTCCGGACCTGGTGGATATGTAGCTGCGATAAGAAGTGCACAGCTTGGATATAAAACGGTCATCATTGAAAAATATGATACACTGGGAGGAACGTGTACCAACGTAGGCTGTATTCCGACAAAAGCTTTGCTGGACAGTAGCCACCATTATGCGGAAGTTCAGCATAAGTTTAACGAACATGGAATTAAAGTAGATCAGCTAGCCCTGGATTTTTCCCAGATGTACAAAAGAAAATCTGAAGTCGTTTCAAAAAATACGGAAGGTCTTCATTTTCTGATGAATAAAAATAAAATTACCCGGTTGAAAGGGACAGCAGGTTTTGTAAATAATACTACGCTAAAAGTGGTTAATGAAGAGGGCGTCGTAAATATTACCGCTAAACATTATATCATTGCTACAGGCTCAAAACCTTCAGGTATTCCGGGGGTAGCAATAGATAAAAAAAGAATCATTACTTCTACAGAAGCCCTCGCTTTAAAAGAACAGCCAAAATCTATGGTGATCATCGGTGGAGGAGTGATTGGGGTTGAAATGGCATCTATTTTTAACCGTATCGGAACACAGGTAACCATTCTTGAATATGCCGACCACCTGATTGCCACAATGGATCATGAATTAGGAAAAAACCTTCAGAAGATTTTGAAAAAAGAAGGCATTGACATCCGTTTAAATCAGAGCGTTTATAAAGCTGAAAACTTAGGTTCCTCAGCTAAAGTTCTTTTTAAAGATAAAAACGGAACAGAGAACGAACTGGGGGCAGAGTATATTTTGGTAGCCGTGGGAAGGAGCCCGTATATTAAAGGGTTGGGATTGGAAAATACAGATATACAGCTTGATAACCGGGGATTTATTAGAGTAAATGAAAGCAACCAGACAGCTGTTCCCAATATGTATGCTATCGGTGATGTAATTGGGGGAGCGATGCTGGCACATAAAGCCGAGGAAGAGGGTGTTTTTGTAGCAGAAACAATCAACGGGCAGCAACATCATATTCATTACGATCGTATTCCTTCTGTGGTGTACACCTGGCCTGAAGTAGCTTCTGTAGGATATACAGAAGAATATTTAAAGAAAAATAATATAGCTTATACCGTTGGAAAATTTCCATTCTCTGCCAGTGCAAGAGCAAGAGCTTCTATGGATACAGATGGATTTTCAAAAGTCTTGGTAGACCCTAAATATGGAGAAATCTTAGGGATTCATATCATAGGAGCAAGAGCTGCAGATTTGATAGCACAAGGGGTTATTGCTCAGGAATATGAGGTGACGGCAGAGGATATGTTCCGTATTTCTTATGCCCATCCCACTTATTCTGAAACTTTGAAAGAGGCGTATTTGATTGCATCAGGCCAGGGTGCAATTAATATATAAAAAAATAAACCATTAAGATTTTTGAAGCGGATAAAAATAGTTAAGGAAATAGCTAAAGCCTTTTTTTAGCAATGTGCTTTATTTTTTCATCTAAGATAAATCTTAATTATTCTTACTTTCTTCAAAAATCTTAATGGTTTAAAATTTTAGATTATCGATTTTATAACAGATAAAATCCTTGCGTCTTAGCTTCAGTTACATAGAAGAACAGTTCTCATCCTTCGCATAAATACCATTAGTTTTCGCTTCCAGTTTTCCGGTTTTTCTGTTGATTTTAACGGAAAAAGACTCTTTCACGGCCGGACAGCCCTTAGACTGCATAAGAAACATGGAGATATGAAGGTCTTCAATTTTATACGCTCCAGTAAAGCGGTTACTCGTGTCAACAGAATATCCATAAGTTTTTGCCAGCAGAATAGCCTCTGGAAGATTATCAACAGTTCCGATAAAATCTCTCAATTGCTGCTCATTGGAAAAATAAACAGATCTTTCGTTTTTACAAGCTAGAATGTATGAAAAGCAGTTGTTACCTATACATTTCTGGAAAAACCCTTTTTCAGGAACGGGTTCATTGATCGTCATAAATTCAGGAGCCTGGCTTTCGTAGATCACTGCTTTTTCATAATCTGAATCATTACTGAGAATACGCCAGTAAGCATAATCTTTATTAGGGACAATGAAAGGGTAGAGATAATCTACGGTATCGAGGATATCAGGGATTTTTTTATAATCATCAGGAACCTTGATCTGGCTGTAAAGCAGATTGGAAAGAATAAGGGAAAATGCGATGATTACTTTCATAGAGAGTGTGTTTCCAGTGCAAATTTAAGAAAGAGAATTATTTCAGTATAATTTTATAATACCCTTTTTCATCAGTTACATCAATACCTATGCCTGTAAATGTTAATTTGTTAATTTGATAACCATCACAACCTCCTTTAAATTCCGATGACTGTATTGAAAAATCAAAAGATTTAAGATTAGAAGAGAAAGTATATTTTTTTATACCATTATATGCACCTACGTTTTCCAAAATAACCATATCATCAGATGTTTTTGTCAGACTTACTCCAGTTTGATTTTCTTCAACCACTGAATAAGAAGTAAGCTTTCCGTTTGTAATAAGATTTTCATCATTAGAATCTACAAACTTAAAAAGTATCGGAAGAGGTGCATTGTAACAATCTTTTTCACAGGCTGTGAATATAAAAGTTATTAATAAGAATAAGAATATTTTTTTCATGGATTATGGATGGTATGAAGAGTAAAATTAATTATTAATATTTTGTAATCAAAACGATACTACCCCTGAATTATTAAAACGTGCTCTAAATATTTTCAAAAGCTGTGCAAGCTGATCATCTGTGATATCAAAATCATCGATATTGATTTCTATTTTTTCGTTGTTGTGAAAAAAGTATAAATAATTTATTTCAGGTTTATAATCATGTTTAGATTCACGGCTTACCAAACGTTTTACAATAATCTTTTCAAGTTGAATTTCATTCCACAAATACCTTGCATTATTTTTTATCTGAATTCCTTCTCCATTGATGGAGATGATCATTTGTGATGTTTTTTTGATTTCGGAAATTATTTTAAAAATAAAATAACCAGTAAATCCAAGAAGTATAAATAATACAAATACTGCTGTTCCATTAAATTTGAACTTAAAACCTGAAAGAAAAAATAGCCCCAGAATCGCAAACATACTGTAAGTAGCAATAGCAATAATTCTACCTGAACGCGAGTATTTGACTATAATTTCATCAGGAACTGAATTCTCAGTATATTCAATTTTGTCACTTTTATGAAGAGAATATTGTTTATGAATGAAAACTCCATTGATGAATGTAGCAATGAAAAAAATAATAGAAAGAGGAATAAAATATTGTAGTAGATAAATACCTATCAATAAGGCTAAAATCCCAAAAATCGTGTAAAAAATAATACCGAAATTAAACTTTATCATTTCATAGAATTTGACATGTCTGATTGATGTCAAATCTACAAAAACTTAATCGGGTATCCCACTGCAACATTTCCGGTGGTGATTTTTTTAAGCTTAGATTCCATCATTTTTTTGGTCAGAGGTTTCAGATGGTCAGTATATAAGATTCCCTGCGTATGGTCATATTCATGCTGAATAATTCTGGCAGTAAGCCCTATATAGGTTTTGGTTTGTAGTAGGAAATGTTCATCCAGATATTCGATGGTGATTTCCCAGGGTCTTTTTACTTTTTGCGAAAGACCGGGAATACTTAAGCATCCTTCATAGTCTTCCCATGTTTCTGCTGAGCTATTGATTATTTTAGCATTGATGAAAGTTTCTTTTATTCCCTTATCATTTTTACCAAAGTAGAGTATCTGCTCTTCACTACCCAGGTTTTCAAAAACAATTTTACTATCAACGATGAAAAGCTGTAATGCTTTTCCTATTTGTGAAGATGACAAACCACAGCCATTGGCATTTTCCATGGTTTCCCACATGTCGGTTATGAGCTTCTGAATTTCCGGGGTATCCCTTTCTGTTTTCGAACATTTTTGTTTTAAAATAGCGTTTCCATATGCCCAAATAGATAACTTCATTGTCGTATTTTTCTGCAAAGTTCTGCAGAAGCTTGCAGGTATACAATGAACCTATGTTAATTAATCTGTCTGCGAATTCGGCTTAAGGCCTGTGGAGTGATTCCAATATAAGAAGCAATATATTTTAAGGGAACACGTTTCAGCATTTCAGGCTGCTCGGTGAATAATTTTAAGTAACGCTCTTTGGCGGTAAGTTTTAGTAAAGAAAGTTCTCTTTTACTCTTGGCTAAAAATAATTTCTCAGAAGCAAAACGGCCCAGGTGATTTCCAACGTTGGTGTGGCTGTAAATTTTCTGTAAATCATCATAAGAAATCTGCCATACCACAGTTTCTGTTAAAGCCTGCATTTCATATTCAGAAGGGGTTTGGGTAAGAAAGGAATCATAAGCACAGGTAAATTCTTTTTCAAAACCGAAATTGAAGGTATACCCATATTCATCATCAGGAATATAAAATCTTACCAACCCCGATTCTATAAAGGATAAAAATTCTTCGGTATCTCCGTGCTGGGTAATAATTTCATTTTTGGCATATACTTTTTTGTGGAAATGCCCTGCAATAAATGCCCATTCCGACTCCTGCAATTTGACAATCTGTTCGTAATATGCTCTGATGTAACCCATAGGAATTTTTTGAGTAAATTGTTATAATTTCAGTGTATTACTGATTATATTTAAGAAAAAATTAGAAGTCAAAGTTACAGAATATTTATGGAGAATAGGGAACATTGATATTTACATTTTCTATCCCTCTTTTTTGTCATTTGTCAATTAATTTAATTTCAAAATCACTTACATTTGTTATATGATACACGACCAACGCGCAGAAAAATTCAGGCAGATTGTGGAGAATAAATTCCAGATTTACAATTCATTATTTATGAGCCTGCCTTATGATAAAATGACCAATATCGGGATGCTTCTTCCGTTTCTTTATGAAGAAAGCAGAACCGGCTATGAAGCAGGGAGGACCCCTGAGGAAATTGTAGAAGAATTTTTTAAAAACCATACAGATCTTCAGACGGAGGAACAAAAGCTGGAGCTTCTTTTTAAAATTATTCAATATATAGAGAGGCAGGTTGTTTTGTTTGACAGTATTGAAGATGCTGCCTTTCCTAACCTTCATTCTGAAAGTGACAGCGGAACTGTGACCAATCTTTTTGAACGTTCTTTTCAGGATCATAAAATTGAAAAAGTACGCGAAAAGTTGAAGGACTTTACAGTTAAGGTTGTATTTACGGCTCACCCTACCCAGTTTTATCCAAGCTCAGTACAGAGAATTATACAGGATTTAAGAGGAGCCATTACCAGTGATTCTGTCACACAGATTGATACCCTTTTGCAGCAGTTAGGGAAAACACCCTTTGTCAATAAGGAAAAACCGACGCCAATAGATGAGGCGCTGAGTATTATCTCCTATTTGAGGTATGTCTATTACGATACTATTGGTGAGCTGTTTACGAAGATTAAGAAAACTTTTGGAAACGGACATTTCCACCTGCATGAAGATATTATTCAGCTTGGTTTCTGGCCTGGAGGCGATAGAGACGGGAATCCTTTTGTTACTGCAGATGTTACTAAAAGAGTATCAGAAGAACTTCGCTCTGCAATTTTGAAATCGTATTACAGCCATTTGAAATTTATCAGAAGAAGATTAAGCTTTAGAGGGGTTTCGGAGGTTTTAACTCAGGTAAGTGAAGAATTGTATGCTGCTATTTTTGATGGTAAAAGTATTACGGCAGAAGAAATTTTAAAAAGAACTGATGAAGCAGAGAAAATATTAATCAATGAACATAATTCTTTGTTCTTAGATCTTTTGGTCAACTTCAGGGACCGTGTGAAAATTTTTGGAACTCACTTTGCGACTTTAGATATCAGACAGGACAGCAGGATCCATCAGAAGGTAATAGATGATGTTTTTGCAAAAATATATGGAAATAAAGACGCCGATGCAGAACAGAAATTCAATACACTGATTCAGATTTCGGATAAAGTAAATGCGGATGATTTTGAAGATATTGTAAAGGATACTCTGTTAACAGTATCACAGGTATCGGAAATTCAGCGTCTGAATGGATTAAGAGGAATGAACCGTTATATTATTTCCAATTCTGATGCCGTGAAAGATGTCATGAACGTATATGCTTTCTTCAAAATATGTGGATACAAAGATGAAGAGATCAATATGGACATTGTTCCGCTTTTTGAAACAATGGAAGGCCTTGCCAATGCGGAAAATGTAATGAATGAACTCTATCAGAATCCGGTATATAAAAAGCACCTTGAAAAAAGAGGCTATCAGCAGACCATTATGCTTGGCTTTTCTGATGGAACGAAAGATGGTGGTTATCTGAAGGCAAACTGGGAAATCTATCAGGCAAAAGAACTTCTTACTAAACTTTCTGAAGAGAATAACATTAAAGTCGTATTTTTTGACGGAAGAGGTGGCCCGCCAGCAAGAGGAGGAGGTAAAACCCATGACTTCTATGCTTCACAGGGAAAAACAATTGCCAATAATAAAATTGAGCTCACTATTCAGGGGCAAACCATTACCAGCATTTTTGGAAATAAAGAACAGGCAAAATACAACTTCGAACAGCTTCTGACAGCCGGAGTTGAAAATGATGTATTTAAAAATGCTAAAAAAGACCTTACTGAAAAAGAAAGAGCATTAATTATTGAACTGGCTAATATTAGCTATCAAAAATATTCAGATCTTAAGGCGCACCCAATGTTTGTTCCCTATCTGCAGGAAATGAGTACTTTGGAATATTATGGGAAGACCAATATCGGAAGTCGTCCTTCCAAAAGAGGAAACGGAAATGAATTGAAATTTGAAGATTTAAGAGCTATTCCGTTTGTAGGTTCATGGTCTCAGTTAAAACAAAATGTCCCTGGATTCTTTGGCTTCGGGTATGCTATGAAGCAGATGAAAGAGGAGGGAAGGTTTGAAGAAGTAAGAGAACTGTACAAAGGTTCGGATTTCTTTAAAACTTTAGTTTTAAACTCTATGATGAGTATGAACAAGTCTTATTTTCCTTTGACATATTATATCAAAAACAATCCGAAGTTCGGTGCATTCTGGAACGTTCTGTTTGATGAATATGAACTTTCAAGAGAGATCATGCTGGAACTTACCGGTTTTAAAATGCTTCAGGAAGAAGATCCTTTATCCAGAAAATCTGTGAAAATCCGTGAAAAAATTGTACTTCCTTTACTGAGTATTCAGCAGTATGCATTGATGAAGATTCAGAAAGGAGAGGGCAATAAAGAAGCCTATGAGAAGCTGGTAACCCGTTCCTTATTCGGAAATATTAATGCAAGCAGAAATTCTGCTTAATATAATTTTCGTACAAGTACAATAATAAGAGATATCAAAAAAAACGGGCTTCAGTCCGTTTTTTTTTGATATCTAGTCTAAGCCTAATGGTTTCAGCCTAATTTAATTTCTATGACAAAAGCAGATCATATTCATGAAAACAATAGGGTTCTTTGTATGGTAAGATACCATTGAAATCTTCTACAAATTACGAAGGTCTTTCTGCCTTATTATTTCCTAATTCAGCTAAATTAACGGAGATGAAAATAGGGTCATTCGTGAAAGATATTTGTGATATTAGTGTTTAAAAAAGCAGATAGAAAACTTCTTATTCTTTTATGAATTTTTCAAAATAAAACTTGTCTTTCATCTGAATTTTAAGATAATAAACCCCTTTTGTAACATCTTCTACCTTTATAGATTTCTGGTTGTTGTTTTTTCTGATCAGTCTTCCCAAATGATCATAAACCTCCAGTGATGTTATTTCATTTTCAGTTCTTACATTCAGCATGTTTTTAGCAGGATTCGGATAAATGATGGAAGTCTCTTTTTTTAGAATTTCCGAAGTGTTTAATACTGAATTATATAAACTTCCGAAATTCAAGATGCCATATCCCATCTGATCGGTATGGTTGGGATAAAGAGAAGCTGTTTGTCTGAGTTTTATTCTTATCTGTTCTCTGTCCATGGTGGGGAATGCCTGAATGAAACAGGCGACACCGCCTGCTGCGATAGGAGTGGCAATAGATGTTCCATTGAGAATAATGGTAGCATTATTGTAGACTGTGGTAGTGGCTGTACCCTGGGCACTTCCGTCAGGTTTTATAGTTCCTGAAGAATTAGGTCCGTAGGAAGAAAATCCTGAAGAATTCCCTGAACCGTCTACTGCTCCAATCGTGAATACTTTTGCATTGTCCGCAGGTGTTAGCAGATAATGCCAGGGTTCCTGACCGGAATTTCCTGCAGCAACAAGAACAAATATTCCTTTTTCGGCGGCTATTTGTGCCGCTCTTGCAATAAAAGAAGTTGTTCCATTCATATCTGCATATGTGTAATTATATTGGGAGTCATCAAAAACACTATATCCCAGGGAGGAGGTGATCATTTCCACTCCCTTTCTGTCTGCTTCCTCAGCGGCTTCAATCCAATATACTTCCTCCTCCGGGATTTCTACTCCAGCCTTTTCACTGCGGTAAAGATAAAAATCAGCATCCGGAGCAGATCCTACAAATGTATTTTCCAAATAGCCTCCCATAGCCCCTAAAATCATTGAGCCATGCTCACTTAAGGAAATATTATAAATATCATCGGTTTTAGTCACAAAATCGTAACCGCCTTTTATGTGATTATTCGTTCGTAATCTTGAGAATGCAGAACCGGTATTTACAAAAGGAAATCCGGCATCAATAACAGCAATAGAAACTCCTGTTCCCGTATATCCTGCCAGATGAAGGGGTTTTATATTGAGCTGATCTATCTGTGCGGTACCCGCTCCATAATCAAAGGTCGTAAGCGTTTTACCGGTGTCTGAATTATTTTTCCATTTGTCAATGGGTTTCATTTTAGGAACTCCCGATCCATTTCTTGCAAAACTTTGAACAGATAGCACAAAAGGCTGAGCCTGTAAGCTGACTATCTGGGCTGGAGTGGCATTCACAGCAGCTCCATTCAGCCATTTGGAATAATCGGTAACAGTGAATCCCATATTTTGCAGATTCTGTAAATAAGAAAGCTCAATAGGAGCGTCCTGGTCATTTAGGGAAATTCCTAGTGCAGTACGCCTGTTAAGTGATTTTTGGGAAAGTTCTGAAAGAGGATTGGCAAAAAAAGCGGCTTTATTGGGTTTATCTGTAAAATAAACAAAAACAAGCTGTGTTTGAGCCTGAAAAATAGAATAACCTGCTAATAAACAAAAGAGTAAAATTTTATTCATAGTATTATTTTGTATAAAGATAAAAACAAAATCAATAAAATTTTTGATAGGATTTTAAATTCCTTATTTTTACACAAATATTTATTTATGAAAAAAATTCAGATGGTTGACTTGCAAAGTCAGTATTACAAAATAAAGAATGATGTAGATAATGCAGTTTTAAATGTAATGGATTCTGCGGCTTTTATCAACGGTCCTGAAGTAAAGTCTTTCCAGAATGAATTGGAGTCTTATTTAGACGTAAAACATGTGATTCCATGTGCTAATGGAACGGATGCTTTACAGATTGCCCTGATGGCACTGGACCTGAAAGAAGGGGATGAGGTTATTACTGCTGATTTTACCTTTGCTGCAACTGTGGAAGTGATACACCTGCTTAAATTAAAATCTGTTTTGGTAGATGTTGATTACGATACCTTCACGATTTCAACAGAAGAATTAAAAAAGGCAATTACGCCAAAAACAAAGGCAATTATTCCGGTACATCTATTTGGACAGTGTGCCAATATGGAGGAAATTTTAAAAATTGCAGAAGAGCATAATTTATATGTTATTGAAGACAATGCACAGGCAATTGGTGCAGAATATACGTTCTCTGACGGAACGGTAAAGTATGCCGGAACAATGGCTACTGTTGGAACAACGTCTTTCTTTCCTTCAAAAAACCTGGGATGCTATGGTGATGGTGGTGCTATTTTTACCAATAATGATGAGCTGGCACACCGTCTAAGAGGTATTGTAAACCATGGAATGTATGAAAGATACTATCATGATGAAGTAGGCGTAAATTCCCGTTTAGATAGTATTCAGGCAGCCGTTTTAAGAAAAAAACTTCCTCACCTGGATTCTTACAACGAAGCAAGAAGAAAAGCGGCAGATTATTATGATGAAGCATTTGCAGGTAATGCCAATATTTTGACTCCAAAAAGATCCGAAGACTCTACCCATGTTTTCCACCAGTATACTTTAAGAATTCTGAATGGAAAACGTAATGAACTTCAGAAATTCTTAACAGAGAAAGAAATTCCGGCTATGATCTACTATCCGGTGGCATTGAGAAAACAGAAAGCCTATTTTCAGGAAAGCAATGATGCTGATTTTGTGAATACCGACAAGCTGTTGGATCAGGTAGTTTCTCTGCCAATGCATACAGAATTAGACGAAGAGCAACTGAAGTATATTACAGATGCTGTGCTTGAGTTTATGAAGTAATGAAAAGAAAGATATTTAAATATAGGCTGGTATATTACTTAGCGGTAGCAGCCAGCCTATTATTTTTCATAATATCAGCATTTTCAATTCTGAATTTATTTAATGATTTCAGTATATTTAAAACGATATTTATTTGTACTTCAATTGTTATTAATTTATTTGCATTTATTAATTTGATTGAAAAATACGATAGAGCAGTTTTATTTCTAAACCTTAGCTTATCTTTATTCATAATTGCGCTGGGATACCCTATATTATTGAAGGTTTTAAGTGGGAAATATTATGATGTATGGAATCTCAGATTTAGTTTTTGGATTTTATTGATACTTATTTTAATCATTGTAAATATGTTTGAAGTAAGACTAAACAGAGGAATCAACGAAATAGAAAACATAGGAAAACACGAAGATTAAAAAAATAAAAATGACGATACTTGTAACAGGAGGACTTGGGTATATTGGTTCCCACACAGTGGTAGAGCTTCTTAATAATGACTTTGAGGTTGTTATTGTAGATGATTTGTCCCATTCAGAGAAATTTATTTTAAATAATATTGAGGAAATTACAGGTAAAAAGCCGATTTTCTATCCTTTTGATTTAAAAAGAAAAGAACTGCTTCATCAGGTTTTTGAAGCCCATAAGATTGAGGGCTGTATTAATTTTGCTGCGTATAAAGCGGTAGGAGAAAGTCAGGTAAAGCCTGTAGACTATTATGAGAATAATCTGTTTACTCTTATTAATATTCTTCAGGAATTTAAAGAAAGAGAAATCTCTAATTTTATTTTCAGTTCATCCTGTACAGTATATGGACAAGCTGATGTAATGCCAATTGATGAAAATACTCCCCTGAAACTGCCCGAAAGTGTATATGGTAAAACCAAACAAATGGGAGAGGAGATCCTGATTGATTTTGCAAAAGCGTATCACAGAAAAATAACGTTGTTAAGATATTTTAATCCCATTGGAGCACATCCGTCTGCAAAACTTGGAGAGCTACCCATTGGAATTCCTAATAATCTGGTTCCTTACGTTATGCAGACTGCTTCGGGAATCCGTGAGAAGCTAAGTGTATGGGGAGATGATTATCCAACAGAAGACGGAACTGCAGTTCGCGATTATATCTATGTAGTTGATCTGGCCAAAGCTCATGTGGCAGCCTTAAGAAAACTCATTGAAAATCAATCTGAAGAAGCGGTAATAGACATTTATAACCTGGGAACAGGAAAAGGATCATCTGTTTTGGAAGTTGTAAAAGCTTTTGAAACAGCAAATAATGTAGAAGTCCCTTATCAGATATGTGCCAGAAGGGAAGGTGATATTACGATTGCCTATGCCAACCCTGGTAAAGCAGAGAAAGAGCTTGGATGGAAGTCTGAAACTTCACTGGAAGAATCTCTGCGTACAACCTGGGAGTGGCAGAAATATCTGAATTCTAGAAATTAATTCTTAAAATCACATAATATGGCTTGGAATCCTGAAGTATATGACCAGTTTAAAGATGAGCGTTCAGCTCCCTTTTTTGATTTACTGAAGCTCGTTGAGTCAAGATCCGGTTTATCCGTTATAGATTTAGGTTGTGGTACCGGAGAACTTACCTCTAAACTTTTAGATTATCTTGAAGACTCTAAGGTGTTGGGAATAGATTCTTCTGAAGAGATGCTGGAGAAAGCTGCTCATTTTGAAACAAGCAGACTGACCTTTAAGAAAAGGAGTATTGAGGATCAGCTTCATCTTTCCGAGATGTATGATCTGATTATTTCCAATGCAGCGATTCAATGGTGTGATAACCATAAAGAACTTTTTCCAAGGATTATAAGTAAGATTAAAGAAGGCGGTCAATTGGCGGTACAGATTCCATCCAATCATGAATATGTAGTGCATCAGTTGCTTAGAAAAATAGCAGCGAAGGAACCTTATAAAACAGCGTACAATTCTTGGGAGAGAGCGTATACTGTTTTGCATATTGAAGATTATGCGAGAATATTATTCGATAATAAAGGTAGAGAAATCACCGTTTATGAAAAAGTATTCCCTCATGTTCTGAACAATGCCGATGCGGTATTTACATGGGCTTCAGGAACGGCTATGCTTCCTTATGTTGAGAGGCTTCCCGATGATATGAAAGAACAATTTAAAAACGATTATAAAAACGAATTACAAAACATCTTCCCTGAATCACCGGTCTTTTATCCATTTAAAAGAACATTTATTTCAGCGAAGTTTTAATTTTAAAATTAATATGAAGACACAAAGAATAGGTATTACATTTTCCTCATTTGATTTATTACACGCAGGGCATATTAAAATGCTTGAAGAAGCTAAAACAGTATGCGATTATTTGATCGTTGGACTTCAGATTGATCCATCCCACGACCGTCCTAATAAGAATAAGCCAAGCCAGACTATCGTTGAACGATATATTCAGTTGAAGGCAGTGAATGCTGTAGATGAGATTATCCCTTATTATACAGAAGAAGATCTATTGGATATTTTGAAATCTTTTGTTATCGATATAAGGATCATAGGAGACGATTATATGGATAGAGATTTTACCGGAAAAACATATTGTGAAGAAAAAGGAATAGAGATCTTTTATAACAAAAGAGATCACCGATTTTCTACAAGTGATCTGAGACGAAGAATTTATGAAGCAGAAAAAGAAAAAGATACAAAGAAAGAATCTGTAAAATAAGACAATAAAAAATCCCGAAAATAATTTCGGGATTTTGTTTTTATTACATTGGGCCACCTTGCTGGTCATCACCGGTTTCATTGGCATTGATGTCTTTTTTCTTTTTGGTCTGTTCTATTTTTTCACCTTGTTTGAATCTATAGGTTAAAGAGACAGAAAACTGTCTTGGCTGCCACTGCATATAGCTGCTACGCGTATAGTCATTGCTGTAGTTAATTGTCGTCATTCCTCTTGTATTAAAGATATCCTGAATGTTGAAGGAAATAGTTCCGTCTCCTTTCCAGATCGTTTTGGAGGCTCCCAGGTTTAATGCATACATATCCTGTCTGTCCTGGCTGGCGGTTTTTTGTCCCCCTCTGTAGAAGCCTTGCAGCTGTACACTTAATGTCTTATCAAGTTTAAATGTTGTATTAAGACGTAATCTTGTAGAGAAACCACTTCCGGTAAAATCTAATGAACGTACCTTAGTAAGTCCGTTGATATCTTTTGTTTCATAAGATGCAATTCCGGTCGTTTTGTACCCGAAAAGATCTACACTACCCATAATTTTGAACCAGGCAAAAGGGTCATAGGTAAAGTTCAGGTCCAAACCATAACGGTCATCATTACCCAGGTTTTCCGGCTTTGTATAGAAAACTCTTTGTCTTTCATCCGGTCTGTAAACCAGCATCTTTGTATCGTCTGTTGAATGCCTGTAATATAGAGTAGGGTTGATGGTGAATTTCTTTCTGGTAATATTATAACCTACCTCATAAGAATCTACATACGATGGGTTAAGGTCGATATTTCCTTCAAAAATATTCTGGTTATTGGTATAATTGGGGAAAGGAACCATAAAGAATGATCTCGGTCTGTCTATTCTGCGGGAATAGTTTACTAAGATCTGATTATTCTTGGATATATCATAGCTTAAGAATACACTTGGAAATAAATTGTTGTAATTCTTGTTTTTATTTAATGGAGGTTTATCAGGGTTCTGACTGATATAATTGATTTTAACATTTGAAAGCTCATCTCTTAATCCTACCTGATAGCTAAGATTTCCGAGCTTACTTTTAAACTGCAAATAGAAAGCATTGAACATTTCTCTGTAATCCGTATTGTTGTTATAATTCGGAATAAGAGGATTATTAGAAGTACTGCTTACAAAATTATCATAAGTATTATCATTGACATCCAATCTGTAGCCGGCTTCAAGTTTGGAGTTTTCTCCTAATGGTAATTCATAATCTGCTTTACCTATTACCGTTTTGGTTACAGAATGTCTTCTGGTAATATCCTGTACTGAGGGTACATAATCAACACTTTCCAGAATATCAGCATTATTATTGCTTCTGTTTCTCTGTAAACTTACAGATAGCGATAGATTCTGTCCATTATCGTCAAACTTATGGTCTAAACCTACATCTCCCTGGAAGGCAAGATTGTTAAAAATGGTCTTGGAATCTCTCAGAGTATAAGGATTCTTGAGGCTCCAAAGATTAGAGGCATCTCCTGTATATCTGTAAAAAGTATCGTAAGTGTTTACAAGTTCATTTCCGTCCCCGTCAAAAGTTCTCACTAATCCAGTTAGATTTAGTGATGTTTTGTCAGAAATATCATATACAAAACCGGCACTTACATTATAGTTCTTGTTGTAGGTCTTATTGACAGAGTTCTGCTGTTGGTGCACAGGTACATCCTTAGGCTGTATACCTGGAGTTAGATCAGGGAATACAATATTATGATAGGTTGTTTCAGAATTGTTTTTGGTTTTATTTTCTGTATAGCCTCCGCCGCCATTCACAAACCAGGTCCAGTTATTTTTTCTCCAGCTTAGATTGGCATTCAGAGATGTCCTCGGAAAATATCCTAAAGCACCCACTACACTTCCGTTAAATCCTACTTTTTTACTCTTTTTAAGAATAATATTTAAAATCCCCGAAGTTCCGCTTGCTTCAAATTTTGATGAAGGGTTGGTAATGACCTCAATTCTTTCGATCTGATCAGCAGGAATACTCTGTAATGCGTTAGCTCCGTCATCAATTCCCAGAAGAGAAGAAGGTTTTCCGTTAATCAGGAATTTTACATTAGTACTTCCTCGCATAGAAACCGTTCCATCCGTATCTACGGTAACAGAAGGAACATTACTTAAAACATCCTGAAGACTTCCTCCTTTACTTACAATATCCTGTGATGGGTCATAAGTCTTTTTATCCAGTTCCACTTTATAGGCTTTAGTGGCTGCTGCCGTAATTACAACACCTTGTAACTCCTGGGTTTTTCCATCCAGAGTAGTGGAAGCTTCGGGCTCTATGGAGAGCGCACCAATATTTCCGTTTGCGGTTATATTTTTGCTGACTATGCTTTTCTTATAGTCTATCGCCTCTACTGTAATATCATAATCCCCGGGAACAAGTTGTAGCTTATATTGCCCTTTTTCATCAGTGAGTACAGCATCGCTTAATGTTTTGTTAGCTTTGTTGCTAAACGTTACAGAAGCATAAGGTACAGGCTGGTTTTTCTTATTGACAATAATTCCTGAAATACCTGATTTCTCTTGAGCAAAAGCCATAGCGGCTGCTGAAAGAACCAAGGTGAGCCCTAGCGTTTTTTTTGTGAAAATATTGACAATTTCCGTCTTATTCATAGGTTATTTTTTGTATAAAATCATGAGGGGATACCCTTAACAGTATGGGTTTTCAGATTGTTCTGATTATCATACCGTTATGATTCGTTTATTAATTTTTTACTGTATAAAGTTTTTTAAGTGCTTGCTAAGCCTATTTTATATTTTTTGAATTGAGCCAATCCTGATAGGCTTTTGCATTTACAGCATGCTCTTCTGCACTTGCCGTAAACTTGTGATATCCAAATTTTGCAGGATCAGCACACATAAATATATAATTATTGTTTTCTGCATTTAAAACAGCATCTACAGAATTCTTATCCACCACACAGATTGGCCCTGGAGGAATACCCGCATTCGCATAGGTATTGTACGGAGAAGGAGTTGATAAATGCTTATATAAAACCCTTTTAATAGATTCCTTAAAATTAGTTTGCTTGTTGATGGCGTAGATTACCGTAGGATCAGACTGAAGTTTCATTCCTTTTCGGTAACGGTTCAGATACAATCCCGCTATCGTTTTCATTTCATCCTTTTTCCCTCCGGATTCTTTATATACAATAGACGCCAGTGCATAGATCTGATCCCTTGTTAAACCGGACTGCTGTTCCTTGTTTTTTCTTTCACCGGTCCAGAATTCATTATACTGATCTTCAAATTTTGCAAAAAACTCTCTCGGGCTTACCGTCCAGAAGAAGTTATAAGTATCTATGAAAAAATATTTTTTTAAGTCTTCAACATTTTTGTAGCCTTTTTCCTGTGAAATCCCGTCAAGATCTTTTACAAAATGTAAAGAATCCAATTCTGTTTTTTTAGTCACTTTGCCGATCATCTGGTACATATCTCCAAAATCTCCGATTCTGAAAGAATTGGCTGTTTGATTACCCGCTTTAATCATATTCACAAGATCAGAGTTTCCTTTGCCCTCCTCGATATGATAACGCCCGGCTTTAAAGGCTGAAGTAAGACCTTTATCTTTAGCCACGGCTTCAAAAGATTCCTTATCTTTTATATAGGGAGCTATAGAGTCCATGATCTGTTTGAAATCCGCTTTATGAGGAATCAATACATACCCGTCTTTTTCTACGTTATTTCCGAAGTACTTATTATAAAATCTCAATCCAAAAAATCCTGCGATTACAAAAACCAGCAGAATGACAATGAGAATAGCTTTTTTCATTCTTATACTATTGATTAAAAGTTTATGGTTTCTAAAGTATGTCTATTTTGCCTTTAAAAACTTGCTTTGCAGGACCCTCCAGCCAAATGCTTTGAAAAGAATCTCCATTTTTTTCAGCATATACCTTCAGATTTCCTCCTAAAGTTTTAACTTTTACAGAAGTTAGATTGTCTTTTTGTAAAAAAGTTAAAGCGGAAGCTGTAACTCCTGTTCCGCAGCTGTAAGTTTCATCCTCAACGCCTCGTTCATAGGTTCTTACAAAAATTTCATTATCAGAAATTTTTTCTACAAAGTTGACATTAATCCCATTTTCTTTATAATTTTCGGAATTTCTGATCCCATTTCCTTCTGCATACACCTTATAATTTGCTAAATCTTCTACATATTTTACATAATGAGGAGAGCCGGTATTAAGAACAGAATCATTACCGTCATGAGAAATGGTATTTACATCAATCATTTTCAGCTTAACAATCCCGTTGTGGATTTCCGCTTCATGCTCACCGTCTATAGCAATAAACCTACATTTATCTTCAAAAATATCCAGGAAAAAAGCAAATGCAACCAAACATCTTCCTCCGTTTCCGCACATCGTGCTTTCTCCACCATCAGAATTATAGTATACCATTTTGAAATCATAATGATCATCGTTTTCCAATAAGATTAGGCCGTCTGCACCAATTCCGAAACGTCTGTCACATAGCTTTTCAATATTCTTTTTATTTTTAGGAAACTGAAGGTCACGGTTATCTACCATCACAAAATCATTTCCTGTTCCCTGATATTTATAAAATTCCATAACTTTTTATCTAAATTAAAGAAGCAAAATTAATATATTTAAAATGAAAAACGAACAGTGTTAACTGTTCGTTTCCTTATTTATAATCGTTTTATCTAAGTATTTTATCTAAACCCTCCGGTGTTCTGTCTGTTTGTGCTTCCTGAGTTATTTGAACTGCCAGAGCTGCTACTGGAACTTCCTCTGAATCCTCCACTGTTTGAAGAGGGTTGAGGGGTTGTATTACTTTCTGAACTTCTGAATCCACCACTATTTGAGCTTCTTTGAGGAGCCTGATAAGTGCTGTTCTGGTTTCTGAATCCGCCGCTATTATTGGTGTTTTGACTTCCCTGATTATTCTGGTTGCTGTTATTTCTAAAACCTCCACTGCTTTGGTTTCTGTTACCCTGGTTATTTTGAGAACCATTGTTGTTTCTGAAACCATTGTTATTGTTATTATTACGATCGTAATAAGGTTCTCCTCTGAATCCGGTATTCGGTCTAGTAGAGTTATTATCTGATCTCCTTTCTACATATACTTTTCTTCTTGAGTTATTAGCGTTATAGTAATAGTAAGGAACACCATTGTCGTAATAATAATTAACATTGTCTCTGTAATAATATCCATCATTACCATAATATCCACCATTTCCATAATATCCGGATGGTGCATAATAATATCCATTGTTATAATATGGATCACCATAACCGCCATTATTGGCATATCCGTCTGAGTATGCTAAACAAGATGTTAAACTGGCAAATGCAACAATACTGGCTGCTATTTTTAATAAATTTTTCATGACTTTATTGTACTTTTTTCTCTTTAAAACTTTTTTTCCAACTAAGGTATCCTAAGATAGCCATTATAGTAAATACCAAATATTGAACCGAAGTGATGCCAAGTCCCTTAAAAATCATCATAGGCATGCAAATAAAATCTCCGATAATCCAGAAAATCCAGTTCTCAATGCGCTGTTTGGCCATAAACCACATTCCTACTAAAAATATAGAAGTGGTAAAAATATCCAGCCAATTTGCCCAATCTAAATGATATAATCCAAGACCACCCTCCAAATTGTCAATATAGGGTTTGTAATAATAAATAAGAATAACCAATGCAAAACTCAAGATGAAAAGAATCCCTGCATAAATCCATTCCTTTTTTGTTGCCCAGGTAACATCCACATGAACATGGTCTTTGGAATTTTTAGACCATAAGATCCATCCGTACACACTCATTATGGTATAATATACGTTAATCAGGCAGTCTCCCAATAATCCGAAATTAAAAAGAATATATACATAAATCAACGTGGAAATAATGCCGGTAGGGTATACCCAGATATTTTTTTTGATAGAAAAATAAACGCTTAAAGTACCGAAAATAGCTCCTGAAGACTCCAGTAAAATCTGTGTTGCGGTATAATTTTCATAGGGTTTGACGAAAAGGTCATAGATATTCATGTGATCAAAAATAAACAAAATTTAACACTTGATAAAATACTTTGAATAATGTGTCGGTCAGGTTTTTAGATTTTTTTATTTAAAATAAATGACGAAAGTTTGTCAATAAACATGAGAGTCCGTAAAATTTTTATATTTTCGTAAATCCTTAATAAATAAAAAAAACATGTCTAAAATTTGGGTTAAGAAGCCGCTAAGTGCCTATGAGGCAGATATGAAGAAAAGTGAGCTGAAAAAAGTCCTTGGAAAATGGAGTTTAACAGCAATTGGAGTAGGTGCTATCATCGGTGGTGGAATCTTTGTTCTTACCGGAACCGGAGCTTATTATCACGCAGGGCCGGCACTGGCAATCTCTTTCATTATAGCAGGTATTGCCTGTGTTTTTGCAGCATTATGCTATGCGGAATTTGCATCCATTATTCCTGTTGAAGGTTCAGCCTACGCCTATGCCTACGGAACGGTAGGGGAAATTTTTGCATGGGCAATGGGCTGGTGTCTTATCCTGGAGTATGCCATGGCAAGTATGGCCGTTTCCGTGAGTTGGTCCGGATACTTTACCAAATTTTTGAAAATTTTTGGAGTTCACCTGCCGGGATATCTTACTTCAGATCCCGCGAGTTATACAGGAGATGGTTTTTCAATGAACTTGCCTGCATTCATCCTTGTTTTACTGATTACAGCCCTGCTGGTAAAAGGAACCAAGGAAGCTGCCGGAGCGAATAACCTAATTGTACTTATGAAGACTTCTGCGGTTATTTTCGTAATCATTGCAGGGGTTTATATTATCTTCTCTAATACAGATCTTTACAATGCTGTAGATGGAGTGAAAAACTGGAATCCTTTTATCCCTGATCAGATAAAAATTAAAAATTCTGAAGGCGATCTGGTCTCTGCCTATGGTATTAAAGGAATTATTTCCGGAGCAGCAGCTATCTTCTTTGCTTATATTGGTTTCGATGCTGTTTCTACACAGGCAGGGGAGGCTATTAATCCTAAAAAAGATGTGCCTTTCGCTATTATTGCTTCACTATTGGTGTGTACTGCATTATATATTTGTGTATCTCTTGTATTGACAGGGATGATGCATTATACAGACTTTAACCCTGAAGGAAAATATCCTGATGCGATCAAAGCACCGGTGGCATATGCTTTTGAAATTGCCGGAAAACACTGGGCAAGTAATGTAGTAACGATTGCCGCTACAGTAGGTTTGATCTCTGTAGTAATGGTAATGATGATGGGACAGTCCAGAATCTTTATCGGAATGGCAAAAGACGGTTTGATTCCTAGATTTTTCGGAGAGCTTCACCCAAAAACAAAAACTCCTTATAAAGGAATTATCCTGTTAGGAATCATAGTAGCGCTTATCGCAGCATTTACCCCAATTTCAACATTGGCAGATATGACCAGTTTCGGAACTCTGTTTGCATTTACATTGGTATGTATTGCGGTTTGGGTGATGAGAAAAAAAGAACCGGATTTGATCAGACCTTTCAAAGTTCCGGCTTATAAAATCGTTGTGGCATTAGGAGTATTTATCAATATATATTTAATATTCAACTTAAGTGCTCATGCATTGGAACTTTCTGCTGTATGGCTTTTCTTAGGAGGTGTGGTATATTTCAGTTATGGAAAATCAAACAGTAAACTGAACAATCCTGAAAAATATAAAAACATAGATTAATTTAATATAGAACCGCTTCGGCGGTTTTTTTTATAGCATATGAAAAAGATCTTCTCTATTCTATTTCTTTCCGTAGGAATTTGTGCATTTTCTCAGCAGGTGGAAAGCATGGAAACTATTTTTAATGACAAAATAAGCATCAGAGCTCTTGAGCTGTATGATCATAAGATTTGGTACAGTGGTACAGATTCTAAGTTTGGGTTTGTAGACATACAAGATCCAAAGAACCCAAAACAGATTATATTATCAGAAGATAAACTTGAGTTCAGAACTCTGGCACAGGATAAAGCCGCTTTTTATGCCATTAATATTGGAAGTCCTGCTCATTTCTTTACCATTGATAAAAAAGATTTAAAATCACAGGTTGTTTTTACTGATACTACAAAAACGGCATTCTACGATGCACTGCACTTTGTAAATGAAAAACTGGCATACACATTTAGTGATGCCGATAAAGATCATGGATTAAAATTGGCAATATACAGGGATGGAAAATGGGGTATGCTTAAAAATGCAGTCACACTGCATGAAGGAGAAGCAGCTTTTGCAGCCAGTAATACCAATATTTCTTCTACTAAAAACTTTGTATGGATTGCAACAGGAGGTAAGGCCTCACGAATTTTAAGACTGAACCTGAAAAATGAAAAGTTTGAAGTCTTCAATACTCCATTTATCCAGGGAGAATCTTCGAATGGAATATACTCCATAGATTTCAGTGATGATCATTTCGGAATTGCAGTAGGAGGGGATTATACAAAGCAGGAGGCGAATGTCAATAATATTGCTACCACGAATAATGGCGGTAAAACCTGGCAGATTCAGGCATCCGGGCAGAATGCAGGATATACTACCTGCGTGAAAATTAAGCCGGGTTCAAAAGGAAAAGAAATCATCACAGTAGGAGATCAGCATATCAGTTATTCCTCAGATTTTGGAAAAACATGGAAAAAGATCTCTGATGAAAAAGGTTTTTTTGTCTGTCAATGGATCGATAAAAATCATATTGTTTTTGCTGGAAAAAACAGAATTGCAGTGATGACATTGAAGGGGTAAAAGATGTAAGATCAACGGTAATAAAATGTTGAAGATATAAAACAGGAGATACATCCTGTTGGGAAATGGATATATCTAAAAAACAAATAGTATATATAGAATTTATCATTAGTAAGGAAAGGCCTTACAGACAGTATTTAGACTCATTATAAAATAGAACCTAATATATTTCATAGGTCAAAATTCATAACTAATGGTTAATTTTGTAGAATGAAGTTTTAAGACCATTAAATTTCATGACCTTATAAAATTTTAATTTTCGAAATGAACTCTTTAATAGATAAGTATAATATTCCCGGACCACGTTACACCTCTTATCCTACAGTTCCATATTGGGATGAAACTACATTCTCACCGGAAAAATGGAAAGAAAGCGTAATCAGGTCCTTTCATGAAAGTAATGCAGAGGAGGGGATTTCTATTTATATCCATTTGCCTTTCTGCGAGGCATTGTGTACCTTTTGTGCATGCCATAAACGTATTACAAAACAACATAGTGTTGAAATTCCTTACCTGGAAAGTGTATTAAAAGAATGGAATCTTTACCTTGCTCTTTTCAATGAAAGACCTAAGCTGAAAGAATTACACCTGGGAGGAGGTACACCTACGTTTTTCTCGCCTGAAAATTTGAAAACCCTTCTGGAAGGGATTTTTGAAACAGTAGATATTGCTGAACATCCTGAATTTTCTTTTGAAGGACACCCGAATAATACCACGAAGGAACACCTTCAGACGTTGTATAATCTAGGCTTTAGAAGAGTAAGTTTCGGAGTTCAGGATTACGATCCTAAAGTGCAGAAAGCGATCAATAGAATTCAGCCTTTTGAAAATGTAAAAAATGTTACAGAATGGGCTAAAGAAATTGGTTACAGAGGAATCAGCCATGATTTGGTTTTTGGGCTTCCGCATCAAAATTGGGAAGCCATGGAGCATACTATCAGAAAAACGATGGAGCTGAAACCGGATAGGCTTGCATTTTACTCATATGCACACGTTCCATGGGTAAAAGGAGTGGGTCAGAGAGGGTTCGATGAAAATGACTTGCCTAGTGGAGAAGAAAAGCGAAGATTATATGAAGACGGTAAAAAGCTGCTTCAGGACTTAGGCTATATTGAAGTGGGAATGGATCATTTTTCTCTTGAACATGATGATCTCTACCAGTCTTTAATTCATAAAAAACTCCACAGAAATTTCATGGGTTACACTTCAAGCAATACACAGCTGATGGTAGGACTTGGAATGTCTGCAATTTCAGATTCATGGTATGCTTTCGGGCAGAATGTGAAAACGGTGGAAGATTATCAGAAATCTGTAGAAGAAGGAGAGATTCCTGTGGTGAAAGGCCATGTTCTGGATGAGGAAGATCTGAAGGTAAGAAGACATATCCTCAACCTGATGTGTCAGCTTGAAACCACTTTCCATACTCATAACTCTTTCCCGGAACTTGAAAATGCATTGGAAATGCTGAAGGAAATGGAAAAAGACGGATTGGTTGAAATCAATGGTCATGAAGTTAAAATTACGGAGGCCGGAAGAGCATTCACAAGAAATGTTGCAATGGTTTTTGACCTTAGGATGATGAGAAATAAACCTGAAACGAGAATTTTCTCGATGACGATATAAAATAAAAAGCGGTTCAGTTTTGAGCCGCTTTTTTTATGTATTTAAAATTTTAGTTGACATACTTTTTCATGAATTTTTTATTCAGTTGATATGAATATTTTGCGGCATATTGCGTTAAAAAGTAATAGCTGGTAGCGTGTGTTAAAATACTATTCCATTATTTAATAATTAATTTCTGACTATAGGAATTCAGGTTTCCTGATTTTAGATTGATGAAATAAACTCCGGCAGGTAGGGCGGAAATATCCATACTTTTGCCATTGATAACTTCATCAGTTTCCCAAATTTTCCGACCCTCTGTACTCATGATTTCTGCGCTTACTTTTTTGCCTCCAATGCCATTGATGAAGATTTCTTTGGATGCAGGATTAGGATAGATACTTATTTTGCCTAAAGCAGTGCTTTCCTGTACACCTAAAGTTCCCGTTGAAATTTTAAAAATTTTGCCAGTGGTGACGGCTGCTACATAGAGCTCTTTTTGAGAATCCTGCCCGAAAGTGGAAAAATTATTCCCACTGTAAGCAGAAGACCATGTGATAGCATTATTGGTATCCCGGATACCGATTTGTGTAGAGCAGTAATCAGCGAAGAAATATTTGCCCTGAAGAGAGGGGTATTGGGATCCCCTGTAAATATACCCTCCGGTAATGGAGCATTTCCCCCCGGAATGATCATAAACCGCAACAGGGAATGTCATGGTGCCAATACCTGGACATCCTGCGGTATTATAAGCTGTATTTCCTTCGTAGCAACGCCATCCGTAATTAAGTCCGGCCTGAGTGATGGTAGTTCTGTTGATTTCCTCAAAAGCTCCCTGGCCCACATCAGCAATGAGTACATTTCCACTGGTGAGGTCAAAAGAAAATTTCCAGGCATTTCGGAGCCCATACGCCCATATCTCATCGGCTCCGTCGCTACCCACAAACGGATTGTCAGAAGGAATATTATAAGGCCCTGTAGCGTCTACATCAATTCTCAGCATTTTTCCCAACAGTGAATTTTTATTTTGGGCATTATTCTGCGGATCTCCGCCACTTCCTCCATCTCCGGTGATGATCCAGAGTTTTCCGTCCGGAGCAAAATGTATGCTTCCTCCGTTATGGTTTTCGAAAGGTTTGGGAATATTCAGTAAGATTTTTTCAGAGTTGGGATCGGCAATGTTAGGATCTGTTGAACTTACCTTGTACCTTGCTACAATAATATTTCCGGCAGGATTATTATAATAAACAAAAAAATAGCCATTGCTGGAATATTGGGGATGGAATGCAAGTCCTAAAAGACCTCTTTCTCCGCCGAAAACAATCTTTGAAGCGATATTAAGAAAAGGGGTAGCATTAATAACTCCCGTAGGCTGGATAATTTTAATAATACCATTCTGCTGTACCACGAAAAGACGGCTGTCATTAGCGTTTGTAATCTCTACCAGGCTGGTAAGTCCGGTAGCAAATTCTTCCAAATTAATACTTTGAGAATTAACGAATAAGGAAGAAAACATACTGATCATAAATAGTAACTTTTTCATAATATTTTGATAGTTAGTGTGTTGATAAATGAATGAAAATTTTATACCATTCAAAATTTGAAAACTTCATTAAGATACCATGAAAAAATTGTTAAATCTTAAATAGAAGTCGAAATACCAATATATCTGAAAATAAACCATTTCTGTTGTTAAAAATTCATAAAATACAAGAAAATCATTATATTTGCCGACTTAATTTAACGTAGTTATAACAAAATGCAAGGAAAAGGACTTATTACAATTGTTGCTATTGTCCTGGGGTTGATTTGCTTAAACGAGCTATTACCAACCTGGTACGCCAGCAAAATTGAATCGCAGATCGAAGCTGCGAAAGGAAACGAGAAAGAGATCAAACGAATCAAGGAAGATACTCTTAATCTTGGGTATACAAAGCTTTATTATTCAAAAGCTAAAGACAAGGAGATGAAGCTTGGTCTTGACTTAAAAGGAGGGATCAACGTTCTTTTGGAAATTAACCAAAGAGATCTGGTAAATGATTTAACTAATTATTCTACCAATCCTATTCTTATTGAAGCTTTAAACAAGACTGATGAAGTTCAGAAAAGCTCTACAAAATCTTACATCGACAACTTTTTTGAGCAGTTCGATGCAATCAACAAAGCGAAGGGGTCAAACCTGAAGCTTGCAGATCCGGATCTTTTCGGAAATACAAACTTATCTGAAATCAAGTATAACACTACTGATGAGCAGGTAAGAAGTATTGTAAAGAGAAGAGTTGATCTTTCTGTAGGTACAGCTTTCGAAGTAATCAGAACGAGAATAGATAAGCTTGGAGCTATCCAGCCAAATGTTCAGAGAGTACCTGGTACTGCTAGAATTTCTGTAGAAATGCCTGGTATGAAGGATATTGACAAGGTGAAGAAAATGCTTCAGACTTCTGCAAAACTTCAGTTCTGGGAAGTACAGCAGGTTCCTGAAATTGCGCCTTATTTCCAGACTTTGACAACTATGATTGCTGCAAAAGGAGATTCTATGGGAGTTGCAAAGAATGTAAACTTCATGAAACTTATACAGCTTGACAAATTAAGAAGTAATGGTGTTGCTAATGTGAAGTTATCTGATACTGCAGTTGTTAATAAAATTTTAAACAGCAAAGTAGGACAGGCTTTACGCCCTGCAAACATTAAATATACACAGTTCATGTGGGGTTACAAACCTGAAGCTACAAGTCCGGACGATTTGGTGTTGTATGCAATCAGAAGTAACATCAATCAAAAAGCTCCGGTAGACGGTGCTGTAGAAACTGCAAGCATTAGCTATGACGAACTTGGAAGAGTAGTGGTAGATATGCAGATGGATTCTAAAGGAGCTAAAGAATGGAAAACTTTAACAGAGAAAAACGTAGGGAAGCCGGTTGCGGTAACTCTTGACGGTAGAGTATATACTGCCCCTAATGTGGTAAATGCTATTCCTAACGGTAGAACTCAAATCTCCGGTAACTTCTCTCAGGAAGAAGCTAAAGAATTAGTTGACGTTTTAGGAGCAGGTAAATTGCCAGCTGGTGCTAAAGTAGTTCAGGCTACTCAGGTAGGTCCATCTCTTGGACAGGAATCTATCAACGCCGGTATGATTTCATTTGCTATTGCATTTTTAATTATCATTGTTTATATCATTTTCTATTACGGTGGTGCGGGAGTATATGCTGTAATTGCAATGGTTATTAACCTTTTCTATATTTTCGGAATTATGGATTCCGGAGACTTTACGCTTACCCTTCCTGGTATCGCAGGTATCGTATTGACGATGGCCATGGCAGTGGATACGAACGTAATTATTTACGAAAGAACGAAAGAAGAATTATTTGCCGGTAAGAATATCTTAGAAGCTTATAAAGACGGTTTCAAACACGCATTAAGTGCGATTATTGATGGTCACTCAACTACGTTACTGACCGCTGTTGTGTTATTCTTCTTCGGTACAGGGCCTATCAAAGGATTTGCTTTGACCTTGATGATCGGTATTATTATGACATTGTTTACTTCGGTATTACTTTCAAGAGTAATGATCTTCAGTAGACTAAATAAAGGAAAACACCTTTCTGTATGGACTCCTCCTACGAAAAACTTATTCAGAAATACGTGGATTGATTTCATCGGAAAAAGAAAATACGCATACATTATCTCTGCTGTTTTAACAGTGATCTGTATTGGTTCTATGGTTACCCACGGATTCAAATATGGTATCGACTTTACGGGAGGTAGAAACTATATCGTAAGATTCGATAAAGAGGTTAATGCTAATGATGTTGAAGAAAAATTGGTAAAGATTTTCAAAACTGAAGATGGTAAAAACTCTTCTGTGGAAGCTAAAACTTTCGGAAATGGAAACCAGTTGAAAATTTCTACAGATTACCTTATCGAAGATGAGTCTTTAAAAGCTGACCAGACTATTGAGCAGAAATTATTTGAAGGATTAAAAGGAGATCTTCCTGTTACCCTTACTCTGCAGGATTTTAAATCCGCGGATAAAGACCATGCTGGGATTATTTCATCTGAAAAAGTAGGTCCTACAGTTGCTGACGATATTCAGACACATGGTATTCTTGCCGTTGTTGCTGCTCTTGCAGGTATCTTTATCTATATCTTATTCAGATTTAGAAAATGGCAATTCTCTTTAGGTGCTGTAGCAGCTCTATTCCACGATGCGGTTATTATTTTAGGAACGTATTCACTACTTCACAAATACATGCCGTTCAATATGGAGATTAACCAGGATTTCATTGCTGCAATCCTTACGGTACTTGGATACTCTATTAATGACACGGTAATTATCTTCGACAGAATTAGAGAATATCTGAGAGAGAAGAAAGCCTTAACATTAGCTGGATTATTTGATGACTCTATTTCAAGTACTTTAGGTAGAACATTCAACACTTCATTTACTACGATTTTGGTAATCTTAGCGATTTTCATTTTCGGTGGTGATAACTTGAGAGGGTTTATGTTTGCGATGTTAATCGGTATTGGATTCGGTACGTATTCATCCATCTTTATTGCATCTGCAATTGCTTATGACTTCCTGAAAAAAGGAAAAGAAGAAGATGTACATGGAAAAAGTACTTCTGAAAAAGAAGTGCTTGCTTCAAAGTAATATAAACTACAATAAATAAGTAAAAGCCTTTCGAAAGAAAGGCTTTTTTGTTTTCTGTCATTACCTGATGACTGTACTTAAGACTGCATAACTCAAAATGTCTTTTGTAAGATGCGCATCACTTTTTTGGGAAGATAGAAATGTGTTTTTTACCATTATTAAATTTTTTTTGTAGGAGTCGATTGAAGGTTTGAGTTAATTTTTTAAATGAATAATAGTTAATTTGTTAAAAATATTACTTTATTATTGATGAACATATGTGTGAATTATAAGTTTTTCATGAATTATCGTATTTTGATGAAAATAAATCAAAGTAATAGGTTAATGTGTGTTAATTTATTATATATTTGTAAAAAACAGAGCAAATATGAAATTCAAAGAATTATTCGTTGCTGCGGCATTAATTGCCAGCAGCACTGCCTTTGCGCAGGTAGGTATTGGGAATGCTAGTCCCGATAAAAGCGCAATGTTAGATGTGACCGGTTCTAATAAAGGAGTATTAATCCCCCGAATTTCTGATCTTACCACAATACCCACTCCCGCGAATGGTTTATTGGTCTATGATCTTAAAAGACAGGCATTAGCTCAGAATATTGGAACACCAGCCAGCCCAAACTGGGTACCGATCAGTGGAAATATAGTGAAGTTCTTCTATATGCCATCCATCAGTATTGATACCTCTACTATAGGGACAGGAAGAACACTGGATTTGTATCAATTGTATAAAACACAGTTTTCCACTCCAAAAGTTGTAAGCGTGGGAGCTCCCACTGCTATTCCTTTTTTCTTGAATGCTTCGGATCTGTATTATTATGTGACAGATTTTGATGGCAATGTTTTACGGAATGTAAGTATTGATGCTAATGGAATATTGCGCTATGATGTAATTGGAACTGCTACCGCATGTTCTTTTGTTAATATTGTATTTGTAATCAAATAATTTTAAGTGACATAACGTCATATGAGCATCCTTACCCAAGGATGAGTATTCTTCCGCGTATAATTAATTGCTTAAAATTATTAATGATGAAAACAAATTCGATATTAGGCTATATTTTTATAGCAATATGCTTTTTTGTGTCTGGCAAAATGGCATCCCAGGAGATGGTTTCCCTTCCGAATGGTGGTTGTGGTAGGCTACTGGATACTAATACTTCCAGTGCAAATAATGGTGGACTTCTATGTTTCAGGTTGGGGAAAGAAGCAGCTAATCCTGCTAATATGACAGATATTGATGTGAACTCTTTTGCTTCTTTAAAGCCGGGTACAGGTGCAGGTCTTTTTTGTAGTATGCATGTAGGCGTAGGAACAACAGGAGCTGATTTTCCTGCTAATAAACCTGTTTATATAGACTTTGCCTCTGATGGATTCAATTTTAATCCCAGTTTTAATGGGGGAAATTTTGTCTTTTATAATAATGGACAGGAAATTTATCGTACAGGAGTTAACGGACATATTTTCTTTGATTTTGGAGATAATCAGGAACGTCGGATTATTAAAGTAATTCCTACGGCAGCGTGGGATGAAGTACGGTTAACATTTGCAGAGGTTATCGGTGTCGGATTTTCATTTAGCCAGATGAGAGTTTATAATATACTGTCTGAGTATTATATAGACCCTATGACCTATTTATCTCAGCCTTCTGATAAAACTGTGGCAGTGGGTGGATCTACCACTATGACTGCGGTTATCAACAACACCCCTACAGATGAAACACCTGAAAATATTACCTATCAATGGCAGGTTCTTAACGGAAGTACATGGACAGACCTGGCGAATGGTACCAATTACAATAATGTGACTTCGTCAACGCTTGCTATCAATAATGTTCCGTTAGGTTTTAACAATAATCAGTACAGGGTGGTTGCAAAATCAAGTTTTTATACCTGCTCATTCCAGGCTATTTCTACTATAGGAAGGCTTTTTGTTAATTCTGTAAATAATCCGGGAACGATTGCTGCAGATCAGACACTATGTATGGATATCAACAATGATCCTGCGGCATTTACACAGGTTACAGCTGCTCAGGTAACAGGAACTGCCGAATATCAGTGGCAGAGCTCTACAGATAATATAACATTTGTAAATATTACCAATGCAACTTCTGCAACTTATGATGCGCCACCGGTTACACAGACTACCTATTACCGTCGGGGCGTAAGGTCTGTCCTTAATGGAAATGTTACTGCTTATCAGTACACTAATGCAGTTAAGATTACAGTGAAACAGAGCTGCCTGATTAAATGCATTATAACCAACAGAATGACTTATACAAAGCTTAACAGCAATTAATACAATATTCACAACTTTAGAAAAACCTATTTCATACTGATATTGAAATAGGTTTTTTATTACCTATTTTCTAAAAAATCTTTAATTTTTTTTCTGCTGATCATTAAGATTTATATTAAAAATAAAAGCTTTTTTGGGTACTGATCTATTATTCAGGAGGATATTCTTTAATATAATGAAATTTAGAATCATTATTTTTAAGATTTGATTAATTTTGCAGCATCATGGAAAAATCAAAAAAAAATACAGCGATAAGCTTTATATTTATTACACTACTTATTGATATTACCGGCTGGGGAATCATTATTCCCGTAGTTCCAAAGTTAATTGAGGAGCTTATTCATGCCGATATCAGTGAAGCTGCAAAATATGGAGGCTGGCTGGGATTTGCCTATGCGTTTACACAGTTTATATTTTCTCCGATTGTAGGAAATCTGAGTGATAAATATGGACGTAGACCCATTATTTTGATTTCTCTTTTTGGGTTTGCAGTGGATTATATCTTTCTGGCATTAGCCCCAAGTATCTGGTGGCTGTTTTTAGGGAGGATTATTGCAGGGGTTACAGGAGCTAGTATCACCACTGCCAGTGCCTATATTGCAGATATTTCAACAGATGAAAACAGAGCCAAAAACTTTGGGATGATAGGAGCTGCATTCGGTCTCGGATTTATTATTGGTCCGGTTCTGGGAGGTGTATTAGGGCACTACGGAGCCAGGGTTCCTTTTTATGCGGCGGCAGGTCTATGTCTGCTTAATTTCCTCTACGGCTATTTTATTCTTCCCGAAAGTTTAAGTAAAGATAAAAGAAGAGAATTTGACTGGAAGCGCGCAAATCCTGTGGGTTCATTTAAATTCTTGGGAAAGCATGCTGAAATTTCAGGATTGGTATTTGCACTGATTTTAATTTATATAGCAGGTCATGCTGTACAGAGTAACTGGAGCTTTTTCACCATGTATAAGTTTGACTGGACAGAAAGAATGGTAGGGATTTCCCTGGGGGTAGTAGGATTGTTAGTAGGATTGGTACAGGGAGGTTTAATCAGGTGGACAACCCCAAGGCTGGGAGAAGAGAAAAGTATTTACTATGGATTAGCTTTTTATGCTGTGGGAATGCTTTTATTTGCTTTCGCATCCGAGGGTTGGATGATGTTTGTATTTCTGATTCCATATTGTCTGGGAGGGATCTGCGGTCCCGCTCTGCAATCAGTTATTACAAAGAGTGTTCCGGCTAACGAACAGGGAGAGCTTCAGGGGGCATTGACGAGTCTGATGAGTGCCACTTCAATTATAGGACCTCCGATGATGACCAATCTGTTCTACTTTTTTACTCACGATGAAGCTCCGTTTAAATTTTCCGGAGCGCCATTTTTCTTAGCATTTATTTTAATGGCCATCAGTGTAATCGTTACTTATTCTGTTTTTAAGAAAAAAAAGAAAATCTAAAATTTTATATTTTTAAGAGAAGGCCTGAAGGAATAAATCATTACTTTTAAGATATGAAGCGTATTCCCCAATACAAGCCGGATGAATTTAAACCGATCCTTAATCTGGATTGGGCAGGGAAGACTATGCTGAAAAAAGGGCTGAATGAATTCTTTATAGAGCCCCTTGAGGTTCTTAGTGAAGCAAAGACTCCTTCCCAGCCCCATCGTAAAACAGTAAACGATTTTGTGTTTATTAAAAAAGGATTTCTTGAAAAAATGGTTTGTTCAGATACGTTTGCCGTACAGGAAAATATGATCATCCTTCTTCCCCCGTATAAGATCCGTACCTTTCTTAAAAACACTCCGGATGTTGAAGGTTTCTACTGCCATTTTTCTGATGATTTTATTGCAGAAGGTCCGGGCTTGAAATATCTGCAGGATATTCTGAGTTATATAGAGATTAAAAACAATCCTACCCTTTATCTGGATGAGCAGCATGAGGAAAGAATTTACCTGATCCTGCAGCAGATGGAAAGCCTTTATGCAGCCACTGATAATATGGAACTGCTGAGGCTGTATCTTTTTACCCTATTGGGAGAGATCCGGCATTTTATAGAAAAGCTTCCAAAGCAGAATCTCTCGGTTAATGAAACCATTGCGCTAAAATTTAGGAGATTGATAACCAGTCAGATTCAGAATTTACATGCTGTAAAAGAATATGCCGATCTGCTTAATGTTTCTCCTAATCATTTGAATAAAACAATAAAAAAAGCAACCGGAAAAACGGCTTCTGAGATTATCACCGAAGCTCTTCTGATGGAGGCAAAGGCTTTACTTTCCCTACCTCAATATACCGTTTCTGAGGTAGCTCTGGTCTTGGGAATAGAAGATGTTTCCTATTTTTCCCGTCTTTTTAAAAAACATACCGGTATCAGTCCGTCAGAATATAGAAAAGGGATTGATTTATCCTACTAATGGATGCATATGTTCTAACCTTATCTTGTTGTATTTAAGAATTTTGTAAGTACAATTATGATGGTTTAGAAAATGAAACAAATATTACTTTTCAGTGTTGGAATAGTACCATTATTATTTTTTTCTCAAAATAATAAACAAGCTCCCAATCCTCCTGTTGTCTTTGAAGCTTTAGCCGGCAATAAGGGAATTGCTAGCCAGATGACAATCAATAAAGGTTTTCAGGAGGTCAGAGGATTGGGGTTTTTTAGTGCTGCCAATATTTCTTCAAAATGGAATGAAGACCGTTCCAATGATGCCATGATCCAGGCGAATATAACCTTTGAGGTAATTAAAAATTTTCGGGTACTGGGTGGAATGCATTATACTCCTAATACCGGGCTTAGACCCACTGCAGGAATATTATATTCATTAAGTACTCCCGAATTTTTACTTATTGTCAATCCCAGATTTATTGGATTTTCTGAAAAAAGTATAGCAGAAGGGATGATGTTATTGGAATACAAACCTGCAATCAACGAAAACTGGAAAGGGTATTCGCGCGTCCAGGCTCTTTATTCGGAAACTATAAAAGATGGAGGGCACGCCCGAAGTTATCTGATGCTTCGGCTTGGGGTCAGTTATAAACCACTCACTTTTGGATTGGGTGCCAATTGGGATCGCTATGGACTATTGAAGGAAAGTAAACAGAATTTTGGCGTATTTGCTGCGATCAGGCTATTTCATTAACAGTATACATTTTTTACTATAACTATTTTTATTCTTTATTAACATGAAACATTTAATTTTTCAAACGAATAATACCTGGACCGGGACTTTACTAAGATGGACAATAGGTATTGTATTTATTCCTCATGGGCTTCAAAAAACGTTGGGTTTATTTGGAGGAATGGGATGGAGCAAAACAATGGAGCTTTTTACAGAAAATTTACATCTTCCATATGGTGTTGCATGTACCGTAATCTTGGTGGAATTTTTGGGCTCAATATCATTGCTATTGGGTTGGGGAACCAGATTCTGGGCTCTATCATTTATAGGATTGCTTACCGGAATTATGTTTACTTCTCATTTGGATAACGGATTTTTTATGAACTGGTTTGGTACCCAAAAAGGAGAAGGATGTCAGTTTGATATTCTTGCGATTGGAATAGTTGTAACTTTGCTTATTGAAGGAGGAGGGAAATTATCAGTAGACCGTTTGATTTCTACTAAAAATACCCTGAAAAAATAATTATAAATGAGTGTCATGGATCAATTAAAATTAGAAAAATACCTGGAAAGAATCCATTTTTCCGAAGCCCCGGAAATGAATATGGAAACACTGAAAAGAATTCATCAGCTACATCCTCAGTACATTCCTTTTGAAAATATTGATCCTTATACCGGAAATATTCCGTCTCTGAATCTGGATGATGTTTTTAGTAAATTGGTGACGGAATCAAGAGGAGGCTATTGCTTTGAGCAGAATCTGCTTTTACGTGAAGTGTTGAAATATATAGGATTTGATACCAGGTTGCAACAGGCCAGGGTCGTATGGAAGAGAGAGGAAGATGCCATTGCCGCCAAAACACATTTATTATTGATTGTGAATATGCATGGGCAGGAATATCTTGTAGATTGTGGTTTCGGGATAGTGACTCTTACAGCTCCTTTACTTTTACATAATGAAGAGCCCCAGCAAACCCCGAATGGACAGTTTAAAATCTCAAAAAAAGAAGAGCTATATATTCTTTGGTTTTGGAAAGAAAAATGGTTGCCGGTCTATCGTTTTGCACTGGAATATGTAGAACCTTTAGATTTAGACATTGCCAACTGGTACCTCTCTACCTATCCCGAATCTATGTTTAAGAAAAACCTGGTACTCTCAAAAGTGGATGAAGAGGCAAGATATACTTTTAGCGATCACACATTGAATATCCGAAAGGAAACAAACGAAAAAGAATCAGTAGCCATAGAAAGTGATAAACAGCTATTTCAGATACTGAAAGATATTTTCGGGTTAAAAGAAAATGCGGTGAAGCTTTTAAAGGAAAAAATAACAAAGGAGTAATTTTACGGGGAAAGAAAAATGATTCTTTAGAGTATAAGAATAAAAGGAAGCCTATAGACTTCCTTTTACTTTTTTAAAAATTTGAATTCTTATGAAAATTAGGGATAAAGTGATTTGGTACCATTGCTTACAATATTACTTCCCAATCCTGAAAAGGATACTGAGAAATTGCTTGCGTTAAAACTTAAAGACCCGGTAGGCGTGCAAAGGCCTAACGCATATTGACACTGTCCATATGCCCCTGTTCTTTTAATAACTTTACTCTCGCTTTTTGCTTTTCCTAAGCTGATGTTCCCCCAGTCACTTACATCAACGTTTGAAACAGTAGAACCGGTATAATAAATTGTAATCTGATATCCTACTTCTCCTCTCTTAGAACCCCAAAGCCAATTGGCAGTCCACCATTGTTTATACCATTTAGAGACAACTTTTGCCGTTGAGCTGTTGGATACCTCAGAATTTCCTCTTGTATCCATCAGTACCAATCCGCCAAAGACATTATCCCAGACAATACCTGAGTCATTATAAAAGCATAGCGTCGTAAACTTTCCATGTTTACCATCCCATGATACTTCCAGGACATTAATACCTGCTTTTATCTCATCGATAGCCATTTCTTTTAATCCTTTCTGAGCAGTGATCAGGTGGTCTCCTGAATATAGATCTCCGATTTTACCAATTTTTACAGAAGAAGGATCGGCTATATTTCCCAACCCAATAATCTGATCCTTATCAGAGATCAGGTTTTGAGAAATTTCAAGACCTTTTTGTGTCGAAATTTTTCCCAGAACATTAATTCCTGTGATCTGCAGGTCATTGTTCAGATGTTTTTCAAGATTTTTTTTGGATTCATCAAGCTGAACCTGTACGGCTTGGGGAATTGCTTGTACACCGGGAGTGATTTCCTTCTTAAGATCCGATACAGAAACTTTAGCCTGAGCTGTTTCCTGTTGTGTAATTTCATTGCTTTCATTCTGGCAACTGCCTAGAGCCAGTACTGACAGAACAGCAAGAAATTTAAAGGGAGTTAGTAATTTTTTCATATAAATAGGTATTTAGATTGTGTACAGTAAATGTACTTAAATAAAATATAATTCTCAATTTTTCGAATTAATTATTTGTTAATAGGTTGCTTTATGATGAAAAGATTTGAGAATCGGAAATGAGGTATTGCGGAGAGATAGGAGAGTAGAGACAGGAGAGGTTGAGATTAGAGACAAGAGATAGGAGATAAAGGAGTGGGGGAAACGCCGGATGCATACTAATTTCAAACTTTAAACGGTAAACTGAGGGGATGAAATCTTAAAATTTGTTTAAAATTTTAAATTACATTAAAGAGATGTTATAATCTTTCGTAATTTTACAGCATGGAATTAAGCATTGGAGAAATGGCACTCATTGCCATTGCAATCGTTGTATTATTCGGACCGGATAAACTTCCTCAGATTGCACGTGATTTAGGATCAGGTGTAAGAAAAATGCGTGGAGCAGTGGAAGATATCAAAACTGAGATTATGAAAGAAACGGATAATCCTGTTTCCGAGATCAAACGTGAAATCGAAAAGGTAAAAGATGCTGCCAAAGATTTCAACCCGGTTAATGATATCAAGAAAGATATTTTAACAGAACCTCTTGCATCTAATGAACCTCCAAAACTAAAACCTTCTGAAGATGAAACTTATGAAGGGCCTGTAAGCAGATAAGGTATGGAGGAGATTATTCAGGAAGATAAAACGGTATTTCTATACCTTAATAATTTGGGAGACCCTTCTTTCGATCAACTCTGGATGCTGATTTCCAGTACCTGGATCTGGGTGCCTCTTTATATTATATTCCTTTATTTTTTGTACAAAAACTATAAACTGAGATCTTTAGTTTTTATCCTGATTTTTTTAGCATTGGGAGCAACGGTTTCTGACCAGCTGGCTAATGTTTTCAAATTTGGGGTTGCCAGGTTGAGGCCTTGTCATGATCCTACACTGGAACATTCTATGAGGATTGTGAAATGTGGAGGGCAGTATGGATTTTATTCTGCACATGCTTCCAATACCTTCTTTTTAGCGTCTTATCTGGGAATTTTATTAAAAAAGAAAATTAAATGGTTCCCATATGCTATATTTGTATGGGCTATAGTGGTTTCCTACAGTCGAATTTATTTAGGAGTGCATTTTCCGATAGATATTTTGGTGGGGGCGTTTGCTGGTTCTTTATTGGGAGTGATATTTGGTGCACTCGCCAAAAAAGTGATCAACAAACAAAATATAACACCATGAAAAAACCTTTATTACTTTTAGCTTCTATTTGTTTCTCTCTCAATTTCTTTGCTCAGGATAAAAAAATAGCTGAGGAATGCTTTAAAAAAGCAGATTATAAATGTGCCGAGGAGCAATATTCAAGATTAGCCGAAAAGGAACAGATCCAAAAATTTCAATCCGAATATTACAATAACCTGGGAACAGCACAAAGAAGGCTGGGGAAGGCTACAATGGCTTTTAAATCCTATGAATCTGCACTGATTGCAAGCCCTATGTCTGCTCCTGTATATGCCAACCTGGCGTCACTACACAGTCAGAAAGGAAATAAAGCAAAAGCACTGGAGTATGTGGAAAAAGGTCTTCAGGTAGATCCTGAAAATACGGACCTGTATCTGACCCGTTCCAAAATCTATGACAGCCAGGGGAAAAAAGATCTGGCTATTAAAGATCTTAATCAAATTCTAACTTTTGCACCGGATAATATTTTTGCCAAAACGGGATTGGCAAATCTGAAAAAAAACAGTGGTGACCTTGATGGGGCTTTAAAAGATTATAACCAGCTTATTGCTGAAAAGCCGGAATCACTTTTGTACAATGGACGTGCAGATGTTTATCTTAAAATGAAAAAGTACAAAGAATCCCTTACAGATGCCAATAAAGCAATTTCTATTGATCCCAAATTTGCCCAGTCTTATGTCACCAAGGCATTGGTTTTATTTGATACTGCCAAACCTAAAGAAGCTTGTGAAAATCTTGATAAAGCAGTAACCTTTGGGTATGAAAAAGCTGTATTGGCAGATTATTACGCTAAATGTATCAGGAAATCATAGTCATTTCAATATAAATTTTCGTTTCCCTATCATGCACTATGATCGGGTTTGATTAATAATTCATCAATAATAAAGTGTACTTCTGAAAAGTGAATGAAGTAGATAAAGAAAAATAAATGTTAAATATTGTTTTAGTAGAACCCGAAATACCTAATAATACAGGGAATATAGGAAGATTATGTGTAGGAACAGAAAGTAAATTACATTTGGTTCATCCTTTTGGATTTGTAATTAATGATAAAAACCTGAAACGTTCAGGATTGGATTATTGGGTGCATCTTGATGTTTCAGAATATGCAGATGTGGATGAATGGGTGAAAAATATTCCGGATCTTTCAAGGGTTTTCCTGATGAGTTCGCATGCCGAAAAATCATATTTGGAAACTGATTTCCAGGATGGGGACTGGCTGGTTTTCGGAAAGGAAAGTAAAGGCCTAAGTAAAGAAGTACTGGACCGTTTTGAAAATCATTTAACGATTCCCATGTCAAAATTAATCAGGAGTTTTAATATTGCCAATTCTGTGGCATTTGTAGTAGGGGAGGCTAAAAGACAGATAGGTTTAAAAATGTAGGCTGTAATTAAATTATCATACTGTATTTTAGTTTGACAGTTTTTGTCAAATGAGGTTTCTAGATTTTAATAATGAGTTAATAAGACTATTTCTTACTTAGCAACTCATTCCTGTTTTTTTGATTGTAGAGACTTGATCTCTTCTTTCAATTTTTGGTTTTCCTCTTTTAACAAATTTATATAGTCATTTAAACTTCCTAGTAAAAATTCCGGAACATTATAATAATTGTTTGTGTTATTTCCAAAATTTCCAGAACTATTATCAAAATTATTCATCACATTGCTAGCTTCAGAATTTTCTCTGATTTCTTCTACATCTATTTCTAATAATCTGGCAATACGATCCCATTCGGTATTGGTGATGCCAACTTCCCCTTTTTCTTTTCTCTGGTATTGGGTTTGGCTGATATTAAGATGCTCTGCAATATCCTGTTGGGAAAACTTTCTTTCTTTACGGGCCTTTATCAATTTTTCTTTTACCATAGGTTTATTTTTTTACAAATATAGGATTATGCGGGTAAATCCGAATAAAATCCGAATAAAATTACCCGTAATTTCTCTAAAATTTAAGATATGTTTGTGAAATAAAAATCACATCAAAGTGATTAATAAAAATTTTATATATTTAACCACTTAAAAAACATACTTATGACGAAAAAACTAATTCTTCGGCTGGCTCTGCTGGCTGTAACGGTCTTCTCAGTACATTCCTGCCGGATTGAAGATGATGTCACTCAAAACACCAAAGAACCTCAAAACAAATTTGCGGCCTTTACCCAACAAGGAAATGAGAAAGTAAATTTCC
>NZ_QNUF01000003.1 GCF_003385455.1 Chryseobacterium rhizosphaerae | reverse complement strand
GTTATCCAGCACATAAGTCGTCATATTACCAATCGGACCTCCGATATTCAGCGGATTACCATCTTCCTTGTAATAATGCAGCGTTGCACAAACTGTCCCCTCCGTAGGTCCGTAAGCATTAATAACATCCACTCCTTCAGCCTGATAAAGAGCCATGAGCTGTGGATTTGTTATGTCTCCGGCCACCATAAGTTTTTCTAAAGGTAAAATATAGTCTTTAGTCAGTAGAACCGGTGGTATAGTGGCAACACTGATGGTATTTACTGCTATATATTGTTGTAATGCGGCAATATCAGTCTGTCTTTCTTTATCTAGCAAATAAATACTGTGACCATGAGTAATGACAGGATAAAGTTCCGCAACATGGGCATCAAAGACGTAATTAGCATACCATAGACAGTTTTTGGAAGCCGTTCCATCAGAAATAAGATCCAGATCTTTAGCAAACTGCTTGATCAGATTGGAAACACCTTTATGTTCAATCATTACTCCTTTAGGAAGTCCTGTTGTACCACTGGTGTAGATGACATAAGCCAGATTATCTGAATTCACCTGGGTAACAGGATTACTTGAGTCTGTGAGTTCAAGCTGTGCTTTAATGTTTACCTCATCTAAAGCGATACAGTCTACCCCCACATCTTCCAGCTTTTCGGCTGTACTTTCCTGGCCTAAGACAAGTTTTGCATCAGTATCCTGAAGAATATGTTTTATTCTGTCTGCAGGATAAGAAGGATCCATCGGGACATAAGCTGCACCCGACTTCAGAACTCCTAACATTGCAATCAACATGTTCTCAGAACGATCTAAACATAAAGGAATAATATCGTCAGGCTGAAGATTGTAAGTTTGGATAAGATAGTTGGCCAAACGATTTGCTTTCTCATTCAGGTCTTTGTAGGACAATTTAATATCCTGATAGACTACAGCAATCTGATCTGGGGTCTTTGCAACCTGATCTTCAAACAGCTTATGAATGGTTTTTTCAGATGAATAATCAGAAACGGTATTATTCCAATCCTCGGTCATCTTTTTATAATCACCCTCTTCCAGAAGATGAAGATCATGTATTCTGGTATTTTTAGCTTCTGCATCACTCATCTGGGCCAATTGCTCCAGAAGCAACACATAAGTATCTTTTAATTTTATAATGGTATCTCCATTGAAAAGAGATACAGCATAGTTAAACATTCCGCGGATGTTTTCTTCCCCATCATCTATCATGGTGGTTAAATCAAACTTCGCGGCCTGATAATCAATTTCTCCCTCAAAAGGGGAAAATAAAGTTTCGTGATCATCAGAATTTCTTCCGAAACTCTGAAGTCCAAACATCACCTGAAAGACAGGATGTCTGGAGGTATCCTGTTCTACACCCAATTCCTCCACCAGCTTCTCAAACGGAAGATCCTGATGAGACTGGGCTTCTGTAACCGATCTTGAAACCTGAAGGATAAAGTCTTTAAGGCTTTGTTCAGGATCAATAGTCTCTCTCAAAGCAAGTGTATTGACAAAGAATCCGATCATGTCCTCAAGACCTGCATGGTGACGGTTGGCGATTGGACTTCCCAATACAATATCGTTCTGTCCTGAATACGCAGAAAGCATCAGGTAATATCCACCTAGCATGACACTATTCAGACTTACCCCCAAATCTTTGGAAAGTTTTCTCAGACCAGAGCCCGTCTCTGAAGAAAGATTAAAGTACATACTTGCCCCTTCATAAGAAATATAGGAAGGTCTTTTATGATCTAAAGGCAGATTGAGAGATTCAAAACTGTCAAGAGTCTTTTTCCAGTAATCGATCTGTTTTTCCAATACATCTCCGGTAAGGTAGTTACGCTGCCATAGCGCAAAATCTTTGTACTGAATCTTTAAATTGGGTAGTAGAGAATCCTTACCGGCTACAAGAGCTTCATAAACTGCCTGTATTTCCTTTAAAAATACATCTATTGACCAGCCGTCAAAAGCAATATGATGAACAACTACAGACAGGTAATAATGCTCTTTCAGCTTGAAAACATTAATATCCACAGGGAGTTCTTGCTCCAAACGGAAAATCTTGTTGGCCGATCTGTTTATATTCTCCTCCAATTCTTCCCTTGTCTCTACTTCTGTAATTGTAAACTCAGGAATAAGATCTGTAACCACCTGGTAACCCATTCCCTTCTCAGTAGTTCGAATCACCGAACGAAGCACTTCATGGCGCATTACCACCGCTTCTATAGACTTTTGAAGAAAATCCAATCTTATTTTTTCTCCCAGGCTGAAAGCCATCGGAATATTATAGGCACTACTTCCTCCCTCAAAAGCTTCTATAAACCATAGTCTTTCCTGAGCAAACGACAGACGTTGCTCTTCAGGTGAAGAAAATACAATCGGTACAATAATTAGCTGCTCATTGACTGTGGAGTCTGATTCCAGCACCGAGCCCAAAGATGCAATGGTTTTATGGCTGAATACGGAAGCCACCTGAATCTGGAAATCCAGCTGATTCCTGATTTTACTGATCAGTTTGATCGCCATGATACTGTTACCACCCAATTTGAAAAAATCATCATGAATGCCAATCGTATCCGCATTTATTCCCAGTACCTCTCCATAAATATGGCAAAGTTTTTCCTGCAGCTCATTCTCTGGTGCTGCATATTCCATACTTGCTGTAAATTCTGGTTCAGGAAGCTGTCTTCTGTCGAGTTTTCCGTTAATTGTTAATGGAAGATACTCAAGGTATACATAAGCATTAGGAACCATATATTCAGGCAGTGATTCTGCTAAGAATTCCGAAAGCACGGAAGATTCTATAGGAGCATCAGATACATAATATCCGGCAAGGTACTTCATGCCGGCAGTATTTTCTTTAGCCAGTACAACAGCCTGGCGAATCCCCGGATAGCCCAGTAATGCGGTTTCTATTTCTCCCAGCTCAATTCTGTACCCTCGGATTTTTACCTGGAAGTCATTACGGCCAAGATATTCCAGATCACCATTGGAAAGATATCGAACAAGGTCTCCGGTTTTGTATATTATATTATTTTTTCCTCTGCTTTTCTGTACTTCCGTTTGGAAAGGATTCGAAATGAATCGCTCAGCAGTCAGGTCAGGTCTGTTCAGATATCCGCGCGCAATGCCGTCTCCACCAATATACAGTTCACCTACAGCTCCTACAGGAACCGGGCGATAAAGATTATCCAGCACATAAGCCGACGCATTCCCTACAGGACGTCCAATCAAGTGTACATCTCCATGATATACCTGTTTATAAGTAGCATAAATTGTAGCTTCGGTAGGTCCATAAAGATTGTAAAGGAGGGTCTGTTCAGACCAGTATTTTCCGGTTTCATAATCACACGGTTCTCCCGCATAGAGCAATCCTTTTAGGTTCGGATACTGTATTTTTGGAAGTACGGATAACATTACGGGAGGTAAATAAGCATAAGCTATCTGATGATCCAAGAGATACCTGCTTATTGAATCTGCATCCTTTTTAGTAACCTCATCAAGCAAATGCAGCTCATTTCCAAACAATAAAGTATTGAAAAATTCTGATACAGATACGTCAAAAACATAGGACGTATAAGCTGTTATTTTTTCTCCTTCACTGAATCCGTATGCATCTCTTACCTGATTCACCACATTCACCACATTTCTATGCTCTATCATTACTCCTTTAGGCATTCCGGTGGTTCCACTGGTGTAGATAACATAGGCAAGATGGTTAGGCTGAGTTGTCGTCACCGGATTTTTAGGATCTATTTTACCGATAAAGGTTCTGAATGTTTCTTCATCAATAGATATTCCGGTTACATGGTCCAGTCTTCTTACTTTTTCTAAAGTCCTTTCCTGAGTAAGAACTATTTTTGCTCCGGTATCATCAAGAATATGCTTTATCCTGTCTGCAGGGTAAGCTGGGTCCATAGGTACATAAGCTGCTCCGGTCTTTAAGACTGCTAAAATTGCAATCAGCATATCTTCCGAACGCTCTAAACAAAGAGGAATAAGATCATCTGATGTAAGCTTATAGTTTTCAATAAGATAATGGGCCAGTTGGTTCGCTTTCTGATTCAGTTCACGATAAGAAAGCTTATTATTCTGATATACTACAGCTATTTGATCAGGTGTTTTTTCTACCTGATCTTCAAATAACTGATGAATTGTCTTTTCTTCAGGATATGCAAGCCCAGCCGTATTCCATTCTCCTGTTATTTTTTGATGGTCTTCTTTTGTTATAAGGGTCAGGTTCTTTATGGAATTGTTTTCTGTTCTATTTCCAATGTTAACAAGCTGCTTCAGGAAAAACAAATAGGAATCCATCATACGCATAATCGTCTCATTGCTGAAAAGGGACACTGCATAATTGAAAATTCCCCGGATCACATCCCCATGGTCATCAATCATCATGGTCAGGTCAAACTTTGCTGATTGATAGTCTATATTTCCATCAAAGGGTTGAAGCACAGCTTCATGGTTTTTAAAAGAAGTTCCGCCATCAAAGCTTTGAAGCCCAAACATCACCTGAAAAACAGGGTGTCGGGACATATCCTGTTCTACACCAAGTTCTTCCACCAGTTTCTCAAATGGAAGGTCCTGATGAGACTGTGCTTCCGTTATGGATTCAGATACCTGAAGAATAAAGTCTTTGACCTTCTGGTCAGGATTAATTTTCTCTCTTAACGCCAGCGTATTGACAAAGAACCCTATGATATTTTCGAGTCCCACATGATGACGATTCGCAACAGGGCTTCCCACTACAATATCATCCTGCCCGGAATAGGCAGATAACATCAGATAGTAGCCACTTAGCATCATACTGTATAAACTCACTCCGAGATCTTTTGAAAGATTTCTCAGTTCTGATACAAGATCTGCGGGCAGGTCAAAGTATTGTGTTGCCCCTGCATAAGAAATATGGGCAGGTCTTTTAAGATCCAAAGGAAGATCCAGTGTTTGGAAACCATCAAGTTTATTTTTCCAGTAAACAATTTGTTGATCGAGTCTTTCCCCTGTCAGATAATCTCTCTGCCATAATGCAAAGTCTTTGTACTGTATTTTTAATTCCGGTAAATCAGGATTTTTCCCTTCAGAAAGAGACTGATAAATGCTGCATAATTCTCTGATAAAAATATCGGTAGACCATCCGTCAAAAGCAATATGATGAATCACAACAGAAAGATAATTGCGGTTCTCCAGATTGAAAATATTAATGCTCATCGGGAGCTCTTCTTCCAGATGAAAAACTTTGTTTGCTGCATGGTTAATCGCTTCATCAAGCTCTTTTCTGGAGTCTACTTTTCCAGTATAGATGGGAAGTTCCTGCCCGGTTATAACCTGATATCCTTCTCCGTCTTTTGTTGTACGAATGAGACTTCTCAACACTTCATGGCGTTGAGTCAGTGTTTCAAAAGATTGCTGAAGAAGTTCCATTTGAACATTTTCACCCAACATGAAGATCATCGGAATATTGTATGCATTGCTTCCTCCTTCATAAGTTTCTATAAACCAAAGCCTTTCCTGTGCAAAAGACAAACGCTGTTCTTCAGGTGATGATACTATTACAGGGTTGATGACAATCTCTTCCGCCTGATTGTTTTCTCCGTTGAGTATATGAGACAATGATGCGACTGTTTTATGGCTGAATACCATGGCCACATTCACCTGAATATCCATCTCTTGTTTGATCTTACTGATCAGTTTGATCGCCATGATACTGTTTCCTCCTAATCGGAAGAAATCATCATGGATACCGATATGTTCAGAAGCGACGCCTAAGATTTCTCCATAAATCTTGCACAAGTTTTCTTGTTGTTTATTTTCAGGTCCGGTATATTCTCTGTCTCCACTGAAGTCGGGTTCAGGAAGCTGTTTTCTGTCTAGCTTACCATTGATGGTCAATGGTAAAGAGGTGAGATGAACAAAGACACTCGGTACCATATATTCCGGTAAAGAGGAGGATAAATACTCAGTAAGGAGTTCATGATCCAGCTCTCCGGCTGATACATAATATCCGGCAAGGTATTTCATCCCCGCATTGTTCTCTTTGGCCAATACCACAGACTGTTTTACTTCAGGATGCTGAGACAATCGGTTTTCGATCTCTCCAAGCTCTATTCTGTAACCCCGGATCTTCACCTGGAAGTCATTTCTTCCAATGTATTCTATATTCCCATCAGGAAGCCAACGCACAAGGTCTCCTGTACTGTACAATCTTCCATTTTCTCCATTCTCTTTCTGTTCTTTCGTTTGGAAAGGGTTAGTAATGAAACGTTCCCCTGTCAGATCAGCACGGTTTAAATAGCCTCTTGCTATTCCCACTCCTCCAAGATAAAGCTCACCTACAGCACCTACAGGGACTAAACGACGGGATTCATCCAGTACATAAGCTGAACTGTTTCCTACCGGACGGCCAATCAAATGAACATCTCCATGTTCTACCTGTTTGTAAGTGGCATAGATCGTAGCTTCGGTAGGGCCGTAAAGGTTGTACAACACTTTCTCTTCTGACCAGTATTTTCCTGTTTCGTAATCACAAGGCTCTCCTGCATACAACAAACCTTTAAGGAATGGGTAAGCTACACGTGGAAGAACAGAAAGCATCACCGGTGGTAAATAGGTATAAGCAATTTCATTAGAAACTAAGTATCTGCTGATGGCATCTGCATCTTTCTTCGTTTCTTCATCCAACAGGTGAAGTTCGTTTCCATACAGTAAACTGTTGAAAAACTCGGATACGGATACGTCAAAAACATAGGACGTATAAGCCGTTATCTTCTCTCCTTCACTGAAACCATAAGCCTCTCTTACCTGAGAAACAACGTTGACTACATTCTTATGTTCCACCATCACTCCTTTAGGAAGTCCCGTGGTTCCACTGGTATAAATAACATAGGCCAGATTATCTGATTGAACTTCCGTAACAGGATTTGACACTTCCTGTGATTCCAGAATGGTTTGAAAAACAGAATCGTTTATAGAAATAGTTGTTACTGAACCTGTCACTTTTTCTATAGTGCTTTCTTCAGCAATAACTATTTTACTGCCTGTATCTTTAAGAATATGTTCTATTCTGTCTGAAGGATAAGAGGGATCCATAGGAACATAAGCTGCCCCGGATTTTAATACTCCTAAAATAGCAATCAGCATATGCTCTGAACGTTCCAGACATAATGGAACCAAATCATCCGGCTTAAGTGCATGAGTTTTTATCAGATAATTTGCCAGGCGGTTCGAACGCTCATTAAGCTCTTTGTAGCTTAATCTAACATCTCCATAAACCAACGCAATCGCTTCAGGAGTTCTTGATGCCTGAGATTCAAATAACGCAGGAAGTGTTTTATCTGAAACTACAGACCCTATCCCGTTCCAGGAAGTCACTGTATTTTGATAAGAATCATGACTTAGCAGCTCATAGTTTGTGATCTGTTTTTCTACTTTCCCTTCCAGTAAATCTTCCAGTATTTCAATAAACAGTTCCTTATAAATGTCTACAAATCCCGTAACCAGTCTGACATCAAGTTTTTGATTGGCATAACGAACTTTAAAATTAACCTGTCCATCTCTTACTTCCTGCTCAAATGATAATTTTCCTACCAAATCAACATTCAGGTCGCTATTAATAATTACACTACTGGCTCCTTCATAATGAATAACTACATCCTTAAGACTGGTCTGAACAAATCCAAATTCCAATATATTTGATGTAGGAGCATGGCTGATAAGCTCTTCAATAGGAAGATATCTGGCCTTACTTTTTTTTAGCAGATGGGTATAATCTAAATTTTGCTGTACAAGATCCTGAAGTGAAGATTCTTTATGAAACCTATATCCCTTCAAAATAGTATTGATGTGAGCTCCAAAAATAAAATCCTGTCCTTCCGTAATACCAACAGGATAGTTGATCACCAGGTTATCTATTCCGGAAATTCTATGAAGTAAAACAGCTAATACCAATTGCCCAAATGTATAGGGCGTAAGTTTATATTTTGATGTTAGTTGTCTTACCTTAAGAAATACAGGTTCAGGAAAATTAAACCGGAGTTCACTTACTGGATTGGTGAGAAGCGAGGTTTTTTGTTCAAGATCCGAACGAACTAAATCTGAGGTCTGCAGAAATTTAAATCCAATATTTTCTACATCTTTCAGACTGTTTTCCCAGAAATTAGACATTTCTTCTTTCCCAACTGTCAGTATATCATCAAACTGACCCCTCAGTTTTTCGTATAATTTTTTCTGCTCTGCCAGACTTATTGGGTTTACATAGCTAAGATCATTGTAAAAGGTACTGAGTTCTGCATAAATACTGTTAGCACTTAGACCGTCAACAAGAATATGAGAAAAGATATGGATAATCCTATATCCTCCGTTATCAAGTTTAATTGCATAAAATCTCGCCAGCTGGTCCTTTTCAAGATCAAACGGCTGTAAGGCAAGCTTTAATACTTCTTCAGCATCTGGCTCTTTGGAAATAAACGTCAATATTTGAACATCTTCAGAAAGCAGCGGCCTGTGCTTCCAATGCAAGCTTCCCGATTCACTTATAACATTACTGTTGAGTAGTAAATTATTGTTGACAAACCGGACTAAGCTTGAATTCAATCTCTGAATATCTATATATCCGGACATTGACTGGTCAAAAATAATGTTGTAGTCACTTCTAAATGGATTCAGTATCCATTCATTATAAAAGGTCGATTGGTAAGATGTTAGCTTCATGAGGATATATCTGTAAAAGATATTGTATTAGGTTAGGTTTCAGATACTTCTCGGGCCTCAATCAGATTATGATTAGATTTTCATAATCTAAAGAAGTATTTGTTGATTTTATAAGGAATGTGTTTTTAAATAATAAGCCCTGCTTTTGCTGATAATAGCTATAATCTGGTGAGATTTTTAACCACATTGGGTAGCTGCCAACAAAGTCGACAGCTACCCCAGTGATTATTTAAAAATTATACTTTTACTCTTTAATACAACGAACAGAGATTCCCTGTGCTTTACTTGCACCGAATGTTGAGGAAGGAGCACCAAACTGTGGAATTTGTAGTGTATATGCCGCCGGGCTAGCCAGGGATCCAGCACTGCTGCTCCAATAAAGTCCCGAAGTACCTGTTGTAACAGTTGATATATTTCCAAGACCTGCATCACGAGTTCCGGCAGCAGGGAGTTTTAATTTGCTTGCTGCTGCGCCAGTAATTCCATTACTTAAATTAGAAGCATTTAAATAATTCTGTAGCTGCGCCTGTGATGGAACTGCAAATCCAATAGGACATGGGTTATTTACGGCAGTACTGTTTTCCCAAAGTGTAATACTTGGAGTTACTCTCCAGTCACTTCCTGTAGCAATGAATCTGGTGTCTGTAGGATTATCATTCGCGGTACCAGTAATGGTAGGGTTTACTGGTGTCCCGGTAGTAGACGAAGTCCAGTTAATCAAATCATGTCCATCCGGTTTTCTTCCCCATTGGAATAATGATCCGTAAGCTTTATAGTCATTGGCAGCTGTTGCCTGTTGTGCAATACTGAAAGAAGGGCTGTTTGTATTGGTATAATCCGCACCCAGGTTATTATTTAACCAAGTATATCCATCTTCAGCCTGAACCGGTAAATAAAGGAAATTATGATTCAGAGTTCCCAGGTTATCAGGCAATCCGAATTTTCTGTCAGGAATACCCGGTAATATACGAACATCATAATTCTTTGAGGTTCCAACATTGTCAGAAGGGAACTGGAATCTTGCCATTAATACACCAAGATAATCATTCCCTATCCCTGCATTAATGTCCAGTTTACGTGCATTCAACGTACCACCAATTGCTGTAAGAGTTGCTTTAATCGATTTGCTTCCTGCAGTATAAGACTGTGCATTCCAGGAAAGTCTAAGCTGTCTGGAAATACCATCCTCAGTAAGGTTGGCAGGAACCGTTGTTACAGAGCTCCACGCTGAAAGATTACCGGTTCCTGTAGCGGTTACAGGTATATAAATTTCAAGCCCAGTTGTCGGGATAAAGCCCTGGTAATCGGCTAATTTATCCGGTACACCATCAGCAGCAACAGGTCTGGCAGTAGTAGCAGGTCCTGTAGGTGCTGTAAACGGAGAATAATCATTGTCATAAACAGATCCTACAAAATAGATTCCCTCAAGTATTGTAATCGTTGGAGGAATTACCGGTGTTCCACTATTCACCGTAAGAGAAAGACCGGAACATGTACTTCCGTTTACGGTAATATTAAATACAGCAGAAGGTGTACTAACCGGAGTTCCGGTAATGTTATACTGTAAACTTCCATTTCCTACAGCAAAGGTACCTGCTGGTAAAGTAGCTGTAAGCCCATTAGCCTGAACACTCTGCGCAGCATAAGCACTCCCATCACCTCCTGTGTAAGGAATTGTTAACGTTCCTGTATAAGGCTGATTCTGAACAGCGGGAGAAGGAGCAAACACTGCGGAAGAACATACGAGAGCAAAAGGAGAATCTTTCCAGAAGCACTGAGACCATGCCCCACCTTGAAATGCCTTTACACACTGTTCTGCTACATCATAGATTAACATCCCGTTAACCGGATTAGCAATAGCTCCCGTATTAGGAACCCTGTTCAATAATAAACTTTTGTTTGTAGACCCCAGTTCCAGGTCAGCACTTAGATGAGGATTAGCTGTATTAATCCCTACCTGAGCGAAAGAAAGTGAGCTAATACCAATAATGATGGGTAACAATAAATTTTTTTTCATTTTAAAGTTTGTTGTGGTTTAATTAAAATTTGTTCATAAATTATTCTTATCATTGAAATTGCAGTAAAATAAAGGAATAGTAAACCCTGGAACAATTTCAGGATGTCCCATATCAATATTATTTGCAAGCCAACATCAATCTGATTCCGCTTGCTGCTAATAAATAATATGGTCAATTGACTTATTATCAATGTGATATAAGATGATCCGCTTCTTACTGAATTATATGTAAAAAGAATTACTAACTATAGGTTGTTATAGTTTGAAATTGGTCACCAAAGAGAATATCTATTGCATTATTTATTTGGATTTAGAAGTAACCGAATAATCATTTCCAGCAATATTTACATTGAATGTAAAATTGCTGGTTCAATTCAGAGTATCCGTAATCGAATACTATAACCTTCCATTTTTTGCAACAAATTCTCCGGCAGGTAACACTGCAGTAAGTTTGTTAGTCTGAATAGTCTGTGTTTCATAAGCATCTCCATTTCCTCCTGAATAAGAAATAGTCGGAGTACCTTTATAAGCCTTTTCTGTTATTGGTCTGGGAGAAACCGTAACAGAGGTAGGTGTTAAAGCGGTAGCATTAACAGGACTTTGGGATTTTTTGGAATTTAGCCCTTTTCCAAGGCATTTAGACCATTTCCCTGCCTGATACGCCTTTACACATTCTTCTGATAAATCATAAATCATCATTCCATTGACAGGATTTGGAACAGTTCCTGTATTGGAAACTCTGTTTAAAATCAAAGTTTTGTTTGTAGAACCCAATTCAAGATCGGAGCTGAGATGAGGGCTTACTCGATTGATACCTACCTGCGCAAAAGATAGCGTACTGAAACTGAGGGCAGTTAGTAGTAATACATTTTTTTCCATTTGTATGAAGTTTAGTGTTTGAAAACAATTTTTTCTCTCAGTAAAGATAAATGTTAATTTTGAATGTACAAAAAAAAATGTGTAAAATATACAATTTTAATCACCTATTAATGATTTTTAATCGCAATTTAAAAGTTTGAAATTCATAGAGATAATAAGGGATTTGATAGGATAAAATATAATTAACTCAAATTTTGAATACCTCCAAAAAAGGTACCACATTTTTAATATTAATATCAGTTGAAGCTATGCAACAATTATATCTTTTATCTATAAAAAACTCCTTGGTAAAGAATTTTTTTCCTTCAATAACGCATTCATTGTTTAAAATTTCAAACGAGTCAAGAGAAATCATCATGCCGCTACCCTCTGCTTTTAAAACGGCTTCTTTTTTTGTCCAATAAGAAAAAAAACTGCTTATTTTGTCTTCAGACTGATGAATTTCTTCAAATTCACCTCCCGTCATCTGAAATTTAAAATCCAAATAATTGATAGTTTCATCGGAGAACTCAATATCAATTCCAATAGGAAAATCAGCTATAACACAAGCCACAAGATTTTTGGAGTGAGAAATATTAAAATGAATAGGATGGCCTTTTAAAAATGGTTTATTATTGGGTAATTTTCCAATATCAGCCTCATTGATGCCAAAATGAGCACTTAATCCATGCAGCAAAAGAACTCTTCCCAACAGGGAAAGCTGGGCATCCTGCCAGCGCCTGTACTTCAGAATATCTTCCTTAAAATCTTCTGAGAAAGCATTCAAATATCTGTCCATCAAAAATTTGTGCCTGCTTTCATCAATAAATGAATATAGAATAATCATCAAAAATAAATTAGATTAAAAATAGTCATTTTCTTTTTCAAATCTATTTTGAAACTTATTATTTATTTTGCAGTAAGGCCGGCCTCTCCTCAGCAACCTCTATAAATTCCAGGGATCATTAACCGGCTTTTTCAGAAAAAAAGACTGGAATCATAAAGCGCTTTGGAAAATCTTTTATAATTTTAGCCTATAATCACTATAAATCATTTAAAAATGAAAGTACAAACATTAGCATTATTGGCTGGGTGTGCATTTTTAGCAGCTTCTTGCAGCACTATAAAAACGTATGCAGTAAACGCCAAGAGCGGAACACAAACAGGAGGAACAGCAAAGTTTACCCAACAGGGAAACAATGTAATTATGAAGCTTGATGTCACTCATCTGACCCCTGGAATCCATGCGGTACACATTCATGAAAAAGGAGACTGTTCCGCAGCAGATGGAACATCTACCGGAGGACATTGGAATCCTGGTAAAGATGACCATGGAAAATGGGGAGCTGAACACTTCCATATGGGAGATATCGGTAACCTGATTGCGGACGAGAGTGGAAATGCTACTTTAACTTTTAAGACAGACAAATGGTGTCTTACCTGTACTGATGAGTCTAAAAACATCATTGGAAAAGGTCTTATAGTGCATGCCGCAGCAGACGATTTCCATACTCAGCCTACAGGAAATGCAGGAGGAAGAGTGGGATGTGTAGAAATTAAATAAATCCTTTTTATTTCAATAAAAAAGCCGCTAACTTTCATTAGCGGCTTTTTTATGATTATGATTTTGTTCCCATATCTGCAACAATATTCATTGCTTCCTGCAGGTAGAGATCTTTTTTCAGATTTTTGATCCACATTTCAGATTTCTTCTTAAATGCTTCATCTTTTTTCGCTCTTTCTATTTCACTTGGATACATCATAAACTGAAGTCCGTTTTCAAATTTAGTCAGCGCTTTAAACTTCTCAATCTGAGACTTTCTATGCTTCATCAATTCATTAAATTTATTGATATTCAGCGTAATGTTTTCTTCTTTATCCAGCTTTTCTCTCCACTGAGCTGATTCTAACAACAACTGGTAATTGCTGTTTTTAGCCATTCTTTCAGAGCTTGCTTTCTCAAGAGCCTGAATGTTGAAATAGTTTAGCTTTTCAAATTTCGTAGGTGGAATTTTATCCCACGCCAATGCGTAATCATCATATCGCTCTCCTACTTCAGCATAGGTAAAGAAATCTTTCATCTGAATATCTGAAACAATTCCTTTTCTCTGAGTAGATTCTCCTGTAATTCTATAGAACTTTTGAATCGTCAGCTTTAAAGATCCGAAGTCATCTTCAGTATTCAAAAATCTATTCAGATCCACAAAAGTCTGTACGGTACCTTTTCCGAAAGATTGTGGTGATCCGATGATCATTGCTCTTCCGTAATCCTGCATTACTCCTGCTAAAATTTCTGAAGCTGAAGCTGAAAGTTCATTTTGCATGATTACTAAAGGTCCCGTCCATATAGGAGCTTCATATTTGTTCTTTAAGGTCTGGATTTTTCCATTTCCATCCTTCACCTGAACATAAGGTCCTGCATCCATGAAAAGACCCATAATATCTCCAACTTCCGTTAAAGATCCTCCCCCATTATTTCTCAGATCAAGAATAATCCCTTCAATATTCTGAGCTTTCAGTTTTACAATTTCATTTTTAATATCATCGGAAGCATTTCTTCCTTTTGCATTTTCAAAATCAGCGTTAAAGCTTGGAAGGTTGATGAATCCGTATTTCTTTCCGTTAGGGGTATTCACTACAATACTTCTTGCAAAAGTATCTTCAATAGCTACCTCCTCACGAATCATAGTAACGTCCTTTATAGATCCGTCCTTTTTCTGAACCGTTAGTGTTACCGGTGTTCCTTTTTCACCTCTGATCAGCCTTACCGCTTCATCAGAAAGCATTCCTACAACATTTACCGCGTCATCTTTCGGTTTAGATTTCACCTTTAAGATCTTATCCCCTTCAGAAAGCTGCTTAGATTTCCACGCCGGAGCTCCAATGGTTAGAGCACCAAGGAAAAGATTTCCTTTTTTCTCCTGGATAATGGCTCCAATACCAATTACTTTTCCGGTAAACTGGCTGTCGAAATCTTCTTTATCTTTTGGTGAATAATAATTCGTGTGTGGATCAAATACTTCCGTATATGCATTCATATACACCGTAAACCAATCCATTTTCTTTCTCTTTTTGAATCTTGTAAAGGTATCTTTTACAAGGTCTTTTACTTCATCCGTAGCCTTCTTAATCTTTTCATCCTGAGTAAGAACCTTGAAATTGATAGTATCTTTCAGTTTGTACTTCTGAACGGAATCTTTTTTCTCTTTCTGAGCTTCCTCTTTACTGTTCATTGATTCAATCTCCTGAAGGATATTATATTTGATGAACTTCTTCCACTCGTTATACTGCTCCTGCTTATTGGCAGGTATTTTTTTAAGCTTTGGCTCAAGGGTAAGCGCTTCATCTTCCTGAAGATTAATCGGCTTACTAAAAATATCCTGGGTAATCTTATCAATGTCATCCACTCTTTGGTAGAGTCTGTCTATGGTAAGCTTATAAAAGGTAAGATCACCCTGGCTGATATAGTCATCAAGCTTGGTTTCATGCTTGCTGAATTCATCCATATCAGATTGCAGGAAATATCTTTTTGCAGGGTCTACCAATTCGAAATAATGCTTATAAACGTCCTTAGAGTAGGCATCATTAATAGTTTTTGGGCTATAATGAAGATAAGAAAGTGTATTTTTTACGCTCACCATTATTGTTTGCATCTTTTCATCGTCATTCTTTGGCGAGTTGAAACAAAACATTAGACTTGTTAATGGAATTAGGAGTAAAAATTTATTCAGTTTGAAATTTTTCCACATAAACTGTCCTGTATTTATTAATTTTTTTAAAAATAAGTATATCAATTAGTAACACAAAATACTCGTATTGTTACAAACGATCAAATTTAATACCTTATTTACAAATATCGTATAGTTTTAGTAATTTTTATCAAAAGAGCTATGTAAATAATACAGCCTCTTCTTTATACTCCCTGAGCATTGAATTTTATCTCATACTGGAAAATACCTGTACACCCTCCTTCTACAATGGCTTTAAGACATTATTTCCTTGCTGTCAAATTCAAACAACAGGTACCACAAAAACAGTTTTTACGGCATAAAGGCACAGATTATGCTGATAGTTAAACAGATAACTTTAAAAATGTAACGTTATGAGAAGTATATTATGGTTAGTAGCAGTCATTTGTATCGTTGTTTGGCTTTTAGGAATGCTAGGAATTGTACCGGGAATCAGTACCGGATACCTGCTTCATGTTCTTCTGGTCATTGCCATTATTGTTATTCTTTACAATATTATAACAGGTAGAAAACCTCTCGATTAAGCCTTACTCAAATTATCAAACTTTAAAAGATGTACATTTCAGTGAGATTGTGTGGGTGTCATTTTTCAAAAATAAAACCCGTTGCAGTTTCACTGAAAAGCATCCCTTAGTTCCGATTCCTTTTTTTGATATTTAAGGTCAGAAAATACTCTATTTTACGCCTATTTTTGATTTTTTCTGAGAAATCCGATTCATTTATTACCCAACAGATATTTTATAACAGGTTATTTTTAACTACATTTGATGTGTTGAAATTTCTTTTTGTCCAAGTTGAATAACCGGACAGACTGAACTTCATTTTTATTAAAAAATTAAAATATTTTATGGAAAGACCACTTATTCTGGTTACTAATGATGATGGAATTACAGCTCCTGGTATCAGAAATCTTGTAAATTTTATGAATGAAATCGGAGAAGTTGTTGTTGTAGCCCCTAACTCTCCCCAAAGTGGAAAAGGCCACGCTATTACCATTAATTCTACTCTAAGCTACGAAGAAGTTACTCTTGAAGGTCCACAAAAAGATTTTTCCTGTAGTGGAACTCCTGTAGACTGTGTAAAAATGGCTCTTGACAAAATTATGACAAGAAGACCGGACATTGTTGTTTCAGGAATTAACCATGGGGCTAATTCTTCTATTAATGTGATCTATTCGGGAACGATGTCTGCTGCTGTAGAAGCCGGAGTGGAAGGAATTCCTGCGATTGGATTCTCATTACTGGATTTCAGCTGGGAGGCAGATTTTACCCAGGCTAAAGAATATATTCAGAATATCGTCAGAAGGACTCTTGAAAAGCCAATGCCAAAAGGAATTGTGCTGAATGTCAATATTCCCAAACTGCCTGCTGAAGAAATAAAAGGAGTAAAAGTCTGCAAACAGGCTCATGCAAAATGGGAAGAAAGTTTTGACGAAAGAATAAATCCACATGGAAAAAAATACTACTGGCTTACAGGATATTTCAACAATATGGATGAATCTGAAGATGCTGATGAAACAGCTTTGGCCAACGGATATATTTCTATCGTACCCGTAAAATTCGACCTTACTGCATATGAGTATATCAATACGCTGGAAGAAGTAATGACTTTTGACCGTGTAGAAGTAAAATAACCGTTTTCTATTACGAATGGTTTTTAAGAACATATAAAAGAGCCGTGAAAATTATTTCACGGCTCTTTATTTTTTTATGCTGATTCAGGTTAAAACAGGACCTTGTCCTCTTTTCTCAGCTCTTCCAGATAATTCTTCTTTTCATCTCTATAGAAAAGATTCATTGTTTCAAAAGGGATTAGCTTCAGGTCCTTATTGACAATATGTACGCAGGATTTTTTTACCGCACGAACATCAAAATCATGAGCATCCATAAAATTCATAATGATAATTCTGAACAGATTATCATAATCAAAATTGGGAGCACATACTTCTGGAAGACAACAGAGTAACTGGTTAACTTTAGGTTGTACTTTATCTACAGAAATCCCTGTGCTGAATATATCCAGCAACTGCATCTGAAGTCCTTGATCCTGCTCGTATACAATGGTGTTTTTCGATTCATTATTCAAAAGATCAGCAGGATTGATATATCGGGTTAAAGGGATGGTTTCTCCTTCTAATTTTAGAATATATCCCATGGCCAAAGCATCCGGATTACAGGGAACAGGGATGATATCATCAGAATTTAACAGAGGAAACTGATTGAGGATTTCCTGCCTTACTTCTGTTAAGGTGATTTTCTCATGAGAAGAATCTTCTCTGTTTCTCCCCGCAATTTCTACCGGTTGAAAAGTGATTCCCCGTACACATTTCTGTTTCAGAGCAAACTCAATGATCTTACCAATCTCATCTATATTTTTGTCTTTCTGCAGTACAATAACCAATGTAGTGGAAAGATTAAGTGCATTCAGTTTCTCCAGGGCTTTCATTCTTACCGCCGTAAGATCTTTTCCCCTGAAATCTTCCAATACTTCAGGTTTAAATGAATCAAACTGAAGATATACCTCAAATTCCGGTGCATAGGTCGCCAGTTTTTCTGCAAATCCTGGATCATTGGCTATTCTTATCCCATTGGTATTTAACATCAGATGTTTGATGGGTTTCGACTTGGCAATGTCCATGATTTTAAAAAACTCAGGATGTATGGTAGGTTCTCCTCCACTGATCTGAACAACATCCGGCTCGCCTTCATTTTTAACGATAATATCAAACATCGCTTCTATTTCCTCCAGACTTCTGTGGCTTCCATAATGAGGAGAAGACATGGCATAGCATGTAGGACAGGTCAAATTACACCGGTCTGTAACTTCTACTATAGAAAGACAGCTATGCTGCTCATGATCTACACAAAGCCCGCAGTCGTAGGGACATCCATACTCCACATCCGTTCCGAAATGATGGGGCATCTCTGAAGCTTTGTTATAATTCCTGATGTTTTTATAATATTGTACATCTGAGGCTATTTTTGTTTTGAAGAATCCATGGTCCGGACATCTTTTCGTCATAAAAACAGTTTCATCCTCAATAATGATCTTTGCCCCCACTCTTTTAAGACATTCAGGGCAAAGACTGATTGTATAATCGTAATACGTATAGTTTCTTACCGGCATAATCTTATTTTAAAGGCCTCCACAAATATATCCGCTAATCAAACCGCAGATTAAAATACAGATTACCATCGTTTGTATAAATTGTTTTTTACTGAACTTTCTGTCTCCTTTCCATTCATAGATTACTTTCGTAATGAAAGCGACTACCAGAGAAATTAACAAAGCGCCCAAAATAATCAGTCCAATGATCATTACGACTACGCCGGCCAGGTTGCCCACTTCTAAAATTGTTAAAGATTTCATCGTGAATATTTTAATATAAGGATTTGGTATTTTTAATAGTATAAATGTAATAAATAATTACACAAATACATACAATCTGTATAGTCCCTAAATTACCGGCAATTTCTATTCTTGGCTTAATGAAATCCAAAAAGAGTCTGAAGGTAAAATAGCTGAGCATAAATACCTGAAAAATAAATCCTGAGGAGTGGTTTTTCAACCGCTGGATATAACGTAAAGCAATCCATAAAATAAATAGAAATGCAATCTCATAAAGCGCTACAGGATGTCTTAAATATTGGTCTCCCAGATGCATTCCAAAGATTGAATCGGTAGGAATTCCATAGGTTTCTTCATGAATTCCCGTAAGAAAACAACCGACTCTTCCGATCATTATGGCAAGCATTAAAGGAAAAACGATTAAATCTCCCGTACTTTCTGTATGTTTCACTATTTTTTTCGCCAGCTCCACTCCGATTAATCCAAAAGCCAGGCCGCCCACAATCGTATTGTTAGACCAAAATCTTTTAACGCTGAAATTTTCGAATAGTGTATAAGGGTTTTCAAGGTTTCCAATCAGTTTTGAACCTATTAAAGCTCCGGCTGTGGCTCCTATTAATACAGCAGCGGAAGTATTAAAACTAAGCTTCTCTTTCGACTTCCTTTTAAGGTAAAAATAATACCGCATACCCAAGAACATCCCAATTGTTTCAAAAATAGGATGTGCCAGAATTGTTGTTCCGAAAATATGGAAAGTTACAGGAAAATCCATTGCTTCAAAAATAATCTATTTGAGATTATTTACTACCTTTATTCTGACAAATAATTATAAAATGCGTATAGAATATGAAATAAAACTGGGATTCAAGGATGTAATGTTCCGTCCCAAACGTTCTACTCTAAAATCCCGGTCAGAAGTTGATCTGGAAAGAGAATTTATTTTCAGACATTCTCAAAAGAAATGGAGCGGGGTCCCTGTTATTGCAGCTAATATGGATACGGTTGGTACTTTTGAAATGGCTGTGGAACTGGCAAAAGAAAAAATAATTACAGCTATCCATAAACACTATACTGTGGAAGAATGGAGTGAATTTCTTCAAAGCCAGCCCGAAAGTATTTATCAGTATATCGCTTTAAGTACCGGTACGGGAAAAGCTGATGAAGAAAAAATCAGACAGATCCTTGAAAAGCATCCAAAAATCGAGTTTCTCTGCATTGATGTAGCCAATGGTTATTCGGAACATTTCGTTGGATTTGTGAAGAAAGCAAGGGCGAATTTTCCGGATAAAATTATTATAGCTGGAAATGTAGTAACCGGAGAGATGGTAGAAGAGCTTCTTTTGGTAGGAGCAGATATCATTAAAGTAGGAATAGGCCCCGGATCAGTTTGTACCACCCGGGTGAAAACAGGGGTAGGATATCCTCAACTTTCAGCGGTCATTGAGTGTGCAGATGCTGCTCATGGTTTAGGAGGCCACATTATAGCAGACGGAGGCTGTAAGGTTCCCGGAGACGTAGCCAAAGCATTTGGGGGTGGAGCGGATTTTGTGATGCTGGGAGGAATGTTTGCCGGACATGATGAAAGCGGAGGTGAAATGGTAGAGGAAAATGGTAAAAAATTCCGTTTGTTTTATGGGATGAGCTCAAAAACAGCTATGGATAAACATTCCGGAGGCGTAGCAGAATATCGTGCTTCTGAGGGAAAGACCGTAAAAGTTGCTTACAAAGGTCCTGTATCAGAAACCGTGAAAGATATTTTAGGCGGGGTAAGATCTACCTGCACTTATGTAGGAGCTTCCAAGCTTAAACAGCTTTCCAAAAGAACTACTTTTATTAGAGTTCAGGAACAGGAAAATCAAATCTTTAAAGACTAATATTGATTATTTTAATCTGCTGAATGAGCAGCGATAAGAATAAAAAAAGGCTGTACGGAATGTACAGCCTTTTATATTTTTAAGTTAACATTCCTCCGTCAACGTTCAATGTCTGTCCTGATATATAAGAAGCCATTTCGCTTCCTAAAAATACACAGGCATTAGCAACATCTGCAGGCTGTCCTCCTCTTTTCATAGGGATACCCTCTCTCCACTCCTGAACTATTTTCTCATCTAAAACAGCTGTCATTTCCGTTTCAATGAATCCTGGAGCAATAGCATTACATCTGATATTTCTGGATCCCAGTTCCAGGGCAACAGATTTGGTGAATCCAATTACACCGGCTTTAGAAGCCGCGTAGTTTGCCTGTCCTGCATGTCCTTTAATTCCGACTACAGAAGTCATATTAATAATAGATCCTGATCTGGCCTTCATCATCGGCTTGATTACCGCTTTTGTAAGGTTGAAAACTGAATCTAAATTTACTCTCAATACCTGATCCCAATCTTCTTTAGACATTCTCAATAGCAGGTTATCTTTTGTAATCCCTGCATTGTTTATCAAAATATCAATTTGCCCAAACTCCTTCATTACATCATCTACCAATTGCTGAGCAGCATCATAATCCGATGCATCAGACTGATATCCTTTAATTTGGGTTACAGAACTTAAAGATGCTTCTAATTCTTTAGCTTTGTCTACAGAGCCGGCATAAGTAAATGCTATTTTTGCACCATGCTGTGCAAATACTTCAGCAATCCCTTTCCCGATTCCTCTTGTAGCTCCGGTAATTAGTGCTACTTTTCCTTCTAATAGTTTCATATTTATTGACAATTATTTTCTTTATAACTCATTCAGCTTATGAATGCTGACTCATTTTCGATCTATAATTCTTTTCCAGAATTAAACGGTTTGCAAAGATATTATAAATTGTCATGCAACGCATTCAAATCATTAAATTACTGATTTTTTTTATCAATTTTCACTTTTTTATTAAAGTTGAGAGGCCGCATTTCTGAACCTTGTAAAATAAATAAAGTCGGATTTTTTATTTTTATCCAGCCTCAATACTTCTTTTTCCCAAAAATACGCATCATAAATAATCTCTTTCAGAGGCTCATTTTGGAAATTCAGAACACCATATCTGCCATCTTTCTTTACTACAATTTCATTTTCATAGTTTTCAAATACTACGATGTCTTCATATACAAAAGGAACAATTTCTTTTCCTGCTTCGTCTAAAATACCAAACAGATTATCTTTATTTTTGCATACCACCGGTTTTGAATATTGATTAAGGAGATTAAAATAATCTGTATCCAGTCTTTTGATCATGGTAATACCCTGTAACTCTGTCAACGAGCGATTTCCCAATGAAAACCGGTAATACTTATCCTGATTTCTGATCATTAAACTATTAGGATAAAAACCAAGGATCTGATCACCATCATGTAGCATATTCTTAAGATCTTTGTCCAACAGCTTTTCTTCATTTTCTTTCTTAAGATAAATAAAGTCTTTTCCTGAGATGACAAAGCTTTTGATAAAATCGTATTCCTGAGGGATAATTACATTGCCTTCTACATCAACTATTCCTGATTTCTTTGATTGATCACTGTACACATTGAAAAGACGGTCAAACAAAGGAGTCAGATACCTGAAACTGCTGGGATAAAGCTTCTGGTCTTTTTTATAAAAAACAGTTGTTTTATTGCTTTTTTTAAGATAGATATATTCTTTTTTGCCAAAATATTCAGGAGTAATATCAGAGAAAATCTCTTCAGCCATGGTATTTTCATCGAGATCGATTAACCCATATTTTCCTGTGTTTTTGTTCTTTGTAATAAGATAAGGATATGCATTAATATCTGCTATATTCTTTGAAAACCGATGGAGTGTATTTCCATTTAACCCAATAATTTCACTCTGCCCTTCTTCATTAACAATCAAAGCTTTATCCTCTTCAAAATGATAATCTTCTCTGAATTCCCTTTCAGTGACCTGCCTGCCATTAAAATCGTAAAGCAGCCATTTTTTATTTTGTAAAACAAAGAACCTGTTCTTGGCAACAAATCTTATTTTATCAGAATAAGGAATAATCTGTTTCCCATTATAATCATAAACAGCCTCTTTATCTTGCCTGGAAGAAATAATCCGCTCTTTGCTGAACCACGGCGTATTAAACTCCTGTTCATCCAAAGAAATCAGCTCATTTCCTTTTTCATCAATGATTCCTGATCTAGCTTTGCTTCCTTCTTCAGACCTAAGCACAAATCTGTTTTTGAAAATATGATAAATACTACCTCTGTAAGGAGATTCAAATGTAATTCTCCCCAATGAATCTACAATTCCCTGTTTTCGGGTAGCAGCATCATATACCGTTCCATATCCTTCTGTATAGGAGCTGACTTCTTTCCCAATCTTTTTTGATAAAAGAACTTTAGTGTACTGATGAGACTGTGCTGCACAAATAGTGGAGCACAATACGAAAACTAATTTTTTCAATTAAATAGAATTATTGACGATAAGAACGATCTCCCCCTTTAAAGTTTTACTCTTGGAAAATTCAATTAATTCATTGATAGTCCCCCTTTTAGTTTCTTCAAATTTTTTAGAAATCTCCCGGCTTAAGCTTGCTTTGGTCTCTTCTCCAAAGAATTCTTTGATCTGTTCCAAAGTAGTATTGATCTTGTGAGGACTCTCATACAGGACAATAGTTTTCTTTTCTTCAGCCAGCTGCTTCAGCTTTGTTTGCCTTCCTTTTTTCTGGGGTAAAAATCCTGCAAATAGAAATTCATTATTGGGAAGTCCCGAAACCACCAAAGCAGGAATAAGAGCCGTAGCTCCCGGCAGACAGATCATTTCTAAACCATTATCTGCTCCGGCTTTTGCCAGTAAATAACCGGGATCTGAAATTCCCGGAGTTCCCGCATCTGTAATAATGGCGATATTCTGACCGCTTTTAAGGTCGGCAATCACTTTTTCAGTTGCCTGATGCTCATTATGCAAATGATAAGATTTCAAAGGTTTTGAGATCTCAAAATGTTTTAAAAGAACACCAGAAGTCCTGGTATCTTCACATAAAATATAATCAACTTCTTTCAAAACATTTACTGCTCTGAAAGTCATATCTTCCAAATTTCCTACAGGCGTAGGAACAAAATATAAGATTCCGCTCAAAATTATAAGAATTTATTTTCCACCAATATCCAAAGCCTCTGAGCATATTCATCCACTTTACTCCATTTTCTGGCATAATAAAGATCACTCAGATATTCCTTTGCTTCTTCAATGCTTCTAAACTGGTTGAGCTGCGCTACCGTTTCATTAAGATCCGCCTGACTTCCATCAAACAGCATCTTTGAAAAAGCAATCCTGTCATTCAAATCCAGTTTGAATTCGGGTTTTTGCTTGTCAGCTTCCATAAAGTTGGTAGGAATATTGGATTTCAAAATGCTTCCTGTTTCCTCCTTCACTACCGGAGCCTGATTTTCCTTGGGAATTTCTCTTTCCAAAGGATCATCGTCAAAAAGAGACTGAACTGCTTTTAGTCCTTTGATATTGGCTAATTTTATTTTTTTCTCCTGATGATATGCATCCAAATTTTCAAAACTTTCATCAGAAGGATGTTTTTCTGTTTCTTCCGGAACAGGTTTATCTATTTCAACAATTTTTCTTCTGTCATATACTTCTGCAAGCACCCGTTCTTCTTTTTCTTCTTCAGGAGTTTCGTTTTTTATCTCACTAAGGATATTTTCTACATTCGAAGTTTCGGTAGCCATTTCTCCCTGCTCTATTGAAGTCGTTGGCGCAATAAACTCTTCCTCAGTTTCTTCAATCAATATTTCATCTTCCAGTGTTTCGGTATCAAAAATACTTGGGATTCTTTCTGTAGGTACTCTGGATTCCTCCACAAATACTTCATCCCTAGGCTTTTCTTCCTGTTGAGCATCCTCTTCTTCAGAACTTTCTATTTCATTCAGCTCATTATTAAACCGTACTTCTTCTTCTGTAATATTTTCATTAAAGACACTATCATCAATATCTTCATCATAGTCCGGGATAGCATCAGCAAGTACTTTTTCTTCATCTATAAAACTTAACACAGCTGCTTCACTTCCCGAAATTTCGTTCTCGTCAATTTCGTTCAGTTGATTGTTAAAAACAGCTTCTTCCTCGGTTACTCCATGCTGAGAGTTATCCTGCTGATAGGTTTCTGTTTTTTTGTATTCATAGCTTTCATCAACAAAGCTGATGATATTTTCATGGAATTCATTTTCCATGATTTCATTCAACTGATTATTGAACAATGCTTCTTCATCAATTGCAGCTGCAAAGCTATCATTTTCATTTTCATCAATCTCATTCAGTTCATTATTAAAAATAGCTTCTTCTTCTGTTACTTCATTCCCGGAATCATGAGATTCCAGATCTCCGGAAGCAAAAGAATGATGCTTATTTTCGAAATGGTGAACAGGATCTTCAGTAATGAAATATTCTATATTTTTTTCTACTAATTTCAAAAAAGAAATCCTGTTAGCAAGCTCATCTACAAGATCTTGCTTGGAAAGTAATTCGTCTACGTTATTTATTTTGTCCAGATTATCAATGATATTCTTGGATTCAAAAAAAATTTTTTCCTTTAAATCTTGGATATTCTGCATAATAAGATTCTTATTAAAATTGCTTACTTTTGATGTTAAAAATATACGGCTAATTTAACAAATGTTTTTAGAAAATACAATTAATCATTCCAAACAAAGCGGTTGGATGGAAGTTATCTGTGGCTCTATGTTTTCCGGTAAAACTGAGGAATTAATCCGAAGATTACGGAGAGCAGAAATGGCGGGACAGAATGTAGAAATTTTTAAACCGAAACTGGATGTCCGGTATTCTGAAGATGATGTAGTATCCCATAATCAGAATAAAATACGAAGTACAGCAGTAGAAAATCCCAATGAAATTCTTTTGTTGGCTTCCAACTGTGATGTGGTAGGAATAGATGAAGCTCAGTTTTTTGATGAAAGCATTGTAGAGATTGCCAATCAGCTTGCCAATAGTGGCATAAGAGTAGTTATTGCAGGGTTGGATATGGACTTCCTGGGGCGTCCCTTTGGTCCTATGCCCAATTTGATGGCTACTGCAGAGTATGTAACAAAAGTGCATGCTATTTGTAAGAGAACAGGTAATCTTGCCAATTATTCCATGAGAATTTCTCAGGGAAATAATCTGGTGGAATTGGGTGAAACAGAAAGCTATGAAGCAGTAAGCCGCCGTGTTTTTATGGATGAAGTGCTTGCAAAGAAAAATAATCTAAAAAACTGACAGGCAGGTTTTAAAATAAACAAATTTGCCTTTACATAAATAAGCAGAAAGGGTACCAATGAACTATACAGTACAACAAATTGCAGCAATCACCAATGCACAGGTTATTGGAGATGGAGATTTAATGATCAAAAATATAGCTTTTGACAGCAGAATTATATATTCTACAAAGAATACTGCTTTTATTGCTATAAATACCCATAAAAACTCCGGTGAAAAATTTATTGAATCTGCGATAGACAGGGGGATCCAGGTAATTATTTCTGAACATCAGTATCCGCAGTTTGAAAACATAACCTGGATTATTGTTGAGAATTCTGTGGATTTTCTTCAAAAGCTGGCAAAATATCATTTCGAACATTCCCATTTACAATCCATCGGAATTACGGGAAGTAACGGAAAAACTATTTTAAAAGAATGGCTTTACCAATGCCTGTGGAATGAATTTCCAACGGTAAAAAGCCCTAAAAGTTTTAATTCGCAAATTGGCCTTCCTCTTTCTCTTCTTCAAATCAATACTTCCCATACACTAGGGATTTTTGAAGTGGGAATTTCCCAACCGGACGAAATGGAAAATTTAGAAAATATTTTTCATCCTCAAATCGGATTGTTAACCCATATAGGAACAGCACATGCTGCCAACTTTTCTTCGGAAGAAGAACTGATTGATGAAAAGATCAAACTTTTTAAAGATTCTCAGGTGATCATTTATAATGGTGACCATTCTTTAGTAAGCAAAAAAATAAAAGACCTGTACTCAGATAAAAAATTAATCTCTTACGGATTAAAAAAAGAAAACCAGGTCTTCATTAAAAATAATATTTCGAAAGGTGAGAACATCGTCGTTGAATATTTTGGGCAAGAAATCAGTTTTCCGGCCCATCAAAGAGACGAAGCCACGTTAACCAATGCTCTGGCGCTTATCACGGTCCTAAAGGAACTCCATATCGAAAATCAAAAGATCGTCGAAAAAATCAACACTTTAAAGGCCGTTGAAATGAGGCTTGAAGCCATCGAAGGAATTAAAGGCAATATCGTGATCAATGATTCTTTCAATCTGGATCTGGATTCCCTGAAGACTGCTCTGCAGTTTTTAAAAGAATACAATAAGCCTAAGAAATCTTTGGTTCTGACAGATATTGTAGGGGTTAATACCAATTCACAGGAATTGTATGAAGAAGTTTCAGAACTGGTTAATGAGCAGCATTTCGATTCTGTATTCTTAATCGGCGATGAAATATCAAAGTTCAGTGAATTATTTAAGTCTAAAACATATACTTTCATAGACACTAAAGAACTTATTGAAAGTAAACACCTTACAGAATTAGAAAATCAGATTATCCTTTTAAAAGGAGCCAGAAAATTTGAAATTGAAAGGCTTAAAGATATCCTTGAACTGAGAAAGCATGATACCGTTTTAGAAATTAACCTGAACGCAATTCTTCATAATATCAATTATCATAAATCTCTGCTGAAGCCGGGAACTAAAATGATGGCCATGGTAAAAGCCAATGCTTATGGCCTGGGAAGCTATGAAATTTCAGAATTTTTACAGCACCACCATATTGATTATTTAGGAGTAGCCTTTGCCGATGAAGGTGCGGAGCTCCGAAAAAAAGGAATAACCACTCCCATCGTGGTTATGAATCCTGAACAGCACAGCTATCAGACTATTATAGATTATAATCTGGAACCTGAGATTTACAGTTTCAGGGTTTTGGATCTTTTCTATGAAGCGGTTCAGAAGTCCGGGTATGATCAGAAATATCCCATTCATATCAAACTGGAAACAGGAATGCACCGTTTGGGATTTAAAGATTTTGAACTGGATCAGCTAAGCGAAACCTTAGACCACAAAAATCTTAAAGTTCAAAGTATGTTCAGCCATTTATCTTCTTCTGATGTACCGGAAGAAAAAGAATTTACCCTGAATCAGCTAGAAACTTTTGAAAAAAATTCAAGCTATTTAATAGAAAAGCTAGGCTACACCCCTATCCGTCATATTCTAAATTCGTCCGGTATAACAAGCTATACCAACTATCAGTATAATATGGTAAGAATTGGAATTGGAATGCTGGGGGAGTCACCAAGTAGTGAAATACAAAAACAACTGCAGTCTGTGGTAAGTTTTAAAACGGTGATTTCACAGATATCATTGGTAGAAAACGGTGAATCTGTAGGCTACAGCAGAAAATACAAAACAGATCATCAGACCCGTATTGCTACTATTCCGGTAGGATATGCTGACGGTATTCCCAGATTAATAGGAAATCAAATCGGAAAATTGGGAGTTCATAAAACTCTTGCCCCTATTGTTGGAAATATCTGTATGGATATGATGATGCTCAACGTAGACAATATTCCTAATGTAAAGGAAGGAGATACTGTCACTATTTTCAATGCTTACCCTAGCTTAAAAGAATTCGCAGCCTACTGCAAAACTATTACCTATGAAGTATTAACCTCCATTTCCCCTCGGGTGAAACGGATTTATATTAAAGATTAACTATGAGAAAACTCCTGATCATTCTCTTCGTATTCCAATTACTTTTAATCCAGTCACAAGTAAAAAAGGATTTGGTAATTCCCAAAAACCCAAGAATAGGACTATCGCTGGCCGGTGGTGGTGCCAAAGGTTTTTCACATGTTGGAGTACTTAAAGTTTTAGATTCACTGGGAGTCAAAGTAGATTACATTGGCGGAACGAGTATGGGAGCTATTGTCGGAGGTCTTTATGCTGCCGGATATTCCGGAAAGGAAATAGAAAAAATTGTCATGGATACTGATTTCTATTCTCTGATTATGGATCCTAAATCCCGACAGGAATCTACATTTTTCAATAAATCTGTTGACAAATATCTACTATCTATTCCATTAAAAAATGGAAAAATCACACTTCCTTCTTCTATAAGTACAGGTCAAAGGAACGTCTATCTCCTTAAAGAGCTTTTCAAAAATGTTTCGAACATCGATGATTTTTCTAAACTCCCTATCCCCTTCTTTTGTGTAGCCACCAATCTGGAAAGTGGAAATATGCAGATCTTTGAAAAAGGAGACCTTGTACAGTCTATTATGGCAAGTTCAGCATTTCCTTCTTTAATGGATCCTGTAAAGATAGGTGACAGTATTTATATTGATGGAGCTATGACTGTCAATTATCCTTCAAAGCCTTTAAAGGACAAAGGGATCGACATCGTCATTGGAGTGGACCTTAACCAGGATCTTTCAAAAAGAGAAGATTTAAACAATATTATTTCGATTCTCAACCAGGTGATCGACTTCGGAATAAAAAGAGATACAAGAAAGCAATATAAATATACCGATATAAACATCAAGCCGGACTTAAAAGGAATGACTGCTACCAGCTATGATGAGAAAAAAAAGATTCTTGATAGCGGCTATGTAGAGGGAATGAAATATGTCAATGTGCTGGATCAATTACCCAAACGTTCTTTTGACCGCCTAAGACAACGTGTAAACCCAATATATTCCAATGTCTATAAAATAGATAGCCTGGCCATAGAAGGAGGTAAAATATATGGTAAAAACTATGTTTTAGGGAAACTGGGACTGCGTCTCCCCTCTTTACAAACATACGGGAATATCAACCGGATGATTGATAAACTTGTGGCTACTAACAACTACAGATTTATCAACTATGATATCATTCAGCAGAATAATGCCAATTATCTCAAGCTATATGTTACCGAAGATGATGCACGGCATTTCGTAAAATTCGGACTCCATTATGATGAAATTTTCAAAACAGGACTTCTTTTAAATTATTCAGCAAAGAGACTTTTATTTAAAAATTCCAACCTTTCAGTAGATGTGGTTGTTGGGGATAAGCTCAGATATTATCTCAATTATTTTATTGATAACGGATATATTCCCGGATTTGGTATTTATTCTTCGGGAATGAGTTTTGATCTTAAAAACACCGACAATAATATTGTAGATAAATGGGAATGGATCAGAAATGAAGCCTATATCCAATCGATATGGAAAGATAAATTTGCCATTGGAGGCGGTATAAGCCATGATTACTTCAAAGCTGAACTTAACGGCGAGAACAGGCGTTACAGCCGTTTTTTGAACCCTTATGTGTTTTTAAAGACCGATACCCAGGATGACAAAGAATTCCCTACAAAAGGGGTCTATTTCGCAGCCGAAGGAAAGGTCGTAGATCTGTTAAAATCCGAAGTTGAAAAGAGAATTATCCAGATAAAAGCAGATTTAAGAATTAATATTCCGTTAGGAAAACAGTTTACTTATCGTCTTAATCTTTTTGGAGGACTTACCATTGGAGAACATCTTCCCCAATATTATCAGTACAGACTTGGCGGAATTTTTGAACAGAATATCATCAATTTCAAAAGTTTTGGAGGGTTTTACTTTGCACAGCTTCATACCAACAATGTCATTTTAGCATCTAATGATATCCAGTTTAAGTTCAACAAAAACTATTTTATCAGTGGAAATTTCAGCTTTGCCAATCTTTCTAATGATATCAAATTTGAAGATGCAGTTAAAGTGAATTTTAGCTCACTGGGAATAACGGCAGGATATAAATCTCCTTTCGGCCAGATTAAAGTAAACTTTAGCCACTCACTTAAAAATAATCAAAAAGGCATATTCAGTGTTATTTTAGGACACTGGTTTTAAAACAATGATACAATTCTTTTACGAAAACTTACCGGAAAGTGTAAGTACGGATTACAAACAATGGCTGGAAGATATTATTCTTTCAGAAGGAAAAAAACAGGGAGAAATCAATTACATTTTTTGTGATGACGAATATCTTCTCAAGATCAATCAGGACTATTTACAGCATGATTATTATACAGATATTATCACTTTTGATTATGTAAAAGGGAAAACAATAAGCGGAGAGATTTTCGTATCTTTGCAACGCATTTCCGACAACTCCTCTACCCTATCCCGAGATTATGAAGAAGAATTAAGAAGGGTTCTTGCCCATGGTATTCTTCATCTTTCAGGGTATAAGGATAAGACTGAGGACGAGGAAAAAGAGATGCGGAGAATGGAAGATCTGTACTTATCCAGATATAACGATTTAAAGAATTAAAATTAAAGAATTACTTAAAGCTATATATCTAAAGTGCTCTATTCTAGCTGTAATATACATTTACCTAGAGTGCATTCTCCAAAAATGTTTCACGTGAAACATTGCTAGTAAGAACAAAGTGTAAAGCTTAAAATAAGCGAGATAAAAATGATTTCAGAAATATATGATGTAATAGTAGTAGGTGCCGGACACGCAGGTTGTGAAGCCGCAGCCGCAGCCGCGAACCTGGGTTCAAAGACCCTACTCGTTACTATGAATATGCAGACCATCGGACAGATGAGTTGCAACCCGGCAATGGGTGGAATCGCAAAAGGACAGATCGTAAGAGAGATTGATGCAATGGGGGGATACTCCGGAATTATAGCAGATAAATCTGCCATTCAATTCAAAATGCTTAATCTTTCAAAAGGTCCTGCAATGTGGTCTCCAAGAACCCAAAATGACAGAATGCTTTTCGCAGAAGAATGGCGATTAGCATTAGAGAATACTCCCAATCTTGATTTCTTTCAGGATATGGTAAAACAGCTTATTGTAGAAAACAATAAAGTAACAGGAGTGATTACTTCTTTAGGAATAGAAGTAAAAGGAAAATCTGTAGTCTTAACAAACGGAACATTTCTTAACGGATTAATTCACGTTGGTGATAAACAATTAGGCGGAGGAAGAATGGGAGAACCGAGAGCATTTGGTATTACCGAACAACTCGTTTCTTTAGGATTTGAAGCAGGAAGAATGAAGACCGGTACTCCACCAAGAGTAGATGGAAGAAGTTTGGATTATTCTAAAATGGAAGAACAGAAAGGAGATGAAAATCCTCAAAAATTCAGCTATCTCGATACTCCAAAATTAACGAAACAATTGAGCTGTCATATTGTATATACTAATGAAACGGTACACGATATTTTGCGTGAAGGTTTTGACAGGAGTCCAATGTTCAATGGTACGATTCAAAGTTTAGGTCCAAGATACTGTCCAAGTATCGAAGATAAAATCAACCGTTTTGCAGAAAGAAACAGACATCAGCTCTTCGTAGAACCTGAAGGATGGAGAACAGTAGAGATCTACGTAAATGGATTCAGCTCTTCCCTTCCTGAAGACGTACAGATAAAAGCGATGAAACATATTCCAGGATTTGAAAACGTAAAAGTATTCCGTCCCGGCTATGCTATAGAATATGATTACTTCCCTCCTACCCAATTGAAACATACCTTAGAAACAAAATTAATTGATAATTTATATTTCGCAGGACAAATCAATGGTACTACAGGATATGAAGAGGCAGCAGGCCAAGGGCTGATGGCAGGTATTAATGCACACAATAAAGTTCACGAAAAAGATGAATTCATCCTTAACAGAGATGAAGCTTATATTGGAGTACTAATAGATGATCTGATCACAAAAGGAACTGAAGAACCTTACAGAATGTTTACTTCACGTGCCGAGTACAGACTTCTTTTGAGACAGGACAATGCAGATATCAGATTGACAGAAAAAGCGTATCAATTAGGATTGGCAAAAGAGGAAAGATTAAAGAAAGTAGAAGCTAAAATATCTGATAGTCAGTCACTTGAAGAGTTTTTACGAGAAACTTCTTTAAAACCAGGAATGATTAATCCTATTCTGGAATCTATAGAAAGTAATCCTGTAGATCAGGCTTACAGAGCAGCTCAGATCCTTACCAGACCGAATATGACTCTGCATAAACTTGATGAAATTGAAGCCATCAAGGAGTTCTCTTCTCAATATAGTGACGAAGTAAGAGAGCAGGCGGAGATTAATATCAAATACAGAGGGTATATAGAAAAAGAAAAGGAGAATGTAGCCAAGCTAAACCGACTGGAAAACATTAAAATCCCTGAAGATTTTGATTATTCAAAGCTATCCAGCCTTTCTACAGAAGCCAAACAGAAGATGACTAACGTCCGCCCTAAGACTATAGCGCAAGCTGGAAGAATAAGCGGAGTCTCTCCATCCGATATAAACGTTTTACTGGTATATTTAGGACGTTAAAAAAATAAATGTTTCACGTGAAACATTTAAAAAATTAAAGCTAAAATTAAGGTATTTAAGAGCGTATTTCAGCTTTTAGATATCTTAATTTTTAAATATAAAGATAACGACTTCAATGAAAATAAAAGATCATTTTCTTTCACAGGAAATATTTGAAATTAAAGAAACACAAACCAAAGGAGTATTTAAAACCACCCCTATCCCATCCCATATTTCCAAATACTATGAAAGCGAAGATTATATTTCCCATCATCAGGATTCCGGAAGTCTGAAAGAAAAATTATATAAATTTCTTCAGTCTTTTAACATTCAGTATAAAAAAAATATCCTGATCGATAGAATCAAAAAAGGATCAAAAGTTTTGGACTACGGATGCGGTGCCGGAGAATTTGTAAAGTATATAGAAAACGATTTTGAAACTTTCGGTTTTGAACCTGATGCTGATGCAAGAAAAGCAGCGGAAAGTAAAATAACCAAAGCCAAAATTCTGGACGATATCAATAAAATTGAAGATCAGAGCCTGGATGCAATTACATTATGGCATGTATTTGAGCATATAGAGAACCAGGATGAAATGCTGAATATATTTCACGGGAAATTAAAAGAAAAAGGTCTTTTAATAATTGCCGTTCCCAACCCTACTTCTTACGATGCAAAACATTATAAAGAATATTGGGCAGCTTATGATGTACCAAGACATATCTATCATTTTTCTAAAAATGGAATGGAAAATTTAATTTCAAAGAAATCAGATTGGAAAATGAGAAAAATAAAACCACTTGTCCTGGATTCATATTATATCTCCATGCTAAGCGAAAAATACAAAAAATCACCCCTTTTTTGGCTAAAAGCAACCTTCTATGGAACGATTTCGAACGTAAAAGCCCTTTTTTCGAACGAATTTTCCAGTTTGATATACATTATCGAAAAAAAGTAGAAAATCGATTTTTGAGCCATTTATGAGGGTCAATTTTAAGCCTTTTTACCTAAAAAATAAAAAACTCAGGAAAATTTCCTGAGTTTTTCAATTTATACAAATATCATCTTATATGATGATTTTCAATTTTTCGTTCAAAAAGAGATAGAAAAATTTCCTGCACGTAAGATTTTTTAAAAATGCTTCACGCCTTCAGAAATATTCAAATTTTTTCTTTAATGACCTAAAAAAAATAATTACCACTCCATTCAAAAAAAAGACCGGAAAATACCGGTCTATAGTTTTATAGATCAACAATCAAATTACTTACAAAATTTGCATTTCCTTGAATAACAAAAATTGTTGTGTTGTCCACTTTAAATTTTACATCTGAAATCACACCCGCTCCAAAAGTATGTGCATTGAAGAAAAGTTCAGGAACCGGATACATCGGCTGAATAGTATACATCGCCCCTACCCTCTTGTGATTACTGGAAAGCACAGGGGTAATTAAAACTGATGCTCCTCCATTCACAACAGGCAAAGGTGTTTTTACCGATGACAAAACATATTGAGCTTTATTAGATGGATCCGCCAAAAATACAGATGAAGGTGTAAATTCAACTTTAGGTTGATTAGAAATATAAATGTTACCTCTGATAGTAGTTGATTGAATAATTGTACTGGTAATATCAATCAAGTTTGTCAGCGCATTACTTCCAAGAACAGTCGAATTATTGGCAATCAAACAATAATTTAATTTTTTAGCTGCTACTGTAACCAATTTAGATGATGAAGTAAAATTATTATTTACAATAGTAATAAAGGAGTACTCATTGAGTTCTGAATTCAATTCATCACGATCCTTATCAAACAGGATTCCCAGGGAATGTCCAATAAAATGATTATCAGAAATCTCTAAAGACTCAGTTCTCGCTAAGATACCCGCTGCATACCTGGAATAATCCCCTTCGGTATAAAGAATGTGTGATACATTATTCTTAACAGTAATACGCTGGCAATCACCACCTTTACCTTGAATAATAAATAAACACTGCCCTCCGTTATACAGCATTTCTCTTCCTGTAACGTGAATATGCTTCAAGTTATTCGAAGTAATAAATACATTTGAAATAGTACAACCCTTATCCGGCCAAAGATACACTCCTGCATTAACGATCTCAGCGATATTATCAGAAATTGAAATATTGGTGATATTTCCTTTTTCTTTTTGAATTCCAGCTACAAAATTCATTCTCGTATAATTGTAAACCTTGTTGTTGGAGAATGAAGAATTACTTCCATGGATCTCACAAGCACAACCTACTAATCTCGTTGCCTCATTTCCCATAAAGACATTGTCATGAACCGACAAAAAATTCACATTTCCATAGATCGTAGAATGATCATAATTCACCTTTTCATTACTCATCACAAGATTTTCAAAAATACAATTATGAATGGAAACTTTACTTCCGTTTCCAGCCCAACCTGCTCCAATACAATTGGTTAAATCCCCATTCGTCCAGTATAATCCATCTATATCCACATTCGTACAATTCCCGCCTTCAAAGCCTATTCTACGTTTATAGGATGTTCTTAACTGAGAAATTTCACCATTGAAATCAATGACTCCCCGACCCTTAAAACTCATATTATAAATAGGCTTAAAAAGCTCAGGATCAACATCATTGAGACCTGAAAATAGAACAAAGGCTTTATCGTCAAAGTACTCACTCAGCTTAATGACACTGTAGTCCTCAAATTCAACATCAAGATAAGATCTAAGTTCCAGAATATTAGCATGTGCCGTCCTTAACGCCAGATCATCAGTGTGAGAATCAATAAGATAATGACCACTGGGAAAGATTAATTTCAATCCAAGCTTAGAACTGATATCGAAGGCTTTTTGAATAGCCGGCCTTTGATCTGCTGTATAGGAAGACCTAGCTCCGAAACTAGTAACATATACCCTTTTAGTAGAAAAAACGACAGTATTTACGTAGTACTCATTTCCTCTCGAGTGATAAATAATTTCATCTTCTAGTACTCTACTATCATTCGGAATTAGGAAAGTTTCATCAATCCATGTGCTTACTTTTTGAAAGGTGACACTCTCCCCGGTAAAGCTATCAATAAGCTGAACAAGATTATCATTAGGAGCAGAATTTCCTACTGCAAAAAAATCATTTGTATACATCATAATATTTTAATTTGGTACTACAAATGTATCTCCCGCTGACGCCAAAACTTGACGCAAATAAAAAAAATACCAGAAAAAAATAAGATAATACAAACAAAATTTGCTTCAAAAAGCATCGAAAATAAAAGCAAAATGTCCATTTATAGTTATAACTTTTTATTATAACTATAAGTAATATCTCTTAATCAACCCTTGCAAAAATGCTTTGATAAGAATAAAATAAACTTAGAAAAATTCAGGTTTTGAACAGAATATTCAAACAAATATACGCACCGGACAGCAGTTTATTGACCATGGATTTTATTATATTCACTAATTATAACAATATTCAATATATATTTAGTATCGAATCAATTCAATTAGGTATTAACATAATCACAAAAATCAATCTTCATGTATAGAAATAACGTAATAAAATACAACAAGCTTACTGCTTTTTTATAGGCTCAATTGTTACTAAAACAGGTTAAAAACATTGATATTTTAATTTTTCTTGCTCATAAAAATTGCATTAAATTTCAAATTATAGATGAGTGAAAAATTCTGACACAAAAAAAACCTGCTAATAGAATTAGCAGGTTTTATATTTTAAAATTAAAAAATTAATTGTTGATTGCAGCTACACCAGGAAGCTCAAGTCCTTCAAGACTTTCAAGCATTGCTCCCCCGCCTGTAGAAACATAACTTACTTTTTCACCGTATCCGAATTGTTTAACAAAAGCAACACTGTCACCTCCACCCACTAAAGAGAAAGCACCTAATTTTGTTGCTTCAGCAATACTGTCACCAAGAGCAACAGTTCCTCCGGCAAAATTTGACATTTCAAAAACACCAATAGGCCCGTTCCATAGGATAGTTCTGGAATTTAAAAGCACATCATTAAACTGATCTCTTGATTTGTGTCCCGCATCAAGTCCCATCCATCCTTCAGGAATAGAATAAATATCAGCTTCTTTTCTTTCAGCATCATTACTGAAACTCTCAGCGATAATAGCATCAGAAGGAAGATATACTTTTACATTATGTTCTTTAGCTTTACCTAATATTTCTAATGCCAATGGAAGCTTGTCTTCTTCTACCAGAGAATTTCCGATTTTACCTCCCAACGCTTTAATAAAAGTAAAGGCCATACCTCCACCAATAATCAAATTATCTACTGCAGGAAGGATATTTTCTATAATGGTGATTTTAGTTGAAACTTTAGAACCTCCTAAAATAGCAGTTACCGGTCTTTCTCCACTTTTTAATACTTTGTCAATAGCTTTAAGTTCGTTAGCCATTAATAAACCGAAGAACTTAGTCGAAGGAAAGAATTTTGCAATGACAGCTGTAGAAGCATGAGCTCTGTGCGCCGTTCCAAATGCATCGTTTACATAAGCATCACCCAATTTGGAAAGTTGCTCAGCAAAACCTTCGTCTCCTTTTTCTTCTTCATTATGAAAACGTACATTTTCCAATAATAAGATCTCACCAGGTTTCAATTCTGAAGCAGCTTTCTCAGCTTTCTCACCAATAGATTCATCAACAAATTTAACTTCCTGCCCAAGAACGTTGGAAATTTCACCTATAATATGTTTCAGAGAAAACTCATCTTTCACCTCTCCTTTTGGTCTTCCAAGGTGTGTGATCAAGATGACAGATCCGCCATCGTTAAGAATTTTCTCTACTGTCGGTTTTACCGCAACAATTCTTGTGTTATCCGTTACCTGAAGCTGGTCATCCTGTGGAACATTGAAATCCACTCTTACCAGTGCCTTCTTATCTTTAAAATTGAAATCATTGATTGTTTTCATAAATATCGTTGAATTTTCGTTTCACAAATGTAAGGTTTTAAACTTTTTCAACAGATCCATTGAAATAAAAGTTTTCAAAAACTTTCCCCATCCCCATTCACTCACTAATCAACAATTTTTTCTCTTATAAAGAAAAGAATAATGTAGTTGTTGTTGAGTGTTGTTAGTTTCGGGGATAAGTTTTAGGCTAAAAGTTTATAACAAATAGCTTTTGTTAAATTCATATTTAACTCACATTATAAATTGCTGTAAACCTGCTAATTCACACACTTATTAACAGATGTTGATAACTTTACTAAATACCGATTATTAGTAATTTTTTTATGGAAAAAGTTTGGATTAACTGAAGAAAACAATTTGAAAGTTGTGGTTAAAACTTCCGGAAAGGTTTTCTATTACGAAATAAATTCATCTTTAAAAATAGAAAGTTGATAAAAGTTTTCCACACTTATTAACATACCTTTTAACAATTAACCCCCGGTTTACTAACACTATTTGTTATTATTCTTACCTTTGTAAGGAAATAGAATCTAATAAAGCTTAATACAAGTATTATGAAAAGAAAAATTGCTATTGCAGCGGACCATGCAGGCTATGAATATAAGGAGATTGTTAAGAACTATCTCTCAGAACGCTTTGAAGTTCAAGATTTTGGCACGTTTTCCACAAACAGTGTGGATTATCCGGACTTTGTACACCCTGCTGCAACCTCTGTAGAAAACGGAGAGAATGAACTGGGAATTTTGATCTGTGGAAGCGGAAATGGAGTTCAGATCACTGCGAACAAACATCAGAAGATAAGATGCGCACTTTGCTGGATGCCCGAGATTGCAACACTGGCAAGACAGCATAATGATGCTAATATGATTTCGATGCCGGCAAGGTTTATATCCAAGGAAGTGGCTATTGATATTGTAGAGAAATTTCTTTCAACAGATTTCGAAGGTGGAAGACACCAAAATAGAGTTGATAAAATTGCAGCTTGCTAAATATACTGAGGCTTGTAAATCCATTTACAAGCCTTATTTATTTTTTATTCGTACATTTGCAGTGTTCAATAGGAATTACATTCTATTATTCTTCGGAACCTTTTTAATCTATAAAAAGATATTTAACAAAAGGTTTTCTCTTTTCTTCTCCATATTTGTATTAAATTTATACAAAACTAAAATTCCCGTTATAGCTGATTTAAAAAGGAAATTACTGTTGATTGACTAAAAGAAATTGAATAGTAAAATTAAGTTACCTTTATATAAGCATAAGTGGAAAATTTAGAAAAAGGTTTTAATTCAATTAAAGCCAGAAACAATTAAAAGAAAATTAAAATGCCAAAAAAAAGAAAATATATAAGTCATAAAAATGATTTGAAAATGATGGAAATCGGGAGACTGATTCTTCGTTTTATGAATGCTAACGCATCAAAAATTTATAACTATAAACAGATTGCTGACGGGATAGATTATAAGAATCCGAGACAGCGCGAACTTGTTATCCAGGCACTGCATAAACTTCAGGGATCGGAAAAGATTAAGGAAGTGGAAAAAGGTAAATATATTGTGAATTTGAAAATTGCGGGAACCCTATCCGGAATTATCGATTTCAATCAAAGTGGAAATGCCTATGTAAGTGTAGAAGGAATGGAAGATGATATCTTCGTTCATGCGAAAAATGTGAAAGATGCTTTGCAGGGTGATAAGGTTCTTATTATAACTTACCATTATAAAGGAAAGAAACTGGAAGGCTCTGTATTGGAAGTTCTGGAAAGAAACAGAACAGAGTTTGTAGGGACTTTTCAGAAGGTAGCCCACAAAGATTTTGGTTTTGTAGTCTGTGACAAAAAATCTATCAATACAGATATTTTTATTCCGAAAACAAAATTCAATGATGCCCAGGATGGAGATAAGGTGATTGTTAAAATGACTGAATGGAAACCTGGAGATAAAAATCCTGAGGGGGAAATCATTCAGGTATTGGGGGCTCCGGGAGAACACGAGACGGAGATCCACTCTATCCTTGCAGAATATGGACTTCCTTATGAATTTCCACCGGAAGTTGAAGCCGATGCAGACAAGATCGACAGAAGCATTACGGATGAAGAGGCCTCGAAGCGCTGGGATATGCGTGATATCTGTACATTTACCATAGACCCTAAAGATGCTAAAGACTTTGATGATGCTTTATCTATCAGAAAACTGGAAAATGGAAATTGGGAAATTGGAGTTCATATTGCAGATGTATCCCATTATGTAGTTCCGGGAACGATTCTGGATGATGAAGCTTATAAAAGAGCAACCTCGGTGTATTTAGTAGACAGAGTTGTTCCGATGCTACCTGAAGTATTGAGTAATGATGTTTGTTCTCTTCGTCCCAATGAAGATAAATATACGTTTTCAGCCGTTTTTGAATTGAACGATCAGGCAGAAATTCAAAAGCAGTGGTTTGGAAGAACGGTAATCCATTCAGACAGAAGATTTACCTATGAAGAAGCTCAGGAACGTATAGAAACGGGAGAAGGCGATCTTGCCGAAGAGATAAATACTCTGGACAAACTAGCCAAGATTTTGCGTGATGAACGTATCAGAAAAGGAGCTATTACTTTTGACAGAAGTGAAGTGAGATTCAATCTGGATGAAAATAATGAACCGATTGGGGTTTACTTTAAAATAAGTAAGGATTCCAATCACCTGATCGAAGAATTCATGCTTTTAGCTAATAAAAAAGTATCTGAATTTGTCTCATTGACGAAAAAAGGAGAAATCACCAACAATACATTTATTTACAGGATCCACGATGATCCGGATCCTGCAAAACTGGAAGCATTGAGAGATTTTGTGTCTACTTTCGGATATACAATGAATCTTGCCAATACCAAAAAAGTAGCAGAATCCTTGAATAAATTACTTCATGATGTCAAAGGAAAAGGAGAAGAGAATATGATTGAAACGCTGGCCATGAGAAGTATGAGTAAGGCGGTATATTCTACAGATCCTATTGGACATTACGGACTGGGCTTTGATTATTACAGTCACTTCACCTCTCCTATCCGTCGTTATCCGGATTTGATTGCTCACCGTCTTCTTCAGCATTATCTGGATGGAGGAAAATCTCCAGACAGACCGCAGCTTGAAGATAAAGCAAAACATTGCAGTTCTATGGAAAGACTGGCAGCTGATGCAGAAAGGGATTCCATCAAATTCATGCAGGTGAAATTTATGGAAAAACATCTTGGAGAAACATTTACAGGAGTGATTTCAGGAGTTGCAGAATTTGGTTTTTGGGTTGAAATACCTGAAAATGGTGCAGAAGGATTGATCAAACTAAGAGACCTTGTGGATGATTCTTATTCATATGATGCAAAAACACATGCTGTATATGGGGTAAGACACGGAAACAGATATCAGTTGGGAGACCAAGTTCAGATCAAAGTAGTAAAAGCCAACCTTATTCAAAAACAATTGGACTTTAAGATTGTTAATTAAAAATAAGTTAATTTTATATAAAAAAATGACAAATATCTTTAAGTTATTCTTTATTTTCTGTAGTGTCGTTATCTATGGACAATGGGTAAACATCGGTTTAGCATCCAAAACAGTTAGTAAGCTATCTACTAATGAGACATTAGGTATTATCTATGCAGTAGCGGATGAACAGTTATATAAAACTAATGATTTTGGTCAGAACTGGATTTTAAAATCAATAAACAATCACCAAATTTTTGAAGTCTGTGTAGATAAAGTAACAGGAAAAGTGTATTTGGGTACAAATAATGGAATATATAGATCTGATGATAATGGAGAGAATTTTTTGCCGATAAATAATGGCTTTCCAAGCTCACCAATTTTTCCATCTATCAAAAAAATAATTATTAAAAATGATGATATTGTTATAGGAACAAATGCAGGCATTTATAAATCTTCATTAGATTCAATTAATTGGACAAATGTAAATAATAATCTTCCACTTGGAGAAATAAAAGGCTTGGATTGGCTTAATGGAAACTTTTATGTAGCTCTTCCTTCAGGAATTTATAAAAGTACTCTAAACAACAATTGGGAAACGATGAGTAGTTTAAATGTTAATGGATTAGCTGTACAAGGAAATGATTTGTTTTTAGTAAAATTAGGGTGTAGTGATTTTATATATAAATCCAGTGATTATGGTCAAACATGGTCCAATATTAGTCCAAATTATAGCTTTTGTAATGCATTAACTGTTGCCAATAAAAACAATGAGTTATTAATTGGGTTTTATTATGGAAGCGCAATGTCTTCGACAAATAACGGAATGAATTGGAGTTCTTACAATATAACGCCTTGGACGACAATTCTTAATTTTGAAAAATTAAATAATTTTGTTTTGGCTGGCACTGAATATTATTCTCACATTGCAAATTCAGGAGGTGTTTACTATAAATTTAATTCATCTCTTGGGCTAAATGAAGTTAATACAGCTAACGAAAAGATATTTGTTTATCCTAATCCAAGTAGAAACTTTGTCTATATTGATAATAAAAATAATGAAGATGAAATTATTAGAATATATAATATTTCAGGACAACTAGTAAATTCCTTCAATTCTAGAGATTCGAAAATTATGATTGATATCAGAAATCTTAAAGAAGGAGCTTATATTATTAAGTTAGAAGGTAAAAATGGATTTAGAGTTCAAAAGTTTATAAAAAACTAGAAATAATTTAGAAATGTTTGAACTTGTACTATCTGCCGTTATACTAGGATTCATGCTGAGTCTGGTTTTTATAGGGCCTATATTTTTCCTCTTAATTGAAACCAGCTTTTCCAGAGGCCCCAAACATGCTTTGGCTTTGGATCTGGGAGTAATCAGTGCTGATTTATTGTGCATTGTTGCGGCATATTATGCCAGCTCGGATATTGTCACTTTAATTGATAAACATCCCGGGTTTTACAGGATAACTTCTATCCTTATTTTTGTGTACGGAATTGTGATGCTGGTCACCAAAACCAAAATGCATATGCCCGGCGAAGAAAGAATTATCGGACAAAATTATTTTAAAACGTTTTTTAATGGTTTTTTCTTCAATCTCTTAAATGTAGGAGTCATCCTTTTCTGGCTGGTAACGGTAATTTCTGTAAGAAATCAATATCCCGACACCAGCAGTTTTATTTTATATATAGGCATTGTACTGGCAACCTATCTTTCTATTGATCTTGCTAAAATATTTCTTGCCAAGCAATTTCACGATAAACTTACCCAGAAGCTGGCTAATAAAATCAGAAGAGTGGTTGGGGTAATTCTTATAGTTTTCAGTTTCTTTATTTTCCTGCAGAGCTTTAAAAAGTTTAATCAGTTTGAAAGACAATTAGAGGAAGCTGAAAAGAAAGAAGTCAAATATCAAAAAACAGAATGAAAAAAAATATCTTTCCACAACCTCTTAAAAAGGGGGCTAAAATAGCTGTTATTTCCCCTGCTGGAGCTGTAGATGTAGCTCAGCTGGAAAAGGGAATAGAAATGATTAAAAATAAAGGATTTGAACCTGTTTTGGGAGAGCATCTTTATACCAAGCTTTCAAATGGTTATAATTATGCCGGAACAGAGCAGGAAAGAATACAGGATATCAACTGGGCTTTAAATGATAAAGAAGTGGGTGCTATTTGGGCTTCCAGAGGAGGCTATGGCTGCCAGCACCTGATCCGGCATCTGAAATTGAAAAACTTCACCAAAAATCCGAAATGGTATATCGGCTATTCTGATAACACGGTGATACAAAGTTATCTGCTGAAGAAAGGATTTGTTTCCATTCATGGGCAGACCATCAAAACGTCAAGCTTTGGAGTAACAGAAGAAAGCTATGACATGATCTTTGATATCTTAAAGGGGAAAACTCCAAAATACAGTCTGAATTCTCATGCATTAAATAAAAAAGGCAATATAGAAGGGGAAATTGTAGGAGGAAATTTAGCCCTGGTGTATGCCCTTCTGGGAACCCGTTATTCTTTTGAATTTAAAGACAAAATTCTATTCATTGAAGATATCGGAGAAAATTTTTATGCCTTAGACCGAATGATTATGAGTCTTGAATTAGCTGGGGTTTTTCATAAAATCAAAGGGCTTATTGTAGGAGGAATGACCAATATGGGAGATGAAAAAGACAATAAAAGCTATGAAGAAAGCTTTGACGAATTTGCTTATCAAATGATTTCAGAAAGACTTTCAAAGTATAAATTCCCTGTAGTTTTTGGTTTTCCAAATGGACACATTAAAGATAACAGACCTCTTTTAATTGGAGGAAATGCTAAAATAAAAGTGGAGACCAAAGTAAAGATTGAGTTCTAAGACGTACTAATTCTCAAATTCAGACTATGGCTCATCATAATGATTTTGGTAAAATAGCAGAAGACCTGGCAGCTGATTATCTTCGGAAAGAGGGCTATACCATATTGGCCAGAAACTTTCGTTTTCAGAAAGCGGAGATTGATATTATTGCTGAAAAAGAAGATGTAATCATTATTGTAGAAGTAAAAGCAAGATCTACGGATGCATTTATCCTCCCTCAGGAAGCCGTTACCAAAACGAAGATGAAGTCGATTGTCTCTGCAGCCAACCATTATTTAGAGGAAACAGATAAAAAGAATGAGGTAAGATTTGATATTATTTCAGTTCTTCCTGATGAAAAAAGAAAATTAAGTATTGACCATATAATCGATGCTTTTCAGGCATTGGATGCCAACTGATCAATACGTGTTTCAGCATATAAAGGAGTCAGTCAATATCAAAAATTCAAATAGTAAGAGACTCGTATATGGAAACATTTTTACATTAAAATTTCAAGACTATGAAGACAATATTAATAACCGGAGCTACTTCTGGTATAGGTAAATCTACAGCAGAACTTCTGGCAAAACAAGGCAATAGAATAATCATTTGCGGTAGAAGAAATGAAGCATTAGAATCTTTAAAAACGGAGTTGTCTGAATTTACCGAAATATTTAGTTTAATATTTGACGTGAGAAACCTTGAAGAAGTTGAGACAGCCATTAATTCCCTTCCTGAAAATTGGAAAGATATTGATGTTCTGATTAATAATGCTGGGAATGCACATGGATTAGATCCTCTTTCTGCCGGCAAGACTGATGACTGGGATTCTATGATTGACGGAAACGTAAAGGGACTGCTCTATGTTTCAAAAATGATCATTCCAACCATGAAAACTAAAAATTTAGGTCATATTGTCAATATAAGTTCTGTGGCAGCAAGGCAAACGTATGCCAATGGAGTTGTTTACTGTGCTACCAAAAAGGCCGTGGATGTGATTTCTGAAGGAATGAGACTGGAGCTTACTGAGTTTGGAATTAAAGTGACCAATATTCAGCCGGGAGCTGTGGAAACGGATTTTTCTTTAGTGAGGTTTAAAGGAGACAGTGAAAAAGCGTCAACCGTATACGCCGGATATGAACCTTTAAAAGCAGAAGATATTGCAGATGCTATCGCTTACTGTGTAAATGCACCTAAACATGTTTGTGTTTCTGATATGACCATTTATCCAAGTGCTCAGGCAGAACCAAGAACCATCTACAGAAAATAGTCTCAAAATAAAGGAGTAAATTTGCAGCATATTAAAAAGCAATTTTGCGGTTTAGCTTAAAATAAGAAAATGAAAATTTTATATCTTGAAACCTCTTCTAAAAACTGTTCTGTAGCGATTTCAGACAATGAAAAACTATTATGTCTTTCCGAAGAAGTTTCTGAAAACTATAAACAGTCTGAAAGCCTGCACACATTTGTAGAGTGGGCATTGGAAGGAGCAGGAATTTCACTGAAAGATATTGAGGCCGTGTCACTAGGTAAAGGGCCGGGTTCTTATACGGGATTAAGAATTGGAGCAGCTTCTGCAAAAGGATTCAGCTATGGACTGAATATTCCAATGATTGCCGTTAATTCTATGGAAAGCATGATAGAGCCTTTTTTAGGGCATAACTATGATTTTGTAGTGCCATTGATCGACGCAAGGAGAATGGAGGTTTATACGGCGGTTTATGACGGTCTGACGGGAATTGAAGTCAGTACTACAGAAGCAAAGATTTTAGATGAAACCTCTTTTGAAGAGTTTAAAGATAAAAAAGTGATATTTGTAGGTGACGGAGCCAAGAAGGCGAAAGAGATTCTGAATCTTCCCCAGGCTGACTTTAAAGACGATGTCTACCCTTCTGCACAGTTTCTTATCAAAAGAACATTAGAGAAAATAAACAATAAAGACTTTGAAGATACCGCTTATTTTGAACCTTTTTATTTGAAAGATTTCCATGGAGTAAAGAAAAAGAAATCTTCAGATTCTAATGACCAGTAAAAAAAGCAATTACATAAAAAAAAAGCGAAGATTTAATCTTCGCTTTTTTATTTTATTGAGGCCTTTTAGGAATGGTTGATTCCGTGGGCTGCTGTGTTGCTCTTTTCTTTTTTTCTTGCTGGCTGTTACTTCCAGGCTTTTTTGGAGTTTCTAAGCCCTCTAAATTATTGTTATTGAGGCCGGCTTTTTGTAAGCCTTCCTGTACAGGTACAGATGAATTGGCATTAGGCTGTACAGGCACTTCTGGCTGCTTAGGAACAGAATTCCCTTTATTGTCAGTGGCCTGGAAGCTAAGATCACTTTTCAGATAATTCAGCATTTCTTTAGCCCTCACTCCTTCCGGAGTTTTAGAATAATTCAGTGCAATCTGCTCAAGCTGCAGGATCATAACCTCTTTTCCACTGGATTTTCCTGCATTAAAGGCATTGAGTAAATACAGTTTAGGAACTAAAGCATCTTTTGGAAACTTTTGGATCGTCTGGTCAATAATGTTCTTACTGTCATCAAACTTCTCCGATTCAAATAAAGCATAGGCCTTTTTATATTCATTTTCAACATCTTCCGTAGATTTTACAAATGAATTATTTTTAGGATTTCTTGCAAATTCAGCGTATGAAGTATAAGGATAGTCCTTTAAAAGAATCTGTTTGGCCCTGTCTGATATCTGAGGATTTTTCTCGTAGTTCATGGCAAAAATCTCATACAGTGCCTGAAGCATTACCTTCTCTTCAGGTTTTACATCTACAAGGTCATACAGCGTTTTTGTAGCTAAAGGCGTATTGGTAAAATAATTCTGATACATGATTCCAAGGCCTAAAGAGGCTGTATCCCTATCCTTTTTCAGCTGGGATAGTTTACCCTGGTCTGTTGGGATCTGCTCAATATAATAAGCCGGTTCAAAACGTCTGGGGTTAGGGGCGGCTGTCACTCCTAAAGCTTCATTCTTCATGTCTTCAATAGAAACCATCTTTTTTGAAAAACGCCAGTTATCAGCAAGAGCTCTGTCTCCCCAAACCTGTTTAAAGGATGATGTTCCTTTACTTACTGTTCCGGTATTACTAAAATAAAAACCTTTTGTAGTAACCCCAAAGTCTTCAAAAGCATTGGTATTATTGGCAAAAATAGAATTGGCATTATAATCTCCGGTATCAAAACCTTTGTTTCTTTCCGCACGTCTTCTCTCCTGCTCTTCTTTTTCTTCTTTAGCCTTTAGCTTAGCGATATACTTGGAGAAAAAGTCTGTTTTCTGCCCCTCATCCATCCTTGCTAACGAAAGAATACTATCATTTTTTTTAATCAGATAATAGTTTTTCGAGATTTTTTTAATGTATTCAGACTGATCTTTCAGCAAAACCTTGGAAGGCTCATAAGTCATTACCACAAGTGCTGAATCATAGTAACTTCCGGCACCGATATAGTCATTCTTTTCCAGATAGCTCTTCCCTATTTCATAATACGCCAAACCTCTGATTTGAGGATCGGAAACCTTTTCAAATAAAGATTTTCTGAAAAACTGCTGGGCTTCGTCTTTTTTTCCTGCCTTATTGGCCATCAGACCTAAAGCATAATAAAATTCATTCTTTCTGGAAGCGTAAGTCCCTTTTTTACTGATGCTTTCCAGGTAATTTTTTGCGCCATTGTAGTCTCCTTTTCCATTAAAAGTCTTGGCAATAGCAATCTGGGATTTTACTTCAAATTCAAAATCATTGGCATATTTGTAGGCTGCAGCATAGCTGTCTCTTGCCTTTTCATTTTGTCCGAGATTTTCCTGTACCTGCCCTCTGAGATAAGCAATCCTGCTCTTAAGCTTCCTGTTACCATTCAGTTCAAATGCTTCATCCAGCTCTTTTGCAGCCTCCTCTTTCTTACCGGAATCCAACAGAGACTCAGCATAATAAATACTCAGAAGTTTTGCATATGTTTTATTGATCTTCTCCCCTTTCAGCTTGGCAAAAGTTTCATGGGCTCTGTGATAATCTTTGATGTTGTCATAAGCTAACCCCTGATAAATTCTTGCCAATGGAATCCTTTTATCATCTTTCATACGGGTGAAAACATAATTCAGGGCATCCAGAGCTTCCAAAGGTTTGTTTTGATAAATTCTGGATTGTGCCAGGATCATATAGGCTTCAAAAATCTGTTTATTCTTCTCTTCCCCGTTTCTGATCACCGAATATTTATTGATAGCCTTCAGTGCTTTAGCTTCAGCGATCTCTAAAGTGGTAGCCCCTTTATTCTGGCCGTCATCCTGATTATCCTGGGCGTTTCCAGGCATATTTCCCTGCATTCCCGGGATATTCGGGATACCGGTGCCATTTCTTCCCGATGTCTTTGGGTTGGCTACTTCAGCCATTTTCATGGAATTCTCTGCAAAAGCTGCAGACTGTCCAAGATCACTTCCTAAAGGTTGTTCTTCATAGGTGAGAATAGGGATATAAGGAGCATAAAAATTATCTTTATGTCCCTTGTCTCTGGTGGTAAACTCACTGTTTAATGCATCCTTAGCATTAAAAAGGGTGTTATAATATGTGGAAAAACCTTTCAATAGCTTAGACCGCTGCTCTGGCTTTTTTGTTTTGGTAGCACATGAAGCAACGATACACATTACTAAAAGGAACAATATATTCTTTTTCATTATTCAATATAACTAGCTAATCTGCTTTTTATTATAAGCAGTTTGATGATTTTGTAAAAATAATAAAATTTTATAATGAATAATATTTATATTTCTCTCAAAATTTTGTAAACCAAATGGGTAGGAAGCCCCATAATAGTATAAAAGCTTCCCGTCATGCTTGTAATCTTAGCCATACCCAGCCATTCCTGGATACCATAGCTGCCCGCTTTATCGAAAGGTTTGTACCCCTGAATATAATAGCCTATTTCCTCATCGGTAATCTCATCAAACGTTACATCGGCTACATCGGTCTCGGTAATAGATCGATCAGCTGTTTTTACCGTGATTCCGGTATAAACCTGATGTGTTTTTCCGGAAAGCTGACGAAGCATCTTCCGGGCGTCAGCTTCATCGGCCGGTTTGCCAAGAATCTGATCATCAATAGCCACAACCGTATCGGATGTGAGTAAAACTTCGTCATCGATAAGGCTTCTGAAGGTGTCTGCTTTTAACTGAGATAAATAAGCGGCCGCTTCCTCTATTTTGATATGGTCTGGCAGAATTTCTTCACAATCTGTTTTTACCACTTCAAATTCAAAACCAAGACTGGAAAGAAGTTCCTTTCTTCTTGGGGATTGTGATGCTAAAAGTAATTTCATGAATACGAATTATACAGATTGAGTATTATCATCATGCCAGTTCCCCTGAACTTTCATAACCTGCTCTATGACGTCACGCACAGCACCGCTCCCTCCTTTTTTTGGAGAAATATAACTGGAAATTCCTTTTACTTCCGGAACTGCATTTTCAGGGCATGCTGCTATTGCAGAGCTTTCCATGATATGGATATCCGGAAGATCATCTCCCATAGTCAGGATTTCCTCATTTTTAAGATTGTATTTCTTTTTAAAATCCTCAAAATCCTCAATTTTATTATGGGATTTCGGATAGTAATCCTGGATTCCAAGATAATTGATTCTATGTTTTACCATCTCATCGTTTCCTCCGGTGATTACTCCAATCAAATAATTATTTTTTAAAGCCTTAACGACTGCATAACCGTCCAGTACATTCATTACCCTGCACATATTTCCTCCGGGAAGAAGAAAAACACTGCCATCCGTAAAAACACCGTCAACATCAAATACAAATGCTTTTATATCTTTTAATTTCTCTTTATAACTCATACATTTTTTGAATAGAATGATTCATTGTTTTATAAATTTCAAGACTCTCGTCTTTTAATAACTGTTCGTGCAGCTGTAAAATTCTTACATCATTTCTTACTGCAGGACCAGTCTGTGCCATTTTAGGCTCTATCTCATAGATTTTTTGTACCGTTTCATCAATTAAAGGCAAGAAATAATCAAAAGGAATCTCCTGAGAATCTGAAATTTCTTTTGCTCTTGAAAAAAGATGATTCACAAAATTACAGGCAAAAACTGCTGTCAGGTGAATATATTTTCTTTTTTCATGGGTGCTTTCCATTACATTTTTGGAGACCACAGAAGCAAGATCAGAAAGAAGTTTTTGATCCTCCTTATTTTCAGTTTCTATAAAAAACGGGATCTTTTCATATTCCAGATCTTTCGATTTTGAAAAAGTCTGCAACGGATAAAAACTGGCCTTTCGGTATTCTCCTGAAAGAATTTCTTTGGGAAGTGACCCTGAAGTATGAGCCACCAGGCAGTTCTTCTTGGTGATCATCTTAGAAACTTCTTCTACAGAATGATCACTTACACAGATTATATACAGATCTGCATCTTTCAGCCGTTCTGTAGAATAAGGTAGATTCAGTTCTTCAGCTATTTTCTTTAGCTCATTTTCGTTCCTGCCAAAAATCTGGGCCAAAGGAATCCCTTTCAGACTGAAAGCCTTTGCCATGTGATAGGCAACATTTCCGGAACCGATAATTACAATTTGCATATAACAAATATAAGATTTTAAGCCGAGTACTGAAAAGAAAGAGGGTAGGGGAAACTGGAAGGTAAGGATAGGCATACTTATTGCCTGTAGTCTAACGCTTAGTACCAGAAAATTTCATATTATTTTGATTTTTAAGGTGAAAATTGAAGAAGTAATTTAACTTTCAGTTACTTTTGTAATCCAAAACAGTGAAAGCATCTTATGAAGATTAAGGACGCGGAAATTATTTCGTTGATGCAGAATCCACGGACCCAGGAAAAAGGTGTTCGTGCCTTGATGGATGCTTATCAAAGCAGATTGTATTGGCACATTCGAAGAATTATCGTGGATGGAGATCTTGCTCAGGATACTTTGCAGGAAACTTTTATTAAAGCTTATCAGAATTTTCATCAGTTCAAAAATGACAGCCAGTTGTATACCTGGCTTTACAGAATTGCTACCAACGAAGCATTACAGCAGGTCAACAAAATGAATAAAATGAAAAAGACTGATGAAGATGCAGAATATCATATGCAGAATCTTGTCGCTGACAATACCGAAGGAAGTGCCGAAGAAATACAAATACTGTTACAGAACGCTATACAAAGTTTGCCCGAAAAGCAAAAACTGGTATTTATGATGCGGTATTATGATGATTTGCCCTACGAAGAAATATCTAAAATTGTAGATATGTCTGTAGGGACTTTAAAAACAAATTATCATTATGCCAAGCAGAAAATAGAAGAATTTATTAAAGAAAATTACGAAAGATAATTTTTGAAAAAACAGAAATGAAAGAGTTCGACATAGAAAAATTAGAACGTAAAAATATTTACAAAGTCCCTGATCATTTGTTTGCAAACATTCAGGAGAATGTTATGAATGATATTAAGACAAGCAAAAAAGCTCCTGTCTTTAAATTAAACTGGATGTACGCCGCCGCCGCATCAGTAGCATTGATTTTTGGAATGACTTATGTTTTAAATTCTGATAATGACTCTGCTGAAAAAGGGTTAACTTCAGATACTGCCTATGCGGCCAATAAAGGAGAACCCAAAACAGAGGGCGAACTTGCTTATGAAACATTGAAAGCTGATTTAACTTCTGCTGATAATAATAATCAAACAGTTGTAAATCAGGGAAGTAATGTTGACTATGCTTTTAAAAACGAAAAAGAAAAAACAGAAGCGTCACCAAAGTCAGTGAAAGCCACACCCAAAAAAGACGAAGCCAAAATGAATGATTACCTGGATTCGTTTTCTAATTCTGAAATTGCAGAATTGGCTAGTAACTCGACGCAAGACGTTTATTTGGACTTATATAATTAATAAAGATGAAAAAGATAATATTGACGTTTTTTATTATTTATGGTTTCGGCTTGAATGCTCAAAGGACGGATTATGACTGGAAAAAGATGGATCCAAAACAACGGAAAGAAGTCATCAACAATCTTTCTCCTGAAGAAAGAAAAGAACTGCTTAAGAAGTTTAGGAACAACATGATCATGGATAATCTGAACATTGATCAGGATGATAAAGCAGAATTTACTCAGCTTTATAATGAGTATCTGGAAAGTCAGAAACAGATAAAGGGACAGTTCGATCCTGGCTTCAATCCTGAAACATTATCAGATGAAGAAGCCAAAGTTAAACTTCAGCAAAGCTTTGAGATAGGGCAGAAGCTATTGGATAACAGAAAAAAATATGCAGATAAAATGCAGCAGGTAATTCCCTGTCAAAAAGTCTTAAAGCTGTTTCAGTCTGAGGGTATGATGAGAGATAAAATGAATGAAAGAAAACCTCACGGAAATAATAATTCCGGACCTAAACAGACCCCATAATAGTTTATTTTTTTAATGTTGGACGGCTCTTACAAATCTTTTTTTGTGAGAGCCGTTTAATTTTGAATCAGTTAAATTCTCCAGTGCTAAAAGATCTGTTGGTTTTATAATGACGAATATCTTTTTGAATCGTAATGCCAAGGCGGTTTATTTATATCCTTAAGAGTCATTATTTGTTATTGAAACTACAACGTAACGATTTTGTACCTGTATAATGGGATTCTTTGGCCCGGGAATACAACATTCCTGATGAAATTTAAATAAATTGATACAATAAGATTATGAAATACAATAATCTCTGTCTTTTTTTTATCTTTGCAAATTACAAGATTCTTAAATGAAAAACATACGAAATTTTTGCATAATCGCTCATATCGACCATGGTAAAAGTACCTTGGCAGACCGTCTTTTGGAGTATACGAATACCGTTACCCAAAGAGAACTACAGTCTCAGACGCTGGATGATATGGATTTGGAGAAAGAACGTGGGATTACGATTAAGTCTCACGCGATCCAGATGGATTATGAGTATAAAGGAGAAAAATATATTCTAAACCTGATTGATACACCGGGACACGTAGACTTCTCTTATGAAGTTTCCCGTTCTATTGCTGCCTGTGAAGGAGCTCTTCTTATTGTGGATGCTGCCCAGAGTATTCAGGCACAAACGATCAGTAATTTATATTTAGCATTGGAAAATGACTTGGAGATTATTCCAATTCTTAATAAAATAGATCTTCCATCTGCAAACCCAGAAGAAGTTACCGACGAAATTATGGGACTTTTAGGGTGCAAATATGAAGATGTTCTTAGAGTTTCAGGGAAAACGGGAGAAGGGGTTCATGATTTGCTTGAGCAGATTGTGAATAGAATTCCTGCGCCGGTTGGCGACCCCAAAGCTCCACTACAGGCATTGATCTTTGACTCTGTTTACAACCCGTTCAGAGGAATTGAGGCTTATTTCAAAGTGGTGAACGGAAGTATTTCTAAAAACGAAAAGATTAAATTTTTTGCTACAGGAAAAGAATATGGTGCTGATGAAGTAGGAACTTTGAAACTAAAACAAGTTCCGAAAAAGACTATTGAATGTGGTGATGTAGGATATATTATTTCCGGGATTAAAGATGCAAGAGAAGTTAAAGTGGGTGATACCATTACCTCCTTTGTGAATCCTGCAGAAGCTGCCATCGATGGTTTTGAGGAAGTAAAGCCAATGGTTTTTGCCGGAATTTATCCTATTGAATCTGAAGATTTTGAGGAACTAAGATTCTCATTGGAAAAATTAAGACTAAATGATGCCTCTTTGGTTTTTGAACCTGAAAGTTCTGCAGCACTTGGTTTTGGTTTCCGTTGCGGATTCTTAGGAATGCTTCACATGGAAATTGTACAGGAACGTCTTGACAGAGAATTTGATATGAACGTTATTACTACGGTACCCAATGTTTCATACCATGGATATTCTAAAAGAGAACCTGAAACTGCAATTTTAATCAACAATCCATCTGAAATGATTGATCCCAATCTTTTGGATAGAGTTGAAGAGCCTTATATAAAAGCTTCCATTATTACTAAATCCGATTTCGTAGGGGCCGTTATGACGCTTTGTATTGAAAAAAGAGGAGAGATTGTTAACCAAAGTTATTTAACGGCAGACAGGGTAGAATTAACATTCAATATGCCTTTGGCTGAAGTTGTTTTCGACTTCTATGACCGTTTGAAATCTATTTCCAAAGGATATGCTTCATTTGATTATTCACCAATAGGTATGCGTTCTTCCAAACTGGTTAAAATGGATATTCTGATCAATGGAGATATGGTAGATGCTCTTTCTTCACTGATCCACGAGAGTAATGCCTATTATATTGGTAAAAAGATGTGTGAAAAACTTCGTGAACTGATTCCGAGACAGCAGTTTGATATTGCCGTTCAGGCAGCATTGGGAGCGAAAGTTATTGCCAGAGAAACAATCAAGGCATTAAGAAAAGACGTTACCGCGAAATGTTATGGAGGGGATATTTCCAGAAAGAGAAAACTTTTGGAAAAGCAGAAAGAAGGTAAGAAAAAAATGAAGCAGATCGGAAGGGTAGAAGTGCCACAGTCTGCGTTCATGGCTGTATTAAAGCTTAATGATTAATTCATTCATTATAAAACAAAAACCGCTTCAATTAAGAAGCGGTTTTTTATTTATTTTTTACGTGTGAATTTTATTTCCATTGTTTTCATTTCCTTTCCTGTTTTAGGATTAGGTCCATACATTTCCAAGGTATGGTTATTATCATCCGTAAACGTATAGACTTCTCTTACTTCACATTCTTTTCCCGGTCGGCTTGGATCTGTCATTTTACCCTTAAAATCAATAGATTTTTTAGCTGCATTCCAATCTCCCTCGGCATGCATTAATCCCGTTCCCATATTGTCTATCCATGTGCTTACAAACTTTTTCTTGGCGTTATCATAGCCCATAATGCTCATGCCTTCAAAGGGCATTCCCATAAAGTTTCCTTTATAGTTGCTTACCTGATAGCGTCCTTCAAAGATCATTTTATTGGTGCATTCAGAAGTGCTGGTTGCTGCTTTTCCACTGTCATCCATCCACATGCTGGTAGCACCAGTCCAGTTTCCATCAAATTTGGCCAGCATTTTATGCATGTCGCCCGGAGTGGCAAATTCCATCCATGCTTTCGTTGCAGTGGCTGAATCTACGGGCTTCCATTCAGATTTTGCAGTGGCAGAATCAGTTTTTTCAGTAGTATCGGCTGCGGTTGTTTTTCCTTTCTCGCAGGCTGTCAGTAAAAAAGCCATGGAAAGAATGGTTAGTAAATTTTTCATAAATATTTAATTTTAAGTTGGTTATAATAATAACTTAAAGGTATGAACTTTTATTATATGTAATTTTTTTATTGTTATGATAAATTGTATATTTGTGTATTCGTAACGCAAATTAATTTATGGAATCTCCCAAAAAATTACAGGACATAAAAGTGGCTGTAGATGCCGTTATCTTTGGTTATTTTGATAAAAAAGACCTGCAGATTCTTTTAATCAAAAGAAATATAGAACCCTTTAAAGGTGGCTGGGCTCTTCCCGGAGGCCTTGTATTGGATGATGAAAATCTGGATGATGCAGTAAAAAGGGAACTTCACGAAGAGGCAGGCATAAAGCCCGATTTTTTGGAACAACTCTATACATTTGGTAACATTGGCCGTGATCCGAGAAACAGAGTGGTTTCTGTGGCTTATTTAGGGCTTGTGAACCCTTCTTATCATGAACTGTTTGCGGACTCTGATGCAGATGATGCACAATGGTTCAGTGTCAATGCACTTCCAACTGTAGCCTTCGATCACAAAAATATTATTGATATTGCCTTAAAAAGGCTTCGTACCAAAATCCAGTATCAGCCAATTGGCTTTAATCTTCTCAATGAAGAATTTCCTTTCTCAGACCTTGAAAACCTTTACAAAACTATTGTGGGACAGGAAATTGACCGCAGAAATTTCAGAAAAAAAATCATGAGCTACGGTTTACTTAATGAAACCAATAACGTTAAAAAAGAAGGAAGCGGAAGACCTGGAAAACTATTTACTTTTAATCAGGAAAAGTATAAAGAACTGGAGGAAGAAGGGTTTTATTTTGAAATCAAATAGATTTTTAAGCACAAATGACACAAAATCTTACACGAATAATTACCAATTTTCAAGTAATGCATTATTGAAAAGTATGGTTAAATATTTTATCTAAGAAAAATATTCAGAAGAGATATTCAATAGAAACGGGCTTTAGCCCGTTTTTTTATGATCAAAAATTCAATTGGCTTTAGCCAAAACCTAATAGACTCGTACCATTTTTGTCAAAATATTTGTGGTGTTAGTCTTTTATTAATTAAAATTTTAGATCTGATAATCAGTTGTTTACATTTATTAGTGTAAAAATGACACAAATAAATTTGGTAGATAAATCAGGATTCGCTTACATTTGTGTAATAATAACGCAATCATGAAATACACCAGACAAAATACTAAAGACAGATTTCAGAAAAAAGAAAGGATAAAGTTTTTATTTTTCTGGGGGCACACGGTTAAAGATGAAATCACCAAGTCATGCTTTAGCCAATGGTTTACAGGAAAGTTTGAAGAAAACGGGATTGTTTATAACACAGCAGAACATTATATGATGGCTGGTAAAGCAAGATTATTCAATGATCCCGAAACCTTGGAAAAAATATTGCAGGCATCCACTCCTAATCAGGTTAAAAGTCTGGGAAGAAAAGTAAAGAATTTTGATCCGAAGCTTTGGGATGAATATAAATATGAGATTGTAAAACAGGGAAATCTTTTAAAATTTTCACAGAACCAGAAATATAAAGACTTTCTTTTATCAACGAACAATAAGATCCTTGTAGAAGCCAGTCCTTATGATACCATTTGGGGAATCGGGATGCTGGAAACAGATTCAAGAGCAGAAAATCCTTTATTATGGAACGGAGAAAACCTTTTAGGATTTGCCTTGATGGAAGTACGGGATGAATTAAGAGGGTAAAAACACAAGAACCAGTCACAAAATAGTAATCATGGAAAAAACAGACCTACATCCGCAGATATTTTTAATTGAAGACTTTCTTACGGAAGCCGAGTGTGACCAATACATTGCCTTATCACAAGGAAAAGATTTTGAAGAAGCCAAGATCAATGTTGGAGGACGTCAACTGATGAGCAAAGGGATCAGAAATAATGACAGGCTGATGATTTTTGATAACAATCTGGCTGAAGATCTTTTTAAAAAAGCAGCTGAATTTCTTCCACAGGAGCATGAAAACTGCAAACTTTTGAATTTTAATGAAATGTTCAGGGTTTATAAGTATTCTCCCGGCCAGCAATTTAAAATGCACCGCGACGGAAGTTATATCAGAAATGAAAAAGAAAAGAGTTTCTATACCTTTTTAATTTATCTGAATGATGATTTTGAAGGGGGAGAAACAGAATTTGAAAACCTTTTCACAGTAGCTCCTAAGAAAGGCACCGCCTTAATCTTTTACCATCCTTTAAGACATGAAGGAAAAACCTTGATTAGCGGATTAAAATATGTTTTAAGAACTGATGTAATGTATTCCTGTTAAAATGAATGCAGGATTGATGCATAACTATGCTCTTTTTAATTAGCGTAATAATAACACAAAAAAATGATCAGATATGGAAGATGAATTAAAACCAAGATTTATCGAATCATTACAGAGAAATAATGATCAGATCAGAGAAGACCGTGCGCGAACGATCGGAGAAGATTCAGAATTGATCTACAGGCGCAAGGTAGAAGACATCGAGTTGAAAATAAAAAGACTCGAGCGGGAACAGGAAGGACTTATTGATATCAGTCCTTTGGACAGAAACAGTTTGACTTTTGCGGATTTTAATCCCGAAGCATTCGTTCAGAAAGACATGGAATTATCATTAACAATCAGAAATCTAAATATTCAGTTAGAAGTGAGTCAGAAGAGATTTGAATATTTATTCGGAAAAACATTTTAGTCATGGGAAGTACAAGATACGATATAGACGCTCGTTACGACAGAGCAAGCAAAGCAGGTTATAAAACAAAATCTGCAAGTGAAATCTTCACACAGAATGCCAAAAGACAGGCACATCCCTCAATGATTCCTAACGGAATTTCTTTCAGGGAATCCAGAGATTCTGAAGTGCACCCTAATTCAGTTCCAATTATCCTGGGATTGGATGTAACGGGAAGTATGGGACATATTCCTCATGAGCTCATCAGAGAAGGCCTACCTAAACTGATGGGTGGAATTATCCAAAGCGGAGTTCCGGATCCGGCATTGCTTTTCCTTGGGATAGGAGATCATGAATGTGATAGTTATCCGCTTCAGGTAGGGCAGTTTGAGTCAGGAGATGAAGAACTGGATATGTGGCTTACCCGTACTTATATTGAATCCGGAGGTGGCGGAAATGCTGGTGAAAGCTATCTTTTAGCATGGTATTTTGCCGCATTCCATACCAGAACAGATGCCTTTGAAAAAAGAAATCAGAAAGGATTATTGTTTACTGTAGGTGACGAACCTTGTCTGAAAGTACTTCCGGCATCAGCCATCAGAGAAATTATGGGTTCAGGACAACAAACCTATACTCATAATGAACTGTTGGAAGAAGCTAAAAAACGATACGAAGTATACCACATCAGTGTTTTACATTCTGATCAGGCTATAAGAGCAGACAGAGGCTGGAAAGAACTGTTAGGTCAGAATTGTATATCCATAGAAGACCACAGAGAAATTCCGGAGGTGATCAAAAGGATTATCTGTGAAAAATATAAAGATAAAACCTTTGGAACATCAAACCCTGAAGGATTAGACAACATACAGATGCTTTAGAACACCCATTTGCCGGAAGGCCAATAATTTTAAAAACGCTAGACATGAAAAAGGCGCAAATAGTAATAGGATTAGGTTTCGGAGATGAAGGAAAAGGAATCACTACAGATTTTCTGGCTCAACAAAACCCCGAGTCTGTGGTGATCAGATTTTCAGGAGGCCAACAGGCCGCTCATACAGTAATGATGGAGGATAGAAAACATGTTCATTCCAGCTTTGCAAGTGGAGCCCTTCGTGGATTACCCTCTTATTTTACGGAACATTGCACGATTCATCCTCAATTTCTATTCAATGAAAGAGAAGAATTAAAAGCAAAAAACGGAAATACAGAGCTTCATATTCATCCTTTAGCCAAGGTAACCACGCCTTTTGATGTCTGGCAAAACAGGAACAATTCAAAAAATCTGGAACATGGAACCTGTGGAAAAGGTGTAGGGGCAACGATGAAAAGAAATGAAAGTCCATACAAACTGTTTGCGATTGATCTTATTGCTCCAAGAGAAATGTTGATTGAAAAATTGAAGGGAATTGCTTATTACTATGGTTTTATGGATGAGGATCAAATGGATGAACAGATGAAACCTTTTTTAGAAGCTATTGAACAAATCAATTGGAAAATAGATGACTATAGCTATCTGAATTCATTTGAAAATCTCATTTTTGAGGGTAGTCAGGGTGTTTTATTAGATATGGACCATGGTGTTTTTCCAAACGTAACCTATGCTCATACGACTTCAAAAAATGCGTATGATATCTGTAAAAAGCTTGATATTGAAGATATTGAAATGTTTTATGTGACCAGAAGCTATGCTACACGACACGGAAATGGCTGGATGAGCAATGAAAAAGAGATGATGCTGAAAAACAATGAAGAGGAAACCTGTACCTTTAATGAGTATCAGAAAGACCTAAGATTTGGTGATTTAGACTATAAATTATTGAATTATGCCTTAAAGTTGGATGGAGCGTATGTCAATTCAACAAAAAAGAATTTAGTGATAACCTGTTTGGATCAGATTGATGAGGAGTTTAAATTTGATAAACTGGAAATGAAGTTTGATACTGTTTTCGGATCTTATTCCCCTTATTCAAAAGATTTTAAAAGACTGTTTTAATTTCTGCAGACAGAGGTTTTAATTTTATATTTAAAGTAGGAATTGCATGAGGAGGTAATTAAAGAATTTTGGAAAAAAAAACAATGAAAACGATACGCTATTTAAAAGGAGATGCTACGGTTCCACAGGCAAAAGGGATAAAAATAATAGCCCATATCTGTAATGATATCGGGGGCTGGGGAAAAGGCTTTGTACTGGCAGTTTCCAAAAGATGGGAAGCACCGGAAAAAGAATACAGGAATTGGCACCGTTTCAGAAGTGAAAATAATTTTGCTTTAGGAGAGATTCAGACGGTACAGGTTGAAAAATACATGTATGTTGCCAATATGATCGGTCAAAAAGGAATAAAAACCGGAAGTAATGGAATTCCCGTACGATATGAAGCCATTGAAAAATGCCTGGATACATTATCCAAAGAAGCCTTAGAACTCAATGCAAGCATTCATATGCCGAGAATTGGGTGTGGGCTGGCTGGCGGAAAATGGGAAGAGATAGAACCCATCATTGAGAGAACATTACTGAATAAAAATGTCGAGGTGTATATATATGATTTTGATTAATAAGTGATGAAAGAATTTGAAATAAGAGCAGATTATACCCGTGATACTATTGTTGTGTATCAGGCTTACAATAAAGCCATTGCAAAAGCTGCAGTAGAGAATCAGAAGTTTAGCGCTCCTTTTTCATTCAGCAGGATGACATGGATTAAGCCTTCTTTTCTTTGGATGATGGAACGAAGCAATTACGGACAGAAATCCAATCAGGAATGTACTCTTGCGATACATATTAAGCGGGAAGCTTGGGAAAAAGCCTTGAAACTGGCTATTTTAACCTCTCCTGAAAAAAGAGTCTATCCCAATCCCAAAATTTGGGAAGAAGAGTTTGAAAATGCCAAAGTGTACGTACAATGGGATCCTGAAAGAAATATTAAAGGAAACAAATTGGAATATCGTTCCATTCAGGTTGGAATCAGTCGCTATCTGATAGAAGAATTTAATGAAGACTGGATCGTAAAAATAGAAGATTATTCACCCCTGGTAAAAAAGATTTTGACTTTTACCAAGCAAGGAGAATTTAATAAAGCAAAGAAACTATTGCCCATAGAAAAAATATATCCGTTATCCCATGAGATGGCTCATAGGATTGGATCAGAAAATTAATATTAAAAACATGAAAACAACAAGATTGTACAGACCGGTAGGAGAGAAGGAAATGGTATTGATTATGGAGAATGGATACAAAAAATTTCCACCCAGACTGGAATGGCAGCCCATCTTTTATCCGGTACTGGATGAAAACTATGCTTCAGAAATTGCTGAGAAATGGAATACCAGAGATGAGTTTGGAAACTATCTTGGTTTTGTAACCCGTTTTGATGTTTCAGAGGAAGCTGCCAATCAATATCCGGCACAGAATGTAGGTGCCAGAAACCATAATGAATTGTGGGTTCCGTCAGAAGAGCTGGAAGCATTCAATCAAGCCATTGTGGGAAACATAGAAGTGATCAAAGTATTTGTAGGAAACGACTTTAAGGGATCAACAAATACAGAAATTGAAAGTCTGGTGAATGCTTTAAAAATAACCACCACGAATCCATAAATAATTCATGCATTCGTGGCCAAAGAGAAAACAATCATGACGAATAAAGGAATGGCAAAAGATACATTGGATATCCTGGCCAGGAAATATTATATAAACACAGAAAACGAAAGAATAGATATAGCAAAAGAGTTGGAAATCAGTAAAAAAGAAACCGCTCTTTTCACTCCGGAACAACTGTCCGAGCTTGCAGTTGCTCCAATGCCTGAAGTTCATTTTGATACTCAATTTGAAACTTGGCGTTGCAGTTCACTAAAAGCTATTTTAGAATTAGCCACAGAAGTAGATCAGGAAAAGATCATGTGTCTGAACTTTGCATCAGCCAAAAATCCAGGTGGAGGATTTATCAACGGAGCGGAAGCTCAGGAAGAAAGCCTGGCAAGAACTTCAGGTCTGTATGAAAGCCTGCTTCAGGCTTGGGATTATTACACCGTTCACAGAGCAATGGAATCGTGTTTTTATACTGATACAATGATTTACAGTCCAAAGGTTCCAGTATTTAGAAAAGATAAAGAAGAACTCTTACCTAAACCTGTTCTGTGTAATTTTATAACGTCTCCGGCAGTTAATGCAGGCGTAGTAAAACGTCAGGAACCGGAAAGAGAAAAAGAGATATTAGGTGCTATGGACATAAGAACAGATAAAATGCTGTCATTAGCCTTACATCAGGGAAATGAAACCCTTATTTTAGGAGCCTGGGGCTGTGGAGTATTCAAAAACGATCCGAAAGAAATTGCCGGTCTGTTCAAAAAGTACCTCCAGGGAAAATATAAGAACAAATTTAAAAGAGTGGTTTTTGCAGTGCTTACAAAGAAAGAAGAAATGCTGAAGCCATTTGAAGAAATACAATGAAAATTAGAAGGAATTAAGTATAAGAGAAAGATTATAACTTGTTGAATTACCATCTACAACTGTTTGAATCTTCTGTATTTAAAAGAATTATATAAATTAAATTTTAGAAAAATTAAAAATGGTTGATAAAATATATAAATATAGACCTCTTTCTGATTTTTTATTCAAAGAGCTACTTTATCAGGAAATATATTTTGCATCATATGATGAATTAAATGATCCTTTAGATCTTTTTTTAAGAATAGACTTTTCAACTGAAGATATTGAAGCAATTGAATATTTGATATATTTCATTTTTAAAACTCAAATTTATTAAATACTCTGAAATAAATAACATTCCATTATTAGATACGAAGTGGTATGTTCTTTATAATAATGAAGAAGAAAGAAAAAGAATCATCAATTTAGTTTTTGATAAATTATCACTACATAAACAAAAACAAAGCAATGTATGGTGTAATGATATAATAAATATTTTTGAAGATATACTGTCTAAAGAGCTTATGTTCAATTCAACAAATTTTAAAGCGGAAATTGATAGATTGACTAAAAAATTTTTAAAAAGTAGCTATGTTTCTTGTTTTTCAGAAACAAATAATAATTTTCTAATGTGGTCACATTACTCGACTAAACATATGGGAATCTGCTTAGAATTCAGTCTAGATAATCCAATGTCATTTCCTTACGAGTTTATTGGTAATAGAAAAATAGATAGAGAAAAATATAAGAATAGACTTTCAGAAGGAGAGATAAAATCGTACATATATTGGGAGAAATTAGACAAAGTTAGTTATCAAGAAGAGCAACCTTATATTAATTTTTACAATTTTGCTCCTGTTTTTGAAAATGAATATGATTGTGATTTACTTGGATTATCTAAATCTTGGACTCATAAATATGCTTTTGAATTAAAATCCCTATTTTCATGTAAAACTAGGAACTGGGAATATGAAAATGAGTGGAGAGCAATTGAAATTAATTTTGAGAAACAACAACAGCCCGAGGAAAGAATTAGGCATTACCCAATTGAAACACTAACAGCTATTTATTTTGGAATAAATACTCCTGAAAATGTTAAGAATAGAATTTATAAAATCTTTGAATCGAAACAGACAAAAATAGCTTTTTATGATGCAAAATTGAATGGAACAAATTCATTAGATTTTGATTATTGGAATTATTATGATGAGGAGTAAGGAGTTTAAAATATCTGATAAGAGTAGTGGAAAATATGAAAATTGAGATCATAAAAGGAGATATTACAAAGATTCAATCAGATATCTATCATAGAGAAAGTTATTTTTGTCTGTTTTGATGAAGAGAATGAAGAAATTTATAAAAAGCTTTTAAATCCTCCTCTTTAAAATCAATTATATTCGTGCATTCGTGGCCAAAAAATACAGTGTACAAAACACAATTTAAAACCAATGAAAAAATTAACCATATTAAGCGGTGCAGGAATCAGTGCCGAAAGCGGAATTCAAACCTTCAGAGACGGAGACGGTCTCTGGGAAAATCATAATGTAACCGATGTGGCCAGTCCGGAAGGATGGAGAAAAGACAGAGCTTTAGTATTGGAATTTTACAACCAGAGAAGACGTCAGCTTCACGAAGTAGAACCTAATGAAGCCCACAAATTAGTAGCAGAACTGGAAAAACATTTTGATGTTCAGATTATTACCCAGAATATTGATGATCTGCATGAAAGAGCAGGCTCTACAAATATTCTTCACATCCATGGAGAATTGTTCAAATCATGTTCCTGTAATAATAAAAGCCTGATTTATGAACAAAAAGACGATATCAACCTTGGAGATAAAGCCGAAGATGGTGCCCAATTGAGGCCGTTTATCGTTTGGTTCGGAGAAGATGTTCCGTTGTATCAAACAGCGAGAGAAGTCGTAAAAGATTCAGATATTTTAGTGGTGATTGGAACTTCTTTACAGGTATATCCTGCAGCCGGGCTGATCCATGAGATTAAAGATGACTGCCTTTTAATCGTAATCAATCCTAATGAAACAGGTTTCGGTTATGGGCAGAGAGCTGTGGTAATGAAAGAAACGGCAACACAGGGGATGAAACTTTTATTTGATAAACTGGTAAATCTTGCCTGATGGAAAATAAAGTAAAAGCTGGAATAATGGGAGTATGCATCGGTGATGCCCTTGGAGTTCCTGTAGAGTTTAAAGATAGAGATTATCTGAAAAGGTTTCCAGTTACAGAAATGCAGGAATTTGGCTCACATAATCAACCTAAAGGAACCTGGAGTGATGATAGCTCTCTAACACTCTGCCTTGCTGAGGTACTTACAAAAGAATATGATCTGGAAAAGATCGGACAAAGCTTTGTACAATGGAATAAATATGGTCACTGGACAGCTCATGGAAGACTTTTTGATATTGGAGGGACTACGCGGGAAGCGATTGCAAGACTAATTAAAGGGGAGAGTGCCAGATTTTCAGGAAATATTTTTGAAGAAGATAATGGGAATGGTTCTTTGATGAGAATTCTTCCTCTGGCTTTTTATTTAAAAGATGAAGAAAATCTAGAAAATATTTATCAAACAGTAAAGGAAGTCTCTACTATTACTCATGGGCATTTCCGTTCTGTTTTTGCTTGTTTTATTTATGTGATTTTTACGATTCAATTAATAAAAGGAAAAAATAAAACGGAAGCATACACGTATATGCAAGAAGTGTCTTCGGAATATGCAGAAAAACAATGGTTTAGCTTAAGTGAAGTTGAGCTTTTTCATAGGGTTTTAAAAAATGATATTTCAGACTACCCAGAAGATGAAATAAGGGGAAGTGGTTATGTTCTCCATAGTCTGGAAGCCTCTTTATGGTGTTTTTTAAACTCGGAAAGCTATTCAGAAGCTGTATTGAAAGCGGTAAATCTGGGAGAAGATACAGATACAACAGGAGCCATTACAGGGGGATTGGCAGGAATCTATTATGGTTTTGAAAATATTCCTCAGGAATGGATTGATGACCTGGTGAGAAAAGATGATATTGAAAAACTATGTGAAAAGTTAAACAATAAATACTTTGTAAACCAATGAAATCTTTCCTAAAAGCCCTTACCGAAATGTTTTCCAAATATGATCCTGATAATGATATTGTGAACTTCCCTTTGAAGAAATATCATGGAAGAATTGAAATCAATAAAGCTTTGGAAGTTGGAAATTGCCGTGTTCATTATTCTCCGGATTATGCATTTGAGACTCCGGTTGAAGTACAGAATAGGATAAAGGATAATACCTTACTTTGGATAGACAATCAAAATAGTCTGCTGGGTTTTTCAGATCAAAATAGAACCTTACTAGTTCCTTTGAATAAGATCAATGGAATAGAAATCCAAAATATGCTTAAAGGGAGAGGACCGGCTGAATCTTGTTTGTGGATTTACCTGTACGAAAAATCATTTGTGACCCTTTCAATATCACCGGAGATCTATTATTTTGATCAATATGAAGATGCTATCCATAAAACAACAGGGTTTACAGTGACTTTTTCCCCGGAATTTTATAATGCTTAATTAAAACACAAAAAACAATGAACGAAATAGAAATAAAAAGAATAAGTAAATTTTTAAGCCTTATTTTGAGGCACCAACCCGAAACTATCGGCCTGAAGCTGGATGAAAACGGATGGGCAGATGTAGAAGAACTGAGAACAAAATCAGCTAAAAAGAGGGTGCATTTTTCTTTAGAAGAATTAGATGAGGTAGTAGAAACCAATAATAAAAAAAGATTTGCATTTAATGAAGATAAAACCATGATCAGAGCCAGCCAGGGACATTCTATTGATATAGATTTAGCCTTGGAAGCCTTACAGCCACCTGATTTTTTGTATCATGGAACTGCAGAAGCCAATATTTCCTCCATCTTGGATAAGGGAATAGAAAAAAGAAGCCGTCAACATGTACACTTAAGTGCTGATAAAGAAACGGCTACAAAGGTTGGAATGAGACACGGAAAACCCATAATTCTGACCATCAGAACCGGAACAATGTATGAAGAAGGAATTGCTTTCTATCAATCAGCCAACGGAGTATGGCTTACAGAGTTTGTAAACCCGAAATACATTTCAAAATAAGGATGGGAAGAACATTAGTGATAGGAGATATTCACGGAGGACTTAAGGCACTTCAGCAGGTTTTTGAAAGGGCAGAGGTCACGGACGATGATCAGCTTATCTTTCTGGGAGATTATGTAGATGGCTGGAGTGAATCTTCAGGGGTAATCCGTTTTTTAATGGGGCTTTCAGAAAAGCAGGAATGTATTTTGATTAAAGGGAATCATGATGCCTGGACTGAAGACTGGCTCTTGGCAGGAACCGGACCTGATGTATGGCTTTTCAATGGCGGGCAAAGTACAGTAGAAAGCTATGCAGATTATTCTCAGCAGGATAAAGAAATCCATCTTGATTTCTTTCAGAAAATGAAAAACTACCATGTGGATAGTCAAAACCGGCTGTTTATTCATGCCGGATATTCTTCTATGCATGGACCCGAAAAAGAGGTCTACTCCAGCAATTACAGGTGGGACAGAACCCTTTGGGAAACTGCGGTAGCAATGGATAAAAAACTGGCAAAAAACTCAGAGTTTTATCCCAAAAGATTGCTTTTATATCATGAAATATTTATCGGGCATACACCGACACTTTATATTGGAAGTAAAGCCCCGGTAAATAAGGCAAATATCTGGAATATGGATACCGGGGCCGCTTTTACAGGTGCTTTATCTGTCATGGATATTGATACTAAAGAATGCTGGCAAAGTGATCCGCTTCCACTTTTATATCCTTATGAAAAAGGAAGAAACGCATAAAATTAAAAGATGAATAAGATGTTCTCTACAACCCAACCTCATAGATTTCCAAAACCTATGAGGTTTTCTTTTTTATTTCATCATAGATAATCTTGTCTTTTTACCATTTTGCTTTTCTGCCACAATCATATTACCTAATTTTAGATCCGGAAAATAAAATATCAATGAAACTGAAATACCTTCTGCTTGTTCTAAGCTCATCTCTGGCTTTTGCTCAAAAAACATTTCAGACTCCTTTTGAAAAAGGAAATGGTAACCAAACTGTTACCTATGATGAAATGAATACTTATTATCAGGATTTGTCCAAAAATTTTAATACCATTCAATACCTTAAAAAAGGAGAGGATGACAATGGGAAGTCCATTTATGTCGTGGTCTACAATCCTTTCCCTGAAAAAGATCTTGAAAAACTGAGAAAAGACAAAGCCATTCTCTTTGTCAACAACGGAATTCATCCTGGAGAACCGGATGGTATAGATGCTACCATGATGCTGATGAGAGACCTGGCAACCAAGAAGATCAAAACACCGCAGAACTTTATCATTGCAGCCATTTCTGCCTATAATATCAGCGGAATGCTGAACAGGGGTTCCCATTCCAGAGCCAATCAGAACGGTCCGGAGCAATACGGATTCAGAGGAAATGCCAGAAACTATGACTTAAACAGAGACTTTATTAAGGCTGATTCTAAAAATGCCAGAAGCTTTCAGGAAATTTACCAATGGCTGAAACCCGATGTATTCATTGATAACCATGTAAGTAATGGGGCCGATTATCAATATACTTTCACCTATATTTCAACCTTTAAAGAACGCTTAGGAAACGTGTTGGGAGCTTATTTTTATAATGATTATCAGGCTAAAAATCTTGATGATATGAAGAAATTAGGTTACGAAAGTACTCCTTACGTCAATATTCACGGAGATGTTCCTGAGGTTGGTTTTGCTTCATTCGAAGATTCTCCGAGATATTCTACGGGCTATACAACCTTATTCAATTCTTTGGGAACTGTTCCGGAAACCCATATGCTGAAACCTTATGACAAAAGAGTAGACGCAACTTACAAGTATATGTTGGTGAATCTGCAAAATCTGGATAAAGACTATCAGAAAATAAAACAGCTTCGTATAGAAAACCTTAAGCAATACCAGCCTGGGAAACAGTATGGAATCCGTTGGAAAATAGACTCTACAAAATTTTCCACCATGGATTTTAAAGGATATGAGGGAAAATATAAACCCAGCGAAATCTCAGGAAAACCAAGGCTGTATTACGATAGAAACAAACCGTTTACAAAGAATATCAAGCTTTTTAATACAGCGGTTCCTACAGGATATATTACCATTCCTACATACTATGTGATTCCACAGGCTCAGTATAGAGTTATTGAAGAATTTAAACGAAACGGGATTCAGATGAAGCCGCTTCAGAAAGACAGTGCTATTGCAGTAGAGTCTTATAAGATTAAAGATTTTAAAACGGTTAAAAACCCTTACGAAGGACATTATCTGCATTATGAAACTACTGTAGAGCCTTTAGAAAAACAATATACTTTTTCTAAAGGGGATTATTTGGTTTCTACTCACCAGCCTGGTGTGAAATATATTATTGAAACGCTTGAACCTGAGGCGTTAGACTCATTTTTTAACTGGAATTTCTTTGATGGAATCTTAGCTCAGAAAGAATACTATTCAGCCTATATATTTGAAGATACGGCTGCAGACCTGTTGAAGAAAGATAAAAAGTTGAAAGAGGCCTTTGACAAAGCAAAAGTTTCAGATAAAAAGCTTTCAGAAGATGGTCAAATGCAGCTGGACTGGGTCTATAGACACTCTCCTTATTTTGAAGAAAAAACATTCAGACAGTATCCTATATTTAGAGTCTTGTAATGATTTGATAATGAATGAATAAACTAAAAAGACGTTTCTGATCGAAACGTCTTTTTTTTATTTTGGAAGACCTCTTTGTAAGGCCAGTTCTGCTCTTTTAACGGCTAATTTTTCTTTCCAGTCCATATATTCTTTTTTGAAATTGGACTTCATGATATCATCAAATTTACGCTGTACCGTAAGATTCCATAAAGAATGCGCTTTTACAGCCCATGATTTATCCCATGCTCTTAATGAAATAGAGAAACTTCCGTCCAGATATTTCATCCAGTGCCACCATCCTGTAGGCATAAAGAGGGTATCTCCATGCTCAAGAAAGCATTCAATACCTTCTACACCATCCAGTGCCGGAAATTTGTTGAAGTCCGGATTTTCAATATCATAATCTTCCAGGGCATATGTGGCATACGGAATTTGGTATAACCTTTCTCTCCATTTATAATCGAATAGTAGAATATGTTTTCTTCCATTAAAGTGAGTATGGAAGATATGCGCCATATCGATATCAAAATGAAGGAAAGTTTCGGAACCCTTACCTCCAAAAAACATGTTCGGGTATTTATCTAAAAACCCACCCATTAATTCTTTAGGTGAAATATAATCTTCAAGAAGATTCGGGGCAAATTTTATCGGATCAAAAAGGAAAATTCTAAGATCAGTAGGCTCCCTCTGAATAAGATCTATATAATCTCCAAATTTCATCTTTGCAGCAGAAGAATTGATGGGGGCAGAAGGATCTGCTTTTGAACTGTCATATAGCGGAACCTCCACATCTCCTACAACATCCTTCATATATTCCATCGTCCATTTTTGGTATGCCGGCCATTTTTTTGCCATATTTTTGATGACAACGGGCCTTCTTGGCTTTAGATATTTTTCGTAGAATTTCTCCTGAGAAATGTCATCTACAATATCTATAGGCTTTAAATTTATTCCCATTATGTAAATTTTATATTACAAAATTATTAAATTAAAGTATAATGAGAAGAGTTTGGTTTTATTTTTTATCTATGATTGAAATTATTCTCAACTGTTTAGACTAAATAAAAATAATAAAAAGCCATTTATTGCCTTTTTTATGGTCAGTTCAAAACCTATGAATAAATTGCCCTATAAATAAATTACAGGGCAAAAAAACACAAATAAAATGAATAAGAATTCATTCTGACATCTAATGTATCGCTTTTATCTGACAAACAAAATGGGATAAAAGTTAATAAAATCTTTTAAATTTTGTCATTATATTGTTTTAATTCTGATAATAAAAATTATACTTTACTTTTAATATTCAAATATAAAAAAGTGTATAATTTTATTAATTTAAAAATAAAATAGATGAATTGTTGTTAATATAAGAATTGACTATCTCTTTTCTATCCTTCTGATAATGTGATTGTAACAATAGAATGTTTTTTACTTCAATATTTATATTTCGTGAATTTAAATGCGGAAATATTGATCTTGTCAGATTATAACTATATTTGTAGTGATATAGATTTAACTTTTCGATTTAAAAATGATCTTTATGAAAAGTGTAACGAAAGTCAACAACTATTAACTAATTGGAGTAAATACTAAATATGAAAAAAAATATTTCTTTATTTTTGATGATCTTTATTTCTGTGTTCACTTTTGCGCAGAAAACGGTGTCAGGAAAAATTACTGATGATGATGGGGTAGCCATACCAAGTGCAAGCGTAACGGTTGAAGAACCGGGCAAAGATGCTATTCTGGCGTACGGAATCACCAATTCTAAAGGAGAATATAAAGTAACATTCACCTCTCCGGAAGCTAATGTGGATCTTAAGGTGAAAGCGTTTAACCAAAAACCGGTTACAAAACAAATCAGTAATGCTGATCAGAACCTGAATTTTAAAATGCAGTCGGAGGCTACAGAAATTAAAGAAGTGCAGCTGAAGACCAAAATGATCACCGCCAGAGGGGATACAATTTCTTATGACCTTAAGGCTTTTAATAGTAAAAACGATAGAACCCTTGCCGATGTAATGAAAAAAATCCCGGGAATTGAAGTCAATAAAGACGGAACAATTCTTTATCAGGGGAATGCAATCAATAAATTTTATGTCAACGGAAAGGATTTGATGGAAGGGGGATATGGAACGATCAACAATTCACTTCCCAAAGATGCTGTACAGAAAGTAGAAGTTCTCGAAAATCACCAGCCGGTTAAAATTCTTCAGGATAAAGTACCTTCAGATCAGGCAGCGATTAATATTAAGCTTAAAAATTCTGTAACCATGACCGGAAGAGGAGAAGTGGGAACAGGTTTTGGAGATCCATGGCTTTGGAATGTAAAGCTGACTCCCATGTTTTTCGGACAGAAAAGCCAATGGGTGGTCAATTATAAAACCAACAATATGGGTGAGCAGGTAGAAAATGAAGGAAATATTCTCGCTTTTGGAAGCGGATGGGAAGGGCGAAGAATAAATGCTGCCCAAAATAACTGGCTAAGTGTTGAAAATGCCAGTGTTCCCGATCTTCCGGTAAAAAGATATTTGATGAACAGTGTTCATTATCTTTCTGCTAATTACCTTACCAATATTGATAAGAAAAAAGAATGGGAATTAAAAGCCAATGCCAATTATACCAATAATGCAGTAGAAAGAGAGTCCAATAGTACAACTACTGATATCCAGCAGGGAACGAAATACAATACTAAGTTCCTGAACAATTTCTATACTGATAAGGTAAAAGGAGAATTGATATTTACTAAAAATGCAAAGAAAGGATTCTTTAAAAATACAACAACTTTTTCCCAGTTTTGGAATGCAGACAGAGCCGTTGCTGAAAGAAATGATAAAACAGGCTACAGACTTGGAAATGAAGCCTTAGAATCTCCAACATCATCTTTTCAAAACTCTTTGAGTACCATTATTCCGTGGAAAGAAAAAATGATCAATTTTAAATCCTTTATTAACTACCAGAATGACAGGCAGACATTGGAAATTTCTCCTGCCAACTATTTACAGTTCCCCTACAAAGAGCCGGGAAGTACAGATTTCTCAACGATTAATTTTACTCCGGGAAGTACGGCTTTGCAGACTTTTAAAATTAAGACATTAGATACATCACATTCTGCAAACATCAGTTTTTCAACAAAAGGCTGGACGTTTACTCCACAGATCGGAATTGATTTTTCAACAGATAAACTGACGACAAACTTTGATGGGAGCACAGTTAACAACTCTCCTGATTTCAACAGTTTAGCTTATGAAAACGATCTGAAATTCACGAAAATTAATCCAAATGCATCAGTAGGAGTTAACTATAAATCTGAAGCTTGGAGCTTATTTGCTAATTTCCCGGTCAACTTCAATAATATTAAAGCTGAAGATGCATTCAGAAATGTTTCAAAATCTTTAAATAAAACAACATTTACCCCTAATATCTTTGCTCAGTATTCTTTTGCTTCATTTTTTAAAGCAAGTTTGAGTGGGAATATCAGTAATAATTTTGGGGACATCCAAACTGCTTATGCAGGGTATATTTTAACAAGCCCTGGAGGATTTAATGTGATGAATCCAAAAAATCCAATACCTCAAACGACCACAAAAAATGCAGGTGCAAGATTAGAGTATAGAAACCCACTAAACAATATCTTCTTTAATGTCGGATATAGATTAAGTGATGCTAAAAATAACTTACTGGCCTCAAGTGCTGTAAATGAACTAGGATTCAGTGTTATTGAGTATATTGAAAGTGAAAACAAAAGAACGAGCAACAGTTACTATGCAGAAATTGGAAAATATTTTCCTAAGTTTAAAACAAATGCTTCCCTGACCTATAACAATACAAATTCAAAATCTCAGTCGAGAAGAAATGATCAGGACATTAACACCACAAATGATGGAAATACGTTAGGGTTTAAATTGAACAACACCTATTTTTCCTGGATGAGTGTAGACTTCAACATGACCAAATCATGGAATAAACAATCCAACGGAATTATTCAGAATGATCTTGGAAAAACTGAGGGATATACCCATAATTTGAATGTGTTCTTCTATCCAATAGAAAACCATACCATAGGGTTCTACTGGGATCAGATTAACTCAAAACTGGGACAAACAAAGTTAAATAACGGTTTCTTTGATGTATCTTATCAATTTAGCTGGGCAAAGAAAAAAGTAGACTTCGAATTAAAGTGGATGAATATTGGAGACAGAAAAGTATTTGAAAGGATCAATGTAGGAGATGCTACTATTACACAGACAACAATGCAGCTCCGCCCTAGTCAGGTAATGTTTACTGTAAAATTCAACTTTAAATAAAATAAAAACCAATCCGCATGGATTGGTTTTTTGTTGAGATATAGTGATAAATTAAAAGCTTTGCTGATCTGCAGAAGGGCCATAACTTCCGGGAAGAGGAATGTTATTCAGCCTGTAATAGACTCCCAATTGTGCCCGGTGATGGGTAATTTGGTTTAACGCATGGCGGATTGCTCCATATTTAGTCCAGCTTGCCAGTTCATGTCCATCATTTTTAATGGTCCAGCTTGGATTCAGCTGGTCTTCGGAGGCTTTTTCTAAAGCGGCTTTTCCGGACTGATAGTCGTTGTCAAGTTTTTTTAAAAGATCCTCTTTGGTAGAGAGAACCGTTGGTTGGTATCCTCCTTTGGCAAAATCCAGTTCAGAAGTGTTCAAAATAGTATTGGGCCATTCAAAAACTTCCACAAGATGAGTGGCAAGGGGCATCATTTTCATACTTTTTTCGTGAGGAGCATAATCATTTTTTCCTTCAGGAAAGAGTTCAATAAATTTTTTTGTTGTTTGGAATTCTCCCTCCAGTTCGGATTTTAATTGTGATAAAGTGTCCATAATATTTTGGTTTTTAGAACATTAAAGTTAGCTCTTTTGCCACTTGAAATGTTTTAATAAAATCATAAATTTTATATTTTACTCTTCCGGCCACAGGAAAATTAACCCACAGGAAAATAAAAATGAAGAAAAACTGTAACAAATAGGTAGATCCTATTACTAATTAATAAAACTTGATTAAAAATGAAAAAGCTATTTTCTATATTCTTTATAGCTCTTTTTGCTGTAGCAAGTGCACAGGAATCTAAAGAAACGGCTAACCGCTTCTTTTATGAGCTTACATTTAAGCCTAAGAAAGATTCTGCAAAACTGGATAAGGTGATTACTATTCTGGATATTACAGATAAAAACAGATCTGTTTATCAGGATTACACTGTTATTGCACAAGATTCTATTATGAAAATAGAAATAGAAGCAATGCAAAAGGCCGGTATCATGAAAGACCTTTCAAAATCTCTTAAAACACCAAAGATTTCAGCAAGAATATATAAGACGTATCCAGGTATGGGAATTCAGTATGTTGACAAAATTGCAAATGGTTTTACGCCTACAAATATTGGCTATAGTGAAAACTTAAAGTTCAATTGGAAGATTCTTGGTGACAAACAAAAAATTGGGGAATACAATACACAAAAGGCCACTACAGAATTTGGTGATAGAAAATGGACGGCATGGTTTACAACAGATATTCCTTTCCAGGACGGACCGTACAAATTTTACGGGCTTCCAGGGCTTATAGTAAAAATAGAAGATTCAGAGAAAAATTATTCTTGGGTATTACAAGGGAATAAAAAAGTGAAAGATTATACAGAGTTTTCTTATATAGAACATTTGATGCAAGCTTCAGGAGGAAAGGTCAAAGATCTACCAAGAGAAAAGTTTGAAAAAACATTCAATGACTTTAAGAAAGATCCTTTTGCTTCTGTAAGACCTATGATTACACAGGAGATGATGTCTAAAACAATTCCGGGTATGGACGGGACTATTGGAGACATGATGAAAAAACAGGAAAAACAATACAAAGACTTTTATAACGCTAATGATAACCCTATCGAGCCTCCTTATGCTAAATTAAGTGTAGGAACTGTTGAAAAAGTAGAAAAGTAAAAATCAAAACAGACTTCATATCAACTAAATTATATTCAAGTCAACCCAGATACAGTAATGTATTTGGGTTGATTTTTTTGTTTTGGATAAAATGTGAAATTTTACAGTTTTGAATGTTATGACATCAATAAAATTCCTCTAAAATGACAAAAAATTATGATTAATCAATTTTTAATAATAATAAGTCACAATGCTTGGAATTGAATATTTGTTTTTATAATTTAGTTAGTTAACAAATTATAAAATTATTATGAAAAAAGTTATTCTTACGATGTTATTAGTAACATCCACAATCTTATTAGCAAAAACAGAAGAGCCAATTACAAAAACAAATGCTAAGAATATACAGCCTGTTTTAATTGCTAAAAAAAATATTAAGGAAGAAAAAATTGAAATAACAGGGATTAAAAAGATAAGCAAGGAAGCCATGAATTTGTAAGGTTGCATAGCTATGGCTTCCTATATTGGAAGCTATAATCCTCCATTGGGAGCAGCAATGATGGGAGAATGTGTTCGAAATTATAATTAGTGTAAATCACATTTAAATCAACCCAGATACAGCAATGTGTCTGGGTTGATTCTTTCATACCTACTGTTATTTAGATTAAATTTAAATAACGTATATTTGCAGCACAAAAAATCAGGCTTTGAAAGAGAAAGGATTACATAAATTAAGTGGATTTCCCAAAAACAAAATGGGAAAGATATTGGGATATGATAATGACCATCTGAAAATGCCCAATAAAATCATTGAAATGGGGCTTCTTCCGGAGACCATTTTCAGGATTTTGTATCAGGCTCCATTCAATGGGCCAATGTATGTAGAGTTTGGAGTAGAGAAAAGCCGGATTGCTCTTCGTGAGGAAGAAGGAGATTACATCATTGTTGAAGAATTGAATTAATGCAGGCAAACAAGAAAAAACAAATACTTTTAGTCGGAAACCCGAATGTAGGAAAATCTACGGTTTTCAATACGCTTTGTAATAAAAAGCAGAAAACCGGGAACTATGCCGGAGTAACTGTTGCCAGTTATTCTGGAAATTATACCTATAAAAACGAGGACGTTGAGGTAGTAGATCTACCTGGATCATACAGTGTGTATCCAAGTTCTGAAGATGAAGCTATTTTCTCAAAATATCTTATCGATGAACAGAAAAACTATGCAGGAGTTGTTTATATTCTTGAAGCATTAAGCCTGAAAAGAGGTCTTCTTTTGTTTCAGCAGATTCAGGATCTTGGAATTCCCATGATTCTGATTGTCAATCAGATTGACCAGGCAGAAAGAAGAGGGATTAATATTGATATTCAGCAGTTTTCCAAAGCTTTAGGTATTACCATTATTCAGACGAATGCGAAAGAACAGATTGGTATTGATGAAGTAAGAGAAGCGGTTTACAATAACCAATTTATAAAAGCAGATAAGGTATCATTTGAAACACCGAATGAGCATAGGGATTTTATCCGTAAACTGGCTTCACACAAGGGCTTTGATAACGAATATAAGGCATGGATGAGCCTTTCTTTAGGCACAGACCTGGGAAGAATAGAATCTGTAATGGATAAGCTGAATGAAGCGGATTCCAAAAGTTTGGTACCTAAAAGATTACAGGTTCAGGAAACAGTTAGGAGATATCAGAATGTAGACAAAATATTAGACAATGTAATTTCTAAAAAACCTCAGTTCAAAGAATTGTTGACAGAAAAACTGGATAAGGTTTTGGTTCACAAATTTTGGGGTTATGTTGTTTTCTTAGCCATTTTATTAGTTATTTTCCAAAGTGTATTTTTCCTGGCGGAATATCCGATGACCTGGATTGAGGAGACTTTCTCATGGCTGGCAGCCTTTACAGGAGAACACCTTCCGGAAGGGCCGGTTAATTCACTGATTTCAAACGGAATTATTCCGGGAATAGGAGGGATTGTAGTATTTGCACCACAGATCGGGATTTTACTGTATTTCCTTTACCTGCTGGAAGATTCTGGGTATATGGCAAGAGTGGTATTCCTGATGGACAGACTTCTCCGCCCATTCGGACTGAACGGTAAAAGTATTGTTCCCCTTGTTTCGGGAACGGCATGTGCAATTCCTGCCGTGATTTCTACAAGGAATATTGAAAATGTTAAAGAAAGATTACTGACGATCCTGGTAACCCCTTTTATGACGTGCTCTGCAAGGCTTCCGGTATACAGTATTATTATCGGGCTCATTATTTCTGAAGGAACATTTTTGGGGATAAAATATAAGGCATTGGTGCTGATGGGAATGTATCTTCTGGGCTTTCTGGTAGCATTATTCTCTGCAGCTATTCTTAAAGGATTTATTAAAAATAAAGGTAAAACCTATTTGGTCATGGATTTACCCACTTATAAGAAACCGCTTTTCGGATATGATCTTAAGATGGTGTTAGGAAAAGTGTGGGACTTTATTACCGGAGCCGGTAAAATTATTTTTATTGTAAGTATCATCATCTGGTTTTTAAGCTATTTCGGACCCAAACAACAGCCTAACGAATTGGTGGCCACCAATGTAGAGCTTGATCATTCTTACCTGGCTAAAATGGGTAAAGGAATAGAGCCTGTCATTGCTCCTCTTGGATATGACTGGAAAATGGGAGTTGGAATTCTTACCAGCTTTGTTGCCAGAGAGGTTTTTGTGGGGACAATGTCTACACTATACAGTCTTGAAGATGATGCTCCAGAGGTAAAAGTAATTGACAAAATGAGACGGGATGTAAAGCCAAACGGAGAAAAAGTCTTTAGCTTTGCTACAGGAGTTTCAGTACTTTTATTTTATGCATTTGCAATGCAGTGTGTCTCTACACTTGCAGTAGTCTACAGAGAAACCAAAAGCTGGAAATGGACCGGCTTTCAGGTAGCTATGATGACAGGTTTGGCATATTTTGTGTCGATGATAGCTTATCAGATTTTAAAGTAATGGATTCATCATTAATTTTTCAATACGTCATTATCTTTATAATAGTAGCATTCGCCTGTTACTCCTTATTTAAGATACTCAGAAAGAATTTTGCACCCAAAAAATTCAGTTCTAAAAGAACAAACTGCGATAAAGATTGCGGCTGTTCTTAATATTGAATTAAATAATTAATTAAAAAAAATGTAGTAAATTCATTTTTTTAATTTAAATAATTCAGTTTGGGGCTTTCAAAAGCAATCTTTGTTTTCTTACTTTCTTTCTTTGTGTTCTATGGAAGAGCACAAAGTGATACCACGAATATTAGATCCTATACAGATCAGGTGATGATCCGTGCCAATATTGATACCAATATTGAAAGTTATATTTTTTCGCAGGGAGAAGGGAAAAATGGAAACCAAATGACGTTTTCAATCAACAACAAAACAAGGACTTCCTTCTCGGTTGACTATAAAATAATAAGTGCTACGCTGTCTTTTTCGCCACATTTTATTTCAGGCAATAACGATGATGAACTGAAAGGAAAGAGCTCTTATACAGACTTTAGCTTGCGGTTATTTCCCAAAAATTTATTCAGACCCTCTATTATAAAAATGTAAAAGGATTTTATCTGGAAAACATGAAAGATTTTCTTCCCGGCTGGCAGGAAGGAAAAGATCCGTACATCCAATTTCCGGATTTTAGGGTACAAAGCTTTGGAGGATCTACCGCATATGTTCTTAATGAAAATTTCTCGGCCAAAAGTATCTATACCCAAGGGGAGTGGCAGAAGAAAAGCAGTGGCAGCTGGGTCCCTTTCTTAGACTACGACCTTAGCATTTTCACCAATATAATAGAAGGGCAGAAGAGCAAAGAAACCCAATATAAAATTGGAGCCAATATGGGATATTTCTACAATTGGGTGATTGGAAAGAAAGTGCATATTGCTCCCTATTTAGCATTAGGTCTGGGTGGAAAATTCTCAAGTTATTATGAAAACCTGGGCGATAAATCACGGGTTAATGCGCAGTATGTAACCATTAGGATGGGAGGTGGGCTGCATGTAGGATATAATACAGATCGCTTTCTATTCGGCGGAAAAATGAACTTTAGTGCCTATGCCTACGATCAGAAAAATAACCAGACTGTGGAAAATAATAACCTCTATGGTTTGTTATATATAGGGTATCGTTTTGCCCCTCCGAAAGTTGTAAAAAATACGTATGATAAAATTCAAAAAAAGATTCCTGTTTTATAAGTTCAAAAGTCTTTTAAGTATCTTTGCGTAGAAAAATATAGAAAGAAAACAATCAAACAATCAAAATATAATGTCGTTAATTAAATCTATTTCAGGAATTCGTGGAACCATAGGAGGAAGAGTAAATGATAACCTGACTCCACTAGATGTGGTAAAATTTGCTTCGGCTTTCGGAACCTGGCTTCAGAATAATAAAAATAAAAAAGATTTAACCCTCGTGATTGGTAGAGATGCCAGAATATCCGGTCAGATGGTTTCTTCTCTGGTTACTGCGACTTTACAGGGGCTGGGTATCAATGTGGTAGATTTAGGTCTTTCTACAACACCTACGGTAGAGATCATGGTGCCGGAATTGAAAGCTGACGGAGGGATTATCCTTACCGCTTCTCACAATCCGAAACAATGGAATGCACTGAAATTATTGAATGAAAAAGGAGAATTCATCAGTGGAGAAAACGGTGCAGATGTACTGGCTTTAGCAGAAAGTGAAGACTTCAATTATGCGGAGGTAGATGATCTGGGAAATTATGAAACAAGAGATGATGCTTTTGATATTCATATTCAGCAGATCCTGGATCTTCCAATGGTAGATGTAGAGGCAATTAAAGCTAAAAAATTTAAAGTGGTTCTGGATGCGGTAAACTCTACAGGAGGGATCGCTATTCCTATGTTGTTAGATAAGCTTGGATGCGAGACTGTTAAGCTGTATTGTGAACCTACAGGATATTTTCCACACAATCCAGAGCCTTTAAAAGAACATTTGGGAGATATCTGCGAGCTGGTGATTAAAGAAAAGGCAGACCTGGGAGTTGTTGTAGATCCGGATGTAGACAGACTGGCCTTAATTGATGAAAAAGGGGAAATGTTTGGCGAAGAGTATACATTGGTGGCTGTGGCGGATTACCTGTTGAAACATAAAAAAGGGGCCGCTATTTCTAACCTTTCATCTAGCCGTGCTTTGAGAGACGTTGCTCATACCCATGATTCAGAATACTTTGCAAGTGCTGTAGGAGAAGTGAATGTAGTTACTTTAATGAAAGAGAAAAATGCAGTGATCGGAGGAGAAGGGAACGGTGGTATTATTTACCCTGAACTGCACTACGGAAGAGATTCTTTAGTGGGGGTAGCCTTATTCTTAACTCATTTGGCAAAAGAAAATAAAACGGTATCTGAATTGAGAGCAGGATATCCAAGCTATTTTATGGGTAAAAAGAAAATAGAACTTACACCGGAGATCAATGTAGATGATATTTTAAACAAAATGGAGCTGGAATATAAAAATGAAGAAGTTTCTACAGTGGATGGTGTTAAAATAGACTTTGAAAACAATTGGGTTCACCTTAGAAAATCCAATACAGAGCCGATTATCAGAATTTATACGGAAGCTAAATCTCAGGAGGAAGCCGATAAATTAGGAGATGATATCATTGCTAAGATCAAAACTTTAATTTAAATAAAACCTAAAGAACGGATGCTATCTAGCTCCGTTCTTTTTTTTGTATCCCATGTTTGAGCATATAAAAGACAGATTTCCTTTCCCCAAAGAAAAATGGCGGAAGTTTCTGAACACTTTTGAAAGGATCGAAGTTCCGGCCAAAACGTTGTTATTACAAGAAAATGAAGTTTCCTATAATGCGTACTATCTTGAAAAAGGTGTTGTCAGAGCGTGGTATAATAATGATGGGAAAGATGTGACCTTTCAGTTTTTTCTTGAAAATACCATGTTTTCTTCTCTTGAGAGTTTTAAAAAAGGGCTTCCAAGTATGGTCTCTTTTGAAACAATAGAGCCCTGTATCTTATATAAAATTGGAAAGCCTGATGTGGATGCTTTTTTGGAAGAGGTGTATGAATGCCCTGAACTTAGGACTCTGTTGATGGATGCTTTATTTGAGAGGATGTTTGATTATATGAAGCACTTCTTTTCATTTATTAAAGACACCCCGCAGCAGCGTTATCTTAATCTGATTAAAGAAAAGCCCGAGATCATCAAAAGAGTACCCCAGCATTATATTGCTTCATATCTTGGTGTTACAACAGTTCATCTCAGCAGGATAAAAAGCAAAATCCTGAAAAATAAACCTCTCTGAAGACTATTTTCAATGATTGTTTTAGGACAGCCATTACTTTCGGCTTTCTGCCTAATTATCTCAATCTGATAACAAATGTTATTGCTCTCAGGCTTTCTTCAGAAATAAATTTGTATAAAATTTAAAATAATGAAAGCAGCAGTAGTATTTGAAAAAGGAAGCATTCCTCAATACGCAGATTTTCCCGAACCGGAGATCATAAAAGAAAATGAAGTGTTAGTTTCGGTGAAGGCTGCCTCTATAAAAAATCTGGATAGGGCCAGAGCCGGAGGCACTCATTATTCTACAGATAACGAGGTGCAACAGCCTAAAATTATTGGTTCTGATGGTGTAGGTTATCTTGACAACGGAACTAAGGTTTATTTTTTCAGTAAAAATGGAAGTGTGGCAGAAAAAGTTTTGGCAGACCGCCAATTGATGGTGCCAATTCCTGAGAATCTGGATTTTTCTGTAGCTGCAGCGTTACCCAATGCGGTAATGGGCTCAGCAATGGGTTTACAATGTAAAGCGGGAATGCAGCAAGGAGACACCGTATTAATCAATGGTGCAACCGGAATTACGGGAAGAATAGCCGTTCAGATTGCGAAGCTGTACGGAGCAGGGAAAGTGATCGTTACCGGAAGAAATGAAACCGCATTACAATCTCTGCTTGAGTTGGGGGCAGATGAAGCTATTTCCCTAAAGCTTACAGATGAAAACTTTAAACAGAAAATTAAAGAGATCCACGGTGAAACACCTGTTGATGTCATCTTGGATTATATTTGGGGGCATTCCGTAGAAATGATCCTGGCCGCTCTTAAAGGTGACGGTACATTTTCTCATAAGACGAAATTGGTTTCTGTAGGAGGAATGAGTGGAGACCATATTCAGTTATCTTCACAGATTTTAAGAGGAACAGACATCCATATTTCAGGATCAGGACTGGGAAGCTGGACAAAAGAAGAATCGAAACTTTTATTTTCAGAAATAATTCCGGGAATGTTTCAGGCTGCTGCAGAAGGAAAAATTAAAATAGAAACGGAAAACGTTGATTTAGAATATATTGAATCGGTATGGAATAAGGAAATTGAAAATGGAAAGAGACTGGTAATAAGAATTTAATAACAATTTGAGTTTTTTATCCACAATCCTTTTATCTGTTTTCTTTTTTTACTATTTTTATGATAGAAATTACGAAATGGAAAATTCAAAAAAAAGTTGCAACTTTGCATAAATATTTGAATATCAGTTTCAGATGTATCATTAATTAATAAGTTTGCCGAGGTCTGTAAGTACATTCAGGCATTGGACCGACAAAGAGGACACTATTGGAAGAGTATTTTGGAAATGAACTTGTAAAGAAGTTCGAGGAAATGATGGAAAATAATGATGAATTCTACTTTGACACAGAAGAGTTAGAAGACATTATTGTGTATTATTTGGAGCTGGGAGATTTTAATTACGCTGATATGGCGGTCAATTTTGGTCTGAAGCTTCATCCTAATTCTTTAGATATCAAGATTAAAAAACTTGAAATTCTATTGGAGTGGGAAGAATATAATACGGCAAAAGAGCTTATCAATGAGCTGAAAGGTTCCTCTATGGAGCATACAGACTTTTTGGTTTGCTATGCCAAGTATTATTCGAACTTAGGAAATCCTAGAAAATCCATTGAAATTTGTAAACGGGCACTTGAGCTGGGGGAAGAAGAAAACTTCCTTCACAATTTTATTGCAGATGAATATGTGAATCTTGGAGATCCTTTTAACGCTCTTAAACATTACCGGAAAGCATTAAAAGAAGATCCTTCTGATGAATATGCATTAGAAAACTGTATGGTATGCTTCAGTGATTTGAATAAGAGTGAGGAGGCTATTGCCTTTCTTAATGAATATTTAGATGAGTTTTCCTATTCGGAAACCGCATGGTTTGAGTATGGACAATTCTATTTCAACAGAAAGAACTTCGAAGAGGCCATCAAAGGCTATGATTACTTATTGGCAATCAATTCGAGTTCTGTGGGAGTATATGCGAATAAAGCCGCATGTTATGAAGCGTTGGGCCAATACCAGAAATCAATTGAAGTGTATGAGGAAATGCTTGAATTGGAATATACGAAAGCATTTACCTTCTATAAAATCGGATTGTGCCATAAAGCTTTAAAACAGCCAATTTTAGCATTAAATTCATTCCAGAAGTCATTAAGAGAAGACCCTCAGTTTTATCTTGCGATGATGGAGCAGTCTTACCTGTATGAAGAGATGGGAGGAATGTCAGAAGCACTGCATTTTGCCAAAGAAGCAACCCAATTGAATGAAAATAACCTTGATTATCAAAAAAGGTTAGCCTTTTTATTCATCGATTCAGGGAAATTTGAAGAAAGCCTTTCCTGTCTTAAAAAATTAGTAGCGGACGAACCTTCCAGATTTTACAACTGGTATGCATATTCAGAAGTATTAATGCTTTTGGGTGAATATGAAGAAGCGGTTACTGTATTGAATGCTGCTATTAAGAAGCACTACAGGGCTGAATTATTTTATCAGTTAAGCAATTGCTTTTTCAATCTGAAAGAAAAGGATAAAGGGATGGATTCCCTTCAGAAAGCATTAGACCTGGACCCAAGTCTGGCAAAGGATATGCAGAAGAAGTACCCATTCATTAAAGATGAAGTGAAAAAGGTGAAAGCCAGCAAGGTTAAGAAGAATTAAACAGAAAGAATCGGGAATATCCGGTTCAGAATAATTTACATTTAATCTTTAATATAAACAGAAATCCTGCAGCAATGCGGGATTTTTTTATGAGTGGCTGTATTCTTAAATAGGTTTGTTGTAAGGAGTGTTGATAGATTTCCATCCAATCCAGCCTTGGCTTCTGCGTCAGTATACAGATCAAATACTACAAATTACTTTTTAGCATTAGTTCTTAGGAATATCAATCCGGCAATGATTACCCCGGCTCCTATAAACTGCATATAAGTCAGTTGTTCCCCATCTATAATTCCCCAGATAATAGCAACAATAGGCATTACTAAGGTAACTGTAGAAGCAAAAAGGGGAGTAGAGACCTTCAGTAGTCGGTAGTTCATCATCATGGCCAGCCCGGTTCCGAAAACAGATAAAAGGCTGACAAACAATAAACCTAGCATATTGTCCTTTGAAAAAGTGAATTCAGAAAAGAATCCCGTGCTGGTTAAAGCAATAATGGAAGGAAAAAATAAAACAAATGAGAAAACAAATGCTGATAAGACGGTGGAAGAGACTTCCATAAGCTTTGATTTTACGGTGGTCGTACTGACGGCATAGCATAAAGTGGCCAGTAATAACAGCAGAATAGGAATCATTTTTAATTCTCCGCTGTCACCACCTCCAAAAGCCAGAATACAAACTCCCGTGAAGCTTATCAACGTTCCCAGGATCTGTTTTTTGGTGGTTTCAAACTTCCATATCAGCGCACCCACAATAATAACGAAGATAGGCATCATGGAATTGATAATTCCCGCAATACTACTGCTTACTTCTGTTTCTGCAATGGGAAAGAGGAACATAGGAATAAAATTTCCTGTAAAAGCAGCAAGAATAAGCCATTTGATATGCTTTTTCGGGAAAAGTTTATAATTGGAAATGGCAATAGGGAGCAGGATGATACCTGCAATAAGAACTCTTAATGATCCTACCTGAAACGGATTAAAGTGTTCCAGTGATTTTTTTATCAGAATAAATGACGATCCCCAAATAATACTCAGGACAACCAGAAGAATCCATTTTTCTTTATCTGCGTTCATTATTTTCGTGTAAAATTTTTAAAAATTCTTTTTTAGAAATCATACGGGCTCCCAAGCTTTCCAGGTGGTATGTATGAGTCTGACAATCAATTAATTCAATCGTATTTTTATTGCTTTGGGCAAAGTGAATGAATCCTGCTTTTGAGGCATTGCTTACCTTGGCAAACATGCTTTCACCACAAAATAAATTGCCGATCTGTAAGCCGTAAAATCCACCTACAAGCTCTCCATCCTGCCAGACTTCTATGCTTTTGGCGAGTCCATATTCATGAAGCTTAATAAAAGATTCCATCAGTTCGTTAGAAAGCCAGGTTCCGTCCTGTCCTTTTCGGCTGGTTTGCTGACAGTTTTTAATAACTCCCCTGAAATCCCGGTTCTCTGAAAACGTAAAAACATTTCTGTTCAATATCTTCTGCATAGACTTAGATACTTTTATCTCATCAGGAAATAAAACAAACCTCGGATCAGGGCTCCACCATAGAATTTCCTCTCCGGGATTATACCATGGGAAAATCCCCAATTGGTAAGCAAACCATATCCGTTCCACAGAAAGGTCACCTCCAAAGGCAATTAACCCATCCTGACCGTCGTATGTTTCAGGGTCAGGAAATGAAATCTCATTTTCGTCTAATCGAACCATTGTAGAAAAAAAATCCCACTTAAAAAGCAGGATTTATAGTTGATCTTTATTTTTTAATTAAAAAGGTAAATCATCATCGTCATCTCCAGCAAACGGATTCTCGTTAGAAACAGGAGAAGCTGACTGCTGAGACATAGCCTGAGTAGGCTCTGCTCCATTATCAAAAACTTTTTCTATTTTCCATCCTGTAATAGAGTTGAAGTATTTAGTCTCACCTTGAGGAGAAACCCATTCTCTACCTCTGATGTTGATTCCTACCTTTACGTTTTCTCCTTCTTTAAGGTTATCTAATAAACTAATTTTATCAGACAAAAATTCTATGTTTATCGGCTGTGGATACTGTTCTTGAGTTAAAATAACCATTTCTCTTTTTTGAAATCCGCTCGCAAATGTTTGAGCATCAAAAAGTTTCTTTACCGTTCCTTGTAATTCCATATCGTAAATATTAACGATGTAAAAATAAGAAAATGAATCGTAATAATAGCCGCCGGGAAAAAAAAATGTAAAAAAAATATTTTTTTTTCCGGAAAAGTTTGGAGGTAAAGGAAATTGTCCTATATTTGCACTCACAAAAACGAAGCAAGCTCTTTAAAACTTACAATACAAAAAAAACCAGCGGATGTGGTGTAATTGGTAGCCACGCCAGACTTAGGATCTGGTGCCGTGAGGCGTGGGGGTTCGAGTCCCTTCATCCGCACTATGCGAAAATAGCTCAGCTGGTAGAGCACAACCTTGCCAAGGTTGGGGTCGCGGGTTCGAATCCCGTTTTTCGCTCCACACCTGCCCTGGTGGTGGAACTGGTAGACACGCAGGACTTAAAATCCTGTGTTCGTAAGAACGTGCGGGTTCAAGTCCCGCCCGGGGTACAAAACCCTCTGTACTTTGCGACGGAGGGTTTTTTGTTTTTATAGAGACTGTTATGTAATTAAAAGTCTTATATTTGTAAGAAATAGAGATTGTATCTGTGAAAACAGAGCAATGCAACCAGCGGATGTGGTGTAATTGGTAGCCACGCCAGACTTAGGATCTGGTGCCGTGAGGCGTGGGGGTTCGAGTCCCTTCATCCGCACAATGCGAAATACTCAATAGGTTGTCTACAGCCGTTGAAAAGATTGGAACTTCAGGTTTGAATCTTTTTTTTCGCTCCACACCTGCCCTGGTGGTGGAACTGGTAGACACGCAGGACTTAAAATCCTGTGTTCGTAAGAACGTGCGGGTTCAAGTCCCGCCCGGGGTACTAAAACCCTCTGTAATATATTACGGAGGGTTTTTTATTGTATTATTGATAGGGTTTTCCTCTGCAATACCAATCATGAGTGATGATCGTATTTTTTTTATAGATGGTAAGTGGCAATGCTCCCTTTCTTTTTAGTATAACGTCTCCGTAATCTATTTCATCCTCTCCAATACCCCAGTTGTTGTGAACCATAACGCTTGTTCTCTTACTGGTTTCCGGAACATAGCCTTCCAGTTTTATCCATGTAAGATCTACTTTTGATTGGGTAACGAAAATATAATACTCATCAGGATAGTATGCTTTTTTTACTTGATTACAATCTGCTTCTCCACAAGAATAGAAGAAAAGTAAAACTAGTATATAGAAGAGTGCTTTCATAATTTTTAATTCATGATTCAGCTCCATTTCCTCCTCATAATTGCGGTATGTTCCTTTCCAGCTTTTCCAGTCTCTCAAAAATACTCTCAAAAATATTCTTTTCAGCAGTGGAAACATAACCCACAATCTTATAAAGCTCTTGTTTTCCCTTAATAGATTGACTGCTTTCAGAGGTATACTGCAAGCGGCCGTTGGTGTACACTAATAAGCGGCTGTTCAAATCACTTTTCAGATGTGCTTTATTCAGGAATAAAATATCTCCATACTGGTAAGGTGGGAGTACCTGATTTTCAGCCGTAAATTCATACACCCAATCTACTGATGCTAATATTTTTTGCACAACCGTTGTGTTTTCGGAATTGCTTTCCGGTAATGCTTTTGTTTCTTTCATATTCTGCATCGCTGATTCCGGGAAAAGCATCAGCTGATTGATGTCTGAAACATTAGGTAATTGATGTACCTGTACGGCTTCAGTAAGAAGCTCATCTACACTAAGGTTAAAAAGGGTGGCTACTTTCAGTATCGTTTCTATTTTAGGCTCAGCACGGCCTTCTTCATAAGAACTTATTACCCCTCTGTTTAAATCAAATAAATCGGCGAAAGCCTTTTGGCTCAGTCCTTTAGCTTGTCTTATTATCTTTATATTAATTCCGAAAAAACTCAAATTGTCTAATTTTTTTTGCAAAAATAGAGCATTTCGGATAGATGGCGGATAAAAATATTTGCATTTTCAGAATTTAAAGAATATCTGTACCCATAATATTGCATTCTTCTGTATCTGTATCCAAAGTTAAATCCTGCATAATTTTGTTTTATTAAATCATGATATTATGGAAACAACCGTTCAACATCACGAGCAGCTTCAATATGCTGAAGTTTATATTTCAGATATGTTGGCGCTGAAAAACATATTTCTGCAGACCCAGAACACCTCAAAGATAAGTCCGGATTTTGGAGTTCCGTTTTTCCTGGCAAAAAAGGGGGATGAAATTGTTTCATTTGCCAGCCTTATTATGAATCTGAAAGGAGAAATTATCTTTAAAATCTATGATAAAAAGGGGGCTACTGAGGCAGAGAAGAAAAAATTTTCTTTAAAAGTTGAAGCTTATTTTAAAAAGAATACTACGCCCAACTTTCGAAATCCGGAACAGCTAAAAAGCAGCATCAAAAGTATGATTAGCTGGCTGGATTTTTAGTAAAGCATAGATAAAATTGTATTTTTACGTAAAACCCTCACCATGTCTAAAGATGTTTTGTATCTAAAAATAGCCAATGCTGTCACTGAGCAGATTAAAACTGAAACCTTGCAGTTTGGAGACAGGCTGCCATCGTTAAGAAGTGCCCAAAAGTTACATAACGTTAGCTTAAATACTGTAAAACAGGCGTATATGGAGCTTGAGAGCAGGTCTCTGGTGGAATCACGCCCCAAATACGGCTATTATGTAAGCCAGACCTCCCAGCGAAAGCTGGCATTACCTTCTGTTGCAAAAATAAAAGTTTCACAAGGACAAAAAACACCGGAAGATCTTATCGGCAAGGTATTCGGAACCATTGCCGGAACAGATGTTACTCAGTTTGCATTGGGTATTCCCGGGAAAAGCCTTCTTCCTGTAGCTAAAATGAAGAAGTGTATGATCAATGTAATGAAGAAGAGCAGTGATAGCGGGACCAACTATGAGCCGGTACAGGGAAGTGAAAATTTGCGCCGCGAAATAGCGAAATGGGCCATGGTGATGGAAGGGAAGATTACAGAAGATGACCTTGTCATTACCTCCGGAGCAATGAATGGAGTATATAACTGCCTGATGGCAGTTACCCAGCCAGGGGATTCCGTAGCCATTGAAAGTCCTGTATATTTTGGAATACTGCAGGCGATTCACCTGCTGGGACTAAAAGCGGTGGAAATTCCTACCCATCCTATTACCGGAGTGGATCTTGATGCTTTAAAAAAAGTGCTGCCAAAGATTTCGGCATGCTGCTTTGTCGTTAATTATAATAATCCGCTGGGATTTCAGATGCCTGATGAGAACAAGAAAGAGCTGGTAAGGATGCTTACCGAATATAATGTTCCTTTGGTGGAAGATGATGTTTATGGAAACATTTACTTTGGAGCCGGAAGACCGAAGCCCTGTAAATTCTATGATGAGGCCGGAATTGTGATGTGGGTAGGATCTGTTTCTAAAACGCTGGCTCCGGGATATCGTGTGGGCTGGGTAGCGGCAGGGAAATTTAAAGATAAGATTATCCGTCAGAAGCTGGTTCAGACAGTTTCCAGTCCGTCTTTATTTTCAGATGTTATTGCTGATTTCCTTGAACATGGACGGTACGACCATCATTTGAGAATGTTCAGGAAAAAGCTGTATGCCAATTACCTTCAGATCCAAAAGTCTGTTACTCAGTATTTTCCGGATAATACCAAAATTTCTGAACCGAAAGGCGGTTTTATGCTGTGGCTGGAACTAGATCAAAGAATCTGCACGGAAGATCTTTATGATGAAGCATTAAGTCAGAAAATAAATTTTGCTCCCGGTAGAATGTTTTCACAATATAACCAGTATCAGAATTGTATGAGGCTGAATTATGCCCTGGAATGGACAGACCGTGTAGAAAGTGACCTGGAGAAGCTTGGTAAAATGATAAAAAATAAAATTTAATAAACCCTATAGAGATGAATGATATCAATAATGAAGTACAAATTATAGCCTATGAACCTCAATATAAAGAAGCTTTCAGAGCTTTAAACGAAGAATGGATCAGGAATTTCTTTGTGATGGAATCCGGTGACTATAAACTGCTGGATCACCCTGAAGAACATATCCTAGATAAAGGAGGACATATTGCTTTTGCTCTGCTTAATGGAGAGGCGGTGGGAACATGTGCATTAGTAAAGAACAGCGATGAACCCCTTATTTTTGAACTTTCAAAAATGGCAGTGAGCCCGAAAGCGCAAGGAAAAAAAATTGGATATCTGCTGGGAAATACTTTAATAGAAAAAGCTAAAGAATTAAAGGCAGAGAAGGTATTTCTGGAAACCAATTCAATTCTGGTTCCAGCTATAAAACTCTACGAAAAACTTGGATTTAAACATATGCCGGTTACCAATGCGGGATATGACCGTGTGGATGTACAGATGGAATTAGATCTCAAAAACGGATTATAAAAAAAATATTAGAACAAGGATATTTCTATCCGAGTTCTAATATCAAAAAATTAAATCTAATTGCTTTACTGTTTATTTCTTAATGAAAGTCTTTGTCACTGAGTTTTTCCCTTCACTAAATTTAATGAAGTATATTCCGGTTGGAAGGGTTTCAATATTTATTTTTTCATTGTAATATCCATTGGAAGATTTCAAATGAAAAGTTGAAACAAGTGTCCCTTTAGAATCAATGATTTCTACCTTAGATTCTTTATTTTCAGATGGATATCGGATGGTTATACTTGCTGATGCAGGATTGGGGTAAAGGGCAAAATCATTAGTGTTTTTCTTTATTTCTTTATTGGCTAAAACATCGTTTGAACAAACCGGGATTCTGTTTATCCCGTCAATTCCCCATGTGGATTGTACCGGAATACACATCCAGTTCAGTACCGTTGGAAAATGATCTGTTTCTCTTGTTGTTGCGGTGTAATCATAGATCTTAAAACTGCCTGAGGTGTTGGCATTATAAGCAGGAGATCCTGTAATGCTCATATGATTCGCATTGGGACTTGAATCGGTGATGGTATTTCCTGAAACATGATCACACTTCCAGTTGGCCAGCAGCTGAGAATAATAAGGATGTGAAGGGGTAATGTCCTGATTGGCCCAGTTAACGATCACATCGTTCGGAAGAGCGGATTTCCAGATTCTGAGGTCTTTATAGGATGCAGGAAGATTGATTCCATAGGTATTGGTTCCGTCCTGGTTTAATGTTAATGGAAGACCGGAATCAATATTTCCGATGGTATTCATCTTGGCAAAAGTGACCGGAACACCATCTTCATATAAAGTGACAAGGCCGTCTCTATCGAAGCTGGCTGCAATATGCTTCCACTTATTGGTTTCCACTTTTCCTCCTACCAGGTCAATTCTGTTTGTTCCGTCACCGATATTCATTTTAAACGTCTGTCCGGAATATCCTGAAATCACAAGCCCTTTATTTTTTCCGCTAGCCCAGTTTTTATTCCCGATCATGACAGGATCACTGGAATAGGCCGCATTGGGTTTCACCCAAAACTCAATGGTAAAATCCTGGTTTGCACCAAAGTTGAATGGATTCTGGTTGGTTGGTTTGGCATAAGTTCCTGCCGGAAAGCTAAGCTGATTGAACGTTTTATTGGATTCTAAAACCGTTTTACTGATCTGCTGAGGAGTAAATCCTGGATTAGAATACACGGTAAAAATATTTCTCTCAGAAAGGTTCCCTCCGCCATGCGAGCTGTCTACCGCTCCGTGATCCGTTGTTAAAACAACCAGCCAATCTTCGTTTTGATAACCGGCTCTGTTTTTCATAGCATTCACTATCTCGCCGATATATGAATCTGTTGTCTGAATAGAAGATACATATTGGGGAACAGCTGAAGAAAAGCCGTAAGAATGCCCTGCATGGTCTACATCATCAAAATCTACAAACAGAATATCAGGATTGTCATTTTGGAGAGCATTGACCGCCGCATTTTTCACAGCAAGATCTGTTGCCAGGTTAGATTTTACATCTGCATTCTGAATAATTTTGTCATTGATGGGTGCCCAATGTGCCAGGGAAATTGTTCTTAAATTAGGGTTATGGCTTTCTGCTCTTGTCAAAAAGTCAGGATAATTTACATAATTGGGACTGGTAAAATTATTATCCTGCACATTGTGTTTGGTGTGCCAAACACCCGTAAGCATTGTACTCCATCCGTTTCCGCTCCATGTAGTGGCAGCGCAAAGTCCGTCAAGAGAATAAATAGACTGATTGATAAGGTTCTTGATGTTAGGAGTACTGGCAGACATCATGACGTCTGCACGACATCCGTCGATACCGATAAAAAGAACTTTTTTGGTCTGAGCTCCAAGGAAGCAGCTCACAACAACAGCCATTGAGAATAGTTTTGTTTTCATGGGGTAAGGGTTTTAAATAAAAAGTTTACAAATAGTAATTTATTTTTAACTATTGTAAAATTAGTTTACTATTTGTAAACATATGTAAACAGAAAATTAATTAATTGATAAGTAAATAGTTCACAGAAGTTGAAAGTCTACATAAGAAGAAAATCATATACTTTTACAAATAATCAATCGAAGGAATTAAATTCCCTTTCTCTGGAGGGATGTTGGAAATTCAGAGAATTTTTGACGGGTGATGTACTTACTTATTAAAAAACAAACGACACAAAAGAGTTGTGCCATTTGTAAATAAAGTTGAAAAAGAAGTTGTTAAAGAATATGTTCAGCTTCAGAAATTGTATTTAGAATATAATCAGGTTTTGCTTTCTCCAGCTCTGTTCTGTTTTGAGCACCGGAAAGCACTGCGATAGTCAGTCCGCATCCTGCATTTTTTCCTTCTTCAATATCAATCACGGAATCTCCGGCCTTTAGGACCTTTTCGGGCTCCATGATATTGAATTTTTTCATAGCCAGATTGATCATCTCCGGGCTGGGTCTGCTTTCTGAAACATCGTCAGCGGTGATCAGAGCATCAAAATGTATATTTTCTTTCCACTGTAATTTGTCTAAAAGCTGGTGGGCAATTTCAGAGGTGTATCCTGTATTGAGAACCACTTTTTTGTTTTGGGCTTTCATAGTAAGAAGAAAATTTTCTGTACCGTTGATGGGTTTTACATCAAGATTACGGTAAGCCTCCTTTAATTTTTCGGAAAAATTCTCAAAAATAACAGTGGCATCTTCTTCGTTACCATTAATTTCCTTCAGCAGACTTGTAATGGCCTCCAGCTTTTCCATTCCGGCGCAGCTTCTAAGAACTTTTTCCAGGCTCACAGAGTAACCGTGGCTGTTGACAGCCTCTGTTAAGGTTTTATACACTACATTGTCCTCATCAATTGTTGTTCCGGCCATATCCAGAACCAGTAATTCTATATTTTTCATTGAATTTTTATGCGTAAATTTTTTCTATATTAAACTTGGAGAACCCTCCGCTTCCCGTCATTCCTTTTCCTCCGATACCCGTCACAATATGGATATTCGGAGAGGGGCTGTGTTCGAAAATATCTTTCGTCTTGCACTGGGAATACACTCCAAACCATCTTCTCTGAATTTCGTACGTAGGAAGGTCAATTATTTTTTTTGCTTCATGGATCATGAATTCATCAATTTCCATATTGAGATCATATCCAAGGTCATCCGCATTTTTAGCATCTGCATATTCATGAGAGTCTCCAAGAATGATGGAACCGTCAAGAGCCTGCTTAAAGAGAATATGAACACCATATTTCTTCTCAAATGAATGAGGATCTTCCAATGATTTGATTTTTTGGAAAGAAGGACATTCACTGAATGATTCATATCTTCTGACGGAAAGTCCGGTAAGAATATTTCCCTGAAGAGAATAAATTCCCTGGGGTTTGGTTTGCAGCATCTGCAGTTTGCTTACTTCCAGGTCGCTTTCATTGAATACTTTAGGGTATAATGTTTTAAATTCATGTCCCCCGCAGATGATAATCCGGGAAGCAGAAAATTCTGTTCCTTCAGCTGTTACAGCAGTGCATTTCCGATCATCTTCACCGGTTTCAATCACCGTAGTGTTGTAGAAGATCTCCAGACCCATTTTTTCCTGTAAAAGCTTATGAAGTTTTACAATCATATCTGCAGAATCTACAGAAAGCTCCTGGGGAAAGAATAATCCTCCTTTGCAATAATCCGAGCGGAGCCCATCAAACTTCTTGATGCAGTCATTTTTAGATAATAAAACAGATTCATAATCATTGTTTCTGTTGATTTCATAGAGTTCTTCAATAAGCTGAAGCTCTTCAGCATCAGAAGCAATGTATACAGAGCCATTTTGCCTGATAGTAAGGTCTGCCTGAGCATGAAGTTCATTATATATAGCAAGGCTTTCTCTCCCGAAATTCTGCCATTTAAGATCCATTCCGGACGGTACTACCTGTCCAAAGTTTCTTACCGTTGCCCCTTGAGGCAGTGTATTTCTTTCCAGTAAAGCTACTTTCAGATTTTTCTTCAGGGCATGATAGGCATGGAGTGTTCCTAAGATTCCGCCTCCCACAATGAGTAAATCAAATTTTGTTTTCATTTTACTATAATTTATAAGATTTTCGAAGTATCGAAATTGATGTATTGATTAGAATTAGAATTGGGTTTTGCCTTTTTTTTAAAAGCCAAAAAAGCAATAACAGAGAGAATTAAAACGCTGACCGTAATGATATAATTCAGACTGATATAAAAGCTGAGCCATGAAGTCTGTGCAGAACCGAAATTCTTATAGAGTAAGATCAGAACGCTTCCCAAATACCCAAAGGAATCTACCATATAGATCAGAAAGCCTACATTGCCTTTAATATCAAATGCGGCAATCATTCTGTCAAAATAAATTCCATTAAAAGGAATATAGCAGATATACATTCCAAATCCGGAGATTGTCATCCATAAAAACGGAGATAGTGAATTCTGCTGGAAGAGATAGGTGGAAAGCCCCACCGTTAAAATTCCGGCAAAGAGGATATAGTGATAATAAGCAAAAGCCTTTTTGTTGTTTTTAACCTTTACCATGCAGCTTAAAATCAAAAGAACCATGATGGCAATGGGGATTTCCGTCAATGTAAATACAGAACTGTCAAATGTAAAGTGAAGACCGTCCCAGATCTCGCGGTTAAAATTATCTCTGAAATCCCTTAGGACCGTTAAACAGATATAAAGAAAAATTATGCAGACAACAGGGATGAAAAACTGACGGATAAGCTCTTTCCTTTCGTTTCCGTTAAGAGGTTTTCTTTTACTTTTAAGCTGAATATCTTCTTCAGTAGGTTTCGGAATTTTTTCCAGAAGAATTCCTGAAATAAGTAAAGGGACAATAAAAATCAGCCCGGCAGAAAAAGGCATCCAGAATTCTGAAATAGCAAAAGTATCCATCAAAAACTTTCCTACAGACTTTGTAAACCCTGAAGAAACCACAAAGCTTGAGCACAGAAATAATCCGATAATTTCAGTTGTTTTACGGCCTTCTATATAGGAAAAAACAATACCCCAGATCATTCCCAGCGGAATACCATTGAGAAACATGAAAAGGATATTATAGGGAGCAGGAATGACTGCGAACCCTAATAATGATAATTCTGCGATGGCAATAAAGGAAAATAAATAGCGCAGTCTTTTCACCGGTTTTAATTCGGAAATGAATTTAATTCCAATAAATTTCGAAATGAAATACCCTACAGCCTGTGCAATGATGATCAGGATCTTATAATCTACTCCGAAGTAGGATAGTCCTTCGAAAGAGGCTACGGTAAAAGGTTTTCTGAAACCGTACATGCAGAAGTAAACACCAAAAGCGGCAAAAGCAGCTTTCAGTGTTACCAGTGTTTTAGGATTGATTGTTCTGGCCATTATTTGGGTTTAGAAGTTCAGTTTTATTCCAAGGTTACATCTTACCCCATAATATTCCACCTGTTCAGGACGGTCTTCATTTTGTCCGAAATGATAGATCAGAGGTTTATTGAGGATGTTATTGATATCCGCATACAGACTCAGATGTTTAGTAAACTGGTAAGAACCTCCGAAGTCCAGGCTGCTGTATTTACCATAATAAGAGTCATTAGTATCGTCTTCAGCATATTCTACAGCGTACTTTCCTTTATAATTATAAGCAAGCCTTGCATTGAAGCCTTTTTTCTCAAAGAAGAGTTGTACGTTATAGAGTTCTTTGGCCTGATAAGGAAGTTTTACCTTTCTTCCGCTTGGCTTCTCCATTTCTGAGGTCATAAAAGTTGCATTCACCTGGGCTCCAAAATACTGAAGGAAGCCCGGAAGGAAATCAAACCTCTTGTTGATCCCAAGTTCAATACCTCCCAGCCATGCAGCATTTCCATTGTTTGGAGCTGTAAACTGGACACCATTGATCCCGTTATAATTTCCAATGAATGAATCCTGGAAAATAGGATCTGTAATGGATTTATAGAAAACACCACCGCTCAGGATCCCTACATTGGAGAAATAATATTCTCCCATCAGGTCAAAGTTTAATGAATATGTTGGATTAAGGTTGGGATTTCCTCCCTTGAATTCATTATCTGCTTCACTATACGTTCCTCCCGGCGTAAGGTCTCCGAAGTTAGGTCTGGAGAAAGTTCTTGTGGCAGCAAAACGAAGATTCGTTTTATCGTTTAATGTATACTTTACGTGGATCATGGGAAGAACTGCCAGGTAATTTTTAGTATTTTCAACAGGGGTCAGTACATCATCGATCACGCTATAGCCCTTTACCTTGGTATTGGTGTTGGAAAATCTTATTCCTCCTAAAACGGTAATCTTATCATTCACTTTATAGGTTGCCATTCCAAATGCATCGGCATGTTTCTCCAGAACATCAAAGTTTCTTCCTAACGCTTTATTATATTCTAAAGCCTCGGAATCAGCGGTGTTGATTTTCAGGTTTTTTTGATTGTCAAACCAGAACTGATTCATTCCTGAGGTAGAAAGTACCGGACCGAAAGTGTTTCCGATGTGTGCATTCATTTCACTGAGATACTTGGTTCCGTTCGGTTGTGAAGTAATGAATTGAGAATAATCTGATAAAAGAGGAGCTGCTCCGCCGTTCCAGGTATAAAAAATATCTGAAAACCTTGCATTACGTTCTTTATCCCTGTACTTAAAACCATATTTCAGGGTCAGTTTATCAGAAGCATTAATCTCATGGTTAAAGGCTGCAACAATCTTGTCTTTTTCCTGAACAAAGACTTTGTAAAATTCAAGGTCTGTAAATTTCATTTGTGAAGCATCCATTTTAAAATTAGGATCGCTGTAGAAACCAAATAAGGCATCAGGATTTTTGTAATCCAATTTTCCACCATCGGCTTTCCAGTAGGCTCTTGGACCATTCCCATGATCAGAAATATAATCAGGATTGATTCCTACTCCGGATTGGGTATACTTGATGACATAATAAGAATTGTTCTGCTTGTCAGGGATATTCCCATACTTGAACTGATTGTCGTAATAAGAAAGATCCCAGTCGATTTTTCCTTTATTTAAATTATGAATTCCCCCTAATGATACAGAGGTAAGCTCTGTGATCAGTAAGTTGTGGATATTCTGAAGTTCTACTCTTGCCGTATTATTGGTACTGCTGAATTTGTCAAAGCGAACCCTGTGTTTATAATGTGTTTCATCATCAGACAAGGTTCCGTACATTCCTTTTACGTAGATGGTATTTTTTGGGGAAAGAACATATTCAAAGGCAGCATTAATTCCGGTTGTCTTCCTTACTCCGTTGTAATCGCGAAGCTCCATTCTGAAGACCCCTTCGTCACCACTTCTTCTCGCTTCAAAATTGTCAGTAGACCAGTTTCTGATGAAATGGGCAAAATTGAATAAGTATCCGAATTTTTTATCCTTTGTTCTTCCGCCATACAAAAGGCCGATATTATAAACTCCTTTATCCGCTTTGGCATTATAACCGCTTCCCAATGTTGCTTTAAACTCTGTTTTCATGGGAGGAGTTTTGGTAATGAAATTAACACCCCCGCCAATTCCATCTGCTTCCATATCCGGAGTAAATGACTTATTGACATGTACATAAGAGATCAGCTCTGTGGGGAAAAAGTCAAATGCCGTAGCTCTGGAGGTTGTTTCTTCCTCTGCGGTGGGAAGCCTGTTTCCGTTGATGGTCGTGGAAGCCCAGAAGGGAGGAAGTCCTCTTAATGAAACAAATCTTCCCTCTCCCTGGTCTCTTTCAATAGAGACTCCCTGTACGCGCTGTACGGTTTCTGCAGCATTTCTATCCGGAAGTTTTCCAATTCCGTCTGATGCAATGACATTGGTGATATTGATGGCATTTTTCTGAAGATTTAAAGCTCTTGCTTCCGTATTTTTCAAAGTGCCGGTAACCACAACTTCATCAATATTTTTTCGGGGCTGAGAAAGTATAACAGTTCCTAAATCTACAGTTTGATCAGGCTTTAGTGTAATAATGATATCTGCTGTTTCATATCCTATGTACGTAATTTGTAAACTGTACTGACCTTCTTTAATATCATTGATCGTAAATTTTCCATCAATATCAGTCGTTATATTTTTAGATAAACCTTTTATTTTAACAGTGGCGCCGGGAAGGGGCTGGTTGTTATCAAGAACAGTTCCTATAATAAGCTGCTTTTGTGCTGAAACAGAAGTGACGATACAGACAAAAGCAAGGGTTAGTAATTTCTCTAAATTTGTTCTCATTTTTACATATATTAAATTTTTTATGCAAATCACGCTAATAATTTTAATATATATAAATATTTGATATTAAGTATTGTTTAATAAATCAAGGCTGTTTGTTACTTCTATTTTACCTTAAAAATATTTGTATAAAAGAATATTTTGATTTAATTTTTATATTAAATTGTTTATTTTAAGGTATTTATGAGGCTGTTTTGATGTTTTTATTTAATTTTTTAATGGAGTGTGGGAAGGGCGTTTTTGATTAACATTACGTTCATTTTATCCAAAATAAGAAAACTAAAAGTTTACAAATAGTAAACTTTTGCTTGTCAACTTTAGAAGTTGAAAGAACAAAACGGAGAATGGGTTAGGGTACAAGCTTATATAACCTCGGAAGAAAATGGAGGATGGGATGTAAAGAGAAAGCATTTCCACCTTCACTTCTTTACAATATCAGAAACAGAAGATAAGGTTTTGTGCTATATGAAGTTGTGAAAATCTATGCAGTATAAAAATAAAGAACCAGCATTACGCAGCTTTCATTGCTGATGCTTACGGGTACATGTGGAAACTTTCCGTTAAAATATAAAGAATCACCTTCTTTTAAAATGATTTCTTCATTATCAATAACATATTTTACTTCTCCTTTCAGGACGAATTTGAACTCCCAGGCATCTGTGATCACCTTTTCTCTTTTAGAATTAGGTTCAAGAGTCAGCAATACCGCTTCAAAGCCTAAAGAATGAAGACTTTTACTGAAGATATGCATGTATTTAAAACCTTCAGCTTCCACTTCTTTTTCTATGAGCTGCTGGCTTTCTTTCGGCACGTAAATGAATTTTGCATGGGATTTTTTCTCTACCCCTTCAAAGAAATAGCTTGCATCAATTTCCAAAGACTGGATGAGGTCAAGTAACACCGGAAGAGAAGGTATTGTTCTGCCGTTCTCGATTCTGGAAACAAGACCATTGCTTACATTGGCTTTGAATGCCAGTTCATTAATGGTTAAATTATTCTTTTTTCTAATATCCTTTAATCGCTTACCGATACCTATTAAAAAGTCATTCATGCTGTATTCAATTTAACCTGGAATTATTTTTCGTCATTATATGAAAAGCAAAGGTAGTATTATTCTATATAGGTTGGATAAGGAAGAAGCTCAATTCATTTAAAATTATTATTGAGGACAGAAGAGCAATTTTGTTCATCCCAAAATTTGCCTATTTTTGTAAAACTCGTTATTTCATTTATGAAAAAAATTATTCTTATCGAAGACGAAACCAGTGTGGTGTCTTTTATTAAAAAGGGACTTCAGGAAAACGGATATGAAATTTCTGTCGCTTTTGACGGGCGTACCGGAGTACAGCTGGTTCAGGCAAATGATTTCGATTTGGTGATTTTAGATATTATGCTTCCGGAAATGAATGGGCTGGATGTCTGTAAGGAGATCCGGAAAACCAATCAGAGCGTTCCTATTCTGTTTTTAACGGCATTGGGGACTTCTGAAAATATTGTGCTGGGGTTAGAAAGCGGAGGAGATGATTATCTGGTAAAGCCGTTTAAATTCATTGAGTTGGTAGCCCGTGTGAAATCTCTGTTAAGAAGAAGCAATAACAACGGACCGCAGGAGACGGTTGAGCCGGAACCGGATAGTGAGCATGTTTTTCAGTTTTCTGATCTTATCGTGAACGACTATACAAAAAAAGTGACCCGTGGAGGGGAGGAAATTACGCTTACCTCTACTGAGTATAAATTATTACTCTATTTCCTTACGAATCCCGAAAAGGTGATCTCAAGAGCGGAAATTCTGGATGCGGTATGGGGTGTTAATTATGAGCTGGGAACCAATGTGGTAGATGTCTATGTCAATTATTTAAGGAAGAAACTGGACAGCCAGGATGATAATAAGTTGATTCATACAGTAATAGGAATGGGGTACGTCCTGAAAAAATCTTAGTGAATGTTTAATAAAGTGATCACAAATCAGACCAAAACAATGGTGCTTTTAATGTTGGTTTTTACTGTCATTATATTGCTTTTCAGTGGCTTGGTTTATTTTTCGATCGTTAATTTTTCACATCAGAGATTTTATGAGCTGCTGAAGATCCGTACAGCAACCATTGTACAGATAGAAAAAAGCAAAGACCATCTAGACCTTCCGGAGAATTATGTCCTGAGTAGCCTGAATGATGAAGAGCTTCCTATGGAAAAGGATTATGTTTTTGCTGTCCCTACAGATTCCAATTTCAAGAAGATATCCCAGGAAGTTCATATTCCATCTTATTTTTTTAAAAATATTATCAAGCAGGGGGAGGCTAATTATAATGATAAGGAATTCTATTATATCGGGCAGACTTTCAGATATGACGATAAAGACTATATCGCTATTGCTTCTGCCAAGAACCATTATGTAGTCTATTATCTTGGTTTTTTAAAAAGAACACTGCTTACCTGTATTGTGCTTTCTTTATTCTTCAGTATGATCTTCTCTTTTTACTTATCTAAGACATTGTTCAGACCGATCTTAAAAATTACAGGAAAAGTAAAAGAAATAAGCTCTGAAAACCTTCATTTAAGATTGGAGTCTCAACCGGACAATAAGGAACTGAATGAACTGGTAGATACCTTCAATGATATGCTCAACCGCATTGAGACCTCTTTTGAGACCCAGAACCATCTGATTGGCAATGTCTCCCATGAACTGAGAACTCCACTTACTTCCATTATGGGAGAGGCGGATGTAGCTCTTTCCATCAACAGATCAGCAGAAGAATATAAAGAAACGCTGGAAATTATCCTGGATGAAGCCGAAAAACTGGATAAAAAGATCAAAGCTTTATTAATGATCGCCCAAACCGGGTTTGATGGCAAGATCCAGAAAATGGATAAGGTAAGAATTGACCAGCTGCTGTGGGATGTGATTGAAACGCTAAGAAGAATAGATTCCAGGAATAATATCTATCTCGATATCAGTATGCTCCCTGATAATCCTAAAAAACTGAAAGTACAGGGGAATGAGCAGTTGCTGCATCTTGCAGTGGCCAATATCATCAGTAATGGCTGTAAATATTCTAATTTCCAGCAGGTAAAAGTCTCCTTAGGAGCCACGGATACAGATGTCTATATCATTGTAAAGGATAATGGAATCGGGATTCCGGAGGTAGAAATGAATAAAATCTACGATCCGTTCTTCAGGGCTTCCAATACCAACAATTATGAAGGCTATGGAATTGGGCTTCCATTGGCGAGAAATATCGTAAGAATGCATCACGGTGAATTGATTGTAAGCTCGCACGAAAATCAGGGAACTACGGTTCAGATACGTTTCCCTAATTTCTACAGCACACAGCAGGAGGGCGCTTAATCCCTAAAATTATTCAAAGTATACAGGTTGGTTAAATAATAGGTTGAATATCACTTATTTATGTAAGATTGCTGTTTTATTTTTTCCCCACATTAATTTCTCTTAACAATTTTCTAATCTCATTTTAATCTCTTTAATCACATTTTAATTCCGTTCCAAAGGTCTTCTAATTTGGTCGTTCTAGTTTTGTATCATCAAAAAAGATAAACACAAAACAAAATAATAAAGAACATGACTAAAACAATTTTAATTGCAACGGATTACTCTCTTGAGTCATTAAACATATTGAAAAAAGTGCTGAAAGAGAAAGAAGCCTCGGAAGATCAAAACCAATATGATATCCTGCTTACATCAGGATATGATTCCGGGGATTCTATCAGAGATCTTTTATTCAATACCAAGACATCTATTTTCAATAAGATCAGGCCGGCAGAATTTTGCGATGCTTATGGGATCGTGAAGAATAAATATCCTCATCTGGTCAATAAAATCATTTGTGATGTTTTTACAGGAAGCTTTCAGAGAACATTCAATCAGTACGTGAACGCAGAGAATATAGAAGAAGCTTATTATTCTTCGTCTATTAAGAGCAAGGGTAAAGGAAAGTTTGATCTTATTCCTTATATCAAGAATTGCAAAGACCTGAAGTCTCATGAAATTGCCGTTGAGGTTAGAGAAAGGCTTCCGGAAAGAGGAAGGCTTGCAGAGATCTTTGTAGAGGTCTAAAATAAACACAAACTAAAAAAATAAAAAAATGTTAAGAAATTATAGTAACAGCAGGACACTGGGGGATAATATCAGATTGGGGACGCTGACTGCATTTACAGCAGGTACTATAAATATAGCATCCCTATTAATATTTCTCTCTTTTACATCGAATGTAACGGGACATTACGCTGTGCTGGCAGCAGAAATCAGTAAGGCAAACTGGGCGCAGGTTGGAGTCGTAGCCGGATGGATCTTTTTGTTCTTCTTCGGAAGCTTTCTATCCAATTTTATTGTCATCAATTTCAATAAAAAAAGTAAGTATTTTGCCCATTCCATGCCTATTGTATTGGAGATTATATGTCTTCTCTTCGTAGGTGTATACGGACAGTTTTATTATCAGAAAACACTGGAAGAAACAGAATATCTGGTGGCATTGATGCTTTTTGCTACAGGGCTTCAAAATGGTTTGACGGCCAGTATCTCAAACTTTTCAGTAAAAACAACCCACCTTACCGGAACAACTACCGACCTGGGAATCCTGGTTTCTATGTTTACTCAAAAAAAATACAGAAAAAACGGGGAGCTGATCGGAAGGGCAAAATTACTCTTGAGTATTATGATTGCCTATGTATTGGGAGCGGTATTCTCGGGACTTACCTATTATTATCTGGAATTCAGGGTGTTTTATGTTATCAGCCTGTGTCTTTTAATCGTGATCGGATATGATGCATATAAAATTCATGTAAGACATTTTAATACCAAGTACAGATATAACAGGATTTATAAAAAACCCAACCTTCTGGCTTATCTGTATGAGAAGATCCACGGGATTCCAGGAAGAGAAAAGAAAAGAAAGCTCGCTTTTGAAGACTGAATGTGGAATGATAAATAAATATCACTATTAATTTTTTTTGTATAAACTAGCTGTGAATCAATCCTCTATTTGTGTAAAAACAATAGGGGATTGTTCTATTCAAAAAACCGCTGTAGTGAATGGTTTGAGGCTCAGTCTTTAAAATGCTGCATTGTTGAAATGTTGATAATTAAATATTAATTCCCTCTTTTAATGTTTTAATTCCCAATTTCATTGTCTATTTTTGTAAGTTGATTTACGTTTTTTTATGTCAGATATTATTCAACTTTTACCGGATCATGTAGCTAATCAGATTGCAGCAGGAGAAGTGGTGCAGAGGCCTGCATCCATTGTGAAGGAGCTTTTGGAGAACGCTATTGATGCAGATGCTTCAAAGGTCGAACTGATTCTCAGGGATGCCGGGAAGAACCTGATACAAGTAGTGGATGACGGAAAAGGAATGTCTGAAACAGATGCCAGAATGGCGTTTGAAAGACATGCCACATCCAAAATCAGGGGAACGGAAGATATCTTTAAGATCGCTACAAAAGGATTTCGGGGGGAAGCATTGGCTTCTATTGCCGCGGTTTCTCAGGTTGAGCTAAGAACAAAACAGAAAAACGCATCCATTGGAACCAATATTTACCTTGAAGGTGGCGTTTTCCAATTTCAGGACCCGATACAAACGGCAGACGGATCGAATTTTCTGGTAAAAAATCTATTCTACAACGTTCCTGCCAGAAGAAAATTTCTGAAAAATAATAATATTGAATTCAGACACGTAATCGATGAATTTCAACGTGTTGCATTGGCACATGAAGGCTTGGAATTCTCATTATTCCATGATGATGAACCGGTTTTCAAACTCAGAAAGGGAAGCCAGATGCAGCGTATTGTAGATATTTTCGGAAGAAAACTGCAGCCCCAGCTGATTCCTATCAAAGAAGATATTATCTGGTGTAAGCTTCACGGATTTGTAGCGAAACCGGAAGGCGCCAAGAAAAACAGAGGAGAACAGTTCCTTTTTGTGAATGGAAGGTATTTCAAAAGCCCTTACTTCAATAAGGCCGTTCAGGAAGCTTTTGAAGGATTGCTTTTACCGGGATATGTACCTTCATTTTTCCTTTATCTGGAGCTTGATCCTGAAAAAATAGATGTTAATATCCATCCACAGAAAACCGAGGTGAAGTTTGAAGATGAGCATCTTATTTTTGCTTTACTTCGTTCCACGATAAAAAGATCTTTAGGGATTTATAATGTTTCTCCAAGTCTTGATTTTGACAGAGATCCGGATTTAGACGAAATGATGAATAAGCCTATTCCCAGTAAAGGGAACGGTGGCGGCGGAGTGATAAAAATGCCTGAAATTATTGTTGATAAAGACTATAATCCGTTTTTGGAGGAGAAAAATATAGTGCTTCCGGAGGAGATTCAGAATCTTACAGAAATGTACAGCCAGAATATCACGGCAGAACCTTCCAAAATCAATTTATTTGAAGATGAAGATTTCGATGAAGATCTGATGAGGCTCCCGAACGGATACTGGGTTTTCAATAAAGGTGATATGACTCTGATGCTGGATCTTGGAAGAATGCACAGGCTTGTGGTTTCTGAAAATAATAATAAATCAACATCAAAGAAATCCAATACCAACAGTCATGCCCTCCTGTTTTCTCTGGAGTACCACATGAACGAAATAGAAAAGAATAAATATAATTCTATCAAAAAATATCTTCCGGAACTCGGGTTTGACATGAAAATTGCTCATGAAAGTGTACTGAGAATAGATTCACTTCCCGAAGGGCTGAAAGAAACACAGGCTATGAAGTTTCTGGAGAACCTTTTTGAGATCCTGGAATATAAGACAGAAGAAGAATTCATGCAGTATTATCAAAACCAATGGGCTAAAATGCACTCGAAGTCAAGATTCGACTTCCTTTATAAAAAAGATGCAGAACAGCTCATCAAAGATTTTACCGCATTAGGATTCCCTGAGTTTTTACCGGACGGAAAAAGATGTTTCTATGAAGTTCCGTTTAATGATTTTAAAAACAAATTTTAAAAAAGATGTTTAACAATATACCACCGATTACAAGAAATCTTATCATTATTAATGTGATAGTATATGCTGTAACGTACTTTATGGGAAATCAGGTGATTGGCTATCTTGCCGGTTTTTATCCGTTTTCTCCTTTTTTCCATTCATGGCAGATCATTACCCATATGTTTATGCACGGAAGTATTATGCACATTTTGTTTAATATGTTCACCCTGTATAGCTTCGGTCCTATTCTGGAGCAGACATTAGGAGATAAAAAATATTTGATACTATACTTTTTGAGTGGCCTTGGGGCTTTTTTCCTCTTTAATTTATGGAATTTTGTAGAAGTTCAACAGATTTCCGGTGAATTGCAGCAGTTGGGTTTCAATGTGAATTCATATTTGTCCGGTGCCAGTGTTGAATTTGCAGGAGGTGTAGATACTATTGCCAGACAAAAAGAATTATTGGGAAGCCTGAAAGGTATTGTAGCCACTCCTATGGTGGGGGCTTCTGGTGCAATTTTTGGAGTTGTAGCTGCTTTTGCCACTTTATATCCTGATTCAAAGATTATGATGATGTTTATTCCTGTTCCTATGAAAGTTAAATACCTAATGCCGATTGTTATTATCGTTTCGGTATATCTGGGTGTTTCAGGAAATGGAGGAGGTATTGCCCATTTAGCTCACGTTGGAGGTGCTTTGGTAGGGTGGCTGCTGGCGAGAAGCTGGAGAAAACATTTATACAGATTTAACTAAAGCTGCTTTGTGAAAATTTTTCGACTTATCATCCTGATTCTGCACCTGGGAATTCTGTTCCTTTTACTGGGTTCTTTACTGAATGCATATGTTCCGCCTAGGATATTTCCATGGTTTAATTTGCTTTCATTAGGATTTCCTATTCTGATGATTGTTTATATTCTGATGACTGTTTTTTGGATATTCAGCTGGAAGAAGAGAGCCTTTGTGTTCATGCTGGTAGGATTGATTTTTATTAATCCAGTCAAAAGAATCATTAATTTTTCTTCTGATAAAAAAGAGAAGGCAGCTATTAAAATAGTTTCCTTTAATGTGAAAGGGGGAATTATGGGGAAAGAGGAGATCGGAAAGTATTTAAAATCTCAGGAAGCTGATGTGATACTCTTACAGGAAGGCAGAGGTGGTGACTTTCCGTACCTTGAAGAGTATAAGAGAGTGAATTTTTCCGGAGTGGGAACAATCCTTACTCAACATAAAGTCTTGAATACTAAAGAGCTGGATTTTCCTGAAAAAAGTGAAATCCCACCGGCTGTGCAGGCTGATATCGAGATAAAAGGAAAAGTATACCGGTTTATTGATGTTTATCTTCATCCTTTTAAGTTTGAAAGAGAGATGGTAACCCTTAACGGGAATTCTGATGCCAATGAGCAAAAGATGAAAGATATTGTAAAAAGACTTATTCCTACTTTTAAAATTCACCAAAAGCAGATTGAGCTTATTAAAAATGCTGTTGAAAGTTCTCCATATCCCGTTATCCTGGCTGGAGATTTTAATTCGGTTCCCAATTCTTATGAATATTATCATTTATCATCAGGACTTGAAGATGCATTTCTGAGTGCCGGAAAAGGAAGCGCCACCAGTTTCCACGATTATAAATTTCCTATAAGAATTGATTACATTTTTTCTTCTCCATCCGTGAAGGCTGTTTCCTATGTGGTAGACCGTTCTGTCAGTTTTTCAGATCATTATCCTGTCATTTCTGAGTTTTCTTCAGGCAGTAAATAATCATAAAAAAAGTTAAAATATAGGTGCTTGGTAGGGTTTTTGCTTAAAAAAACACGTACCAAGACCGTTTTTTCATGAAGTCGAATCAGATACTGCTATTTATACATATTGTTATTGCTGTTTTATTGCTCTGCACATTGGGAAATGCATGGGTTCCTCCAAATATTTTTGGGAACCTTAATCTTCTTTCTCTGGGTTTCCCATATCTGATGTTCGCATATCTTATTCTTACGGTGGTATGGATTTTTAAAAAGCAAAAAGTAGCAGTAGCCTTTGCTTTGGGGATCTTTCTGTTTTACAATCCAATAAGAAGATGGGTTAATTACTCTCCGAAAGTAGAGAATGTAAAGACAATAAGAGATATCAAAGTTCTGACCTTTAATGTAAAATATGGGGATTACGGATGGGATAAGATAAAGGATTATATTAAAGAACAAAATGCCGATATTATCCTGGTACAGGAAAAAGACACCAACCGTGCATTAAGACAGGATCTTGTAAAATACCCTTCAGTTATTCTTAAAACAAAACATAAGATTGTAAGACAGGCCGAAATTATTGAAGAAAAAGCAAGAGGTAATTCTTTCTATGCAGATATAGATATCAACGGAAAAATTGTAAGAATTGTCAATGTATACCTGGAGCCGTTCCGCCTTCATAAATCTATGTTTACGAAGCTGGATGCCTTTGGGGCAGGTAACATCTCTGCTCTTCTTTCCCATATGATTCCTACTTTTCAGGCCCATGAGGACCAGGTGAAGAAAATAAGAAAGATAATAGACCTTTCTCCTTATCCTGTTATTTTAGCAGGAGATTTTAACTCTGTTCCCAACTCTTATGAGTATTATAATTTGGGAAAAGATCTTCAGGATGCCTTTTTGGTTGCAGGAAAAGGAAGTGCAAGTAGTTTTCATGACTATAAAGTACCGTTGCGAATAGATTATATCTTTACTTCAAAATCAATCATTCCTTTAAGCTATAAGGTAGATCATTCTGTGAAATTATCGGATCACTATCCTGTAATTGCAGAATTTCTACTAAATTAGTTCCATGAAAAATTTACTTTTTGCGGCTTTTATTTTGGTCATTTTGTTCATAGCGTGTTCTAAAAAAGAATCTGGGGGTTTTGGAGCCGAACAGGAAGTTAAAATACAGTATGATACTACAGCCGTAGATTCATTTTCAACGGGTGCTGTTTCAGTAGATATTGCCAGAAAGATAAGAATGTCTTCTCCGCAGTATCTGGACTCCGTAAAACAGGTTAAAAAGCTTCAGGAAGAAGAAAAGAAACTTAAAGAAGAGCTTGATAAGGAAGCCAAAAAGAAACTGGAGGAAGAGAAGAAGAAAACAGATGCTGAAAAGAAGCAAAAGGTTTCAGAAGCCCCCTCTGCAGCCGATACCAAAACCAAAACAGAATAAAAAACATCATTTAAAGTATACAATATGAAAAAAAACATCTTAGCAGCATTGGTGATCTCAGTATTCGCCATGGCTTGCACAAAATCGACGACAAAAACGGAACAGGTAGAAAATTCTGACGGATCAATGACCACCACCACAACTACCACTACAGAAACACCTTCTGACATTGTTGATAGTTCAAAAGTCAACAAAACAAAAGAAGACATTAAAACAAAGGTAGATGAGGCCGGAAATAAGATTGATAACGCTGCCCAGAAAGCGAAAGATAAGATTGATGCCACAGCTGATAAAACCAAACAGGACCTTAACAAGGTAGGAAAGGATATTAAAAGTGGAGTACAGGAAGCAGGAAAAGATGCTAAAGAGGCCGCCAAAAAAGGAGCTTCAAAAGTAGAAGACGCTGCCAAAAAAGTAAAAGAAGATTTAAGTAAATAAAAAAAACCGCAGTTCACTGCGGTTTTTTTTATGTTGTGTCCCGTTCTGAAAAAATTCTACTTATTCAGTTCCAGTAACGGATCTATATATTCTCTGTCATTGCTCAGTCTTGGTACTTTATTCTGACCTCCAAGCTTTCCTTTAGATTCCAGCCAATGATAGAATAAGTTGTGCTTGGCAATGTGAACCACCGGTCTTTTCAGTGTTATATTGTTATATCTTTTAGCTTCGTAATCCGAATTGATGGTTTTAAGATGTTGATCAAAAGCATCTATAAACTGATCCAGGTTATTGGGGTGATGGCTGAACTCAAAGATCCATTCATGGGCTCCGCTTTCATTCTCTTTCATGAAAACAGGGGCTCCGGTAAAGTCTGTAACCTGAGCGCCAGTAGCTTCGCATGCTCTGGAGAGGGCAGATTCTACATTCGTAATCATCAGTTCTTCACCGAATGCATTGATATAATGTTTTGTTCTTCCCGTTATTTTTATTCTGAAAGGATTAATCGAGGTGAAGACTACCGTATCACCAATCAAATACCTCCATAATCCACCATTGGTTGTAATCACCATGGCGTAGTTTTTACCAATTTCAACATCTTCAAGGTTCACCACTTTCGGATTGGAAAAATGGAACTGGTCCATTGGAATAAACTCGTAAAAAATGCCATAATCAAGCATAAGAAGCATTTCATCGCTGTCTGATCTGTCCTGGATACCAAAGAAGCCTTCCGAAGCATTGTATATTTCGTAGTAATTGATGTTTTTTCCGATGATATTGCGGTATTGCTCCCGATAGGGCTTAAAACTTATTCCACCGTGAAAAAACACCTCTAAATTAGGCCACAGCTCTGAGATGCTGCCAACCTCTGTTTCCTTCAATACCCTCTGCAGGAGAACCATCATCCAGCTGGGTACTCCAAGGATGCTTCCTACATCTTCATTCTTCACTTCCGAAGTAATGGCTTTTAATTTACTTTCCCACTCAGACATCAGAGAAACTTTCTTACTGGGAGTCGTTGTGATTTCAACCCAAAAAGGAAGATTATCAATAAGAATGGCAGAGAGATCTCCAAACTTGGTATTAAAATCTGCATAGAGCTCGGAGCTTCCCCCCAAACGGAGATTCTTATTGGTGAAAAGCTGATTTTCAGGATGATTGTTTGCGTAAATAGAGACCATGTCTTTTCCTGCTTTCATGTGGCAGTACTCAAGACTTTCTGCTGAAATAGGAATAAATTTACTCTTGGCGTTGGTGGTTCCTGAGGACTTGGCAAAATGTTTAATAAGGCCTGGCCAGCTTACGTCTTTATATCCCTGTCTTGCTCTTTCAATATAAGGTTCAAAGTCTTCGTAGGTGACAATCGGAACCTTATTTTTAAAGTCCTGATAACTCGAAATGGAATTGAATCCATGTAGTTTACCATATTCTGTATCTTCTGCATGAAACAGCTGAGAGAACAATATGCCCTTCTGGGTCTCAATGGGATGATCCATAAAATTTTGTATCTGATCTATCCTTTGACGGATAAACCAGTTAACTACAGTATTGAAAAGTGCCTTGGTTGCCATTCCAACAAATATAATAATATTTGATTTTTTAGAGAATTTTTTATGATGTTAAATAAAAAAACCGTTACAAAATGTGTAACGGTTTGCTTTTTAGCTTATTGGTTTCTTAGCAATACTCATCATAAGCAGCCTGAAGGTTAGCGGCAATAGCCCCTGCAGGGTTCCCTTCAATGTGGTGTCTTTCCAGCATATGAACTAATTCTCCATCTTTAAAAAGAGCAACACAAGGAGAGCTTGGTGGGAATGGAGCAAGGTGTTTTCTTGCTTCTACTACAGCTTCAGTATCAAATCCTGCAAAAACAGTTGTTAAGTGGTCTGGCTTTTTATCTCCTGTTAAAGAATATACTACACCAGGTCTTGCTGCTCCTGCAGCACATCCACATACTGAATTGATTACTAATAATGTAGTTCCTGACTGCTTTAACGCTTCTTCTACCTGAGAAGGAGAAGTTAAATCCTGGAAACCTTTATCTGTAAGTTCAGCCTTCATAGGCATTACTAAATCTGTTGGATACATATATTTTGTTTTTTATCGCTACAAAGTTAAACAATTCTTTACGTTTGATCAATATATAATAACTATCGCTGGATTAGTCATATAAAATTAATGTAATATTAATATTTCAACAATATTTGAAAAAATATGAATTTAAAATAGGAATAATAAAATATTTTTATTAAATTTGAAATGATTCTGAAAAAACAAACGACCATGAAAAAAACAATTACGGCTTTCCCTCAGGCTAAGAATTTATTTAACTCGGTATAAATCGCAGTTAAATCTTCTTTTTTTCAGTTTAAATTGAGCTGAATAATAAACTTTTAATATCCAAAAAATGAATCCCGGGACTGTAGAGTTCCGGGATTCTTTAATCAAATCGATATGCAAAGGTTGAATATCCTATAGTTGTGAGAATTCACTTGCCAGACTCCGGGATATACCCAAAATCCGTACCCGGAATTCTGTTATGAAAGAAGCTTTTTAACCATCTCGGAAATACTTTTTCCGTCAGATTTTCCGGCTAATGCTTTTGAAGCAGCTCCCATTACCTTTCCTAAATCCTTAATAGATTCGGCTCCGGTTTCAGAAATAATAGTTTTAATTTCTGTTTCTAATTCTTCAGGAGAAAGTTGTTTTGGTAAAAATTTCTCAATGACTTTCATCTGTGCATCTTCTACTTCTGCCAGATCTTGTCTGCCCTGAGCAGTAAACTGTTCAAAAGAATCTTTACGCTGTTTGATCATTCTCTGAAGGATCGCAATTTCCTGTTCTGCAGAAACTTCAGCCCCTCTGGCTTCCGTTTTCAGAAGAAGAATTTGAGATTTTACAGCACGGAGAGAGTCTAAAGCAACTCTGTCTTTTTCTCTCATAGCTGTTTTTATAGCTTCGCTAATTATATTTTCTAAACTCATGTTGATATGCTTTTGGCTTTTGGCAATTGGCTATTAGCTTTTGGATATGGCTAGCAGCCAGTTGCCATTAGCATTAATCTACGTCTTTATTTAAAAACCTGTTTTCCTTGATTTGCATAGACCCGTTGTTATCAGACAGATAGGTGTTGATGTTCTGGTCTGATGCATTCGTTCCGTCAATTGAAATATTTTTTCTCTTGAAAGCAGGAATAGACTCAAATTCACTTGTGCTGTCAAAACTTTGGTAACGGGAATTGAATTCTTTTAATTTATTTCTTCTTTCAAAAATTCTTTCCTGATCCACAGCTTTATTGACGAAAGTGAATTCTGATTCTTCAGATTTTGGAGTTTCAATTTCTGTCTTTGTTTCCGCCTTTATTTCTTCCTGTTTCTGGAAGAAGGTTTCGATCTTTTGTGCAGGTTCAGCTACAGCACTGGTAGGAGCATTAAACTCCGCTTTAGGCTGTCCAAAGTCTGTCTTTGGCTCGTTTCTGCTGGATTCATTGACAAAGAAATTGAATTCTACAGGTTTTTCCTCAGAGAAAGAATTGTTAAACGTACTTCCAGACTGAGGTTCCTCTTTTTTATTTTCAAAATCAAAAGAGAAAGACTGGATCTCCAAATCGTTAGGATCTTCATTCTCTTCATCAATTGAAAATAAGCTGAAACCGTCCTGGTCATTTTCTTCTTCATTTCTCCAGTTTTGCTCAGGAGTGTTCAGAGTATCTTCTTGTCTGTCAGCGAATTTTATTTCCGTTTTAATCTCCTCTTCTTCAATAATCATTTTTTTTTCGATAGATGTAGCCCCGAACTGTGGAGTATCGTGGTCTTCGTCATCTAATCTAAAAAGATTTTTTCTGCTAAAATCATGTGATGCCTCAGGAGCCGTTTCTCTTTCTTCTCTGGTTTTGAAAGGAGAAGACTTTGGAGCATCATAATTATCATTCAGACTGATTCTGATCTTTTCTGTAGGGCCTGCAAATTTTTTGTTGTCATTAGAAAACCCTGTAGCGATTACAAGAACACTTACAGCATCTCCTAATTCTTCATCAGCACCCACTCCAAAGATGATATCAGCCGTATTTCCGGCTTCTTTCTGGATGTGGTCCATAATGATACCGATTTCATCCATGGTTACTTCTTCTGCACCACTTCTGATCAGCAATAATACATTTTTAGCACCTGTAATCTTATTGTCATTTAATAACGGAGAATCAAGAGCTTTTCTTACTGCTTCTTCAGCTTTATTTTCACCTGAAGCCGTACCTGTAGACATCAGCGCCGTACCGGAGTTCTGAAGCACAGATTTAGCATCTCTAAAGTCAATGTTTACATCGAAATAACCGGTAATAACTTCCGCCATTCCTTTTGCAGCATTGGCTAAAACTTCATCCGCTTTTGAGAATCCCTGTTTGAATCCAAGGTTTCCGAACTGCTGTCTTAGTTTATCATTGTTGATCACAATTAATGAGTCAACATTATTCTTTAATTTGTCAAGACCGTTTTCGGCCTGATCCAATCTTCTTTTTCCTTCAAAGCTAAAAGGAACAGTAACGATACCCACTGTAAGAATCCCCATGTCTTTTGCTACTTTAGCTATGACAGGAGCCGCTCCGGTACCTGTACCACCACCCATTCCGGCAGTAATAAACACCATTTTAGTGTTCTGTCCCATAGCCGCCTTAATATCTTCAATACTTTCTATTGCAGATTTTTCTCCCACTTCGGGGTCGGCACCAGCTCCAAGACCTTCTGTAATGGTAGTTCCTAACTGAACTTTATTGGCAACAGGGTTATTATCTAGAGTTTGAGCATCCGTATTACAGACCACGAAGTCTACTCCGTGAATCCCTTTTTCGTACATGTGTTTCAGGGCGTTGTTTCCTCCGCCACCTACACCGATTACTTTTATGATCGATGAATTTCCTTTTGGTAAATCAAATGAAAATCCTTGTGTACCTATATTTTCCATAACTATTTTTTTTACAATTGATGAATGATGAGTGATGGCTGATAAATCATTTATCATTGATCATCTATCATTGATAACTTATTCTACTTCTTCAAAGAATTTTTTTACTTTTTCCATAAGCGACTGCCCAAAAGTCAGTTTTGCTCTTCTGTTTTCTCTCTGTTCGTTGGCTACAGGTTGCTCCTGAACGATGGCTGCCTGAGGCTGAACCTGTTGAACAGTTTCTGCCTGTGGAGCCGTTTTTTCAGCCTGAGGCTGTTCATGGGCAACTTCTTCCATTTCATCAGCCGTCTGTTTTTTGTCTCTGATCTTTAAACTCTCCATCAATAACCCGATAGAAGTAGCAAATTCAGGGCCTTTCAGATACTGATTTTTATCGTTCGCAATATATTCATTCGCAAAACCGATTCTACTGTCGAAACCTGTGGTATAATTGGCCAGCTGACGAAGGTGTTTCAAATTTGAACCCCCACCTGTAAGAACAATTCCGGCAATCAGCTTTTTCTTTTGTTCAAAAGCACCGTAAGCCTTCAGCTCTGTGTTTACCATTTCCAAAACTTCTTCTACCCTCGCATTGATAATCTGTGCTAAGGTTTTTAAAGAAATTTCTTTATCCGGTCTTCCGTGAAGTCCGGGAATTGTTACAAAAGTACTGTCTTTTTCCAATTCGGGAACAGCCGAACCAAATTTTACTTTCAGTTGTTCTGCATGTTTCTCGATAATTGAGCAGCCTTCTTTGATATCTTCTGTAATAATTCCACCTCCATATGGAATCACACACGTATGACGAATAATATTATCTTTAAAAATAGCAATATCGGTAGTACCACCACCAATGTCAACGATAGCTACACCAGCTTCTTTTTCTTCTTTGGTAAGAACAGCTTCTGACGATGCTAATGGCTCCAAAGTAAGAGCTTCCATTTCCAGCCCGGCTTCACGGACGCATCTTGCAATATTTCGGATGCTTCCCATCTGTCCTACTACAACATGGAAGTTAGCTTCTAAACGTTTTCCGTGCATTCCGACAGGCTCCTGAATTTCACCTTCGGAATCCACTTTATATTCTTGAGGAAGTACATGGATTATTTCTTCTCCAGGAAGCATTACCAGTTTCTTGACCTGATCTTTTAATGCTTCAATGTCATCATCTGTAATAAATTTATCCGGATGTTCACGCATAATATAATCTGAGTGCTGCAGAGAACGTATGTGTTTTCCTGCAATACCTACCGTTACTTTACGGATAGGAACTCCTGCACTGGATTGTGCTTCGGATACTGCAGCCTTGATTGAATTAATGGTTTGTGAAATATTATTCACAATTCCTTTATGAACACCAAGACTTTTAGCTTTTCCTACACCGAGAACTTCTATTTTCCCATGTGCATTCCGTCTTCCGACAATCGCAACAATCTTTGTTGTTCCGATGTCCAGACCTACTGAATACTCTTGATTTTCCATTTTTATATCGATTTGATTTTTTCTACTTTTTTCCATTATAGGATATCTCCTATTTTGTGTTAAAATGTCCTTTGAGGACTTTTATTCTATTTTCACCTTTGATTTGGGCTTAGGCTTGGACTGTACCGGAGCCTGTGTTCTTTTTACTGTTTTTGTCTTTTCTTTTGCCTGTGTTTTGGGTTTTGTGTTTTCCTTTGGTTTTGATGAGTTCGTTTTTTTTGGTTCAGCTATTTTGGGTTTAGCGTCCGTTTTCTTAGCGATAGCTGTTAGCGACGGCGCTTTTGCCAGTTCAAGTTTTCCTGCTTTCAGAAGACTGTCGTTTTCTTTAAAATAAGGATTTAAAGTGGTCACAATCTGGTTCTGGTATTTTACAGAAATCATACTGTATTTTTGAGGGTCCTGATAGACCAGGTATTTTTCCACAAACGTTTTAAATCCTCTTACTTTAAAATCTATATTATCTAAATCTCCGATTTCCACTCTATAATTTCCTTCGCTTGTCAGGAGATTATAGCTGTCTTTATATTTTGAAATTCCAATAAAATACTTTTTACTGAAATCATCTTTATCAATTTTTTCAACCAGCTCTGCCAGTTTTTCATATTCATCCGGCTGAATATTACCGGTTACCAGCATGCAGGGGTGAGAATAGGTTTTTGAAATAGGAAACTCTATCCCTTTTTCATCTACATAAAAGTCTTTTCCATCTTTATTTAGCCTGAAGACAGGAACCCTCTGCTTGATATCCAGGTTAAGCTTACCATTTAAGTTCAGATATACATTGGCGCTGTCAACAGCGGGCAGAGCATTGATCTTTTTTTCCAGTGAAGGAATATTGAGTTCACCTACTTTTCCCGATGGATTTTCTTTTTTTACAATCTCCCGGATATCTTTTTCATCAACAAAGTAAACCGGAGTTCTTTCGCTCATTTTTACAGAAATTTTATTGTCACTAATCTGTTGATTACCGAATCTCTTCAATGAGAAACTCAGTAACAACCCAAGGATGATTACGGTGACAACAATTTTTAATATTCTGTATTTATTTTTCATATTTCCTGTACAGTGTAAAAAGTACAATGTACTTACGTATTTTATTTACTAATCTCTTTATCAATAATTCTATACCTGTACTTTTTACATCGTACTTTGTACAGAGTTTAACCACTCACAGATAGGGTCATACAGGGTATCAATATTTCCTGCCCCCACTGTAAGAAGGATATCAAAATCCTTTTCTTTTATTTTTTCAAAAGCAGCGGATAAAGCCGATACTTCTTTATTCTCTAAATGTACTTTTTCCAGCAGCCAGCTTGACGTGACACCTTCAAAGTTTTCCTGAAGTTCTCTTGCGGGATAAATATCCAGCAAAATCAATTCATCTGCCTGGCTCAGGCTTTCCGCAAATCCGTCTGCAAAATCTCTTGTTCTGCTGAACAGGTGCGGCTGGAAGACAACCAATAGCTTTTTATCAGGGTAAAATGTTCTGATAGAGCTTATTACAGCATTTGTTTCTGTAGGGTGGTGGGCATAATCATCAATATAAATTTTGCCGTTTTGATAAAAATGTTTGGTATATCTTCTTTTAATTCCCTTAAAATTAGCGATAGCCTTTTTCAGCGTATCAAAATCTGCGCCCAAATTGTGAAGAATAGCCAATGCTACGGTAGCATTTTCCACATTATGGATTCCCGGGATTTCCCAGACAAAATCTTTTACTGTTTCCGTTGGGGTATGAAAATCAAAATAGATTTTATCATGATCCATACGCAGGTTGTCCGAATAATAATCAGCAGGTTCATTTACAGCATAAGTCTGATGTCCTCTGCCTATTTCTATCCCTTTTCTTACAAAGAGTTTTTTATCTTCGGGAACCAATGCTGCAAACTGTCTGAAGCCTTCTTCAATATGGCTTTTATCACCATAAATATCCAAATGGTCAGCATCGGTGGACGTTACTACGGCCCAGTCCGGAGACAGGTTCAGGAAGCTTCTGTCGTATTCATCAGCTTCTACCACAGAATAAGTGGAACCATTGTACAGGAAGTTGGACTTGAAATTTTCAGAAATACCTCCCAAAAAGCATGAGAAAGGCAGATCTGCCTCTTTGCACAAATGCGCCACAAGGGTAGACGTTGTCGTCTTTCCGTGTGTCCCTGCTACTGCGATACAATCTGTATTTTCTGTAATCAATCCCAAAACTTTAGCCCGTTTCAATACTTCAAACTGATTTTGGTTGAAATAATCCAGAATCCCAAGCGTCTTAATAGCCGGAGTATAGATGACCAACGTGTCTTCTTTGTGAAGGGAAGTTATCCTTTCATCAATAAGGTCTTCAAAAACAATATCAATGCCTTCATTCATCAGGTTTTGAGTAAGTTTGGTATTGGTTTTATCATATCCCCATACCTTTTTACCGGATGCATGGAAATAACGGGCTAATGCACTCATTCCAATACCTCCGATTCCAACGAAGTAAAAGTTTTGATATGTTTCTAATTTCTTCATTTTTTGTCTTAATGTAGCAGGTACAAACTATAATGTACTTTTCCTACTTTTTACAGTTTATTAAATATTTCATCTACAATCTCTTTTGCGGCATTAGGCTTGGCAAAATATTTCAGATTGTCGGACATTTCTTTTCTTACACTTTCATTTTCGCAGATCTCTGATAAAACATTCCAGAATTTTTCCTGCATTTCAGAGTCTTTTACCATTCTGGCCGCATTTTTTTCAACCAGATTCATGGCATTTTTGGTTTGATGGTCTTCCGCTGCAAAAGGGAAAGGAACCAACAGTACCGGTTTTTGTGCTACCGCCAGTTCTGATATGGCGATCGCTCCGGCTCTGGAAACAATAATGTCTGCTGCAGAATAGGCCAGCTCCATGTCTTTGATGAATTCAAGGATCTGAATATTTCTGGTATCAACGTCTTTTGTTTCCTCTATAATATCTTTATAATCAAGCTTACCTGTCTGCCAGACCAGCTGATAATCTTTGTTTACGATTTCATTTAAATGAGACTTCCAGGCATTATTTAATGTTCTGGATCCTAAAGAACCTCCTACAGACAGAATGGTAAGTTTGTCCGGATTCAATCCCATTTTCTCTTTTGCCTGAGCTGTTTCCTGCATTCCTGAAATAATAGCCGAGCGGATCGGATTACCCAGAAATTTTATTTTTTCTGCCGGAAAACCTTCTACTTTTGGATAGGCTGTAAAGACAGCTTTGGCTTTCTTACTTAAAATCTTATTGGTCACTCCTGCATGGGCATTCTGTTCCTGTATGAAGATGGGAATTCCCATTTTACTCGCTTCATAAAGGGCAGGGCCGCTAGCAAAACCTCCGGTTCCCACTGCAAAATCAGGAGCAAAGGCTTTGATGATTTTCTTGGATCTGGATAAGCTTTTCAGAATTTTGAAAGGCAGTCCCAAATTGGATAACAGGTTTCCTCTGTCGATTCCGGCGATATCAATTCCTTCTATTTTGTAGCCAGCCTGAGGAACCTTTTCCATTTCCATTTTTCCGTTGGCTCCAATGAACAAAAATTCTGCATCAGGAAATCTTTTTTTGATTTCATCAGCAATAGCGATAGCCGGGAAGATATGTCCTCCTGTTCCTCCGCCTGATAATACTATTTTTAATTTTTTGTTCATATTGAATAGGACTTCGTCCGATTTTTTATTAAATAATCCCTTTGGGACTCTTGGTTTATGCGATATCGTTTATTTCTGCTATGCTTTGTTTTTTGCCCATTCCTTCTTCATCATAAATCTGTATTCTCGAGCTTATATTGAGGATAATTCCTAACTGCAAATAGGTAACGAGCATTGACGTTCCTCCGTAGCTTATTAGTGGCAGAGGCTGTCCTGTTACCGGGATCAGATTCACTGCTACGGCAATATTTACGGCGAGCTGTATAAAAATCATTACCCCGAGACTGAGGACCAGCAACGATCCGAAGAAGGCCGGCATCTTGCTGGCTATCATTACAATCCTTATCATCATGATGAGATAAAGGCTGATGAGGAAAGCGGCCCCGATGACACCATATTCTTCTACAATGACGGCAAAGATAAAATCGGAAGCAGACTGAGGAAGCATTTGCTTTAATGCGCTTTTTCCAGGTCCCATTCCGGTAATTCCACCGTGTACGATGGCTGCCTTTGCCTGCATTACCTGATAATTTTTTGCTTTTACACTTTCATCATCGGTATCTGCAGATTTTGCCTTGCTTGAAGTAAAGGTTTCTACACGGCTCATCCATGTGTGAACACGGTTTCCTCCAATCATATTGGTGTTTAAAGCAATCAACAGAAACAGCACTATAGCAATAAACGAAGCTGAAATAAAGCCTGCAATATACTTCCAGTGAAGCTGTCCGATGACCAAAACAACGACAGAAACCATTAAGATCATTAATGCTGTAGATCCGTTATCTTTCGCAACAAGTACAAAAACAAGAAGAATAGGCCCGAAAATATACATGATATTTTCTATCGGAAGTCTTTCTCTTGTTATTTTTTTTGTTAAATACCGGCACAAATAGATAATCAGCATTAAAAAGGCAAATGATGATGGCTGGAATGAGATGGGTGTTCCGGGGATTTTCAGCCATCTTGAGGCGCTGGCCCCGTCAATGGTCTGACCGGTAAACATGGTAACCACCAATAAAACGATCATCAGACCGAGTAAAATACTGCTGAGCTTTCCGATGTATTCATATTTTACGGTTCCTACCAATCTCATGATTCCTAATCCTAAGACTACAAAGAACATATGTTTGATAACGTGACCGGTAGTGGTCCCGTTATTAACGATGTATTCCAGGTTTGAACTAGCAGAGTATACCGGGAAAATAGAGAAAATGGAGATCACAAGAATGACCATCCAAAGTACTTTATCGCCCTTTAGAAATTCAAATCTGCTTTCTGTGTTCTGTTCGTCCATATTTAATGCTATTGGCTTTTGGCTAATGGCCATTGGCTTTTAATACCTGCTCTTTAAACTGGTTTCCTCTGTCTTCATAGCTTTTGAATAAATCAAAGCTTGCACAGCATGGAGATAATAGGACGGTATCGCCTTTTTTCGCCAGTGATTTTGATATTTCCACTGCTTTTTCCATGCTTGAAGTATCATAAATAAATTCTTTTTTATCTTTAAAGAAATCTATAATCTTCTTATTGTCAATTCCTAAGCAAACAATTGCTTTTACTTTTTTCTTAACTAAATCCTCAATTTCGGTATAGTCATTTCCTTTATCTAATCCCCCTACAATCCATACGGTTGGGGTTTTCATACTTTCCAAAGCGTAATATGTAGCATTAACGTTGGTCGCTTTACTGTCATTGATGTATTTAACGCCATCAATTTCAGAAACAAACTCCAGTCTGTGTTCTACTGCCTGGAATGTCATTAATGAGTTTCTTATGCTTTCATTGTTGATTTCCAGTATTTTACCAGCTATTGATGCTGCTAAGCTGTTGGCAACATTATGGTTTCCCATCAGCGATAATTCTTCAATTTTCATTGAGAAATCATCTTTTACTTTTACGACAATGCTGTCATCATTGATGAAACCCCCTTCAGATAATTTTTCCTTTGTTGAGAAAGGAATCATTTTGGCTTTTATTTCAAGCTTTTCAAGAAGGTTTTTGCTCATTTCATCATCCTTGTTATAGATGAAGAAATTGTCATTTTCCTGATTTTCAGCAATTCTGAATTTTGCTAATGCATATTCTTCATAATTGTAGTTATACTGATCCAGGTGATCCTGGGATAAGTTGAGCAATAAAGAAATATAAGGTCTGAAGTTCTGGATATCATCCAACTGGAAAGAGCTTACTTCCAGTACATAATATTCATAATTTTCATCGGCTACCTGTTTTGCAAAACTGTACCCGATATTTCCTCCCAGTCCTACGTTTAATCCGTCATTTTTCAGGATATAGTAGATCAGAGAGGTTGTTGTTGTTTTTCCGTTGCTTCCGGTAATAGCAATGATTTTTGCATCTGTAAATTCAGAAGCAAATTCAATTTCAGAAGAAAGTCTTATTCCTTTCTCATGAATTTTATAGATAATCTCAGCCTTTTTAGGAATTCCCGGGCTTTTTACGATCCAGTCTGCATTGAGAATTCTTTCTTCATCGTGCGTTCCTTCTTCAAATTCAATTTCATTTTCGGTAAGAAACTGCTTGTAATTATCTTTAATGACTCCTTTGTCTGAAAGAAATACTTCCAAACCTTTCTTTTTAGCCAAATATGCAGCTCCGCATCCGCTTTCTCCTCCTCCTAAAACAACTATTTTCATATTCTTTTTTTGTAAGATGTAAAATGTAAAAATGTATTAACGTAATCTGGTTTTTTAAGATTAATACTTTCTACGCTTAACAATATTTATCTCATTTTTAAGGTGATCAGACACACAATAGCCAGTATTACACCGATGATGATCATTCTGTTCACGATTTTACTTTCGTGGAAGCCATCTTTCTGATAGTGGTGGTGTAACGGTGACATTTTGAATAATCTATTGTTTTGGGCATATTCCAGCCCGTATTTTTTCTTTCTGTACTTGAAAACGACTACCTGAAGCATAACAGACAGGTTTTCAATTAAGAAGATTCCGCATAACACAGGAATCAGTAATTCTTTTCTTAAAATAATAGCTAAAACGGCAATAACTCCGCCCAGCATTAAGCTTCCGGTATCTCCCATAAAGACCTGTGCAGGGTAAGTATTGTACCAGAAAAATCCGATAACCGCTCCTACCATAGCGACGGCAAAAATGGTGGTTTCCCCCATATTCGGGAGGAACATGATATTGAGATAGTCTGCAAAGATGATGTTCCCGGAAAGGTAGGCAAAGAGTGCCAGCGTGAGGAGTATGACGACACTTGTTCCTGCTGCGAGGCCATCTATTCCATCGGTGATGTTGGCTCCGTTTGAAACGGCTGTTACAATGAAAATAACGATAGGTATAAAGACAACCCATGCCCATTCGTGGGCATCTTTATCATTCATCCAAAACAAAATTCCGCTGTAATCGAACTCGTTGTTTTTTGCAAAAGGTACGGTGGAAACAGTAATTTTTTCAGTAGGCATAAAGTTTTGCTCTACATTGTTTCTGTTGACCACCTTTGCATCAGCGTATTTTCTTTTAACGGTAATGTCAGGGTGAAAATACATGGTAACACCCACAATTAATCCTAATCCAACCTGGCCTACGATTTTGAATTTACCACTCAGTCCATCTTTATTTTTCTTGATCTTCTTTAAATAATCATCCAGGAAACCAATGGCTCCCATCCAGAACATTGAAACCAATAACAGAACAATATAAACATTGGTAATTCTCGTAAACAGTAATACCGGAATAATGGTTGCCAAAATGATGATAAGACCTCCCATTGTAGGAGTTCCCTCTTTTTGTTTCTGGCCATCTAATCCAAGGTCACGTACCAGTTCTCCCATCTGTTTTGTTCTCAGGTAGTTGATAACCCTTTTTCCATAAACAAGAGCAATGATAAGAGACAAAAGTACAGCCATTCCGGCACGGAAGGAGATGTATTTCAACATTCCTAATCCCGGAACATGGATTCCATGGTTGGTTAAATATTCGTATAGATAGTATAGCATGTTTCTTTTTTATTTAAATAAATTCAATCTTCAATTTATTTACTCATTAATTTCCAAAGCTCATTAATTACTTCTTTGTCATCAAAATGATGTTTTACACCATTTATCTCCTGATAATTTTCGTGGCCTTTTCCGGCAACTAGAATAATATCTTTAGGTTCTGCAAACTTTATAGCCATTTTTATAGCTTCCCTTCTGTCGGGAATTGAAGTGTATTTGCTGAAGTTTTGAGATTCAACGCCTGCTTCAATTTCTTTTATAATCTGCCCCGGCTCTTCAGTCCTCGGATTGTCTGAGGTGATGATAGCCAGTGTTGATTTTTTAGTGGCAATATTTCCCATTTCAGGTCTTTTGGAGTGATCTCTATCACCACCACAGCCAAAAACAGTGATTAATCTTTCATTTTTTGTTCTGATATCGTTAATGCTGTCCAGAATATTTTCCAATGCATCCGGGGTGTGAGCATAATCTACGATAAAGAAAATCCCTCCATCTGATTTGAATGTTTCAAATCTTCCGGAAACTCTTTTTAATGTACTGATCGCCTGAAGGATCTCATCCTGATTAAAACCAAGTTCTTCTGCGATTCCAAAGACAAGCAGTAGATTGTAAACATTGAATTTTCCGGTCAGCGTAGTCCAGAATTCTTTTCCGTTAAAGTTCAGCAGCATTCCGTTGAAATCAACTTCTAAGAGTTTTCCATGATAGTCTGCCATTGTTTTCAAAGCATAAGACTTCTTTTGTGCCTTTGTGTTCTGAAGCATAACAGGGCCGTTCTTATCATCTATATTAGTGATGGCAACAGCGGTATCTTCTAATTGATCAAAGAATCTTTTTTTCGTTTTTAAATACTCTTCGAACGTTTTATGGTAATCTAAATGATCATGGGTAAGATTAGTAAAGCCTGCCACTTTGAAGTGTAATCCTTCAATTCTGTTTTGAGCGATTCCGTGAGAGCTTACCTCCATAAAGGCAAATTCACATCCTTTTTCAACAGCATCGGCTAAAATTTTATTAATCGTAATCACATCCGGAGTCGTGTGGGTTGCCGGAATGATTTCTTCTCCAATTCTGATCTCAACAGTTGACAGTAAAGCAGCATCATAACCCAGGTTTTTGAAAACATCAAAAAGAAGGGTGGAAACAGAGGTTTTCCCATTGGTTCCTGTAACACCTATCAGTTTCAGTTTCTGAGATGGGTTTCCATAGAAATTAGAAGCCAAATGACCTAAAGCTTTGGATGCGTCTTTTACTTGTATGTAAGTGACATTTTCTGCCAATACTTCAGGAAACTCTTCGCAGACGATTGTAGTTGCTCCTTTTTCAATGGCGGATGCAATGAATGAGTGACCATCCACAACGGTTCCCCTTATTGCTATATAAAGAGCGTTTTCTGTAATCTTTCTGCTGTCAAATACCAATTCTTTCACCTCACGGTTGTTGTCACCGTGGATTTCTATTACTGGAATTCTGTTTACTAATTCTGTTACTGTCATTTTTTATCAATAGGACTTTTCCTATCTTTTATTAAATCGTCCCTAGGGGACTCTGTTTCTATTTAATTTTGCAGAGACAAATAAATTCTCTGGTTCTTACTGATGGTTGTGCCTTCTAATGGGAATTGTTCTTTTATTCTTCCCACACCTTTATAATCGACACGGTATCCTAAATTCTCCAATTGCGGGATTATATTTTTACCAATTAATCCAACTACATTGGGCATTTGCTTATCATTTACGGCTACTTTTACATTAGGTTCCACCATTTTATTAAGGTTCACCTTTTTGTCCACCAGCATTTCTTTTTCAATATTTTGAGGGGTCTTCAGGAATGTTTTTCCTGCAATTTCCTTAAATACCGGTGCCGCTACAGGTCCCCCGTAAAATCCTATTGAGGTGTTGGGCTCACTTACCATTACATAACATGTATATTTGGGTGCATCTGCAGGATAGAATCCCGCGAATGAGGCCCTGTATTTCATAGGTCCCGGAAGCCAATATTCAAATCTTGCGGTTCCTGTTTTTCCTGCCATTTTAAGGTTCGGGGTGAAGATACTTCTTCCTGTTCCTTTTTCTACCGCTTTGGTTAACGCATTGGTCATCATTTTAATAGCTTTTTCTGAAGCCATTTTATTGACCATTACTTCGGGTTTTGCATTATACATTACCTTTCCATCTTTCATAATTTTGTCGATGAATAAAGGCTTAAGCATTTTACCGCCATTGGCAACCCCGTTATAGAAAGTGGTTAGCTGCAGCAGATTGATGTTTGAAGAGTATCCGTAAGAAATAGAAGCCAGTGTTGCGGCATTCCATCTTTTATTTTGTGGAGTTACGATCTTCGGTTTTGTGATTCCCGGAAGTTCAATGTCCATTTTGTCGAATAATTTCCAACGTTTTAAATGATCAAGGAAAATCTGAGGCTTTTCAGCATAGTATTTTGTAATCAGTTTTGAGGTTCCTACGTTACTGGATTTGGCTAAAACATCACTGATGTCATAAGTCCCTCCACCATGTCCGTCTGAAATTCTTTGTTTTGCATAAGTCCAGACTCCGTTTCCTACGTTTACCGTTGTATTTTCATCGATAAAACCGTCATCCATTGCAGCCAGAAGTGAAATGGTTTTAAAGGTAGAACCCGGTTCGATATTGTCTTTCAGAGCATAGTTGTAAGAATCTTCATACTCTCCTGATTCTGTTCTTCTTAGGTTGACAAGGGCACGTACTTTTCCTGTTTCTACTTCCATGACGATTACGGTGCCGTGTTTAGCCTCAAAATTAATCAGCTGTTTCTCCAGTGCAGAGTGTGCAATGTCCTGAATTCTAAGATCTAAAGTGGTGTAAACATCTTCTCCGTCCACAGGCTCCTGAACTTTCCAGAAGTCAATAGGTTTCCATTGAGAAGAATTAATTCTTTGCTCCAGTCTTTTTCCGTCCGTTCCGGTTAAGTATTTTGAGAAGGCTCCTTCAAGTCCGGATTTAAGTTCTCCGTTATCCATACCAATCGTTCCTGAGCCTATTTCTGAGGTAGCAAGTTCTCTTTTGTAGTTCCTGTCAACGATAAAACCTCCTTTATTTTTACCTCTTTTGAATATCGGGAAATTTCTGATTCTGTCATACTGATCAAAATCAAGCCCCTTTACTAAGGTATAATATTGGTTTTTCTTTTTCTTCTGTTCGTCAAACTTCTGTCTGAATTCTCCTCTGGACTTTCCGAACATTTTGCTTAAAGAATCTGTGAGTGCCCCGATATTGTTGCTGTAGATGGTATCTTTCATCGTTTTGAAGTCAAGATAGATATCGTAGCGCATTACGGTTGTAGCGAGGATAGAGCCGTCGGAGGCAAATAGATTTCCGCGGGCCGCTTTTAAAGTAGCCTCACGGTAGTTTTTATTAATGTAATCGTCTTTAATTTCCTGAACATTAGTGTTTTGAAGGATTACAATCCTTGCCAAGAACATTACAAACACGCACAAAGCTACCACTGCGAAGAGGTAGCCCCATCTTAACGTTTTTTTACGTTTATTGTCGTATTCATTTTGCTTTTGCATCTGTACTGTCCAGTTTTATTAGCAATTTATGAGGATGATTTTCGAGGGTCATTAATGAGTCCCTTGCCACTTCTTTCCCCAGTTCTGATTCCATTTTTACTTTGATTAGCTTACTCTGGGCGTAAGCGTTTCTCGATTTATATTCTTCTGTTTCTTCTTTTAAAGCATTGACAATCCTAATTTTCTTGTTGACGAGATGGTTACTGTAAATCATGGCCATCATCAGCACAAACAACAATAAGAAATACCGGTAATGTATTTTTATTTCATCACGGTTGAGGAAGTTTCCTTTTATAATATCTATAAAGGTGAGCTTCTTCTGAGGGCGATTTGTTGTTCTTTTTGCCAAATTATTTTATGTCAATTTGCTTCGCAGTGAATCCACTTTGTTTGTTAATGGTTGAATGTTTATTTTATGAAAACTGACCACTAACCATTCACGCTGTATTTTTATACTTTTATTCCTGTTCTCATTTTTGCACTTCTTGCTCTTGAGTTTTCTTCAATCTCCTTGTCATCGGGGATAATAGCTTTACTCTTGATCAATTCAAATGCCTTTTTATAATTTCCGTAGATATCTCTTGTCGGTTCTCCTTCAAACATTCCGTTTTTCAGGAATCTTTTTACCAGACGGTCTTCTAAAGAATGGTAAGAAATAACAACTAATCTTCCTTCCGGTTTTAAAACATTGTAAGCCTGAACCAGCATTTCTTTTAAAACTTCCAGCTCCTGGTTGACTTCAATTCTTATCGCCTGAAAAAGCTGTGCATAGAATTTATTGACCTTATGAGGAGGAATATAGCTGAAAAGCTTTTTCAGATCCTCTGTGGTTTCTATGGTTTTTGTTTTTCTGTGATGAACGATTTCTCTTGCCAGTTTTCTGGCTTCTCTTAATTCTCCGTAATGGTAAAAAAGATCGGCAAGTTCTGCTTCTTCATATTCATTGATCACTCTTTTGGCATCCAGATTCTGCATAACATTCATCCTCATGTCCAAAGGAGCATTACTTCTGGTAGAAAAACCTCTGTCTGCTTCATCAAACTGATGTGATGAAACACCTAAGTCTGCCAAAACACCATCTACCTGAGGAGCTCCATACATTAATAAAGAGTTTTCCAGAAATCTGAAATTCTGATTAACTAATGTAAATCTTGGGTCATCAATTGTATTTTTAAGTGCATCCAGATCCTGATCAAAACTAAACAGTTTTCCTTTTTCAGAAAGTCTGCTTAGGATTTCCCTTGAGTGGCCACCTCCTCCAAAGGTGCAGTCTACATAGATTCCGTCAGGATTCGTCACCAAATCATCTACACTCTGCTTCAACAAAACGGGGTTATGATACATGCTTAATTGTGTTTTATTAAAATATACTAATAACCATCACAGTTATTCTTCATCGAAAGAGCCCATTACATCTTCAGCAAGGCTTGCAAAATCAGTTTCGTTGGTGGCAATTACCTTTTCATAAGCCTCTTTATCCCAAATTTCAAAAAGTTCTCCGGCACTGGTGATCACAATATCTTTCTGAAGATTTGCGAAATGTGTCAGGTCTTTTGAAATCTGTAATCTCCCGGCATTATCCAACTCTACTGTTTTTACGCCTGCTGTAAACATTCGTATGAAATCAGCATTCTTTTTTATGAATCTGTTCAGTTTATTAATTTTGCCCATCAGCTTATCCCATGCATTCATAGGGTAGACTTCCAGACAAGGTTGGAACACAGATCTTTTGACTACAAACGCCTTGTCGTCGAAGTTTTCCATCTGTTTGATTAAAGATGAAGGAACTTTTAGGCGGCCTTTGTCGTCAATTTTACACTCATATGTTCCAATGAAACTTTTCATTTGGGACAAATTTATATAATAATTTCCAAAATTTCCCACTTTTTCCCACTTTTTGACTCAATGTTAATAAGTTTTATTAAAGATTGAATTTCGATTGTATAAATACTTGATCTGTAACAGGTTGCTAAATGTGCTATTCAGGCCATAGTAAAGAGGTTTAGAAAAAAAAAGTTAAAAAGGGGAATATTATATTATTTTTATCTTAAATTAGGATAATCAAAATATTTTTGAGGTTTAATTTGTATTTTTGCAGGGCTTCATTAAAGCGTTTTATGATATTTAGTACAAAAAAAGAAAAGAAATATTCCTATGTAGAGGCGGGAGAAGGACATCCATTGGTGCTGTTGCACGGGTTAATGGGTGGTTTGAGTAATTTCGATAAAATGGTAGATTTTTTTTCGGACAGAGGATTTAAGGTATACGTACCTCAATTGCCTATCTACGATCTACCGGTACTCAATACGAATCTTACCACCATAGCAAAATATATTATCAAGTTTATAGAAAGTCATATTTCGGGACCAGTTACTATTGTAGGAAACTCAATGGGAGGTCACGTAGGGCTTATCTTAACATTGGCAAGACCGGATCTGGTAAAAAACCTTGTTCTGACAGGAAGTTCAGGATTGTATGAAAGGACATTCGGGGATAGTTTTCCCAGAAAGAATGACCGATCTTATATCAGAAAAAAAACGGAAGAAGTTTTTTATGATCCTAAAATTGCCACTGAAGACCTTGTAGATGAGGTATTTGGGGTAGTCAATGACAGAATGAAAGGAATAAAGACCGTTATGCTGGCCAGAAGTGCCATCAAGCATAATATGTTGAATGATCTTCCCAAGATATTGACACCAACCTGTCTGATCTGGGGAAAACAGGATAATGTAACCCCTCCGGAAGTGGCCCAGGATATGCACAAGTTTATCCCCAATTCAGATTTGTTTTGGATAGATCAGTGCGGGCACGCTGCGATGATGGAAAAACCAGATGAATTCAATGAAATTCTCTATAGCTGGGTAAAAGATAAAGTTTAAATACATAAATGACCATTAGGAGCTTTTCTTAATGGTTTATTTTTCTAAAATATATTCAAAATGATTATTAAGACAGCAGATTTTGTAAAGAGTAGTGGAAAATGGCAGGAATGCCCTGAACCGAATATTCCGGAATATGCTTTTATCGGAAGATCTAATGTAGGAAAATCCTCATTGATCAATGCCATGATGAATCATAAAGATTTGGCTAAAACTTCACAGACTCCGGGAAAAACCCAGCTGATCAATCATTTTCTTGTGAATGAAAACTGGTATCTTACGGATTTACCAGGGTATGGATATGCCAAAGTTTCAAAAGTTCAGCGAAAAGATTTTGAAAAGCTGATTACCAATTATATTTTAAACAGAAGAAATCTTGTTAATCTTTTTGTATTGGTAGACTCCAGACACAGTCCTCAAAAGATTGATTTGGAATTTATTCAATGGTGCGGAGAAAGCGGAGTTCCTTTTTCAATTGTTTTCACAAAGGTTGATAAGCTGAAACCCAATATAGCTGTTCAGAATGTAGAAAACTATAAAAATGAGCTGCATAAAACATGGGAAGATTTACCGGAAATTTATGTGACTTCTGCCGAAAAGAAATCAGGCTGTGATGAAATTCTGAATTTCATCCAAACAACAAATGAATTTTTAATTAATAACCACGTAAGTTTCGATGAGTAATATAGTCTGGAAAATTAAAACTTTTGAAGAGTTTACGGTTCCTGAGTTGTATTCAGTACTAAAGGCACGTATAGATGTTTTTGTAATTGAACAGAACTGCCCTTATCCTGATCTGGATAACTATGATCAGAAAGCAGTGCATATCTGGGCCGAAGAAGAAGGGCAGGTTCTTGCATACTGTCGTGTTTTTGATAAAGGAATCAAGTACGATGAGACTTCGTTTGGAAGGGTTTTAACAACAGAACAGGCTAGAGGAAAGAGCCTTGGGAAACTGCTGATAAAATATGCTGTGGAAACCATAGAAAACCGTTTTCATACCTCTGAAATCAAAATCTCAGCACAGGATTACCTGTTAAGATTTTATGCTGAATTCGGGTTTGTGGATACAGGTAAGAAATATCTTGAAGATGATATTCCACATACGGAAATGATTAGAAAATAAAAGAAAGGTATCTCAGAAATGAGATACCTTTTTTAGTTATGGGTTTTAGTTTTTACCCGTTATTGCTTTTAAAATAATAGGTTCCAGATTAGAAGGGAGATCGGCAGATTTTATCTGATAATTTTTGATTTTCATTTCCTTGAACCAATTTTCCCAATATTCCTTGATTACGCTTTCTTCGAAAGGGTTTCCTTTTTCGGGATTAATTCCGAGAACGATCACTTCTAAATTTTTCAGATTATCATTTGCCTTCACAAAACCATACTGATTGTTTTTCATGATAGATTTATAATCGGAAGTTGTAAGATGCTGTGATTTGATCAGTTTAGATGTCAAATAAGATGTTTTGGATTTTTCTGAGAATTGGGAGTCTTCATGGTACATATAACCATCAGTAAGGATGAATAAGATATTCCTGTGATCATCTTTAATACAATAATCATTTATTTTATTTTTAAAGAACTCCCAAATATCAGAGCCTACAAAAGCTTTGTCTTTAATTGCTGATTGATAAATATTTGCAGGAAGTGTAGAATATTTTTTATTAATCAGCTCTATATTTTCTTTAGATGTATTTTTATCAAAGGAAACTTTTAGTTCTTTTGTCAATTCATTCATTTTAGGATCTGAAGGCTCAGGATTGAAGAAAACCTGCATCTGGTCGTTAAGTTGAATAACTTTTTTACTTTTGATATGGTTTAAAAAACCTTGGCTGATTGCCTTAATATATTCAAGATCCCGTTGTGAATACTGCATGGTGGTATTGGGGTTGGTTTCCGGATCAATTCTGTCTGAAAGGTCAATAAGAATGCTTATATTTATATTATTGGGATCTGCTTTTATAGAGTCTTCCTTGCTGTCATTGGTTTTTTCTGGATTTTTATGGCAGGAAACCATGGAAATAATCATTAATAAATAAAATATTTTTCTCATAGGATGTGATTTATAGAACAGATAAATAAACTGAATTTTGATTTTCGCTATTGGCACCTACCATTTCCAGATTTGTAGTATAGGTTTCAATACAACTGTCTATCATGGTTTGTTTTTCTGATTTTGAGACTGCTATTTTTTCACCAATGAAAGTAACCCAACCCTGTACATATTCAGAAGCATATAATTTATAATCTTTGGTAGGGATAATAACTCCGTCAATAATATTCTGTAATTCTTCAATTCTCCCTTTAGCTTTGATCATGTTTTCTTTAATGTTTCCAATCAAATTCTTGATATCTTCAATTTCCTTTTTTAAAGCATTGATTTTCTCCAAATTGAAAAGGACATTTTTTTGTCTGATCTCCTGTTCATTTTTGATCTTATCTTTTTCCCTATGTTCTTTCATAACAAAGTCAAAAACCAATCCCCAGATGATATAGACAATGAATCCAGCGAATATAATCCCCCAAAACTGGTTCTTGGTAAAGGCAATGGAAAGATTGAAGTCAGGAGACTCAAAAGTCTTGTTTAGCAAGTATAATTTAGATTCAATTTCATAAGCTAAGATGGCATCGAAAATAAAAGTAACAATGAATAATAAGCCTAATTTTACATAGTTTATCCAACTTTTATTTTCCCCAAACATGTGAATCAGAAACCCTAAGCCTAGGAAAACAAATGGAATAAGGGTTATAAAAGCACCTTCCAGCGGACCATCGTTCCAAGCTTTACTGAGAGCTTGTGCATCTAATACGTTTCGAATAATAGTGCTATTGGGATCAAAATTTCTGAAGAATGCGGAATAGGAAGTTGAAATATAGAAGGTGAACAGATATAGGCTGATAGGAATTAAAAGAATAAATCCAATCCAGAATTTTGTTGAAGCTCCCCGAGTCGCTTTTACATTATGCTTTTCGGGATTTCTTGGGAGATCATTAATTTCAGCTTTTAAAACCTCATTTTTTCTTTGGAATTCTTCTACTTCATCGTGTTTTATCTTTAGTAAATCCTCTTTATTTTCTAATGAAACAGTTAACGCTTTTATTTCAGTCTCTCTGTTTTTCTGTTCGTTTATGTAAGATTCTTTCAGTTTCTGTTGTTTTTCAACAAGCTCTTTTTCTTCATTTTGAAATTTTGAATAAACGGCATCAAGGCAAATGATTAAAGTGGTATGATTTCCATTATTTCGGGAACTATCCCTATATCCAGATTCGTGATAAGTTCTTTTTCTACTTTCTTCAGCAGATTCTTCATTGTGTTTTACTTCTGTTTTTGGGACTTGCTCCTGCAGACTTTCTACCTGGGTAGATTTTAATTTAAATAAATTTTTGATAGTAGTAGTCATTTCATTCAGTTTTTTAATTCAAATAAAATATCTGTTTTGCTTTTTCCAAGCTTTACGGCTTCAATAAGATAATCAACAATGGCTTTTACATTTTCTTCTAAAAAACCAAACATGAGAACATATTTTTCCATTGCTGAATACTCATTGGGAGAAACGATGCCATCTGCCCAAACCATTACTGTGAGGTCATATAGATAGTCTATTTTTTCTTCAATAGTTTGTGGAGTTAATGACTTTAGGTTGATGGGATTCATTAGAATTTCATCCAGATTTTTAGATGAAATTCCTCTTTCTTCAGCAGATTTATAAAGCATTTTTAGCTCCAGGGGACTGAAATCGTCATCACAAATGGCCATTTGATAGAGCCTTAGAAAGTGTGCTTTAAGATTTTCAGTAATTTGAATATTTTCCATGATGATTAGTCTTGTTTATTTTTTTTAGGGTTGATGATGATGTCTCGTGTGTTCATTTTAGGCAAAGTCTGTTGTACTTGTGTTTTTTCATGTTCTTTTTTCTCTTCATTTTTTTGTTCGGTCTTTTCTATAAAATCAAGCAGCAGAAATAAAACTCCTGTGATGACATCCAGGGGAATCCATATGCTTTTTTTGTAGAGGTAGATTGGAAAAATAGGGTTGAAAAGAGTAAGAATTCCTAAAAATAATATGCTTACATAATAGTGTTTAAAACGGAGAGCATTGTAAATAACAATCAAGGCGCCAATGGAAATAAAGATGCGTAAGAAAGTATAATATTCAATAGGAAGCCTGAAAATAGCAATGAAACAACTTATCGCACATAGGATAAAGAATGGTTTCATTTTTTTAATTTTAAAATCCTGTCCGGAGGTTGTATTTGTAATTGAAACTGTCTTCAGACATAAAAATGAAAATAAAAAAATCAAACAAGGCAATCAATGCCGGAATAAAGGTCCAACAAAATACAAGATATAAAATACCTAGTGTATTTTGTCCTAAATAAAATCTGTGTATGCCAAGGCCTCCTAAAAATAAAGCGAGAATAGCGGCTGTAAATTTTGATTTCATAATTTTAAACTCTTGATAAGACTTCGTTCTTTTTTTCTTCAAATTCTTCGGGAGAAATAATCCCATTTTCCATGAGTCCTTTAAGCTTTTGTAAAAGGGCAAAAGGATCTTCACTTTCAATAAGATGGGGTGTATGCTGCTGGAATTGTTGTGGCTGTGCAATAATTGGAGTCGCATTGTTCACGGTAACCCCACCTGCTGAAGCCTCTTATGGTTTCCAGATCTTTTTCTCTTCTTACTCCTCTCATCTGCTCTTCTATTTCCTGTGCATACTGATAGAGTTTCCTGGCCTGTGCTTTTGGAAGATAATCCATCATGTTAGAATAACTCTTTATTGTTTTTATGATAAATGTAGCACCTAGAATTCCTTCTTTTATATGACAGTCTGCAACATCTACCCAATTATAATCCTGAAAGTCCATTGATAGGCCGAAGTTTTTAGGTCTACAGAAAATAATTCTCCTGTTCGTAAGAGCAATACAATCCGGAGAAAAGTTCATTGCCGGTTTTTTCTGAACAGCAATGTATTCTACAAATTCTTGTGATGTAAGAAGGCTGGTTATCTTTTCCAAAAGCTTTTCTACAGCTTTCGGATCCTGTTCTTCGTTTAAAAATTGTTTTAAATTCATGTGATATTTTATTTTTGGTTATTGAATATGAGCACTGTTCACATATCCTGTTTTTCCGGATTTCTGTACTTTTACCTTATACCATGGGCCATTTTTTGAAAGAGTGATCAATGGTATTTTTTTTGAAACGGTTTCTATCACTTTCGAATGGAAAGAAGGCTTTTCAAAAATGGAAACAGATCGGGTGGCAATGATTGTTTTATTGGAATTGAAATTAAGATGGTTGTCTTCAATAAAGACCTTTGGAGCTTTCTTGGGATTATTTTTTGTTTCCTCTCTTTTTGAAGATACAGAGGGCTTGCTTTTACCTGAAAAGTTACCTTTGCACACCCCGCATGTCCCACCGCTTTTACAATGGGCGCATCCGGAGCAATTGGAACAGGCAGAACAGGTAGAGGAGCCGGTGCACCTTCTTGCATTATAGTCATCCTTTTCTGGTTGGGATGACGAAAAAGAATCAGAAACAAACCCCAACAAACAAGAAAGTAATATGGAGATGAATGTTTTCATGGGTTTAGTTGTAATTTTCTAAGGTTTTATGGAGTTCATTTCGGTAGTTATAGATTTCATCAAGATTATTCAGTAGAGCTTTTTCACCTGCATCTTTACCATTGTGAAAAATTTCTATATACTTATTTGAGGTATTAAAGTGTAGCCTGCAGATCGGTTTTCTATTGTTGTCATCCAGCAAAATTCCAAAATAGGACAAGGTGTCTCTGTAAGCAATTCGGGAAGAAGATATCTTTTCTCTCAGAATAGCTTTTACGATTTGAAATCCCTCAAGCTCTTCTTCTGTTGTGATAATTTTAGAGTCGTTATTTTCGTCGATAGATGTGGGAACATTTACATTTTCATCTCGTTTTTCAATTTGTTCATTGATGCTTAATGCGGACTTCAGTCTAAAGCTTATAGATTCATTAATGGAAGTAGATAAGGCCTTTTTTGCATATTCTTTGAAAGAAATCATTCTGTTGGCCGTTAGTGGTTTTTCGAAAAAACGGTTGACCAGAAGGCGCACCATTTCATCAGAAGGATTTTCAATTTCTTTTTCAAATTCTCTTCTGATGGCTTTAATATATTTTAATGCCTCTGCAGAATCCAGGATGCTTTCCAGATTATAGTCTTTCTTGGTAAAGCTTTCCAGGATTTTGATGGAGCTGTCTTTTAAATCCTCAATGTTTATTGTGAAAAATGGTTTTTCATCCATCACATTAGGCTTTTCAAGATCGGTATAGAAATTATAGATAATACCGTTGGTAAGAACTCCAAATCTTGTTTTGGAAACATGATAATACCTGTGGAGCTGAGAATTATGGACATCTGCACTTTCTTTCCAATGTTTACATTCAATAATGAAGATGGGTTCCTCATTATTTTTGATTACATAATCTACCTTTTCTCCTTTCTTTGTTCCGATATCACAGATGTATTCCGGAACTACCTCTGTAGGGTTGAAAATATCATAGCCCAAAATCTGTATAAAAGGCATTACAAAGGCATTTTTTGTAGCTTCTTCCGTTCCGATCTGTTCTTTCAGACCAATTACTTTCTGATGGAGCTGGTCCAGTTTAATTTTAAGGTCCATTGTTTTATTTTTTTTAAATAGTTTCGTCAATAATTTCAGCTTCAGGAGCATTATTTTTTACAGAAGCAATTCCATTTTCCATTGCAAGTTTTGAACTGTAAAATTGGCTCTTGCCGATAATTTCTCCATTCCGGGCTTTAAGAACGAAGTAATCTTTAGTATTTACAGCTATTCGCCTGTCATACCTGGAATCTTCCTGAGAGTTAATTTTAACAGACTCTATTCCTTTATGACATGATGCTTTCTGGACATATCCTTCACTGGTTAAAATAATTTCTCCGTTTCCGGCTTTCAGATTGAATTGATATTCATTATTTTTTCTTTTCGAGATGATAAACGTTCCCATAATTATATTCTGTTTTAATACTCCAAAAATATAACCCTTTAGTTTTCAATCCTTACGGGAATCCGTAAAACAAAAAACCTCTCAAAATTGAAAGGTTTTTATTAAAAGGGACTTAATTGATATGGTTATTAAATAATTCCTATGTCCTTACAAAAAGCCACAAGGTGCTCATTGCTGGTGACTTCAAGATCTTCTTTCAGACCGTTTAATTTCTTCTCTACACTGCTCAGGCTGTAAGGTTTTATGTCATTTTCCTGTAGATAATTGGGAATATTTTTCTGCAGGACTCCTTTTGAAAGTAAGGTGACCAGAGTAATGTCATATGCAGAAAATTCATAACTGTTGAGCTTTTTTATATCCTGTTTCAGATCAAGAGATAAATAGTTCTCATTAATGTAGACGGAAGCAATCGACTTTTTGAGTTCTTTAGAGTCATTTCTGGCTTTCCGGACATATCCGTTGACTTTACACTCATTGAAGAGAGAGTCGATTACCCCGGATTTGTGCTCAGCAGAGAATACAATTACCTTTAGGGAAGGCTGTATTTCTTTAATTTTCAGGATCAGTTCTTTTCCGTCTTTGATTTTCTGGAGATGATGATCTTCTTCATAATAAAGATCGGTAATTAATAAATCGTAAGGGTTGTTTTCACGGATAGCCTTTTGAATTTTAGCTAAGGCATCATCACAGTAATATACATAGTCAACATTCGGGATGTTGAGCTCTTCTAATGTTTTTTGTACAGAGAGATTAATACTTTCGTGGTCTTCGGCAATTAAAATTTTTTTGAACATTCTTTTTAGATTTTTTAAGAAACAGGAAACGAAATACTAATTTTCAATCCTTTTTCGGTTTTAGTGTCAAAAATAATTTCTCCATGGATGGTTTCAATACGGGAATCCGTATTTGTAAGTCCATTTTTACGGACTAAGCCTTCGGATATTCCTATTCCATTGTCTGTATACTGAATTTGGATTTTGTTGTTAATTCGCTCAAATTTAAAAACAACTCTGCTTGCCCTACTGTGTTTTTTCATATTGACAAGCAATTCACGAATGATTTGGTAGACTTCATTTCTTGACGAGTCCTTCAATCCGTTCCAAATGCTTTTGTCATTTCCGACAAGATATGTTTCTACCTCATTATTTTTAAATGAACCCACAAGAGCTGATATTTTTTGATCAAATTCCAGGGTTTCATGGATGTCTGTTTTGTCATAAGATATATCCCTGGATTTTTCATACACGAATTCCAGTTCGTCCAGTGCTTCCTCTTTGTCGAAAACTTCCTGGTTTTCAATTTTTGTCATCACCTGGTAGATCCCATTGGCAACGACATCATGAACTTTTTTAGACATTTTTAGCTGTGTATTTTTGACCTCAAGTTCTTTCTCCTGCTGAAGTCTTTTTCTCCTTCTTCTGTACCAAAATAGACCCCCGATTAAAGATAGAGACAAAGCACCTATGCCAATATTTCGATAGAGAAGCTGAACCTCTTTTTCAGCTTGCTGGAGTTTTAATGTTTGATTTTCTGTGTTCTTTTTTTCTACATCATACCTTATTGTTGCAAATTGATTTTTCGCTTTATTTCTTGCGATTTGTACACTATCATTTAATTTTTGGAACTCTTCAAAATAGACCAAATGATTATTAGGAGTTAGATTTATTATTTTTTGTAGTGCCTGGAGCTGATCCTCGAAACTCTTATTTTTTTTAGAAGTATTCAACATTTGCTGAGCATAATACAACGCCTTCTTTTTGTCGGAATAAAAATAATAATTGGCTAATGTGGCATAGCTTGAATTCTCATCTATGCTGCTATTATTTCTTTTTCTTATTTCCAATGCTCTATTAAATTCAGTAAGGGGATTGTAGTTTTTATCATCATAATATTTTGCTCTTGCTAAGTTATTGATGACCATTGCGTAATTTAAGCTATCAGTTGTTGGTAATGCAAGTTTTATGTTTTTGATTGCTTCTTTATATTTTCCTAGTGTGATTAAAACATCACCGAGATTGTTATAATATATATACTTGTTTTTTGGAACATTCACATATTTTAAAGCTTGAGTATAATACTTTAAAGAATTACCAAAGTCATAAAGGTACGATGAACAAGTTCCCATACTGTTATAGTTAGAAGCTAAGGTACTTCTCACAATGCTATCTTTTGTTTTTTTTAAAAACTTATTTGCTTCAAGAGAAGTTTCTATACTTCCATAGTAATCACCTTTATTATTTTGTATAATAGCCATGTTTACTAAAGATTTGCTTACTCCGGATGAATCATTTATATCTAAATAAAAATTTTTAGCTAGGTTAAAATAATAAAAAGCAGAATCAGAATTAGCATAGATTTCTTTTGCCTTACTGTAGTATGCATCTGCTGTTGTTGGAGTTTGTTTATCTAAATGTGTTTTTCTACAGGAAAAAAGCAGAATTAGTAAAATAAATAAATAGTACTTCTTCATGTGTTTGGTTACTTTGTTTTTTCCTGCAAAATAAGAAAAAGAGCAGATTTAAACAATCTACTCTTTCTATAATTAGGGTTGTGAAAAAGGTGGTGGGGTTTGTCCCGTATTTCCTCCTGTACTTCCACCGTTTCCGTGGCCATTTCCGTTTCCGCCGCCGTCAGTAATTGGGTCTTCTGTTATTGACATTAGTACTGTTCCGTCGTTATCACTAGTTACTGTATTTGCGTTATTATTTGGGAATGCTAAACCGAATAGCATTAATATAATCTGGATCATTTCCGTAAAATTTTTGAAGTTGAAATTGTTTTCTTCCTCCTGAGATGTATGTATCTCAGGCTGTACACGTTTAAAATTTCGAAGCGCTTCTTAATTTTTTGGGAAGTGAACCTTCAAAAACGGAGGAGAAACATCTGCTTCCCAACCCGGAGTTTTCCTCCGTTTTATCTGGTGATTTTGAAATCAGTTTTGTAAATTTGTTTTTGTAATGTTTTGTTTATCACTGATTTTCTGAAGCAAAGATGCGACAAGAAGAGGAGCAGGTGTTAGACAAAACACAGACATCGATAGACAGGAAATGGACAGGAAGGGGTTACGGAAATCCGTAATGTGGGACGAGAGGAAATCACCTATTTTGTAAAGACTGATAAAAACTATATATGTCCAAAATAAAACTACTAATTCATGAGGTATTCAAGCAGGGAGAGGAGGATTCGGGGAAGGAAACGAAAAGTGGAATAGCTCTTTTTTTAAGCGTACACCTGGAGGAAACCCTGTATTTTACGATTACAGATAAAACTCTTGTAAGGTATTATGATGCCTATGTGACAGAAATTAAGGATAAGATAAACATAGAACCCTTTAAGCTTGATAAGCTAAGTCAATACCTTGGATATAAGGATTTTGTAGACTTCTCCCGGACTTTCACGAAAGAAGATGAAAAGGCTAATAAAACGATGATCAAGATTAAGGTGGATGAAGATGAAGAATCTATATCAGAACAAATTTCTAAGTTGGTCATTAATATTACCAATGAACAGCATTTTAAAGTGCCTGAGTATATCAAACAGAATGGATTGGGGATTATGGAGATTGCTTTACTGCTATGCCTGGTTACGGGAAATGTTGTTTTTTCCAATAATAAGACCGTGGGACTTTCATTTATAAGCCCTGTAAAACCGGGTATTGAGAAAAAGTATATGTATTGGGATGGGGAAAGGTATATGGGTACAGACAGCAGCTATATCAGGCCAGGGCTTGATATCGTGGCGATGAATGAACATAAATTCCAGTACTTTAAAAAAATCACCAGAAAGGATACGCTAACGGAATTTAATGCGCTAGGGAAAACCTGGTATTCCAAATACAATAATGAAGTTGAGTTTTTTACTGAAGATGGTATAGATCCTGATAACGGGAGAGAGTTGAGAAAATCTACACCTTTCATCATCTATAAATATGCAGGTGAGCATAAAGATTCTATAGAAGTACAGGAATAGTTTTTACAAGCGTTTTATTTTATCAAAAAAAAAACGAAGATTTCTCTTCGCTCTGTTTTATTTACTCGATATTCAGCATTCCCAATTCGCCGAAATGCTTTTTAAATTTCTGTATTTTAGGACCTACCACAGCGCTGCAGTAAGGCTGATTAGGGTTGACATTGTAATATCCCTGATGGTATTGTTCTGCCGGCCAGAATTTTTCGAAAGGAGCCAATTCAGTCACATAGGTTCCTGACCATCTTCCTGATTCTTCAGAGGTCTTTAATGCTTTTTCAGCACTCTGTTTTTCAGCATCATCCTTATAGAAGATTACTGAACGGTATTGCGTTCCGATGTCATTTCCCTGACGGTTCAGTTGGGTAGGGTCGTGAAGGAAAAAGAATACATCCATCAGTTGTTCATAAGAAATAATAGCAGGATCGTAAGTGATCTGTACTACTTCGGCATGATCAGTTGTTCCGGTACATACTTCTTCATAAGTCGGGTTTTCTTTGTGTCCACCGGAGTATCCTGAAATAGCAGACTCAACACCCTTCAGCATATTGAAGCAGCTTTCTACACACCAGAAACATCCGCCACCAAAGATGATCTGTTCTAAATTATTTTTATCCATTGTTAGGGTAATTATATCGTTTACATATTCTTTTCTTTACCCATGAAGGGCGTTAAAAAGGCAAATCAAAATTATGAAAAAGTTTTTCATTTGAGCATCTTAAACTCAAATTACAATGATAGATATGGCAAATGATTTTAAACCCCAATTGATCCCAACGAGTATCATAAAAAATAAACCTCAATCATCTGTAGGAATCAGCGTCATCTATATTTCTGAAAAAGAAAAAGCACCCTAAAAAGGATGCTTGATATTATTTAAAATAGCTTTTCAGTTATTTTTCCCAAACCAAAGCACTTGCCCCCAAGATGGCTGCATCTGCTTCGTCCAGCTCACTGAATACTAATTTTACTTTATTTCTAAAGATTGGAAGAAGGTTTCTTTCCATATGCAGTTTTGCAGGCTTTAAGATAAAGTCTCCTGCCTTGATGACCCCTCCGAATAAAAGGATTGCCTGTGGTGAAGAAAACATTACAAAATTAGCTAATGCTTCACCCAGTTTTTGTCCTGTATATCTGAAAACTTCAATAGCAATCGGGTCTTCTTTTAATGCACATTCATACACTGTTTTAGAATTGATTTCCTCTTCAGGATATTGGTTCAGCATAGACTCTGCGAATTCTGCTCTCATCTTTTTTGCTGTGATTGTAATCCCTGTTGCAGAGGCATAAGCTTCCAGACTTCCTTCAGACCCTGTACTCCAGTGTTTTCTTCCTCCCGGTTTTACAATGGTATGGCCCAATTCTCCGGCAAAGCCATCATGTCCATAGATCAGGCTTCCATTGGCAATGATCCCGCTTCCTACCCCTGTTCCCAGAGTGATCATGATAAAGTCTTTCATTCCCCTTGCTGCTCCGAAAAGCATTTCCCCTAAAGCTGCTGCATTTGCATCATTGGTCACGGTACAAGGCAAATTAAACTTAGCCGTCATCAGCTCTGCAAAAGGAATGACACCTTTCCAGGGCAGGTTAGGAGCCAGTTCTATAGTTCCTTTGTAATAGTTTGCATTGGGTGCACCTACTCCGATTCCGTCGAAATTTTTTTCAGTACCATGTTTTTCCATTAAAGGATAAACGTGTTCATATAAAGCATCGATAAAATCTTCCACTCTGTCATAGGCATCGGTTCTAAGGTTTCCTTTGTCCAGAACTTCTCCACGATGATTGACTATTCCAAATTTGGTATTGGTTCCGCCAATATCAACTCCCAGAGCAACTTGTTTTGATAAATCTATTAATGACATTCTATTATTAAATTCTAGGGGCTAAAATTATAAAAAAGATTGTATTAATGGATTAAGAACTGCATTTTATTTAAAATTTTAGGCTGTTTTTAACGGTTTTTTCTTTTTCCGTCCCCACCAGATCATAAATCCTGTTACCGGAAGTGATGCGCAGATAAGACTGACAATAAAGGCAATAATCTTGGTAGGAAGCCCTAAAATGGATCCCACGTGGATATCATAATTGGATCCCACTACCTTTTCACCGAAATTTTTGTCTTTCTGATCATGGGTATGAAGCAATTCTCCTGAGTTTTCATCGAAGATCAGGCTGCTGCTTTTGTGATAAGAATAGCTAAGGTGCTTTACATAGACTTCAAAGTTAGGATGCTCGTGGTCATCCATATGTTCGTGGCCAAGATCTATCGCAAATCCATAAGAATCCGGATACTTCTGTTTCACTGTATTGATGATTTTATCCAGAGTTCCTTCCGTTCTGAGCTCAATGGGAGCCTTTGTCTTGATGTGTGAAAAATCCGGGTATTTGGTTTCTCCCCCGGAGAATAGTACATAGATCATAGCCTGAACCACAAAGAAGGCATAAAACAATCCCGTTATAGAGAAAATTAAAGCAAAGATGGAAGCATAAAATCCTAAGACATTATGAAGATCGTAGTTCTTTCTTTTCCAGCTCTTGATATTCTTCCACTTGAATGCAAAACGTTGTTTTCTTGCTGCTTTGTTTTTTGGCCACCACAGAATAATCCCGCTGATCAGCATAATGATGAAAATGATTACCGGTATTCCTACTACATAAGTTCCCCAGTCCTGTTTTAAAAGGTAGCTCCAGTGAATCATTTTTACAATATTGAAAAAGCCGTTTTTCTCGTCATACACCCTCAGCACTTTTCCGGTATAGGGATTGACATAGGCAGCTTTATAGACAGGAAATTCATCAAAATAATTCCAGGCGTCCGTATTGTGTTCATACCAGTAGAAGACATACGACAGTTTTTTGTCGATAGGAATATTGACCCAGTGGACAGGATATTTTTCTTTTACCTGCTCTGCAACGGATTTTTCCATTATTCTAATGGGAAGAACCTGCTTCTGCTCAATATTTTGTTCCTGATGGTAAATGACATCTTTACGTGTAAAGTTTTCTACTTCATCTTTAAAGACATACAATGCCCCGGTAATGGAGATAATAAAAATCAGAAATCCTATTCCCAGCCCGAACCACAGGTGCAGTTTTGCAGACCATTTTTTAAAGAATCCCGGTTTTTTTTTATGATGATGCTTTTTATTCATATCGTAATTGAAAACTAACGCAAAGATAAGTTTTAGTTTTATTTAGTTTAATTAAAATTTATATTCAATCATGAAAGTTCCCCTTGCTCCCAGAGAGTTGGTGAAATCACTGTCTCTGGCAGCCCACCAGGCAATTGACGGTTGGTAAACTCTGTTGAGAATATTTTCAACCCCTAAAGATACCTTCCAGTTGTTGTTTACCTCGTAGCTTGCTTTTAGGTTAAAAACAGTGTAGTCCGGAACATATCCTTCCCCATAAGCATATAAACCTGTTTTTGCATTAGGATCAAATCTGTTCTGTCTGAATGAATGAAGCATATCTACCCCGACAGATAATGTCTGGATAGGCTTTACCTGAGCATAAGCCAGTACTTTAGGTGCTGAAATTCTGCTGTTGTTGATTTTTGCAGAATAATCTCCATTGTCATCCGGAGAAGTAATACCTTCCATCCAGCTATAGCTTCCTCCGAACTGAAGCCATTTGACAGGTGTAAAATGCAGAAATCCTTCCACTCCATAAATTACTTCAGGAGCTCTTTTTATGGTTAAAGCTCTGTCTGCACTCTGTACAAAGGTTGCTCCCAGCTTTGATGTACTTACGTAGGAAGTCAGCTCATAGTTAAGCCAGCTGGAAAGCTGTCCTGTTGCTCCCAGTTCGTAATTATTAACAATGATGGGTTTTGTTTCAAGGTTTTGAATCGTCTCAGAAGTTGAGGTTCTTAGAATTCTTCCCAGCTCATTGATAGAGTAGGCCTGTGAAAAGCTTCCGAAAAGATTGATATAAGGTTCAATATTATAGCGGAGACCTATATTTCCCACTAAGGCATTATAGCTTAGTTTTCCTCCGTTTACAGGAATACTTTTGGTAAATGTTCCATCGTTTTTAATAACAGAAAGGGTGTTGAAATCATCTACATTGACCTTGATGTTTTCATAGCGAAGCCCTCCTTTAATGGTTAGCTTTTTAAGCAGATCAATTTTTACCAACAGGAAAGGCGCAATATTGGTCATACTCATATTGGGAGTCCAGAAGCGTCCGTCTTCCAGTTTTTGTACCGTTTGATCATTTAAAATATCAGCTCCATAGATAATTTCTCCCTGAGAATTTTGAGTATTCCAAAGCTGTGTATCAAAATTAAATCTGGCTCCTGCTTTTTTGGAAATAACATTGGATTGCCCTCCATTAAAAAACGTATCGCTATATCCGTAAACTGTTTTAAAATCCTGGTAATAAAGATTAATATTTAAGGCTGTTCCGGCAAATAAGTTTTTGTTATCATAACTTAGTCTGATATTGTGGTTCTTTGGTGTCCCCTGAGGTGTTGTTTCCAGGCTTTTCCCTTCTCCTTGTCCAATAGTAGGTTCAATTCCGTAAACACCTGTCTTTAATCCTAAATTAAGATTTGATCTTGATGAATAGCCAATATAGGATGCTTCAATTCTCTGATTGTCATTGATATCATAACCTAGCTTCAGCATTCCGTTATAGTTGTCCATTTTTGCGGTACTGTAAGTTGGACTTAGCATGACACCGTCTCCATCTTTCATATAACCCGTTCTTTCATAGGCCAGTGATAAGGTATAGTCAAATTTACTGACCTTTCCGGTTAAAAGCTGGCTGGCTCTTACGCCTAACGTTCCTCCATAAGACTGCTCTGTAATACCAATCTGAGAAATCCCGGAAATCTTCTTATCAGTTTTACTTCTTTTCGTAATATAGTTGATTATACCACCGTCTGCACCGTTCCCATAAATGGAGGATGCCCCTTTTATCACTTCAATTCTTTCAATAGCTGAAGGATCAATTACTCTTAAATCCCTTGCCCCGTTCCGAAGTGGAGTAGACTGTGGAATCCCGTCGATTAATACCAATACCTGACGCCCTCTTAAGGTCTGGCCTGTGTTGGAAGTCTGACCGGAATTCGTTCCTAAACTTGGAACGGTATACTGAAGGATACTTGTGATATCTGAATTGACGGTCAGCTGAGACTGTATCTGCTTTTCTGCAACAACAGTGATAGAGCTGGGAACTTCTTTAATGTTCTCCTTCTTCCTTGAAGCGGTCATTACGACCTCATCCACATTCTTGGTCTGTAAACTATCTTTAACCTGAGCAAAAACGGTTGTCGTTCCTAAGCAGGCAGCTGATAAAAGCACTTTTTTCATTATATTTTTTTTCCTTTTTTCTTTCTTTTCCCCCACCAGACCAGAAATCCGGTTACAGGAAGTGATGTACAGATGAGACCCGCGATAAACCAAATGATTTTTCCAATGATCCCGAAATAAGATCCGGTATGGATATCATAATTGGCGTTAGAATATTTCTCGGCGGTATTGAGTTTGTGATGAGGTTTGTTGGCTAGTAGTTTTCCTGAATATTTGTCAAATGTCAGGATATTTCTTTCACTGTATCTTCCGTCAAGTCCGTATACGGTTACCGGAAGATTTTTCAGTTCTTTTCCTTTTTTATTTTTTCCGTTTAGATTAATTCTGAAGCTGGATGATTTTGCATATAATTTTTCTGTCTGAGCTGCAGCCAGATCAAAAATAGCTTCATTCTTCGCCATCAGAGAGTCCGGAGATTTTCTTTCTTTTTCCTTAGGAAGTTCCCAGGAACCGGATAATGCAAACGTAAACGTGTTTTTTACATAGGGATATGCAAAATAAAGTCCTGTAACGCTTAATAAAAGTGCGATAAATGATGCATAGAATCCCAGGATATTATGGAGGTCATAGTTTTTACGTTTCCAATTTTTTACATTTTCCCAATTGAACCAAAAACGCCCTTTTCTGGCATTTTTATTTTTTGGCCACCATAAAATGATTCCAGTGATCAGCATAATAATAAAAAGAACAGTTGGGATTCCTACGGTGTACGGCCCCCATTCTGAATTCAGCAAAAGTCCCCAGTGGATATACTTCAAGATACTGAATACATCATATTTTTCATTGTAGACGGCAAGGATTTCTCCGGTATACTGATTCACATAGACCTGCTTGTTGATGAGTACCTGCTGAAAATAGTTCCATCCTTTCTTACTTTTTTCATAGTATTCAAACTGATAGGACTTGGTTTTATCCAAAGGAATTTCTACAGCACTGACAGGATACTTTTCATTAAGCTCCAGCGATACTTTTTCACGAAGCAGAGTAATAGGCAATGGCTTTTTTCCGATATCCTCTTTTTTGAGATCAATGGCTTCTTTGCGTAAGCTATTGTGTATTTCGTCCTTAAAAACATATAAAGTCCCCGAAAGAGAGACTATGAATACAATGATACCAACGGACAAGCCAAACCACAAATGCAGTTTTGCGGACCATTTTTTTGAAGAAGCTTTCTTTTTATTGTGATGCTTTTTTCTCATAGCAAAAAGTTAACCCCGTGAGGGGCTAACCTTTGATTTTTTTAAAATTTATATCCTATTGATAATCTCCAGTTACGAGGAGCATTGTAGATCCAAGCATATTCGCCGGCATCTCCTCTGTATCCACTGTAAAGTTTTTTGTTAAGGACATTATTCAATATTAGATTGACATCGAATTTTTTGGCAACATACGAAACCCCGAAGTTGGTATCAAAATAATCCGGAAGGCTTTGATCTTTTGTTGCACCTACCCCAAACCAGGATTGTCTTCCTCCCTGATACTGATAACCAGCTGAAATTCCGAATCCTTTCATAAGGCCATTTTCAAACCTGTAGCTTACCCAAGTATTTTGTACATTTTTCGCATTTCCCGGAGACTGAATTCCAATTCTTGTAGGATCTGTGTCTTTGATGGTTTTTGCATCAGTATAAGCATAGTTGATAACAATGTTCAACCCTTTGATGATTTCTCCTTTGATATCTGTTTCAAAACCTCTTGCTCTTTGTTCACCTGTAGCAACCTGGAAAGGATTTCCTCCATTTTGTTCTTTAGGTCCTGCAACAAGAATATTTTGTCTTCTGATTTCGTAAACGGCAAAAGTAGAGTTCCATTTTCCACCGAACCAGTCTTTTTTCAATCCGAACTCAATATTTTGTCCTCTGAAAGGATCTGTGATCTGAGTATTATTAATTCCTACTGCAGATTGTGGAACAAAAGTTTTATCATAGATTCCATACGCAGAGAAATCGCTTAGGATAGAATAGCTAATTCCGACTCTCGGTGTGAATTCTCCTGCTTGATTTCTTGGAACAATATTTTCCGGAGAATAATATGGATATCCGGCATAAGTGGTACCACTTGTATATCTTCCTGCTAATGTTATTCTTAGCTTATTGTTAAACATTTCAATTTGATCCTGAGCATAATATGAAGTATATTTTACGCCTTCATCATCATAAAAAGGAGCAGATGGGTTTAATGTGTAAAAGTCAGAAGAAGGAAGTTTTGAAGGATCTACACCATACTGAACATTATAAATATCAATCGGGAATGGTCCACCTGCAAAAGATGAAAAGTCTGCCTTGTATTTTCTGTCACCATAATCAAACCCTGCAATGATTTTATGAACAATATTCCCAGTATTAAGAGTTCCTCTTACATAGGTCTGGAAAATGTGATTTTTTCCTTTAGCTTGCCAGTTGCTTAATGTTCTGTTTAATACATTTTTATTATTCGGATCAAAAGTTCCCCACCATGAACCTCCGTCATATGTAAGATCCATGTAAGCATATTGTGTACTCCAAACCCAGTCTTTGAAAAGCTTTTGATCTAAACTTAAGAATAAACTCTGATCTTTTACTTCAGTCTTCTTGAAGTTAGGATCATTAAAATTGGTGTGTACATTCAGTGAGGCATATCCGTCATTAGACATTAGATAAGCTCCCGGCTGATTGAATTTTAAATACTGATAATTGTACTGTGCAGTAAATGTAGTGCTCTTTGTTGGTCTGAAAGTAATAGACGGAGCAATAATAATTTTGCTTGTTTTATCATTTTCAACCCACGAATTGTTAGAACTTCCCATTAAATTGATACGGTAATCTAAAACACCGTCTTTTACAAGAACTCCATCCAGATCTGCTTCACCTCTGAAAAGGTTATAACTTCCGGTAGTGAAACGTACACTATTGGCAAATTTCCCGGTTGGTTTTTTGGTTACCACATTATAAAATCCGGCAGGATCTCCCATAGAACCCATAAATCCGGCAGGTCCTTTTACAAACTCTATTCTGTCAATAATAGAGGCATCAGGGTTAATAGGTCCCCATGTAGAAGAAACGTTCATTCCGTTCATAAAAGTGGAAATACTTGCTCCTCTCATAAAAACATTGGAATACACATTATCCCAGTGTTCTACTTTTCTTGCACCACTCACATTACGAACAATGCCCTCAGACATATTTAATGTAAGCTGATCGGCAAGAACCTGTGAGCTTATCGATTGTACATTCTGTGGAAGCTCAAGGATCGGAGTCTGGATTCTCAATGAACCAGAAACCTCGTTGAGTTTGTATTTCTGGTAATATCTTCCGTTAACAACTACTTCTTCAATATCGTTGGATTTGATGGTGTCTTTTTTTTCCTGCGCGAAAGTTAATATTGTTGTTAACAGAGCGGCTCCTATAGTTAATTTTTTCATTGTTGATAAAGCTCAGTGCTTTGAAAAATAATTATGAATTAGAATTTATAAGTAACAGTTCCTACTGCATTGATTAGTCTTTGTGGATTTGCTGTTGTATATCCAATCCAGTAATGTTGGTTGGTAAAGTTGTCTACTTTCACTCCTATTCTGAATTTTTTAGCATCGTAATATGCGTTGGCATTCAAAACAACATAAGAAGGTAATGAGAATACACCGTCTTTTGCATTGTAAATCTTATTTTCACTCGCATAATTTCCGCCTACACCAAAACCTAGGCCTTTAAGTCTTCCATCAAGGAATTGGTAGCTAGCATATAAATTAGCCAAATAAGGAGAGCCGGAAGTATTAGGTCTTAAATCTAAAACAGATTCATCAGCTTTCGTATATTTTGAATCATTATAGCTAAATCCAGCTATGGCTGTAAAACCTTTTACCAGGTAAGCATTGATCTCAAGCTCCACCCCTCTGCTTACAATAGTACCGTCCTGTATTTGTGCATTGGCATTCCCTTCAGAAGGTATATTTCTAAGAACATCTTTTACTTTGATGTTGTAATAGCTGAAAGTAGAAGATACTTTTCCATTAAAAAGGTTGGTTTTGATTCCTCCTTCTACTTGATTGGCTTGTTCTGGATCTGGAGTTCTTATGACTTTGTTTGCATCTGTGTAAAAAGTCAGGTTTTTAAAACTATTCTGATAGTTTCCAAAAAGGGAAACTTTATCTTTAATTACTTCATATACAATTCCCAGTTTAGGAGAAAAGAATGTCTGTTTAAATTGCTCAGTTTCTTTTGAATTTGCAGATCCTATAATCCCTGGATGATTGTTGAAACTATCAACACGTAATGCCATTAAGACATTAAGATTATTTGTGATATTAAGAACATTGGAAATATAAACAGCGTAGTTTTCCTGTATTCCTTTTATAATATAAGGCGTTTCATTTCCTGCTATAGCATTATATTTTTCCTGCAGTGTAGAACCGTTAAAATTGGTATAATTAAAACCAGGCTGATGCAAAGGAACAGGAACGGATGTTCCGTCTGGCCCTTTGTCGAAACCGTTGATATCGTAGAAATTTTGATTGTTATTCACCCTTAAATAATCAAAACCAACCACCACTCTGTTTCTTAGGTTTCCGATACGGAAATCGCCGTTGAAGTTTTGTTGGAAATTAATTGATCTTTTTTTACTGTCTCTTGTTGATTGGTCACTTCTATACATCATATTTGGATCTGTTCCCATAAAATATAAATAGGGCATAAATCCGTTAGAATAACTGGAAGATGAACTGAAATTAGTAGTAGAGGTAATGGAATTTGATATTTTATAATTAACCTGTCCGAAGAAATTGATGCTTCTTCCGGTATTGGTAAGGTCTTTTCCTAAGTATGAATTTTTGTAGTCAAGATTAAGATCTTTAATATTGCTAACCTTTTTTAGATAATCCCCTGAGTAGAAGAAAAAGGTCTGGTCACTCATATTTTTCATCTGAAAGAGTTCCATATCCAGATTGATACTTAGACGATCTGTTGGTTTATAGCTTAAGCTGGGAGCTATTGCTAAGTTTCTTCTGAAACCCTCTGTCTGGAATGTTCCTTCATTGGTATATGCAGAATTTAACCGGAACAATAGTTTTTTATCTTGTGTAAGAGGCGTATTAATGTCTACTGCAGCTCTATAAGTGTCATAACTTCCTCCGGATAAATTAATGTTTCCTCCGAAAGTTTCATAAGGCTTTTTGGTAACCCTATTGATTACTCCTCCGTAACTGGTCAGTAAGCTTCCGAATAATGTTCCAGAAGGGCCTTTTAAGACTTCAATTTTTTCTAAATTAATGGCATCTATAGTTCCGGTTACTGCTCCTAAAACACCATTTCTTAAAGAGTTGGCAGATACAAAACCTCTTAAACTTACATAAGCCCCACCATCGCCCGCTCTTCCGTTAGATGTCCACATCGTTTGTAAACCTGTAATATTTTTGAAGGCATCATCTACGGTATAAATTCCTTGATTTTCTAAAATGATTTTATCAACACTGGAATAGACTTGTGGGTTTTCAATAGCTTTTAAAGGCATTTTGTTTGAATATTCACTATCTTTTTTCACATACGTGTTGATGATAACTTCATCAATGCTTTTGGTGGCAGCAGAGTCCTTTTTCTGAGAAAAAGCCAGCATTGAGCCTAGCATAGAAGCACAGATCAGTACATTTTTCATGAAAGTCAAATTTTTTGCAAATATATTATTTTTAACTGTTCTAAATAAATTAAATGATTGATATTTGTCATAAAATTATGATATCCACATAAAAAAAATCCGCTCCAGGCAATGCTGAAGCGGATTTTTTATAATATTCTGAATTATTTCTTACGCTGGAATTTCTCCTTTGTATAAGAACGAAATAATTTCTTTGTTTAATTTGTCGATCATCTCACTGAATAAGTGGAAAGACTCCTGCTTATAAATGACAAGTGGATCTTTCTGCTCGTAAACAGCTCCTTGTGAAGATCTTCTTAAGTCATCCATCTCACGAAGGTGAAGTTTCCAGTTTTCATCAATAAGAGACAGGGTAATGTTCTTCTCAAAATCAGTAACCAGACTCTCACACTGAGTATCATAAGCTTCTTTAAGATCAGCTACAATAGTCATTGTTTTATGACCGTCTGTGAAAGGCACCTGAATCATTTTAAACATTGAACCTTGATTTTGATATACATTCTCAATAATAGGGAATGATTTTTCTTTCAATAGGTTCAGTTTCATCTGATAATCTTCCTGAGCAGCTTTGAATAAGATATTCGTTAAATCCTGAATGTTTTTGTTACCAAATTCGCTTTCAGAAACAGGAGATTCCATAGTGAAAGTTTTGATAATTTCATATTCAAAATCTTTATAACTTCCGTTTGCTTTTCCTTTCGTAACGATAGAATTGGCAACATCGAAAATCATATTGGTGATGTCATATTTCAAGTGATCTCCGAATAGAGCATTCTTTCTTCTCTTATAGATTACGTCACGCTGCTTGTTCATTACGTCATCATATTCTAGAAGTCTCTTTCTTGTTCCGAAGTTATTCTCTTCTACTTTTTTCTGAGCTCTTTCGATAGATTTACTGATCATAGAATGCTGAATGACTTCACCATCTTTATGACCCATTCTGTCCATCATTTTAGCAATTCTTTCTGATCCGAATAAACGCATCAAGTTATCTTCAAGAGATACATAGAACTGAGAGCTTCCAGGATCTCCCTGACGTCCTGCTCTACCTCTTAACTGTCTGTCAACACGTCTTGAATCGTGTCTTTCAGTACCGATAATTGCTAAACCTCCGGCTTCTTTTACTTCTTTAGAAAGCTTGATATCCGTACCACGACCTGCCATGTTGGTTGCAATAGTTACAACGCCCGGCTGTCCTGCTCCTGCAACGATCTCTGCTTCTTTTTTGTGAAGTTTCGCGTTCAGTACCTGGTGTGGAATTTTTCTTAGCTGAAGTGCTTTTGAAAGTAACTGAGAAATTTCAACAGAAGTTGTACCTACCAGTACTGGTCTTCTTGCTGCCGTTAATTTTTCAATTTCTTCAATGACAGCGTTATATTTTTCTCTGTTAGTTTTGAAAACTAAATCCTGTTTGTCATTTCTTAAGATAGGACGGTTGGTAGGAATTACCACAACATCTAATTTGTAGATTTCCCAAAGCTCTCCCGCCTCTGTTTCTGCAGTACCTGTCATTCCCGTAAGTTTGTTGTACATACGGAAATAGTTTTGAAGTGTAATGGTTGCAAAAGTTTGAGTTGCTGCCTCAATTTTTACATTTTCCTTTGCTTCAATGGCCTGGTGAAGACCGTCTGAATAACGACGTCCTTCCATGATACGACCTGTCTGCTCGTCAACGATTTTTACCTCTCCATCAATCACCACATATTCATCATCTTTTTCAAATAATGTATAGGCTTTCAATAGCTGGCTCATCGTGTGTACACGTTCTGATTTCTCAGCAAAGTCAGAGAAAAGTCTTTCTTTTGCTTCAAACTCTTCTTCTTTAGATAAGTTTTTAGCTTCTACTTCAGCAATTTCAGTCCCGATGTCAGGAAGCACGAAGAAGTTGGTATCAGAGTTCCCTTGAGACATGTATTCAACACCTTTGTCTGTAAGGTCAACCTGATTGTTCTTCTCTTCAATAACGAAGTAAAGATCTTTATCTACGATCGGCATGTCACGGTTGTTATCCTGCATATACTGTGCTTCCACTTTTTGAAGCAATGCTCTGTTCCCGCTTTCCGATAAGAATTTGATTAATTGTCTGTTTTTAGGAAGACCTCTGTAAGCCTGAAGCAATTTGAATCCTCCTTCTTTGGTGTTTCCTGCTGCAATTAATTTTTTTGCTTCATTAAAAATAGCAGAAACCGTTTTCTTTTGAACTTCAACAATTCTGTCAATAGATGGCTTCAAAACATCAAATTCCTGTCTGTCTCCTTGTGGAACAGGTCCGGAAATAATCAATGGTGTTCTTGCATCATCTACCAATACAGAGTCTACCTCATCCACGATAGCAAAGTTAAGTTCTCTTTGTACCAATTCTGAAGGTGAAGCCACCATATTATCTCTCAGATAATCGAAACCGAATTCATTATTGGTTCCATAGGTAATATCTGAGTTGTATGCTTTTCTTCTTCCGTCTGAGTTCGGCTGGTGGTTGTCTATACAGTCGATAGACATTCCATGGAACTGATAAAGAGGACCCATCCAAGCGGAGTCTCTTTTCGCAAGATAGTCATTCACAGTTACCACGTGAACCCCTCTTTCAGGAAGTGAATTTAAATAAATAGGTAATGTTCCTACCAAAGTTTTACCTTCACCGGTCGCCATTTCGGCAATCTTACCTCCGTGAAGAATAATTCCTCCGATAAACTGAACATCATAGTGGACCATATCCCAAACTACTGGAGTTCCGGCAGCATCCCATGAGTTTTTCCAAACAGCTGTGTCTCCCTGAATTTCTACGAAATCTTTCCCCATGGCAGCTAATTCTCTATCCCAGTCATTGGCTGTTACACGGATTTCTCCATTCTGAGCCCATCTTCTTGCCGTTTCTTTTACCAATGCAAAAGCTTCCGGAAGGATCTGAGCAAGAACTTTCTCTTCAATTTCGTATGATTCTTTCTTTAAAGACTCAATTTTTGAGAAAAGAGCTTCTTTCTCGTCAACATTTGTTGAGTTCTTTATCTGCTCTTTTATCTGTTCTATTTGAGCTGTAATTTTACTGGTTGCAGATTTTATATTCTCTTTAAACTCAGCAGTTTTTTGTCTCAACCCGTCATCCGTTAATTGTTGGATATTAGGTTCTACAGCTTTGATTTTTGTTACAACTTTTTTTACTTCTTTTAGGTCCTGCGCTTTTTTGTCTCCCAAAAACCCTTTAAGAACTTTGTTTAAAAAACTCATAAATTTTTTGCTTTATGCTTAATACAAGATGCCTTAAGCGTTTTAAATGACACGCTTATCGTGTTACTATATAAAAAGGGCAAAAAAGCTCTAAGCACACAGCCTAAAGCTTATCGCTTTATTAATATTCGTCCTCGTTCCAAAGGAAATCTTCATCCGTAGGATAGTCACTCCAGACTTCCTCGATAGATTCATAAATTTCTCCTTCGTCCTCAATGGCCTGAAGGTTTTCTACTACTTCCATAGGTGCACCAGTTCTGATTGCATAGTCAATAAGCTCTGCTTTTGTCATTGGCCAAGGTGCGTCACTTAGATAGGAGGCTAATTCTAATGTCCAGTACATAATTTTCTAATTTTTTGCAAAAGTATAAAAATAGGTTATATAATAAGCTTTTTTATACTTGATTTTCAATTCTTTTTATAATTTTTTTTGATGATTGCCTGTCATAAACCGTCTTACAGTGATGTCAGCAATTTACTAATGTCGTTTTCTCAAAAACCATTCCACAAATTTTTTTATGCCATTTTGGAAGTCTGTGCTTGGCTGATAATCTATTAAAGCCCTTGCTTTGGTAATATCTGCATTTGTTTTTGTGACATCTCCCGGCTGCATTGGCAGATTTTTTTTCATGGCAGTCATTCCCAATGCTTCTTCTATGGTGGCCACCATCTCAGATAAAGTGACTACCTGGTTTTCTCCCAGGTTAATGATCTCATAGATATCAGAGTGGTTTTCCAGATAAAGAACAGACTTTGTAATCCCGTCAATAATATCGTCAATATATGTATAATCTCTCGCTGTATTTCCGTCCCCATAAAAAGGAATTTCCTGACCCTCTACAATAAGTTTTGTAAACTTGTGTATGGCAAGGTCCGGTCTCTGTCTTGGTCCGTAAACAGTAAAAAACCTAAGCTGAATCATATCAATCTGATAAAGGTCATGGTAAACATGGCCTAAAATTTCTCCACATTTCTTTGTGGCGGCGTAAGGTGATATAGGATTGTCTACATTGTCTGTTTCTGCAAACGGAATTTTATCATTATTGCCGTAAACACTTGAAGAGGATGCACAAATAAATTTTTTGATATTGAAATCTTTACATAGCTCCCAAAGGTTCATACTTCCTCTGACATTGACTTCCTCATACTCCAGAGGCCTTTCAATGGAAGGGCGAACGCCGGCAAGTGCTGCCAGATGGATCACCATGTCTATTTGATGATTTTTAAAGATATTTTCGAGTCCTTTTTTGTCTCTAATGTCCTGATGGTAAAGGGAATATTTGTCAGAATGAGAGAGGTTGATTAAACGTTGAATATCTGTCTCTTTGTCAGAGAACTCAAAATCAGAAATTATACCTATAGACTCTAAAGTATTTTTGATTTTTACATGATAACTGTAGAAATCATCAAAATTGTCAATGTTTATGACAGAATGTCCATTTCTTAATAATCGTTCAATTAAATGAGAACCGATAAACCCGCTTCCTCCTGTTACAAGATAAATCATCTGTGGTTTTTTATAGCGCAAAAATATAAATTTTACTTTTTGAAAAATATAATCATTAAATTTACTTAAAAAAGTAATATAAACTATAAAATATAATATGCAGTTTCAAGGGCAAATTTTAAAAATGACAAGCTATGATGCAAAACCAATCCAATACTATCTCAATCTTTCAGGGGATCTGATCCATATGAATGAGTTGTTTGGAAAGGAATTAAGCATCAAACATATCGGATTCCAATGTGTGAACTGTGGGAAGGATAAAGCGATTTATAGAATGGGATTCTGCAAAAATTGTTTTTTTGAAAGTCCTTATGCAAGTGATACCATTATCCGGCCTGAACTTTCTACGGCACATTTGGGAGTCGCGGAACGCGATCTGGAAGTTGAAAAAGAAATTCAGCTTCAGCCGCATACCGTATATCTTGCCTATACCGGAGATGTAAAAGTAGGGGTGACAAGAAATACACAGATTCCGACAAGATGGATTGACCAGGGAGCTACTTTTGCTTTACCTATTGCAAGAACAGAAAACCGTTATGAAGCGGGAATGATAGAGGTTGCCTTAAAAGATCATCTGGCGGACAAAACCAACTGGCGAAAAATGCTTCAGGATGATTTTGAAGATGAGATAGATCTTGCTGATTTCAGAGAGAAAATTAAAGAATATTTCCCTGAAGATTTTCAAAAATTCTATAGTGAAGGCGAAAATCTCTGGAGATTTGATTATCCTTTTGAAAAACCGGAGAAAGTGACTTCTTTTACCTTGGATAAAAAACCGGAATTTACCGGAAAACTTACCGGTATAAAAGGGCAGTACCTGGGATTTGAAGGAGGTAACTTTATAAATATAAGGGGACACGAAGGGTATGTAATTGAACTGGGAATATAAACCACTAAAAAACCTTATCGGTTCTGCCGGTAAGGTTTTTAATATCAATTTTGTCTTTCCCCTTACTCTATAGATAAGTGTGATCTTATTCTGAACAATAGAACTCTTAAAAAGAGAGAAGATATATCAATAAATCTTATCTTTAAGCTAAACTAAAATCACAATATGAAAAGATGGATTAAAAAGTTATTAATTAGTCTTGGAATTTTGGCAGGAATTCTTCTTGCTGCGAATTTCGGATTGAACTTATGGCTTAAGACCCAGCTTCCGGATTATATTAAAAAGAATACAGAGTATAAAGTATCTTATAAAACACTTGATGTAGATCTTAGTACAGGAAATATTTTAGCTACCGCTATTTCTGTAAATAGTAAAAATCCACAAAATACTAATGTTATAGGATTGCAGGGAACTATTGATACTTTAAAAATAAGTCGTTTTGGCATTTACGATGCCATTTTAAATAAAAAGATAAGTTCCACAGATTTACTGTTGGCAAAACCCAATCTGAATGTGGTCCTTGCGAAGCCTGTTGAACAAAAAACAGGTAAAAAAAGAAATCCGTTTTTATTTGAAAATATCAGAATCAATGACGGGACTATAGCGATTTTCAAACCTACCAAACAAAAATTCTTGTCTGTACAGCATCTGAATCTGTTTGTAGAAAACCTACAGATGACAGAAGAGTCTGTAGAGCGAAAACTGCCTGTGGTTTTTGACCGTTATAGTATTAAAGGGCAGAAATTCTTTCTTCGGCCAGGCGAAGTATATGCCATTACCATTGATTCTATTAATACCACAGACGGTCAGATGTCAATAAAAGACTTTAAACTGATTCCACTTTTGTCTTTTGATCAGTTCAAAAAGTTTTATCCCGGGAAAACAAACCTGTTTGAATTTACCATTCCCAGGATGGATTTTAAAGATATAGCTTTAAATAAAAATAAGGTTTCTCTAGCCAATGCTGATTTCCAAAATCCTGTTCTTACAGTGTATAATACAGGTGTAAAAGCTAAGAAAACGGAGAAGAAATCAAATTTTGAAGTTGATTTAGAAAATATAAAACTTACTAATGCAGTGGTTAAGGTGAATAAGCCGGATGGAAATAATCTTCTGTCTGCCGGAAATCTTAATTTGAAAATCAATCAGCTGAAATTCAGTAAAGAAACGTCAGAAAAGGTTATCCCTCTCGGATATAAGGATTTTACATTTTCAGGAAAAGATATTGTGTATTCTGATCATCAGAACATTAAAATAGAAAGTGTGGCCTTAAAGCCAACAAGTGGAGAAATCAGAAATGTTACTTTAACCCCGGCAGTTTCTGGGAGTGAACGGGCAATAATGGATGGAACAATCCGGCATATTGCATTTAATATTAACAAACTTGAGTTTATTGACAGAAAACTGGCGCTGGACCTGAAAGATGCTCTGGTAGAAAATGTAAATGGAACGATCAGGGGAGGGCATAATCCTGCAAAGCCTAAAAGTCCCCATCCAGGAATTATTCATTCGGTCATTCTAAGGAAAGTTTCCTTGAAAAATTCCAATATTATTTATGATAAAGGAAAACAGCCACTGGCTTTTAATGATCTGAATGCAACGGTGAATGGTATTGAAATCGCTCCTAAGCCTAATAATCAGGGACTTTCTTTGAATGTTAAAGACTATTTTCTGACAACGCGCAATTTGGCATATAAAACGCAGTTCTACCATATCAGTCTCGGGCTTTTGAAATTAAATAAGAATAAAATCCAGGTTAATAATTTTGCGATGAAACCTCTCATTTCGAGAGCCCAGTTTATCAAAATGATTCCTGTAGAAAGAGATCTTTATGATTTAAAAGCAGGACAGGTAGATGCTGAAGGCAGTTGGGATCTTTTCTCCCATCAGAAATTTATCAATGCATCCCATGTGACCATTCAGTCTGCTGATGCCAATATTTTCAGAAGTAAAATTCCAAAAGATGATCCTAAGGTAAAAGCTTTATATTCAAAGATGCTGCGGAGCATTAAAATTCCGATGAATATTGCCAATCTGGATCTGAAGAACTCCGCTTTGGTATATGAGGAAGATACTCCCGAAAGTATGGGCCCCGGGAAACTGATATTCAGTCATTTTAATATGAATGTGAAAAACCTGAACTCTGCCAAAGCAAAAGGAAAGCCTACCAAAGTTGATATTAAAATCAACTGTTCATTTATGAATCTGGCACCGCTTTCTGTAAACTGGAACTTTGATGTTGCAGATCAAAATGATGCTTTTACAATATCAGGTAGGACGGCCAATCTTCCTGCAAGTGGGATCAATCCGTTTATAAGGCCTTATCTTCATGTGACAGCCACGGCTGGAGTCATCCAGGAAATGCTCTTTAGCTTTAAGGGAAACCCTGCCGGATTACACGGTACATTCAATCTAAAGCATAAAGATCTGAAGATTGCTGTTCTGAACAAAAATAATCATGAAAAGAAAGGCTTTCTGACAGCTGTGGCAAATGTTTTCTTAAAGTCTGATTCAGGAAGCTTCCCTGAAGCGGTGACGGTAGAAAATGTAGAAAGGGATCCTACGAAGTCGTTTTTTAATCTCTTTTGGAAAGGGATTGAGCTGGGCTTGAAAAAAACACTGATAGGTAAAAATGTTGAAAAAACGGAAAAAACGGTCAAGAATGCCGTTTCTTCGGTGAAGGAAGTGAAGCAGTCTGTTAAAGAAATAAAAAAGAAAATCAAAGATTCCAAAGATAAACAGCCGGATCCTAAACCACAAAGTGAGAAAAAGAAAGGCTTCTTACATAATGTCTTTAAAAAGAAGGATAGTTCTGCAACGGAATAATTTTTTAAACCATTACGATATCACTATGATAAAAGCTGAATTCCCAAGGATGGAATAAAATTATTTTTAATCAAAATAGCGGTAATGGTTTAAAAAACAATATTTGGAGCGATAGGCTTTAGAAATTAAATTCGTCACTTTCCAGAACAGGAATATCTCTCAAAAACTTGTCAAATTCTTCTCCCGGATAATTGCTGTCTGCTCCATAAGAATCAATGATCATTCCCCGGTTTCCGCTACTGTCTTTTAGGACATAAAGGACGGCGTTGTCATCAGGGTTACTGTCTCCCTCGAAACGGTATGTTTTTAAGATGGTTAATTCAGATGGCTGATAGATTTTATCAGAATTTTCAAACTTCATTTCACAATTTTCATTCATTCTGAATTCCCTCTGTATTCCCCTTTCAGAAAGTATTTTCATTACTTGGCTTAAGGTGGTCATTCTGTCGAAGTTCTCAGGATTTTCCATAATAATATTTTTATTAATTAGTGCAATAATTAAACCATTACATTTCTAAATATAAGAAAAATAATGAATTATAATTTCCTTAAAAATAAAGTTTAATGTTAACAAAATTTATAATTCGAAAAATTCAAATAGGTACACTTTTTGCAATGGTAACAGCAATAAATCAAAGAAAATATGAAAAAAGAGGTTGGAGTTTTGCTGGCAGGAGGAGTTGGTCTTTTGGCAGTATTAAGCTTTATAAGCATTAAAAAAATATTAACGAAAAAGGATAAAAAATATAGTGATAGTTATTCAGATTATCACAGACACTTTGATGAAAAAAACCAGGAAGATGAAAATCATGGAGTAGAATTATTCGCGCTGAAGTAGTAAAATAATATATTTAATTATGTTTAAATCCAACGCTTTTGAAAGTGTTGGATTTTCTTTGTGGAAAACTTTAGTGTTAAAACTCATTATTTTATAAAAATTCCATTCTAATTTTACATCAGAATGCAAAACGAAAATTTCAAAAAAGGTCAGGGTGCGCAGCGAAACGTTATCAACCGTTTCGACAGGTATACCTATGAGCCTGAAGAGGAAGATTTCGAATCAGTAAAGACCTCTTTTACGGAGGTTTTTCCCAAAACTATTGTGAATCAGGTTAAAAGTGAGGATCTGCCTATGGAATATTCCATGAATCCTTATCAGGGTTGTGAGCATGGTTGTTCTTACTGTTTTGCAAGGCCTACTCATGAGTATTGGGGATACAGTGCGGGGATTGATTTTGAAAGAAAAATCATGGTAAAGAAGAATGCTCCGGAATTACTGGAAAAATTTTTCCAGAAACGGGGATACCAGGCTGCCCCGATTCTGCTGTCCGGAAATACAGACTGTTACCAGCCTGCTGAAAGGCAATTTGAAATTACCCGAAAACTATTGCAAATTTGTCTTGACTACAGACATCCTGTCAATATTCTGACAAAAAATGCATTGGTATTGAGAGATCTGGATATTTTAGAGCCCATGGCAGAGCAGAACCTTGTATCTGTTTCATTAAGTATTCCCACAATCAATGAAGAGCTTAGACGAAAAATGGAACCCAGAACGAGCTCTGCCCCTAATAAATTGAAAGCAATAGAAGTTCTTTCAGAGCATAAAATCCCGGTACATGTAATGGTAGCTCCTATTATTCCCGGATTAAACAGTGATGAGCCTTTATCTATATTGAAATCAATTGCTGATGCGGGTGCATCGGGATTCGGATATACCCTGGTCCGCTTAAATGATACTGTGGAACCTGTTTTTGTCAACTGGATTGAGGCTCATTTTCCGGATAGAGCCCAAAAAGTTCTGAATTTGATCCGTTCTATGCGCGGGGGAAAGCTGGGAGATAAAAGATATTTTGAAAGACAGCGGGGCGAAGGAAATATTGCTGAGATGATTCATAACACCTTTAAAATTGGAAGGAAGAAGTTTTTTGAAGGAAAGGAGTTTCCCAAACTCTCTACGGCAAACTTTACAGGAACCAGAGATCAGCAGTTGCGGTTGTTTGATTAATTTTAGTATCAAAAAAACCGCTCCCAGTAGGAACGGTTTTATGGGGAAGAAGTTGTTATTAATAGATAACAGGTTGTTCACCGTCCGGACAGATAAATTCGGCCCTACACAATTCCTTATACGTTATTCCGTCGCTACATACATAAAAGCAGTCTCCGGGAAAAGGATAGCTTATTCCTCCGGAAATAGCTTTCAGTTTGTTTTTACTCAGTTTTTTTAGATTTTTCATATTATTTTAGTTTGAAGTAACTAAAGATAGTTAAAATACTGATAATTCAGCAGTGCTGGAATTATTTTTCATCAAATCAGACTTAATAGATAAATTGTTAAAGATTTAATTCACAGGTTTATAGGGCTTAGTTAAGGAGGTGCGGGAAATAAAAAACCACTCTGGAAAGAGTGGTGGATCTTATAAATGTTTTTGAATTTCAATTTTACATTGAATTATCCGGACATTTGAAATCATCACTACATCCTGCACAGATAACGGTGCCGTTGCAGTAATACATACAAAATTCAGGCTCTGGAAGTTTGATTCCTGCTCCAGAAATGCTTTTCAATTGGTCTTTTCTTAGTTTTTTTAAATTTTTCATACTGTTTTAATTAAAAATTTGATAGTAATGTAAATTTATATAAAATATTTTTAACTAATATCGATGAGGTATATAAAAAAATAAAAAATAGTTGGACGGATTAAGCATTGAGAATTGTTTACAGGAAAAATAGGCAGTAGCATAAAAAAAACAGTCAATAATTAATCTGCTGTTATACAAAAGATAACATTAAAAACAGATCAATTATTGACTATTATAGTATTATTTCTTAATCAAGCCCAGCTCGATCAGTCTTTCATGTAAAAATTCCCCCGCTGTTGTATCTTCATACAATTTTGGATTGTTTTCATCTACGCAGTTTTCAAGTGCATTTAAAGACATGGCACTGATTGGGTGCATAAAGAAAGGAATTGAATATCTTGAAGTACTCCATAATTCTCTTGGAGGATTTACTACTCTGTGAATAGTAGACTTCAATTTGTTGTTGGTATGTCTTGAAAGCATATCTCCAACATTGATCATCAGCTCATCTGGCTCTGCAATAGCATCAATCCATTCTCCGTTGTGGTTCTGAACCTGAAGACCTTTACCCTGAGCGCCCATTAAAAGCGTAATAAGGTTGATGTCTCCGTGTGCTGCTGCTCTTACTGCATCATCCGGTTCTTCAGTGATTGGTGGATAATGAATAGGTCTTAAAATAGAATTTCCTTCTGCAATTTTATCATCAAAATAAAATTCATCCAGACCAAGGTGAATTGCTAAAGCTCTTAGCACATACTGGCCTGTTTTTTCAAGCATTTGGAATGCTTCTTTACCTACTTCATTGAATTTTGGAAGTTCATCAACGATGACATTGTCAGGATACTCTGTTTTGTATTTTGAATCATCAGACAGGTATTGTCCGAAATGCCAAAATTCTTTTAAGTCTCCTCTTTTGAAACCTTTAGCAGTCTCTTTACCGAATCCTACATACCCTCTTTGGCCACCAATTCCTGGAATCTCATACTTGTGTTTCGTTTCCACTGGTTGTTCAAAAAAGTTTTTTACCTCTCCATACAATTCATCTACCAGGTTGTCATCAAGAAAGTGGCCTTTTAAGGCAACAAAACCAATTTCTTCATAAGCTTTTCCGATTTCATTTACAAATTTCTGTTTGCGTTCCGGGTTGCCCGAAAGGAAATCACGCAGGTCTACACTAGGTATTTTATCCATTTTTAGAAATTTACGAACAGCAAAATTACATTTTTTTTAAATTAAATGATTTTAAAATCATTTTTTATAAGTTAAATTTGCTGTATGAAAAAATATTCTTCTAAGAGAAGCATTCAGATACTTGCACATCTTCTTCAGCAGTATGGAATTTCAGACATTGTCATCTCACCGGGATCACGAAATGCTCCCTTAGCAATTCACTTTTCAGAAGTGGACGTTTTCAACTGTTTCAGTATTGTAGATGAAAGGAGTGCTGCATTTGTAGCAATGGGGATGGCTAAGAGTGAGAAAAAGCCGGTAGCAATTACCTGTACCAGCGGTTCTGCAGTAGTCAATTATTACCCGGCAGTTACAGAAGCTTTTTATCAGAATATTCCCCTTTTGGTGTTAACTGCTGACCGGCCAACGGATTTTATTGATATTTTCGATGGACAGACAATCAGGCAGAAAGATGTTTTTCACCAGCATTCTTACGGTGATTTCCAGCTTTTGGAAGACAGCAAGGAAAATGCAGAAGATATTAATTTCGATATTATTAAAAAAGCCATCGAGCTTTGTTTTGAAAAGCAAGGTCCGGTCCATATCAATATACCTTTAGAAGAGCCTTTATATGAGTTGGTTTCAGAACTTCCGGCTTTTCCTTCTGTTGAAAAAACAATCAGACGTAAAGAATATGAAATTCCTTCCCATCTGATTGCCGGATGGCATACCTCTCAAAGGATCATGTTGCTGGTTGGTACCAGGGATTATAGTCCTGAATTGGAAAACCAATTGACTCAGCTGGTGAAAAACCATTCGGTAGTGGTTTTAAGTGAAGCCAATTCGAATTTGCATCATGAAAAATTCTTCAGACATATTGACCGCCTGATCTTTAACTTTACAGAAGAGGATTATAAGACTTATGCTCCGGATCTATTGATTACTGTGGGACAAAATGTAGTTTCTAAAAAAGTAAAACAGTTTTTGAGAAGTGCCCGTCCAAAGCAGCATTGGCATCTGGATGAAGTGTGGCAGCCCGACACCTATTTCTCACTGACAGAAAAAATTGAAGTTAAGCCTGAAGTTTTCTTTTCAAAATTGCTCAATTTCATTAATCTGGAACCAAGACCTTACTTCAACCTATGGGATGTGCTGAGAGATAAAAAAGATGCAAAACATCAGCAGTTTTTAAATACTGTTGGATTTTCTGATTTTTACTTTTTCAATAAAGCTTCACAGTCAATTCCTGAGAATTATAATATTCATTTCAGTAATTCTTCAGCCATCAGATATGCTCAGCTGTTTGATTTTGGTAAGAGGAAAATGTATTGCAACAGGGGGACCAGTGGTATTGACGGGTCTACCTCTACAGCAATGGGTTTTGCAATCAAAAATGAGAATCCTACATTGTTGATTACCGGAGATTTAGGGTTCTTCTATGATATCAATGGTCTTTGGAATCAATATATTCCACCGTTTGTAAGAATTATGATCTTTAATAACGGGGAAGGAAATATCTTTAAAATTATTCCGGGTCCGGGAAATGCCAACCCCAATACTTTGGATGAGTTTATCGCGACTAAGCACCGTAAAAATGCAGAATATTTAGCTAAACATTTTGGATTCTCATATATCAGAGTGGAAGATGAGCTGACATTAGACCGTGTGCTGGAGAATTTTTTTAAGCCGGATGCACAGCCAAAAATCCTGGAAGTAAATACCCACGGGAAAAACAGTGCAGATGTATTAAAGGACTATTTTAGTTTTCTTAAATAAAATTAAAGATCCAGGTATTCTTCATTTCCCGGCAGATTCATAATTCTGTCAATAGGATAAATAAACATATCATCGAAATCATTTAAAGCATTAATGATTTGGAAATGCGTGAATTGCTTTATATTTTGTAGAGTGATTTCCGCTTCTTTGATTTTTTTCTGCTTTAAAAGATGTTGTCTTTGTACCCCGTTTAAAAGGTAGGTGCTTGGGGTAAACCATTCCTTACCTTTTAAAAATAAAAGATTGGAAAAAGAAGTATCGGTGATATGGTTGTTTTTAATGATAATGATTTCCTCAGCTTTAGATTTCATCTTCATTTTATCAAGCTCTTTCCGGTCTTCAAACTTAAAAGAATAATCGAAGCTGTTGTTTTCTACCAGCTGAAAATCATGTATTTCAGGAATCGCATACGGAATCATCTGAGTCCGGACTCTTTTATCCAGATCATAAGAAACCCTGAGCTTAAATAAGCCGTCTTCATCATGATGGAGATTTTTGTAAATTTTGACCAGGTCAATAGAGTCTTCTTTCCCAAAGTGGGAAAAAGTTTGATTAACACGCTTTTGATGTAGGTCCGATAGAAAAATTTCCTGATCTTCTACTTTAATACTTTCAATGAATTGGGACATAAATTTTGTTTTTCATTTCCTGATATTCGTCTTCTAATTTACTCATGTGTGTGATACCGCCTCCGCTTTTGAAGTAAAGTTGCTCTCCTTCTTTTTCAATAAAGCGTATCATCACACAACTGTCAACATTTTCGCCGTCAAACCAGCCGCAAACTCCCGTATAATATCCTCTGTCATATCCTTCTGCTTCCAGAATGATTTCCAGGGTTTTGGGTTTTGGAGCACCCAGAATTGATCCTGCAGGAAGCAATTTTTGCATTACACTTCCCAGCTTTCCATTAAATTCAGGTTTTAAGGTTCCTGAAATTTCAGAACTCATGGCGTACAGGTCTTTCTGCTGAGTTTTAATAAAATCAATATGCTGAAACTGATCTACCTTCACATCATCTGCCACCATGCTCAGATCATTACGGAGAAGATCCACCACAGTATAGTGTTCTGCCTTCTCCTTTTTATCATTCTTTAAAATTTCTGCGGCGTTTTCTACAGAAGCATCAATAGTGCCTTTCATGGGAAAGGTCAAAATTTTACCATCGATAATCTTGACAAAAGTTTCTGGAGAAAAAAATACAAAAAAATCTTTATAAAAAACTTTATACTTTGCATTTGACTGATAAAAAATTTCTTTTAGGCTTAAATTGGTCTGGATTTTAGTTTTTCTGGTGTAATTTACCAAATAAGAATTTCCCAGACGAATATTTTTTTGAACTTTTTCAAAGCCTATTTTAAAGCTTTCCTGTGTTTCAGGAAATGATTTCCATTCAATTTTCTTGGGTAATTCCTGTTTATTTTTTATAGTTGAAAAATGTTGAAAATCAATAAGTAAGCCTGATTTTTCTATTTCGTCTTCTTTATATATTTCGACATTCTGAGACAGGAAGTCGATAACGAAAAAATAAGGAACTTTCTGAAGAGAAAGCTCATCCATTTCTAGAAATTTTTGATGATTCACTGAAAACATTCGGCAAAAATACTTATTGATGTTTACTTTTGCATAAAATTTTTATGATGCAGAATAAATATCCTCAGAAACCGGGACTAGATTTTATATTGAAGCAGGCTTTTTTTTATTGGAATAAAACTCTTTTATTTCAGCTGATGTTTTCGATCTTTTATTTTGGGATTTTCCTTTCGGTACTTTTTTTCTTTGATTCAAGATATGCTATTCTAAGCCAATATGCAGAGGCTGCGAAGTATGCAAAAGACGGAATGGAGATATATTCCGCACAGTTGGCAAAAATGATGTCCAATGATGGATTTCAAAAATTTTCGTGGGCTATCATAGGAACTACTATTTTTCTCTATCCCCTGAATCTAGGGTTTTATCAGATTTACAGAAAGCTTGATCTTAATGAAAAACCGGAATTAAAGGATTTGCTTGTTGGATATAACGGCATTAATTTTTTTAAATATATAGGATATTATATTTTTTGGTTCTTTGTATTTGCCTATACTTTTCAGACCATTATTTTGGGAATCATCTGGGTGCTTATTACGCTGTTTGTAGCCCCGATAATGTTCTTTACCGATAAAAGGATTTTTGAGGCGATTTCTTTAAATCTTAAAGCACTGAGAATGTATTTTCTTGAAATATTCGTATGTGCTATAGTGGCTGTCCTTTTCAAATACATCGGATTCACTTTGTTTTTTGTAGGAGGTCTTTTTACTTTTCCTTTTTGGAATGCAATGATTTATTCTCTTTATAAAACAGCTTTTTCTGAGCAAAAGTAAATTTCAATAGAGTTTAATGTGGTTTTTTTATCAAAAAAAGTTAAATTTGGTAAAAACCATTAAAATATTAAACTATGTCTGAATTTAACGAATTTGATCAACAAGGCTCTGTACCGAATAGGGATACAGGATCAATAATTTCACATGCATTTGAAATGTATAAGGGTGTTTTCGGCTATGGAATTGTCGCGATGATAATTTATCTTGTCGGAGGATACATCATACAAACACTTACAGGATTTAATTCTGCGTCCATGATGGAAGAAATGAGAAGTTCAGGAGGTGACTTCAGTTACTGGAATGCTCCCGGCCTTCCGATGTATATGACATTCTCCGGTATTTTTGGTATTTTATTAGCTCCTTTATATGTGGGGTTAATCTACATTGTTAATAAATTCAACACTAAAAGCCAGATTGAGTTTTCAGATCTGTTTATAGGATATCGCCAGAATTTTGTAAATATATTGATTTACAGTATTCTGTCAGGAATTATTTCTTCTGTTGCAGCAGCATTATGTTTCTTTCCGCTTATTTTTGTTTATCCGTTTCTTTTACTAGGATATCCAATTTTATTATTTGAGAATGCATCAGCTACTGAAGCATTAGGAAAGTCTTTCAATATCGCAAAAGAGAATTATGCTGTTTTCCTATTGGTAACACTTTTAGGGGGGATTATTTCTTTTGCAGGGATTCTTCTTTGTGGAATTGGAATTATTTTGACGGCTCCATTTATGATGGTTGTGATGTACTCTGCGTATTGTGCATTCCTTGGAAAACCGAGACAAATCATGTATAAGCAGCAATAAAAACAGGAGTAATTAATGATAAATAAAGACAAACAAATAAGCGGTGTTGCTATAAAGCAGGTCTTCTTACTGGTGATCATTGTGGTGCTGGCAGGCTTGATCTGTTTCAATCTTGCATTATTTATACCTTCTGTTTTAGGTGCTATTACGATTTATGTCGTTTGCAGAAAATATAACTTTTACCTACAGGAAGAGAAAAAATGGAAGCCTTCACTTGCCGCATTTGCATTGATGTTTGCCAGTCTTATTATTCTGATTTTACCCATCTATTTTATTGCAGACCTGATTATAGATAAATTGGGAAATGCACAGGCTTATATGGCTAAATTCAATGTGTTTTTAGATAAAATACACTCATATATTTACTCAAAAACCAACTTTGATATTCTTAGCCAGGATAATATGAACAAGCTGAAGAATTCTGTTGGAAAAGTTTCAACTTCTGCACTTAGCGGGACGTTTAATACCCTGACAGTAGTAATGTCCATGTATTTTATCCTGTACTTCATGTTGGAGAAGCCCAGATTATTTGAAAAAATTCTTACCTCTTCAGCCCCTTTAAAAAGAGCTAATATATCTTTAATAGGCGAGAAAATGCGCAAGCTGATTATGGCCAATGCTATTGGTATTCCTGTAGTGGCTATAGGGCAGGGGATCGTTTCGCTGATTGGATACCTTATATTTGGTGCACCGGGTGCTGTCTTGCTTTTTGCCCTGACAGCCGCTGCCTCAGTAATTCCCGTAGTGGGAACCGCTATAGTGTATGTTCCGGTCTGTATCTTTATGATTGCTGAAGGAAATACAGCACAGGGACTTGGGTTGGCTATTTACTGCGTAGTAGTGGTAGGGCTTACAGATAACCTTCTTCGCTTTACCCTTTTGAAAAAACTGGAAAACATTCATCCTTTAAATACCGTATTTGGAATTATTATGGGAATGAATCTTTTTGGCTTTATGGGGCTTATTTTTGGACCCATTCTGATTTCGCTTACCTTACTTCTGGTTCAGGTATATAGAAATGAATTTTCGGACGAAGATACACCTCCGGATCTGGAAATACCTGATCAGGGAATAAAAGAGAATAAATTAATTTAATAAGTGAAAATTTGGAAGGAGTAAATTCAGAAATACTAAAAGAAATCTGTGTAGTAAAAATGCCTTTCGGGAAATATGAGGGGACCATTCTCGCTGATCTTCCGATAAGCTATCTTGAATGGTTTAACAGGACCGGAATGCCTAAAGGAAAACTGGGAATGCAGCTCTCAACCGTTTATGAAATCAAACTGAATGGATTGACGGATCTTTTGATTCCAATCAGGGCAGCGGTGAGAAATGGAAGATAATACACGCAGATCATAAGATAAACTTACGGCGGCATCTCTGATGCCGCCGTAAGTTTTTATATAAATATTGTCCGATTCAGGCTAATTAGCTTTTTAAAGCTGCGATCTCATCCCTCAATTTGGCTGCCTTGATAAAGTCAAGGTTTTTAGCTGCTGCTTCCATTTCTTTTTGTTTCTGACCGATCATTTTTTCTATATCTTCCCCTGCATAGCTGGCTTTTACTTCGGCTACTTTCTGCAGAATTTCTTTCTGGGTATATTTTTCGTCTGGGAAGTCTTTGCTTCTTCCTACAAGATTTTCAGATATTTTTTTGTTTAAGGCTGTTGGCTTAAGTCCATGGTCGTCATTATACTGCATCTGTTTTGCGCGGCGGTATTCGGTTTCATCCAAAGTAGCCTGCATGGATTTGGTGATTTTGTCAGCATACATAATGGCTTTTCCATTAATATTTCTTGCGGCACGTCCTACCGTTTGTATCATTGATCTTCGGCTTCTCAACATCCCTTCTTTGTCGGCATCAAGAATAGCGACCAATGAAACCTCGGGTAGATCTAAACCTTCTCTCAATAGATTGACACCAATCAAAACATCAAAAAGGCCTAAACGCAGATCCTGCATAATCTGGATACGCTCCAGGGTCTCAACGTCAGAGTGGATATATCTTGTTCTGATTCCAAATTTTACAAAGTATTTAGTAAGTTCCTCTGCCATTTTCTTGGTGAGCGTTGTCACCAGTACTCTTTCATCAGCATCAGCTCTTTTCTGGATTTCTTCCATTAAATCATCAATCTGATTGAGGCTGGGTCTTACTTCAATAATAGGGTCAAGAAGTCCTGTGGGACGGATGATCTGTTCAATATAGGCTCCTCCGGTTTTTTCTAATTCATAGTCTGCAGGAGTCGCAGAAACATAAACCACCTGATTTTGTATCGCTTCAAATTCCTCAAACTTCAACGGCCTGTTATCCATTGCTGCAGGTAATCTGAAGCCGTATTCTACTAATGATTCTTTTCTGCTGCGGTCACCTCCATACATGGCATGAACCTGTGGTACAGTAACGTGGCTTTCATCAATAACCATTAAAAAGTCTTTTGGAAAATAATCAATCAGGCAGAAAGGTCTTGTTCCCGGAAGCCTGCCGTCCAGATATCTTGAGTAATTTTCGATTCCTGAGCAATAGCCAAGTTCTTTAATCATTTCAAGATCCAGTTCGGTTCTTTCCTGTAGTCTCTTAGCTTCCAAAGGTTTTCCGATAGAACTGAAAAAGTCTACCTGTTTTACCATATCATCCTGGATATCCTTGATCGCTCCGTTTAATGTTTCTTTAGAAGTCACAAAAAGGTTGGCAGGATAGATCTGAATCTGTTCAAAATTGGAATCTACATTTCCGGTTACAGGATCAAAACTCTGGATTTTTTCAATTTCATCACCAAAGAACTGTATTCTAAGTGCATTGTCGGCATAAGCAGGAAAGACATCTATGACATCGCCTTTCACGCGGAATGTTCCTCTTTGGAATTCATTTAAGGTTCTGGCATATAATGCACTTACCAAAGAATGTAAAAGGGCAGTTCGGGTTACTTTTTCACCAATTGCTATGGAAATTAATGATTTGTGAAATTCTGTGGGATTTCCAATACCGTAAATACAGGAAACGGATGCTACAATCAAAACATCTCTTCTCCCGGAAAGCAGGCTGGCGGTAGCAGAAAGACGTAATTTTTCAACTTCCTCATTAATACTCAGGTCTTTTTCAATATACGTTCCCGTAGTAGCAATATATGCTTCCGGCTGATAATAATCATAGTAACTTACAAAATATTCAACAGCATTTTCGGGAAAGAATTCTTTAAATTCCATGAAAAGCTGGGCGGCCAGCGTTTTATTGTGAGCCAGTACTAAAGTAGGTCTTTGTACATTTTGTACCAGATTGGCTACTGTAAAGGTTTTTCCTGAGCCCGTTACCCCAAGGAGAGTTTGGTATTTCTCACCGATATTGATTCCCTCGGTAAGTTTTTCGATAGCCTGTGGCTGATCTCCGGTAGGTTTATATTCTGATTGAAGCTTAAAATCCATAGAAAAGAATGTATACAACAAAAATACGAAAGAAATTATTAGACAGGATAAAGTTTTGAAGACGAATGTCTTGATTGTAAAATTTTAACTTATTGGTGATCTTTCGTTTCTTTTCTTATTTGAGAGTATGCTTATGAACAAAAGATGCTTTCTGAGTTTCTGACCAGCTTGTCTCTCCTTAAGTATTTCCCAAAAAAAAGCGCTAAATATATAGCGCTTGTATGTTATGGTTTTGAAAAAGAGAGCGTGGCAGGGAGTTTCACTACTGCTGCTATGGCTTTTCCATTTTGTGTGCCGGGCGTCCAGGTTACTTCATTACCTATGGTGGTGACAGCTTTAAAAAGCTCATTGTTAAACATTTCATTATCGCCTGAAGTGGTTACTTTGGTGGTTTTTCCATTTTCATCAATGTAAATATAAGCAACTGACTTAATGACTCCTTTTAACGTTTCCATTTTACTTATATCCATAGTGTTGACTACTTTTGCGCGAAGGGCCTGATGTCCTCCAGGGTATTGCGGCTCTACATTATGATCATTGGAATTTGAAGTTTTCTCGGTTAGTGTGTTTTTATCCTCGTTGCTTTCTGCTACAGTTTTCTTTTTGGGTGATAAGGTGTCTGCTTTGGTTTTGAAACTTTCCTTTTGAAGTTCTGTTACTGGAAGTGGTTTCTCATTTTTAACACCTTCATCAGAAGAATATATGGCTTTATCTATATGCTGTGGCAGGACATTTTTTGAGGGGTGTAGCTGTTGGGTCTCTGTATTTGCCCCGCTAGGATTATTGGCATAGGTTTTTGATGTGAATGCCATAAAAGCGGCCATAAAAACAGGTATACTTGCAGCTTTTTTAAATAGAATCAGTTTAGATTTTTTAGTGGTCATCATAATAAAACGTTTTTTGGTGTTGTTAAAATTAAAAGAATGGGTCAATGCTGGATTTTGACTGCTGATAATTTCATCTAAAATTAAAGCCTGATAGCTTTTAACGTTGAAATTATTTTTTAAAACAGCCTCATCTGCTAGAAATTCATGGTTGGTAAGCATTGCTTTTTTATAGAGGAAAAGAACCGGATTAAACCAGGTGAATATTTTTACTATTTCCATACATGCAATGTCAATACTGTGTTTCTGATCGATATGACTCTTTTCATGCAAAAAGATTCTTGAATCAATGATATTGCCGGTGATATAGTTTTCTCCTAAATAAATAGTATTCCAGAAGCTGAATGGAGAAATCCTTTTTTCAGTAGATACAATATGATAATTCAAATACGTGATTCTTTTTCCTTTTATTTTTTTTATGGCCCGGATAGCCAGAATACTTCTGACCAGTAGAAAAGCAGTGATGACTCCATAAAGGATCCATGCGATAGTCATCCCGTCAAAAGAGCTTTCCCCGGATGGTGTCAGAATGATCTGCTGTGCCGTTTCTTCAAACGTCAGCGAAGCTGTTTTTTCTGGTTTTGGAAGCGCTGTTGTAATTGAAATAAAAGGGACTGTATAAGAAAACGCTAGGGAGAACAGTAAATAAAACCTGTTGAATCCGTACATTTTTTCTTTTTCCAAAAACAAGTAATAGATTGCGATCAATAGGGATGAGCAAATCATTATTTTTAGAACTATAGCAATCATTTTTCTAGTCTTTTATCTGTTGATCTATTATTTCACGAAGTTCTTTCAGCTGTTTTTGGCTAAGTTTGGCATTAGAAGTAAAAAAAGAGGCAAACTGCGTCACCGAGCTGTTGAAAAAACGGTCAATCATGGAAGTCATTTCTTCCTTGAAATATTCCCCTTTCTCTACTTTTGGATAGTATTCACGGGAATTTCCATAGAGTGTATACCCTACCAAATCTTTATTCTGCATTCTTTTCAGCAGTGTGGCAACAGTGGTTGCAGCCGGTTTGGGTTCAGGATAAGAATCTAAAATATCTTTCATGAAAATCTTCTTTTTTTCCCAAAGAATTTCCATAAGAGCTTTTTCTGAATCAGTTAGTTTTATTTCTTTCATTCTACAATGTTGTAATTTGTTCTACAAATGTAGAATAAAAATTTTACTGTGCAAATTTTATGGCATTATTTTTCCATTCATTCTCATTAATTAATCCATAATATCATGAAAATCAATCAATTTTATATCCCACTGCTTAGTGTTTTTTTTATTTTGTCTTCGTGTAAGAAGGCTAATGTGAATGCTCAGCAGGTAGGAACAGATGGCAGTGTAGAAACGGAAAGTCCTAATTCGGACTATAAACCTGCATTTAAAGGACAGACGAGGATTAAAGCCATAAAAACAACAACTCCTTATCATGTTGAAATGGTAAATAAAGACCTTGGAAGACCATGGGGCATTATCAATCTGCCGGACGGAAAATTTCTCATTACAGATAAGAGAGGCTATATGAATGTCGTTTCACGAGACGGGAAGCAGGTTTCTAAAGTAGAAGGATTTCCGAAAGTAGATTCAAAAGGGCAGGGAGGAATGCTGGATGTTGCTCTTGATCCGGATTTTAAAACCAATAATATCATTTATTTCAGTTTTTCAGAACCGTTTGGAAAGGGAAATCTTACCTCTGTAGCAAAAGGCAGGCTGTCCGGAGATCTAAAAACGGTTTCTGATGTTAAGGTGATTTTCAGAGCAGAGCCTTCTTATGATGGGGATAAGCATTATGGAAGCAGACTGGCATTCGATAAAGATGGATTTTTATTTGTAAGTACGGGTGAAAGGTCAGATAGGGAGACAAGGGTTTATGCTCAAAAAACAGATAATTATTTGGGGAAAATATTAAAAATTACCAAAGATGGAAAACCGGCTCCCGGAAATCCGTTTATAGGTAAACAGGGCTACAAACCTGAAATTTACGCGTATGGTATCAGAAATCCACAGGGAATGGCCATTGATCCGAACGGAACATTATGGGATGTTGAAATGGGGCCGCGTGGTGGAGATGAAATAAACCTTATACAGCCCGGTAAAAATTATGGCTGGGGAGATGTAACTTATGGGATTGAGTATTCCGGGCAAAAAGTTGGGGAAGGAATTACACAGAGAGAAGGTACGGAACAGCCGGTTTATTATTGGGACCCTGTGATTTCTCCCAGTGGTATCACTTTTTATACAGGAAATATTGAAGAATGGAAAGGAAATTTATTTATAGGATGTCTGAGTGGAGAACACATCAACAGAATAGTAATGAAAGATAATAAAGTGGTAGGTGAAGAACGTCTTCTGGCAGATCAGAAAGAACGGTTCAGGGATGTTTTGGATGGAATGGATGGTAATCTGTACGGAGTGACAGACAGTGGAAAGCTCTATAAAATTTCAAAAAAATAAAACAAAAACTCCTGAAGCTGTTTCAGGAGTTTTGTTTGTTTGTATGTCGGAAGCAGAAAGTTCTGAATGTTTTAGGTGAACTTATGAGTGAGGAGCTGTTGCAAGTATGTGGCTATACGCTATTCACTAACTTACCATCTCCTTACTTTTAACCGCTGTTAAAACTTAAAATTAAGTCGGGCAAAAACCTGTCTTCCGGCAAATCCCATTTGCACAGGATCAAAAATTCCTCCGGCTTCAGTATTTCCGCTTGTTACGTGAGCAGATTGTAATGTAGGATATCTGTTAAATACATTTTTGCTTCCTAAAGTCAGATTGATGCTGTTAGAGAATTCATAACCGAACGATAAATCAGTGGTTACTTTAGGGTTGTATACCTGTTCCGAATCATCATAGCCGATTAGGGTTACCTTATCAAATCTTACCATCTGAAGATTAACATTGAATTTGCTGATTTTATAGTTGAGGTTTAAATTAACTTTTGTTTTCGGTGCAGAAGCAAGAATGAAAGCTCTTTCTCTGGGACTTAAATAAGTGTCTTCTTTGCCTTTCAGTTGTTCAGAAGTATTCACCTGGGTAATCTCCATATCATTATAATTTCCGGCTAAAGTAGCTGTCAGTTTTCCTGGCCCCAGATTTTCACTGTAGCTTAATATGACATCAATACCTTTAGTTCTGGTATCTATAGCATTAGAAAAGAATTGAACCTGGTCTATAAAAGGATATTGTTGTTGAAGTTCTGTCGGAAGTTCTGCTCTGGGAAAATAACCGGTCAAAACGATTCTGTTTTTTACACTGATATAGTATCCATCCACGGTTGCCGTAAATTTTCCGGTATTGAATGTAAATCCTGCGCTTCCATTTACAGAAGTTTCCTGCTTAAGTTGATCAATTCCCAGTTTATTGGCCAGATCACTATCATTGGAAGCCAGTTGTATGGTGACCAACTGTCCACCCTGAAAGTTGGTAAACTGTTGGCTGTAGTATTTCTGTGCTAAAGAAGGAGCTCTAAAGCCTGTAGAAACGGATCCACGAAAAGCAAATTGTGGGGTGATGGCATAACGAGTGGCAAATTTACCATTTAATGTACTTCCAAAATCACTGTAATTCTCAAATCTTCCTGCTACACTGATCATCCATTTATCCGTTACATCAAGCTCGGTATCAAGATAGGCAGCAAAATTGTTTCTGTTTTTACCTAAATCAATAGAATAGCCGGGAAATCCTTGTGAACCTCCTGGCCGGTAACGTACAGGACTGGAGCCAGGAACTGTTACCCATAAATTTTGAGGGGTATCTGCTGTAACTACATTTCCGTTGATATCATACATTGCGTAGGAAGCCTCTTCACCTTTTATAATATCAAATTTTTCATATCTGAATTCAGATCCGAACGCTATATTAAGTCCCTTCAGAACTTTAAATTGTCTAACGGCGTTAAAACCTGTTGTGTTTTGCAAAAGAGAGTGTCCTCCTGCATTAAAGCTAGTGGGAGATTTTGCACCTAGAGTTGCATTAAGAGTTTGATCGATTTGATAAGTAAATCTGTTATTCCCAAATGCATTATAAAAGTCTATGTCCCAATTTTCGATGTTGAATTTCAATCCATTATCAAACGTGAAATCCGTGATGCTTGTATCTTCAATAGGATTGAATCCATTTGGATAAATGGCAGGGATATTTTTGTCATCGTCCGCCGTTCTTGTCCATGCATAGGCTTTTGTATTTCTATGAGAAAACCCTTGACGAGAATAGAACTTCAAGCCATCAGATAATGGCAATTCGATATTTCCAAAAAAGTATATATTTTGAGCTTTCGCATCTCCAAAGCGTTGTCTTGGAGCGGGCTGAGGGTCGTTGTAAATATCCGGATTTGCATTTCTTATGGCATAATCTTTATTGATAAATTCTGCAGTGAAATTTCCGAAGCCTCCTTTTGAGCCTATTTTTGTTCCTAAGTTTCCATTAAAATTGAAGGTGGTCCCATCAATTTTATGGTCTGAGACTACATCATTATTTCCAGGGCTTTTAAAGAGGTTCATTCCGTAAAAAGCATTCCCTTCAAAACCTTTATCGCGATCATTAAGAATTACATTGATAACCCCTGCTATAGCATCAGAACCATATTGTGCAGAAGCTCCGTCACGCAGAACTTCTACTCTTTTAATAGCCCCGATCGGAATGGTGTTCATATCATATCCTGTATTTCCTCTTCCTTTGGTTCCGAAAAGATTGATTAGCGAAGACTGATGGTATCTTTTTCCATTGAGTAATAACAGGGTTTGATCAGGGCCCAACCCTCTTAAAGTAGCAGGGTCTACCGCATCAGCGCCATCCGATCCGGATTGTTTATTGGAATTAAAAGAAGGTGCGGCAAACTGCAGCAGCTGGTTGACTTCTACCTGACCTGTTGCCTGGCTTACCTGCTTAATGTCAATGACGTCTATGGGAACAGGCGTGTTGATGACCGTTCTTTTTTTATTCCGACTTCCGGTAATGGCAACTTCCTCTATTTTTGACTCCTTGGCAATAGTATCATGTACTTGCTGAGCATAAGATAATGAAGAAGCACTAAGAAAAATGACGCTGATGTATTTTATTTTCATATTTGAGACTTTGGTTGGTGATTGTCTCAAAATTATTAATTTTTATTTTTAAATCAGTATTAAAATTGAATATTCGTTATGAATATTTTAAATTTATTGAATTCTGTATTGGTTTTAGAAAAAAAATAACTTATTATTAATTTTTGATGAATATTTTTAATATTAAAAGCTTTTTATTATTCTATTCAGTCCTTCTTCCAGGATTTCTTGTGAAGTAGAGAAACAGATCCTGATATGTCCTTCTGCTCCTTTTCCGAACCATCTTTCTGAACCCGGTACAATAGCTACTTTACCTTGATCGAGAACATGTTTGGCAAATTCATCGCTGGACATTCCGTTTTTAATTTGGGGAAATAAAACAAAAGTAGCTTCGGGTAGATGAGGTTGCAGAACCTCAGAGCTGCTCAATATTTGGAAAGCAAGATCCCTGTTATTCTGTAAATGTGTCAAAAATTCCCTGTACCAGGGCTTGGCTTTTTCCAGCGCTACACTTGCTGCAATCTGTGATAATGTAGAAACTCCTTCTATGGTTGAGTTGAAATTTGATTTTTCTACAAAATCTTCAAAGACATCCTGATCATTGCATAAAACAGCCCCAATTCTGAGCCCTGCAATACCAAATGATTTTGAAAATCCATATACTGTAAAACTTTTTTTCTTTGCTTCTTCTGAGACGGATGAATAGGTGTGAAAATCTTTGTGGTCATAGACGATATCGCTCCATATCTCATCACTCATCACCCATAGGTTATGAGCAGAAGCAATTTCAGAAATCTTTTTTAGCGTCTCTTTGGAATATACCTTTCCGAGTGGGTTATGGGGATTGCATATACTGATAAGTTTGGTTTTTGGGGTAATCAGTGATGTCATTTTTTCAAAATCAATAGCTCCGGTTACGGTATCTACAGGGCACAATACAGCCTTTCCACCCACTGCTTCCACGGATTTTTTAAATAGAAAATCTACAGGATCCAGGATAATAGCTTCTTCTCCCGGTTTCAGAACATAGGAGGCAATTAAAAACATCCCCTGAGCTGCGCTGTTGACGGCAAGCACGTTTTCGGGCGTGAAATTTCCAAATTTCTCTGTATTGAAATGCTCTGCTACATTCTTTTTAAACTCCGGAAGGCCGGAAAAAGGGCCATAGCTCAGATAGCCATCTTTAATGTATTCAATGATACCCTGTTCAATTTCAGGAGCTGTTCTGAAATCCGGATCCGCTGCGGTCAAAGGAATAATTCCATCTTCCAGGGTTGCCCATCTTCCGTTGTAGGCTTTTCTTTTCAGAGCTTCAAAATTGATATCGTTATTGGTGAACATATTTTTATTTATAAGAGATTGGTAAAATGTTTTTAGAATGTTGGTCTAGCGGAAGTAAAAACTGATTAAGTAAAGCCCTTCCGTTGGCAATATGGACTTCAATTTCCGGCTTTCTTTCTGCTTCATATTTTTGGAAGGCCTCACCTGTGTTTTCTTCCTCAATTAAGTGTTTAGTCAAAGTGAACGAGTCCTTTAGTGCTGAGGTAACTCCTTGGCTTGTAAACGGGATGAGTGGGTGTGCGGCATCTCCGATAAAGACAACATTATCCTGATAAAAAGGATTAAGTTCCTCCAATTCATATACTTGCCATAAATGGGCGTTTTTATAACTGGATTCTTTGATAATAGATGAGACTAAAGGGCTCCAGTCCTTAAAAAGTTCAGTCATGTATTTTTTAAGACTGCCTATGGAGCATTCTTCACTGATCTTGTATTTTTCACTGTCAAATTGTGAATACCATAGAATAGAATCTGCGGAAAGTTTGAGGATTCCGAATGTCAGTCCGCCCTCTTCCAGGTGGAATTTCATAAAGTTGTTTTCAATGCAGGCTGCTATTTTTTCGTTTTGAATGATGTTGACAATTTCGTTTTCTCTTACAAGCCTCAATTTTTCATTCTTAAAAATCTCCCTTCTGATGCGACTTCTGGAACCATCACTAATAATAGCAATGTCTGAATCGATATCAGTGCCGTCAGGAAGTTGGAGTTTTCCTTTTTCGTCATAAGTTAACGTTTTTTCATACGTTATTTTGTCAGGAGAAATATTTTGAGTTAAAATATTGATTAATGCATGTCTGGAAATCACAAAAACATCATTAAGATCTTTTTCGGCAAGAATTTTTCCTTTGTGAGAGTATTGTATGTATTTTTTTAGAAAATTTCCATGGTTGAAAAGGAGTTTGGGGTCTATAATCTGTGAAAGATATTCAATTCCCTCTTGTGGGAGTAGGAATCCGTGACCTGCTAAATCTTCTTTTTTCCTTCTTTCATAAATATGATAATCAATATTGTGCTTTTCTAAGTAATTCGCCATGCTTAAGCCGGAAATACCAGCGCCCACGACAGCAATTTTCTTCATTTCGGAATAACGGATTTTTCAGTTGGTGTTTAATTACTTTTCGCAATCTATTTTTAGATAGGTGCAAATGTAAATCAAAAACATTCATGATTTGAAAAAAATAAAGTAATTTAATTCTGAATTTCTGAAAAATAAAACGAAAAGCATAGTACTTTGTTTCTTTTAAGTTGAACATTTTCATTTGTTTATGTGAAAAATGGACGATTATCCGGATAATAAAAAAACCGGAAGAAATTCCGGTTTTGTTTTTATGCTTTTTCAAGGTGAACTGAAATATTTTTTTAGTTTTTGATTTAAATTGAATTTCAATTATATGTTGAATTATTTAGATATTTATTATCTAAATAAGCTAATTCGTAAACAATTTTCATTCATTTAAAAAAAATTGTAGTTTTGGAGAAATTATTCTAATCCAGTGAATAGAGTAGTTTCACTTAATTTTAAAAACAAGGAAATATGTATTGGGCAAAGCTTCAAGCAACAACTATTAGGGAAAGAGTTTTTGATGCATTAAATAAAAATTTAAACTATAATACCGAACTTATTCTTGGTCTTCCGGGAACTTATCTGGATCAGGGGCAATTTTATAATTTTCCATTCTTAAAAGAAGCTGCGTTTCTTTCGGTTTTAGTAAATAACCCCAATCATATTGGTTGTCATACTTATAGTGAAGGAGAAAAATATTTTTCCGGTACGCAGCAACTTGAAATAGATCTTCTCAGGATTTGTGCCGTTGAGATTTTGGGTGCTGAAGAATCTGGTTATGATGGATATGTGGCTCCTGGAGGTACAGAGGCAAATATTCAGGCACAATGGATGTATCGAAACTATTTTATGCAAAACGAGAATGCCAAAGCGAAAGAAATAGGTGTTATATTCTCGGAAGATGCCCATTATTCAGTTTATAAAGGATCTAATTTGTTGGGTATTCATCCAATTACTGTGAAGGTAGAGCATGATACCAGAGAAATTTTGTTAGATGATCTTAATAAGAAGCTGGAAGAAGCTTATAATAAAGGAATTCGATACTTAATTATACATCTTTCAATGGGGACTACTATATTTGGCAGTGTAGATTCTCCGGAACCTGTCCTGAAATTGGTGAAGCAATATTTTAAACATTACTTTGTGCATGTTGATGCAGCCTTTGGAGGGTTTATCTATCCCTTTTCTTCACAAAAGAAAGACTTGAGTTTTGAAAATCCTGAGATCAGCTCGATTACTATTGATGGACATAAGATGTTGCAGTCTCCTTATGGGACGGGTGTTTTTTTATGTAGAAAATCATTAATTGAATATGTACAGACGCCGGAAGCATCTTATGTATATGGATCTGATTTTACTCTTTGTGGAAGCCGTTCGGGTGCTAATGCAATCTCCATGTGGATGATACTGATGACCCATGGGTCTGAAGGTTGGTCGCGTATCATACAGGAGTTGATAGATCGTGCAGATTATCTATGCAATGCTCTGAATGAGATGGGAATTAAATATTATAGAAATCCTGACATGAATATTATTACGATTGATGCTAATGAAATATCTGAAGGCATTGCAGAAAAATATTATCTTGTGGCAGATAATTATTTAAAGCCACAATGGAGAAAGGTGGTGGTAATGGCACATGTTAAAAAAGAAATGATAGATCTTTTTTTACTTGATTTAAAAAAAGAGCGAGAAGTTTTGATTAGTAAGTAAATGCTATTCAGCTGCTTTAAATATATTGGTGTCATCTGCAGAATTAAACCCGGCTACACCGCCACTTACTGCAAACTTCATTGCTGAAGCTGCATTCATTCCTACTACAGGTTTGATGTTTTTTTCCTCAGTCACAATTACCCAGCCCGAAATAGCATACGAGTGGGGAAGATATACTGCAACATAGTTATGCTTATCAACGTCTGACATTTCTTTTTGGGTTAGAAAGCCAATTCTCCATATTTCAGGATTTTCGTTGGTTTTCACCCACACAGGATCGTTGAATTTTTTCTTGTCGCCCACAAATGAAGACATGACATCTTTTGTGGGGGTGTAAATGTGTTTTACACCTGGAGTTTTCTCCAGTAAACTGTCCATGGTGTCAAAGAAGAACCTTCCTACCACGAATTTATTTCCTAAATAGCCCAGAATAGCCGTAAATAATATAATTGAAACAAAAACAAGCCCCGGGATTTGTTTGGCGAGCGACGGAACAAGATTGTCAATAGCACTCACCACATACCAGATCACAAAAATAGTAAGCCCAATAGGGCCAATAATAACTAATCCCTGAAAAAAGTTTTTCAGAAAAATGTTAGCAATATTTTCAAAGCTAGGTTTCTTCAATGTATCGTCTTTACTCTATTATTTTTTAAATTTTACCCGTGGATGGTTTCTTTATTTCCATAGGATTTAATGATGTCGGCTTCATATTCCAGCCATTCTTCCCAGCGTCTGTTTACTGTTTCCGGATCTCCAAGCTGTCTTGCAAAGCCAATAAATGAAGTATAATGGTTGGCTTCAGATATCATGAGCTCTCTATAGAAAACTTTAAGTTCTTCATCTTTAATGTTTTCTGTGAGTACTTTAAATCTTTCACAACTCCTGGCTTCAATCATTGCTGCAAAAAGCAATTTATCTATAATGAGCTCGTCTCTGGATCCTTGAACAATAAATTTTGCTAATTGGTTGACATAATCATCTTTTCTGGCTCTCCCGAAGGTGTAGCCTCTTTTTTTAATGATTTCATGAACCTGATTAAAATGATCCAGTTCTTCCTGGGCAATAGCCAGAAGCTCTGTAACCATTTCGGGATATTCCGGAAGCATTGTGATCAGTGTAATGGCGTTGGTAGCTGCTTTTTGCTCACACCATGCATGATCGGTCAAAATTTCTTCAATGTTTCCTTCCGCAATATTTGCCCACCTGGGATCGGTAGGAAGTTTCAACTTAAACATGTTATAAATTTTTGTAAAATTAAGACAAATTGAGGTAAGAATGATTATTTTATTTCAAATTAACCTCTAAAATGCTAAGATGCGGTCTTTCTCCTTAGGAATTCCAAAATATTCCACCCTGAAGTATCTACCTTTTTTAATCCCGCAGAAATAATAAAGGCTAATATAATATTGATAAAATAGATAAGCAACATCAGTACCCACCAAGGCATGTTTTCTTGTAAAGGAACTACCAGGAAATAAACCAGGGATGAGCTGATTCCCTGCGCGAAATAGAAGAAAATAGCATTTTTACCAATGTAGGTAATGAAATTTTCTTTTGTGATCTTTAATCTGTTATAAAGAGCAAATAAGGTGACAAGGGAAAACAGCGTCCATATGATATAAGGTATTTTGGGAGGGAATTTGTTTTTATTTATTTTGTAAAAAATCTCACCTCCGTAATACCAGAACATCCACAATAAGCTACCGGCAACAAGAAGATATAAAACGGGAATTAGTTTTCCCGGAATTTTTTTTCCACGCATTCTGTTGCCTACTAAAAATACAGCCAGATAGAAGGCTACATAGCCAACCTGGCCCGTAGGATAATATTCAGGGAAAATATGGAATAATATGGTTAAAGCAACACAAATCCCTATAAACCAATTGATATGTTTTGGGAAAAACCTTAAAATTAAAACGCCAAAAACAGTCAGGATATAGTAAACCTTGAGATACCAGAAACTTCCCATTACTACCGGAAAGGTATCGGCATTGGTATATTGGTGAAGATACCAGTTCCCGAGATTCTGCCACTGGGGTGTTGCGGAAATGCTTGTAGTGGCATATTTTGAACCAAATGTTGAATAAAAATGCTGAAGCCATTCCAAAGAAAAGAAACTGAGCCCAAAAACTTTAAAGAAATAATCCATAAAGAAAAGGAATGTTACAAAAATCATATAGGTGATCTGTAGTTTCAGCAGCCTGTACAATGTTTTTTCAATATTCGCTCCTGAAGTAATCCCGCTTAATGCGTAAAAAAGCGCTACATCAAAGACAAGAGAAAATACCCGTACTTCTGCCGGAATATAAAATTGGCCAGACCAGAAAGCGGTATGGATAAATATAATAGAAAGAGTTGCCAGTCCTTTGGCAAAATCAATATAAAGGTCTCTGTTCATTGTTGTAGGATGTGGAGTCAAAAGTAAATAAACTTACGCTATTTTTCAAGTCAATAAAAAAGAGGCAGAATATGCTGCCTCCTTTCTTAAATATGATAAAAATGAATGTTTGTGTTATTTAAGATTTTTAAACTCTTCAGCAGAAATTTCTCCTGTCTGAATTTTTTTCAGCTCATCAATATACTGACTCATATAAGCGTCAATTTCAGGATTAACTGTGTTTTTAGCCATTTTGTAAGTGCCGTTTAAAACTCCCTGATAATAATAGAAGAAATTATAGTCGAAATTAGCTGCATTAAGGTCGTATTGTCCTAAAAGGAAACCTAAACGTACCGCAGATCTTCTCTGGGCAGGTGTTCCATGATGTCCAGGACTGTTGGTCTGATAATCACCTATGCTTTGTGCAAACTCATAGGCTGATGCAATTTCTGTAAAATTGGTTTTGTTGTAACCGTTAGGTCTTCTCAAATAATACCCGGCAAAACCGTCAGCTTCCAATTCATTGGGTCTTGCTGTGTTTTCACTAACAGAAGGGAGTCCAAAGATGTACTGAAGCTGGTGTCCGTATTCATGTGCAAGAATCATGGCATTAACGATATCTCCGCCTTTTGATTTTGCATCGTAATAGATTGCATAGCCATAATAAATTTTTCCTGTGGAATAGGAAATGGCATTGTACGTAGAATTGTAATTGGATGGATCGTCTACAAATCGTAGAGTGGGGTTACTTCTTCCCCAAAGACTTGCAATCTTAGTCATTTGGGCATTCATGAAGTTGGTGTCAGTAGAATTTTGTAAAGATGTTTTCAATACTGCAGTGGAGTTCCAGTTATTGTCCACATAATAACAGATCTTTTCAAGATCGCCCGGCTGATCAATTTTTGCACTTGAAGCTTGGTCCGGTGAAACCGTTTCTTCCATTTTGTCATCGCTGCATGATGTTAATGAAAACGCAGCAATAAATCCTGCTATTAAGCAGAAATTAAGGTTTTTTTTCATAAAAATATTAGTTTGGTAAAACGAAGATATAAAATTATCTTTTACATATGAATACTTTATTACAAAAAATTATTCAAAACATAGTGAATAGATTATTTACAAAAAAAACATTGCTTTGATTGTAAGGGGTTTAGATTTTTATTTGTATATTTGCACCTCGAAATAACTAAAAATTTTATAAACAATGTTTGCAATTGTAGAAATAGCAGGGCTTCAATACAAAGTTGAGCAAGACCAGAAGTTGTTTGTAAACCGTTTAAAAGGAGATAAAGGAGGAAAAGTTTCTTTCGATAAAGTTCTTCTTACTGTAAACGGAGCAATCACTGTAGGCGCCCCAGCTGTAAACGGAATCACTGTAGAAGCAGAGATCCTAGATCACGTAAAAGCTGATAAAGTAATCGTTTTCAAAAAGAAAAGAAGAAAAGGTTACAAAGTGAAAAATGGTCACAGACAATCTTTAACTCAAATCGTAATCACTGGTATTACTGGTTTTGAAGGAGGAGCAAAAAAAGCTGCTAAAAAAGAAACTGTGAAAGCAGAGGTTCTTTCTGACCATGCAACTGTTAACTTTGGTGAAGATCACGAGTTGAACTATCACTTAAAGAAAAACAACTTGTCTCAGTCTAAAGAGAACAGAGAAACTTTAATTACTTTAGGAAAAGCAGTTAAAGTTGAATTAGAAAAGAATATTCTTACTCATGAAGAAGTAGATGCTGCTATCATTAAGAATATCGATCAATTTAAAGCACTTAATAAATAATCCAATAATAAAATGGCACACAAGAAAGGAGTCGGTAGTTCCAAGAACGGTAGAGAGTCTCACTCTAAAAGATTAGGTGTGAAGATTTTCGGAGGACAAGCAGCTATTGCCGGAAATATTATTGTTAGACAAAGAGGTACTCAGCACCACCCAGGTGATAACGTGGGAATCGGTAAAGATCACACTTTGTTTGCATTAATAGATGGTAAAGTAGTTTTCAGAAAGAAAGCAAACAACAGATCTTTCGTATCTGTAGAAGCAAACGCATAATAAGTTAAGCGTTTTATAAAAAATTAAGCCTCAGCATTCATTTGCTGAGGCTTTTTTTTGTCTTTTTTATCCTGAAAAAGAGGCCTGAGCCATTTGTTTACGGAAGAAATAAAAATATTTTCATTAATATTCTATTGCTTGTGAAATATTTATATATTTGTTAAGTGTCATACAATAAGTTAATTGCGGAAGCCGAAAAGCGTATAGAGTAGGCAAAAATTAAAAACTAATTAACATGAAAAATCTAAGAAAATTAACAAAGAAGAACCTTAAAGAAATTAATGGTGGAGCGGGATCGTGTCCTCAGGCTCCAATCAGATCATGCGATGTATGGTGTGGGTTGTCTCCGATAGAGAAATTTCGTTGTATATTCTATGTAGAGCAATCTTGCTCATGTAATTAATGGCGATAACCATCACATTGATATGAATAATCTAAAAAAACTAACAAAGAAGAATTTGAAACTAATTCAGGGAGGTGCAGAAAAATGTCCGCCTATAACAAGTTCTTGTAGTGTATGGTGTGGATGGAGCGCATGGCAGAAGGTACATTGTTTAACCAATACTTACGAAGAACCTTGTGAGTGCTAACAGGTTGACAATATAAATGACTAATAACCATTAATATGCATTGATATGAAAAATCTGAAAAAATTAACTAAAAAAAGTTTAAAGGAAATAAGCGGAGGAGTGACAGCAACGTGCCCTTCTTTATTTCAATCATGTTTTGATTGGTGCAGATGGAACTCATGGCAGCAGGCCAACTGTATGCTTTCTGAGCCATGCACCTTGTCGGAATGTTTTGACTAGTTAATATCAATAGATGCCTTGGGTGTTTTGCCTTATGCCTTCCAATGCATCATAAATGTTAGGTAAAATTGAAAAAATAATCCGCAGCTTCTCTGAAGCCGCGGATTATTTATATGATATTAAAATCCAACCTGAAATCCTGCTTTAATACCGAATTTTGAGATATCCGGTCTGTCAAGATAATTTCCTCGCCAGTTGAAATCCACTCTGAAAATTCTAAGATTTCCAATTCCAATATTCTCAATTCCAAATCCGTATTCAAAGTAAATATGTTCATTGGGCGCTGAGTATTTGAATCCTTCTACGTTAATTGCTTTAGACTCGTCGCTTAATGATCCATAGGCACCTCTTATAAATGCAATCTCTCTAAGCTTTAATTTTTTGATCAATGGAATGTAAGAAAGTATTTTTCCGTTGAAGTGATGCTCAAGGTTAAGGGTGACGTAAGAATCGGCCACGAATTCGTAGTAATTAAGCTGTGAAAAGGTATTAGGTACCAACCCATAGGAAAGGTTGGCGGGAATGATATTCTGTAATGCCAGCGGAACAGTATTAAAGTTTTTTCCGGCCTCAAAGTTAACAATTGTTTTACCGATGGTTCCAATAAGGAATGGCTTGGAAAGCATGAACTGAAGCTTGTCATAATTAAAGTCAGCATTGAAGAGTCCTTCAATTCCCCTTGTATATCTTAATACAATGGTTGGGGCAAGGTTTTTGGCCTGATATCGGTCAATCCCTGTTTGGGAAAATTTTGCTCCCGGTTTTGCTATTATGCTGAAGGTAACATGAGAGTCATTTACTGTTTTTCTTAAGTTTCCGTCTTTATAGTACATAAGGTTGAACAGCTCCAGGTTAGCAGATTTAATGCTTTGCATTACCCCATCTACTCTGAATTGTACGTTTTTCCAAGGTTCAATGGCTGCAAATACTCTGGTTTGATTGACGGAGCTTAAGGAATTGTTTTCACCTCTTGCAAAGAATGTAGAAGTAGATTGTGGACCGGTCATGCCGTCTCCACTGGTCAGCTGTCCTCCCAGCTGAGCAATATCTCTACTGGTTCCGGCTCCTATCATAAACCTGTTAAGCTTATTGAACATATATCTGGCGTCAACACCATATTTTATCTGTTGATCTTTAAATCCATATGCTGTATAAAACTGTACTCTCCATGTATCATTTAATCCGAAATAGGATCTTGCACCCAGTCTTATTCTGTCTCCTTCCACTTCATTTCTTCCGTAGATTGAAAAAATAGGACCAATATCTACGCCCTTAAAGGCATTATAATGACGGGAACCGAGAGTTTCAAATAATTTAACCATATGGTTAAATTTTGGTGTCTGCTGGAGCTGATCAAGCATGTTGTACACCCCCTGTTCAGATTTGGATAATGTGTCAGGTCTTGCTTTTGTCCAATAAGCATCATCTTTTTTGACAAAATCGTCTTCGTATTCCTCTTCTTTTCTCTTGAATACGGTTGGGTCAATTGGTTTATTGAATTCGTAATTTGAATAATCTACGGATCTTTTAGCGATAATACTCTTAGATCCTTTTTTCTTGGAAAAAGGACTTATCTCAAATTCTGTAACCAGTTTTTTAGGGAGGAATGTGGTTTCGTCAGGGTTGTCATATTCCAGTTGGGTAGAAACACTATTGACAAAGTTGACGTTTATTTTTTGTGTTGATTTTAAGGTGGCTCCTATAACAGCATAGGTGTCTGTATCTATATAGAGATTTCCCTGGAAAGCCAGTATATCCTTTCTTTTAGGCTGGTATCTTATATGGAAAGCTTTTTCCCCATGAATGGCAATGGTATCTACCAGGCTGTAGTCATAGGTGCTGAATCCATCTGATCCTACCGGGCTTTGAAATCCTATATCGAAATAATTGAGGGTATTGTCATAGATGTTGATTTCACGATATAGGTTTTTTGCCGAAACGGTGATTACCTGATTATCTTGAAACCCTGAAGTCTTTTGGGCGACAAGTGTTCTTTTGCTGTCTTTTTCAGGCTTATTTTTACCATAATTTTCATAAACAGCTTCATTTATAAAGATGGGAAGACCTAATCTGCCGCTTGCTGTAGAATCAGCATAATCAAAAATGAAATCCAGTTTTTTGAAGATTTTTTTCTTCATAAACGTGCTGTCCAGATTATTAAGGTCAAATTGAGTTTTCTCATATTCCTTGTATGAATAGGTATCAAACTTTTCTAAGCCATTATTTCTTTTGCGTGCCCAGACTTTCTGCATAATGGCATAGGCGGGATTTTCTTTTTTGCTTTTGTATTTGGTTTTTCCGGTATTGATAACAATCTCCTGGATGTTACTCACCTGTGCCTGTGATAGCTGTACCAAGATATTTTCTGAGGTTTCAGGAGTTACATCCAGGGTTTCAGGCGTATAGCTTTTTCTTGAGAATTTTAATGTGCTGATTAAACTGTCAGACTGAATAACAAAGCTTCCGGAAGTTGTCGTAAGTGCCGGGATTTTACTGTTATTGATAAAGATATCAACTTTAGTAAGCTCTTTGTTATTTTTTTCATCGACAATTCTTCCGCTTACTCTATTTTGAGCCAACGAAAAGCTGGTGAAAAGCAGGAAAAAAAATAAAAAATTGTGTTTAGGGTTATTGTTTAACATCATTCGTTTCTTCAAGCAATTATCACAAACAAAAAGTATGCAGTTTATTCAAAAAAATAGAAAAAAATAGAAAAAATTATTATTCCCTATAAGTTTGCAAATGTAACGAAAATAATACTAGCAATTATTAAGATTCAGAGATGATTTTTAAGCGCTTAAAATGTAATGAATCAGGAGATTAAATTGATGTGAAAAGTCACAACATTTACGACTTATACTAAGATGAAAATGATGAGCTGAAGACCTTTATTGTTTGCTGTTTTCAGCAAACAGAAGATTTATTAATCAAAAAAGACTTACATTTCTGTAAGTCTTTTTGCTCCTCCTGCTGGGCTCGAACCAGCGACCCTCTGATTAACAGTCAGATGCTCTAACCAACTGAGCTAAGGAGGAATTTTCCTTATTTTTAAGTGATGCAAATATAAGAGGAATATTAATATCAGTCAAGTTTTATCCCCAATTATCGATGGTTTTAAACTAAATATGTTGAATTTCAGTAAGAAATATTTCACTTATTTTTAATTTCATCTTAGATATCTTCGAATAAATGTTTAAAATACCGCTCCGGATGCTCCAAAAAATTCCTTGTCAGCTGATAGTGCTCCGTTTCTTTGTATGGGATACGTTGAATTTTGTCATCTAATAAATAGATTTCAGCATTCGGGTAGCTCATCAAGATAGGTGAGTGGCTTGAAATAATGAACTGAGCTTTTCCTGCTTTTTCTAATTTGTGGATGATGGAGAGCAAAGAAAGCTGTCTCTGGGGTGATAGAGCAGACTCGGGTTCGTCAAGGATATAAATTCCTTTTTGAAAGTGATTGTGGAATAATGATAGGAAAGCCTCGCCATGTGATTGCTGGTGCAGAGACTTGCCTCCATAGGCCTCCAAGACCCTTCTGTCTTCTTCAGCTACTTCATCGATATAGGTGGCAAAATTGAAAAAACTCTCAGCTCTCATGAAGAATCCCTGTGTCGTTTTGGTACTCCAGGAAAGCACAAGGTGTTCTGATAACCCGGATTCTGTTTTATGGAAATTATAATGATGATTTCGGCTTCCTCCGGCCACATTGAAATCGCAGTTTTCCGCAATAGCTTCCAACAGTGTTGATTTACCGATTCCGTTTTCTCCAACGAAAAAAGTAACATTGTTTTTAAGCCTTAGATCCAAGCCTTTACTCAAAAAAGGAAGGTTAAAAGGGAAGTCTTGCGGGTGGTTATCTTTTAAATAGATCCGGGATAGGTAAGGCATTGTTTATATAATTACAGTATATCAATGTCTAGTAAGCAAAATATATGCAAATAAAAAAAGACTTACAAAATGTAAGTCTTTTTTTGGCTCCTCCTGCTGGGCTCGAACCAGCGACCCTCTGATTAACAGTCAGATGCTCTAACCAACTGAGCTAAGGAGGAATGTCCTTGTTTTTAAGTGGTGCAAATATAGGACGAATATTTATACCCTGCAAATATTTTTAATAAATTTTCTCAAAAAAATTATAAACCTCCGGTAAGCATTTTAAAAATGTCGCTTCCGAATATCAGTACCATTAATCCTAACAGGAAGATAACCCCCACCATTTGAGCATTTTCCAATACTTTTTGTGGAACAGGTTTTCCTACAATGATCTCATATAAGGTAAATAAAACGTGACCTCCGTCAAGTCCCGGAATTGGAATAAGATTAAGGAATGCCAACCATACGGAGAACATTGCTGTAAAGCCCCAAAATGCTGACCAGTCAATGGAAACATGTCCTGTAGCATCTTTATTTATAGGCATATTTTTTACAATAGCGATGGGTCCGCCTACTTTCTTGTATCCTTTGATCTTTTTATTGAAGATTAATTTGAACTGCTTAATCTGGTACGTTAAACTCTCAATCGTAAGTGTGAATCCCCTTTTGATTGATCCGAAGAAGTTATAATCGTTATGAACAGAATATTTTTCAATTTCTTTGAATGCTAAGATTCCAATTGTTCCTTCTTTCGATACCGGGATTTTTAAATCTTCCACCTGATTATTTCTCAAGACTTGAAAATCTGCTACTTTTCCGGCGTTAGGAACTACCAAAGGTTTTACTTCATCATAATAATTAAGTGGCTTTCCGTTGATAGAAAGTATTTTGTCACCGATTCTTAATCCTGCATCCAGAGTAGATTTTGTTACAATAGTATCCACAACAGGAGACATTCTTGGAGTTAAGAATGCTTTAGGTTCAGGATCTTGGAATGCAAAAGCCTTTCCGTCGTCATTGGTTGGGAAAGTAACCTCTTTTCCATCTCTTAAAACAGTTATTTCATCACTCAATAAAACATCAAGTGCTAATTTTTTGAAATCTTTCTGAACGTTTCCGTCTACTTTTAAGATCTTATCCCCATCCTGAAAGCCCATTTTTTTTGCGGCTTCCGTATAATGAAGTGGGGTTGTAATTTTATCCGCTTCAAAAATATTTTCTCCATTTTTCCCAACCAGTGCTGAAAATATGATCCATGCAAGGAAAAAGTTGACAGTAACTCCACCAAGCATAATGATCAGTCTCTGCCAGGCTGGTTTAGCTCTGAATTCCCAAGATTCCGGATCTTTTTTTAGCTGTGCGGTATCCATGCTTTCGTCTACCATTCCAGCAATTTTCACATATCCTCCGAAAGGAAGCCATCCGATTCCGTATTTGGTCTGCTCAGGATGTTTTCTCCAGTCACTGTCTGGAAGTTTTGATATATCGATAGGAACTTCTTCCTTCTTTCCGTTAACCTCTGTTACTTCAGTATCCGGCAGGTTTTTTGAGAAGAATTTATACTTCCATTGACCATTGATTTTCTTCATTGAGAAAATTGAAAAGTAAGGATCAAAAAACAGGAAGAATTTTTCGGCTCTTGTTTTAAACCATATGGCCGGTAAGAAGTGCCCAAGCTCATGAAGAACTACCAGTATAGAGATACTCAGAATGAACTGAAAGAGTTTGATTGCTATTTCCATTAATAAATTTTAGATTTTAATTTGCAAAGGTAACAATTATCAAAACTATGCCAAATAAAAAAGCCCCTCTAAACGAGAAGCTTTGTCATATTTAAAGACGATTGGTTATAAATTGAACGAAACTCCAAGACTTCCATTATTACCGACCTCTGCAAAAACGCCAATTTTTTCTGTGAAAAAGTAACGTGCCCCAATATGAGCTCCTATTCCGAAGTCTTTTCCAAGCACTCCCAGATCAACTCCCGGGTAGATATCCCATTTGGAAGGAAGATTCAAAGCTTCCTGTAAGTGAAAATTCAGTCTTCCGAAAACAAAAACACGGTTGTCTTTATCGTTATCTTTGTAATTGTCGAAGTAACCATTGATACCGGCTCCCACTGATATCATTTTGTTTAGTCCATAATCATAAGTCCCCGTAATACCTGTTCCGTATCCCCAGGCACTTAAACCCAACTGAATTTTCTGGTCTCCTTTTCCTGTCCAAGCCTGAGCATTGGCAGCAACTCCAAAAAAGAGTACCATCACCATAAAAACCAATTTCTTCATAAATTTCTAATTTTTAATGATATTAATAAAAATTATCAGCATCAAAAATGAAACCGAAAACCATCAATCTGGTAAAAACAGAAGACTTTATGAATTATTAAGAAATTCAATCTTTTAATAAAAAGTTTTAAGAAAGAGACCGTAGCGGGTAAAGAAGAAACGATCTACGGTCTCTTTATCCGTTTGTAAATATAAAAGCCGTATTTTTATAAATCGGATTGTAATAATTTAAACGTACATTAAAGATGAAAGTGGTAGGACTTAATTTAGATATCATCTGGAAAGATAAAACCGGAAATTTTAAAGCTATAGAACATGAGCTTCAGCATCAGGAAGCTGATCTTTTTATGTTGCCCGAAATGTTTTCAACAGGTTTTTGTATGGATGCTTCTGAAGTTTCGGATAGAAATGAAGAATCTCTGGAGTTTTTAAAAACTATTTCAAAAGAAAAGAATACGGCTTTCTGCGGAAGTGCTCCGGTAGAGCAGAATGGTCATTTTTATAATAGAATGTATTTTGTACAGCCGGATGGAGAAACTGTGTTTTATAATAAAAGACATTTATTTTCCTTTTCAGGGGAAGATAAAGTGTATACTCCCGGAAAAGAACGGGTTATTGTCAGCTATAAAGGAATCAGATTTCTGCTTCAGGTGTGTTATGATCTTCGTTTTCCTGTTTTTGCAAGAAACAATGATGATTATGACGCTATTTTATATGTAGCTAATTGGCCGGAGAAAAGAGTAGGGGCCTGGGAACATCTTTTAAAAGCAAGAGCTATTGAAAACCTGTCTTTTGTTTTTGGTTTAAACAGAATAGGAACGGACGGAAATAATCTCTTTTATCAGGAAAGTTCGCACTGCTTTTTTGCTGATGGCAAAGAAATTTCCCATAAAAACGGGAATGTGGTATCTGCAGAATTGGATATGAATGAATTGGCCGATTTTAGAAAACACTTCCAGTTTTTAAATGACCGGGATGATTTCTCAATTCAATGGTAAGAGAGTTGAGATTGAGGTTGAGCCTTATGATTAAAAGCTCAACCTTAATCTTAGCCTTAGTTAAATATATTGCTGAAGAAGAGTCGTCAGGGTATTGACATCATGTACTCCGCTTTCTTTCCATAAAAGCTCGCCATTTTTGAAAATGGCTAGTGTAGGGACTCCCCGAACTCCGTATTGTGATGCAATTGCCGGATATTGGTCCACATCTATTTTTATAATTCTGGCTCCTTCTCCGATATTCTCTTTTACAGTGTTCAGCACCGAAGACTGTACCTTACAAGGCTGACACCAGGTTGCGAAAAAATCAATAAGTACCGGTCTTTCGGAGTTTATGATTTCCTGAAATTTTTGTGACATAGTTTTTTAGCTTATTCAAATTATTTATTGTCAGTTTCGTTCTGGATTGCTTTTACATTTTTCCAGGATGTTCCGTCGTAAGCTTCTACGCCGTTTTTCTTTAAAATTTCCATGGCCTGGTCTGCCTGCATTCCTTTGTTACAGAATATCACTACTTTTTTGCCTTTTAATGTTTCAATATTATTCTGAATTTCAGCCAGAGGAATATTGATGGCATCTTTAGCTGTTCCTGCAGCATATTGTTCAGGAATTCTTACATCTACCAATGTTACTTCCGAACTGTTTACCACTTCTTTAATATTGGCTTTTGGAGCCTCCGCAAGATTGGTTGTTTTGCAGGAAGCTAAGATAAAAGCTGAAGCGAAAATAAGTCCCCAAAATTGAATTCTCATGAATTTATAATGTTTTGGACTGACATACAAAATCCGTTGTTGGAAATTTTTCTGTCTTTTTGATTCCGTTAAAACCTCCTTCGATTTCTGTGAAATTCCTGATCCCGTGAGAATTAAGAATGCTGGCAGCAATCATGCTTCTGTATCCACCTGCACAGTGCAGGAAAAAATGTTTTGAATCATCGATGCCACGAGCCCATTCACTGATGGTGTCTAATGGTTTGTTATAAGCATTGTCAATATGCTCTGCTGAGTATTCACTCAGTTTTCTGACGTCAATAACGGTAGCCTCTTCTGTAAACTGATCTGCAAATTCAGTGGGAGTAATTCTTTTGATTTCATCAATTTCTCTGCCTGCTTTTTTCCAGGCTTCAAAACCTCCTTTTAAATAGCCTACAACATGATCAAAACCTACCCGGCTTAATCTGGTAATCACTTCTTCTTCCATTTCAGTATCTGTTACCAACAGCAGAGGATGTTTTACATCCACGATAAGCGTTCCTACCCATGGAGCAAAGTCACCTTTTATTCCAATATTGATGGAGTTTGGAATAAATCCTTTATGGAATTCTGCAGCACTTCTGGTATCTAGAATTAAAGCACCGGTTTCTTCTGCAAAAGCCTCAAAATCTTCTGCGGAAACAGGCGTTAACCCTTTGTCCATCACAACGTCAAGACTTTCATATCCGCCTTTGTTCATGGCTACATTCATCCCGAAATATTTTGGAGGAGCCGTTAACCCATCCAGAACTTCCCTGATAAAAGATTCTTTATCGGGCTGGTTCAGTGCATAATTGGTTCTTTTCTGATTTCCCAGAATATCTACCGTTTCCTTTTGCATGTTTTTTCCACACGCAGAGCCGGCACCGTGTGCAGGATAAACAGTGATGCTGTCATCCAGTGGCATAATTTTGCTTTGAAGGCTGTCGTATAAAATACCGGCAAGATCTTCCTGAGTGAGGCTGGTTGCCTTTTGGGCAAGATCCGGTCTTCCCACATCACCTAAAAACAGAGTGTCTCCTGTGAAAATTGCCGTTTCAGTACCATTTTCGTCAATCAAAAGGTAGGTGCTGCTTTCCATTGTATGACCTGGGGTATGCAGTACTTTTATTTTTATTTTTCCAATTTCAAAAATTTGGTTGTCTTCCGCAATGATAGCTTCAAATTCAGGAGCAGCAGTTGGTCCGTAAATAATTGGAGCACCCGTCTTTTCACTTAAGTCTAAATGACCTGAAACAAAATCAGCGTGAAAGTGGGTTTCAAAAATATATTTTAAGGTGACATTGTCTTTTTCCAAGCGATCCAGATAAGGTTTTACCTCTCTTAGCGGATCTATAATGGCAGCTTCATTTTCTGATACAATATAATAGGCACCCTGAGCCAGACAGCCCGTATATATTTGTTCAATTTTCATTGGGTATTTTTTTAATGAGTTAAAGATACAAAGTATTAGATGAATTGTAAACGAAATGTTAAATCTGAATAATAGTTTCTTTCAATACAATAACACGGTAAATACTTAGATCCCTTTCCTTTCAACAAAAATAATGCCTTAGGGAATGTTAATTTTTAAATGCTGTTTTTTATCATGTTCTTGTAATAAAACTTAAGATATAAAGCTATTTAAACTTTTTTACTCAACCACAAATCGAAGATTATCTCCTTTCAGTCGATGAATATTATTTCGACGTAGTCAAAAACCACAAAACTTTTGCGTAATTTTTATACACAAAGTATATAACTTAAATAGCTTAAGTGTTTAAAAATCTTTTATGGCTTTTATGGTTAAGTTTAAACGGACTTGTTATCTATTCCAGTTTATAATATATTTTGTATACAATTTCATTGGTGTTTTCTGAAATATTTTTATCCGTTTTGAATTGGATATACTCATCTTTTCTGGCCTCTCCTTCCTCATAATTAATCAATCTGTTATACTTATCATAAATATGATCTTTAATTTTTTGGTTGTCGGCTATGGTGATCATTTGAGTAAAATATTTTTTTGTGTCCTCGTGCAGGGGCCAATCTTTTTCATGGGCTTTATAGAATGCTATCATTTTCTCAATGGCATAAACCTCAGAATCAATTTTCATATCATTAAATCCTGTCAGAAGTTCTTTTTTTTCTGAGTGGTTCCCTAACCATTCTATTTTAGCCTTAGCTGCAGCGATTGTGGAGTACATCATCATAGAATCTCTCTTCACAACGGGAGACAGAATGATGTCCGGTGTCTGATCGATCGGCAGAGGTTTTTTAGAAGCGATATCCAGGAGGCCAAAATATCCTTCAGTTTTATCTTTTAATTCAGCCAGCTGACCCTGGGTCATATCATCACTGGATATTCTGATCTTAAAATTCCATCCTCCACATTCATAAATAGAAAGAAGAGACATTTTATCAGTATACTTTACCCCTTTGAAAAAATCGCGTTCACCCATTGAGTGATTGAATATGGAATAAATATAATTTACTTTTATCTGGTCATTGGAAGCATTTCCAAATGAAGGTTTTATATCTGTACCTTTATTGGAATTCTGATTAAGGGCATATTCATATGAAGAAAACTCATCTCTAAGCGATTGGTTGTCAATTGATTTTCTGGGATAAATATACAGCGTGAGTATAGTCTTGTTCTTTTTTGTGCTTTGCTGTATATAGCTTATGGCTACATGCTTATTCTGCATATCATAAGAATAAATGGCCTCTCTTTGGAACCCTGACCACAGTGGAGGGAAAATCACTGAAGAGGCTTGATGAGTGAAATCACCTTTTATCAATAGATCTACAGGTTGTTTCCGAGGTTGGGAAAAAAGGGTTGTGAATAAAAAAGAGAAGAGAATTAATAAGTTCTTCCTGCAAAGGATTTTGTTTACATACATCTGATGTTCATTTTAAAAAGTAAGATAAGCATTAATCTGCTGAAAGTAAAAACAAAAATTAATGGTATAATATTTTCTTAATGATTAAATATTTTACAAAAACTTTTATATTTATAAGTTTAAAAAGCGATCAGATGGCAGACAAAACACAATTTACAGAAGAATTAAATGCTAGATATACTCCGAAAGGGGATCATATTATACTGGGAAAGGGAATGTTGGACGGAGAAGTTGTTCCGGAAGTTAATGTGACTATTCCCTTAAAAACAATCAACCGTCATGGTCTTATTGCCGGAGCCACAGGAACCGGTAAAACAAAAACTCTGCAGGTTTTTGCAGAACAGCTTTCTCATGCAGGAATCCCCTCACTTGTTTTGGATATTAAAGGTGACTTTTCAGGAATAGCTGAAGCAGGTCAGATGAATGCTATTATCGAAGAGAGATATGCTAAAACACAACTGCCTTATAATCCTCAGGGGTTTCCGGTAGAGCTGATGAGCATTTCAGGAGGTAAAGGAGTGAAACTGAGAGCTACGGTTACAGAATTCGGACCGGTTCTTCTGAGTAAAATATTAGAATTGAATGATACTCAGCAGAGTATTATGTCTATTGTTTTTAAATATTGTGATGATAAAGGTCTTCCGTTAATTGATCTGAATGACTTAAAGAAAGTATTGCAGTATGTGACGGATAATGCTCAGGGAAAGGCAGAGCTTGCCGCCAATTACGGATCAATAGCCCCGGCTTCCTTAGGTGCCATTCTCAGGTCTATTGTGGCGTTGGAGCAGCAGGGAGCTTCCAGCTTTTTTGGGGAATTAAGTTTTGATGTTCAGGATTTACTTGAAACAAGAGACGGAAAAGGGGTCGTGAATATTTTAAGAGTGGCTGAAATACAAAGTAAACCACAGTTGTTCTCCACGTTCATGCTTTCGCTTTTTGCAGAAATATATATGACATTCCCAGAAGAAGGGGATAGTGGAAAACCAAAATTAGTGCTGTTTATTGATGAAGCGCACCTTATTTTTGATGAAGCCTCAAAAGCTCTTTTATCACAGATTGAAACCATGGTGAAACTGATCCGATCAAAAGGAGTCGGAATTTATTTTATCACACAGATTCCTGGTGATGTTCCTGAAAATGTATTGTCACAATTAGGACTGAAAATACAGCATGCACTCAGAGGTTTTACCGCAAAAGATAAAAAAGAGATCACAAAAGCAGTTGAAAATTATCCGACCACGGAATTTTATAATGCTTCAAGTCTGATTCAGAATTTAGGAATTGGAGAAGCATTTGTAACGGCTTTGGACGAAAAAGGGATTCCTACGCCATTGGTACATACTTACCTGATTTCTCCGGAATCAAGAATGGATGTTCTGAGCGACGCTGAAATTTCCGAGCTTACATCGAAATCTGCTTTAGTAGCCAAGTATGAAGAGGCTGTAGACAGAGAGTCCGCCTATGAAATGCTGACGAACAGAATGGAACAGGCTGCCCAGAATCCTGCATCCAATCAACGAACAAAACCTGTAAAAGAAGAACCGGGGATGTTTGAACAGGTGCTGCAAAGCAAAGCAGGAAGAACTTTTACCACAACCTTAATGAGAGAAGGGGCAAAAGCTATTCTTGGAATGTTTGGACTCGGAGGTCGAAGAAGATAGTTGAAAAGAAAGATGGCCTGTTATGTTTTTGATATATTTTTCGTTACTTTAGCAGGTTATCTTGATTGACGAAGAAAATATCAGGACCACGGGATTATTAATTTAATTAAAATATCAGTTAACGGGAAATAAATGTATTCGATTATAGATATAGAAAGTAATGGTGCAGGTTATAGAAATGAATGCATTATAGATATTGCCATCTACAGATATGATGGTCAGAAAATTACGGACCAGTTTATATCTCTTGTAAACCCCGAAAGTGATATCACACCTTTTGTACAGAAACTGACCAGTATTACTCCCAAAATGGTCAAAACGGCACCGAAATTTCATGAAATAGCCAAAAGAGTTATAGAAATAACTCAAAATACCACCCTGGTTGGGCATAATATTGATTTCGATTACCGGATGCTCCGCCAGTCTTTTAAAAGGCTTGGCTATGATTTTAAAATCAATACATTAGATACCATTCCACTGGCTAAAAAACTCATTCCCGATGAGGTAAGTTACTCGTTAGGGAAATTAGTGAAATCATTGGGGATTCCTTTGACCAATCATCACAGAGCTGAGGGCGATGCAAGAGCGACCTTGGAACTTTTCAGGCTTTTAGTATCAAAAGATATCGAAAACGAAATCATCCAAAAGCAACATGAAGAGTCCAATGCCAAAACCTATATCAATAAGATCAAAGAGCTGACCCAGGATCTGCCAAATGAAAAAGGATTTATTTATTTCCAGAATGAAGCCGGGAAGATTATTTTCTCAGATTATGTTCAGGATATCAATAAATTTTCAAAAAAAGTTTTCAATTCCAAATCTAAAAAATGGGAACAGGTTCAGAATAACGTAGGGCAGATCAATTTTGAACTTACAGGAACGGATATTATTGCCAAGCTCATTCTGAATTCTAAGAATGTTAAGAAGAAGGAAGTCTTACCTTTTGGGCTTTATTCCAGAAATAATAAATATGTTGTTGAAAAAAACAACCTTAATAAAACTGAAAAACCGATTTTAAAATTCAGATCTTTTACCCAGGGAACGAAGGCTGTTCAGTTTCTCGGAGCATTACCTGAATATAAAGACTCTGCCGTTCTGAAACAAAAAATAGACTTCAGAAAAAGAAATGAACTGTGGTTGGGGTCCGGAAGAAAATTGGGTGAAAAGTTATTTTTAATCATTGAAAACGGAAAGGTGATATCATTTGGTTTTTATGAACTGTTTACGCAGATACAAACCTTAAGCAAGCTTGCTAAGCTGAAAATTGATCTTCCTTTACCTGCGGGTGATTTGATTAATGAGTTACAGCTGGCACTGCTTCGTGGCGATTTTGAAACATTGCCATTACCAAAATAATAGAAGAATTTGCACTTTACAGATTTCGTCGGAAAGAAAGTGCTTTTCAAATCAATTTTCTTAAAAGTAAAAAATAAATAGTATTTTTGCAAAAAATAAAAATAAGCAATGCAAAATTTTAAACAAATAAAAACTGGAAAAAAGGGAGCTATTAAGTTCTCTAAGGTTTGGAATATTTAAAAGAGTTGTCTTGCATAAAAAATAATTAATGTGGTGGACTCTTTTTCGAAGAATCTGCCTTTTTTTATGTTAAAAATGAAATTATGAATTCAAAAGAATTATTAAAGATTGCCAATGAGTTTGGTACACCAGTGTATGTTTACGATGCTGAATCCATCAAAATTCAATACGAAAAACTTACATCTTCTTTTTTAAAACACACTAAGTTCTTCTATGCAGCGAAGGCATTGACAAATATCAATATCCTTAAGTATGTCAAGAAGCTGGGTGCTTCTTTGGATTGTGTATCTATTAATGAAGTTAAACTTGGATTAAAAGCAGGATTTACGAAAGAAAAAATATTGTTTACTCCCAATTGTGTTGACTTGGCGGAAATAGAAGAAGCAATGACTTTTGGAGTTCATATTAACATTGATAACATCTCTATTCTTGAGCAGTTTGGGAATAAATATGGAAATTCTTACCCTATTTTTGTGAGAATTAACCCGCATATTTTTGCCGGAGGAAACTATAAAATTTCAACAGGTCATATCGACAGTAAATTCGGGATTTCAATTCACCAGCTTCGCCACATCGAAAGAGTGATGAAGAGTACAAACGTTAATGTGGAAGGTCTTCACATGCATACGGGAAGTGAGATTAAAGATCCGGAAGTTTTCCTTCAGGCTTTAGATATTATGCTCGAGCTTTCAGAACATTTCCCGAACCTGAAGTATCTTGATATGGGTAGTGGTTTCAAAATTCCTTATCAGGATAGCGAAGAAGAAACTGACGTTAAAACATTAGGTAAAAAAGTAGAAAAAGTGTTAGCCGACTTTGCTAAAACAACAGGAAGAAAATTTGAGCTTTGGTTCGAACCGGGAAAATTTTTAGTTGGAAAAAGCGGTTATCTTTTAGTGAAAGCTAATGTAATCAAGCAGACGACTGCTACTGTTTTTGTAGGAGTAAACTCTGGTTTTAACCATTTGATCCGTCCAATGTTCTACGATTCTTATCATTTAATTGAAAACTTGTCTAATCCAAAAGGAGCGGAAAGAATTTATACCGTAGTAGGGAACATCTGCGAAACAGATACTTTTGCATGGGACAGAAAACTGAACGAGGTGAGAGAAGGTGATATCCTTGCTTTCCATAATGCCGGAGCGTACGGTTTTGAAATGAGTTCAAACTTCAATTCAAGATTAAAGCCTGCTGAGGTTTTATTCCTTGATGGAAAAGCGCATTTGATCCGTAAAAGAGATGAATTCGAAGATTTATTGAGAAATCAGATTGAAGTAGTTATCTAAATCAAACATATAATACATCAACGGCTGTCCTTTGGATGGCCGTTTTTATTTTCATGACTGTAGTCATTCAGGTTTAAAAATCTTTTGGTTAGTTGCGAAGTTACATTCTGTAGGGATGGGTTTATTATTAAATTACCATTTTTTTAACATTGAAATCCCGGGAAGGTTTCATTTTAATTAGTTAAATTTGATAGGGATACAGATTTTTCAAGGCTGTATTTTCCTTACATATAAACACCAAACCTAATCAATTATGGCTAAAAATATAGCAGAGCAGATTGTAGAAATGCTCGAAAATGCCAATGTGAAAAGAATTTATGCAGTAACCGGAGACAGTCTCAACCATTTGAATGTAGCCGTAAAAAAAAGCAGTATTCAATGGATTCATGTGAGACATGAAGAAGTGGGAGCTTATGCCGCCGCTGCTGAGGCTGAGCTGGATGGCCTTGCTGTATGTGCAGGAAGCTGTGGTCCGGGACATGTTCACCTGATCAATGGGGTGTATGAGGCACACCGTTCCCATGTTCCGATGTTGGTTATTGCTTCCACTATCCCCAGTGAGGAAATGGGCATGGACTATTTCCAGGAAACGAATACGATAAAGCTGTTTGATGACTGCAGTCATTATAATCAGATGATTACGAGACCCGAGCAGGTGCAAAGAATACTCCAGACTGCTATTCAGCATGCTATTTCTAAAAAAGGAGTAGCAGTGATCGGCCTTCCGGGAGATGTTTCTGAGCTGGATGCAGAGGAAGCGGCTACTTCCGCTCAGTTATTTAAAACCCACCCTGTGATCAGGCCTTCAGATGATGAGCTGAAACACCTGGCAGAACTGGTGAATGAAAATAAAAAAGTTGTCCTATACTGTGGAATAGGAGCTGGTGCAGCCAATGCAGAAGTGGTGGAATTATCAAAATTATTAAAAGCCCCGGTGGGATATTCATTCCGTGGGAAAATGGCCATTCAGCCAAATAATCCCAATGAAGTAGGGCTTACCGGACTATTGGGATATCCGTCGGCTTACCATGCGATGCATGAAGCAGATCTCGTTATACTTCTGGGAACAGATTTTCCGTACCAAAAGTTTATGCCGGTCAAAAATAAAATCATACAGATTGATGAAAGTCCAGAAAGACTGGGAAGAAGAGCTAAGCTGGAATTGGGGCTGACGGGAGATGTGAAAGAAACAATTAAAGCCCTTCTTCCCATGCTGAAGGAAAAAACAGATGATCATTTTCTCAATGAACAGCTGGCATTCTATGAAAAAGTAAAAGAGAATCAGCTCACGTATGTTAAAGATTTTGGGAAAAAAGATGCTATTCAGCCGGAATATGTGGCATATACCCTGGATCAGCTTGCTAAAAAGGATGCTATTTTCACAGTAGATACCGGGATGTGTTGCGTCTGGGGAGCAAGGTTTATTACAGGAACTGGGGAACGGAAAATGCTCGGTTCTTTTAATCATGGATCGATGGCCAATGCAATGCCAATGGCTATTGGAGCTTCTTTAGCTCATCCGGAAAGACAGGTGATTGCCATGTGTGGAGATGGCGGATTATCAATGCTCTTAGGAGATATGGCAACCATTTTTCAGTATAAACTTCCCATAAAGCTGATTGTTTTTAATAACAGAACATTGGGAATGGTAAAGCTGGAAATGGAAGTGGGAGGAATGCCGGATAATGAGACCGATATGATTAATCCTGATTTTGCTATGGTGGCCCAGGCAATGGGATATCCGGGGAAAAATGTTCATGATCCTGAAGAGGTGGAAAATGCAATTAAGGAATGTTTAGAGTATAACGGTCCCTACCTTCTGAATATATTCACCAATCCTAATGCACTGGCCCTGCCCCCTAAAATTGAATTTGATCAGGTCATAGGCATGACAAAATCAATGGCTCAGTTGATGCTGGGTGGAAAAATGGAAGAAGCTTTTGAAACGGTAAAATCCAATTATAAGCATATTAAAGGATTGCTGTAAACTGAAATTACATTGTGATTTCTTAACATCAACATAAAACTTCATACTGATTGTGTGAAGTTTTTCTTTTTTATAAGGAATGTAAATATTTACCTTTGTTTATTATTATATATAGACAATGAAGACGATATTTTTATTTCTTGCACTTTGTGTTGCCAATTTTTCATTTGCCCAGGATCTTGAAGACAGAGATGATTCTTTTATCACAGAGAACAACAAAAATATTTTGAAAATAGATATTAAGGAGCCTTTTATGCAGGTTGCTGTTAAATGCAATGATTTTAAACCTGCTGCTTATGAAGGAGGAGCAGCTGCCTACAAAGAGATACTGAGAAAGTATATGTACACCTATCTGAATTCTGACTTCTACACCCTGACAGGAGATTTTACATTTACCTTAACAATTGATGAAACAGGAAAAGTGATTGATATTGCGGGAGCTCCTAAAGTACTTCATAGTGAAGTTTTCTTTGATGATATGCAGTATGTGGTGAGGAGGATAAAGAAAAGCTGGATGCCTGCAACCTGCAATGGTCAGCCTGTAAAATCTGAAATGAAATTGAGAATGAGCCTGACTTCTTTATCTGTAGATATATAAATATGAAAAAATATATTATAATCCTCTTCCTTCTTTTCAGCTTTTTGGGGTATTCCCAAGAATCAAAACCACAGAATGGAAGTGTAACCAGTTCGCAGAATGCTGAATTTCCAGGCGGAGATGCTGCTTTTACTCAGGAGTTTTTAAAAATGATTCATGCTTATATCGATTTAAAGAAGTATGCCGTGAACGGACAGTTCGTTTTTGTTTTTGATGTGAACACGAATGGGAAAGTTGAAAATCTTGATGTCTTGCCCAAAGTAAAAAATAGCGAAATGTTTATTGATGATATGCAATTTGCCATCAAAAGAGTAAAAAAGAAATGGAAGCCGGCGATTAAAGATGGAATACCGGTGGTTTCTAAAAAAATAATTAAAATCAATTTTACATCAGATCATTTTGACCATGGAGATTAGAAAATAAGTTCTTGGTATGTTTTTAAAAAGAACCCGTGTAAATATTTGAAATTTAATGATTTGATTATACTTTTATTTCTTAAAACTAGGTTTTAAAAAGGGTATAATACTTCAGCAGAATCTCCTGACATTCTGTCACAATATTTTGTATCTTTGCAAACTTATCTGTTTGTGATTTAAGTTTTCAGGATCTATGCCCTGAAATTTAAATTCCGAACCTTAAATTGATTATTGTGCAAGAAAAATATATAGACGAAACAAAGCAAGGGGAAGCTTTTGCAGTGGCTGAAAAACCTGAAAATTCTAAAAAATTATTTTTAGAAAGCTACGGGTGTCAGATGAATTTTTCTGATTCTGAGATTGTTGCTTCTATTCTTAATGAGCAGGGATACAATACAACAATGAAGGTGGAAGAAGCGGATCTTATTCTTCTTAATACATGTTCTATTCGTGAAAAAGCAGAACAGACTGTAAGAATGCGTCTTTCTCAGTTCAAAAATCTTAAGAAAGAAAGACCGAATATGACGGTAGGAGTTCTTGGATGTATGGCTGAGAGGCTAAAAACCAAATTTTTGGAAGAAGAGCAGCTGGTTGATCTTGTTGTGGGACCTGATGCTTATAGAGATCTCCCTAACCTTTTAAAAGAAACCGATGATGGTAGAGATGCCATCAATGTCATACTCTCCAAAGAAGAAACCTATGCCGATATTAATCCTGTCCGTTTGGGTGGGAACGGTGTAACCGCTTATGTAACGATTACCAGAGGTTGTGATAATATGTGTACATTCTGCGTGGTTCCGTTCACAAGAGGAAGAGAAAGAAGCCGTGATCCACATTCTATTATCGAAGAATGTAAAGAACTTAGCAATAATGGTTATAAAGAAATTACCCTTCTCGGCCAAAATGTAGACTCTTACTTATGGTATGGAGGAGGTCCTAAAAAAGATTTTGCTAAAGCTTCTGAGATGCAGAAAGCTACAGCTATTAACTTTGGGCAATTACTTGATTTGGTAGCGAAAGCGGTGCCCGAAATGAGAATCAGATTCTCTACTTCGAATCCTCAGGATATGAGTTTGGATGTATTCCACATGATGGCTAAACACGAGAATATCTGCAGGTATGTACACCTTCCGGTACAAAGCGGAAGTAACAATATGCTTAAAGCCATGAACAGACAGCATACCCGTGAGGAGTATTTAGAGCTGATCAGAAAGGCTAAAGAAATTGTTCCTGATGTTTCATTTTCACAGGATATGATTGTTGGTTTCTGTGATGAAACGGAAGAAGATCACCAGGATACCTTAAGTCTTATGAAAGAAGTAGAATATGACTACGGCTATATGTTTGCTTATTCAGAAAGACCGGGAACTCCAGCTCACAAGAAGATGGAAGACAATATTCCGGCTGATGTGAAGCAAAGACGTTTAGCTGAGGTTATTGCACTACAGGGAGAGCTTTCCAGAAAAAGAATGATATCTTATGTAGGAAAAGTACATCAGATTCTGATTGAAGGAATCTCTAAGAAAAACAAAAACCAATGGAAGGGTAGAAATTCCCAGAATGCCGTTTGTGTTTTTGACCAACTTGAAGGGCAGAAAATAGGAGACATTGTGGACGTTTTTGTTTATGGCAATACGCAAGGCACACTTTTAGGGAGAATGGTTGAATAATTTGAAGTTTTGATAAAAGCAATCTGTTTTCTAGCCTTGTTTTCCTGTATTCTGATATCGTGTCAGACAGAGAAAAAGGTGAGTAAATATCCCAATACGGTTGGAGATATTGAATTTGACAGGAAATTAGATGCCGCAGATTTAAAAAAATGCGGAGCCGGAAAAGATAAACCCTTCAGCTTTCAGTATTATCACGGTGCAAAAGGGTTTGATTACAAAGGAGAAAAGATTGCCATTGTAGAAAAACTGAAAAAAGAAAATATTTATTCTGAAAATAAGAGTAACGGTTTTATTACCGTCAGATTTTTAGTAAATTGTGAAGGAAAGACAGGATTGTTCAGGTTACAGCATATGAGCCCGGATCTGAAAGACACAGTCTTGGATGTAGAATTGGAAAATAAGCTGTTACAGTTTACCCAATCATTAGATGGATGGATTCCAAAAGAAATCAATGGTTCTAAAGTAGACTATTATCAGTATTTAACCTATAAAATTGAAAATGGAAAAGTTTCAGAGGTATTACCTTAGCTTTTTGTTACTTATAGTGTATACCAATACTATTGCACAGGTTAACTGTAACGCAATAGAGGGAGAGGACTGTAAAAAAGCTTGTGAGTTATACAATCTGGCTTCCGATTTTCAAGGGTACAGAGCATCTCAGGAAGGCTTTGATAAAGCTATTGAGTTGTGCCCGGATTTTGCCAATGCCTATATGGAGAAGGCAGTTCCATATCTTAAAAATGGAGATTTTGTAACATGGAAGGGGTTAATTGACAAGGCGGTTGCCCTAGACCCTAAAATGCATTTAGGATACAGAGGCTGGTGCAAATTTCAGTTTTTAAGAGACTATAGTGGTGCTATTCTGGATTTAGAAACACTAAAAAAATATTATCCTGAAGATTTGGGAAGATCTCAAAACGGAGATTATAACCTGAGCATAGTAAAAGCTATGTCTTACAGTGCTTTAGGACAGAAAGAAAAGGCTGCCGGAATTATCGAAAGACAGCTGGCCACCAGAGGGTATGTAAAGGGAATGTTTGATCATTACCAGCTGGGCGTAACCTATTTTGAGCTGGGGAAGTATGATAAAGCCCTGGAAAATTTTGAACAACAAAGCAAAGAATACGACTTTGCTGAGAATATATACTTTAAAAGTAAAGTTTCGAAAATAAGAAACAAAGATTATTTGGATTTAAAAACGTTGGCATTGCAAACGTACGATGAAGGAAAGACCATGAAAGATGTCTACACTCATCATTTTAACAAGATCTACAGAAAGCAGATTGAAGAGCTGTAGATTATATTAAATCAATAATCAAACATTTACTTATGAGCAACGAGTTACAAAACATAAAAAACCGCTTTGGAATTATCGGAAATTTTCCGGCACTTAACCGGGCTTTAGAAAAGTCTATCCAGGTAGCACCTACGGATATTTCCGTTTTGGTGATTGGAGAAAGTGGAGTGGGAAAAGAATTTATTCCAAAAATCATCCATTCAGAATCGAGACGAAAGCATCAACCTTATATTGTAGTTAACTGTGGAGCTATTCCTGAAGGAACTATAGACTCTGAATTATTCGGACACGAAAAAGGAGCTTTTACAGGGGCTACCGCCACAAGAAAAGGATATTTTGAAGTAGCTGATGGCGGGACTATATTTTTGGATGAGGTGGGAGAGCTTCCCTTACAAACACAGGTTCGTCTTTTAAGGGTACTGGAAAGTGGTGAATTTATGAAAGTAGGTTCTTCACAGGTTCAGAAGACCAACGTAAGGATTGTAGCCGCTACCAACGTTAATATGATGAAGGCTATTCATGACGGAAGATTCCGTGAGGACTTATATTACCGTTTGAATACCGTTCAGATAGATATGCCTCCTTTAAGAGAACGAAAGGGAGATATTCATTTGTTATTCAGAAAATTTGCAATAGATTTTGCCGAGAAGTACAGAATGCCGGAACTTGAATTGGAACCTAGTGCCGTTCATTATATTGAAAATTATTCTTTCCCGGGAAATATCCGTCAGTTAAGAAATCTTGTGGAGCAGATGACTGTGGTAGAGAGGAATAGAAATATCACAGCCGAGAAGCTTGCAGAATATATTCCAATGGAAACGCATCTTCCGATGGTGGTCAATAATCAAAATACACCCAAGCAAAATGATTTTGGAAGTGAGAGGGAGATTATGTACAAAATTCTCTTTGATATGCGAAATGATATCAATGATTTAAAATCCCTAACTTCGGAATTGATAAAGAACAGAGGAGCAGGTGACTTGAGTAATCAGGAGAAAAACCTGATCAATAGAATCTATACTCCGGAAAGCCAGCCGCAGGTAAGCCAGGGATCTTTATTATATTTTGAGAATAATAATGATACCCAGACTGTTCAGAACCCAACTATTATCTCAACGCAGGATGACAGCTATGAAGATATTGAAGACATTGAAGTGGAGGAAAATAAACCGGAATCCCTTTCTCTTCAGAATAATGAAAAAGATCTGATTGTTAAAGCGTTGGAAAAGCATAAGGGACGTAGAAACAGGGCGGCAGATGAATTGGGAATTTCACAGAGAACTTTGTATAGAAAAATAAAACAGTATAATCTGGAAGACTAATCCTGTATAAAGGAATTGGATTCTATGAAATAAAATAAAAGATGAATATTAAGATTAAAAATATTAGTCTGAAGAGACCAATATTAGTTGGGGTACTTTTCGTTTTGCTGGGAGTTCTAAACTCATGCTACAGCTTTACAGGATCATCCCTGACAGATGAAAAGACCGTTCAGATCAATGAGTTTCCGAATAATGCGGCTCTTGTAAACCCTACATTGTCCCAACAGTTTTCTACCGATATTCAAAATAGATTTCTGCAGAGAACAACATTGAAAGGGACTAAAGAAAATCCTGATATTCTGATAGAAGGGGAAATTTCAGATTACAGTATTTCTCCTACTACCATTAGTTCCAATACCCAGACAAATCCTTCTGGTGGAGTGATACAACAGGCTCAAAACAGACTTGTAATCACAGTGAAAGTACATTATGAAAATAAAGTACATCCTGATTCCAGTTTTGACAGAACCTACACAGATGAAGCTGCTTTTAATAGCAATTTATCACAAAGTGAGATCGAAGCATCTCAGGTGAAAATTGTTACAGAAAGAATAATTAATAAGATATTTAACGACATTGTAGCGAATTGGTAAGATGAATCCAAGAGTTTTAGAATTAATAAAAAATCCGAAAAATATTCAGTCAGAAGATCTTCATCTTTTGAAAGAAGAGATTCACGCTTTTCCCTATATTCAAAATATTAGGGCGCTCCACTTATATGGGGTACATCTTTATGATAAAGAAAGTTATCAGAAGGAGCTTTCCTTAACAGCAGCGTACACTACAGATAAAAAAATTCTTTATCAGCTGATCAATGGAGTGATTCAGCAAAGTCCTAAACCTGAAATTACAGAAGAAAAACAGGCTTCTGAAAACGCTCAGAAATCTGCCCGATATTCTTTTAATAAAGAAAAAGTCTTTCCTATCAAAAGAGAAGAGTCTTCTGAAAAAGAAATGAAGCAGGAAGAAGGTGTTTCATGTATCCTGGAAACCTCACAAAGTATTGAGCCTATTTATGTTAACGGTGAACGTAACAGAATTCTTTTTGAAGGAGAAGAGAATTTTCTTGATGAAGAGCATACGGAAAAGATTGATCTTGAATCTACCCTAGAATCAGGTACGTTGGTTACTCAGAAACCCGTACTTCAAACGGTATCGGAAGATATAAAAGAGGAGGAAAAAGAAGAAAATACAGGAGAAATTTTCACGCCTGAAACCATTATTAATGAAGATGAAATTTCTTCAGAACCTGAAGAAGAGGAGGTTGAGAAAGAAGAGGAAGTAAGCTTCCACGAAGTAGAAGCCATAGCACCGGAACTTACCATTGAGGAAAAAACCGTTCAGGAGCATGAGGAGGTAGAGGAAAATGTAGAAGAAGCCAATGCCGTTTCTGATAAAGAAGAAATTGCTGATGAACCTGAGGCCGAAATTAGTTTCCATGGGACAGATTCATTTATGCCGGATGTCAAAATTCAGGTAAATGAAGACGAAACAATAGAAAACACGGAAATTTCACAACCTAATGTAAACAAGCATGAAGACGAAATGAGACGTCTGATTGAAGAGGTTGAGAAAAAAATGAAAGAGGCTAAAGTTGTTCCTCTGGAAGAAAAAGAGGAACCGGAAGTCGTTGCTGATCATGAAATAAGTTTTGCAGAAACTCAAAATTTCCATTTCTGGTCCACAGAAAAAGAAGAACCTGCTAAAGAGGAGCCTTCACAGACAGCTCCGGTAGAAGAAAAAGAGGAAATTTCTGAACCTGTAGAAGTACCAGATACTATAGAAGTTATACAGGAAGAAGAAGCCGTTCCGGAAATCCAGTCTGGATGGAAGCCGATGAGCCTTGAAACCAATATGCCGGATTCCTTAATTGCTAAACCTGGAAAAATTTCCGAACCTAAAATAGAAGCGTCATTACAGGATGAAACTCCTGAAATGGTGGCAGAGACAGAGGGAAAAAGTGAGAGTGTCAGAGCTGTAGAAGAATCTGAAAATATAATGGAAGTATCTGATACAGAGGTTGTACAGACTATAGAAGAAGCTCCCGAACTGCCGGAAGATGATGCCCCTGAAAATGCTGAAGATAGCGCTCATACACAGGTGGCAAAAGAAGAAGCTCCGGTGATGAATGTGTCATTCTTCGGGACTGATATTTCAAGTTTGAGGGTTTCGGAAGGAAGGAGAGAAGCTAATGAAGATTCAATGAAAGAAGAAACAGTGCAGGAAGTTCCGGTACAGAAAACGGTTCAGCCTGTTGTAGACAGCAATGTTCCCGGTTTTATCAATACATGGCAAAGCTGGCTGAAAATCGACAGACCGGAAGAGGTTGAAAAAGAAAAACCTGAAAAGAAGATAAAAGTTATTGATAACTTTATTGAAAACAATCCTAAAATCAGTCAGTTAAAAGAAGAAAGTTCTTATGTCGTTAAAGAGAAGAATGATGATATCTCCCATTTGATGACAGAAACATTGGCTAACCTTTATTTTGAACAAAAGCTATATACTAAAGCGATAAAAGCATTCGAGATATTAATTAAGAAAAATCCGGATAAAAAAGGATATTTTGAATCTAAAATCAAGGAAATAAAAGATTTTAGAAGTAAAAACTAAAAAAATGTGCTGTCCGGGAGACAGCACATTTTTTATAAGGTATCATGAGGCTCTTTACGGCCCCGTAACTTCTTCCAGGCTTTCCGTCCGAAGACAATTACCAGAATAATAAGTAAGACGGCTAAAATAGCTGCTACGACCGGCATGGCCATTGCCAGGATAGACATCACACCTGCTCCTGCAGTCTCAGTAGTTCCCACGATGGGATTTCCCAGACCTCCGGTTGTTGCTGTAGAGGCAGCACGTATTCCTGCGAAACCGGAACTTATCGTTGCGGCTGTTCCCCCTCCTGCAATAAGAGCTAACGCCCACTGGGGAAATGTTTCCAGGCCAGCAAACTGACTGGCAAATAATACAGATCCGGCTACGGCAGCCATTGGAACAGAAACCGTATCCAGCAAATGATCTATAAAAGGAATATAATAGGCCAGAATCTCCGCTATAGTAGCAATACCGGTGGTAATGAGTGCCGGCAGACCGGAGAGCCATTCAAAATTTTCACTCATAGGAATCCAATGGAAGTAAGAAGCCAGGCTTACAAAAAACATGGGAAGAAAGACTCGGAATCCTGTAGCTGCAGCCAATCCAATGCCGATAAAAGCACTGAGAATGTAAGAAAAATAGGGAATATGGTCTAACATATTAATTTTCAGATTTATTGTTTCCCTTAAAATTACAAAAAGTATCCCACTTAATGAAAACTTAAATTCATAAAGATAAGTGGGTGAAGATGCCTTAAGTATGGTTTCAAAAAAGAAGATGATAAAAACAGAAATCTGCTTACCCTATAAATCTGAATGCCAAAATAGCATTTACAAATTTTATTGAATAAGCAGATATCGGTATGGTATATATTGCCGTTATGGCTTTTTTTGTGCTTCGCAGAGCTTGATAAACTGGGCCTCTACATCCTGATATTTTTGAGGCATTTCCGAGGAAACCCAAAATAGCATAGCAAGGGTTTTATCTCCGAATGCGGTCTCAAATAACCCTTTGTTCAGACGGTAACATTCTCTCAGAAGTCTTTTCAAACGGTTTCTGTGAACCGCTTTTTTAAAATATCTTTTAGAAACAGAAACCCCGAACTTGACGCTTTCTACCGGGAGATTAGGCTTATCTTTTAAGATGATTATTCTTAGATTTCCACAGGTTCTCCATTTACCTTTTTCGAAAAGTAAAGCGATCTCTATATTCTTTTTGAGTTTTTCAGCTCTGGGGTAGGTAAAATTTTGCATTAATCTTGTTTCAATAAATAATTGATGACCTCAGAGGCTGCATACAGGCCGAAAATTGCCGGAATATAGCTTATAGTGCCATAGAAAGATCTTTTGTAATTAGCTCCATCGGTCATCTTAAGGCTTTCCTCATTTTGAAGTTCGTTGGAAAAAACACATCTAAATCCTTTATTAATTTTTTCTTTTTTAAGCCTCTTTCTTATTTGTCTGGCCAGGAAACAGTTTTGTGTTTTACTGATATCTCTTACCATAACCTTGCTGGGATCGGTCTTTCCACCGGCTCCCATAGAGCTTACAAGTTTTATTTTTTTTCTTTTAGCGGCCCGGATAAGGCATAATTTAGGGGTCACACTGTCAATACAGTCCAGGATATAATTAAACTTACCTGAATCAAGCACTTCATCCATTCTTTCAGGATTCAGAAACTCATTGATTTTAATTAATTTTATCTCGGGATTGATGTCCAGAAGTCTTTCTGCAACTACTTCTACCTTATGTTTTCCAATGGTAGAATGCAAAGCCGGAAGCTGCCTGTTGATGTTTGTGATGTCTACGGTGTCGCCGTCTACAATTGTCATGCTTCCTACTCCCGCTCTTGCAAGAAATTCCGCAGCAAAAGAGCCAACTCCTCCCAGCCCTACAACCAGGACATTTGCTTTAGTCAGCTTTTCCAATCCTTCATCTTTAACTAAAAGCTCAGTTCTCTCGAGCCAGTATTTATCCATTTTTTATAGTGTGTAAATTTTCTAAAATTTGTTCATTGAGCTGTTCCAAAGAAATTCCCTTTATTTGTGATACTTTCAGATATAATTCTTCAATACCAAAATCTTCATTGTCCGTTTCTAAAAAGAATTTGTCTGATGGTGTGTTCTTTAAAACATTCTGCAAAGATAAATTATACAAAACAGCTTTTCCAAAACTCAGGTAAAAATTATGAGCCAGCAGATCGTCTGCAATTTTTTGTTTTTTGTTAAAACCATGGATAATCATAGCTTGTTCAGCCTTTTTTTTAAAAGAAATGACTTCATAAAATTTTCTGACACAGTGAATAATGACAGGTTTTTTTACCTCATTGGCTATTTTGATCTGTTCCCAAAAGACATCCTCCTGAATTTTCTGATGAATCGCCACCAAAGAATCTAAACCACACTCTCCAATAGCAAAGCCGTTTTGCGATATTGTATTTCTTACCCAGCTGAGCTGTTCTTCAATATTGTTAACGTCAATGTCTTTAGGGTGAATTCCTGTTGAATAAAGGGAATCTGATGGAACTTCTCCAATATTTACATTGTAAATTCCATATCCGGTGTTTTTTTTATGATGATGAAAATCAAAAAATTCCATCCTCAAAAATACTATTATTTAGAATTAATATAAAATTATTAAACAAACGTTTACAAATGTGTTAAAAATTTCTTAACTTTACTCAAAGTGCACTTCATGAAGAAAAAATTTACAGAAAAACAGATTCACATTTTAGACATTGCTGAAGAATTAATAGCAAAAAAAGGATACGAGGGAACTTCTGTAAGAGATATCTGCTCAAAAGCAAATATCAACGTAGCAATGATTTCCTATTATTTTGGTTCTAAAGAAAAGATGATGTCTTATCTCTACCAGTATAGGGTGCTGAAAACCAGAGAGAATTTTTCAGAATTTGCAGATACAATCAAAGAAGGAAAACCGGAAATGCAGATGAGAGAAATGATCAAATACATTGTATCACAGCTTTTCAAATACAATTATTTTCATGGCTTTGTTACGCAGGAACTTCGTCATACGGAAAACCTGAAGGATGAGCTGCTAGACTTCTACCAGCTGTTTGTAAGAAAACTGGATGAAGTCATAAAAAAAGGAGTAGCATCGGGAGTTTTTACTTTTACCCCGAAACCTGAAGATATTCTTACCATGATTATAGGGTCCACATTATTTGTGATCCGAAATAAAAACTTCTATGAACTGTATGTCCCAAGTAAAAATGAGGAAACCTATGCGAAAGAAGCTGAAAAGAAAGTGAGAATGAATCTTTTATTGAGTGTTTTTGCAATTTTGGGATACGCTGCAGACTAAAATTACGTTAAATATTCATAAAAAAAAATCTATTGGCAAAAAAGTTATATTTTTGCAAATTAGTAAATCGGCTGTCTAATCCGAAAACTGTTGAATTTTTTATATGAAAAAATATATTTTAGGGCTGTTTGCTGTAGCAGTGGTTGCTTCATGTGCAAGCCGTCAGGAAAAAGCAATGAAGAGTGCTGATAAAGATTTTATCTTAAAAGCAGCGAATGACAACTTTGCTAAGAAAAAGTGGAAAAACGCACTGGCTCTTTATGACAGACTTACCAATCTGGTAGCAGGAACAGATGATTTTCCCAACGTAGGTTTCAATACAGCCTATGCAAATTATTACGATAAAAGTTATAAACTGGCAGGGCACCAATTTAAAAATTTTGCGGTCAACTTTCCAAAAGATCCCAGAGCAGAAGAAGCGGCTTATATGTCTGCATTATGCTACTATGAAGGATCAATGGATTATAACCTTGACCAGTCCAGTACAGAATTAGCAATTAATGAACTTCAGGATTTCCTTACCAATTATCCAAATTCTGAAAGATCTAAAAATATCAGCCAGCTTATTGATGAGCTGACTTATAAATTAGAGTTTAAAGCCTATGAAAATGCAAGACAGTATTTCAAAATGGGCCAGTACAAAGCAGCGTATGTAGCACTTGAAAATGTGTTGGAAGATTTTCCGAGTACAAAACTTCGTCCGAAAATTTATGATTATATCATGAAATCTCGTTATGAATTAGCTGCAAAGTCTGTTTATGAACTTAAAGATGAGCGTATTGAAAGTGCATTAGCCTACACGAAGGTGGTAGAAAAAGAATTGCCTAATACGGAATATTCTAAAACGGCAGTAGATCTGCGTGGGAAATTGGAAAAAGAAAAGAAAGATTTCGTTGTTGTTAAAAAACAGGTGGAAGCTAGAATTGCCACTTTGAACGCAAAACAGAAAAAAGAGGAAGCAAAACTGGCTGAAAAGAATAAAACAGATCAACAAATCAAGGATCAGATCAGTAATGAAAAGAAAGCAATGCAGATCCAGAGGGATAGTGCGGCACTTAATACCCCTCCTCCAGCGGCGACTTTCAAAATTAAAAGATAATTCGTAAATTTGCCACCTTATAAATAAAATAATTTTCTCAAAATGAGTGTAAAAGATACAAAAGCCGAAGTAAATACTATTACTTACGACAAAGATAAGATTGAAGATAAAGTAGGTTCAATCTACGAAGCTATTGTTATCATGGGAAAGAGAGCAGAGCAAATCAATGCGGAGATCCGTACGGAACTTCACAATAAATTAGATGAATTTGCTGTTCACAATTCTACATTAGAAGAAGTTTTCGAAAACAGAGAGCAGATTGAAATCTCTAAACACTACGAAAAACTTCCGAAGCCAACTTCAATCGCTATTGAAGAATGGTTAAATGAAGATATTTATTTCAGAAAAACAGAAGAAAGAAAATAATCATCTGTATTTTTATAGACAAAGGTCATAAAGGAACTCGGTTCTTTTATGACCTTTGTTGTTTTAAACCCTGATTGTGGGAAAAAATAAGTATTTTAGTGTTTCAAAAAAAATTAGAACTAAATGAGTGTTTCCGGTAAAAAGATACTTATCGCAGTTTCCGGAGGGATTGCGGCTTACAAAATTCATTTTCTGATAAGGGATTTTGTAAAGAAAGGTGCCGAAGTACAGGTTATTATGACTCCCGATGCTGAACATTTTGTAACGAAATTAAGCTTGTCTACATTATCGAAAAAGCCTGTTTACTCAGACTTTTATGGAGATAACGGAAGCTGGAACAGTCATGTAGAATTGGCACTTTGGGCAGATGTAATGCTTGTAACGCCCTGTACAGCCAATACCCTATCTAAAATGATTCATGGGATGTGCGATAATCTGGTTATTGCCACGTATATGTCTGCAAAATGCCCTGTATTTATTGCTCCTGCGATGGATTTGGATATGTATGTCCATCCGTCTACAAAGAAAAATATAGAGCTTGCGGAAAGCTTCGGACATACAATAATTCCTGCAGAAAACGGAGAATTGGCGAGTGGACTTATCGGACAGGGAAGAATGGCGGAGCCTGAAACCATTTTTAATGCAGTTGAAAATTATTTTAAGACTGAAACTAACGGAAAAAGTCTTGAAGGAAAAACAGTATTGATTACTGCTGGTCCCACATATGAGGCGATCGACCCGGTGAGATTTATAGGAAATCATTCTTCAGGAAAAATGGGTTTCTCTTTAGCTGAAGAAGCTTCAAAAAGGGGAGCAAAAGTAATTTTAATTTCAGGACCTAGTGCTCAGGTGATTCATGATGAAAATGTTGAACTTCACAAAGTCACTTCTGCTAAAGAAATGCTGGCCAAAGTATTTGAGTTTTATGATACAATAGATATCGGAATTGCCAGTGCTGCTGTAGCAGATTATGCTCCAAAAGAAGTGGCTAAAGAAAAGATCAAGAAGAATGATGAAAATCTAACGATTGAGCTGGTGAAGAATCCCGATATCTTAAAAACGATGGGCGAAAAGAAAACCCATCAGTTCTTGGTAGGATTTGCCCTCGAAACACAGAATGAAGAAGAGAATGCCAAAGGAAAGCTTGAAAAGAAAAACCTTGATATGATTGTTTTAAATTCTCTGCGCGATGAAGGTGCAGGCTTTAAAAACGATACCAATAAAATTAAAATATTTACCAAAACGGAAAAGACAGAATTTAACCTTAAATCAAAAGATGAAGTCGCCAAAGATATTCTCAACTTTGTGGAAGCTCAGCTTTTAAAATAATTTTAATAAATTTCCGTTCTCAATTTTTAATAGACAATGAAAAAAATTATAAGCTTATTTTTTCTGCTTTTTATATACAGCATTAGCTTTTCTCAGGAATTGCTGGCAACCGTACAGGTAAACTCCCAACAATTGGGAGGAAGTAACCAGCAAGCTTATAAGGCTTTGGAAAAAAGTCTCAAAGACTTTATTAATAATACCAGCTGGACAGGGAAAAAACTACAGAATTTTGAAAAAATAAAATGTGGTTTCTCTATTGTTATTTCTGAAAGAACGGATAACAGATTTAAAGGTGCTATAGTAGTACAGGCTGTACGCCCTGTTTATAGCTCAAATTATGAATCTCCGTTATTAAACCTTCAGGATCAAAGATTTGCATTCGAATATATTGAAAATGAGAATCTTATATTTAATGAAAGACAGTTTTCCGGAAAGAACCTTACCGATGTAATCAGTTTTTATATCTATCTGATCTTAGGATACGATGCCGACAGCTTCCAGTCTATGGGTGGCTCGCAATGGTTTTCAAAAGCCCAGCAGATTGCCCAGAATTCACAGAACAGAAATTATGAGGGATGGAATACGGTAAATGAACCAAGAAGCCGTACAATACTGGTTAATGAAATTTTGAATCCTAACTGGAGCCAATTGCGTTCAGTCATTTATACCTATCACAGAGCGGGATTGGACAATCTCTTTAACCAAGACCAGGGAGGAGCCAAAAAAGTGATTTTTGATGCCCTGATGCAGCTGAAAATGTATGAAAATTCATTCCAGCAGTCATACTTCTTCAATACCTTTATGGATAATAAAAGTGACGAGATCTTCAATATTTTTAATTCAGGGAATAATGGACCTGTCAATATTAATGATCTGAAACAGACCATGATTGTTCTTTCTCCAAAAAATATTGATAATAAATGGAATAAGTGGAAATAAAAGAATTCAAACATTCAGCTATTGAATACTGAACTCTAAAATTCTATATTTGCACTACTTAAAGTAACCAGCCCTTCATCCATGCTTTCGAGAATTTATATTAAAAACTTTGCCCTGATTGATACCCTTGAAGTGTCATTGAAAAACGGTTTGCAGGTAATCACCGGTGAAACGGGAGCAGGTAAATCTATTATTCTGGGAGCTCTGAGACTTATTCTTGGAGAAAGGGCAGATATAAAATCGGTTTCGAATGCAGAAGAAAAAAGTGTCGTAGAAACTGAATTTGCACTGAATAATCAGTTTAAAAAATTCTTTATAGAAAACGACCTTGATTATGAGCTTCAGACTATTATCAGAAGGGAAATTCTGCCTTCGGGAAAATCACGGGCATTCATTAATGATGTTCCGGTAACCCTGGATGTGCTTAAAGAATTTTCATCACAGCTGATCGATATTCATTCCCAGTTTGAAACTTCCAATCTTTTTACTTCAGAATATCAGTTTAAAATAATTGATGGACTTTCTGAAAATAAGCAGATCATTGAAGAATACCAACAGGTATTTTCTGATTTCCAGAGCTTGAAACTTCAGCTTAAAAAACTTCAGACACAGCTTTCCGAGACTAATAAAGAAAGTGATTATAAAGACTTTCTGCTTAATGAACTGGAAGAACTGAAGCTGGATGAAGTAGATTACGAAGAGATGCAGAATCAGCTTGCTATTCAGGAAAATGCAGGAATGATTTCTGAAAACCTGGGTCAGATCCTATCGAGATTCCACCAGGAAGAAATCGGAATTTTATCTTTCTTTAATGAAGCGAAGAATAAACTCTCCAGGATTTCCGAGATTTCAACCAGCTTTGCTGAGTTGGATCAGCGACTGGAAACTTCTTTTGTAGAAATAAAAGATATTATTTCCGAGCTTGAAAACGAATCTGAAAAAGTAGAAATTAACCCGGAGAACTTATTACTTCTCACGGAGCTTAATAATAAAATCAATGCCTTACTCCTAAAGCATAATGTCTCAGATGTAAATGAGCTGATAGAAGTGAGGAATGAACTGGCAGGAGATCAGAAAGGCGCTTCAGAATTGGAAGCACAAATTATTGAAACAGAAGAAAATATTTCTAATAAGGAAAAAATACTTCAAACTCTTTCCGAGAAACTTTCAAAAAACAGAAAAAAGAATGTTCCTGTTTTTGTAAAAAAAGCAGAAACGCTTCTTAAAAAACTGGGTCTTGAAAAAGCCAAAGTAGATATAGAGCTTCTGGATATTCCTGAATTTAATGCTTTCGGAAAAGAAAATATTCAGCTTTTATTTCAGGCGAATTCGGGATTCCCGTTAAGGCCTATTCAAACGGCTATTTCCGGTGGAGAAAGATCGAGGGTTATGCTGGCCGTAAAGAAAATTATTGCTGAAAGTGATGATCTTCCCACTCTTATTCTGGATGAAATAGATACCGGAGTTTCAGGGAAAGTGGCTGAAGAAATCGGAAACCTTATGAGAGAGATGTCTAAAGATATGCAGTTGATCGTTATTTCTCATTTGGCACAGGTCGCTGCAAAAGGAAACGATAATTATAAAGTCGTAAAACAGGATATTTCAGGAAGAACCCAATCTACAATTATTCCTTTAACTGATGATCAGAAGCTAACCGAAATAGCACAATTACTTTCAGGAAGTAAAATTACAGAAGCTGCTTTAGCACAGGCTAAAGAATTGATCGGTTAAAAAATGCTAACAGGCTTGTAGATTACCATTCTGTTACGTACCTTAATTCAAAAAAATAAACATGAGTTTAGAATCGCAAAATGTTACGGATTACCCTAACACGAATACCATATTCATGGTGTGGAAGCTTAATGATGTTCCGCAGCTGAAAGATGTTTTCCAGGAGCTATGTGCTTTGGTTTTAAATCTTAATAATTCTGTTTTCAACAGATTCCCGGGCAGCAGAGCAAGCTGTGTGATGGGAATTGGTTTTGAAGCATGGAAAAAGCTAAGTCTTCCTACTCCTATGCCCAAGGAACTTGCGAATTTCGAAGAGATAATAGGGATAAAGCATACTGCTGTTTCTACTCCCGGAGATTTGCATTTTCATTTAAGAGCAGACAATCAAAGTGTTATATTCGATATGGGTATTGAAATCTCAAAACTATTAAGTTCCGTAGCAGAAAGTATTCTGGAAATTCATGGATTTAAATATTGGGATGCAAGGTCTATTCTTGGTTTTGTAGACGGAACAGAAAACCCACACGGAGAAGACCGTGATTATTTTGCGAAAATTGGAAATGAAGATTCTCAATATCAGGGAGGAAGCTATCTTTTTGTTCAGAAATATCTTCATAATATGGATGCCTGGAAAAGTCTTTCTACAGAAGATCAGGAGAAGGTAATCGGCAGATCAAAGGAAAATGATATTGAAATGTCTGATGAAGTAAAACCTTCAAACTCACATATTGCTTTAGCGAATGTAGAAGGAGAGAATGGTGAAGAACTTAAGATTGTAAGAGATAATATGCCTTTCGGAAACCCTTCTAAAAATGAATTTGGAACCTATTTCATTTCTTACGCAAGTACTTTTACCACTACGAAAAAGATGTTGACCCATATGTTTATTGGAGATCCTCCGGGAAATTATGACCGGATTTTAGACTTCAGTACAGCAGTAACGGGTACGCTCTTCTTTGTTCCAACCAGAAATATGCTTGACGAATTTTCAGGATAATATAAGAAAAAAGGCTGCTTCTTTACGGAGGCAGCCCTTTTATCAATTACTTACAGAGATGATATCAAATGACAATCTCAATCACACATTCCGATAGGAAGTTGGCACATGACAGTCTGGGAACATGGATAGTCTGTTTGTGCAACGCAACATGCCGAATATCCATTATAATAAGCAGGATATTTAAATTTCCCCTGGCAGTTTGATGCTGAATTTCCGCCTAATACTTCCTTTAAGCTTTGTCTCTTTAATTTCTTTAGGTTTTTCATGGCTTTTGTTTTGAAATTATATCACTAATTTATGAAAAAATAATACGCAAATCTGAATTTAATAAAAAATTGTTATTCAGTATTTTGCATCATTAAAAAAGCCCTGGGAATCCCAAGGCTTTTATTGATATATTATGTTTGTAATCCTATTTCAGGCTTCCTACCATGTCTTCAGGTTTTACCCATTCATCAAACTGTTCGGCAGTTAAAAGCCCCAGATTTACAGCTTCTTCTTTTAACGTGGTCCCATTTTTATGGGCTGTTTTTGCAATTTTAGCTGCATTTTCATAACCAATATGAGTATTAAGAGCTGTTACAAGCATTAAAGACTTGTCAACAAGCTCTTTAATTCTCTCGTGATTAGGCTCAATTCCAACTGCACAGTGATCATTAAATGAAATACATGCATCGGCAATCAACTGGGCAGATTGTAAGAAATTGTAAGCCATAACAGGTTTAAAGACATTAAGCTCATAATTTCCCTGAGTTCCGGCAAAAGAAATGGTGGTATCATTTCCTAAAACCTGAGCACAAACCATAGTTAGCGCCTCATTTTGAGTAGGGTTTACTTTCCCCGGCATGATAGATGATCCAGGTTCATTTTCTGGAATGTGAATTTCACCAATTCCTGATCTTGGTCCTGAGGCCAATAACCTGATGTCCTGTGCAATTTTGAATAACGATACGGCAAGCTGTTTTAAAGCACCATGACTTTCAACAATAGCATCATGAGCAGCAAGAGCTTCAAATTTATTTTCTGCAGTAATAAAAGGTAGGTTGGTGAATTTTGCAATATGTTCAGCTACTTTTACATCATAGCCGTTTGGAGTATTTAACCCGGTTCCTACTGCTGTTCCACCAAGTGCAAGTTCAGAAAGGTGAGGAAGTGTATTTTTTAAAGCTCTTAAGCCAAATTCCAACTGAGCGACATATCCTGAAAATTCCTGTCCAAGGGTAAGTGGAGTAGCATCCATCAGGTGGGTTCTTCCGATTTTTACAACATCCTTGAATGCTTTGGATTTTTCAGATAATGTATTTTTTAATTTTTCTACAGCAGGTATCGTTACCTCTACTACTTTTTTATAAGCAGCAATATGCATCGCTGTAGGATAGGTATCATTGGATGATTGAGATTTATTGACATCATCGTTTGGGTGGATTTCAGATTTCTCTCCTAAAGTACCTCCATTATTGACATGCGCCCTGTTGGAAACAACTTCGTTGACATTCATGTTTGACTGAGTTCCCGACCCGGTTTGCCAAATAACCAGTGGGAATTGATCATTAAGTTTTCCTTCCAGAATTTCATCACAGACCTTAGCAATCATATCCCTTTTTTCAGCAGCAAGAACTCCCAAATCGCTGTTGGCGTACGCTGCTGCTTTTTTCAAATAGGCAAATGCTTCAATGATTTCGTGGGGCATTGAACCCTCAGGACCTATTTTAAAATTATTTCTGGAACGCTCTGTCTGTGCTCCCCAAAATTTGTCTGCAGGTACCTGCACTTCGCCCATGGTGTCTTTTTCTATTCTGTAATTCATTGTGATTGAAATTTTTATAAAGTTACTGATAACACCAGAATTTCGCAATTTATAATCATTATAAATATCAATTTTAATGACTGATTTTACTCATATTTTTTTACGGTAGCCGTATTTTTGTGCAAACAAAAAATTGAATGGAATTTAGATATCAGGATCCGTATCCAATTCAGAAAGATGATACGGTGTATAAAAAGCTTACATCAGATTATGTAAAAGTTGAAAAATTAGGAGACAGGGAAATCTTAACTGTAGATCCTAAAGGGTTGGAATTACTTGCTGAGGAAGCTATGGCTGACGTTTCTTTTATGTTACGTTCTTCTCACTTAGAGAGTCTTAGAAGAATTATTGATGATCCTGAAGCTACGGACAATGACCGATTTGTTGCTTATAACCTGCTACAGAACGCTGCAGTAGCTGCAGAAGGTGCTCTTCCTTCTTGTCAGGATACAGGAACAGCAATTGTAATGGGTAAAAAAGGAGAAAATGTATACACAGGAGTAGACGACGGTGAATTTTTAAGCCGAGGAATTTTCAATACCTACCAAAAAAGAAACTTAAGATATTCTCAGGTGGTTCCATTAACTATGTTTGATGAGAAAAATTCAGGATCCAACCTTCCGGCACAGATTGATATTTATGCTAAAAAAGGAGATTACTATGAGTTCTTGTTTTTAACAAAAGGAGGAGGTTCTGCCAATAAAACATTCCTGTACCAAAAAACAAAATCTTTACTGAACGAAAAATCTCTTGAAGAGTTTATCAAAGAGAAAATTTCAGATCTTGGAACGGCAGCCTGCCCTCCGTATCACCTTGCTTTAGTCATTGGAGGAACTTCTGCAGAAGCGAACCTTGCTGCTGTAAAGAAAGCTTCGGCTAAGTATTATGATCATCTTCCGACGGAAGGAAATGAAGCCGGACAGGCGTTCAGAGATCTTGAATGGGAGGCTAAAGTTCAGAAAATATGTCAGGAAAGTGCTATTGGAGCACAGTTTGGTGGAAAATATCTTACCCATGATGTAAGAGTGATCAGGCTTCCAAGACACGCAGCTTCATGTCCGGTAGGAATGGGAGTTTCTTGTTCTGCAGATAGAAATATCAAAGGAAAAATTACAAAAGAAGGAATTTTCCTTGAGCAATTGGAACAGGATCCAAAGAGATTTTTACCAGCTACCCCTCCCCATTTGGAAGAAGCGGTGGAAGTTGATTTGAATAAGCCTATGCAGGATATTTTAGCTGATCTTTCAAAATATCCAATCAAAACAAGACTAAAATTAAATGGTACCCTTATCGTAGCAAGAGATATTGCTCATGCTAAGATCAAAGAACTGATAGATAGTGGTAAACCCATGCCAGAGTATTTCAAAAACCACCCGATTTACTATGCAGGACCTGCAAAGACTCCGGAAGGAATGGCATCAGGAAGTTTCGGACCTACTACCGCAGGAAGAATGGATGTATATGTTGACGAGTTTCAAAGCCATGGCGGAAGTATGATCATGCTGGCTAAAGGAAACAGAAGTAAAGATGTTGCAGATGCATGTAATAAATACGGAGGATTCTATCTTGGATCTATCGGAGGGCCTGCAGCTATCCTTGCAAAGGATAATATTGTATCTGTAGATGTTGTGGATTTCCCGGAATTAGGAATGGAAGCCGTAAGAAAAATTGAAGTAAAAGACTTCCCTGCATTCATTATTACGGATGATAAGGGAAACGATTTCTTCGCAAATCTTGCCCACTAGTTAGTTTAAAATTAAAATAAATTATAAAATAGAGCCTATATCTTTTGTGTAAAAAAGAAAAAAGCTCTATTTTTGCCTAAAATCTAAAGAGAATGATAACTATTTTATCAGCATTTTGGCCGTTCTACCAGTTCCTATGGACTGTATTCTTCATTACTATGTTCTTAGTAGGGTTCTGGTGTATTTTTATGTTCTTCGGATTAGTCATTCCAATGTGGCTTACGGAAGGTTTGAAAGAATACTTTGGAAAAGTAAAGGCTTTCGATCCTGAAGATATCAGAAGAAAGAATATTTATGAGCAGGAAGGTGTAGAGGTTCTTTACAACCAACCTAAAGGTAACGGACCTTTCATTCACGATCACGGACATCATCATTAATTGATTGTCATTGCTTTTTCACCTTAATTCTGAAAAAGTAATATCAAAGCAAAACAACATATATAAACCGCTTAATTTTTTAGGCGGTTTTTCTATTTGTTATTTCTCAGGTTTTCAGGAGCAACACCAAATTTCTTTTTAAAAGCACGGGTGAAATTCTGTACATATTCATACCCACATTCAATAGCGATTTCTTTGATCATTACATCACTGTTGGTAATCATTTTTTTTGCCTTCAGCATTCTTAGTTCAGAAATATAATGGGAAATGGTCATATGATATTGACTCTTAAATTCCTGCCGGATGATATTCTGATTAATCCCGATCAGTTTTCCTATTTCCTCAGCCTTTATATTTCTGTGGTAATTTTCATCGATGTATTTCTTGATCATTTCAGGGGCCTTTGGGGCTGATTGTGCGCTGTTTTTTTCGTGGAACTGTTCGAATACAAGAATAAGCAGTTTGATGAGCTTGGCTTCAATAAATAACTTCTGAATAATACCTTTCTTTGAAGAGCCGATGATTTCTTTAAGGATCATATGCATTTCAACAGTCATGGTGGGGGGTGTTTCTTTATGAAAATAGATGAAGCTGTTTCTCATCATGTTTTCCAATATATCAGCACTTTCCTCACTGGATTTGGGGTTGATAAGGTGATTAATATACTGATAGTCAATCCGGATCAGAAGATATTGTAATGCTTCCTGACTATCAGATCGTAATTCTGCTCTGTTTTCTTCTGATGAATAATAAAGAATGTATTGATTTTTTCTGAATACTATTGGAAGATGACCGGCAGATTTTTCAAGATATATGTCCGAACCCAATAGAAAGAGTAGGTTAAAACTCGATCCAGCTTCCAGTATTGACGTTTTTGAATATCGTTCGGAACAAAATTCTATGCTAATATTATCTGAGGCAAATAATATCTTTTCTTCTTCTAAATTACTCATAATCAGTGTTATTTTTGATGGTGTTCATATATAACTCCTATATCGGATAACTAAAAGTTGGAAAATGATAACTCTGAATTAAACGGGTAAGCTACTTTTGCGCAAAATTAAATTAAATTTAGAATAATTAAAAATAATATTGATTATGTTTGAAAATCTATATTTTGTGATGAGAAAACTAAGCGCGGGAATGATGCTGATACTCATCGCTTTGAATGGTTTATATGCGCAGGGAAATCCTCAAAATTGTACCAATGCAGACCCTGGAAATAATCCTGGAGATGTAGGATGTGTGAAATTTGCTTACCAGGGCCAAACAGTTTCTTATACGACTGTAAGAGCTAATGATGGAAAAATATGGCTGCAGCAGAACCTGGGAAGCTCTAAAGTAGCCTCTTCTCTGGATGATGAAGCTTCATATGGAGATCTCTTTCAGTGGGGAAGATGGGATGACGGCCATCAGCTAAGAAATTCCGCCACAGTTTCTGCTCCTACTCCTAACAGGCCGGACGGTTTAGCAGGGGTGAGCTCGTACATCATAGGAACACCCGCGTGGTGGTCTACTCTTGAAGCTAATGATGAATGGACCGCAAAGAACATAGATGGGCTGGGAAAGACAGTGGGTGTAGACCCATGCAAGGCAATAGGTGCCAATTGGAGAATGCCAACACAGGCAGACTGGGCAAGTATTGTTAGCCTTGAAAGTGTTACGGCCCCCGCAAGCGCTTACAGCAGTCATCTGAAATTGCCTGCAGGAGGATATCGCAGTTCTTCAGACGCTGGTTTTACTTTTGTAGGAAAGAGAGGGTATTTCTGGAGTTCGGATGTATCCGGGCTTGGAGGGAAATATCTGTACGTAGGGACCATAAGTGCTAATGCCTCAGCAGGGGCACCCAGAGGGCAGGGAGCATCAGTAAGATGTATTAAACCTACCTCGGCACTTGCTACTTCGGAGGTAAGACTAAATCATAACAGCATAGGGATGTATCCCAATCCAACAAAAGGAATTCTTACCATTAAAGCAGATTCCTCGATTGAAAGTATAATGATAACGAATACGGTAGGACAAAAGATGGACGCCGGGTTTTCAAATGATCAGGTTAATATGACAGGACTTCCGGACGGTTTATACATTGTAGAAATAAAATTAAAAAACGGACAGACCGTTTCTAAAAAGATTATTAAAGGATAAGCAGTCTTCATGTAGAATCACTGTATTCCCTTTACATAAAATAGTTCACTTCAATTACAATTACTTTTATTAGGGAGGCTTATGAAATTTTTCATAAGCCTTTTTTATGCTGTGTTTGTAAATCATAAAAACGGCTTTTGCATATTGAAAAAAATAGTCTACTTTTGCAGTAGATTTATCAAGAAAGGTGGAGGGATTTGGCCCAAAGAAACCTTAGCAACCTACACAATTCCAGAAGTGTAAAGGTGCTAATTCCAACCCGATGGGGGAGATAATTGAAGTCAATATTCTTATATGAATTCCATTTCTTGAAGTCTTGTGTGTCTGAGGATTGATTCTCGGAATGTATAATAATTTTTGCAGGAACAAAAGATGAAAAAAATAAGCATAGCTGTATTATTGCTTGGCACCATTGGGATCGCTGCCCAGGAACAGGAAGAAAAAGGAAAACAAATTGAAGATATTATCATCGTAGGAAATCGTAATGTTAAAAGGACAAAACTTGAAACACCGGTTCCCGTAGATGTTATTAATATTGAAAAAATACAGAAAGCATCCCCCCAAATAACGGTTCAGGATTTATTGAACTATGTTATTCCCTCATTTAATTCTGTAAGACAGTCTGCTTCTGACGGAACCGAGCATATTGATCCTGTAACATTAAGAGGAATGGGCCCGGATCAGGTCTTAGTATTGGTTAATGGAAAAAGAAGACATACCACTTCTTTGGTCAATTATCAGAATACCGTTGGAAATGGCTCTGTGGGAACAGATTTGAGTACAATTCCTGTTATTGCTATTGAAAAAATTGAAGTATTAAGAGATGGGGCGGCAGCTCAGTATGGTTCTGATGCCATTGCGGGAGTAATCAATATTATACTCAAAAAAAATGCAGGCGCTTCAGCAAGTATTACTTACGGATTAAGCGGAAGGAATGATGGAGACACCTACCAGGCAGGAGTTAATTATGGGGCTTCATTAGGAAAAAAAGAAGGGTATGTCAATCTTTCATTACAGCTAAGCCACAGAGGGAAAACAACGAGGACTCAAAATCATGATTTGGATATTTTCGGAAATAATTTTGCGTATCCTTTCGCAGATGATCCGGAGGCGGCAAGAGCCGCAGATGATGAGGAAATTAGAAAAAGAGGTTTAACCCGTGACGATTTCAACTTTCAGATCGGAGATGCACAGATCAAACAAGCGCAGCTGTTTTTTAATTCAGAATATTCTTTTAATGATCATTTTAAACTCTATTCATTTGGTGGTTTCAGTATCAAAGAAGGAAAAGGATATGGCTTCAGAAGACTTCCCAGTGAAACGTTTAATGTTGTTTCATCACTTTATCCCAACGGATTTCAGGCGGAGCTGGGATCTCAGGTATATGATATCTCTTATGCTGTCGGAGCAAAATATAATGTAAACAACTGGCTTTTTGATGTAAGCAATACGTTTGGAAACAATACTTTCAATTATAACGTAAGCAATACGAATAATGCTTCTTTAGGAGCAAAATCACCGACCCGATTTTATGCCGGGGCACACAGTTTTCTGCAAAATACCCTTAATCTTGACGTCTCTAAAAATATAAACCGGTTTAATATAGCATTTGGAGGTGAATTCAGATTTGAACAATATCAGATTAAATCCGGAGATCCTGCATCCTATACCCAATATGATGTCAACGGAAATGTAGCAGGTACGGGATCAACAGTGATAGGAGCAGGGGGATCGCAGTCATTCATCGGCTTTTCACCGGATAATACCTTAAAAAAAGACAGACATTCTACAGCGGTATATGCTGATATATCTTATGATTTGGATAAAAAGCTGAATATTGATGCTGCGGCAAGATTTGAAAACTATTCTGATTTTGGAAATACCCTGAATGGAAAACTCGCTGTACGATATGAGTTTTTAAAAAATTATGCGGTAAGAGCAGCTGTAGGAACGGGTTTCAGAGCACCTTCTCTGCAACAGCAGTATTTCAACAATTCTTATGCAGATATTTCAACTTCAGGGTCCACAATTGTAACTAAAGGAATTTTTAATAACGACAGTAAAGCGGCACAGGTTCTTGGATTCGATAAGTTAAAACAGGAAACCTCGGTCAACGGAAGCCTTGGATTTACTTTAAAACCGGCGAAAGGACTATTCATTACTTTAGATGGTTATATCATTAAAGTGAAAGACAGAATTGTCATTACAAGTAATATTACAGATTCCAGATTATCAGATCCTGATGTAGTAGGGGTGGGAAAAGAAGTCGAAAGCGGTAGGTTTTTTGCCAATGCTATTGATACGGAGACCAAAGGCGTGGATTTGGTTATTTCCTACGACTGGAAATTGGGTGGAGGAAACCTGAATATGAACCTTGCCGGAAATTATACAGAAACAAAAATTACAGATTTTCATTTCCCTGAAAACCTGGGAACTCCTCAGAATGAGTTTTTTGGGCCTGATCAGATCAATATTATAGAAACTTTATCACCCAAAACAAAGGCCTCATTAGGATTGAATTATGGAATAGGAAAGTTTAATTTTCTCGTAAGAAATACCTATTTTGGTAAAGTAATAAGAGACGGATATCCTTTTGGAAGCGTTCAGGAATTTTCACCGAAAGTGATTACAGATGTCAGTGTAGGGTATGATATTACAAAAAACATCAACTTTACCGTAGGTGCTAATAATGTCTTTGATGTGTTCCCGGATCGTCAGATTTATGAAAATTCATATTATGGAGTATTTAAATATGCTCCGGTACAAATGGGAACATTAGGTAGCTATTTCTTCGGAAGGCTTAATTTTAATTTTTAATCATTAATGAATACTCCTTCACATCAGATCGGCTGGAAAACAGCTGCAGCCATTGTGGTTTCCAATATGATAGGAACCGGAATTTTTACAACACTGGGATTTCAGTTATCTGATATTACCAATACCTACAGCATCTTTCTGCTATGGGGTATTGGTGGGATTCTGGCATTATTCGGGGCTTTTTGCTACGCTGAATTAGGATCCCATTTTAAAGGCAATGGTGGAGATTTCATTTATCTCAAAGAAACCTATCATCCGTTATTTGGGTACCTTATCAGTTGGATATCTTTGATTATCGGCTTCTCTTCTCCGGTGGCTTTAGCGGCATTAGCCATGTCAAAATATCTTTCAGTATTTCAATACACATTTGGAAATGGTTTTGCCATCGCTGCAATTTTTCTGGTGGCTGCCGCCTTATCATTTAGTTTAAAAGCTTCAAGTAGGTTTCATAATTTTTTTACATTAATCAAGATCACCTTTATTATCGTTTTGGTTATTTTGGGCGTGGGACTTTCGGAATCTGACCAGATAGGAAACAGTCTTAATTTCAGTGACAGCTGGCAGAATGAAATCATGCTTCCTGCTTTTGCTACTTCCCTGGTATTTGTTACCTATTCTTATACAGGCTGGAATTCAGCGTCTTATATCGCGGGAGAAATAAAGGATGTGCAGAAAAATCTTCCTAAATCTCTGATTATAGGGACTGTTTTTGTGACAGTAAGCTATATTTTAGTCAATTACATTATGCTGAAACATGCCTCAGTGAATCAATTGGCAGGAAAAGAAGATGTAATGGGTGAAGCGGCAGTTAATATGCTGGGCTCTACCTTTGGAAAAATAGTGAATATCTTTATTGCCTTACAACTGATTGCAACCATTAGTGGGTATTTATGGGTAGGTTCGAGGCTTACTCAGGCTTTTGCGAAGGATACTTATCTGTGGAAGCCTCTTTCCACGGGTAACAAAAAAGGAATCCCGGTAAGAGCTATTTTTGCCCATGCTGTTATTGCTTCAGTAATTATTTTAACAGGAAGTTTTAAGGAAATTTTCGTCTATACAGCATTCATTCTTCAGTTATTTGCCAGTCTGGCCATTTCTACGGTTTTTTTTCTTAAAAAAGAAGACCGGAAAATATTTAAATCCAATGCTTTTTATATTTTTCCCACGGTTTTTTTACTGTTCAGTATTTATATTCTTTATTTTACCCTGATTCATAATCCTAAGGAAAGTTTTATTGGGCTGGGAATTGTAGCTGTAGGAATTGTACTGTACTTAATAGACAGAAAACTTTCTAAAAGAAGTAAGCCGGAAATGGATGATTCCAAAAGCGAATAAGACAATTGATAAATTGACCTTTTGGATTTTTAGTCTAATGCTCAAAAATTTATGCTGATTTGTAATTTTAATTTTGAATTAATAATCCTTATCTTTGCACCCACAAAAATTCTATAATGTCTAAATCATTAATTCCAAAATTAGAAGCTATAAAACAAAGATATAATGAGGTTGCAGACCTTATTATACAGCCTGATGTCATTTCAGACCAAAAAAGATATTCTTCTTTAAACAAAGAATATAGTGATTTGGGCAAAATTGTAAAGGTTTATGATCAGTACAAAGGAGCTTTGGACGCTATTGAAGAATCTGATGAGATCATTGCTGATGGTTCGGATAGAGATTTGGTAGATCTTGCAAAAGAAGAAAAATTAGAAGCTCAGGCTAAGATTCCAGGTTTGGAAGAAGAGCTGAAAGTATTGCTTATTCCTAAAGATCCTGCAGATGACAAAAACATTATTGTGGAATTACGTGCCGGAACCGGAGGTGATGAAGCCGCTATTTTTGTGGAAGATATCTACAGAATGTATTCCATGTACTTCAAAACAAAAGGATGGAGACATGAAGTGACAGATTCTAATGAAGCTGCGAAAGGATACAAGGAATTGATTATGAAGGTGGAAGGTGAAGGTGTTTATGGGATTATGAAATTTGAATCAGGAGTTCACCGTGTGCAGCGTGTACCGGAAACAGAATCTCAGGGAAGGGTTCATACCTCTGCAATTACCATTGCTGTTTTACCTGAAGCTGAAGAAGTGGATGTAGAGATTAACCCGGCTGATATTGAAATGCAGACTTCACGTTCAGGAGGAGCAGGAGGTCAGAATGTTAACAAGGTTGAAACTAAAGTTCAGCTTACACACAAGCCTTCAGGTCTTGTAGTGGTTTGCCAGCAGGCCCGTTCTCAGCTAGCTAACCGTGAATTGGCAATGGAAATGCTTCGTGCCAAATTATATGATATCAAATTGCAGGAAGTTCAGGGAGATATTGCTGCCCAGAGAAAAACCATGGTTTCTACAGGAGACCGTTCTGCAAAAATCAAAACATATAATTATCCTCAGGGAAGAGTAACAGACCATAGAATCAATAAATCTATGTATAATCTTGATGCCTACATGAATGGAGATATCGCGGAAATGATAGATGCTGTAATCATGGCAGAAAATGCAGAAAAGATGAAAGGAGAAGAAGAAAATTATTAAAATATTTAAAAATAAAAATAAAGCCTCCGATTTTTTTGGAGGCTTTATTTTTTCCAAATCAACAACATATCATAAAATATAAACTATGAAAAACTACAAAATTATTTTATTTTTAGTACTTACCATGCTGGGTAATTATGCAACGGCCCAGACAGAAGTAAAAAAACCGGCAGAAGCTTTTGAATTGTTTTTTGGAGCATTTGTGAATAATGATGATGCTTCAATTGGTAAGCTTAATGATTATCTAAGACCTACTGTAGAAGGTCAGGATGCTTATCAGGTCAACTTTAAAGACACTTCTGAAGAAACAGTTAAGACGACAGCCGAAAACTTTCTGACAGCTTTCCCAAAAACAGTAGCCTCAGCTTGTAAAAAAGAAGCTGAAGATTACTTCAGAGTGATGTTTGAAAACTTCAGAAAAGGAAAACTTAGTGTTAAAAGTGTGAAGGTAGTGCCGAATGAATATGTGGAGGGTCAAAAAATTGCAGAGGTAAGTTATGCCGTAAGCTTTAAAGTTCCTTCAAAATTAGCCCCGGAACCTACAGAAAATCCACAGAAAGTAAAAGCTGAAGACTTGAAGAAATATCTTACTCAGTCTGTTCAGGATTTTAAAAATGCAGATAAAACGGTGAGTGTTGATCAGGAGTTCAGTTTGTATGAACTTAAAGAAAACAATAAAATATATTACTGGAACGGTAGCCCGGATGAGATTGTTACCAACCTGACCGATTTCTATTTTGATAGTTTCGGATCGAAAGAATAGTGTGATTACTAATATATTAAAGATTTAAAAGCCCTGTTTTCGGGGCTTTTTTTATTTCACATACTTTACGTATTTTTGAGAAAACCGTTCACTATGAATTTTAAACCTATATTATTAACTGCTGGAGTTCTGTTTTCAGCATCTTTTTATTCTCAAAAAATGAATTATCCTAAAGCATTAAAAGGAAGCCAGACTGATACCTATTTTGGGAGTGCTGTAGCTGATCCTTTCAGAGATTTGGAAAATGATTCGGCGCCTACTAAAAAATGGGTGGATGAAGAAGTAGCCTACAGCCAGAATTATCTTTCAAAAATTCCATTCAGAGATAAAATTAAAGATCAGCTGAGAGAGATCTGGAATTATGAGAAAATTTCAGCCCCTTTCAAAGAAGGAGATTATACATATTATTCTAAAAACGATGGTTTACAGGCACAGTCTGTTTTGTACAGAACAGACAATAAGACCAAAGCAACAGAAGTATTTTTAGATCCTAATAAATTTTCAGAAAAAGGTACCACTTCACTTTCACAGCTTTCATTTAATAAAAAAGGAAATTTAGCTGCTTATTCCATTTCGGAAGGAGGAAGTGACTGGAACAAAATTATCATCATTGACGCGATTACAAAAAAGCAGATTGATGAAACCTTATTAGATGTGAAATTCAGCGGTATTTCATGGCAGGGAGACGAAGGTTTCTATTATTCAAGTTATGATAAACCAAAAGAAGGAACGGTGCTTTCTGGAATGACGGATAAGCATAAGGTATATTTTCATAAACTGGGAACCAAGCAGTCTGAAGATAAGCTGATTTTCGGTGGCGAAAAAACCCCAAGAAGATATCTGGGAGCAAATGTTTCTGAAGATCAACGATTTCTGATTATTTCTGCGGCCAATGCAACCAATGGAAATGAATTGTATATTAAAGATTTAAAGAATGGAGGAGACTTTGTACAGATTACAAAAGGATTTGATATTAATGCCAGTATCGTAGATACAGAAGGAGATGATCTTTTTATTTCTACAGATAAAGATGCTCCGAATATGCGTCTTGTGAAAACCTCAATTAAAAATCCAGCTCCTGAAACTTGGAAAGATGTGATTCCTCAGACTGAAAATGTGTTGGGGATTACCCAGGGAGGAGGATATTTCTTTGCTACGTATATGATTGATGCCATTGATCAGGTAAAACAATTTGATAAGACAGGAAAATTAATCAGAGAAATAACACTTCCTGGAAAAGGGAATATTTCCGGTTTTGGAGGAAAAGAAAAGGAAAAAGAAGTATATTATTCATTCAGTAATTATATCACACCGGGAACCACCTATAAATTTAATGTAGATTCGGGTAAATCTGAAGTTTACCAGAAGCCGAAAGTGAAATTTAATCCTGAAGATTATGTCTCTGAACAGGTATTCTATACTTCTAAGGATGGTACAAAGGTTCCTATGATGATTAATTATAAAAAAGGAACTAAGCTTGATGGTAAAAACCCTACTATTTTATATTCTTATGGAGGTTTCAACATCAGTTTACAGCCCTCTTTCTCTGTAGTGAATGCCATCTGGATGGAAAATGGTGGTATTTATGCCGTTCCAAATATCCGTGGTGGGGGTGAATATGGAAAAAAATGGCATGATGCCGGAACCAAAATGCAGAAAAGAAACGTTTTCGAAGACTTTATTGCTGCCGGAGAATACCTGCAAAGTAAAGGCTATACTTCAAAAGAATACATGGCCCTTTCAGGAAGATCAAACGGAGGATTATTGGTAGGAGCTACCATGACTATCCGTCCGGATTTAGCAAGAGTAGCATTCCCGGGAGTTGGCGTTTTGGATATGTTGAGATATAATAAATTTACTGCCGGTGCCGGTTGGGCTTATGACTATGGAACAGCGGAAGATAATAAAGAGATGTTTGAATATCTTAAATCATATTCTCCGGTTCACAACGTAAAAGCTGGTACGTGTTACCCATCTACAATGATTATTACAAGTGATCACGATGACAGGGTAGTTCCGGCTCACTCATTCAAATTCGGAGCAGAACTTCAGGATAAGCAGGCGTGTAAAAATCCTATTTTATTAAGAATAGAAAAAAATGCAGGTCATGGCGCAGGAAGATCTACAGAACAAGTGATTGCTGAAAATGCGGATCTCATATCGTTTGCTTTGTATGAGATGGGAATTAAGAAATAATAGATAAATAATAAAAAAATAACAAAAATGGCTGATTTTATTAAAAATCAGCCATTTTTTTAGAGGTTACTTTGATTGTAATTAGTATTTTTACCATGGATATTTAAAGTTTACTAATTTTTATTCAATTAAGTAATTATGAAAAAAAGAATTTTACTAGTTTGTGCACTAGCGGCTGGGCTATCCAGCTTTAATGCACAAAGGTGGACGCCTGCATCACAAAGAACGTCCGAAATCAGAAAAGAAGTAGAAGTTCAACATTCTTATAGACTAGATTTACAGTCTCTTAGGAGCGTTTTAAAGGATGCTGTGGAAACAGGAAAAGGAGCTCAGGCGGTTATTGTTTCTTTACCTACAGCAGAAGGGAAGATTGAAAGATTTGCTGTATATAGTGATCCTGTAATGGAGAAATCTATGGCAGACAGATATCAGCTAGGATCTTATATGGGAGTTGGGGTAGACGATCCGTCTAAATATTTAAGATTCAGTACTTCTCCAAGGGAAATGCAGTCCATGATTATTAAAGATGGGAAATTCCAGTTTATTGAGCCTATTACTACAGATAAGCAAGTATATGGTGTTTTCTATAAAACAAAGAGAACGGAAGGAGAACATGGTTTCGAATGTACAACAGATGAGAAGAATTTTAAAGATATAAAGTCATTAGAAGCTTATGGTAGAAATACTCTGTCTAATATTAATGCAGGAAATACTAACAGACCAGCCAGTACAAAGTTCAGAACTTACAGATTAGCTTTAGCAGTTACAGGTGAATACACCCAAAAATTTGATCCAAATGGGGGAACTGCTAATACAGTAGCGCAAATGAATGCTACAATGAATCGCGTAAATGGTATTTTTCAGAAAGATTTTGGAATAAAGTTAATTATTCAGGATCTTCCTAATATCATTTACACAAATCCTGCTACAGATTTTTATACACCTCCAGTAGCACAAAATGATCCTTCATTGAATTTACAATTACAAAGGATGCTGACTCTAGATGTAGGAAATGCCAACTATGATATGGGGCATGTATTCAATGCAGCAGGGGGAAATGGTAATGCTGGATCTATCGGATCTACATGTGTTAATCCTGCAAATACAAACTCTTTAGCAAAAGGTTCTGCTTTTACTCAAATGGCAAACCCAACGGGAGATGCTTTTGATATAGATTATGCAGCTCATGAAATGGGACACCAGCTAGGTGCAAACCATACATTTTCACACAACTCAGAAGGATCGGGAGTAAACATAGAGCCAGGTGGTGGTACTACCATAATGGGATATGCCGGAATTACAGGAGATAATGTACAGAACTTTACTGATGCCTATTTTCATTATTCGTCTGTGAACCAGGTATTAAACAAGCTGGATAGCAAGACAACATGCGGGGTGTGGCAGGATATAACAACCAATACCGCTCCGGTAATTTCACCTCTTACTGCTTATAATATTCCTAAAGGTACTGCGTATTATCTGGATGCTGCAGCTACAGATGCTGATCCTATTAAATATACATGGGAACAATATGACAGTGCTGATTCATACCATTCAATATCCGGTGACAGTGGTTGGGGATATAATTCTCAGGGAGCATTGACAAGATCTTATTTTGGAACAGCCAGTGGAAGAAGATATTTTCCAAGCCTTCCTATAGTAATGTCAGGAAATTTAACAGATAAAACAAAATGGGAAACCGTTTCTTATATTCCAAGAACTCTTAAGTATGCGGTAACTGTTAGGGACGAAAATGCTACTCCAATGTTAGTATCGGCGGAAACTACGGTTAATGTTAAAGATGATGGCCCTTTCAAATTTAAAGGTCTTACTGAAGCTACAGTACTATACAATAATGCTGCTAATACAATTTCATGGGATGTAGTGAATACTAACTCTGCACCATACAATGTAGCTAACGTAAAAATAGAATACACAACGGATCTTGTAAACGGATCTTCATGGACAGAGCTTGTAGCTTCTACTCCTAATACAGGAAGTTATACTGGCCAGATCCCTTCTGGTGTTACAGGTCCTATTAAATTAAAAATTTCTGCAATTGGAAATATATTCTATGCAGTATCTCCAAAAGTTGCTATTGGTACTGCACCAACTTCAACTACAGATGCGCCAACAGGAGTATCTGCGATTGCTGCGGATATATTGAAAAACACGGCTGTTGTAGGCTGGAATAGTGTTCCTGGTGCTACTTATTCTATTAATTATAGAAAAGCAGGAGTTACTAACTGGACCAATACTACGAGCCCTACTAATTCAGTATTGTTAAGCGCTCTTGAAGATGAAACTAACTATGAAGTACAGGTTGCTGCTGTAGTAAACTCTGTTCCTGGAGCTTTTTCAAATAATTATACCTTCAAAACTAAAGGATTAAGAACAGGAGCAGATTATTGCTTAATGAGTACTGGTGGAAATAGTTTTGCCAACTATGCACTTAACAGTGGTTTAGCTAAATTAAACGTAGCTAATTTGGCTTACTTAGATGCAACTTATAAGAGTATCTTCAGAACTTATTTAGATTTCAGTGAAGATACGACCAAAATGATTAACCTTACTCAGGGAACGCAATATACATTGTCTTACATTGGTATTGGTAACGAAATTGCAGATGATAACTATCCTGACAACGTAGAAGTATGGATCGATTACAACAGGAATGGTGTTTTCGAAAGTACAGAGAAAATTGGATCTAATAGTGCTACTCCTGATGCTAACTCACTACACGCAGGAACAATGACATTTACTGTTCCTGGAGACACCTATTCAGGGGATAAAACTTTAAGAATGAGAGTGGCAAATACCTCTTTTGTTACTGCTAGCGGACCATGTAGTAGCCCATCTTATTTAGAAGGTGGAGGAATCTATTCAGTTGGTTCATTTAAAGATTTCCCGGTTAAAATTGCAGGGAACCTGGCAGTAGGTGAAGTAAACAGTACAAAAACTTCTGAAGTGTCTATCTACCCTAACCCTGCTGATACTTTTGTAGAAGTGAAAAACCTTAAAGGTAAAGCAGATTACAAAATCTACAGTGCAGACGGTAGATTGGTTCAGGAAGGTAAGATTGAAGGTAGAATCAATGTTGCTTCATTAGTTAAAGGAATGTATGTAGTAACAATCAAAGACGAGAAAAATACGTACAATACTAAGCTTATCAAAAAATAAGCAAAGCGTATATCTATCATAAAGGCCGGGCATTTGCCCGGCCTTTTTTGTGGCTAAGCTTTAGATAAATAGAATGTTAACAGAAGTTTTGTGTTTCATTCAAAAAAATTAACTTTACGCAGACAAAAATTATTGGAATGCGAAAGACAATTTCTGTGAAAAAGCCGGATTTTAATGTATTACCTCAGGAAAGAGAAATATACAATTTTGAAAAAGACGGATTAGAGCTTAAGTCATCTTATGAAAAAAAAGATGTAAAAGATGAATCTTTAACACAGACTTCTCCGGGAATTGAACCTTATCTGAGAGGCCCGTATTCCACGATGTATGTTCAGAAACCATGGACAGTCCGACAGTATGCCGGATTTTCCACAGCAGAAGAATCTAATGCATTTTACAGAAGAAACCTGGCAGCGGGGCAAAAAGGACTATCGGTTGCTTTTGACCTTGCTACCCACAGGGGATATGATTCTGATCATGCAAGAGTAGTAGGTGATGTGGGAAAAGCAGGCGTTGCCATAGACTCTGTGGAAGATATGAAAATACTCTTCAATGAAATCCCTTTGGATCAGATCTCTGTCTCCATGACGATGAATGGAGCGGTGCTCCCTATTCTGTCTTTTTATATCGTTGCTGCCGAAGAGCAGGGCGTAAAACAGGAACTCCTTTCCGGAACTATTCAGAATGATATCCTGAAAGAATTTATGGTGAGAAATACCTATATCTATCCACCGGCACCTTCTATGAAGATTATTGCAGATATCTTTGAATATACCTCACAAAATATACCCAAATTTAACTCGATATCCATCTCAGGATACCATATGCAGGAAGCGGGTGCTACTCCGGTTCTGGAGATGGCCTATACGCTTGCAGATGGCCTAGAATATGTAAGAACAGGGATTAAGGCCGGTATGAATGTAGATGATTTTGCACCACGACTGTCATTTTTCTGGGCAATCGGGATGAATCATTTTATGGAAATTGCTAAAATGAGGGCTGCAAGATATATCTGGGCGACTCTTTTAAAGCAGTTTAATCCTCAGAATCCAAAATCTTTAGCCTTAAGAACCCATTCGCAAACTTCCGGATGGTCTCTGACGGAGCAGGAACCCTTCAACAATATTACAAGAACAGCTATTGAAGCACTATCTTCAGCATTAGGCGGAACGCAATCCCTGCATACCAATGCACTGGATGAGGCTATTGCTCTTCCTACGGATTATTCCGCAAAAATTGCCAGAAATACACAGATCATCCTTCAGCAGGAAAGCGGAATTTGTGATGTGGTAGATCCGATGGGAGGAAGTAATCTTGTAGAAAGCCTTACTCAGCAGATGATAGAGGAAGCGATGAGGTATATTGATGAGGTAGAGCAGGAGGGAGGAATGACCAAAGCTATTGAAGCCGGAATTCCTAAAATGAGAATTGAAGAAGCTGCCGCAAAAAAACAAGCCAAGATTGATAGCGGGGAAGAATTTATTATTGGAGTCAACTCATTCAAAACCTCACTGAAACAGGATGGAATAGAGATCCTGGATATTGATAATACAGAAGTTCGCAGAAAGCAGATCGAAAGATTGAATACCATCAAAGCAGAAAGAAATGCTGAAGATGTTGAACAGGTTTTAAATGAGATCCGTGAAAGCGCTAAGACAGGCAAAGGAAACCTGTTGGCTTTATGTATCAAAGCCGCAAAAAGAAGAGTTACCCTTGGCGAAATGAGTGATGCCATGGAAGAGACCTTTGGAAGATATAAAGCAAACATTAAAACAATCTCTGGAGTATATGCTATGAACGCCGGTAAAAATGAATACTTTGAAAAAGCCCTTAATCTTACTCAGAAGTTTGAAGAAGAAGAAGGACGCCGCCCGAGAATTATGGTTGCCAAAATGGGGCAGGACGGGCATGACAGAGGAGCAAAAGTGGTGGCTACGGCATTTGCAGACATGGGATTTGACGTTGATGTAGCGCCATTGTTCCAGACTCCGGAAGAAGTGGCAAAACAGGCCATTGAAAACGATATCCATATCCTGGGAGTATCTTCACTGGCTGCAGGACACAAAACATTGGTACCACAGGTTGTAGAAGAGTTGTCAAAATTGGGAGCAGATGATGTGACCATTGTGGTAGGAGGAGTAATTCCGCAACAGGATTATGAGTTCCTGTATGCTAATGGAGCTGACTTTATCTTTGGGCCGGGAACAAACCTTCCCAAATGTGCCGTGGAAATCTTAGAAAGACTATTGGCAAAAATCTGAATGATAAATCAAGAATAAACAAAAGGCTGTTTCTCAACATGGAAAACAGCCTTTTTATTTTATTTTTTTATTGGATTGATATGACCGTCATCCATAATCTGATAATAAGTATCCGTTGTTTTTTGAGGATTTCCGTCAAGCTTTTGTTCTGTAGTTACAGTAATCTTCCCACCCTTACTGATTTTATAGCTGCTGAATTCTTCGATTTTATCATCCTTTCCCGGATCAAACCAAAGTCCTTCCACATAAAGTTCTCCGATTATTTTGTTATTCAATACCGTAAGAAGATAATACCGGTAGTCAAAATCACCACAATCCATAGGAACCAGAACCAGTTCAATATTTTTATACCGAGTTAAAGGAAAATATCTGAACATGGGATTTCCGCAGCTGTATTGCTCTGATCCTTCTATGAGAAAATCTGTTTCCAAAAACTTCATATCCACTTGCGGAAGACTCTCAACAGGTAAACTGTAGAGACCTTTTTTTAAAGAGGACTCCATTTCTACAGGCTCATCTTTACGTTTTCTCCATTCCTCTATAGAAAGAGTCTCACCGGACACAGGTTCTGCAATCTTTAGAGCATTACACTGGTCACTTGAAGCATAAAAAATATGATAGGTTTCAAATCGGTCAGGACCATTATAACCGGCAGAAAAAGAGTATTCCCAGACATTTTTCACCCTTGTACTGTCTACCAAAAAAGCAATTCCGCTTTTTCCATGGGTTACTGAATCCAAAAATTTAGCCTGAGTCTTCATTTCATCTAACTCCAGAATCTTTTTCATAAAATGAGACGAATTGCAGGCGGTATCGGTTGTTTTTACTTCTTCTTTTTTTACAGGATTTTCCTTCTTACATGCAACAAAAAGCAAGGGAAGCAAGCCTAATAAAAGTTTATACATAAATTTTTTTTCACAAAAATAAGATTTAAAAAGAATTGGTGATTAAAAAAATAATTTTATATTTGCAGCTGAAAATCAAGTCTAACCATTAAAAAACAACGAAGCAATGTTCAGAACAAAACAGAATTCTACAGTTGGATTGCCACTTATGGTGGTAAGGCTTCGTGGTTTGGTATACTCATAGAATAACAGTACAATGAAATATCAGAACCCGAAGTCGTAGAGATTTCGGGTTTTTTATTGCGCAATATTTCAAACTCACGTTTCCCCGAAATCTTTTCAGTGTCATTAAGGACAGAATGAAGGAATCTTTATGATTAAAACTTCGTCTTGTTCATCATAGTAAAATTATTCAACTAAAATTTAAGTTGAAAAAAAACAGATGTATTACAAGTTCATCATCATTGATCTTGTATCGATATCTGGTGTCTTAAAATGGAAAATGATAACCTTCTGCTTTCCCGCCTTAGAAGCGTCAGAAGCAGGAAAAGAACAATTAGAAAAGATGTAATAAAGCAGATAAGAAAAAAGTATAAACGTAGTGAAGAGCTTAGGGATATAAAAAGAAATATCCCATGGATTCCTTTAGATAATCCTTATCAAAGGGGATTTGTAAGGTTTTTTGTCGTCAGGGACGATGTAATGAGATCCCAAGACGGAGAGTTTTTCGAAGGAATTCTAAAGAAAATCAATACCTATATGTACTCCGAAAGCCGTCAGTTTCTTAAGAAAAAGAGAAAATTCGGTAAAAGAATATATGTAGAAAAAGAGCAAAAACTGAAACGTATTTCTTCCTGGTCTTGGAATGATCCAAAATTTGGACTCACTGTTCAAGAGCGACAATATTTTCTGAAATACGAAGAATATTGTCCCCATCGGAAATGCAATGAAGTGTACTACGAATTTACTGAGCCATGGAGGTTTATTTTACGTGTAAAGGTCAATATGATTACCCACTATAAACCTGTAGACTTTGAACTGGAAAAAGAATACGCGGAACTGGAATCTTATTTAAGTGATCATACCGTTGCCGGAATTGTTCACAAAACAATGTATGGTAAATCAAATTCATGGCGAACGAAAAAAGAAGACTTACATCTTATCAAAAGCAGGAAATATATAAACTGCAGAATGTCTGCAACAGAGATTGCAGAAAGCTTTATGGACGTATAGGTCCTGTTATTATTTAAAACAAAAACAATGGGAAATTTAAAACTAAAAGGAAAAGATATATTAAAACTGGGCTACCCCAATAATCAAAGCGTTAATGTGGCTTTGGAAGTCATGAAAAGAAATTTTGCAACTAAAAATATCCACCATGTGAAATCTCTTTTAAAGGAAATACTGGTACATCCGGAAAATTTTGAAAAGGATCTGACTTTTGGGCAGATTGCAGAGAGCCTGCTTTCATCCAAAAAAACAGAAAAAAGGATGCTGAATACTCAGCGTGCTTCTTTCCAGATCTTTGGGAGCAATATTTCGGAAGAAGCAAAAAATCAGCTGTATACTGCTTTAAAGCTACCGGTATCGGTTCAGGGAGCTTTGATGCCCGATGCACACAGTGGCTATGGTCTTCCGATCGGGGGAGTTCTTGCCGTGGAAAATGCAGTGATTCCTTACGGAGTTGGGATGGATATCGGCTGTAGGATGAGCCTCAGTATTTTGGATACACCGGTTTCATATCTTAACGGAGCAAGAGATAAATATGAAAAGGCTCTTGCGGAACATACGAAATTTGGGATGTATGAAACTCATAAATCCCATATAGATCACGAAATCTTTGATAGAGATACCTTTGATCATATTCCAATTCTTAGAAGATTAAAAGGCAAAGCCATTAAACAAATGGGATCCTCAGGTGGAGGAAATCATTTCGTGGAATTTGGAGAAGTAGAGATTACTGAAGAGGATGAACAGATCGGATTACCGAAAGGAAGATATCTGGGAATTCTCTCTCATAGCGGCTCCAGAGGACTGGGAGCAGAGATTGCCCAGTATTATTCGAGAGTGGCTGTAGAACAGTGCCCACTGCCAAAAGAAGCCCAGCAATTTGCATGGCTGGACCTTAGTACCCATCTTGGATTGGAATACTGGACGGCTATGAACCTTGCGGGAGACTATGCCTCTGCCTGTCATGATGATATCCACCGAAGATTGGTGAAAGCTGTAGGGGGCAGAGTAAAAGCCAGAATTGAGAACCATCACAACTTTGCCTGGAAGGAAATTCATCATGGGAAAGAAGTGATTGTTCACAGAAAAGGGGCTACTCCAGCCAATGAAAATGAACTGGGAATGATTCCCGGATCTATGACGGCAAAAGGATTTATTGTTCGTGGAAAAGGAAACCCGGATTCTCTGAACTCTGCATCCCATGGGGCAGGAAGAGCGCACTCCAGAGGGGCATGCAGAAGTCTTTTCACTCAAAATGATATTAAAAAGGAACTGAAACTGAAGAATGTTACTTTAATGGGGGGAAATGCTGAAGAAGCTCCAATGGCTTATAAAGATATCAATGAAGTGATGAATGCACAGAGCGGGCTGGTAGATATTTTAGGGACATTTCAACCAAGAATCGTGAGAATGGACCGATAATTAAGCTTATGGTTTGTAGTTAACAGTTGAGAGAGCTTGACTGTTAGCTGTAAACCAACAGCTTTCAATACGTAAACAATGGAAAAATTAATACAAATAACTTCAGGAAGAGGACCTTTAGAGTGCCAGTGGGTAGTAGCCAAGGTTCTAAAGACCTTTCTTGAAGAATTAAAACAAAATACAATAGAATACGAAATCATTCATCGTGAAAACGGTGATGAAAACCTGACATTAAAGTCTGTGACCCTGCTTTTAAAAGGAAAAGACCTAAGCCTGTTTTTAAAAAACTGGCTGGGAAGTGTTTGCTGGATAGGAAAAAGTACATTCAGGAAACTCAATAAAAGAAGCAATTGGTTTATCGGAATCTTTGAACTTGAAGATGTAAAAATGATTGATTTCAATGAAAAAGATATCCGGTTTCAAACAGCGAGAAGTCAGGGAAGCGGCGGACAAAATGTAAACAAAGTGAATACTGCTGTGCGTGCCACCCATATTCCTACTAGAGAAACCGTGTTTGTACAGGATTCGCGTTCGCAGCTGGAGAATAAAAAACGATCTGTTATCAGACTCAAAGAGAAGGTAATGGAAGTTTATATTCAACAACTGGAAAGAAAGCTGAAAGAAACCTGGTCTCTTCAGATGCAGGTGGAACGTGGAAATCCGGTTCGGACATTTTCAGGAACAGATTTTAAAAAGAATTTTCAGGATAAATCTTTCAAAAAACAAAGAGGTATCTTGAAAAACGAATTGAAGAATTATAAAAATGAGTTTATTTAAAGAATTTAGACTTTAGAAAGTTGAAGTTGATATTCAAAATAGAATACTCTAAAAAAGTGAAATAAAAAAACTAAAAAAGAGGAAAGAAGACTAAAAAGGTCTTCTTTTTTTATTTTAATAATTATTTCTGTGTTTTAATGTGGATAATATATAAATTGCTTCTATAAAAAACATATCAGATGAATAAAAAACTATTTTTAATGCCGATTGCAATGGCAGCTTTCTTATCTTTTGGCCATATTAATGCACAGAATTCTATGGCAATCATTCAGGATTATTACAAAAAAAATGGAGCACTTACCCAAAGAAGTAATGCCAATGATAAGACGGGAGTTATTATTTTAAACGAAGACTTATCTCAAAGTCTTGGTGTAAATATTGTCAATGTACAACAAGCCTATGATGGGCTCAGGGTCTTTAATGCCTTAGGAAAAGTCCTTATTAAAGAAGGGAAAATTATCTCTGAAAAGAATGAATTTAAGAGAAATATTGTAGTTTCTAATCAGAAGAAAGTTCAGGAGAAATTTCCGGAAGACCTTCTTAGGCAGAAATTAGCAATAAGTGAAATTTCTAGAGTAGACTATTTACCCAATGTATATTTTGAGAAAAACGGAGTTTGCATTCTTGCAAAAGAAATGTTTGTAGCAGATAAAAACTCGCCTGATGTGTGGCACGTAATTGCTGATGCAAACAATGGTGAGATCTTCCAGAAAAGTAATGCAACATTAAGCTGCAATTTTGAAAGCGATTCCCATACTCATACATTCAATAAGTCTGAAAAGATAATCGATGATAATTCCAAAGAGAATAATCAGAATAAAACAACTAATCTGCTTGTACCTGGGAACGCATCTTACAATATTTTTGCACTACCTATTGAAGCGCCTACATTTGGTTCCCGATCGATTGTTAACAATCCTTGGGATCTATCACTTTCTCCTGAAGGATGGCATTCTGATGGAACAAATAATTACACCAATACAAGAGGAAATAACGTATATACCTATTCGGATCAGGATAATGCTAATGTTCCCGGTTATTCACCGGATGGAGGAAGCTCCCGTAATTTTGATTTTCCTTTTGCAGACGGAAGATATGACAATCCGTTTGCGTATAGAGATGCCTCCATTACGAATTTATTTTATATGAATAACAAAATGCATGATATCTTCTACAAATTCGGATTTACAGAGACTGCAAGAAATTTTCAGACCAATAATTTTGGTAAAGGAGGGTTGCAAGGAGATGCTGTTAATGCTGAAGCATTTGATGGTAGTGGACTTAGCAATGCTAATTTTTATTCGGGCGCTGAAGCTGTTATTGGCACTCAGACATATATTTTCGCTCCAAGAATGCAAATGTATCTCTATAATAGAGCCCAAACTGTAGATGATCCGATCGATAGATTTAAATATAATTCACCTGCGACGATGGTGAATAGACCTAAAGTAATGACGGGAGGCGCAGCTTTTGGAACACAATTGTTTAATGGACAGCCTGTAACAGGTAATTTAGTTCTTGCTACACCGGATGAAGCGTGCGCAACATTAACGGCAGGAAGTATGATAGGAAAAATAGGCGTTGCAAAAAGGGGGACTTGTAGTTTCGCTACTAAGACCAAAAATATGCAGAATGCAGGAGCTATTGGAGCTATTATTTATGATCCCGTTAATAGTGATCCTATGCAGGCTATGGGGAGAGATAATACTGTCTCTGGAGTTACAATTCCAGCCATTATGATTGGGAAATCTGAAGGAGACTATATTGCTAGTCAGATTACAGGCGGAACAACAATTAATGTCACTTTAAAATATGATTTTAATGGCTTTAAACATTCCAGTTTTGATAACGGTATTATTGCCCATGAATACGGGCATGGGATTTCAAATAGATTAACGGGGCAAGGATATGGATGTCTTGATGAGGATGCTTCCAAAGAGCAAATGGGTGAAGGATGGTCAGATTATTTTGCTTTAATGATAACAACAAGACCAGGAGATACATTTTCTTTAGCTAGAGGAATGGGAACATATCCTTATGGGCAACCAACAACGGCAGTAGGTATCAGGCCTGCAAAATATTCTCCGGATTTTTCAGTAAATAACTATACTTATGCAAAAACAAATACAGCAGTTGTTCCGCATGGTATGGGATTTATCTGGACAACTATGCTATGGGATCTTACATGGAAGTATATTGAAAAATATGGCTATAATAGTGATGTGATGGCAAGTCCGACTTCAGGAAATGCCAGAGCATTACAAATTGTAATGGACGCAATTAAACTTCAGGCTTGTAATCCTTCTTTTATTGAAGGAAGGGATGCTATTCTTCAGGCTGATGCTGTTAAAAATGCCGGTGCAGATAAATGTATGATCTGGAATGTATTTGCTAAAAGAGGTTTAGGGGTTAATGCTTCAGCAGGAGTTAAATCTGTAGCGAATGATCAGGTGGAAGATTTAACAGTACCTCAGGAGTGTAATTCTGCTTTATCGACGCAGGATGTTAAAACAGCAGACCAAAAATTCATTATTTTCCCTAACCCTACATATGATGAGTTTTTTGTAGGAAACATAGATAAATCCAACAAACAAGTTAAAATTACAATGTTTGATATGTCCGGAAAATTAGTGTTCTTCGATTCCAGGGAATCGACATCCAAAAAAGCAATTTCTACAAAAGATTTGCAGAAAGGAGTTTATATGGTTCATATCCGACAGGGAGATAAAGTACAGGTTGAAAAGCTTATTGTAAGATAAGTCTTTGCTTAAAGAATTCATAAAAAAAATAAGCTTCCAATTGGAAGCTTATTTTTTATTTACAGAAATCAGATAATCATACACCATTTGATGCTGGTCATCAGTCAGTTTAGCCTTTGGAGCCATTCTGCTTAAAGTGTTGATCCATCCCTTGTCGTCATGCTTGGTAGGTTCTGGCAGCTTATGACATTTTGCACAGGAGTTTTCAAAAATGGTTTTTCCCTGTGCCAACTGCTCAGATGAGGTATACTTTGGCCCTGTTACAGCCACACTTTTTGGTCCGCAGGATACCAGAAATGCTGATGCTGCGATGCCGGTTAAGATAAGTTTTTTCATAAAGCTATTGGGATTTGGTGTTATTTTTTCATAGAAATGATATAATCATAAACCCATTGGTGCTGATCATCGTTTAATTTTGCTTTTGGAGCCATAGAATTCATAATTCCTACCCATTGTACAGGATTGTGAGAGGTAGGATCAGGTAATTTATGACACTTTGCACATGAATTTTCAAAAATTGTTTTTCCCTGAGCAATTTGTTCTGCCGTTGAGGTTGAAGATCCCACAGCAGATGTAGATGCTTTTGGTGTACAGGAAACCAATAAAATGAAAGTAAATGACGCTACAGCGATGAGTTTTTTCATGTTTCTTATTTTGATAGATAACAAATGTAACAAATTCTCTAAGCCATTGATACACGGCGTTGTAGTTTTAATTTAGAAGAAATAAAAATTAAAAACATATTAGGAAATAGATTTTGCTCAAATGGTCACCCATATCTGGTTCATCATTCCCCATTAATTATTGGTCATTCCCATTTAATTAATTATTTTTGAACCAATGAAATTTTCTACAGAAGACTTAATAGAAGGAATACAATCAGGAAACAAGCGCCTGATTGCAAAAGCTATTACATTGGTTGAAAGTAAAAAGGCAGAGCACAGGATGCAGGCAGAAGAACTTCTGAAAAAAATAATGCCCCTTACAGGAAAATCTGTCAGAGTAGGTGTTACAGGAGTACCCGGTGCAGGGAAATCTACTTTCATTGAAAATTTCGGAAGACTGGCTATTGCCCAGGGTCAAAAAGTTGCTGTTTTAGCCATTGATCCCAGCTCTTCTATCAATAAAGGAAGTATTTTGGGAGATAAAACCAGGATGGAAGAACTTGCCAAGGAAGAAAATGCTTTCATTCGCCCCTCCCCAAGTTCTGGGTTCTTAGGAGGAGTTGCCAATACAACTTTTGAAACCATGATGATCTGCGAAGCTGCAGGTTATGATTATATACTCATTGAAACTGTTGGAGTAGGACAGTCGGAAGTATTGGTTGCAGATATTACAGATGTTTTTTTATTTCTTAAAATTATCGGCGGCGGAGATGAACTTCAGGGAATAAAACGTGGAATCATGGAAATGGTAGATCTAATCTTTATCAATAAAGTAGATCAGGATAATTTTCAGAAAGCCAAAAACACAAGATTAGAATTAAAAAGAGCTTTAGATTTTATTCCTCCTAAAGAAAAAGGATGGAAAATCCCGGTTTTATTGGGATCTGCCTTACATAATGAAGGCTTGAAAGAAATATATGATACGATTACTGAATTTATTGAGCTGAAGAAAAAAAGTGGTCGGTTTGAAGAAATCCGAATTCTACAGGCCGAAAAAAGGTTTGAATATTGGGTTCAGGAATATATTCTAGCCTTGATGAAAAAAAGTGAATCCATGGAAGAAGCTTATTTGATGCACAAAAAAAATGCTTCAGAGATGGTTTCAAGCCCAAGCACTGAAGCAAAATTATTTGTTGAAATGTTTCTATCTAAATCTAAAGAAAATAAGGATTAGTTTTCCTTATCTTTTTTTATTTCAGTTTTTCCAATATATCCATCATAGGTAATAGGCTGTCTGTCACTGCTTCCTATTGAAACAAATGCTTTACCATTTTTGAAGATCTCAATATTGATGTCACTAACGTTACTTACATCATTAGGCCTGATCTTGAGAATCCATTTTCCTTTTTTAGTTTGTGATTTATTTACGGTAAAATCTTTTGATGTAAATCTGTAGCTATTCTGATCGGGATTTCCGTAATTAGGGCTAAATGCTCTTCCAAAATAAGGAAGAACGACAACCATATTATTTTTACTGAGATCAATCGTGTAATCCCCATTCAGATTCAGTACTCTTGTAGCTGTGGAATTCGGCATTGAATTCATCACGTTGATCACATCATAGTTTGTAGGATTTGCCCTTTGTGCATAGAATGTAAACTCCTGTGAATCCACTAAAGTTTCTACTGTTTTTGGATCTACTGAACCTTGAGAAGCGCAGTTCTGAAAAAAGAACAACAATCCAAAAGCAAATAAGAAAGAAATAAACTTTTTCATGATCGAATTAAATTATTAATTTTAAATAGCAAAATGTATGCAAATATATTTTTTTCATACTGTTTTGGAATAAAAATTGTTAAGGTTGAATTATTAACACTCAAACTATGAAAGTTACACATCTATTTGGAATAGGAGCTATTGCTCTGTCGGCTGTTGCCTGTACTACGAACCCGATTACCGGGAGATCATCGTTACAGTTGGCCAACAACTCGGAAATTTTAACAATGTCTGCGCAGGAATACAGAACGACATTGTCTAAAGGTAAAGTGATTACCGGTACGGCAGATGCAAAGAGAGTGGCAAATGTTGGAAGTAGAATTAAAAACGCAGCAGAAAGATATTATCAGAGCATTGGAAGATCGGCAGATCTTTCCAGCTACAACTGGGAATTTAATCTTTTACAGAGTAGTGAGTTGAATGCATGGTGTATGCCAGGAGGTAAAGTAGCTGTTTATACAGGGATTTTGCCGGTAACGAAAGATGATAACGGACTTGCTGTAGTAATGGGACATGAAGTTTCCCATGCATTGGCAGGACACGGAAATGAAAGAATTTCTCAGGCAATGGTAGCACAATACGGAGGAGCTATTTTAGGAGGAACTATTTCAAATGCACAATGGGCAGGTGTTTTTCAAAAGGTATATCCTATCGGATCTCAGGTTGCTTTATTGAAATACGGAAGAGGACAAGAGTCTGAAGCCGATGAAATGGGACTTTATCTGATGTCTATGGCAGGATATGATCCTAGAGCTGCGATTCCTTTCTGGAATAGAATGGAAGCTGCATCTTCAGGAAACAGACAGCCGGAATTCCTGTCTACCCACCCGAATCCGGAAACCAGAATTTCAGATATTAATAAGGACCTTCCTAAAGCTTTAGAATATTATAAGGCTGCTGGCGGGAAAATATAATCGTATAGAATTTTAATCTTGAGTAAGCCTTATTAAATTTTTAGTAAATTTGATAAGGCTTTTTTAATTAACCACCCAAACACAATATTATGAAGAGTTTATCAATTACCGGACTTATACTGTTAGCTGTTTCCGCTTTACTTTTTTATTTAACTACTGATTTTGCTGTAGAGCAGATTAAAATTTCTCATATTATGGGGATGATGGCAGGAGTAGGAATAGGATTAATTATTGGAGGAATGGTAGGCTATGTAAGTAAAGGAAGTGCTATAAAAGCAGAGCAAAAGAAAAAAGAATTCAAGCAGTTACAAAAGGATAAAGAAGACCTTGAAAAACAGGCTGCTGAGATTGCTAAAAGACAGGCAGAGCTTGAAGAAAGTCAAAATAAAAATCCTCAAATATAAAATTTGAGGATTTAAAGTTGTTATTTTCGATAGTTGATTAAAACTTATACCCTAAACCTACCATAAATAAGTTAGGTCTGTTGTCATATCTGATCTCAGATCCTGAAACCTTATTGATAAAGTTTCTTTCATCCTTACTGAATGCTCCTTCATATCTTGCATTGACAATCAGCTTTTTAATTTCAAGCTGTGCTCCAAACTGGTATCCTACTGTAAAATCGTTTTTAGAATTTTCTTTGAAGTCATTGTAAGTATTATCCTTGCTTAAATTGAAGCTCCCTACCGGACCTACAAATACGCCCAGCATATTTCCTAAAAGATTATACCCTAAAAGAACCGGAACGTCTATACGGTTGCTTTTTACATCAAAAGTTGTATTCTCTGTCGTGAACTCATTTTTGAAGTGAGTATAATAGATTTCAGGCATTACAAATAATGAAGTAGGAAGACCTACTTTTAGGGAAAGCCCTACATTGAAACCTACATTATTTTTTCCTGTTCCTTCAATAGCATCATTCACAGTTCCTTTGATGTTTGACCATGAAGGAGAACCTGTAGGAAATATTAAATTGGCTTTACCTGCCAGTGAGATCTGTGCTGAAGCCCACATTGAAAACCCTATTAATGCTATACTAAGTGCCTTTTTCATTATTGTCTATTTTTGTATTTGTATTTTCAATTGTTTTATTATTTTCAAGCAAATATTCTCGCAGCTCTTTAAACAGTTCTGAAGAATAAACGAAATCGATCAGATTTTTATTGCCCGCGGTGATCAGGATATCTTTATTTCCTTCCCACTCTTTGATTCCTAATCTCAGATATACAATTTTCTCACCAATCGTCATTACAGAGTTCATATCGTGTGTATTGATGATCGTAGTTGTATTATATTCCTTGGTGATTTCATAGAGAAGATCATCAATGATTTTGGAAGTATATGGATCTAACCCTGAATTGGGTTCGTCACAGAATAAATATTTAGGATTGTTTACAATGGCTCTTGCAATGGCTACCCTTTTCTGCATTCCCCCAGAGATTTCAGATGGATATTTTTTATCAGCTTTGTCAAGGTGAACTCTGCCTATTACCTCAAAAACCCTTTTCTTTTTCTCTCTATAGGTAAGATTGGTAAACATATCCAGTGGGAACATAATATTTTCTTCCACAGTTAAAGAATCAAATAGCGCACTTCCCTGGAATACCGTTCCAATTTCTGAACGAAGATGTTGTTTTTCGTCTCTTGTCATTGTATTGACATTCCTTCCGTCGAATAAGATTTCTCCGGATGACGGCATATAAACATTCAATAGACTTTTAAGAAAAACCGTTTTTCCGGAACCACTTTGTCCAATGATCAGATTTACCTTTCCTTTATCAAATGAAGTTGAAATTCCCTTAAGTACTTCAACATCTCCAAAACTTTTCTTAAGATCTTTTACCTCAATCATTAGCTTAATATTAATTGGGTTAAAATTAATTCCGAAATGATAATGAATACCATTGTCCATACCACAGCCTGTGTGCTGGCTCTACCAACTTCCAGAGACCCACCTTTTACATTATATCCGAAATAAGAAGGAACGGTAGCAATGATGAAAGCAAAAACGATAGTTTTGCTAAATGCATAATATATAAAGAGATTAGGCATATACATTTGAATTCCTACAATATAATCGTTTTCTGTCCAGTTTCCTGTTAAGATCCCTGCAATATATCCGCCGCCGATACCAAATACGATACTGATGGCGATAAGAAGAGGGTTAAAAAGCATACAGGCAATAATTTTAGGAAAAATCAAAAAATTAGGTGAGTTAACTCCCATAATGTCTAATGCATCTATCTGCTCGGAAACTCTCATTGTTCCAATACTGGAAGCAATATAAGAGCCTACTTTACCGGCCAGAATTAAACTGATAATTGTAGGAGCAAACTCTAAAACAAGTACTGCTTTTGTGGCATATCCTACAAATGAAGGAGGAATAGGAAACGAAGATGCATCAAAATTGTTGAACATCTGAATGGCAACTACTGCCCCTACGAATATAGAAGTGAAGATAACAAGGCCAAAAGAATTGACCCCTAAATCATTAATTTCTCTCATGAACAGCTTCCAGAAAACCTTCATTTTCTGAGGTTTCTGTAGGGATTTTCCCAGTAGAATCATGTATTCCCCTACTGCTGTGAAAAACTTTTTTAACATAGTGCTAAATTAGACTTTTTTATTGAATTGGGCTAAGGTTGATACCAAGACAGGAACCCAGATAAGTGTTAAAATTGAATTTTTTTTCTATTGCTTTACACCTTATTTTGCGTTTTTATCTCCACCTATAACCAATAAGACTGTTTTTAAAATAATAACCATATCCAATACGAAACTCCAGTTTCTTACATAGAATGCATCTGCCAGAACCCGCTTTTTCATTTCTACTTCCACATCTCCAAAATCACCCCGCAAACCGCTTACCTGTGCAAGACCTGTAATCCCAGGATTGACCATACTTCTTAAGCTATATCTTCCGATTTTCGGCTTATAATAATTATCTACGGCCAGCATATGAGGGCGTGGGCCTACGACAGACATTTCTCCTTTCAGTACATTGATAAACTGAGGAAGTTCATCCATACTGGTTTTTCTCAGAAACTTCCCGACTTTCGTAATTCTTGAATCATTTTCCCTGGTCGTACTGGTAGCAGACTCATCATTGGGAACCATGGTTCTGAACTTTAAACAGTTGAAGACTTCTTCGTGGAAGCCATACCTCTTTTGCAGGAAGAAAACCGGCCCTTTAGAGCTGGCTTTAATTAAAACAGCAATAATAGGGAATGCCCAGGAGCAGATGAAAACTAATATTATAATGGAAAAAACAATATCAAAAGTTCTTTTCACCAGAAAATTAGAGTAATAATCTAATGGATATCTTGCCTGGTTAAGAACGGGTTGGGTCTGAATATATCCGAGATCATAAAGGAAAAAATCACTTTGTGTTATACTCGGAATTAACGAGATATGCACCTTATGATCTTCTGCCAGCTTAAAAATTTTTGTTTCCGTATTTTCGTTAAATGAGTTTTCTGTGGATAAAAATAGGGTATGTATCCCATTTTTTTTCCAAAAACCAACTAATTCATCCGTATTTATATCTGAGTATTCATATTCAAATATCCGGTATCCATAATCTTTTCTGGCTTCAAAAATATTTTTAAGGATTCCCGTAGAATCGTTATTTCCCAGGAACATTACATTCCTATAATTGATCCCCAGTGAACGGAAATACTTAATGGTAAAATAAATGATAGATTTTGCCAGAAAAATAAAAGCCAAAAGGTAAAACGAAAGCCAGTAAATATCAGAATTGAAAAAAACATTTTTACTTACTTTTCCAATAAGCAGAACTCCCAGTATAAAAAAGAGGAAATGGATAAAAAGGCGTTCAAGGAAAAGGGTATAGGTCAGATTTCTTGGAATATCGTAAATTTTTGTCCTACCACTTAAAAGTACCCAGAACAAAAATAACAAAATCAAAGAAAAAATATTTTGATACCAGGTTTCCTTATGGTATTTTAAACTTTCGTTTCTGCTTATAAAAAAAAATATGAAGATAGATGCAATAACCATTAGGTCAAGCAAAATAATAATCGATTTCAGGTATCTAGAGTATCGAATTCTCTGCATCTATCAGTTTTTAAAAAATACGACTAGCTAATTTACGTATTTTTATGGGATATTCAGGTATTTATGGGTCTGAACAGAGGCCTGCCATTCCGGATGTTCCAGAATGAAATCCGTAATCTTTGGATACATGTCATTTCTCTTACTCCATTCGCTTTGAAGGTATAGCCTACACTTGTCAGAAACTTTTGCAGCCTGTTCTTCAGCAAATTTAAAGTCGTTGTTATTGAAAATGATGACTTTAAGCTCATGAGCCTTTTGATAAATCTCTTCTTTTGGTAATCCTGTTTTCTTCGGGGAAAGAGTGATCCAGTCCAGATGTCCACTCATAGGATATGCTCCAGAAGTTTCAATATGAATAGTACATCCTAATTCTTTTAATTTAGAGGTAAGAATCTCTAAGTTCCACATAAGGGGTTCTCCTCCTGTCAGAACAACAGTTTTACAATGTTTAGCTGCTGTTTCAGCAATCTCTGTAGCATTCATCAAAGGATGAAGCTCAGGATCCCAGCTTTCTTTTACATCACACCAGTGACATCCTACATCACAACCTCCCAATCTGATGAAATAGGCGGCTTTTCCCGTATGGGCTCCTTCTCCCTGTAAAGTGTAAAAATGCTCCATTACAGGGAGCATTTTACCTTCTTTTAATAAAATATCTTCTTCTTTGTTCATTTTTAAAATTAGTCGTTATAGACCGAAGTTTTATAAGCAATGATGGTGTTTTTCATTAACATTGCTCTTGTCATAGGGCCTACTCCTCCAGGTACCGGAGTGATCCAGCTTGCTTTAGCTGCACAGCTGTCAAAATCTACATCACCTGCCAGATAATATCCTTTTGGAGAATCATCATCTACTCTTGTAATTCCTACGTCAACAATCACAGCACCATCTTTGATCATTTCTCCTTTTAAGAAATGAGGATCTCCTAAAGCGGTAATTACAATGTCTGCTTTTTTAGTATATTCTTCAATATCTTTAGTGTAAGAGTGGGTAAGGGTAACCGTAGAATTTCCAGGGAAATCTTTTCTTCCCATAAGAATACTCATTGGTCTTCCTACAATTTTACTTCTTCCGATAATTACACAGTCTTTTCCTTTAGTTTCAATGTTGTATCTCTCCAGTAAAGTTAAGATACCAAAAGGGGTAGCCGGTAAGAAAGTATCCATTTCCAAAGCCATCTTTCCAAAGTTTTCAGGGTGGAATCCATCCACATCTTTTCTTGGGTCGATTGCATTGATAATTTTTTCCTGATCCACCTGATCTGGTAAAGGTAGCTGAACGATAAATCCGTCTACTGCTTTAGATTTGTTCAGTTCGTCAATTTTTTCCAGCAATTCAGATTCAGAAACCGTACTTGGAAATTTAACCAAGCTGGATTGAAATCCTACTTCTTCACAGTCTTTTACTTTAGCATTCACATAAGCCTTGCTTGCCCCGTTGTTTCCAACAAGAATTGCCACTAAGTGGGGTGCTCTTCTTTTGCTTTCAAGGATCTTATCTACTTCAACCTTGATCTCTGCTTTTATTTCTTTGGATACTTTAAGTCCGTCAAGAATTTCTGCCATTTTTACTTTTTTTACTTTTATTTAGATTTTATTGAATACAATGATATCCTGAAATTCACCAGCCTCTTCTTTCTCTACATGATTTCTCTGGAATCTTCTTTTTTATAGACTATTTATTTTCTTTATAATAATTAATCAATCCGTTGGTAGAGCTGTCATGTGAATCTATGGGCTCATTGTTCTCCAGTTCCGGAAGGATTTTATTAGCTAACACTTTACCTAATTCCACTCCAAACTGATCGAAGCTGAAAATATTCCAGATCACCCCCTGAACAAAAATTTTATGCTCATACATGGCAATAAGCTGTCCTAGCGAAAATGGGGTTAGCTCTTTGAATATCATTGAGTTAGTGGGTGTGTTTCCATGGAAAACCTTAAAGTTCAACAGTCGGTCTATTTCCTCATCGGATTTCCCGGCATTGATAAGCTCTTGTTCTACTTCTTCTTCAGTTTTACCAAAAGCAAGGGCTTCTGTTTGTGCGAAGAAGTTAGCCAGCAATTTTTCCTGGTGATCAGATACCTCGTTAGCGCTTTTTGCATAAGCTATAAAGTCTGCCGGAATCAATTCGGTACCCTGGTGGATCAGTTGGTAAAATGCATGCTGTCCGTTTGTTCCCGGTTCTCCCCAGATAATTGGTCCGGTTTCATATTCTACAAATTCTCCGTTTCTGTCTACGCATTTTCCATTGCTTTCCATGTCTCCCTGTTGAAGATAAGCTGCAAACCTGTCTAAATACTGAGAGTATGGCAGAATAGCGTAGCTGGTCGCCGCATAAAAATTACGGTACCAGATTCCTAAAAGTCCCATTAAAACCGGAACGTTTTCGGAGAAGTCTGCAGTTTGGAAGTGTTGGTCGGTATCAAAAGCACCTCTTAACAGCTGTTCGAAATTTTCATATCCTACAGCAAGAACAATGCTTAATCCGATAGCACTCCAAAGTGAATATCTTCCGCCTACCCAATCCCAGAATTCAAAAATATTTTCTTCTGCAATTCCGAATTTTTTAACTTCCTCAATGTTGGTAGATAAGGCTACAAAGTGTTTTGCTACATCTTCCTGTTTTCCAGCTTTCAGGAACCAGTCTTTTGCTGAGTTCGCATTCGTCATTGTTTCCTGGGTCGTAAAGGTCTTGGAAGCAATGATGAATAAAGTGGTTTCAGGGTTTAATTTCTTAACTACCTCTGCGATATGATTGCCATCTACATTGGATACAAAATGAACATCCAGTCTGGTTTTAAAATGCTTTAAAGCAGAACATACCATGACCGGTCCTAAATCTGAACCTCCAATACCTATATTCACGACATCTGTGATCTCTTTTCCACTGAAACCTTTGTGTTCTCCCGATATGATTTTTTCGGAGAAGGCTTTCATGTGATCAAGAACTCTTTTGATCTGTGGTTTGATATTTTCACCGTCTACAAGAATTTCGCGGTCAGAAAAATCTCTTAACGCGGTATGCAATACTGCTCTTCCTTCTGTCTCGTTGATTTTATCACCAGAGAACATTTTTGAAATGGCTTCTTTCAACTGGCATTCTTCGGCCAGTTGTAACAGAAGTTCTTTTGTTCTCGAATCAATTAAGTTTTTAGAATAATCAAAAAGATAATTGTCCTTTTGTAAAGAAAATTCTGAAAAACGATTCGGATTATACTGGAAAAGGCTTCTCAGGTCAAAATCGTTTCCTGCAAAATGTTCGTCAAGAGCTTTCCAGCTGTTAGTTTGTATAGGATTTATTTTTGATAGCATATTTTTCGGGAATTAGAGTTCAGAGAATAAACATTTTTAAAAATTCATAAGACTTTATTTCTGATCTGCAAATTTAAGGAAAAATAAAACCTCAAATAAATTTGAAGATGATAAATAACATTTTTTTAAAGAACAAAGCCTCAGATAGGATCCGAGGCTTTGTTTTTTTTACTGATTAAAAGGTTGGGTTTATATTATTCATCCATTTCATTCAGGATATTTTCCAGCTGATTGGCATTGCGTCCATAGATATATTTTGTCCATAGAACAATACTTACTACAATAGAAAGTGTTCCCAATAATACGGCTATTATCAAAGCTTGCTGATAGGAATTGGTAAGTTCAGACAAGGTTTTCCCCTTTTTTTCCAAAAGATTATAGATCTCCAGGCCAATGGTGATAAGAAAATGAGGGAGTAACAAAAACCCGAAAGACTGGTATCTTTCCATATTCAATCTCAGCTCATGGTATATCTTCCAAAGGCTGTTTTTAGTATTGCCTGTATACAGTTCAGTTTGTTTATAAAACTTATAAAATCCATAAAGGTAATAAGAGGATATAACAACCATCATCGTATAAGATATATAGTAGATGATGTATTGCGAAGATGGGAATCCCAGTTGAAGAGGGAAAAAACCAATAAGGATGATGGCAACCACCTGCATTGGGAATTCCTTTTTCATGTTTTTCTGGATTTTTGAAATAGGATGTTTGCTTTCTTTTAGCTTTTCTATAGTATCTGGAATTTGGACGTTATGGTCTTCATTATTCCATTGTTCTGTTAAGTTTTACGCGGGCATTGCCTTCGCTGAGTCCCAGATTGCTTCCGATTTCCTTATGAGACATCCCCTCCATGAAATAAAATATGACGGCTTTTTCCAACGAATTGAGTTCCTGTACGGCGCTGTAAAAAATTTCCAGCTGCCTATCTTTTGCCGGGTTGTAGTCTTCCTGCGCTACTTCAAAATGATGAGAAGGGTCTGTATGGGTATTGGTTCTCTGTTTTTCTTTTTTTAAATAAGTAATGGAAGTATTGATGGCGACCCGGTACATCCATGTTGAGAATTCACTGTTTCCTTTAAAGTTTTGGTAAGATTTCCATAGCTGGATAAGAATTTCCTGCTGCAGGTCTTCCCGGTCCTCAGTGGAATCTGCGTAGATCCGTGAGGCTTTGTACAAAATACCCTTGTGCTGGTTGACAAGCTTTAAAAAAGCTGTTTCAGTTGGATTACTCACAATAGTTTCATGGTTTGGTTATGATTATAAACTTGATACAGGCTTTACAGTATAACCTTTTGACTGCAGAAGAGGGATGATGCCATTTTCACCCATAAGATGAGATCCACCCACGGCAAATAAAGAACTTTGGTTTTTCATTATTTCAGGCATTGCTTTTACCCAGTTTTGATTTCTGTTGGTGAGCATTGCATTTTCCTGTTGGGTATTCATAAATCTTTCATCCTTAAAAAGACTATAAAGTAAGTGTATATTTTCATTTTTAAAAGCTTTTATCATCTGTTTAAAAAGGATTTCATATTCCTTACCCATTTTTAGTTGGGTGATTGTACTTCTCAGATTATAAGCTTCATTAATGCTCTTCAACTGATCCTCTACCTTTTCAAGACCTTTGATCGTTTTTTTATCTTTTATTGCTTTCTGGAGAAGTTCCATTTCATAGAGCTTTATTTCAGTCTGGGGGCATGGTATTGCTTTAGTGGAAAGTAGAGCATAAAGTGCTTGTGGACTTGAGGAGTCTATACTTTTTAGATCCGTCCCATAATCAGCCAGAATTGTATTCAGTTCTTTGGCTTCATTCGGAGAAAGCTGTTCTGATATTTTTTTATCTGTCTGATACATTTTTTGTAGTGATTTTATTTCAGCAGGATCTGTATAATTGATCTCCATGACAAAATTGTCAGATTTCTCAAGAGCTTTCAATACCTTGGATTTTATTTCAAAATCTTTACTGCATAAGATATGAAAAGTTCCGGTAATATAAGAAGGCTTGGAGAGACCATTCCCGGATACTTCCCATAGCAGGCTGTTGTCATTGCTGGGAGTTGATTTCTGTGCTTTTGCGGTCATCGTATTCATTGATAATAATGCTGCGAATCCAAGTTTTACTAAATTTTTCATATTATTAATTTTTTTTGATTTCTTATTCTTTAAACAGTAGGTAAATGTGGTGCTGCAATCGTTACAGTTTTTTTTGAAAAAAATAAAAACCTCCTTAAAAAAGGAGGTTGTAAAATCTAAAATTATGATGATAACCAATTGGTTAGGTGTTTTTTTTATTCCGATATTTTTGACTGCTCATGCTTTGCTGTTTTTCTTTTTCTGAAAAAATAAATACCTATACCTGCAATGAGTAAGAGAGGCCAAATATTGATAAGCGCTACTATAATATTCTGAATCAGATAAAATCCATATACAAAACCTTCTTTCACCTGGTATATAAAATTGAATTTATATTTATTGTCAATGCTGCTGGTATTGGTAATGGCGATTTCTGCAATGCGTAATTTGGGTTCTTTGATGTAGATATCAACGGTACTGTACTTCAGATTATCAGTTGTATCCATACTGGTCAGCTTTTGGATATTTCCCTCTGCCATGTTTTCATCATCAAGCTTTACTTTATCCTTATCTGTTTTCAGTTGGCCGATGTTTTCAGATGTTTTTTGGTTTCTCTTACCTTCCATTTCTGCATATTTAATGCTGGCAGTGATATCTTCCGCGTTAACAGATCTGGAATTAAGGAATAGTTTATTGTTATTAACCAAGGTCAGAAGCTCGCCTAGTTTTTCCGTGGGAACACGTACCTGCATCGTATTTTCTGTCTGATATTTTTTAATCAGCATAGCTTCTTCATTAGAGGTATTATAAGTGTTTTCCGAAACGATATTACTTTGAAGATTACTCTTAACTACAAATCCACCAAGATCCTGAACTGATTTTTCGATAGAGAGGGTTGTATTATAAACATCTTTTACCTCCATATTAATATCCGCAGTTTTGATGAACTGCTTGTCTTTTACTTTCATCGTAGCCACTGATGAGATGCTGTCTGATACAATAGTTGCTGTTGAATCTGCACTGGCATAGGCTTCAGGCTCTGTAGAAGCTACTTCTCCTTTTTTACATGAAGAGATTCCTAACAAAAGAACTGCAGATAGCGATAGTGTAATGTAAGTAGTTTTCATAGTGTGGGGTTTAATGTTTTGCTTAGGTCAAAGTTGGGGCAGGATCTTTTGTAATGCTTGAAAAACTGAAGTAAAAGACTTGTAAAGAAAATATTCCGTTGTAATATGTTGAATTTAAGTGTTTTGTAAAACTGACCCAATGAGTGTTGTTTTTTTTCGGAGTAATTTTTGCTTATCTTTTACAAACCAAACCCACAAATAATCATTATGTCAAATACCTTTTCTAAAATAAGAAACGCGATAGGGCTATTCACGTCTATAGATTTTGATCAATTGAGTACAATCTCTAAAAAAGTGGACTTACCAAAACTGATGCAAAATTTTTCAAAACTGGATGATAAACAGCTTACAGGGCTTATGAAAATGCTGGATTCGGATAAGAAAAAGAAAGAGCTTCCACCTATTGACGGTGATTTTTATGATATCTACCACACCTTAACTCCTGAGCAGCGAGAAATACAGCTTAAAGTAAGAGCTTTTATGGAAAAAGAAGTGAAGCCTTTGGTGAACCATTATTGGTTGAGAGACGAATTTCCTTTTGAACTGATTCCTAAATTTCAGAAACTCAATATCTGTGGTGTTACCTATGAAGGATACGGCTGTCCGGGAATGCCTTTTTTGATGGAGGGTGTTATTGCTATGGAAATGGCTAGAGTAGATGCATCAATTGCCACCTTTTTTGGAGTGCAGTCCGGGCTGGCTATGGGTTCTATTTACATTTGCGGTTCAGAAGAGCAAAAACAGAAATGGCTTCCCCAAATGCAGAAATTTGAAAAGATAGGAGCTTTCGGACTTACAGAGCCCGAAGTGGGATCTGGAGCTGCAGGAGGTCTTACCGTGACATGCAGAAAAACAGCTGAGGGCTGGATTCTTAACGGACAGAAAAAATGGATTGGAAATGCAACTTTTGCAGATATTATCATTATCTGGGCAAGAGATTTGGATAGCGGAGAAGTAAAAGGCTTTATTGTAGAAAAAGATAATCCCGGATTCTCCGTAGAAAAAATCAAAGGGAAAATGGCCTTAAGAATTGTTCAGAATGGCCTTATTACTTTAAAAGACTGTGTGGTGACTGAAGAAAACAGACTTCAGAATGCCAACTCATTTAAAGATACCGGAAAAGTACTTCGGATGACCAGGGCAGGAGTGGCCTGGATGGCTACAGGCTGTGCAAGGGGTGCTTATGAAAGTGCTTTGGATTATACCCGAAAGAGGGAGCAGTTTGGAAGACCAATTGCTTCATTTCAGATGATTCAGGGGCACTTAGTGGAAATGTTATCCAATCTTACTGCGATGCAGACAATGGTTTTCAGATTGTCTGAAATGCAGGATGAAGGGATTTTAAAAGACGAACATGCTTCTTTAGCTAAAGTTTTCTGTACCCTTAGAACAAGAGATATTGTGTCCAGGGCCAGAGAAGTAATGGGTGGAAACGGAATCTTGCTGGAATACGATGTGGCAAGATTTGTTGCCGACGCAGAAGCTATTTATTCTTATGAAGGAACAAAAGAAATAAACTCTCTGATCGTAGGACGTTCGATCACGGGATTCAGTGCATTTGTTTAGAATATAAATGGCAGATAGTAGGGAGCAGGTTGCAGCCTGCAAAATTTTAATGATTTGTTGTTTTAAACAACATAAATTTTGGAGTATCGCTACATAGTAATCTCCTGCTTGCTATCTGCCACTTGCGATCTAATTTTAACTGATTAAATTCCTGTACTTTTCTTTATTATCAAGAATTACCCAAAGATTAATTAGAAGCAAAACAATAGACATGCCTATCCCCATTTGGGATGGATCTCTGTATACATTTTGAAGGAATATTCCTACCATGACAGGTAATATGATAATTGCGCCCAACGCTCTGGTTTTTGGGAAAATAAATAATATCCCTCCAACAATTTCTACAACGCCTACCAAAGGCATTAGCCAGCCAATTTCAGTGAAAGCAGCGTATATTTTCACCTGCTCATCCGTCATTTTAGGCATGGGAGCATACTGGAAAAACTTGGTTAAGCCCGCATTGATAAAAGTAAGTGCGAACAACAGACAGAAAATGAATTTTACGATTTTCATAATTGGTAATTTTATATCAAATGTAAAACAAATATGAGATTTGTTTATTCATTTTTAATAAAAATTACAATTTTCGTGTTTCTTTTTTGATATTGGTGTGTTTTAAGTACTGCTCTTTGTTTGTGGCTTGATACCTATGCCTAATCCATTTCCTCGAGGGTAATATTCTTGGAAATCTTATAGCTTTTCTTCTTTTTATTAGGTTTTTGTTCTTCCCCAAGCAGTCTTCCCCAAGGTTTTAAATCATCTACTTTTTCACAGATGATTTTAATGATTGCAATGGCTGGAATACACAGAAACATTCCTGCTATTCCCCAAAGATGTTCTCCTAAAAGAATTCCGATAAAAGAAAATAATGCGTTGATTTTCACTTTTGAACCTACTACAAATGGCAGAACAATATTTCCATCCACAGCATGTACTCCAATATAGCCAATAATAACATAAATACAGGTAGATGGTGTAGAGGTAGCAAATGCAATAAAACAGGATATGACAAGAGAGATGAAAATTCCAAGATATGGAATAACATTGAGCAGGCCTGTTAGGACCGCTAAAAGGATGGCATATTTCACGCCTAAAATAGTGAGAACGATAGAGGTAAGCGTGGATACAATAATAACCTGAAGAAAAAGACCGAAAATATATTTTTTGGTCATCACGCGAATCTCTGTTACCGCTTCCTGCACACTGTTCTTATGTCTTTCGTTAAAAACAGTAACAATAAAATTATTTAAAAGTCTTCGGTAATTTAAAATGAAGATGAAGAACAATGTGAAAAATAGAATAAACCCGAATCCTGTTGAAAATATTCCAAATGTAAATCCTAAAATAGCCCCTGAAGAAGATAAAAGTTTATTCAGTCCTTGGTTGATGTAATCTACCTGTTCATCTACTTTGACATTGAATGTTTTAGAAACCCAATGCTGAAGATTATTAAATAAAGTGGTAAACTGTTCTCTGAGATGAGGAAGATCCTTACTGAAGTCAGACAATTGGGTGCTGAAAAAATATATCACCCCACTTAAAATGACCAACATCATAAAAACGGAAGTCATTGTAGATACAGACCTTGGAAATCTGAGCTTTCTTTCCATGAAAGTGGCTACCGGCAAAAATAGCATAGCCATCAGGAATGCAAAGAAAAATGGAGCTAGAATACTCTGTCCTAATGCCAGCAGATAACCAATGCCAATAATAGAAATTACAACCAATGTAAGCTTGGTAAGGAAAGGGAGTCTAAGAAAATTCATAATTTAAAATATGCAGTATGGATTAAAAATAAGAAAACCCACTGAATTGAGAAATTATTTAGGGATCAACTTGAGTTTTATTTTTAGCACAGCAAATTTTATTCCATCAAAATGAAGACTGAACATATTTTATACGGGTTAACATCAAACAGAAACACGTTCCGGATATCCGAAACGTGTTTCTTTATTGAGAAGTTGATATGTTATAATGAATTATTTTTCAATAGCGATGTCTATGACCTCCTCCATTCTGCTGACATAGTGAACTTTCAGGTTTTTTAAATAGTCCTTTTTGATCTCTTCTACATCTTTTCTGTTGGCATCACACAATATGACATCTTTAACTCCAGCTCTGGTTGCAGCAAGAAGTTTTTCTTTAATTCCCCCTACAGGAAGAACTTTTCCTCTTAGTGTAATTTCTCCTGTCATCGCAAGGTGAGGTTTTACCTTTTTATTTTTGAAAGAAGAAACCATAGAAGTCAGCATGGCAATACCTGCTGATGGCCCATCCTTAGGAGTTGCCCCTTCAGGAACGTGAACGTGGATGTTTTTCTTATCCAGTTCCTCCTGTGGTATTCCCAGTTCGTCATGTCTTGCTTTAATATATTCCAGCGCAATGGTTGCTGATTCTTTCATCACGGTTCCCAGATTTCCGGTCATGGTTAACGTTCCTTTTCCGTTGCTCAGGATACTTTCAATGTAAAGAATATCTCCACCTACACTCGTCCAGGCTAAACCTGTAACAACACCGGGTACTCCTGTGATTTCAGATAGACTTTTAGGTCTTGGAACGCCTAGGATTTCATCTACTTTTTCAACAGAAATTTTAGAGTCATAATCTTTTACCAGGGCTGTCTGTAATGCCACCCATCTGGCGATGGACGCAATTCTTTTCTCTAAACTTCTTACTCCGCTTTCTGAAGTGTGTGCCTCTATAATGTGCTTAAGCTCAGGGTTTCCAAGTTTAAATGACTTGGTGTCCAATCCATTTTCCTCCTGTTGTTTCTTGATCAGGTGTCTCTTTGCAATTTCAATTTTCTCCTCCAGTGTATATCCTGCAATCTGTATGATCTCTGTTCTGTCTAAAAGAGGACTCTGTATGGTTGACAATGAATTGGCTGTTGCTATGAACATGACTTTGGATAGGTCATAGCCCATTTCAAGAAAATTATCATAGAAAGATTTATTTTGTTCGGGATCAAGAACTTCCAGCAATGCTGAGCTGGGATCGCCATGAAGACCCTGTCCGATTTTATCAATCTCATCCAGAACGATTACAGGGTTAGAAGTACCGGCCTTTTTAATAGACTGTACAATTCTTCCTGCCATTGCTCCGATATAGGTTTTTCTGTGTCCGCGGATTTCACTTTCATCATGAAGGCCACCTAAAGATAATCTTACGTATTTTCTTCCTAAAGCATCAGCAATAGATTTTCCTAAAGAGGTCTTACCTACTCCCGGAGGTCCTACCAATAAGAGAATAGGAGATTTCATGTTGTTTTTTAATTTTAAAACAGCCATATGCTCCAGGATTCTTTTCTTGATATCTTCCAATCCAAAATGAGCTTTATCCAATACTTTCTCTGCTTTTGCAATATCAAAAATATCTTTGGTGTAAGTTTCCCATGGAAGATCCGTAAAGAAATCCAGATAATTTCTCTGAACATTATAGTCCGGAGAATTTGGATTCTGACGCTGTAGTCTGCCAATCTCTTTCTGGAAATGGTCTTCTACTTCCTGGCTCCATTTTTTGGTTTTGGCTTTAGCAATGAGATCTTCTACATCACTTTCAGGACCGCCGCCCAACTCTTCCTGGATCGTTCTGATCTGTTGGTTCAGGAAATATTCTCTTTGTTGTTTGTCAAGATCCTTGGAGGTTTTCTGATGGATCTGGCTTCTTAATTCCAGCTTTCTGAAATCCTCGTGCATCATTTCATAGCATTTCTTAGCTCTTTCCATCATGCTTTTTTCCTCCAGCAGCTTTTGCTTTTCCACAGAAGGGAAACTGGAGTTGGTGCAGATAAAATTCAAAAGATCATCATTATTATTGATGTTTTTGATGGCAAAATTAGCTGCATTGGGAATGTTAGGATCCAGTTCAATGATTTTTAAAGCAAGCTCTTTAATGTTTTCAAGCAATGCCTCATATTCCTCCTGATTTTTAGGCTTGGAATCTTTTAATTTTGAAATTTCAGCTTTAAAATAAGGCTTAAGATCAACAATTTTTTTGATCTTAAATCTGTGAAAACCTTTAGTAATAGCTGTAATATTGCCTTCAGGTAATTTTATAATCTTAATGATCTTGGCCAGTGTTCCGGTAAGATAGATGTCTTTTTCAGTAGGTTGTTCCAGATCTGAATTCTTCTGGCTTACGATTCCAATAAAATCTCCGTTCTTCTGAGCTTCTTCAAGAAGTTGTATTGAGGTTTTTCTCCCTGCAGTAATAGGAATTACCACATTAGGGAACATTACCATATTTCTTACAGGAAGTATAGGGAATATTTTTTGTTCGGAATTTTTATCAGTTTCCGAAAAGTCGGAAAGATTGATTTCCTCAGTTACGATATCAAATCCGTCGCTGATCATTTCTTCTAAACTAATATCTTCAAATTCTGTCATACTCAATCAAATGACAAATTGTCATTTTCGTTTTTAATCGTTAAAGTGATTTTTTATAATAAGCCCTGAAAACGGGTGATATATTATAATACTCTATGTTGCACAATACTTATGCCATTTGTTTTTTACGAAAAAATATGGTCAAAATTTCCTTTTTTGAATAAACTTGATGATTAAAAATTAAAATAAAGCACTTCTATTTCTGTAATTTCTTAAAAATGTGTATTTTCGCAAACTGATAAAAAACTATAATTTATAAAATGGCAATTTTAGGACAAATTAGGAGTAAGCCTTGGCTTTTAATGGGAGTAATAGCCTTAGCGCTTTTAGCGTTTTTGGTTAACCCAGACAGTATTGACAAGGTTTTTGGTAAAAATCCTGACATTTTAGGAAAAGTAAATGGTGAAAAAATTACCCGCGAAGAGTTTAACGATCAGCTTTTCGTATTGCAGCAACAAGCTGAACAACAAGGCGGTCCAAAGACCGGTCTTGAAGAACAGGCTTGGCAATTATTGGTGCAATCTAAACTTATCAAACAGCAGTTCGAGAAATTGGGCTTTGAAATGACTGATGATTATTTCTGGAACCAGATTCAGTATGATCAGATGTTTGCTCAGAATAAACAGTTTTTTGATGAGAAGGGTAACTTTAAGACTCAAGAGCTTAAAAAAGAAATCGAAACATTACAAAGTGCTAACCCTCAGGGATATGCTCAATGGTTGAAAACAAAGAAGACGATTGAATACAGACTGATGGCGAGACAGGTATTCAGCAATATTTCAGCAGGTATTACTACAGGTAAAAAAGAAGCTGAAGAATTGATGAAACAGAGAGATCAGCTTGCAGATATCGACTTTGTGAAAGTGGACTATGCAGCTTATCTTCAGAAAACTAAAATTAATGTTACGACGGAAGATCTTGCTAATTACATCAAGCAGCATCCTGTAATGTTCAAAGCTGAACCTAGCAGAAATATTGGAATTGTATATTTCCCATCTAAGCCTAGTGCAGCAGATGATGCCGCAGCATTGAAAGAAATTACAAAATTATACTCAGCAGGTAGTGATGCCAGCGGAGGTACGGAAAACTTCCAGAATACAAAGAACGATTCTATGTTTGTAATGGCAAACTCTGATATGCCTTTCAATCCTCAGTATATGAAACCGGCTCAGTTACCGGCTACAATACAGAGTCAGATTGCTACGGCAGCAATAGGACAAACTTTTGGCCCGTATAAAGAACAGGATTTTTATGTAGTGTCTAAACTTGTTGGTAAAAAGACTTCAGATTCTACATTGTCAAGACATATCCTTATTGCTTTCAAAGGAAGTCCTGCCGGAGAAGGAGTAACAAGATCTAAAGAGCAGGCTAAGAAATTGGCAGACTCTATTGGAGCTATTGTAAAAGCAACTCCTGCTAAATTTACAGAATTCCTTAAGCTTTCTAACGATCCAAATTCTGCAGCACAAGGAGGAAGTTTAGGATGGACAACTCCAGAAACTCCTTTCGTTCCTGAATTCCTTACTTACCTTGCAAATAATCCTAAAGGAGCTACAGGGGTAGTAGAAACACAGTTCGGTTATCATATCATCAATATTGAAGATAAAAAATCCGGATCAATGGGGTATCAGGTTGCTAACTTAGTGAAAGCAATTAAAGCTTCAGATACTACAGAAGCAGAAACAGATAAGAAATCAAGAAAATTCATTCAGCAGATTCAAGGGAAATCTTTCAACGATTTTGTGAATATTGCTAAGAAAGATAACTATCAGTTCTCTAATCCAAAAGCAGCAAAAAGATTTGAAGGTCAGCTTCAGGGCTTAGGTACTGATAAAGACGCTGAGATCCTTACTTGGGCTTTTGATAAGAAAAGAACTAAAGGAGATACAGAATTATTTACTGTAGAAGGAACAGGTGACAAAATTGTAGTATACCTGAACGGAAAACAGGAAGCTGGTCTTGCTGATCCGGAATCTGTAAGAGATCAGATTGAAGTGATTGTTAAAAATAAATTGGCTGCAAAACAGATTTCTGATAAAATTGCAGGAGCTAAAGCTTCTAATTTAGATCAGATTGCTACATTGTTTGCTTCTTCAAAACAATCAGCTCAGGTGAATCTATTGAACCCTTCAGTAGCAGGTGCTATGGAACCTAAAGTGGCAGGTGCTGCATTTGGAGTGAAGAAAGGTCAGCTTTCTAAGCCGGTTGAAGGTGGAACAGGAGTATATGTTCTGATCAAAAAATCAGAAACAATAAACAAACAGCCTGGAGATCTTAAGCAGTTCACAGAATCTATTACACAGAGAAATGCAGGAATGTTCGGACAGGCTTGGTTAAAGAGTCTTCAGGATAATTCTGAAATCGAAGATTATAGAATTGAGATCTGGAATAAGGTAGGAAATCAACAACAATAAGAAATTAAATTTCAACAATATAAAAGCGACAAATTTTTTTGTCGCTTTTTTTTGTATTTAACGCAGAACAATAACCGAAAAGATTTATTTAAAATGTACTATATTTGCTTATTAGAAAAAAATTAGCAAGTGAAGTTCAGTAAAGAATTAAAAGCTGGTGTGATCACACTTCTAGCTATCGTAGGCTTTGTGGTGTTGTTTCAATTCATGAAAGGGAAAAGCCTTTTTACTACCGATAATATATTTTACGCAAAATATGACAATGTGGAAGGCCTTGCGCAATCTTCAGCGGTGTCTATCAACGGTCTGAAAGTAGGGCAGGTAGATAAGATCATTCCTCAAACAGCAAAAGACGGTAAAATCAGCTTTATTGTCAAAATTACGGTTGATAACAAGTTCGAATTTTCAAAAAATTCAATGCTGGAAATTTTTGAACCGGGATTAATGTCCGGTAAAGAAATGAGAGTGAATCTTGTGTATGGAGGGGCTACTGCAAAAGATGGTGATACCCTGAAAGGAGCTTTTAAATTGGGAATGATGGGAAGTCTTTCTTCTCAGGTAGGCCCGGTTAAAGATCAGCTGCAGGTGGTATTACATAGAGTAGATTCTTTGATGACCAATGCCAATCAGATCTTTGATGCTCAGAATAGAGCTGAAATCAAGGCTTTATTAACCAATCTTAATAAAACCGTAGGAGCATTACAGGCAACAGCAGGAAGTGTCAATACACTGGTAGGACATAATGATCCTAAACTTCAGAAAGTATTGGACGATGCAAGCCTTACTATGCAGAGTGGAAAAGTAACCTTAGACAAATATGGAAACTTAGCACAAAGCATTGATACCAAACAATTAAATGCAACCATTGCCAATTTGGATACTACTGTAGGTAAGCTGAATCAGGTAATTGGCGGTATAGATAAAGGAGAAGGAAGTTTAGGCAAACTAATGAAGGATGAACAACTTTATAATAATCTGAATTCAGCATCTTCGAATCTGAATTCATTGATTGAAGATATGAAAGCGAATCCTAAGAGATATATTAATTTCTCGGTTTTCGGTAAAAATAATAAAGACTAATACGTCCTATGCAGTACATCGATAACATTATTTTCCTGATTTTATTAGTGGCTGGGTTTGGCTTGTTTGCTAAAAGCCTGCAGAAGATCTACAGAAATATCAGGCTCGGGCATGAAATTAACAGAAATGACAGAAAATCTGAGCGCTGGACTACCATGGCAAGAGTGGCTATGGGGCAGAGCAAGATGGTAAAACGTCCTGTTGCAGGGATATTGCACCTTTTTGTATACGTAGGTTTTATTATTATTAATATCGAGCTTATAGAAATTGTGGTGGATGGATTATTCGGAACCCACCGTTTCCTGGCTTCGGTTTTCGGACATGGATTTTATAATTTCTTTACTGCGACATTAGAGATTCTGGCACTTCTTGTAGTGATCGGAGTAGTGGTGTTCTTTATCAGAAGAAACTTTTATGGAGTCAAAAGATTAACTATGAAAGAGCTTTTCGGGTGGCCAAAACAAGATGCTAACTGGATTCTTATTATAGAATTTGCCCTAATGATGGCTTTCTTTAAGATGAACGGAGCAGATTGGGTTTTGCAACAGAGAGGCCTTCTTCCTGAGCATGGAAGTTTCCCTATCAGTTCTACCTTTTTAGCACCGGTTTTAGGTGGCTTTAGTGACGGTTTTCTTTTCTTTACAGAGAAAGCAGCATGGTGGTTCCATTTTGTGGGAATTCTTTTCTTCATGAACTATCTTTACTATTCAAAACATTTACACATTATTCTGGCGTTCCCAAGCACATGGTTTGCCAATCTTGATAAAAAAGGAAAATTCAATAATCTTGAATCTGTAACTAAGGAAATCAAATTAATGATGGACCCTAACGCTGATCCTTATGCCGCTCCGGCTGAAGGTGAGGCAGATGCTGCTCCTTCTAAATTTGGTGCAGAAGATATATTTGACCTCAATCAGGTACAATTGCTTAATGCCTATTCCTGTACAGAATGTGGACGTTGTACTTCTGTTTGCCCTGCTAATATTACGGGTAAAAAACTTTCTCCAAGATTAATCCTGATGAAAACAAGAGACCGATTGGAAGAAGTAGGAAAAAATATAGATAAAAACGGAAAATTTGTTGACGACGGTAAAAAGTTGTTGAATGATTATATCACAAAAGAAGAACTTTGGGCTTGTACCACCTGTAATGCATGTACAGATGCCTGCCCTGTATTATTAGATCCTCTTTCCATTATTTTTGAGATGAGAAGATTCCTGGTAATGGAGCAGTCTGCTGCACCACAGGAACTAAACCTGATGATGACGAATGTGGAAAATAATGCTGCTCCTTGGCAATATAACCAGGCAGACCGTTTGAACTGGGCAAATGATTAAATCATGAAAAAACTAATCTTCATATTTCTGTTCTTATGCTCAGGTTTTCTACTGGCTCAATCGGCGGATCAGAAGAAAATTCTTGAGGATTCACGGTCTTTCATATCTTTATTTCAAAAGAAAGATTATGATGGAATGCTGAATATGACCCATCCGGCAATATTTGAAAAAATTGATAAAAAATCAATGATCGATGGTTTCAAAAAAATGTTTGAGAAGAATGATGAATTTGAAATAGAAATGGTAGATACGGATCAGACCAGATTTAATGTTTCTGATATTTTTACCACTACAGATAACACAAAATATGCGTTCAGCAGCTATCCGATGAAAATGAAAATGACATTTTTAAAGGAAAAGTTTGATGAAGATAAAAAGAAGATGGTGCTGGGAATGATGGAAGCTCAAGGAATGAAGGCACAATTTATCAATGATACGACCCTGGAAATGAGTAAGCAAAGTATGATCCTTGCCCTCAATGATAAAACAACATCAAATGCCTGGAAGTATCTGAATTATGACGAAGCCAATCCTTTATATGTTTCTATAGTCCCTGTGGAGGTTATGAAAAAGGCAAAGGAATACTATGCTAACTTATTAATTAAACAAAAAGAAAATGCAAATTAAAACAATGGCAGAATTTGCTGCCGAAGGAAGATCCCCGGAAGTTTTATTTTGGGTTGGATGTGCTGGAAGTTTCGATGACCGCGCCAAAAAAATTACAAAAGCATTTTGCAAAATATTAAATAAAATAGGAGTTGAATTTGCGGTGCTGGGACAGGAAGAAAGCTGTACCGGAGATCCTGCAAAAAGAGCTGGAAACGAATTTGTTTTCCAGATGATGGCCCTTACCAATATTGAAGTACTGAATGCATATGAGGTAAAAAAAATAGTAACGGCTTGCCCGCACTGTTTCAATACCCTTAAAAATGAATATCCAAGCCTTGGGGGACACTTTGATGTGGTTCACCATACCCAATTCCTTAAAACATTAATGGAAGAGGGAAGATTAAAAATTGAAGGCGGTGCATTTAAAGGAAAGAAAATTACCTTTCATGATCCGTGCTACCTGGGAAGAGCCAACGACGAGTATGAAGCACCGAGATTATTGCTTGAAAAGCTGGATGCAGAACTTGTGGAAATGAAACGTTGCAAAACGAATGGTCTTTGTTGTGGTGCCGGAGGTGCACAGATGTTTAAGGAACCTGAAAAAGGAAATAAAGATATCAATATCGAGAGAACTGAAGAAGCCTTATCTTTTGAACCTAAAGTGATTGCTACAGGATGCCCTTTCTGTAATACGATGATGACTGATGGAGTAAAACACTTTAATAAAAATACAGAAGTTGCCGTAAAAGATATTGTAGAACTTCTTGCTGAAGCAGAGGATTTATAAGACTTTTATATACAATATAGATAAAAACTCAGGCTTTAGCTTGAGTTTTTATTTGTGATCAACTCAAGAATATTTCTTAATTTTGATACTTTAAATTGATAACATATGAAATCGTCATTCCATGATACTTTCTGACAGGAAGAACTGGTGATGAAGATAGCATATGGTATTAATAAATAAATACTTACATATGAAAATAGAAGAATCCAATATTGTAGAAACTAACGACTACAGAGTTATTATATACCCGGCTTCAAGGCCTTTTGAAACTAAAGAAGCAAAAGCAATTACTGAAAAATTGTTTGACTTCCTTGCGACATGGGCGGCTCACGGAAAAGCACTTTCTTCTTCTTTTAAAATTGAAAAAAATCAATTTATCATCATCTGTGTAGATGAAGAAAAAGAAATGGCTTCAGGATGCAGTATTGATGCATTGGGCAAGATCATGAGAGAAATTGATGAAGAATACCAACTGGGACTTTTCGACAGAATGAAAGCCAGTTTTGTAGACAACGGAGAGGTGAGGACATTAAAACTTCAGGATTTTAAATCCCAATTGAGAAGCGGAGAGCTTTCAGGGGATATCCAGGTTTTTGATTTCTCTAAAAATACCTATCTGGACTTCTTAAGCCACTTCCTTTTACCTTTGGAAAAAAGTTGGGCGGCTTCTATAAAATAAGTGTTTAAAGAAACACGGTAATCAATCAGAAAGTGGAATGTATTTCCACTTTTTTGTTTTAATGTATCTTTGCAGGGACTCAGTAATTGCTAATGCCAAAAGTACTTTTCTTAACGACCTCACACCGCTACGATGATGACAGGATTTTTTATCATCAGGCTAAAGCTCTCAGAGATGAAGGGTATACCGTTAAAATATGTAGTTTATATGCAGATTATAGAGGCTTTCTTGATGGGATTGATATTGAGTCTTATTCTGCTTTAGAAGAAAGCATAGAGTCGAAAATAAAAATATTCCGGGATGTTTGTCAGTCCTTTAAGCCGGATGGTATTATCTGCTCAGAACCTTTGGCAGTAATTGCTTCCAGAAAGTTTGTAAAAGACCATAAAATCAGCTGTATTTATGATATCACGGAATGGTATCCTGCCATGTCTATGCTTGAAGTCTATCCGTTTCCTGTTAAGATCATTCAGGCGGTAAAGTTTTTTCTAATTCAGCTGTATGCCGGTTTCCTCAGTACCCATTTTATTTTTGGAGAAACCACAAAGAAATTTCCTTTGGGCTATTTGTTTGGGTTTAAAAAACAGATGGTTCTTCCTTATTATCCGGATGAAATGTATATCCGGGAAAGTATAAAAAAACTTGAGCCTGGTACCCTTACCCTTTGCTATACAGGGATGATTTCAAAAGATAAGGGAATAGATAATTTCTTTAAAGCGGCTGATCGGGTAAGAAAAAAGGAGCCCCGGCTTAGACTTAAAATCCTTATTGTAGGATCTACAAGGCAGGAAAGTGATGAGATGTATTTTGCATCACTGCTTAAAAAATATGCGTTTGATGAGATTGAAATCAAAAAACCAACCTCTTTTGAGAAATTTACGGAAGCATTTTCCGGTGCTGACATATGCTTTGATCTCAGGGAAATCAATTTTGAGAATGATCACTCTCTACCGATCAAGTTGTTTTATTTTATGGGAGCCGGAAAACCCGTTATTTACTCCCATCTGAAGGGAATCCGGAAACATATGCGAAGTCTTTCGTTTGGAAGCCTTGTAGACCCTCAGAATGCGGAGCAGATTGCAGAAATCATCATAAAGTATGTGAAGAATCCTGAGCTGTACGATGCCCATGCATTCAATGCCAGAAAAGAATTTAAGGAAAAATACAATTGGGAAGTTATTCGTGATTCATTTGCTAATTTTGTAAAAAGAGCTATCGAAAAATTATAATCATGAAGCTTACTGTTATTAAAACCTTTATTTCGCGCTTTCTGATTCTGATCCTGAGTTTCGGTTTGGTTATTTATTCCACGAATATGTGGGGAAGTGAGGGAAAGGGAACCATTTCTATTGTCATTGCCAATGCTGCAGCAGTAAGCTTTTTCAGCAGTATCTTTTCAGGCAGCAGTACTTCTTATTTTGCTTCGAAGTTTAAGATTGAAAAAGTTTTGCTGTATGCCTATCTATGGTCTCTTGTGACAGGTATATTAATTCCTCTTGCCTTTAGTTTGGCCTCAATTCAGAGTGGCTATCTCCCTTACCTTATCGGTATCTCCGTTTTTTCTTCATTACTATCCACAAATATCAATTTATTTGTTGGAACCCAGAATATTAGAAAGTTTAATATCTATACAGTCTTACAACAGCTGGTGCATATTGTCTTTATTGGAATTTTCATCTATCTTTTCAATATTAAAGATGTTTCTGTGTATTTCCTTGCCCAGATTGGATGCCTGGGACTTTTATTTTTCACCAGTTTTTTTCAAATTATCAGAAAATGTAGTATTTCGGAAATATCTTTTTCAAAAGAAGTTTCAAGGAATATGTTTGAATATGGCTGGAAAACACAATTGAGTGCATTTGTCCAGTTTCTTAATTACAGGCTTTCATTTTATTTCCTTGAACATTTTGAGGGGATAGCAAGTGTAGGGATTTTTTCGATCGGGATTACCTTTTCAGAAGCCATATGGACGATTACCAGAAGTATTGCCGTGGTTTTATATTCCGATGTTGTTAACAGTAAAAGCAGGGAAGAATCTATAGAAAAGACGAAATCTTCACTTAAGCTGACGTTTATTCTTATGCTGGGTTTTGTTCTGGGAATCATTATTATTCCTGCTCAGGTTTACGAAATGATCTTCGGAAGAGAATTCAGGAATACCAAAGAAATTATGCTTCTTTTATCTCCCGGTATTTTTGCTATTGCGGTAAGTGATATGATCGGATATTATTTTTCAGGGATCAGGGAACTTAAGATACTGAATGTAAAGGCAATTGTGGGATTGGTGATTACAGTTGTTTTTTCTTTTATAGCCATCCCAAGATGGGGGATTTTGGGGGCATGTTTTGTGACCACATTTTCTTATTTAGCTTCTGCATTCCTGTTATTCCGGAAGTTTTACCGTTCTACGGAATTTAAACTGAGTGATTTTATGATCTCAAAAGAAGATATCCATCTTTTAAAAGCAAAATTTATAAAGAAATAGCTCCTTGTAGCCAGCAAATAAAGTCATTTTCCTATTTTTACAACCCTATTAAGATTTAGTATGTGCGGAATCAGCGGTTATTATTCATTTCATAAAAGTATTTCCTCTAAAAATATTTTAGAGATGAATCAGGCCATTAAACATCGGGGCCCGGATGATGAAGGCTTTTGGCTGTCCGACAAAAAAAAGGGAACCTCTTTTTCCGGAAGTGATTCCACTCCGAAAATAAAAGAACAGTTTCCGATTCTGGAAGATGATAAGTCAGAAATTGCTTTAGGATTTCGAAGACTTTCTATTATTGATCTTTCTGAAAAAGGGCATCAGCCTATGCTTACCGAAGATGAGCAGGTTGTAATTACTTTCAATGGGGAGATTTACAACTTCAGAAAGCTCAGGGAAGAACTTCAGATATTGGGGTATCACTTTGATGGATCTTCCGATACTGAAGTACTGCTGAAGTCTTATCAGGAATGGGGCACGGGCATGTTTGAAAAGCTGGATGGCATGTTTGCTCTCTGCATTGTGGATCTCAGTACACAGAAACTTATGGTAGCTAGAGATAGAGTAGGAATGAAACCTCTTTTTTATCATCAAAGTGAGCAGGGTATAGTTTGGGCTTCAGAAATAAAGGCCATTTTAAAGAATGAACTGGTAACGCCTGAAATCAATTGGGATGGAGTATATACCAACTTCCTTTTTCAGACGACATTAGCTCCCAAGACCTGTTTTAAAGGAATTTTTTCTTTAGAACCTGCTTCTGTGATGATCATTAGTCTAACAGATCAGAAACTGACCGTTGAAAAATTTTGGAAGCTGCCTTTAAAGACGGAGCAGGGTATTTCTGAAGAAGAAGCTGTAAAAACAATAGATCATTTGTTGTCTGAAAGCATATCGGAACAGCTGTATGCGGATGTTCCTGTAGCGGTCATGATGAGTGGTGGCATTGATTCTACGCTAATTGCCGCTAAATCAAAACCTTTTAATGCCAGGATCAACACGTACACTATTTCCTATCCTTTTTCTGAAGAGGAGATACAAAATGCTTCTCTGGCTGCCGAACATTTTGGAGTTCTGCATAAGGTTGAAAAAGTGAGCGATGAAGATGTTTTAGACCAGTTGAAAGAAAATATACAGCATTTTGAAGAACCCTACTGCAGCCTTGAAGTGCTGATCAATGCTGCAAAATATGCGAAAGATAATGGTATAAAAGTAGTGTTGAGCGGAAATGGGGCAGATGAGCTTTTTGGAGGTTATTCCCATACATTGAAGCTTAAGAAATGGCTTTTGATGAGGAATTTTAATTTTACCAGACATTTTATTTTCACGAAAGATCCTTTTTCCAGGAAGGTTAAAAACTACTTTTCTCAGGATTTTATGTTTGATTTTTTCCGTCAGAGCCAGATCAGTATGACCCCTTTTGAGGTGAAAAATATAATAACATCAGACATTTATAAAAATATTGATTCGGACCTTGCAGGTTATCATTTATCAGAATCAAAAAATTATTCAGGTTATTTTGAGTATGATATAAAATATTCTCTCTCTTCTCATCATGTTTTCAGAGACGATCTGAGTGCCATGAAATATGGGGTGGAATTTCGTTATCCCTATCTCAGTAACCGCTTGATAGATTATGTTGCGGTTTTGCCGGAGCATTTCAGGTTTAATGGTATTCAAAATAAACCTTTATTACGTAAAACAGCAGAAAAATATCTTCCTTCCGAAGTTTTGAATATGTCAAAAAGAGGTTTTTCTTTCCCTCTTAACCACTTTATTAAGAATGAACAAAAAATCAGAAATTTTATTATTGAAAATCTTGAGAGCCTGAAAAAAAGAAATTTTTTCAAAACAGAAGTTATTGATGAATGGTGGAACCGTTTGGAAAATGAATATGACTGGGTGAAAATCTGGCAGCTGGTGACTTTTGAACTATGGTACCAGAAATATTTTGAGAAATAAAGAAGGAGTCTAAAGATTAATATTTTATCTTTGTTGTGAATGAGAAATTTTGTTTTTGGAATATTGGTTATGGCTTTCGCACTTTTAAGTTGTAAAAGTGATGATGAATCTTTACAAAGGATTGATCAGATCATGAATATTTATATGGTTAATAGTGCAGGGCAGGATTTGTTGAATAGCAAAAAGCCAGGATCATTTAGCGGGTATTCGGTGAACGACAGTTTAGGAGACAGAGATATTTCTCCTGTTAATATTCCGCTGAGAATGAGGGCTGATTCTACATTTTATATGGAATATATTGCGGGGGCAAAAAGAAAAAGGCTGGATTCTGTAAGTCCGGATAATCCGGGAACAGGCAATTCTTACTATTCTGTAATGACGCTTGGCTTAAGAAGAACTGTGAATAATGTCGCAGATACTATCACAGACAGATTAAGAATCGAGTATCGTAAAACACCCACTTTATTCCAGGTATCTAAAGTATATTACAATGATGTGCTGCAATTTTCCAAAGAAGCAGATCAACCAAATTCGATAAATACCTTTACTATCACAAAATAATTTTAAATTTGTACAATTGTTAGTTTATTTGAAGCTAACTTTCTAATATTTAACATCTCAATAAAATGTTACAAGTCAATTTTTTACGCGACAATAAAGAGCGCGTTTTAGAAGGTCTTAAGAAAAGACAATTCAAGAATCTTGAGTTGGTAGACGAGGCTATCGCTGCTGACGAAGAAAGAAAAAGAATCCAGTTTGAATTAGATTCCCAGCTTTCCGAGATCAACAAAATCTCCAAAGAAATCGGACTTTTGATGAAGGAAGGAAAGAGAGAAGAGGCGGAATCGGCAAAATCTAAAACAGCACAGTACAAAGAGTCGAGTTCAGAATTGAAAATTCAGTTAGAAGCAAAAGAAGCTGCTTTATTGGAGATTTTATACCAACTTCCCAATATACCAAATGAATTGGTAAAGAGTGGAGCTTCTGCAGATGATAACGAAATTATTTTCCAGTCTCATACAGTGGAAGGCCTTGGCGAAGGAGCTATTCCTCACTGGGAACTGGCAAAAAAATATAACCTGATTGATTTTGAATTGGGAGTGAAAATTGCGGGTGCCGGTTTCCCTGTTTATCTGGGTAAAGGAGCCAGATTACAGAGAGCTTTGGTTCAGTATTTCCTTGATAAAAATGTTGATAAAGGATATACAGAAGTAAATCCCCCTCACGTAGTAAATGAAGCATCCGGATTTGGAACAGGTCAGCTGCCTGATAAAGAAGGACAAATGTACTATATCAATGAAGATAAACTATATTTAATTCCAACGGCAGAGGTTCCGGTAACCAATCTTTACCGTGATGTATTGCTTGATGAAAAAGATCTTCCTATTAAAAATACGGCTTTTTCTCAGTGTTACAGAAGAGAGGCGGGGAGCTACGGAGCTCATGTAAGAGGACTGAACCGTCTTCACCAATTCGAAAAAGTAGAAATTGTAAGAATTGAAAAACCGGAAAATTCTTATGCTGTTTTAGAAGAAATGGTAGAACACATCAAAGAAATTCTTACTGATCTTGAACTTCCTTTCAGGGTGTTAAGACTTTGCGGTGGTGATACAGGTTTTGCTTCTGCGATGACCTACGATTTTGAAGTGTGGAGTGCCGCTCAGGAAATGTGGTTGGAAGTAAGTTCTGTATCTAACTTTGAAACGTTCCAGGCTAACAGACTGAAATGCCGTTACAAAGCAGATGGTAAGTCTCAGCTGGTTCACACCTTAAACGGCTCTGCAATGGCATTGCCAAGAATTATGGCTGCATTGCTTGAAAACAATCAAACTGCAGAAGGAATCAAACTTCCTAAGAAAATTGCTGAATACGCAAGATTTGAAGTGATAAACTAATCAATATAGAAACTAAATAAAATAGAGCCCACCAATTCATTTGGTGGGCTCTATTTATTCTGTTATGATAACAATCTTTTGGTCTGCATTTTTGAGCTTTGCTTCTGTATCATATAAAGTTTTCAGATCATATTCTATCCTTACCGAATAATCATCGGTCTGCTTCAGCCATTCATGTTTTCCTGTAATAGATTTTATTTTGTTTTCAAATTTTAAAGAAGTTCCTATTTTCTTAAAAAACATCGTCATCATGCCTTCCATTTTTTCGGATTCTTCTTTTGATGTCTTGGTACGAAGGGCCTCTTCAATATTTTTAAGGTTAAAATTTTCTGTGTCTATAGTCAGTGTTTTTCCATCCCAGCTATTGAAAATATTCTGATCGAGAGGGAGCTTTTCCTCCTTGGTAAAGTTTTTCAGCGCCCGATAGTCTTCAGGGGTGAAATGTTCCATTTTAAAGGCAAAGCCAGAAGGCTGATTGTTTTCTTTTTTAGATTTCATGAAAATCTTTTTCATGATTCTGATGGTGTCCGGATTCGCTGTTTTTAATTTCCCTTCCTGCTTCTCAAGTTCATAGATGCTTGTCCAGGTAGTGGGGAGCTTATCCATCTCTGCAAATTCATTCTGTTTCAGGGAGTCAGGAGTCATTGCTTTCATTTCTGCCATAAACTCTCTGGTGTCAATATCCGTTGCAGAGGTAGAGGAGGCATCCTGATGATAGATAATCTCAGAGTTGACACTACAGGATTCCAGCATAAAGAGGCTTATCAGAAATAAGACAATCATTTTCTTCATGGTTCTATTTTAAGTTTCTTTTTAATGGCAGTTTACGGCTCCGTTGGGATCTTTGGATATCGTCATGGCTTCTGCTTTGGGGGAAACGTAAGGTATTCCCAGTTCCAGACCTCTTAGAATGAATAATCCTCCCAGGATAATCATGATCACAGGAACAGCTTTTAAGACTTTTATTCTAAAGGCTTGATTCATGAGATTTCCGGCTAAAACAATAGCAAACATGAACGGTAGGGTTCCTAAACCAAATAAAGCCATATATGTGGCTCCCTGCCATATTCCTCCGCCTGCCAGGCTGGCTGTTAAAGCCATATAGACCATTCCACACGGAAGAAAGCCATTAAGAATACCTGTTGTAAATCTGGAACGGTAATCTGCCTTTTGAAGCAGTCTTCCTAAATTTGATTTTACAGAATATAAAAATTTGGAAAGAAAAGGGATTTTTGAAGCAAAATCTTTTCCCCCAAAAGAAAATACAGCCATAATAATGAGCAGAACCCCTGCGGTAATCGTCAGGTATTTCTGAAATCCCGCCATCTCAAAACCCTGTCCAATAATTCCAAGAAGAGCTCCTAATAAAGAATAGGTAAATATCCTTCCGAATTGGTAGGTGAGATTTTGAAGATAGAAATTTGCGGCCTGCTTCTTTGTGAGTCCCATCGATAAGGCAATAGGGCCACACATTCCGATACAGTGAAAACCGGAAGCAAAGCCTAAAGCAATAGCTGATATGACAAGTCCTATTTCCATATTACATCATAATCCATTCTGTAGTCTGTTTTATCTTTTGTCCAGCTCAGTCTTAAGGTATAGTTACCCATTTTCAATACCTGTGCAGGTATTACGAAAGTATGGTCAGCATCAAGCTGTACAGACTTTTTGATGTCTAAATTCTGATCATCGGTTCTGTTTAAAACAAATTTAGCCGTTGTATTAGAATTATCATATTCTTTTGGAAAAGTGATTTTTATTCCATTGGTATCCTGGCTGTATACAGGCTTTTCCTGCAGGTTATCAGCCTTTTTCTTGGAATCAATTACATCCTGGTACTGTAGTTCCTCTTCATAATAATTATCAGTGACCATTTCAGAATTCTTCTGCCCGTTCGGGAAAAGAAATAACATGGATAATATAAAAACTATGAATGCAAATAATGCGATTACAACACCATGTCCCCAACTAAAGTTCTTCATTTTTTCCGGATTTTTTTATTTGTCTTTTATGATACTCAAAAACCTCCCTGATTAATACTCTTTGAATCCCTGAGGTTTCGTAAAAATTAAAATTGTAGTTTGAAAGGTCCTTCAAAATAGGTCTGATAGGAATCTATCAGCTTGCCTTTCATATCGTAAACACCAATGGTAATATTCTGTTTAGAAAGTTTCATCTCATCTTCAGGGAAGCTGATATTGACGGTTCCTTTAGAGATTTTATCTCTGTCTACCTGAATTTTACTTGATGCACTGTAAATGATCTCACCATGGGCAGGATTAATGACCTTTATGGTTACAATTTTCTTATCGTTTGTTTTATTAAGGAAAGTATAATTGTAGGTATTGGTAATTTTTCCATCCCTTACAAAGAATGTACTTCCTGCAGGTTTAATGAATTTTGCTTCCATTTCGCCACGGCTGTAAAGAAGATATCCCAGGAATCCTACCAAAAGGAATAGGAATATCGAGAAGCCTTTCATTCTTCCGGTAAATTTAAACTGAGTCTCTTGCTCAATTTCATTTTCAGAAGCATATCTTACAAGACCTTTCGGAAGACCTACCTTTTCCATTACTTCATCACAGGCATCAATACACGCTGTACAGTTGATACATTCCAGCTGCTGCCCGTCTCTGATGTCAATTCCGGTAGGACATACCACTACACATTGGTGACAGTCTATACAATCTCCTTTACCTGCAGCTTTTCTGTCTTCACCCTTTCTCCATTTTGATCTGTTTTCCCCTCTTTTAAAATCGTAGAAAACGTTGATCGTATCTTTATCAATCAGTACCCCCTGAAGTCTACCATAAGGACAAACCAGTGTACAAACCTGTTCTCTGAACCATGCAAATACAAAATAAAATGCAGCCGTAAGGAGAATCATTACTATGAAATTGGTAGGATGGGCAAACGGCCCTTCAGAGACAATTCTAAGTACTTCTTCATAACCCACAATATACATAAACATAAAGTGAGTGATAATAAGTGATATAATGATATACACCGTCCATTTTAAGCTTCTTTTCCAGATTTTCTCACTATTCCACTCCTGTCTGTCCAGTTTCATTTGCTTGTTTCGGTCTCCTTCAATCAGATATTCGATTTTACGGAAGATAGATTCCATAAAAATTGTCTGAGGGCATATCCACCCGCAGAAAATTCTTCCGAATGCAATCGTAAAAACAATAATAAAGATTAAAGATGCGATGGCGCCTAAAGTAAGGATAAAAAAGTCCTGTGGATAGAAAGGTTGTCCAAAGATGAAAAATTCTCTGTCTATAACATTAAATAACAGCAATGGATTACCATTGATCTTGATGAATGGCAGTGAAAAATAAATAATGAGTAAAGCGTAGCTTACAAGGTTTCTATAGTTGGTGTATTTCCCTTTAGGTTTTCTTGGGAACACCCATCTCCTTTTCCCGGATTGCTCCATTGTCCCGATAGAATCTCTGTAAGTTTCAGGGTCCAGAACTTGCCCCTGTCCGCCTCTTGCTTCTATTTCTTCTATGTCTGACATATTGTACTAGGTTTAAAAAAGAAAAAACATAATTCGTTACTATTTTTTAGCTAATAACAAATTATGTTTTTTCATATGTTTCTAATTTCTTAAATTATTCTTTTTCCCAATGTGCTTCAGTTCCTTGAGGAGCTGCTCCTCCCTGAGCCTGAGTCACTGGTGGTTGCTCTTGATTGATGTGATATACATACGCTGCAATCTTCTCAATCTCGGCACCTGAAACTTCTCCGTTTTTACCGAATGCTCTCATCGCCGGGTTAGTAGGCGAACCATTCCAGTCCATATGGAAAACGTTCTTGAATAAAGTCTTCTCTGGTTGATTGATCCAGTAGTTATCAGTAAGGTTTGGTCCGATACCTCCACTACCGTCTTCTTTATGACAAGATGCACAGTTTGTTTTGAATAATTCTTTACCTTCTGCGATATTATCAGCTGAATATTTAGCTGTTTCAATCGTTACAGGAGGCTGAGTTTTTTGATATTCTTCAATGCTTGCCAATTGCTCTTTGTATTCTTTTTCATATTCGCTTAACGGGTGAGCGAAATCTGTAAATGAATAAGCGGCAATATATACAATACAAAAAGCAGTCCCAAAATAGAATAAACCTACCCACCATTTCGGTAATTGGTTGTCCAACTCCATAATTCCATCGAAACCGTGGTCGATAAGGATATCCTTTTCTTCAGTTTCAGATTGCTTTTTGAAAGCTGCATCATACATTCTTCTTAAGAAAGGAACTTTCTTTTCAGCTAAATAAGCTGCTTTTTCTTCCGGAGATAATTTTTTGAATTTGTTGTTTTCAATCAAATCTCCAATCGAACTATGGATGTATGCCAAGATACCAGCGATCACTACAGTTCCCCAGAAATAAGGTGAAGCTAGGAATGCGTAGCTCTGTACAAATAAATAATAAAAAACTATTAAAAGTCCAATTATTATCAAGATGTTTACGACAACAGGTGTTCTTTGTTTCATAAAAAATAGTTTAATTTTTTAAATTAAAATCGTCATCTTCATCATCCCCAAGTGGTGCCTCTTCTTCTTCTTTGTAATATTTTTTAGGCTTGCTAAAAACATAGATTATCAAAGCAACGAAGAACAGCATAAAGAAAATTAGAGCCAGGGTCTGGTAGAAACCAGCATTTTCTGTATTGGATAATATATCTTTAAAGTTCTGAGGAATCATATGAACATTTTAATGTTTAGTTATTACTTGCTGTTTTGATTTCTGTTGTTTTGATATCAGTTCCTAATCTCTGTAGGTAAGAAATAAGAGCAACAATTTCTTTTTTCTCCAATTCTCCCTGAGGTCTCTTAGCATAAGCCTCTTTCAAGTCATTTGCTTCAGAGAAGATATCTTTTACAATTTTTGCCGATTGGTTATTCGCCCACTGGTCTGCAGAATCAATTTGAGCCTTTGTATAAGGTACATCGAATGTATTCTTCATTAGCTTCATTTTGTCTACCATTTTAGATCTGTCTAGGTTAGTAGCGATCAACCAAGGGTAACGTGGCATGATAGAACCTGCTGATGTAGATCTTGGGTTATACATGTGTTTGTAGTGCCAAGAACTTGGGTTTTTACCTCCTTCTCTATGTAAATCCGGTCCTGTTCTCTTAGAACCCCATAAGAATGGTCTGTCATAGATGAATTCCCCTGCTTTAGAGTACTGTCCGTTTTTACCGTTAAATCTGGTAATCTCATCTCTGAACGGTCTGATCATCTGAGAGTGACATGCATTACATCCTTCACGAATATAAATATCTCTACCCTCTAATTCAAGCGGAGAATAAGGTTTTACTGCTGAAATGGTAGGAACACTTTTCTTAAGAGATAGGGTAGGGATAATCTCCACCATACTTCCTATTGAAATTGTACACAATGATAATACGGTTAACAATAATGGCATTCTTTCCAACCAAAGGTGGAATCCTTCTCCTTCTTTACGTTTGTTACCAATATTTGCTAAAGCTGGAGCTTCTGCAGGTACTTCTTTCTGGAATGATCCTTTTCTTACCGTAGCAATTACGTTTACGATCATTAGGATAGCTCCTGAAATATAGAATAGACCTCCTAAGAATCTCATTTTAAAGTAAGGGATAATAGCCGTTACAGTATCCAACCAGTTTTTCCATAATAATGTTCCGTCCGGGTTGAACTGTTTCCACATTAATCCTTGTGTGAATCCAGAAATATACATTGGTACTGCATAGAAAATAATTCCTAATGTCCCTAACCAGAAATGCCAGTTAGCTAATTTTACAGACCAAATTTTTGTTCTCCACATAATTGGTACCAGATAATAGATAACCCCGAATGCCATGAAACCATTCCATCCAAGAGCTCCTAAGTGTACGTGACCGATAACCCAGTCTGTAAAGTGACCAATTTTGTTGATGTTTTTAGTTGCTAAAAGCGGTCCTTCAAACGTTGCCATACCATAACAAGTAACAGCTACTACGAAGAACTTAAGGATAGGATTTTCTCTTACTTTATCCCAAGCTCCTCTTAAGGTAAGAAGACCATTTAACATTCCTCCCCAAGACGGTGCAATAAGCATGATAGAGAATCCTGTTCCTACTGCCTGTGCCCATGCCGGAAGTGCTGTATACTGAAGGTGGTGAGGACCAGCCCAGATATATACGAAAATTAATGACCAGAAGTGAATAATAGACAGTTTATATGAGAAAACTGGTCTGTCTGCTGCTTTTGGTAAGAAATAATACATTAAACCTAATACCGGAGTAGTCAATACGAATGCTACCGCATTGTGACCATACCACCATTGTACGATGGCATCTTTTGCTCCTGCATAAGCAGAATAAGACTTCCAGCCAGTGAATGATAATGGAACTTCAAGGTTGTTGAAAATATGAAGCATTGCTACTGCAACCCAGGTACCCAAATAGAACCAAATTGCTACATACAAGTGTCTTACTCTTCTTTTCGAAATAGTAAGAATCATATTAACCCCGAAAATGATCCATGAGAAAGCAATCAATATGTCGATCGGCCATTCATGTTCAGCATATTCTTTAGAAGTATTGATCCCCATAAAGAAGGTGATGAACGTAGCAACGATCATAAACTGCCAAGTCCAGAAATGTAACCATGATAATGTATCACTATACATTCTTGTTTTTAATAATCTTTGCGTAGAGTAATATACTCCAACATAAACAATATTACACACGAACGCGAAGATTACGGTATTGGTGTGCAACATCCTGATTCTACCAAAACCAAACGCCCCATGAGTGTTTATTAACCCTTGGATATTACCGGATGATAAACTATTAATGGTTGTATCATCTGTACCGAATAAGAATTCAGGTAATTCCGGGTAGAAAAGCATTAATGCCGCCGTAAGCCCAAACGTAAACCCTATAAAACCAAAGATGATGGTCGCATAGAGGAACGCACGGACAATACTATTGTCATAACTAAACTTTTGTGTTTCCATATCAACTATTCACTATTTTTCTCAATTTTTATTATTTTCTCCTATTTCTTTTTCGTCTTTATTCTTGTCGCCAGTTTCATCTTTTTCTTCGATTCTTTCATCATCAAAAAGGATTCTGACAGCCGGAGATTCATCATCTTCAAACTGTCCTTTCCGGGCATACACTATAAATACGACCAAGAAAATCGCAGCTAAGGAAACACTGCAAACGATCATTAAATATAGAATATCCATTGGACAACAAAATTAACCTATTTTCGGGGTTCAAATTTAGTGAAAAATAATGACATTCATCACGAAATGCCGATTTCAGCTAATTTAAAATCAGTCTAAATAAGGGCTTTTAAGCGCGTTTTTTAAAATATTTTCGACCTAAAATCCAGGTAGAAAGTGTAGTGAAGGTAACCACAGTTATAGAGCTCGCCGGCATAATGATAGCAGCGAAAAGAGGGTGCATATGTCCTGTAACTGCGTAACTTAAACCAACTATATTGTACAGAAAACTGATTATGAATGTCATTTTCACAATGGTGATCGAGCCTTTACATACGTTCAGGTAATTGTCAAGACTGACTACTTTTTCACCATTCATAATAACATCTGAAGATGGGGTAAAGCTGTTGGTATCATCTGCAATGGCAATACCTACATTGCTCTGTTTCAGCGCACCGGCATCATTTAATCCATCTCCCAGCATGGCTACTTTCATATGCTGATCCTGAAGATTTTTAATATAATTCAGCTTATCTTCCGGACTTTGATTAAAGGCCATTCCTTTGTAGTTGGGGATAAGTTCCTGAAGTTGAGTTTCTTCTGAGGAGTTATCGCCACTAAGGATAAATATTTTGTAGTGGGTTAATTTATTGAATAAATCTTTAAGCCTAGGGCGGTATTCATTTTTGAAGATAAATTTTCCTAGAAACTGATCATTTTTACTAATGAAAACAGCGGTTTCAAGATTCTTTGGTTCCTGGTTATTATAACGTGCAGAACCTATTTTATAAAGATTTCCTCTTATGCTTGCTTCATATCCTTTTCCTGAAATCTCTTTGAAGTTTTCTACAGGGAAATAATTATCATTGACTTCTATGAATTCATAGAGTGATTTTGAGAGAGGGTGATTGGAGTTCTTTAATAATGTCTTGATATTTAGTAAGTCAAATTCAGCAATCTCAGAACCGTCATATTTGATATTAGACTTTTTTCTATGGGTAATTGTTCCTGTTTTGTCAAAAACAATGGTATCCAGTTTAGCAATTTTTTCAATTGTTAATGTATCTTTTACATAGAATTTATTTCTACCTAAAATCCTCATAATGTGACCGAAAGTAAACGGTGCGGACAGGGCGAGGGCACAAGGGCAGGCGATAATCAGAATTGCTGAGATAACCTGAAACATTTTTGATAAATCAATAAATGACCAATAAATTCCGGAAATGACGGCGATACCTAAAATAATGAATGTGAAGTATTTACTGATATTGTTGGTCAGGGTGTCAAGCCCCGTTTCATGCTTCTTAAAGGCTTCTTTATTCCAAAGCTGTGTCAGATAACTCTGGTCTACATCTTTAATAACTTCCAGTTCCAGAGATGATCCTACCTGTTTTCCACCGGCAAAAATCTTATCTCCCGGCTGTTTGCTGATGCTTTCACTTTCTCCGGTAATAAAACTGTTGTCTATATTTCCTTCACCATTGATCAGAATGGCATCTACCGGAATGATTTCCTGGTTTCTAACCAATATTCTGTCTCCTACTTTTACTTCAGAAAGCAGAATGTTGTCCTGTTTTCCTTCAAAGTCAACCTTCGTTACGGCAATAGGATAAAAAGATTTGTAATCTCTGTCGTACGAAAGGGCACTGTATGTTCTTTTTTGGAAAAGTTTACCCATCAGCATAAAGAATAGAAGGCCGCACAGTGTATCGAAATATCCCGGACCGTAGTCGGTAGCCACCTCATAAATACTCCTTCCGAAAAGAACAAATATTCCCAATACAATAGGAACATCAATATTGACGATTTTATTTTTTAAACCATACCATGCTGATTTATAGTAATCCGAAGCGGAATAAAATACAACGGGGCAGGCGAGTAAAAACATCAGTACTCTGAAAAGACCTTTATAATGTTCCATCCAGTAATCTTCACCTCCTACATATTCAGGAAAGGCAAGGAACATTCCGTTCCCAAATGCGAAACCTGCGATAGCAAATTTTACAAGAAGAGATTTGTCGAGATGATCAACATTTTTTTCGGCTGTTTCAAGACTGATGACCGGCTTGTATCCCAAATTAGTTAAAAAATTGGCAAGCTCGCTTAATGGTAAGTCTTTATGATTAAAAGAGATCTGTAGGGTCTTTCTTGTGAAATTAACCTGTGAATACTTAATGTACTTATTTAAGGTATGAAGGCTTTCCAGCAACCATATACATGAAGAACAGTGAATTACAGGGATTTTGAAAGTTACAAGACTGGTGTTTCCCTCAGAGAAGTCGGTGACCTTATCGAAAATTTCAGGGGTATCCAGGTAATCGAACTGTGTAGAGTTTTCATCACCGGGACGAATTCCGGCACCCTTATTAAGCTCGTAAAAGTTACTTAAATTGTTCGAATTCAGGATTTCGTAAACAGATTTACATCCGTTGCAACAGAAAGTCCTTTCATCAAACAAAATTCTCTCTTTTTCTATACCTTGACCACAATGAAAACAGTTCTCGCTCACCACCATAAAATATTGAACTACAAAATTATAACAATTTTTTTTGTTTATCGTGTTAAAAAGTTCTATTTTTGTGATAAATATCATATAAAATGCCGCAGGAACAACAGATAGCAATTGAAGAGAGGTTCGCCAGAGTTTTTAATGATAAATCATTTAAGGAAAGACTTTCTAGCGCAGATTTTGAAAAATATATTAATGGCAAAAAGAAATTAAGTTTTCAGAAACATGACACTATTTTTGAGGATGGAGAAACTCCAAAAGGAGTATTCGTTCTGGAAAAAGGTGCGGCCAAATTATCAAAATCAGGAGCATTCGGAAAAGATCAGATTTTAAGATTTATCAAAGAAGGGGATATCATCGGCTATCGTTCTTTGCTTTGTGGAGAAAACTTCCAAGCCAAAGCCGAAGCAATGACAGATATTGAATGTGTTTTTCTACCTGCAGATATCTTTATGTATCTCTTAGAGGTAGATCCACAGCTTTCTTTTGTCATGCTTCAAAAAATTTCATACGAATTAGGAGAATCTTCTAACACCATTACATTCCTTGCACAGAAAACCGTAAGAGAAAGATTGGCTGAAATACTGCTGCTTCTGGAGCAGAAGCTGGGAGTAGATCCGGAAGGCTTTATTAAGATTTCCCTGACAAGAGAAGAAATTGCCAATATTATTGGTACCGCTACAGAAAGTGCCATCCGTCTGATCTCAGAATTCAAACAGGATAGCCTGATTGAAGTAGACGGAAGAAATATCAAGATTTTAAATCACGACAAACTCATGAAACTCGGTCACGTAGTTTTATAAAAATCATACAAAATTTAAGTCGGCTGAAGGCCGACTTTTTAACTTTTAAAAATAGATAAATTATGTCTGTTCACTCTGAAATTAAAAAAGTTACGACTGAAACCTTGCGTAAAATGAAATTCGACAAGGAAAAAATAACAATGCTTACAGCCTATGACTTTACCACGGCAAAGATGGTAGATGCTGGCGGTGTAGATGCTATTTTGATTGGAGATTCTGCAGCGAATGTGATGGCTGGTTTTGAAACCACATTACCTATTACTCTGGATCAGATGATTTATCACGCTCAAAGTGTGGTAAGAGGAACTGATAGAGCGTTGGTCATTGCGGATCTGCCTTTCGGAACTTATCAGAGTAACCCTGAAAAAGCATTGGAATCTGCAGTAAGAATGATGAAGGAAGGAGGAGCCCATGCCGTAAAAATTGAAGGGGGAAAAGAAATTTCTAAATCAATAAAGAAAATTGTGAACGCAGGAATTCCTGTAATGGGACATTTGGGATTAACTCCACAATCTATTTATAAATTCGGAACCTATAAAGTAAGAGCAAAAGATGAAGCAGAAGCAGAGAAACTGATTGCTGATGCACAGCTTTTGGAAGAACTGGGATGTTTTTCTGTAGTCTTAGAGAAAATTCCTGCTGATCTGGCCAAAAGAGTAACGGAAAGTATTTCTATCCCTACTATTGGAATTGGTGCCGGAGCTGACTGTGACGGACAGGTTTTGGTCTATCATGATATGGTGGGAATGAATAAAGGATTCAGCCCGAAATTCTTAAGAAGATACCTTGATCTTTATACTGAAATAACGGGAGCTGTTGCTCAATACGTGAAAGATGTAAAGACTGTAGAATTTCCAAACGAAAACGAAAGTTATTAATCTATGCAAAATCAACAACAATCTATCCAGGGAATCTTATCTATCGCAGCACTTATTTGTCTTGCTATAGGCTGGTTTAATCTTTTTTCTCCGGAAATCAATCATCTGCTTTCCCGAAAAGTTTTTTATGTACTGATAGGAGCCAGTTTCTTTATCCAGGCTCCATTGCTTACCAATAAAAACTTTGTCTATGCCATGTATGCTGCGGCAGGAATTTGTGTTATCGGAGCCTTTCTACCTGAAGATTCAAAACTTTCAGCACTTAAAACCATTGGCCTTTTGGGGGGGATTATTCTTTCGCTGTCCAATAGAAGAAGATAGACTGAAGAATTATGAAGGAGCAGATTGTATATGAAGATAACCATCTTCTGGTGGTTAACAAAAAAGTCGGTCAACTTGTACAAGGAGATAAAACCGGCGATGAATCACTATTAGAATCTATAAAGAATTTTATAAAAATAAGAGATGCTAAGCCGGGGAATGTTTTTCTCGGCTTGGTTCATCGTATAGACCGTCCTACTTCAGGCTTGGTAATCTATGCTAAAACTTCCAAAGCACTTTCCCGCCTGACTCAAATGGTCAAAAACCGTGAGGTTAAAAAGACGTATTGGGCTGTGGTAGGAAAAGAAATGATTCCACAAAGCCAGAGGCTGGTTCATTACTTAAAGAAAAATGAAAAAAACAATAAAGCTATTGTTTTTCCAAAAGTGACAGAAGGAGCTAAAGAAGCGATTTTAACCTATCATGTTATTAAAACACTTGATAATTATATACTTCTTGAAATTGATCTGGAAACAGGCAGACATCATCAGATCCGTGCCCAATTATCTAAAACGGGAATTCCCATCAAAGGAGATCTTAAATATGGGGCACCCCGTTCCAATCCTGACGGAGGAATTAATCTTCATGCAAGAAAATTGGAGTTCATTCATCCGGTAACCAAAGAAAAGATCGAAATTACAGCACCTGTTCCGCAAAATGATGCAATCTGGAGAGCTTGTGAGTAGTAAAAAAAACTAAAATACATGAAAATTCAATTATTGTGCTTTGCCATATTAATGGCTTTTGCATCTTGTTCTAGTAATAATGATGAAATATTGACAGAAAATCCACAGCAAAGAACTGTGGATCGCCCTAATAAAATATCCTGGAACTTTCCGGTTTTATCACCTAATGGGGTGGGAAATATGACAGACCCTAATATCTATTTTGAATATGATTCTCAGGGAAGGGTTGTTAAAAAAGTGGGAGGTTTTATATTTATTGATCCTAATACAGGATATAACCCTACACATTTTTCTAAAGACATTTATACCAGTGTTTCCTATAATGGGAATATAATTTCTATTTCTACATTCAGCAGTAGTCCTGACTATATTGTCCCAATCAATAAAAGAACATTTGAAGTTGACAATCAGGGAAGAATAATGAAATCTATTATTCCTTCAGTAGATAATCCGTATTTTGATAAACATCTGAATTATAGTTATGATTCATCTGGGAAACTCATTGAAATTTTAACAACTTTTCCAAACATGCCTTATGATCCGACTGACCCTGATGACTTTATTTGGACGATAGCTAAAAGATTTACTTATGATAATATAGGAAATCTGAAAAAATCTGTTGAAGTAGAAAGGCATAATAACGTCGATTTTTACATAGAAAATACAGTAGAGTTCGGTAATTTTGATACAGCCCCCAATCCTTTTAAAAAGCTGCAGATTTTTGAAGAATACTTTTATTTTTCACTATCAAAAAATAACTTTCAGAAAGAGGTAAAACTATATAACAGTGGAATTGGAGAATCAAAATGGGTGAATCAGTATGACTCTAATGGAAATGTAAAACTTTACTATTAAAAATAATTAGTACAGATAAATAGACCATCTCAATTTTGAGGTGGTTTTTTGTTTAAGGAAAATTCAATTTTGCCTGTTCTGAAAAAATACCTACCTTCGTCCCAGACTTTAGGGGTGTCTGTTGACCAACAGACTGAGACTTTACCCTTTGAACCTGATCTGGATTATACCAGCGTAGGGAAAAGCAGATGACTTTTGCTGTGCATTCTATTGTACAATAATGGCCATTCCTAAAGTATATTTAAATTATTAGGAATGGAACTTATAATCAACCACACCCGAAAAACATTTGATATACTTCCCGATAATCTGGAAGCATTACTGGCTATGGAACTCCCCGGAAAGAAAAAAGGGATTGCTGTAGCTGTAAACAACCGTATTATTCCACTGTCCGCCTGGGCAGAGACATTTCTCAAAGATCAAGATTCAGTTTTAATCATTACTGCCACTCAAGGCGGCTAATTTTCATATTTAATACCAATATTTATGGCTCATTCAATTACGTGTTCGCCATTTCCGAACTCAAAGAAAATCTATGTTGAAGGAACAATACATCCTATCAATGTAGCAATGCGTGAAATAGCACTTAGTCCTACCAAGCTTACGAAAGGAGGCTTTGAAGACAATGCTCCTGTAACGGTTTACGATACTTCAGGTCCTTATACGGATGTCAATGCAGAAATTGATATTCAAAAAGGGCTTCCGAGAATAAGAGAACAATGGATTTTAGACAGAAAAGATGTAAACATCCTGAGTGGAATATCATCTGAATATGGAAAAGCCCGTTTAGCAGATCCACGTCTTGATGAATTGCGTTTTTCTTATGATCACAGACCAAAAGTTGCCCAGGAAGGTAAGGAACTTACCCAGCTGTATTATGCAAAACAGGGAATCATCACCGCTGAAATGGAGTATGTGGCGATTAGAGAGAACCAACGTATTGAACAGCTTGGAACGGTTTCAAAAGAGATGGCTTTTCAGCATACGGGAAACAGTTTTGGCGCGAATACTCCGAAAGGTAAAATCACTCCGGAATTTGTAAGAGATGAAATTGCAGCAGGAAGAGCTATTATTCCCAATAATATCAATCACCCGGAAAGCGAACCCATGATCATTGGGAGGAATTTTTTGGTAAAGATTAATGCGAATATAGGAAACAGTGCTGTTTCTTCGAGCATCGATGAAGAGGTAGAGAAAGCAGTATGGGCCTGCCGATGGGGAGCTGATACCATCATGGACCTCTCCACAGGAAAGAATATCCATGAAACAAGAGAATGGATTATCAGAAACAGCCCGGTGCCTATCGGTACAGTTCCTATTTATCAGGCATTGGAAAAAGTAAAAGGAGTGCCTGAAGATCTTACATGGGAAGTTTTTAAAGATACTCTGATCGAGCAGGCAGAACAGGGAGTTTCTTATTTTACCATTCATGCCGGAGTTTTATTAAGGTATATTCATTTGACAGTCAATAGAGTAACGGGAATTGTGTCCAGGGGAGGTTCTATCATGGCTAAATGGTGCCTTTTCCATCATAAAGAAAACTTTTTATATACCCATTTTGAAGAGATCTGTGAGATCATGAAGAAGTATGATGTCGCTTTTTCTCTTGGGGATGGTCTTCGTCCCGGATCCATAGCGGATGCTAATGATGCCGCACAATTTGCTGAACTGGAAACTTTGGGAGAGCTGACAAAAATTGCATGGAAACATAATGTACAGGTAATGATTGAAGGTCCCGGCCACGTTCCAATGCATATGATTAAAGAAAATATGGATAAACAGCTGGAAGAATGCCACGAAGCTCCATTTTATACATTAGGCCCTTTGACAACAGATATCGCACCGGGTTATGATCATATTACTTCAGGAATTGGAGCAGCAATGATTGGATGGTTCGGATGTGCCATGCTTTGTTATGTAACTCCAAAAGAACATTTAGGTCTTCCGAATAAAAAAGACGTTAAAGATGGGGTAATCACTTATAAACTGGCTGCGCATGCTGCAGATCTGGCAAAAGGACATCCCGGATCACAATACAGGGATAATGCATTAAGTAAAGCCAGGTTTGAATTCAGATGGGAAGATCAGTTTAATCTTTCGCTGGATCCGGATACGGCAAGAGCTTATCATGATGAGACTCTTCCTGCAGAAGGAGCAAAAATTGCCCACTTCTGTTCTATGTGCGGACCAAAATTCTGCTCTATGAAAATCACTCAGGAAATCAGGGAATCCGCAGAACAAGGAATGCTGGACAAGTCTCAGGAATTTATCGAAAAAGGGAAGGAAATTTATATATGATCCTTGTGATTACTCCTGAACAGAAATTTCCCAATGAAGCTGAGATTATTAATCAGATGTTTCAAGAAGGTCTGGATTTACTTCATATTAGAAAACCTGGGATCAGCAAAAGTGAATTGACTGCTTTTATCAGCAATATTGATCAGTCTTTTTATCCTCAATTGGTTTTGCATACGCATTATGAGCTTGGAAAAGAACATAATATATCACGGTTTCATTATAGGGAAGCTGATCGGGAAGAAAAGAAATACAAACCTGTGGTGGAAGAGCATACAATATCAACCTCAGTACATGATATCAGAGTATATAACAGGTTAGAAAAAGAATGGGAATATGCTTTCATAAGCCCATTCTTTCCAAGTATTTCTAAAAAAGGATATGGTGAAAATACAACTGTTATGGAGGATATAAACTCCCGGAATAATGAGCATGTAAAACTGATTGCTTTAGGAGGCATTGATGTGGAGAATATTCAGAAAGTTTTTGATGCCGGTGCAGATGGAGCTGCTTTGCTTGGCGGTATCTGGGAACGTGAAGAACCATTAGAAGCTTTTATGAAATGCAGAAAAAAGTCTTTTTATAATTAAAAAACGGATCCCTCTTTAGCGGGATACTTACTAACTATGGAAAAATTACAATACATATCACAGGGAGATACAAAAGAAGAGCAGGAGCTAAATATCAGGAAAGCTTTAGACCATGGAGTAAAATGGGTACAGGTGCGATGGAAAAATGCTCCAGAAAGAGAATTGACCGGTCTTTGTGAAATTGCAAAACAGCTATGTTCAGAATATGAGGCGGTCTCTATTATTAATGATAATGTGCAGCTAGCAAAGGAGATTGATGCAGATGGTGTTCATTTGGGATTGAATGACGGATCTGTTATAGAAGCAAGACTGGTTTTGGGAGAGCATAAAATAATCGGGGGGACGGCAAATACAATAGCTGATGTTCTTCAAAGGATGCATGAGCCGTGTAACTATATTGGTTTAGGACCATTAAGGTTTACAGCTACCAAAGAAAAACTGAGCCCCGTTCTGGGCTTTGAAGGATATCAGAAGATCATTGATCACCTGAAAGAAAGATCCTTAGAGATTCCTAAAATATTTGCCATTGGAAGTGTTACCCTTGAAGATATTGTACCACTACAGCAAATCGGGATTTATGGGATTTCCGTTTCAGGAGAGATTACAAAACAACCATCTATTATTAACACATTAAAAAAGGTAATGATATACAATTGCCAGTAACGAAACTTTTAGACAAGTAAAGAAAAGTCTAAAATAAAGACTGTACTTCTTGGGAAAAAAAATAGAGAATATGAATAATCAAAAATTGATAATAGCAGACAGGACCTTTGAATCAAGATTGTTTTTAGGAACAGGAAAATTCGGACGTCTTAGAGATATGACATCATCTGTTGTCGCTTCAGGAACAGATATGGTGACCATGGCATTGAAAAGAATTGACGCGCAGTCGGCAGAAGACGATTTGCTTGAGTCATTAAGAGAAACCCATGTTCATCTTCTTCCTAATACTTCAGGGGCCAGAACGGCAAAAGAGGCCGTATTAGCAGCCCAATTAGCCAGAGAAGCACTGGAGACCAATTGGGTGAAACTGGAAATTCATCCTGATCCCAAATATTTGCTGCCTGATCCTATTGAAACCTTGTACGCTACGGAAGAGCTTGCAAAACTGGGATTTATAGTGATGCCTTATATCCATGCAGATCCCGTTTTATGTAAACGTCTTGAAGATGCCGGAACAGCTGTGGTTATGCCCTTAGGAGCACCTATCGGAACCAATAAAGGGTTAAGAACATTAGATTTTTTAGAAATTATCATCAGCCAAAGTAATGTACCCGTTGTTGTAGATGCAGGAATAGGAGCACCTTCTGATGCTGCAAAAGCAATGGAAATGGGGGCAGATGCCGTTCTTGTGAACACGGCTATTGCTGTAGCAAGAAATCCGGTTAATATGGCAGTTGCATTTAAAGAAGGGGTTATTGCCGGAAGAAGAGCCTTTGAATCCGGGTTGGGAGCAATTGCCGATCATGCAGAAGCATCAAGTCCTCTTACTTCCTTTTTATTTGAATAAAATCATGATATGAAAAGCTTTAAAGATGTTTTTGAACAATTTCAATGGGATGAGGTAAAGAATAAGCTTGAAAAAGTAAGTCTGTCTGATGTTCAAATCAGCCTTCAGAAAAAAAATAAAACCCTTGAAGACTTTCTGAACCTGCTTTCTCCGGCTGCCGCTTCAGAATTGGAACAGATGGCTAGAATGACACAGGCGCTAACTCAAAAACGTTTTGGGAAAACCATTCAGTTATATGCACCCCTGTATCTCAGCAATGAATGTCAGAATATCTGTACCTATTGCGGCTTCAGTCTGGATAATAACTTAAAGAGGAAAACACTATCCGATACAGAACTCATGGTAGAGGCTTCGGTACTAAAGTCTATGGAAGTGAATCATATATTGCTGGTAAGCGGAGAAGCTAATAAAATAGTGGGGGTTCCTTATTTTCAGAATGCGGTCCGTTTATTAAGACCACATTTTTCCAATATTTCCATCGAAGTACAGCCTTTAGCAGAAGAGGAATATAAACTTTTGCATGAAGAGGGAGTCCATTCGGTATTGGTATATCAGGAAACTTATCATCAGGAAGTATATAAAGAATACCATCCGAAAGGAAAGAAATCCAATTTTGATTTTCGTCTGGATACCCCGGATAGAATAGGGAGGTCAGGTATTCATAAAATAGGACTGGGAGTTCTGCTAGGGCTGGAAGATTGGCGGGTAGACAGTTTTTTCAATGCATTGCACATAGATTATCTTCAGAAGCAGTACTGGAAAAGTAAATTTTCAGTTTCATTTCCCAGGCTGAGACCCGCAGAGGGAATTATTGAACCCAATTTTATAATGGAAGATAAAGATCTGCTTCAGCTGATCTGTGCCTACAGAATATGGAATGAAGACCTTGAAATCTCAATCTCTACCAGGGAAAATGAAGTTTTCAGAAATAATATTGTGTCTCTGGGAGCTACCGCGATGAGTGCAGGATCCAAAACCAATCCCGGAGGATATTCTGTGGACAAAGAATCTTTGGAACAGTTTGAAACCAGTGATGAACGGAGTATGGAGGAGATCAGGAATATGATTAGAAAATCAGGGTATGATCCTGTCATGAAAGACTGGGATTCCATATATAGCGGTGTTTAAATGGTAAATATGTTAATGACCAACGATGAAAAACGAAGATACATTTGCGAGATACAGCCGTCAGATCTTTATTGAGGAAATAGGACTGGAAGGACAAAAGAAAATAATGGCTTCAAAAGTTCTTGTCATAGGAGCGGGAGGTCTGGGAAGTCCTATTATCCAATACTTGGCTGCCGCTGGAGTAGGTAGTTTAGCTGTGATGGATTTTGATCATCTGGAGATTCATAACCTAAACCGGCAGGTAATCCATAATGAAAATAATATGGGAATGCCTAAAGTAAAAAGCGCAGAAATATTTGTGAAAAACCTCAATCATCAGGTAGCGTTTATGGGGATCAACGAGAAAATTAATGCTTCAAATGCAGAACAAGTGCTGTCTCAATATGATGTAGTAGTAGATGGTTCCGATAATTTCTCAACAAGATATCTGGTGAATGATACCTGTGTAAAGCTGGAAAAAACATTGGTCTATGGAAGTATTCTTGGCTTCTCAGGACAGCTGGCGGTATTCAATCATAAAGGAAGCAAAAACCTGCGCGATCTGTTTCCGGAACCTCCTTTTGATGAAGATATGCCGGATTGTGACAGCCTTGGAGTATTGGGTGCTTTACCGGGAATCGTTGGAAGTATGATGGCTCTTCAGGTTCTGAAAATAATCAGCGGGCTTCCCGTGAATCTGAACCAGCTAACACTCATTGATACATTGGATTGGAGGTTTCAAACACTGGATTTTTAGGAATAGGTCTTAGCTCATTGATCAATAAAATATCATTTCCATTGGCTTCATTCTAAACTTAGATTTCCACAAATCTTGCAGATACCTGTTGTGTCACGTAAAAAGCGAAAAGTAGATAAAAAAAAGACAGTGAAATAATCACTGTCTTTTAATTTTTAACAAATTTATTTATTGTCCCTGCTGCATGACACCGGTATCTTCTTTTTTAGTTTGGTTTAAGATATTGGGATCTTCTTTTGCCAGTTTGTTTCTGGTAGGAATTTTATAATTGATTGAAAAACCGAAGTTTCTTGAATCATATTTAGATCGTATCATAACCCTTTCTCCCTCAGGTGGGCTGGAATAAGCCTGCATCACCTGGCTGTTGAAAATATCATTAGCAAATACGGAAACCGTAAGGCGCTTGTCCAAAAACTTTTTAGTCAGTGTAATATTAAGGGAGTTATTGAACGGTTTATCTGCTGTAAAATAGAAATATCCTCCTTTGGGTGTTAAATAGCTGTAATTAACATTCATATTGATTTCCTTAGGAAGGATAATTTGAGTCATCACATTAAAAATCCAAAACCCTTTATTGTTGAGGTTTTCAATGTCATGTTTCTGATATCCTGCATACAGATACATAAAGTTGATTTTATCAGGATTAAAATTAAACTTCATGATTTCACTTATCGGTTTGCTGAATATCATAAAAGGAATAGGAAGACCTACATTGAAATTGTGGATTTTCATATTAGAAATATTAATCTGCTCATTGTACAGATTTTTACCGTCTTTTCTGATAATCTGTGCAACCTGGTTGCTTGCCGAACTTACACTATAGCCGATAAATGCATAATCAAAAGCAGAAACCTTAAGCTCATAGTTATCAAAAATGGTCGGCTGAAGATTCGGGTTACCGGTTATTTGGGTATTGGGACCTGCAAATGTGGTATTGTTGGGGTTAAGAGCAGAAATACTCGGTAAACTGATTTTTCTGTTATAGTTTGCCGCAACATACACCTGATTCATCATGCTATACTGAATGCTGGCATTTGGGAAAAACTTAAACTTATTAAAAGGAATTAAATCATCCTGAACAAGTTTTTTATCTTTGTTAATGTATCTTGTTACTCCGGAAATATCATAGTTTTCAGCACGTCCTCCTAATGTAAAATCAAACTTCTTCAGTTTTGCCTGAAATTCTAAATAGGTAGATGCGGTTTGTCTTTGATATTCTAAATTGGTCAATCCAAAGCTTTTAGTATCATAATCCTGTCTTTCATATAACCCTCCTGCACTTAGCTTTCCACCATCAAGAAGCTTAATGGGTTGTGAGTAATCAACTTTGAAGTTGGCTATTCTCATATCCGATTTGTTGTTGAGAATATCATTGCCTCCTGCATAGGTAAAAGGTTTCCCATTTTCTGTATAAAAACCTTCCCGAAAGAAATTATCCTGAGAAAACTTGGTATCAGACTTTGTATAGCCAAACTGAAAATCCAGCTTTTGGGACTTGTCTGCAAAACGCTTTTGATAGGTCACCACAGCTTCCTGTCTCAGGCTGTTGGTACGTGCTGCATCAAAAGCATCAAATTTAGCTTCCTTATAAACATCAGGATCCTGGCTGACAAGGAGATCAGCAAGACCATTACTTAGAGTATAGTTATCATTATTATTGTGGTAAATGTCGTAGTTAAGCAATAATCTGTCCTGCCCAAGCTCAAAGGTTACCCCTGATTTTGCAAAATATCCACGTGCATATCGGTCCGTATTTCCAGACAGAAGGTTGTCCTGCTGAGTATTAAGCATACTTTCACGATAGTTTTGGCCAACATTAAGCTGCCATCCGAAGAGTTTATTTCTGGCGTTGAGGTTAATTGAGTTAGTTACCCTGTTTCTATACTTATCATAGTTTGTGAACGTATAATTCCCGGAATAAGTAGCTGTTAAGTATTTATTGGCATTTTTATTCGTAACAATATTCATGATGGCTCCTCCGGAGGTTGCCGGAAATTCTGCGCCTGGTTGGGTAATCACCTCAATTTTCTCTACAGAATTGGCAGGCATGCCTTCAAGAAATGAGTTTAATTCATTAGAAGTAATGTTTAAAGGTCTTCCGTTAAGATAAACATCCAGCATTTTTCCCTGATACATCATTCCCGCGATGTCTGTGGCTACAAGTCCCGGAAGTTTTTTAATCCCTTCCAATACATTCCCGTTGTTGAGCTGAGGCTGTTCAGAGAAATCAAAAACAGTACGGTCTGCTTTTTGTTCAACTGCTTTTTTAGTTTTGGTGATCACTACACCGTCAATTTGTTTTTCTTTAGGCTGGTTATTATTTTTTTCCTGAGAAAAAATTAAAACCGAGCTTACAAGTGATAAAGCGAATACAGTTTTTTTCATAATGTTTTTTACTACTATTCCGTTAGACGCTCAAAAGGAGAATTTGTTACGATAAAATGATGGAAATTAATTTTTTATGTCAAATATTTTTTTATTTCTGAAATAATTATATCTTTGCCAGGTAATTATCAAGAATCTCTAGATGGGATAGCAACCTGCAAAAACAAGCAAGGTGCTGCAATCGATAAGCCGGATCTTCCGGAAAAAATGTTTATCATTCTATCATTTCTCCCATCTTGAATTTTTGTTTTAAAGTTAAAATCAATGTTTAAAGACACGGGAAATCTCATTACACATGTCAATTTTTATTCCTCAGATCATGAAGACGGGCTTCATTACTCTGATATCTTCTCATGCCATTTCTATATGGGCATGTGTTGTTGTTGCTAGCCTTTTCCATTTCTAAAAAATAATACTAACATTTCAAACATTTATGCTAACCTTAAAATTTAAGGTTACAGGATTTGTAGTGCTTAAAAGTAAATCCTCACAACAAAAAAATAAAACACATGTATCATTTCAATAAAAAAATCCTTATCACTTCAGCTGCCTTTATTACAACATTTTATTACGCGCAGTCTGATACAGTACAGTCCAAAAAAATAGACGATGTGGTCATCCTGGGATCACGAGGTTCCGGAAGATCATTAACTGATACTCCGGTTCCGGTAGATATCATTAATATTTCAAAAATTCTAAAACAAAGTCCTGTCAATAATATCAGTCAGGCTTTAAACTATATCGTTCCCTCATTTTCATCTACTTCACATACTGTTAATGATGGTACTGATTTCGTGGATCCTGCCCTTTTAAGAGGTTTGGGTCCGGATCAGGTTTTGGTGTTGCTAAACGGAAAAAGACGATATCAGTCTTCTTTGATTAACGTAACACTTACTCCGGGAAGAGGTTCTGTAGGAACCGACCTTAATGCAATTCCTGCTTTTGCTTTAGATAAGATAGAGGTGCTAAGGGATGGCGCTTCCGCTCAATATGGATCTGATGCCATTGCCGGTGTTGTTAACCTGGGGCTGAAAAAAAGATTGGGACTTTCCGGACAGGTATTTTTAGGAGGATATGCTTCACCTGTTGCTAATAATTTTTCGGGAGGAGTTGACGGGCAGACCATTTCTGTGGATCTTAATTACGGAGCAAAAATCGGAAAAGCCGGTTTTTTTAATATTACAACCTCCGCACAATACCGCGATCCTTATTCCAGAGCAGGTGTTCGGGAAGGAGATATTTTCAATGCTTACAACGCTGTCAATTACAGAGCTTTGCAGGATGGTGTTAATATTGATGGGCTGTATAAGAATATCAAAAACACGTCCAATACCCAGCAGATCATCAGTACCATTAAACAATATGCAACAAAAGTAGATTATTTCTCCTCCGGTTTTCAGTCTCAGATTTCCAATGCAAACAGTATTTCTGACCTTCAGGGGCTATTAGGTGGTGATTTTACCAGTCAGGAGCTTGCTTACAGGGGACTGGAAAGAAAAGACTTCAGTCTTAGAGCCGGGCAGTCTAAATTACAGTCGGTACAGCTTTTCTTTAATTCTGAAATACCGGTTAATGACGATTGGAAAGTCTATTCTTTTGGGGGATACAGCTACCGTATTGGAAATGCTGGTGGTTTTTATCGTCTTCCAAATAACGAAAGAAACATCAATGCGGTTACTCCTAATGGATATCTGCCTCAGATTGAAGCGACAGTAAATGATTATTCCCTTGCAGCAGGAATTAAAGGAAAATGGAATGGCTGGAACGTAGATTTCAGTAATACATTTGGGAAAAATGCCTTTAGCTTTGGTGTTGTGAATACCTTTAATGCCTCTCTGACAGACCATTCTCCAAGAAGTTTTGAAGCTGGAGGATCTGAGTTTTCACAGAATACGGTCAATCTTGATTTTTCGAAGAAATATAATGTATTGCATGGCCTTAACCTCGCGTTTGGAGGAGAATACAGATATGAAAACTACAAAGTAAACGCCGGAAAGGAAAACTCTTATGCTTCTTATGATATTTTTGGGAATGTGGTTACTGCCAATACACCTGAAAATGAAAAAGTAACAGACTTTTTTGGAAATATAAGACCGGCAGGAGCTCAGGTTTTTCCTGGTTTCAGTCCTGAAAATGCTGTTTCCGGAAGTCGGAATAGTGTTGCGGCCTACGCTGATGTGGAGCTTGAAGTAACAGACAGATGGTTACTGGAAGGTGCTCTGCGCTATGAAAACTATTCAGACTTTGGATCTACATTTAATTATAAGCTGGCAACAAATGTAAAACTGGCACCCAATTTCAATTGGAGAGGTGCCGTATCTACAGGATTTAGAGAACCTTCTTTAGCTCAGATTTATTATAGTTCTACTTCCACATTGATTCAGCAAGGAAAAACAACACAGGTAGGTACTTTCAGGAATAATTCTGAGGCAGCACAGGCTCTTGGTATTCCAAAATTAAAGCAGGAAACATCACAATCCTACAGTACGGGAATTACATGGAGAATTCCGGCATTAAGCCTGGCATTCACAGCGGATGTATATTATATAAAAATAAAAAACAGGGTGGTCCTTACAGACCTTTTCTTCCGTCCTAATGGTAGCTTTACCCCAGGTTCAGATCAGGCAGTTCTTCAGGATGCTTTCGACGTGGCAAGAGCAAGCGCTGCTAATTTTTTTGCCAATGCTGTGGATTCTCAGACAAAAGGACTAGATATTACAGTTTCTCAGACTTCGAAAATTTCATCAGGTGTTTCCCTGGAAAATAATTTGGGCATTAACCTGAACCAAACCAAAAGAATTGGAGATATCCACGCATCCCCGAAATTAGTAAGCCAGATAGATAATTATTTTTCTGAGCCGAACAGAGTCTATTTTGAAGAGGCTGTACCCCGGATAAAAGCAACATTATCCAACACCCTGAAATTATCAGACTTTAGCCTTGTACTTCGAAATTCTTTTTTCGGTAAAGTGACAGATGCAGATGTTGTGGATGCCAATTTTGATGGCATCACAGAAAGCGGGGAGCATTTTGTACTAAATAGCCGCTTTGTAACGGATCTTTCGGTGGGGTATGATTTTAATAAGAATATTTCAGCAACCGTTGGAAGTAATAATCTCTTCAATATACTTCCTTCCAAAAGCCCTAATATAAGCTCATTAACGGCAGATAATCAGTTTGTCTATTCCAGACAGGTTTCTCAGTATGGTATCGGAGGACGCTTTGTGTTTGCGAGAGTAGAATTTAAATTTTAGACAGAAGACAGCAAAAAGCAGAGACTTAATCTCTGCTTTTTTTGTTTGAATTGTCCCGTCCTGAAATAAGTTGACAATTACTCAACTTATATTATGAAAGATCAAGAATTAAAAAAGGAAAAGCGTACTCAAAGAGATTACAGTATTGG
>NZ_QNUF01000002.1 GCF_003385455.1 Chryseobacterium rhizosphaerae | reverse complement strand
ATTTACTCAGAACCTACTGCCACGGTTCCACAGAATAATTACTATAATGAAGCGCTTACCTATGATGTAAACGGAAATATCCAAACTCTTAAAAGAAATAGGCTTGTACAAAATATAGGCACGCAATTGATGGATGACCTGGGCTATACCTATACAGGGAACAGGCTTAATACAGTAACCGATACATCAGGAAATTATGGAGGTTATCCCAGCTCTTCAGGAAATCCAATAACTTATGACAATAATGGGAATATGACCAGTCATGTAGATAAAGGGATGTTGCAGATTGATTACAATTACCTTAATCTGCCCAACGCCATAAAATTTGATAAACAGTACGTTTCGCACGATTGGCAAAATACCTATAATGTCAATACAAAATATCTGTATAATGCAACAGGGGTTAAACTGAAGAAAATTTACACTTATGGAACCGGGAGAACCAATATGGAAACTGTTGAGACAACAGACTATCTGGATGGGTTCCAATATTGGCTTAATGACCTAAGTTTTGTGCCTACTTCAGAAGGGTATTATGATTTCGTTCAAAATAAGTATATTTACAACTATACAGATCAGGTAGGAAACATCAGACTGGCGTATTATAAAGATGCTTCCGGAAACCTGAAAATAGACAGAACTAACCATTATTATCCTTTCGGGCTAGAATTTGGAGATCACTTAGGAACTTCAAATTCAATATCTCCCAACTATAAATATTCTTCTCAGGGACAGGAGAAACAGACAGAAACAGGATGGAGTTCTTATAAGTGGAGAAATTATGATGCTGCGATGGGTAGGTTCTTTAATGTCGATCCTTTAAGCGAAAAATATCCTACATGGTCTACCTACGCATTTAGTGGAAACAGGGTGGTTGATGCAAGAGAACTGGAAGGTTTAGAGCCCCACGTGTTATTTAATACAAGAGAGAATGCTGCAGCAAATTTTGGACAGCAATATAATGGAAAGTCGATATTAGATAAACGTGAAATAGGAGCATTAATTTATTTTAAATATGCGGATGGCGAAAAATATTATGCATATAATAATCCTACAACAGGTGAAGCTCATGGTATTCCGCAAGGTCTAAATATGAAACTACCAAAAGGTGCAGCTGCTTCCGCTTTTATTCATGCTCATGGTAATGAAGATAAAGAATATGATGATGAAAACTTTTCAGGAGATCCAAGTGGTGGTGGAGATAAAGGGGTTGCAAAAAACCTTGGATTAGATGCTTTTCTTGTAACTCCTGGAGGTCAATTAAAATATTTTGATTTAAGTTCTAATACAGAAAAAATATTAAGAACAAATATGCCAAGCGATCCTACTTCACCAGAAAGAAAGAATAAAATTAATCCTATAGAAAGCCCTAGACCTTCTTTAGGAGATTATAGGGCTAAACCTAAACCTTTTCCTAATTTAGTTCCCACTTCTGACTATCTTCCCAAACCTGTTTTAGATGACGGTTTAAAGTCAATAGAAGCTATGCGGCAAAATCGAGAACAGACACCATTGATAGACCAAAAACAATTACCACGTCACCAATAAATAATTTAAAATGAAATATTATACTTTTATATTGCTAGTTTCCCTTTCTTGTTGTGAACAGAGAATATCTAACAAAAGTGAAAAGAATATTACTGATAAAGAGATCGCAATTTCTGTAGCTGAAAAAAAATGGAAAGAAGTTTATGGAACATCAGTAATAAATAAACAAAAACCATTCGTCGCAGAAAGGAAGAACGATAGTATTTGGATTGTGCATGGGAATTTCCCAAAACCACCGGTAATAGGAGGTGTTGCTTATGCAGAAGTGAATATAAAAACTAAAGAAGTGGTTAAATATACCCATGGAGAATAAAAAGAACCTGCTACGCAAAGTCTCTTGACTTTGCGTAGATAAAAAAAAATTCGCAAAATGTGAGCGTTGCACAACTTTAAAATAAATGGCTGAATAATTTCATTTGAAAAGCAAATGGTTATTCGGCCATTTGCTTTTTGTAATCAATATATTGTGATAATTAAGGGGAACAGCAGCTGTTGTATCAAAATCTGCTGAAAGTGTAATTGATAAAAAGACAAAAAATTAAATGAATAAATCCAAATTTAAATCAGTAGTTTTTTATTATTTTCTAATACTACTACTTTCCGAGCTCCTATTATTTAATATATATTCTATTTCTGTAAGTAATAACTGGTTTATTTTACTTCCAATCGGAATTCAATTGCTCTTATTAGTGTTAGTTTTTAGCAAATACTCGAAAATTAAGTTATTGTTAAAAATATGGAGCCTAATATTTTTAATAATAGCCCCAATAATGCAAATTTTAGGTAAGCTTTTAAAAGATGCCTCATATGATTATCAATTTTTTGACGCGAAAGTTTATATTGTACCTTTTTTAATGTTAATAATAGGAATATTTGTATTCTATTTCACATCATTAACTGTTAAGACAAATGATAATAATAACCAGAACCCCGGTTAGACAGATCTGGTAGTAAAAGTCAACTGCCCGATCCATTATTAGAATTAGAAATTTCTATCTAGGGACAAAAATATCCTTTCAATTGTACCCCTCCAAATAAAAAAATCTGTGTCTAATTTCATCCACCTATTCTTTGCAACTTTACTATAAGATAAAATCATAATAACAGACGCATGAAAATCACAGTAGTAGGCTATAAAAAAGAAGCGAGACTTTCACAGGGAGTGGCTAATGATGAAGATACAGAGCTCATCAGCTTTTTAAAAGATAGAGGGTTGGACGTTGTTCCTAGTATTTGGAATGATAAAAATGCAGACTGGAGCAGCTTTGATGTCGCCATTATCAAGTCTCCATGGGATTATCATAACCATCTGAATGAATTCCTGAGCTGGCTGGATCAGCTTGAAAAACTGGGTGTTAAGGTTCTTAACCCCGTGGAAATTATTAAGTGGAATAGCGATAAACATTATCTGGGGGATCTTGTGAAAAAAGAACTACCGGTAATTCCTGCAGAATATCTAAAAAAAGGGTCTTCTTTTGACAAGCGTTTTTTCGATTATTTTAATGCTGATAAACTGGTAGTAAAACCCTGTGTAAGTGCCGGTGCACAAAACACAATCACTGTCGACAGAAACAATTTTAATGAACGGTCAAAAGAAATAGATAAGCTTCTGGAGGAACAGGATTATATGGTACAGCCTTTTGTAGAAGAAATCAAAAATGGGGAATGGTCATTCCTGTTTTTCAACGGAAAATATAGCCACTGTTCATTAAAGACTCCTAAAGAAGGGGATTTCAGGGTACAGCATTATCATGGTGGAAGCATCAGCTATCCAACACCTGACCCATTGCATATAGAGCAGGCCGGCACCTATCTGAAAAGCTTACCTCAGCCCACATTATATGCAAGAGTAGATGGAGTACTGATTGATAATAGCTTTAAGCTCATGGAACTGGAGCTGATAGAACCCTATTTGTTCCTGAATGGAGACACCCTTTTACTGGAAAATTACTACCAGGCCTTATTGGCTTTCATTTCCTAAAATATACTAAACCATCTCAGCTGTGAGGTGGTTTTTTTATTTACAGTTTTTCAAACTTTATAACCGGAATAACAGCTTTATCCTGAGGCGGATCAATCGTATTGGAGAAAAATAGTCCTCTTTTGGTCGCTTCCAAAAGAAATTCACCATTAGAAAATGTACCGTCATAATTGTCTGCCATCACAGAATAAATGACTCTTCCGAAAGTAAAATTATCATTCACGGTACAGTTCATATTTTTAATCTGATACACCTGTTCAGATGGAACCTTCTGACCAGATTCCTGCATGATTGTTTTTATAGTAGAACTTAAGGGATCAATAATAATATCTACTTTGGCAGGTTTTTCCTGACGGTCTTTTGTGAAAATCATCTTATCAGATATCAATCTGAGCTTTTGTGTACATTGAGCAGGATTTCCTTCCTGGCTGTTGATGACCTGGGCAAATGAATGTATATATCCAAAAAATAATAAACACATCATATACCATCGGTAATGAAAATGAATAGATTTCATAATAACTTATTTTGGTGCTTAGATAAAAATACAAATTATATCAAAATAAAAAGAAAGTTTTTAATTTTCAGATAAGATGAGGTGTCAATAAAAACAGGACCGGAGATTTTTCTCCGGTCCTGTTAAACAAGATTAAGTGTAAAATTTAGCCTTTAAAGGCAAAAAGGATAATTCAAATGTGTGCAGATTTTTATTGATTCTTAATCTATGTTTAAGGGAATTGATAGTAAGGGGACTTTATTTTTATAAGCCATTATTATCGTTTTGCTTCTATGGAAAAGAGATTCCACAAGATTGTATTTATAAGGAACCATCGTCAGTAAATCCGAATTGGTAAGTTTCACCTCCTCTTCAATGGCCTTAATGATTTCAATAGATTGGATCATTTTAAAACTGTATTTAATATCATCAAGATCATATCCGGAGTTCAGATCAATGTCATGAATGACTTCTGTAAAATCTTCCAGTCTCTCACTTACATTGAACACTTCAATTTCAGCTTTGAATTCGTTGATGAAATTATAAATATCGTTCATGGCAGACCAGGTCATGCTTTTGTGGGTGTCATAGGCAAAAAGAATTTTTCGGATTCCCGTATATTCTATGTGGGCGGGAATGATCAGGATGGGCTTTTTGAGCCGATGGATCGTTTTAGTGACAATATTTCCCAGTAATCTTTGTTCAAGCGTTTTCTCCGCCATACCCATGACCACAAAATCACCACTGTTCAGTTGAATACAGTTTTCAAGTTCCTCAATAAAGTTGCCCGAAGCCAGATAATACTGTGTTTCCAGATTGTATAAACTTTCCAGCTCCGAAGCTTTCTCCGAAATTTTCTTTTGGTTTTTAAGCGTCTGTTCATGAAAAAAATCGGCAGAAGCCTGAGCATTTAATGCATGAATAGAAACGGTCTGTAAATGGAACAGAACAATTTTATACGTATTTTCTTTAGCCATAGAAGCTGCATAATGAGTGGCATTTTCTGCTTCTTTGGAAAAATCTGTGCAGACAATTATTATTTTCATTGTACCAGAATTGATCCTGCAAAACTATAAGACAAAACCTTTCTATGGTATTAAAAAGATGGTGACATTGCATAAAATGATGATGAAATGTCTTTTTAAGGTGATGAACCGTTACCTTCCAGTTGAAGTCTCCTATTTTACGTTTCAGGTACCGTTTTGGCGGTCTCGTTTGAAATGGAAGATATTCTTATAAAATCTATTTTTATATTTACAGCCGTAAAGCTCCCAATATGAATAGGATTTCTACATTCAGAAAAAATATAGTCCGGAACAAAAAGATTCTTTCCGCAATGAAAAGAAGACTGGCTATATGGGCTGTAGCGGTGATTACCTTTTATGTTTTTTCCTACCTGATTGATCCGTTTGATCCGGCCTGGCAACTCTATTTAAAGGATCCCCTGAAGGTGATCGTGGAGGATATTCTGTGGATATTTCTCTTTTCCGTCGTTATTTCCGAGGTCAGTATATTTATTGACAGAATGCTCAATAAGCTGCTTCCCTGGAGCAACCGAACGGTAAAGCGTTTGCTTCTTCAGTGTATTATCCAGATTGTTGGAAGTGTACTGATTGTTATTATCATTAACTTTATTATTGATTGTACTTCAGTAAGTTTACCGGAAATGGATGCCCGAAAAGAATATACCCTATTGGGACAGTGGATTGCCACTAATATTGTGGTATCCCTTACCATCAGTGCATTTAATACAGTGGATTATTTATTGGAAAACTGGAAAAAAACAGCAGTGGAAGCGGCTCAGCATAAAGTGAGGGCTTCAAAACATAAACAGGCGGCGATGGCGGCGGAACTTCAGGCTCTTAAGCTGCAGATAGACCCCCATTTTATTTTTAACAACCTCAGCGTACTTTCTGAACTTATTCTGGAAGACCAGCAGCTTGGGTATGAATATTCTGAGAAGTTTGCTAGGGTGTACCGGTATCTTCTCGTTAACTCTAAAAAAGATATTATAGCCTTAGAAGAAGAGCTGAAATTTTTAGAATCCTATATTTTTCTAATTGAAAAGAGAATTGGAGAAGGAGTTGTCTTTAAAATTGATATTCACGAAGACTACAGATCCATGTACACGCTTCCCCTTTCCCTGCAGTTATTGGTTGAAAATGCTATTAAACATAACCAGACCTCAAAAGCGAATCCCTTGGAAATACATGTGTATACAAATTCTAATAAGGAACTCGTGGTTTCCAATACATTTTTGCCATTAATTAATAAGCCGGATTCTTCAGGAGTAGGGCTTGCTAATATTGTTGCCAGATATGAGATCTTAGGGTATATAAAACCCATCATAGAGAAAACAGAAAATCAATTTATTGTAAAACTCCCACTGATATGAAGCTCAATAAAATTTTAATAATAGAGGATGAAAAGCCTAATGCAGACAGGTTAAAAAGGCTATTGCTAAAGCTAAGACCTCATGCGGAAATAGTATCTGTAGAAGATTCTATTATTTCAGCGGTCAACTGGCTTGAAAATAATGCTGCTCCGGATATGATTATGATGGATGTACGGCTGGCGGACGGATTAAGTTTTGAGATATTCAATAAATTTGACATAAGAAGTCCTGTAATTTTTACAACGGCATATGATGAATATGCGGTGCAGGCTTTCAAATACAACAGTATAGACTACCTTCTGAAGCCTATAGAGGAAGAGGAACTTGAGCTGGCTTTAAGACGTTATGAGACTTTTATAGAAACAGTACCATTTGTGGGAACAGCCATTGAAGGACTGCTTAATTATATCCAGCCTAAAGATTACAGGAAACGTTTTCTTATTCCACATCGGGATGGCTATAAAACAGTTTTGTCTGAAGACGTTTTATACTTTTATACAGAATTGGGGATCAGTAAAGCGATGCTGAATACTGGGAGTGTTGAAAACGTTCCTCAGACATTGGAAGAGCTTGAAAAACAGCTGGATCCGAAGTTCTTTTTCCGTGCCAACAGGCAGTTTATCATTCATATAGACTCTGTGAAACAGATTTTCAATCATTTTAACGGAAAACTGAAGCTGGAATTAAGAAAACAGCCTGAAATAGAAGTGGTTGTAAGCCGGGAAAAAGCCTCTGCATTCAAGTCCTGGCTGGATTACTAGCATATTGATGATTAAAAAATATAAGGTTGCTTTTCAGAAAAAGCAACCTTTTTTTATTGGGTGAAAATGGATGTATTAAGACTTCAGAGTTTTGAAATTATTCCGTTAAAAATATCCATTTTTCGGTTTTGATCAGGCAAAAACCCTCTTTTCTTTTCATTTTTAGTATCATACACTTCACCTGCGATTAATTACGTTTCACTTGATTTCTGCATGAATTCCCTTAGTATATGAACTTATTTTGCCCCTGTAAAATTTAAAATCAAATGTTATGAATTATAGAACAGGATATCTGGTACTTTCACTTACGGCCGCAGCAGTATTGTATTCTTGCGGTTCAGGAAATGGTCAGGAAAATACCCAGCAGACGCAGGCATTACCTACAGATTTTATTCAGGTAAAGTCCGGAAATGAAGATGTTTCTACAGGATATCCCGGAAGCATAGAAGGACAGGATAATGTAGAGATTAAAGCTCAGGTGACAGGGTATCTGGAAGCAGTATATGTGAAGGAGGGCCAGTATGTCAGCAAAGGACAAACCTTATTTAGGATTAATCCGTCTGTGTATAATGAGCAGGTTAATACCAATGCTGCCGCATTAAAATCCGCATTGGCAGCTCAGGAAACAGCGAGATTGGAAGTTGAAAAACTGAGACCTCTTGTAGAAGGAAAAGTAGTTTCTGATATGCAGCTGAAAACGGCCCAGGCGAGTTTAAAAGCAGCATCAGCACAAGTGGCCCAGGCTCAGTCTTCGTTAGGTTCTTCGAAAATCAATGCCAACTTTACATATATCAAAGCACCGGTGAGTGGATATATAGGAAGAATCCCAAACAGGGTAGGAAACCTCATCAGTCCTTCGGATGCATCACCGCTGACTACCTTATCAAACATCAGCAGTGTAAACGTATATTTTTCAATGAATGAAGCAGACTTTATTGCCCATAGCAGAGCTGCAGCTTCAGGAGAAAATGCTGACAATGTAGAACTTATTTTAGCCGACGGTTCCACCTATGGATTTAAAGGAAGACTGGAAAATGCAAGTGGAAATTTCGACAGAAATACAGGAAGTATCCAGATGAAAGCCGTTTTTCAGAATCCTGATAAATTGTTAAGATCAGGCGGAACAGGAAGAGTGATGATTCACAATGCTTTAGATGGTGTGGTGAAACTTCCTAAAACTTCCGTAAAAGATATTCAGGATAAATTCTTCGTCTATAAACTGGAAGGTAAAGAGAAAGTAAAAATGATGCAGATTGAAGTATCAGGAAGTACTTCTCAGGATTACTTTGTGAAAACAGGGGTGAATGCAGGAGATAAGATCGCCATCAACAGAATAGATGCTCTTACAGACGGAGCACAGGTTGTGGCTAAAGTAACTCCTTCGAAATAGTTGTATAATCATTCTTAGAAAATTCGAAAATGTTAAAAAAGATAATAGACCGTCCGGTACTGGCGACGGTAATATCCCTTATCATTGTTATTTTGGGGATCATTGGATTAAACCAGCTGGCAGTGACCAGATTCCCGGACATTTCTCCACCTACCATTACGGTTTCAGGTTCTTATCCGGGTGGAAACAGTGAAACGGTGATCCGTTCTGTGGTAACCCCTTTGGAAGAGCAGATCAACGGGGTGGAAGACATGAGCTACATGAAATCCACAGCAAGTAATGACGGAACATTTACCATCTCTGTGATATTCAAACAGGGAGTAAATGCCGATCAGGCGGCGGTAAATGTACAGAACAGAGTACAGCAGGCCACACCGATCCTGCCTCAGGAAGTAGTGAGAATGGGTCTTACTACCTCAAAACAGCAGAACAGTATGGTATTGATTTTCAATATCTATACTGAAGATAATAAGCAATATGATGAAACCTTTCTTCAGAATTTTGCCAATATCAACCTTATTCCACAGATTAAAAGGGTAAAAGGAGTAGGGCAGGCACAGATCTTTGGAATTAAGGATTATTCCATGAGGATTTGGCTTAATCCACAGAAGATGTCTTCCTACGGATTGGAACCTTCTGATATTTCCAATGCCATTGCAGATCACAGTTTAGAATCTGCACCGGGTAAATTGGGAGAAGAATCAAATGCAGCCTTGGAATATGTTATCAGATACAAAGGAAAAAAGAATAAGCCGGAACAATATGAAAATATGGTCGTTAAAAATGACGGAACCAATGTGATCAGGCTTAAAGATGTGGCCCGGGTAGAATTTGGATCCATCAACAATACAGGAGATAACCTTTCCAATGGTAAGAATGCAGTGACTGTAGCCATTATGCAGACGACAGGATCTAATGCCAATGAAATTGAGATAGGAGTCAATAAAGCGATTGATCAGCTTTCAAAATCATTCCCTCCGGGTATAAAATATACCAAGGTGATGAGTACTAAAGAAAGATTGGATGAAGCAACAGGACAGGTGAAATCTACCCTGATAGAAGCCTTTATCCTTGTATTTATTGTAGTATTTATCTTTTTACAGGATTTCAGGTCTACCATTATTCCGGCCATTGCAGTTCCGGTAGCCATTATCGGTACATTTTTCTTCCTTTTGGTATTAGGGTTTACGATTAACGTGTTGACACTTTTTGCCCTTGTACTGGCAATCGGTATTGTAGTGGATGATGCCATTGTAGTGGTAGAAGCCGTTCACAGTAATATGGAAGGAACCAATCTCTCGGGAAGAGAGGCTACTCACAAAGCGATGAGTGAAATTACAGGAGCTGTTATTTCCATTACATTGGTGATGTCTGCCGTATTTATTCCGATTGGATTTATGTCAGGTTCTGCAGGATTATTCTATAAGCAGTTTGCCTATACATTAGCCATTGCGATTATTATTTCTGCAGTGAACGCTCTTACTTTGACACCAGCTTTATGTGCGGTATTTTTGAAAAATCACCATGCAGAAGAAGGAGGAAAACCAAAAGGCTTCGGACAGAGATTCGCAGTTGCCTTTAATGCAGGGTTCAATAATATGACGGAACGCTATGCAAAGGGAGTAAAATTTTTAATCGGCAAAAAATGGATCGCAGCAGGATTGGTAGCCGGAATTATAGGGCTTTCAGCATGGTTGATGTCAAGCACTACCAAAAGTTTTGTTCCGATGGAAGATGATGGATTCTTCATCTATTCATTGAGCATGCCACCGGGAACAGGTTTGACAAAAACAACTGAAGTATCCAATAAAATCAATGCGATTTTAAAAACAGTAGACGCTGTTCAGGAGAATACTTCCATTACAGGATTTAACTTGTTAAGTAACAGTGCCGGACCTGCATATGCAATGGGGTTTGTAAAATTAAAACCTAAAAAAGAAAGAGGCGCTGTTCAGGATATTGATGAGATCATGAATATTGTTAACGGAAAGCTGTCTGTCATCAAAGAAGGAAGTGTTATGAGTTTCAGAATGCCACCGGTAGAAGGGTATGGAGTCACCAATGATGCAGAGATTGTCCTTCAGGACCGTATGGGTAGAGATCCTCAGGTTCTTAAATCTAAGGCTGATGATGTGATCGGACAGTTGATGAAGGTGCCGGAAGTGGCTTATGCGTATACCATGTTTAGAGCAGATTATCCACAGCTTGAACTGGAAGTGAATGAAGATAAAGCGAAGCAGCTGGGAGTAAGTATTGCCAATTTATTAGGAACAGTACAAACGTATTTCTCTGGAGATCAGTCTCAGAATTTCTCGAGATTCGGGAAGTTTTACAGAGTGAATATTAAAGCCGACGGTGTTTTCAGAATGGATGAGCAGGCGTTTAACGATATTTTTGTGAAAAATAATAAAGGAGAGATGGTTCCTGCCAATACCCTAATCACTTTGAAAAAAGTATATGGTCCGGAATCCGTTCAGCGGTATAACCTTTATAATTCATTGAACATTAACGTGGTACCGAAGCCGGGAATCAGTAATGGAGCCCTGATGGATAAAATTGAACCAACCTTGAATAAACTTCCATCTGACTACAGTTATGAATGGACCGGTTTAAGTTTGGAAGAAAAATCAGCTGGAAATCAGACTGCTGTCATCCTTGGATTGTGTTTACTTTTCGTGTACCTGCTTCTTGCAGCACAATACGAAAGTTACATTCTCCCGTTAGCAGTAATGCTTTCCATTCCAACGGGAATTGTAGGAGCATTCCTTGGAATTAAAGCAATTGGATTGGATAATAACATCTATGTACAGGTAGGATTGATTATGCTTATTGGTCTACTGGCAAAAAATGCAATCCTTATCGTGGAATTTGCGATTCAGAGAAGGAAAGCAGGACTTTCTATCCTGGATTCTGCACTGGAAGGAGCGAAAGCAAGACTGCGTCCGATCATCATGACCTCATTAGCTTTTATTGTGGGAATGATTCCACTGATGATTTCCACCGGAGGAATGGCTTCAGGAAATAAATCGATCAGTGTGAGTGCTGCGATAGGAATGTTAAGTGGAGTCGTTTTAGGAGTATTTGTAATTCCTGTGCTGTATATGTTCTTCCAATATCTGGACGAGAAATTTTCATCCAAAAAGAAGTATCCTGTAATCCAAAATCAATTGACAAATGAGAATATTTAATATAAAGAATTTCCTTATTTCAGGCGCAATGGCATCGGTACTGGTGTCCTGCTCCGTGGGGAAACCTTATGCAAGAACAGATCTTCAGATACCGGAAACCTATAAAGAATCCGTACAGGTAACAGGAGATACGGTGGTGCTTCCGTGGAAAACGTTCTTTAAGGATCCTAAACTGATCGGTTTAATAGATAAAGCCTTAACCAGAAATAATGAAGTAAATGTTGCGCTAAAGAATATAGAGCAGCTAGACCTGATCTACAAGCAGGCTAAATTATCTCTTCTTCCAACACTGGATCTCAGTGCAGGGGCCAACAGAAGCTGGGCTTCTACCAATACCCTGAACGGATCACTTAATGAACAGTTTGCGGGAACAACGCATATGGATGATTTCAGTGCCAGTCTGAGGCTTTCCTGGGAAGTTGATATATGGGGTAAGGCAAAAATGCAGAAGGAATCTGCTGCTGCCGAATATTTTGCCCAAAAGGAAAATCTGAATGCTGTAAAAAGCAGGATCGTTGTCCAGGTGGCGCAGGCTTACTATAATCTGATAAGTTTAGATGAACAGTTAAAAATAGCTGAGCAGAATATTGAGCTAAGCAACAGTACCCTAAAAATGATGGATCTCCAGTTTAAAGCAGGACAGATCAATTCTTTGGCGGTGCAGCAATCGGAAGCTCAAAAGAAAACGGCAGAGCTGCTGATCCCCTTGGCAAAACAGAATATTGCCATCCAGGAAAATGCGTTGAGCATTCTTTGTGGAGGCTATCCGGATAGAGTAGAAAGGCAGGGAACATTGAAAACCATGATTCCTGAAAATAAACTGTCAGAAGGGTTACCGGCGCAGTTATTGAGCAGAAGACCGGATTTGAAAATGGCAGAACTCAATGTTGTCAGCCTGAATTCAAAAACAGGATTGGCGAAAGCAGCCATGTATCCCAGTATAAGTTTATCTCCTCAAATAGGTATAAACTCTAATAAGTTCAGCTCATGGTTTGACATTCCCGGTTCTATCACCAAGGCCATTGCTGCTAATCTTGCTGCTCCTATTTTTCAGAAAAAGCAGCTAAAGACAGCATATGAAACAGCCTTGATAGAACAGGAGAAAGCTGCCATCAATTTTAAACAGTCGGTAATGACTGCCGTTGGAGAAGTTTCTGATGCTATGGCAAAATCTAAAGGATCTTCTGAAAGATTAGAGCTTTTAGAGCAGCGAACAGCCATTTTAGATAAAGGAATTAATGATGCACTTAAGCTGTATAAAAGTGGTATGGCAACGTATTTAGAGGTAATAACGGCCCAAAATAATAAACTTCAGAATGATCTTGAAGCTATTAACGTTACCCTTGAAAAGTTAAATGCTGAGGTTGATCTATACAGAGCACTGGGCGGAGGAGTAGAGTAGAAGGTAAATAAGTGATCAATAAGATGGGAAGCTATATCATATAGCTTCCTTTTGTTTTGTAGAATCTGTAATTGTAAATATTTAACCCTGTTAATCAGTATTTTATGAAAATATTTATTCTTTTTTTGAAATTCTGTGCAAGATTTTAAAAGAATGGGGTTTATATAAGTGAGTACTCAGAATAAGAAATGTTTAATGTAAAAAAATAATGTAATGAAGAAATTTACAGTACCCAAAATTTTTATGGCTGTTTTAGTTGTATTGGCAGGCCTCACTTTATTTTCATGTCTTGATAATGATAGTCCGGAGATCCCTCCTGTAAAGTTGGAAGACCTTAAAGGGAATTATAAAGGAAGATTGATCACAGTACAGGGCAATTCCAGAACAGAGAAAATAGTAGATTTTAAAGTAAAAAAAGATACCATCTCATTTGCTGAATTTCCTATCAAAGAAATTGTAAAGTCTGTAGTGAAAGACCCGGCGAAAGCAGAAACGGCTCTCAACGCAATCGGAAAAGTGAAATATGATCTGCAGTATACGGCAACGGTAAATACGGCAAATAATGTTATAGAGTTGGTTTTTACACCTAAGGTATTGGAATTTAAAATTCCGGTAGATGGTGTAAATAAGAATACAACAGTTGTTTTGACTGCCAAGCAGAAAGGATTTTTTGTAGGAATGGATCACTCATTAAGATATGCTTTGGCTGCGGAAAAGATTACTGTAGACGGGGTCATATTAGATCCTTTTGAAACAATCAATTATAATTTTCCACTCTGTATAAAGAACTAAATAATAAATATTACCAAAAATGGATTGTGTTTTATATGATGCAATCTATTTTTGCTTAAAAATTTTAATCAATATTCAATCGGATACGGTAGCTCTACATGGAGGAAAATAAAGAACAGATTTTGGTAAAACACCTTCTTATGAAGGAGGAAGCCGCATGGAAAGAGCTTTTCGGAGCCTACTCCGGTAATCTGACCTATATCTGTTCCCGTTATCTGACTGAAAAGGAGGATGTTCATGATGTGCTGCAGAACAGTTTTATCAAAATGTTTCGTTCAATAGACTCTTTTGAATACAGGGGAAACGGTTCTTTAAAAGCATGGATGACCCGGATTGTGGTCAATGAATCTTTAAAGCATATTAAGCAGAATACAGATACAAAATCAACAGTGGAAATAGAGGATCTCCCGGATCTTCCTAATGATGAAGAACCTGATTTTGAGGAAATTCCAAAAGCTGTGATTATGGAAATGATACAGTCGCTTCCGGATGGATATAGAACGGTATTTAACCTGTATGTATTTGAAACAAAAAGCCATAAAGAAATCTCCGGGCTTTTGGGAATTGCAGAGAATTCTTCTGCTTCACAGTTTCATCGGGCAAAAGGATTGCTTGTTCAGAAAATAAAGGAGTTTAAAATGTCAAAAAAAGCACAATATGAATAATGAATGGTTAAATAACCTGCGAAGCAGAATGGACGACCATGAAGAGGATGTTCCGGAAGGATTGTGGGATGACATCAGAGATGAATTATTCTCTGAAGAAGATAAAGATAAGATGATTACCGGTTTTATTCCGGAAGAACAACATGAGATAGGAAATAATAATGGCCATAAAGTAGTCGACAAGCGTTTATTTTACCGTATTGGTGGTGCCGCCGCTGCCGCCGTATTGCTGTTTTTTGTACTGCAGATTGACTCTCATACAGATAGACCTGAAACCATTTCACAGAATGCAGATGGCCTTAAAGAAAAGGTAAAAAAGAATATAGGGATAGAAAACCCGAAAGACCGGGGCAGCTCTGCTGCTGAAGATCAGATGAGTACCGGGGCTTCATTGGCAGAAACAACAATAGAAAGAACGTTAAGAAAAATAAATGATATACAGCTTTTCAGTAAGGAAACAAAGAATGATGCAGAGGTCGTTCAGGATATAGCCGCAGTTCCGGAAACAAAAGTAGAGGCCCGGCAAGAGACTGAAATTTCTCAAAAGCCTCTTTTAGTTGAGAAGGCCGAAGATGAGCCAATGAAAAGGAAGGAAGCTGAGGAAGCTCTTTTTACACCGGAAAAGAAGAAGGAAAAATATGCTGAAAACAAAAAATCTAAGCCTGAGAAATCCTGGATGTTGAGTATGCTCACAGGAAACGCATCATTAAATGTTGCAGAACAACAGTTTCCGGGGTATGCTTCTATGAGTGGAAAACCGATGAATATTGAACAGGTGTGGACTACTTCCACCTATGATGATAACCCGCTTACCGAAGTATTGCTGGCCAACCAAAGCCAGCCTGTGGAAGCGAAGATCCGTCATAAAATACCGGTTACTCTGGGGCTGTCCCTTTATTATAATTTAGGGAAAAGATGGGGAATCGGGACAGGACTGAATTATACGAAACTGACATCGGAACTTCATTCCGGAAGCCATACCAATTATATAAAGGGAGTGCAGACGGTCCATTATATAGGAATTCCTGTTCAGGTTAATTATAACGTAGTTCAGAAAGGAAGGTTTACAGGATATGTTACAGGAGGGGCACTCGTAGAAAAACCTGTTGGGGGAAATCTTACCACGAACTATGTAGTAGATGACGAAATAAAGGAGACGACAAAAGAAAGCCTGGATAATAAATCCCTGCAGTTTTCAGTAAATACAGCGGTTGGACTTCAGCTGAAAGTCATTGACAGATTCGGAGTGTATGCAGAACCCGGAATTGGATATCATTTCAAAGAAAATAACGCGCTGAATACGGTCTATAAAGAGAAACCTTTACAGTTTAATGTAAAGTTCGGGATCAGATTGCTGCTCGATTGAATATAAATTATTGATCACACCTACACTCACATTAAATGTATAAATATGAAAACAAGACTAATTTTTTTAACATTTTTAGTATTCAGTGTGCTGAGTATCAAAGCACAATGTAATCCTACCATTACCAGCCCCAGGCTTGGAGTAAAATTTCCGGACAAGATTTTATTCTGTAATGTGGAAGATGAAATACTATCTACACAGGCATTTGGCAGTTACCAGTGGTATAAGCAGGCATGGACGTGGCAGACTCCCAATAATAATCCGTGGGTAGCAATTCCCGGAGCCACATCACAGCAGCTCACGATTAATGGAAATGATCAGCTGTATTATTTTAAAGTAGCCGTTACACAGGGAGACTGTACTGCGGAAAGCCCTGCAATTATGGCAGATGGATTTGTGTATGGGCTTCCGGCGATGATGTCTACCTATACACCTGGAACTTATGAGGAAGTGGATCTTGGAGTAGTGAATGTATGTAATGGAGCTTCTGTAAAGTTTGATGATATATTTCCTGTTGTATATGGCAATCATACCTGGTTTAAATGCGTTCCAGGCAGCAATCCTCCGGTTGCGGGAGACCCTTGTATCATCGCTGGAGTGAATGGAGATTCTTTTACCGCTACAGAAACCGGAAAATATGGATTCTATGCCTGTACTGAGTACTGCCCGGACCAATGTGAAATGCTGGATCCTTTTTCATTCGTACAGCTGAATTTCGGAAACTGGGAATTCTGCGAAAATTTAGGAACAGGAGAAACAAAGCAGAAAGATAATAACCTGAAAATTTATCCGAATCCTACAGCTCAGTTCCTTTATATCGGAAAAGAATCTGATAAAGTTTATAAGGAAGTTACAATTATAGATATGTCCGGAAAACTAGTGTTGCAGAAAAACGATCACAAGTACAACCAGGCCATTGATGTAAGTCATCTTGTTCCAGGTAACTATATTATTGTTTCTAAAGGTTCAAACGGCAACGTTTATAAAAATAAATTCATAAAAAAGTAGAAGATTAAATAATCTTTTTTGTTAGTTTTAAAGTGGAGGATCGGTACAATTTATTTGTACCGATTTTTTTTAGCGATCATACAATCTACAGCAATACACGGGAAGGCATTATATTTGTTCATATATCCATCATTACAAACTCTTACCTGTGTTGAGTTCTGCTACTATTTTCTCTGAGGGAACAATGTTTTTTCTTATTCCAAATCATATTCTTTAAGGATTTTTTGATTAAAAAGGTCATGTACTGATGATGTGTTTTTCTAACGCAAAGCTCTAGCTTCATGATCCATATTTTCAGAGAGCAAAGGATAGAATCAACGAAGTTGATTCGTCGAAGCCTATGGATACATCTTCATCAGCGACAAAGTCGCATCACTTTGCCCATTTAAAATAAAGCGGAATTATTCATAAGCTTTGCGTTCATCTTTTTAATCAAAAAATAATTTCAAACTCTTTTCATTTCTGTTCTCCGGGATAATAGGGACCGCACTTCTTGCATTTTTTGGCTATGCGGCATTGTAATGCCAGCCGCAAAGTATATTCCAGAATAATAAACTACAGATCAACCTGTTTCATTGTACTCACAATTTAGTTCGTTATTGTAAATGATAAAATACTTATGGAATTTTGATTGATCTAAATTTGACTTAGCGATGAAAAAATTAAGAGCAAGAGATTTAGGAATTCTATTTGAGGGAATTCCGGGAGAATATAATTCAATAACGGATGTTAAAGGTGTGGAAGTAGGGTACAGTACTATTATTTCTGATGACATCAGTTTCTCAGCCAGCAAGAATCCCATAAAAATAAGAACGGGTGTGACGGCAATATTTCCGGTAGGAAAAGAAAAGAAATTCAGCCCTGTTTACGCAAATTGGTATAGCCTGAATGGGAATGGTGAAATGACGGGGACAACCTGGATTACAGAATCTGGTTTTTTAGAATCTCCTATCATGCTTACCAATACCAATAGTGTGGGGACTGTTTTAGACAGTGTTTTAAAATGGTATGTAGATATCAATTGGTATAAGACAGATGACTGGTGGTATACCTATCCTGTTGTTGGAGAAACTTTCGATGGATTCCTCAATGATATATATGGATTTCATGTAAAAGAAAAACATGTGTTGGAGGCCATTAACAATGCTTCTTCCGGAGTTTTGGAAGAGGGAAATGTGGGTGGCGGAACAGGAATGATGAGCTTCGGATTCAAAGGGGGAACGGGAACTTCGTCAAGAATAGCCCGGATAAAAGACACTTCCTATACTGTGGGAGCTCTTGTACAATCTAATTTTGGGATTAAAAAGAATCTTACGATCGCCGGAGTTCCTATAGGGATGGAGCTTAAGGATTTTGAAAGCTCTATCTTTAATGGACCGCCTACATCAAGAAGACAGGAAGGAGATGGCTCCATTATCGTTGTAATAGCTACAGATGCACCACTTTTACCTCATCAGTTAAAAAGAATTGCCCAAAGAGTAACGATAGGCATAGGAATGGTCGGAGGGCGTGGGGCAAATGGCTCCGGGGAAATATTCCTGGCATTTTCTACTGCCAACAAAGATGCTTTTAACCGAAATGAAAATACACAGGTAGAAACGATTTCGAATGATCAGATGACACCGCTCTTCGAAGCAACAGCTCAGGTCGTTGAAGAATCTATAATTAATGCTATGGTAGCTGCGAGAACAATGGAAGGGGTAAATGGTAATACAGCTGTTGCACTGCCCCATGATTTACTTATTGATGCCTTACAAAATTATAACCGGCTGAATATAGAATAGCGATCAGCTTATGATAAGGAATGATTATAACAGCTATTTTTTAGAGGTAATTGCGGATCCTATACTTGCTATAATTACGGAGAGTACAGCTAATGTTTGAATTAGATTTAAACGCTCTCCCAGGAATATAAACCCTGATAGTGCTGCCAGAGCCGGATGAAGGCTCATAAGGATGCTGTAGGTTTTTGAAGATAAGTTTTTGAAAGCCCTCATATCCAAACTAAAAGGAATTGCACTGGATAATAAAGCGACACATACCCCCAATAATAACCATTTGATATTTAATTTTTCAACAAAACCATCATTTAACCCAAATGGTAATACCAGTAAAAATGCAAACCCCATCCCTAAAGCAACGGCATCAATAGATTTCATTTTTTGGGACACCAGCTTTCCACATAGAATATATCCTACCCAAAATGTGCCCGCTAAGGCTGCAAGTGCTATACCTCCTAGATGAATACCATTTGTATTGCTCCAGGGAGTAATTAAAGCAATGCCTAAACCCGCAAGACCCGCCCAAATAAAATCCTGGTATTTTCTTGATAGAATGATCGCTAAGGCTAAGGGACCTGTAAATTCTATAGTAGTTCCTAATGCCATCGGAATGAATTTAATGGCATAATAGAAAGACAAATTCATTCCTGCCAAACAAAGTCCGTATAATAAACACCAGGCATAGTCAAATCTGTTTCTGCCAACTATTTTTACTTTAAAAATGATCAAGAGCAATAGCGATGCGATTCCCAATCTTAAGCTTACAGTTCCGGCAGGACCCAAAACAGGGAATAAAAATTTGGCTATTGCAGTTCCTGACTGCACACAGGCCATCGCTAAAATGACCAGATAAATACCTAGTGAATGCTGATTTATTTTTTTTATCATTATTTATAACTTTGTATCAAAGTTGCTACAATGATTAACAATGGGCAATAACGAACAAAATTGTTAGTAGAATGAAAAAGGAAAATTCGACAAATAGCATAAATAGCCAATACCTGCTAAATACCTGTGATTTTAATTATGTCCTTCAGTTAATTAGCGGTCGATGGAAATCGCAGATTATTTTTTCTATTGCCCATGGAAACAACCGGTTTAGTCTGATAAAAAACGATTTGGAAAATATCTCTGACCAGGTTCTGGGCAGACAATTAAAAATGTTAGAGAAGGAGGGGATTATTGAGAAAGCTGAAATTTCTGAAACCATACCGAAAGGAATTAAATACTCCTTTACACAAAAGGCCGATTCGTTAATTCCTTTATTGCGCCAGCTTTGTTATTGGGGAGGTCAGAATAGATTGACAGAATAAAATTGTATTTCATACTCATCTCAATACTATTCTGAGAGCATATTTCGTTGATATGTTTTTAGTTATCCCTGTTTTTTATAGAATATTATCAAGGCAAAATTCAATTTTCTAAAATAGCTTATTGGTTATATTTACTTGAAAAAACACACCCATGCTGATAAAAATTTATGGAAGTGCCATTCACGGAGTTGCTGCCCAGACGATTACTATTGAAGTGAATGTAGATACGGGAGGAGTGGGATATCATCTGGTAGGTCTTCCCGATAATGCGATCAAAGAAAGCAGCTACAGGATATCTGCGGCCCTTAAAAATGTGGGCTACAAAATCCCCGGAAAGAAAATTACAATTAATATGGCGCCTGCGGATCTCAGGAAAGAGGGATCTGCTTATGATCTGAGCATTGCTCTTGGTATTTTGGCGGCTTCCGATCAGATTCTGGCTGAAGAAATCCAGCATTACATCATTATGGGCGAGCTTTCTTTAGACGGAAGCCTTCAGCCGATAAAAGGAGTTCTTCCTATTGCGATCCAGGCCAGAGAAGAAGGCTTTAAAGGGATTATTCTTCCGGTTCAGAATGCCCGCGAGGCAGCAATTGTTAATGACCTGGAGGTATATGGAGTGGAAAATATCAAAGAAGTCATTGACTTTTTTAATGAGGGAAAGGCTCTTAAAAAATTGACATTAGATACCCAAAAAGAATTTCAGGATAAAATCAATGATTTCCCTTTTGATTTTTCTGAAGTAAAGGGACAGGAAGCCGCAAAAAGAGCTATGGAAGTTGCCGCAGCAGGAGGGCATAACATCATTATTATCGGTCCTCCGGGAAGTGGAAAAACCATGCTGGCTAAAAGAGTTCCCAGTATTTTGCCTCCGTTGACCTTGAAAGAAGCATTGGAAACCACAAAGATTCATTCTGTAGCAGGAAAAATAGGAACCGAAGCTTCATTAATGACTGTCCGCCCCTTCAGATCTCCACACCACACGATTTCTGATGTTGCTTTGGTGGGAGGAGGAAGCTACCCTCAGCCGGGAGAAATTTCTCTTGCCCATAATGGAGTATTATTTCTTGATGAAATGCCGGAATTTAAGCGGACCGTGCTGGAAGTGATGAGACAGCCATTGGAAGATCGTGAGGTCACCATCTCAAGAGCCAGATTTACGGTCAATTATCCCGCAAGTTTTATGCTGGTTGCCTCAATGAATCCCAGCCCAAGTGGCTTCTTTCCGGATGACCCCAGTAATACATCTTCTGTTTATGAAATGCAGCGGTATATGAATAAACTTTCCGGACCGCTTTTAGACAGAATTGATATCCATATAGAAGTGCAGAAGGTGGAATTCGAGCAACTTTCCGAAAAAAGGAAGGGCGAAAAAAGCAAAGAGATAAGAGATCGGGTAGTAAAGGCAAGGAATATTCAGAATAAAAGGTATGAAAACCTGAATATCAGCTGTAATGCACAGATAGGTCCTAAAGAAATTGAAGCATTCTGTGAATTAGACGAAGCCTCTTTCAGCCTTATCAAATTAGCTATGGAAAAATTAAATCTCTCCGCCAGAGCATATGACAGAATCCTGAAAGTAGCACGAACCATAGCCGATCTTGAAGAAGCTGAGAAAATCCTGTCTTATCATATTTCCGAAGCTATACAATACAGAAGTTTGGACAGGGAGTTCTGGAATGGATAATTCCAACATGAAGCTTTCTATTTAACTACTTTTTATAGAATTGACAAAAAGGATAATTCTATAAAAAGTAGCTTTGCTAATACCAGCCTGTTTACAAGCTTTATCGATAGGAATGTTTTTGTTATCATATAAATGCTTGACAAATTGATATTTTTCTATGCTTTTTTGATTAGAGCCTGTAGGTCTTCCTAAAAGTTTTTTCCTTTTTCGCTCGCCCCTCTAACCCATCTTTGGTTCTTTCACTAATTAAATTTCTCTCAAATTCTGCGACTGCTCCAAAAATTTGAATAATAAATTTTCCATTTATAAAAACCAAAATTTTAATTTTTTCATCATTCTTTGAAATTAAAACATTTTAACTAATATATATATAAATTTATTAGAGTAAATCCCAATTTCCTGTAATATTTTTTTTCTTAATTTGATTATTGTATATATCTATCCAAATTGAATTTTCAGGCATATTAATCGGTTCTGTATTTGAAGAAATAATACTGTTTGTTGTTCCTTGAGCATTTGTCCAAATACCTAGTTTTTCAACTATATACCAATTTCCATTATTAAATTCTAATGTTATTTTGTTACCAACATCTCTGCTTGAGAGATTGCCACCAATCACTGGAGGATATATATTATTACTGTCACTTACTATCGTAATCAAACTTCCCTGTTTTTCAACTAAAAAAGATATTCGCTGTCCATCTGTCCATAAATTTCCTTGGATCCTAAAGAGCGGGTTATCCGCTAAATTACTATTAGTATATGTTGTTAAAAAACTTCCTGTTCTAATAAAATTGATAGTAGAATCTGTTTCCCAATAGTTACCTTTAATTAAATTCATCATATCAATAATAACAACACCTTTTACAATTCCCATTACATTATTACCTCCATTAATATTTCTAACATTTTTTAAAATTATTGATTTTTTATTTGGATTCGCACTATGGCATTGAAATATACTGGTAGTTATGTCTCCTATATCTGTATAATCAAAGGTAGGATTTTTAATTAAAATGTTAGTGTTCCTATATTCATTATCCTCATCTTCTTTTATAATACCTATTGCATGTTTGTAATAATAAAATTGATTTTTACTAGTATTCCAATTTTTTATAACTGGAGCATCAAGAATTAATAAAGGAGCATATTCTTTTGCGTAATTTGAAATTAGTATCGCACCAGACTTATTGTTACTATATTTGGGGTTTGTAATATTTATACATCCTTCTAAACCATCTCGAAATGACGGAATGAAGAACCCGTGAAGAGATCCTAAATCAATATGATTATTTATATTAATATTAATCTGTGGATTATTTTCCAGCAAAAGATAGTTTGACACGAATAGCATAATTCCAGCTCCCATATTGTTTTCCGTTAATGGATTTATAATATTAATATTATCAATCACAATTGGTAGCCCATCAATTCCTTCTGGTTCTATATCAATCCCTGACTGAGGTAGAGCTCCATTAACATTTCTTATTTTAGGATTATTAATAGTTATATTTTTATTTGATGTAATAGAAATACCGTTACGGCGGACATTATCAATTAATGCATTATTTATAATAACATTCTCGGTTGAAATAATGGAGTCATGATTCCAATATTCATTTCCTATATATATTCCATCTCCCCAACAATTTTTAATATTCGGATTTTCAATTAATATATCCCTTGAGTTTGTAATAGATATTCCGTGCCCCCATTCTCCAGTAGTTCCAGCGTGTTCATCTCTTTCCCCTAAAATAAAAGGATTAATTATAGTTACATTAAGAGCATTATATATTTTTAAAATTCTATAGCTTTCACTTGTTGAAGCAATAGCTTTAAAGCATCCTTTTTTTGTAAATTTTATCGAAGTATTTGAAGGAGGCATTACACCAGAATCATTATTTTCTGCACTAATATAGTACATATCATCTATAATAATATTTCTACATTTATATAATGCATTATTTATGATTATAGACTGATTAAGGTTAACTTGAGATTTAGCTCCAAAATAACGAACATCTACCTCTCCTAAAAATTCATGAAATAGCTTGAGTCCATTCAATATTATTAAACTTCCACCATCATCAATATTATCATTACCTAAATAGGAATAATATGCAATAGGTGCTGGTGTATCTCCTTTTTTGTAATATCCTAACAATAATACCCCTTTATATATTCCATTTTGAATATCAGTTATTTCATTCGTAGACATATTTCGCATATCTACCATACTATCTTTAATAAGAAATTGATTCATAATTTTATTTGTTTTAATTTATAAATAAAGTTCTAATAAGTAAACTCTCAACTTATTTTTCTCCATTCTAAATCCTCAGCTCTAATATCAATAACCAATACTTTAAATTTAGAAAAAAGAAAAGTTGGAAATGTGAAAACTATAAAAGGAACTATCAAAATAAACGTAACGTTTCAAGGATAAATTTTATAAGTTAAAATACTGTAGATTATATCCAAGTTATTTTTGATAATTGCAACATGCTTCTTTCTATTTATATTGCATTATAAATTCTTTCTCGATGTGATTGTTGAGCGCTTTGAGTTCCCGTTGTTTTTCTAATGTCATCTGTCTGTAGTCGTAAGCCTCTTCATTTCCATTTTCGTCAGTATACGATGTTATCTTGTTATTGATCATGTCTTCAAAAGGATTGTTGTATCCTGTTTGCTTGAGTTTAATATATTTTTGCTTATCAATGAGTAAGGGCTTTTCCCCAAAATGGGTTTCTACAATCCCTGAAGTATCATATTCTTTATCTAGCCTTTTATTTTTGACCAATGTAAAATGAAAATAATTATTGCTGTCATATATTTCTAGGATCATACCCGGAAGCCCCCGAAATTTATAAGGACCCTCGGGAATTGGGATCGTGTCTGTAAACCATGCTGTCCATTGCCTGCCTCCAAAGTTGGTTGCAGCTGCCTGTACTTTTAGCTTATCCAGCATTTTTGTTTGAGGTAGAATAGTCCATTTCATTTCATCATTGGTTTTCATTTGGGCAGTTATATTGCCAACGATGAAATAATTTGTGTTATTGAAACTGTTTCTTTCTCTACTGATATAGTGATACAATTTCGTTCTTTCATATTCTGAATCTGAGCTTGGATTTTTCATTATACTGTCATTTTTCTGATCAATTAATGAATAGTATTTTACCGATTTAGGGTTGATGTCGGTAATGAAAAATTCCTTTACTTCATAAGCAGCAATAGTGTCGGGCTTAAATTTCAATTCGTAGTAGAACCTATTACTTTGAGCATTTACACTTGCACCTAATAACATTAAAAATAAATAAGCGAATCTAATCATCAATGTGTTTTCAGAATTATACCAAAAACTAATCCTTTTTTTGATCTATAATCTGCTTTTTAATGGAATTATAACAAAATAACTTATACTTTCTTTTTTTTAACACAATTTTCATCAGAATTGATGAGGTACTATGATTTAAATGAATTTTTTTCAGTTGTCAATAAACTTTGTTTGAGTCCGTAAATAGGTCTGCCAGTGAAGTTTTTTAAAACTTCATTAACGGTTATGAAAATAAAAAAGGCCAGACAATACACTTACTGTCTGACCTTTTAACCGAAATATATGTTTTTATTGTACGACTAGTTTACGGTCACTTTAATCACATTTTGTACAGCAGGAACCGGATATGATGTTCCCACTTTGGAAATCACCATATTTTCACTCTGTGGAGTTCCTCCAAATAAAGCCTGATGGTTTCCTGCTCCCGGATATTGATCAATGCCGGTCCCGGAATCAAATAAAGCTGTTCCGGACGTAACATCTCCTTTTATATTGGCATCAATATTCTGTTCATTGGCATAGAACCAGTCATTGGAGAATCCAAACATGGTAACATAAGCAATTTTGTCGCCCGGATCTGCCTTAAAGCTGGCAGTAACCTTATTTCCTGGTGATACAGGAGCATTTCCGGCAATGAATACCCCTTTCACGTTCGGTGAAGATTGTAAACTGTTCTGAAGTTTGGCAACATTTCCCATTTGTGCAATCTCCTTTAACCCCATTCCGCTATCCTTTTTTCCTAATTCGTAGATTGGGTTCTTATCACCTCGATAAACAACTACCAGGGCAGGAGAGAGCCCTGTCATAATTCCCGTATTCGCATTTAGTTTTGTCATCATTTTTGTGATGCTTCCCATTTGGGCAATATCGGTAATCTCGGGGTTGGATAATGTGTTGGGCATAAAGAACGGGGTACTGTTTAATAGCTGAGAACCATTATAATTGGAAACAGCCCAGACTCCGGGAGAAAAAGGTGTTTCATGAGCGGTTCCACCGGAAGTATTGGTAATGGTTAGGGTAAACTCAGACGTTACATCATTATAAGCAAGATTCAGCTTCATCAGTTGTGATGCAATGACATTAGGAACCTGCATAATAGGTTTGCTTTCCGCTAATCCCGTCATATTGTCTTTGGTTCCATTATCCCATAAAAGTACTTCTGACGAAACATCGCCAGCTATGGCATTCCCATTATTATCAAATAATTGTATTCCGGGTTGCTTAGAGGCAAAGAACCAGTCTTTGGAAGCACCATACATAGTTGAAAACATTAAAGACTGAGCTTTTCCTGCGCTGAATTTAATAGAAACCGATTGTCCCGGTAAGATCACCGGCTGTCCCGTTCCCTGAAAGCTGCCACTTTCTACAAAGTCCTTAGGGGTGACAACATTCTCAAAAGTAATACTTCTCTGAAAGGACACATTTCCCATCATGTCATCATCAGAATCGTTACATGAATAAAGACTAAATGCAGCGATAAGACCTGCTGCTGTACATTTTAAAAAGTTCTTTTTCATAAGATAATTTTTTATAGTTATAACTGTGCTAAAACTATAGTCGAAGACTTTCTAACATCCTGACAAAAAAATAATTATTTTCTTATGAGTTGACCTTTAGTAAATAATACGTCGAGTTTTGTCGTTAGGCAGGACAATATTTGCAGCAGGACAAAATAGATGTATGAATGCACCTCTTGACCTAAGAATTAACTTATAATCAAAAAAATATTAAATGGATAATTTTATTGTTTTAACTAAAGATTTTGTAGCCAATGAAAGCGCGGTGGTAGATATTAAATCATTCGGATTGGGAAGTACGTTGGGCTCATTGGTATTTCAAAATAAAAGGGGCCAGTCTGCCACGTTTTTATGGCAAAAAAATATAATGCCCGACAATACAGAAAAAACGGGATACTTCAAAGAAGTTACCAATGAACTGGGGGTGAGAATTGCTCATTATGACGGATTCATCACCGTTACCAATGGTGGGGGAGTGCAGTATCTGGAAGCAGAATTAAAAATTTGAGATAAAGAAAAGGAGGCGTATGCTATATTCCCTTTTTACCGTCTAAGATCATCTGTATCATTTTGATCTTTCTATTTTCTCTTGTTTCAGGCTTCTTAGCTTCTTCAATCCAGCGGATGTATTCCTTCTTGTGAGTGTAGCTCATGCTGTCGAATATTGTTTTGGCTTTAGGGTTTTCATTAAAGATAAAAGCAATGTCTTCTGCAATGGCTATAATTCTTTCCTCCTTATCTTCCATAAGAGAAACGGAAACCTCATCTCCAAAAGTTTTTCCAAGCTGCTTCCTTACTTCCTGGGTTAGTCCTAAGAGGTGGCAGTCGGTTTTCATTTTGGCAAGGCTTCCCCGGTATTCTACCTGACCGTCAAAAACAGCCTTGATCCTGACCAGTCCTTTTTTTCCAAATACATCTTCAGTAGAAAAAGGAAACTCTACATAGGCGGCATTCATTTCTCCATTTTGTTGAATGGTGGCTGTAAACTCTATTGTTTTAGGAATCATGATGAAAGATTTATTATTCAAAAATAAAAAAACCGCGAAAACTAAATTTCACGGTTTTAAAAATAGATCAAAAGAGATTATTTTTTCTTTATTTTCTTAGGTGCTGTAGTCGTACCTGAGTTTTTAGATTTTGTATCAGCAGGAGTGTTTTCACTTCTTACAAGCTTTAGCTCATCCACTAATCTTCTGGCACCAGCATATTTGTCAATTGTCCAAAGAACAAAACGAACATCTACGTTGATTGTTTTCTGCCATTCCTGTTCAAATACGATATCTCCGCTTAATGCCTCGCTGTTTCCGTCGAAAGCAATACCGATAAGGTTTCCGTCACCGTCAATTACCGGAGAACCAGAGTTACCTCCTGTAATATCGTTGTTAGAAAGGAAGTTTACAGGCATATAACCTGCAGCATCTGCATACTGTCCGAAATCCTTAAGGTTATAAAGGTCGATCACTCTTTGAGGAAGATCAAACTCTTCATCACCCTTCTTGTATTTTCCTACAAGACCAGTCATGTCTGTATAATAGTTATCTGTAATACCGAAATAATTTCTGTCATTTCTGATAGGAAGTTTATCTACAGTACCATAAGTTAATCTCATAGTAGAGTTAGCATCCGGATAGAATTTTTTCTCAGGCATAGCCTTCATTAATCCAGCTAAGAACAGACGGTTATTTTTTGCAAAATTATCATCTACCTTAACATATCTTTCAGTGCTCATTTTTTGATCTGCCATGATTCCGTTAGCTGTTTTCCAAAGTGGATCAGCATCAAGCTTTAATGCATCCGGATTCAATAAGAAGTTCGTAGCAGAAGTTTTGTTAGCAAAAATTGAAGAATAAGCAAGGTTAGAAACCGTTTTAGCGTCTAATCCTAAAATAGTAGCAGAAGCTACATCTTTATTTTTAACTCTTGCCTGGTAAAGACTTGTCATAGCGGCAAGCATCTCTCCTTCCAAAGAAGGATTGAAGTTTTCATAAGCACCTTTGATTGCAGCTTCTGTTTTAGCTTTCATCGCTAATCTTCCCTGCATATCCTGAGCAGCATAAGCCTTAAGAGCAGAACCTACCTGTAAAGCAAGAGAGATATATTTTGTGTTTCTTGCAAACTGTGAAGCATAGTTTCTCTCAACATTTCTGTCTGAAACCTGCGTGTAATAAGCACCAATATCCTCCAGGACACCATCATAAGCATCGTTTCCTGGCATTGCAGCCCATTTTTTATAAGTATCTTCAATCTTCTGTTTGTCAGAGATGGTTCCGTTTTTATCTACGGCATCAATAGTTCCCTGTCTGTTTTTCCAGTAGTTCGCTACAGAAGCATATTGAGAAGCATAGTTAAGCTGAGTCGCCTTATCCTTATCCATATACTTTTTCATTACGTCCATAGCCACTTTAGAAGCCTCTACCCATGCCGGATAGTCTTTGTTTACCATTTGCTGAATTCCGTAAGAAGTCAGGTAACGGTTAGTTCTACCAGGGTATCCTAAGATCATTGAGAAATCTCCAGGCTTAATTCCCTTAAGAGAAACCGGAAGGAAATGCTTAGGCTTCAAAGGAGTGTTGCTTGGAGAATATTCAGCAGGATTTCCTGCAGCATCAGCATATACTCTGAAGACTGTGAAGTCAGCAGTATGTCTTGGCCACTCCCAGTTATCAGTATCACCACCGAATTTTCCTAATGAGGAAGGTGGAGCACCTACTAATCTGATATCTTTATAATCCTGATATACGAAATAATAAAATTCATTTCCGTTAAAGAAATCTCTTACCACTACAGTATATTTTCCGTTTTCAGAGTTTTCTGTCTGGATTGCTTTTGTTTCAGCATCAATAACAGCTTTTCTCTCTGCTCCGGTCATATTGTTGTTTAGTTTAGAATTGATTCTCTGCGTAGCATCATCCATTCTTACTAAAAATCTTACATAAAGATCCTTTGCATTAAATTCGTCTTTTTGTTTCATTGCCCAGAAACCATTCTTCAAATAGTCTTTTTCTGGTGTAGAAGCAGCCGCCACAGCGCCATAACCACAGTGGTGATTGGTAAATATCAGTCCTTTGTCAGAAACAATTTCACCAGTACAGAAACCTCCAAAGCTTACAATAGCATCTTTTAAGCTTGAATTATTTACTGAATAAATTTCTTCAGGCGTCAGGTGTAGACCTTCTTTTTGCATATCAACACCGTTAAGTCTTTTGATGAGCATTAGCAGCCACATCCCCTCATCCGCCCTCATCTGAGCAAAGCTCAGCAAGAAAGTGAATAGTAGAAATAGTCTTTTCATTTTATAATATAATTTTTGTGTCGCTAATTTACTAATTTTTACGATATTCAGTCCCAGATTGGTATGAAAATGGAATGATAATGCGCATGAAAAAAATACTAGTATCACTTTTTACCGTTTTATTTCTGGGTCTTGTTTTAAATTGTTCTGCTATACCGGATAAAAATCCTGCCCTTCAGAGACAATGGATGCTGATTTCTTTAGATGGTTTTTCTAAAGATCAGCTGATTGCCAATAAAGCGGAAATTAACCTCATCGGGAAGATGGAAGATGGTAAAATTCAGGGAAGTGCTTACATGGGATGCAACAGAATGTCTTTTGCTTTAGAATTTAAAAAAGGAGGAAAAGTAAAAATATCAAATGGAGTGAGTACCATGATGGCCTGTCAGAATATGGAGCTGGAAATTTCTTTTCAAAAGAAATTTGATACGATGACCAAATACACTGTAGAAGGACATTTTCTGACACTTTCTGATGAGAAAGGAAATACAATGAAGTTTGTAGCTGCTGATTGGGATTAATCTTAATTATCATTACCAATATATAAAAGTCCGCCGGATTGGCGGACTTCTTTTGTTTGAAAAATCTAGATAGGTTATTAGCTTTTAAGTTATCAGTTTTTTGGAATTGTTTTTTTTATTTGCTCCAGTGTTGCAGTATTGGGTAGTCCTGCTGTATTATTTGTGTTCCTAGAATTCGTTGTATTACGGGATGCCTGTCTGTTGGGAATTGTCGTTTTTATTTCTTCAAGGCTTGCTGTATTGGGAAGTAACTTCCCGGAACCAGATGGTGCCTTAGGTTTTGCTTCCTGTTTTTTTACTTCCAGTCCCTGATCTGAAACCAGAGCCGTTGAGGAAGTTTTTTTCTCTGTTTTTTCCTGATTGTCTTTTACTGTCTTTGCTTCCTGTTCCTTTGCCTGTTTTAAAACCTGAGCCTGATCTTCTGTCGGTGCTGCCTGTTTATTTTCCTGGGCATAGATAACGGAGCTTAAGAATAATAACAATGTGATATATACTATTTTCATGACGGTTTATTTTATGTTGACTAATACCTGAATTTTTCCAATTTCTTTCTGATCATAATCCTGAAGGGATTTTCCGATCACTTGCCCTATTTTTACCTTTTTAAGGCTGGCTTTCATGGCTACTCCCGGTGTTGAAGAAGTCACCAAAAGGTCGCCTCTTTTTATCTTTCCGTTTTCCAGGCATACTTTAGTGGGAATTACCCCGATTACACCCATAGGAACTTTATCTGAGATATCGGTATCAATATGCTCTTCCGTAAGAAGTACTCCCGGTTTGGTAGCATATACACCGGCAACAAGGTTAGAGTAGGGTTTTGATGATTTTTCTACGGTTCTGTCAGAATTTACTGAGATCACTAATATATCTCCGGTTTCATATTCGGAAATTTTTCCCTCCACATCAAATGCTTCGGCAACGTCAGCCCCACTGGCTTGTGTTCCTCCGTTAAAAAATCCTCTTCCGGCTTTGTTGATTCTGGCTACATTGGTTGAAGCACTCTGGTAGACGGCAATATCACCGGATGGTCCCTGATGATTAATAAGTAAGGTAGAGCCCGTCCCCGTAGTGGTTACATGTACTACCGGCTGGCCGTTACTGTTATTGAAGTTCGCAAATCTCCCTGCTTTACCTGTACCAAAATTGGGTATAAAACCTGAGATCGCATTACCATTTCCATCACAAGAGGCTTCAATACCATCACCCGTTCCACCGGCATTGGCCGTAATCCCATTTCCGTTTCCTTCTGTTAAAGCTAGTAAAGCGGGTCCATTTCCTGAAGCGTTTGATGAGTAAAATAAACCTCCGTATCCTCCGGTTCCGGATGATAAACCATAAATACCGGCTGTCCCGAAATTGGCGAATATCGAATTGACCTCCCCTTTTACTGCCGGAGAAGTTCCTTGGCTTTTATCCACTTTGAAGTTTCCTGCAGTACCATTTCCTACTGTGGTTACGGTAATTACATCACTGGTATTGGCATCATTAAAAATATTGAACCGTCCGGCACGTCCGGTTGCAAAAGATGGAACCCAGGCATACAATGCATTTCCGTTACCATCAATATTGGTTTCAACACCATTACCGTTTTTGCTCGCATTAGCGGTAATTGCATTTCCGTTACCATCCGTAATAGCAACCAGTGCGGCTCCATTACCTGAAGGATTAGAAGCGTGAAATAAACCGGCAAAACCTCCTGTTCCGGAAGAAATACCGAAAACACCTGCTGCTCCAAAGTTTCCGAAAATAGTGTTGACTTGTCCTCTTACTGCCGCTCCAACGCTATTGGTGTTGTTGACAAGAAAAGAGGCTGCATTCCCCTGTGTATTGTCAGGGATGTTTCCATTGCCATTAGTTTCTACCTCAAACGTATTATTGGTTGTATTGGTTTGGTTCAGATTTTCAAATCGGCCTGCACGGCCTGTACTGTTATTTAAACCTACCTGCCCATAAACTCCTATACCGGTTCCCGTGGCATTGGTGGCAATAAATCCTCTTACCCCATATCCACCTCCGTCATTTCTACCCACTACAGCTCCGGCAATATCACTGGTTGTTCTTCCTACCACTGCTTCACCGGCTCCGCTATTATCTCCTATAATCCCTGCAGAAGTCTGGGCAGACGTGATACCGTGTACTGCAAAGCCACTTCCTGTTGAACTGAAAACACCGGTTCCGTTTCCGGAGGTTGTCACATTGATGACCGTTCCATTTCCTAGGGTAGAAGCATTAAGAACATTATTGTTATTCGCATTATTGAAGATCGCAATGTTAGCAGGAATTCCGTTGTTACTGGTCGCAGAAAGTCCCGTTCCTGTATTGCTGTTTGCATATACCCCATATCCATTTCCACTGGAATTTCCATACACCCCTAATCCATTGGGAGTAACACCATAAACACCCCATCCGCTTCCGTTTTGGCTTCCCCAAACTCCTACTCCAAGGCCTCCGGTTCCGTTATTGATACCGCGTACCCCTGAAGAAAAACCTCCGGGACCCGTACTGGTCACAATTCCTCTTACTGCAGCAATACTTGAAGTGGCTGTATTATTAGTCCCTTCTAAAGAAGTTCCATCTCCATCATTCGTTAATGAAAACAAAGTAGAAGCATTATTTACCGTATTGGTATAAGGAATGGTAAAGGTACCGCCACTGTTTCCTGCGGTCTTGGCATACATAGCGTACGGAACACTTAGCAGTTGGCTGGTTCCTGTAATGGTATAATTGGTTCCTCCCGCAGGGTCGGTTTCAGTTTTTAAATAATAGTTTCCTGATGACCAGTTGATCGAAGCAAATGTTCCTGTAATAATGGTTCCCGTTCCTATTTCAAGGCTGATAAGACCATTGGTATTGGTATTTCCGGTAAGTCGTTCAGAATAAACCTCTGCTCCGGCAGGAGAACCCTGCAGTATACTTACCTTGACAGCGATGGCCTGATTGCTTAGCAGTTGTCCGACACCATTTCTCATGACGGCCTGATAACTCATTTTTTCAGGAGCCTGTGAAAGCCCCATAAAGAAGCCTAAGAGAATCCAGGACAGTAGTAATATTTTTTTCATGGCATTTATTTTTTAATGATTTTAAAAGTTTTAATGTTTTCTCCATTCCTGCTAATTCTGATAATATACATGGCAGAAGGCAGAGCAGAGAAATTAAGCTCAGATTTTGATTGTAAAATCATATCTTTTTTGATCAGTTTGCCCTGAGAATCGAATAACTGATATTCTGAATTCTTATAATCGTTTGTGGTAAAATCCAGATACAAATATTCTTTAAAAGGATTAGGGTAAATAAGAATGTCTTTCTGATCTTTTTGATCTGATGAAGCTTCCTGGGAGGAAAGTGTGGTGATTTCGAACCCCTGCTGTACCCCTTCAAGAAGCTGAATGGGAGTACCTTTATTGAGGTATGCAGTCTGGCCTATACTGTAAGATACAGAACCATTGCCTGATGACGCATCCGCTCCGGTAGCCAAAAGTGCTGACTGGGCCCGAAAGATGACGACAGAAAATATAAGCAAGGTGAGGCAATAAATAGATTTTTTTTTCATGAATAGCAGTTTTTAGGTGATTAGTAAAAAGTTTTTTTAAGGGCAAATTTGGGAAGACTAAATTACCACCTATGCACATCGGATTATAGAAAAATAGACCAACGGCAGAAATAATCGACCAATGGCGTTTTGTGAATTATTGTTGAAGAAAGTCTGTGTTTTTAGGGCTCGAAAAAGGAGAGGTTATTTTTATAAGCCCTGCCTATCGGAAGCTTGATGTGGTGGGTTAATTCTATTTCATGGCAGCTTTTTCCCCGGATAAGATGTCTGGGTACGGCATAGCTGCGGTGTATTCTCACAAAAGAATCAAAGAAGTTTTTAAGAAGCAGGTTTCCTAAAGAATCGAGGATACAGTGATTTTTTTCCAGTGTGATAATCCGGGTATAGTCTTTCAAGGCTTCCAGATACAAAACATCTGTTTTTCTGATCTGAGAAATATGGCCACCTTCTTTTATCTTAATAAAATTTTCCCCAAATAGGGCATCATAACAATCACACTTTTCTTTTACTTTGAAAAAATCAAAAAGCCTCTGCATGGAGTAATGAAACCGTTCTGCTGTTAGGGGTTTGGTTATAAAGTCCAGGGTGTCGATTTCAAAAACAGTAGCGGCCAGCTCAGGATGGGAGCTCACAAAAATACAGGCAGGTATTTTATGGGCCAGTTTTCTGAATTCCGGACCACTCATTCCCTTTAAGTTGGTTTCGATAATAAGAAGGTCAATGGGAAGGTCGAGATAGGGAATTGCTTTTTCTGCCGAATCGAAAGAAGCGACAATTTCTATATTTTCATACGGTCTGATATAATGCTGAAGAACCAGCTTATCCAGTTCATCATCATCAATAATCATACACTTAATTTGTGTAATCATGATCTTCTGGCAATTAGTCTAACTATTTTAATTTTAAGATTTTAAAATCTTAAAATTATTACATAAAGTTATTGATTTTTATGAAACAATACTATAGCGGACTTAAAATTATATTAAAAAGTGTTATTAAATAAAATTTGATTTTGTTTTTTTTCTGAAAAATATTATCTTGTAAAAATCATAAACATAGATAGAATTTCATGTTAGAAAAGAAAGAACATAATTATGAGAAAGCAGTCTTGGTGGGTCTTATTACACAGCACCAGGATGAAGAAAAACTACTGGAGTATATGGACGAACTGGAGTTTTTGGCTTTCACAGCAGGAGCAACCGTACAGAAACGCTTCACTCAAAAATTAACCCAACCTGATTCCAAAACCTTCATCGGAAGCGGAAAAGCAATTGAGATAAAAGAATACGTAAAAGAAAATGAAATAGGAACTGTCATTTTTGATGATGAACTTTCTCCTTCCCAGCTTAAAAACCTGGAAAGAGAGATGGAAGTTAAAATTTTGGACCGTACCAACCTTATTCTTGATATTTTTGCTCAGCGGGCACAAACCTCATACGCAAGAACTCAGGTGGAATTGGCACAGTATCAGTATCTTTTGCCCCGTTTGACAAGAATGTGGACTCACCTTGAGCGTCAAAAAGGAGGTATCGGGATGAGAGGTCCCGGTGAAACGGAAATTGAAACTGACCGTCGTATCATCCGTGACAGGATTACCTTATTGAAAGATAAGCTGAAAACGATTGACAGGCAAATGGCTACCCAGCGTAATAACCGTGGAAAAGTAGTTCGTGCAGCTTTAGTGGGATACACCAATGTGGGAAAGTCTACCCTGATGAATTCCCTGTCAAAATCTGAAGTTTTTGCTGAAAATAAATTATTTGCAACGCTGGATACTACCGTACGAAAGGTTGTGATTGGCAATTTACCGTTTTTACTTACCGATACCGTAGGGTTTATCAGAAAACTACCCACTCAGCTGGTAGAATCGTTCAAATCCACATTGGATGAGGTACGTGAAGCGGATCTTTTGATTCATGTTGTAGATATTTCTCACGAAAGTTTCGAAGACCATATAGAATCTGTGAATCATATCCTAATGGAAATCAACGCTCATCAAAAACCAATGATCATGGTTTTCAATAAAATTGATGATTTCAGCTATGAGAAAAAGGATGAAGATGATCTGACTCCGGGTACAAAGAGAAATATTTCTCTTGAAGAATGGGAAAAAACATGGATGGCAAAATCCAAATACCCTACTGTTTTTATCTCTGCACTGACGAAAGAAAACTTCCCGGAAATGAAGAAGATGATTTACGATGAGGTTATGAAAATTCATATTTCCAGATTCCCATACAACGATTTCCTTTTCGAGTATTTCGATAACGACGACGAAGAAAACAAGAATTGATGAAATATCCCTTTTTTCTTCTATTCATATTTTTTTCGGTTTTTGGCTTCAGTCAGAAATCAAAAATTGATATGAAAGCTATTGAGAAAAGTCTAAACAAGAATGATTCCCCGTACAATTATGAAAAACTTATTTTTAAGTACAAGGGACTTCCAAGATCTTTAGACAGTATAGAATCTCAGTATCTTTACTATGGAAGGAATTTTAGAACGGATAAAATTATCACCTCGGATGACCGCTTTAAGAGCCTGGCAGAAGCTTTTAAACAAAATAATTTTGAAGACTGTATAAAGCAGGGGAAAGCCTTGTATGGTACAGATCCTACCAATCTCGATATTCTGCTGATTCTTCTCAGAGCTTATGATTCTATCAAAGATGGAAACAATTTTATGCACCACTTGAATCAGTTCCGTTCATTAGCGGATGGAATAAAAAGCTCCGGAGATGGTAAATCTGAAAAAACGGCTTATCTGGTTAATTCCGTGGGAGACGAATATATTTTGCTGAATATTTTGAAAATTGGGCAGGATTATACCAGAGGTTCAAAACCTTCCAAAGACGGAATGTTTGACATCTGGGAAAAAGAAGGGGTTAAAACCTATATCAAAGTACTTTATTTAGATTCATAAATTAATTAATTTAAAAAACACTTAGTGGAGTTATATTATTCATTCTCAGCATTAATCGTATTAGCATCAATATTCGCCTATCTTAACTATAGGTTCCTTAAACTTCCAAGTACCATCGGAATAATGGTTATTGCCATTGTGGTTTCTATTTTCCTGGTGTTGTTCGGAGAATCGGTTCTTCCAAGAACCTTCGGACATCTTCACAACCTGATGAACAGTATTGATTTTACAGAGGTTCTGATGGGAGCAATGCTTAATTTTCTTCTTTTTGCAGGAGGAATTCATATTAACATCAATGATCTTAAGGAGCAGTTTAGGCCGGTATTGATATTTTCTACGGCGGGTGTTGTCATTTCCACTTTTGTTGTAGGTTTTGGAATGTTTTACTTACTGCCCTATGTAGGAATTAAACTTCCTTTTATTTTCTGTCTGGTATTTGGAGCATTAATTTCTCCTACGGATCCTGTAGCAGTTCTGAGTGTTCTGAAACAGGCTAAGGTTTCCAAATCACTCGAAACAAAAGTAGCCGGTGAATCTCTTTTCAATGACGGTATGGCGGTTGTAGTCTTTACAGTGGTTTTACAGCTGGCAGTCGGAAAAGAAGTGGATTTAAGTGTTGAAAATATCGGATTGCTTTTGCTTCATGAAGCGGGAGGAGGCATTTTACTTGGGGTTTTACTGGGATGGGTTACTTCCAGGCTGATGCGTGAAGTGGATGATTATATTATTTCCGTATTGGTAACGCTTTCTGTGGTGATGGGTGGTTATCTTATTGCAAGACAAATGCATATTTCCGGTCCGTTGACGATGGTTGCGGCAGGATTATTTATGGGGAATTTTAACAGGAGTTTCAAAATGAAATCTGTTACGCAGGATTATTTGATTAAATTCTGGGAACTGATTGATGAGATCCTGAATGCTGTATTATTCCTGTTTATCGGGTTCGAACTTTTGATGATTAAAGATCTGAAACACTTTATGATTCCAGGAGTATTAGCCATTGTCGTGGTTTTGTTTGCCCGGTTTATTTCCATCTGGGGACCTACGAAATTCACCTCTTTGAGGCGAAGCTTTAGTCCGCAGACCGTAAAAGTACTGGTTTGGGGAGGAATCCGTGGTGGGGTGTCTATCGCACTGGCGATGTCTATTCCTAAAAGCGAATACAGTGAGATCATTCTAAGTATCACATATTGCGTGGTAGTATTCTCTATTATTGTTCAGGGGCTTACTATTGCCAAAGTTGCCAATCCTAATAAGATCGCAAAGGAAGAAGAAGAACAGGAGGCGGTGGTGCAGGAAGACAAAGCTTAATATGTCACACTAACAGCAGTTCAATATGAGTAGTATTGTCAAAGAAATACAGGAGGCATTAGCCGTTTTATCAATTCCTGAGAAAGCTGAATTTTTTCCAAGATTCTTCAAAACCGGAAAGGGAGAATATGGAGAAGGAGATTTGTTTTTAGGAGTGACGGTTCCGGATCAAAGGTCTGTAGCTAAAGAATACTATTCAAAAATCAACTTAAAGGAATTAAGCGAGCTGTTGGCCTCGGAATATCACGAACACAGGCTCACGGCTCTCTTTATGCTGATTTCAAAGTTTGAAAAAACAAAAGATCAGGCAATGAAAGATGAAATAGTGGTTTTCTATCTTCATCATCTTCCCTATGTTAACAATTGGGATCTGGTGGACTCAAGCTGCTATAAAATTCTGGGCAGATATGCCTTCGAAAATCAGAAAGAATACCTTCTGAGAGACCTTTCAGAATCTGAAGAAATGTGGCATAAGAGAATTGCCGTAGTGGGAACTATGCATTACGTAAAAAAAGGATCATTTGATCTTACCAAAGAATTGGTGACCAGAAACCTGAAACATACCCATGATCTGATGCATAAAGCAAACGGATGGCTATTAAGGGAAATGGGGAATAAAAATGAAAGAGAATTAATCAGTTATCTGAATCTGTATTATAAAGAAATGCCGAGAACTTGCCTTCGGTATGCTATTGAAAAGCTGGACGAGGATCTTCGCCAGAATTATTTGAAAGGACAAATCTGAAAAAAACGGAAACAATAATAGCATCATTGTATGTCTTAAAAAACTACCTGAAAACAGCTATTTATGTCCAAAAAATCAAAGACTGTAAGGATTTAAGGCCGAAATTGAGTAGTTTTGTTGTCTTAAACCCAAACATGAAAAATATTCTTAAGCTATGTATTCTGTTTTTGCCTTTACTATTGCTGACAAGTTGTTTTGATATTTTAGACAAGATTAATCTAAAAGCTGACGGAACAGGGGAGTATACTATTATTCTTAATGCGAGCAAAAGCAAGACACGACTCGCTTCAATTTCTAAAATGGAAACGATTAATGGAAAAAAAGTTCCCAAGAAGTCAGAAATTGAAAATAAAATCAATGAAGCCGCTAAAATTTTTAAAGGAACACCGGGAATCACTAATGTGAAGACTTCGATGGACTTTGATAATTATATCATCAAGCTGAGCTGTAATTTCAAGAAAATTGAAAACATCAATGCCGGGCTAGAGAAGCTGAAAGCTCAGAATATACTGGGTAAAATGATCCCTACACAGATCTACAGTCAGAATCTTGAGAAAAAGGTATTGACGAGAAACAAAGTGAATACATTCAAAACGGATTACGACAAGATGAGTAAAGCCGACAGAGAAGTCTTTAATGGTGCTAAATATACTTCTGTAATGCAGTTTGAAAGTGCTGTGAAATCTCAGACCAATACCGCTTATCAGCTTTCTCCAAATAAAAAGGCCATAAAAATGGACGCTGATATCTTAGATGTAATTCTTCAGAAAAAACAATTACAAAATACAATTCTTTTCCAATAAATTTCTAACATTCAACCATGAAATCTATAGTTTTAAAAATACAGAAAATTATTTTCTTAGTCTTTGGTTTTACCATGGCTTTAGCCCAAAATAGTATGAAAGTTCCGAATGATGTCGTATTTTATATGGAAGTCAATGGGAAACAACTTAATAACAAAATCAATTGGAATAAACTTAATCCTTTGCTGCATGAGCTAAGCAAAAAGAGCAAAGAAAAGCCTTCATGGACGGATTATTCTAAAACCGGAATTAAATATGATGCTGTTCAGTATCACTATGCCAGTTTTAATGATTCTATCAAGACCTATCATACTCATTTTATCATCGATAATAAAGAAAAATTTCAGGAATTCATTAATTCCGTGAAGAAAAAAGGACAGGAAACGTCCCAAAAAAATAATTACTCTTACGTTGATATAGATGATGATATTTTTGTTGCATGGAATGGAAGCCGTGCAGTTCTTAGCATGATCAGCTACACTAAACCCTATAAAGACCTTTGGAAAGATGAAGCGGCAACAGTTGCGGACAGTGTTGCCATCGCGGTTGATAGTGCTGTTGTTGACACAGTCTATGCCGAAGAATTGGAAAAGCCGTTTGATTATAAAGACGAAATAAAAATTCTCAAAGAAGATATTAAATACCTGAGAGAAAGCATCAAAGATAATAACACGGAGATTGCAAGAATTCAGAAGGATATCAAATACCTGCAAAAACACCATCAGTATCCTAAAGAAAAAGAGAATGTTTTGAGTCCGGAACCAGAAGTAGAGGAAAATTATGGTCCGGAGTATGATGACTCTGAGTCTGATAAAGCTTACCAAAAAGAACAGGATTCTATCCGCAGAGAGAATTTCAAGATTGTAAAAAAATATGCTGAAGCTCATTTTGACAGATATTTCAGCTCCAACCTGGAAGTGGAAGCTTCTAAAGAAATGTTGACTTTCAAAGATGCGAATTCTGATGTTTTCGTCTATACGGACTACGGAAAAATCGTTAATGACGGAATCTACGGTAAAGCGATGAAACGCTACGATTTTGGACAGGTTTTCCAGAATATGTACAACTCAAACTCTGCTTATAACTTATACTTTGACAAGGATAAAGTAAAGCTGGTGAATAATTACCAGCATAAAAATGCTGAGATGCAAAAAAATATTTCGTCAATTTATAAAGGAAAAAAGAACAGAAAGCTGCTGGACCTTATCAATGAAAAGAGTATCGGGTACTATGCCGTTAATGTAAACGGAGGGAAAGTTTTTGATGCCATATACAGTCTTATTCAGGATTCGGGAGATGCGAAATATAAAAATGAAGTAGAGCTGATCATGGAAACGATGAAAATTGTTTTGGATGAAGAAGCCATTACTAAAATAGCCCCAGGAAACGGAATTTTTGTTTTGAATGAGCTGAAATCGAAAAAAGTAGACTATACTGATTATGAATATGATGAGGACTATAACGAAAAGGAGGTTAAGAAAACCAAAGATGTAGCAGTTCCTAATTTCACGTTTGCATTTGCTACAGAGAATGAAGGCTACTGGAACCGTATTTTCAATGTATTGACAACGAATAAAAAGCTGGCTAAAAACTTCTCGAAAGTAGGAAACTTTTACGCTTTTAAAGACGATAAAAAAGAAGGATATCTTGATCAGTTGTTCTTTATTGTAAAAGATGGTGTGGTCTATCTTACGAGTTCTCAGGATAATATCACTACTAACAGTCAGTCTGAAGTTTCCAGAAAATGGGCAAAAGATTCATCCAGATATCCTTTGTCGGGAAGGTTGGATCTTCAGAAACTTCTAATCGGTTTAGATAAAGAGTTTAAAAGTCCTTCAGAAAGAAAAACAGTGGATCTGTTTAGAAAAAATGTAGGAGAACTGTATTATAAAACCGAAGTGAAAGGTGAGAGCATACAAACAGAAATGGACTATAATATTAAAAATTCTTCTGAAAACAGTCTGATGTATTTCTTTGATCTGTTTAATGAGATTTTTAAAATAAAAGATTCAGAGAAAAAAACACCGGTATTGTAGATGAATAAAAAGAAAGTTATTGCCCCGTTAATTCTGTTGCTGGCTGTTACCGTTTATTTTGTACTTTTCTATAAGGACAAGAAGCTCAGGTTTATTCCTGAAAACGCTGATGCAGTTATTTTAATAGACGTAAAGAATCTGACGAGGCAATATATTTTCAGCCTGATCACGCACCCTTCACAATGGGGTAGTAAAACAAAAGGGAAAACTTCAGCTTCCCTAAAAGATTCGGGAATTAAAATCCCTGATTTTTTACAGATTTTCCACCTTAAAGGCGGGCGGGCTTCAGAATGGTATAGTATCATAGAACTTAAAGACCCGCAGAAATTTACTGCGTTTTTAAAGCAGCAAAAGTTTGTCAGTAAAGGAAAGAATATTTTCCAAAAGGATCATATTTTTCTAAGTATAGAAGGTGAAAACTGTATTGTAGGAACCTCCGGTTCAGGTCTTGGACTCATAGACAAACAGGTTTTTCAGACTTCCTTCAAAAGCATTTTAAATGCAGATCAGTTTATTCAAAATACAGCAGGGAGTATTTCTTTTCTTGCAGGGCAGAAAATCCAAAATTTTTCCATTGAGCTGAAAGATGATGAAATTGAAATAAAAAACAACTCTAATCCGGAAATAGTCAATGCGATTGTCTCGAAATTACAGCAGGAAAATCATTTTTTAGAAGCAGAATTAAATGCTGACAACATAAAAAACTATACTCATTTTTTTGGTGTAAATAAAGGAGATTCACTACAGATCAACCATGTTAAGGTAACTGCAGATCTTGAGCAGGTAAATGATACCATTATCACGTATGGTTATGATGATAACTTTAACGAGATTGAAACAAAAGCGTATCAGAAGATTATACAGCCGAACTATATTATTGATTTTCAAAGCCGGGTTCCTGAAAAAACCTGGGTGTATTTTCAAACTAAAAAATGGATCAATGCCCAGGATCAATTCACAGCTATTCCTTTTCAGCCCAATAATGCCAGTAGAGATACTGCCGGAATTGTTGTAAGGTCTACCAGAAAACCAATACAGCAGTCTCCAAAACTTGAAAAAAACTATGTCTTCATCAGAAACAGTGAAATGCTGTTCTCTTCTTTAAGTACGCTAAGTAAAACTGAAAAAAGAATCATTTCTGATATAGATTATGTCTTTTATGGTAATGAAGCTCAAAATTATTGGGTCAAAGTAAAGGCGAAGAATGGAAAATTACCCTTAATTTTGCGATGGTAAAATCTTTCATCCTAAAAATGACCCTATATTAATGGCTCCATCAGAAGTTCTCTTGCTAAAACAAATCACTCATTATTTTTTACACCTGGTTTTTCCGGTGTTTATTGCGCTGATTTTTTTTCGTAAAAACTGGAAAAAGGCATATCTTATTATGCTGGCTACGATGCTTGTAGATATGGATCACCTTTTTGCCAATCCCGTATTTGATCCATCAAGAAACAGTATAGGTTTTCATATTTTACATTCCTATTATGCAATTGCAGTATATGTTTTGATGCTGTTTTTTAAAGGGAATGTCAGAATTGCGGCCGTTGGGCTTTTGTTTCATATGCTGACGGATTTTCAGGACTTTACCCTGTGGGCTCATTAAAATATCATTAATATTTCCTTTTAACCTTCCGAATTTTATAGATTTTTCGTATTTTGTAATCACTTTATGAGATTCAAAGAACTTTTACATTATACTTATATTTTTCCTGTCCTTACGGTCGGTTACTATTTTTCCGGACTCATGGGAGGTGGTGTTATATATGACATCATTGCGGGGATTTTTCTTATTGGAAGCGTTTTATCGGCAGTACATCATGCCGAGGTTGTCGCTCATAAAGTAGGAGAGCCTTTTGGAAGTATCATTCTGGCTTTATGTATCACCATTATTGAAGTGGCACTCATCATCTCACTGATGGTAGCCGGCGGAGATCAGGCGATCACGCTGGCCAGAGATACCGTTTTTGCCGCAGTAATGCTTATCCTGAATGGAATTTTAGGTATATGTATTCTGGTAGGCGGCGTAAAATACCATGAACAGTTCTTTGCAAGAACTTCTGCCACCACTTACCTGGTGAGTATCGTTTCCATTCTGGTGCTGACCCTTGTGCTTCCTAATTTTACTTCCAGTGTCAATGGTCCTTTTTATAATGAAGCACAGCTTATTTTTATTTCCATTGCCTGTCTCGCTATTTACGGAGTATTCCTGATGGTACAGACAGTACGCCATAGAAGCTATTTCATCGTTCCTGATGAGCATCCTGAAGAACATTATATTCCCACATTAACGAAGACATTCATAAGCTTTGCCTTTTTGGTGATTTGTCTTATCATTGTCGTTTTAATGGCAAAAGGACTTTCGAATACGATTGAAGAGATGGTACAGAGTCTGGGAGCTCCAAAGTCTTTGGTAGGGGTAATTATTGCTGCTGTAGTGCTTCTTCCTGAAGGAGTTGCCGCCATACGTGCTGCGAGAGCGAATCAGATACAGTCAAGTTTAAATCTGGCGTTAGGTTCGGCGCTGGCAAGTATAGGGTTGACGATTCCGGCGGTGTCAGCGGTATGCATCATGTATGACATCCCATTGGTACTGGGATTGGACAAAAAAGATATTATCCTGCTTTCTTTATCCGTATTTATTGTCATGCTTTCGTTGAGCAGGGGAAAAACAAATATCCTGTACGGAACCGTTCTTTTAGTCAATCTGGCAGCCTATATCTTTACGGTAATTGTTCCTTAAGAAAAGGGGAATTCTTTATGGGTAAAGCTCTTCGCTGAAATTTTATTCCAAACTTGGAATTGTACTAGAGTCTTCTGGCTAATTCCATTTTAAATGCCATTAATTTGGCAATGTTTTCAGATTTGTAGATGGCCATGTCGGCATTTTCACCCACAAAGTTTTCTTCAATAGTGGTTCGCCAGAGTTTCAGCCATTGATCAAAGTGTTTTTGTTCCATAGCCTGCAGCTCATTGATGGGGAAATGTACACCCATGGGATTTCCTTTATACGTCATCTGTCCAAAAAGAATAGATTCCCAAAAAGAATACATTTTCGGAAGATGCTGATCCCAATTTACTTTGGCAATATCATTAAAAAAGAATCCAATAGTTTCATCTTTAACAACTTTGGTGTAAAATGAATTGACAAGGTGCTCAATATCTTCTCTTGACTCCAGCTTTTTCATATTTCAAATGTACTGCAAAATCAATTTAAAAATCAAATCATAAGATTGATAAATTTCATGAAAACAATATTTTATCTTTGTACCGAAGTAAAGACGAACAGAAGATTTGCTGATTCAAAAATTCCTGAGGTTCTTTAACTGAGAAAAAATACAGAAAATGACAAGAGGATTCAGAAAAAAAATCCGTCAGAAAAATACGGAAAACAGTGGCTTCGGAAGTAATGCATCAGGAAGATTTATCAATAAAGATGGGCTCCCGAATGTTCAGAGAACCGGGGTGAACGTTTTCAATAGGTTAAGTTGGTATCATACGATGCTGAACTTGTCATCCTTCCGCTTTATTTCCTATCTGGTTGTAGCCTATATCCTGATTAATCTGGTATTTGCAATGATCTATTATATCATTGGAGTAGAACATCTCACAGGAATAGATAAGAGTGATCCCCTTAACGAATTTATTGACGTGTTCTTCTTCAGTTCACAGACATTTACAACAGTAGGGTATGGGAGAATTGCCCCTGTGGGTTTTATGGCCAGTTTAGTGGCTACTTTCGAGGCTTTTTTAGGATTGCTTACCTTTGCCATCGCTACCGGACTTTTTTACGGGAGATTCTCAAGACCCAGGGCTTATTTAAGATTTTCTGATATTGCTGTCATTGCCCCTTTTCAGGATGCCGCAGCATTGATGTTCAGACTTGCACCATATAAAAACAATGCCCTTACGGACGCTGATGTTATAGTGTCCGCTGCAATTGAAGTGATTGAGAATGGTGTTCCCAAAAGCAATTTTTATAGATTAGAGACCCATTTAAGCAAAATCAATACCCTGGCATTAAACTGGACGGTAGTTCATAAAATAGATGAAAATTCACCGTTTTATGGATTTTCAGAAGAAGATTTTAATGCTACAGATATCGAGCTTATTGTTCAGGTTCGTGCGTTTGATGAAGTTTTCTCCAATACAGTCGTTCAGAGGTCTTCCTATGTGACGGGAGAAATTATTTACGGAGCCAGATTTGTTCCCATGTATTATCCGAATAAAGATAATCAGACAACAATTTTAGATCTGGATAAAATTAATGAATATCAAAAGGAAGAACTTACCGCTTCGGTAAGAAATAAAGAATAAATGGACTTAGATTTTTATAAAAAACAGGCTTTACAAAAGCAGAAAGAACATAAAAAGTTTTTGGATGGATTAAAGAAGAAACCTCCCAAAAATCTGGATTATGTGGTTCAGGAAACCCATGAAGAAGTTTTTGAAGAGATAGACTGTTTGCAATGTGCCAATTGCTGTAAAACAACCGGACCTTTATATACTGAAAAGGATATTGAACGTATAGCAAAACACCTGCGAATGAAGCAGGCGGATTTTGAAGCGAAATTTCTGAGGGTGGATGAAGATAACGACAAAGTACTGCAGAATCTTCCATGTTTTTTTCTGAATAATGACAATACCTGCTCTATCTATGAAGTAAGGCCGAAAGCCTGCAGAGAATACCCTCATACCGATCGTAAAAAGATTTACCAGATCAATCATCTGATGCTGAAAAATACAGTGATCTGTCCGGCTGCTTTTGAATTTGTAGAAAAAATGATGAAAAACATTACGAAATAGGATATTTTACTAAATCCTCTTAAATAATTATAAAGTACGTTAAATAAGACCTTTATGGATAATTTTATAAATGATGTGTCGTTTAGTTTAAACAATCATTTAAATATTACATTATGAAAAAGTTATTTTTAACGGCAGCGTTTACATTAGTCGGAGTAATCGCAGTATCGGCTCAAACACAAACACAGAAGCCAGCCGAAACTACTACTAGTAACCAAACGACAACTCAAACACAACAACAGAGTCCACAGACTACCACAGACTGGAGTACCTCATCAACAACCAGCGGGCAAAAACAAACAACTACAGCCGATGCTTCTACGGCTACTCCTGCAGCGGATGCTACAGTAAGTACGGGAAGCACTGCGGAAGCGACTAAGCCTGCAGAAGCAACTAAAGAAGAGAAGAAAAGTAAAAAGAAAAAGTAAAACATTTTAGTAAACACCAGAAGGAATCCTGAAATCTAGTATTTCAGGATTTTTTTTGATCGATTTCTATGATTCTGAATGCTACTATCCTTCGGATTAAATCAAGAGGTAAATCCTTTGTAATGGGAAACTGTACCGCTCCTTTCGAAAACTTGTAATTTCCTTCTTTAAAATCCTTCTCAAAGGTTTTTATCCCTTCAGCACCAGGGTAAAAGCCAATATGATTCTTATATGCTGCAAAATAGACCAATGGCTTTCCTTTATATTTGAAAGCCGGCATTTGGTAGCCTATATACTCTTCCAGGTCAGGAGACTGAGCAAGGATGTTTTTTCTCAGTTCCTCTAATTTCTCCTGAGTTTCTTCCGGAAACAACAGGAAATATTCGTTGGTATTTTTGAAGGTGTTTGTCATAAAATAAAAATAAAAAAAGTGCTGCATATAGCAGCACTTTCTCCTTTCACTTTTTACTTTTTTCCCATTATCCCGGGAACAGGCTGTATCAAAAAAGGTCGGGATTTTTTCCCAACCTTATATTTTTATGTTATACAACTCCCTGAGCCAACATTGCTTCTGCTACTTTTACGAAGCCGGCAATATTTGCACCTTTTACGTAGTTTACATAACCGTCTTCGTCTTTTCCGTAGTCTCTACAAGCTTTGTGGATACCGATCATGATCTCCTTTAATCTTGCGTCTACTTCTTCAGAAGTCCAGTTTAAACGGATAGAGTTTTGAGTCATCTCCAGTCCTGAGGTAGCAACACCTCCAGCGTTGGAAGCCTTACCAGGAGAGAATAATACTTTATTATCAAGGAAATAGTTGATGGCATCCAGTGTAGAAGGCATGTTAGCTGCTTCAGTTACACAAAGACATCCGCTTTCAACCAATTTCTTAGCGTCTTCTAAATCTAATTCATTCTGAGTTGCAGAAGGGAAGGCAACATCACACTTGATGTCCCAAGGACGTTTCCCAGCGTGGAATTCAGCAGAAGGATATTTTTTAGCATAATCTTCAGCTCTGTTGTTTCCTGAAGATCTTAATTCTAATAAATAATCAATTTTCTCTCCGCTAATACCGTCTTTATCATAGATGTATCCGTCCGGTCCTGAGATAGTTACCACTTTAGCACCTAGTTCAGTTGCTTTTTTGATAACTCCCCAAGCTACGTTTCCGAAACCTGATACCGTTACTGTTTTACCTTTGAAATCTTGTCCGATCGTCTTAAGCATCTGCTCAGCGAAGTATACTACACCATATCCGGTAGCTTCAGGACGGATCAATGAACCTCCGTAAGCAAGACCTTTTCCGGTAAGAACTCCTGTAAATTCGTTTCTAACTTTCTTATATTGTCCGAATAGGTATCCGATTTCTCTTGCTCCTACACCGATATCTCCAGCAGGTACATCCGTTTCAGGACCAATGTGCTTACATAACTCTGTCATGAAAGCCTGGCAGAAACGCATTACTTCCATATCAGATTTACCTTGTGGGTCAAAATCTGAACCTCCTTTACCACCACCCATTGGAAGGGTTGTTAATGAGTTTTTGAATACCTGCTCGAAAGCTAAGAATTTAAGAACAGATAAGTTAACTGTAGGATGGAAACGAATTCCCCCTTTGTATGGTCCAATAGCAGAGTTCATCTGAATTCTGAAACCTCTGTTAACCTGGATCTCTCCTTTGTCATCAACCCATGGAACTCTGAAAATAATGATTCTTTCAGCTTCAGCCATTCTTTCAAGCAGCTTCATTCCGGTATATTCTTTTTTGGTAGCAATGAACGGAATTACTGTTACGGCAACTTCTTTTACAGCCTGTAAAAATTCCGGTTCGTTAGGATTTTTTGCTTCAATTTTTGCAATAAACTCTTGGATTTTCTGGTCAATATTATATTGTTCCATATATTAAGGTTGAATATTATTGTCAACAAATTTAATTTTTTTTTCAAGATTCACAACACTCTATTTTAACATTGTTGAAAATTAAATAATAATGTTTCAGAATATTATTAAATTAATAATTTGCTATTAAATTTTATTAAAAATGAAATGTTATGTATGAAATAATGCAATATTAAGAAATCGTTAATTCTTAAATTGCGATAAATTGCCTCCCGGAAAATGATTTTACTTTCCCTAAAAGCTCCAATTCTAAAATGATTGGTAAAATTTTGTGTGAGGAAATTTCAATTCCCAGCGAAAGATCGTCTAAAGATATCTGTGGATTCTCTTTTATGTATTGATATATTGTCTGTTGAATATCAGTTAATTGTATGGCAGATTCACTGTATGGGAAAAGCTCTTCGATTTTCTCCGGAGGATCATTCAATCCCAGTAGATTGATAAGGTCTTTCAGGGTTGAAATAGCAGTTGCTTTATGATGGAAAATCAATTGATTACAACCTTGGCTGTAAGCGTCAGTAATTTTTCCCGGAAGCGCAAAAACATCCCTGTTGTAGTCATTGGCAAAAGTTGCCGTACTCACAGATCCTCCTCCGAATCCCGTTTCTACAACAATGGTGGAAGGGGAAATTCCTGCCACAATTCTGTTCCTTTGAATGAAATTTTCCCGGTCCGGTTTTCTGGTTGAGCTGAATTCGGTAAGCAATACTCCTCCCTCCTGAAGAATTTTTTCTGACAGTTTTCTGTTGTTGGCCGGATATAAAAACTGAAAACCATGAGCAAGTACTGCTACGGTGGGTTTTCGGTAGTGAATAGATTGTTCATGCACCTCTTTATCTACTCCCAATGCAAGACCACTTACGGATAAAAATGGAGCAGAACGGGTAGCTTCAAAGAAATCATGAATAAATTGCCGGCCATAAGTGGTCATATTCCGGGTTCCTACTATGCTTACCTTGCGAAGTGAATCATCAAGCTTCCCCTTTTGATAGACTATGGCAGGAGCATCCTGACATTCATGAAGGTGTTGGGGAATTTCTTTAAGATGTCTGAGTTTGATCTGGATATTATTTTTTTCGCAAAATTTTAATTCTTTTTCTGCAAAATCCAGATGTTCTTTATTTCCTATGTCAGAAACGGTTTTTGATCCCATTCCTTCCAGTTTTTTATATTCTTTTTTGCTCCTTTTCCATGCTTCTTCTGCACTTCCAAAAGCCCGGACAAGTTTATAAAAATTAATGTCACCAATCTGGCTGCATTCGCGGAGAGCGACGGCATATAAATATTCTTCGGAAATCATGTGTGTTTTTTTTCAAATGTAGTAAAAATAAGCTTTTACTTCTTTCTTAATTCCTCCAAATGATTCCAGATATCATCTCTCTTTTTATAAGGTAATTCCAGAAAATCTTCAGGATGGTTTTCTTTATATTCCTGCCACAATTTGTCATCCTTTTCACTATAATAATTAGGAAATTCCCAGATATATTTTTTCTTTTTTTCGCCTACATTTTTAAAAGCAAAAGCAATAATACTTCCTACGACTGCACCGGAAAGGTGAGCCTGCCAGGAGATTTTACTCGGCTCCTGCATCGTATAGAACAGCTCCTCAGGAAGCATTCCCCAAATTAAACTTCCATAATACAATACGACAAGCAATGATATGGTAAGCAGCTTTGTATTCCATTTAAATACTCCGCTGAAGAAAAGGAAAAAAGCAAGAACGTATACCACACCACTGGCTCCTATGGTACAGGTGTACATATAATCACCGGTAAGAATGTCGATAGGGGGAAGCAGCCAGACCAAAAGCCCTGTTGCCAGCCAGCCGATAATAAAGACCTTATTGGCTACTAAAGGATAAAACTGGTACAGCAGAAACATCAGGGCAGCAATAGGAATGGAGTTTCCTATGATATGATCTATATTTCCATGTAAAAGGGGAGATGTAATCACCCCCAACAATCCTTCGGGTACTAAAGGGATAATAGCCCCAAAGCAACTTCCAAAAAAGCCGAGCATCTGTAAAAAGTATCCGAACCACATTACTGAAAGCATCAGCAAGGGGTATATAATCGCTCTTTTGGAAAGTACATTTTTAAACATGTAGATTTTATGTCAAATCAAAAGCCAACGATAAATTTCGGAAAATTTGTCGATGAATCATATTCTACTTACCTGATTTTAAGACAAAAGGTATCAATTTTATTTTATGAAACGAGTATTTTGGCATTGAATTTATTTATACACTACATTATTGAGGCTAAAATCTGATGAAAAATGAATTTTTTGAAGATCAATTAACCTTTAAAAAAAATTATATTTAATATTTTTGCATTGAAAATTTTTAGAAAATGAAGCGGTTTTTATTAATTCTTTCCTTTTTCATAGGGATTTATGTAAGTGCACAAGAAGAATTGAAAAAAGATTCTGTAGTGGTAGACACAGTAAAATACTGGTCAGTGTTAGGAAAAAATACAGTAATGCTTAATCAGGCTGCCTTTTCCAACTGGGTAGGTGGTGGAGCGAATAATGTAGGTTGGCTTGCGGGCATCAATTACAATATGACCTATGAAAAAGAAAATGACCTTTGGGAGAATATCGTTATCATGGGATATGGACAAAATGATACCAAAGGTTTAGGAATAAGAAAAACTCAGGACGTTTTAAATGTCTCTACCAACTACGGGAGAAAATTTTCCAAGAGTTGGTATTTCTCTTTGGGAGCAGGCATACAGTCACAGTTTGCTCCAGGATATGAAGATGGCAATAATCCTGAGGCAAAGAAAATTTCAAATTTCATGGCCCCGGGATATGTAAACGTCGGTATGGGTATTACCTACAGGCCCAACGATGATTTGACGGTAACTTTACGTCCTACCAACGCCAGATGGACGTTTGTATTAGATAAAAGTCTTCAGCTGGCAGGAAATTACGGTCTGAAAAATGATGGTGATTCTTCACTATTGCAGTTCGGTTTTTTGGGAACGGCAATATATAAAGTGAAAATTATGGAAGATATTCATTTAACGAATACGGCTTCTGTCTTTTCCAATTATCTTGACCGTCCTGATAGGTTGGTGCTTGCGTACGGAGCTCTTTTAAACCTGAAAGTTAATAAGTATATTTCCTCCAATATAAGTTTAGATTTGCTGTATGATCATAACCAAATAGAGAAAACCCAGCTAAAACAAACCCTGGGAATTGGCTTTGCCTATACGCTGGATAATGGGGTGAAGCGCTCTGACCGTAAAGACAGCCAGTGGTGGATTAAGAAATAGGTAATAAAAATATAGAGCAGTAAAAAGTACTCCAAACCGGAGTGCTTTTTTTGTGGATGATGGTGAGGTCAACTTAAGTAGTTTTAAGTTTAGACTCTGTTTTTTCTGAGAGTTAAGTTTTTAAATATCTTATTTTTAACTAGTTACACGTGATATTTGAACCTTGTTAAATTCAAATTAAAGTGAATATTACCGGGGCGTAAATTATTATTTATACATTTGTAAGGAAAATAATTAATTATGAAAAAACTTTTATTGATGGCTTCCATTTCTTTTGGGGCTATTGTGGCAGCACAGGAAACTAAAACTGCAGCTCCTGCAGCTGATACTGTTAAAGCCTGGTCTATTCAGGGGCAAAACACATTAATGCTTAATCAGGCTGCCTTTTCCAATTGGGTAGGAGGTGGAGCCAACAACGTGGGATGGCTTGCCGGTGTCAATTACAACCTGACTTACGAGAAAGGTAAAGATCTTTGGGAAAACATTATTATCCTTGGATATGGCCAAAATAATACCCAGGGTACGGGGGTAAGAAAAACCCAGGATGTTATCAATCTTTCTACTAACTATGGTAGAGAATTTGCCAAAAACTGGTACTATTCTATGGGAGCTAGTCTTCAGACTCAATTTGCTCCGGGATATGAGGATGGGAACAATCCTGATGCCAAGAAAATATCAAACTTTTTTGCACCGGGGTATTTAAATTTAGGAGCAGGTGTTACCTACCGTCCTAACGATAATTTTACGATGACCCTTCGCCCTGCCAACGCAAGATGGACTTTTGTTCTGGATAAAGATCTTCAAAAAGCAGGAACTTATGGCCTTAAAAACGATGGAGATTCTTCGCTTTTTCAATTCGGTTTCCTGGGAACAGCTATTTACAAGCTGAAAATCATGGAGAATATCAGCCTGATCAATACGGGGTCTGTTTTTTCAAACTATTTAGATCATCCGGACAGATTGGTTCTTGGATATAGTGGAGTCCTTAATATGAAGATCAATAAATATATTTCTACCAATGTAACACTTGATTTATTATATGACCACAACCAGATCAAGAAAACCCAGCTAAAACAAACGTTAGGGGTAGGGTTGGCCTATAATATCGATAACGGAAAGAAACGTTCAGAGAACAAGGATAACCAGGGTTGGCTTAAGAAATAATCTTAATCACTATACATAATAAGAAAGCACTTCAATTTGAAGTGCTTTCTTATGTATCAATTATATAAGTCTTAAAATTCTAAATCAACTTCTAATTTCTCCGCCAATAGCTTTGAAATTTTTTCTTTTAAAGGCTCAATGTCGATATTCTGCATCGCATCATTCGCAAATGCATATAAAAGAAGTGCCTGTGCTTCTTTTTTAGAGATACCTCTTGCTCTCAGATAAAACAGGGCGTCTTCATTAAGCTGACCTACTGTACATCCGTGAGAACATTTTACGTCATCTGCAAAGATCTCCAACTGAGGTTTTGTATCAATACTTGCCCCTTCACTTAATAAAACATTGTTGTTTTGCTGATAGGCATTCGTTTTCTGGGCAATTTTGTCAACAAAAACTTTCCCGTTGAAAACTCCGTGGGCATTGCCATCAAAGATACCCTTGTAGTTCTGATAACTTTCACAGTTTGGAAAATTGTGGTGAACTGCGGTATGGTGGTCTACCAGCTGGTCTTTTCCGATGATGGTAATTCCGTTCATGAATGAATTGATATTTGATCCATTATGAATGAAATCCAGGTTATTTCTTACCAATTTACCTCCAAAAGAGAATGTATTTACAGTGGTTAAGCTGTCTTTCTCCTGTTTTGCAAAGGTATTATCAATAAGATATGAGGTATTGTTATCGTTCTGAAGTTTATGCCAATCTGCTTTTGCATTTGGATAAGTAAAGATCTCCGTTACGGAATTGGTCAATACATAAGTACTGTCAAAATTATGGTGACTTTCAATCACTTCCACTTTTGCTCCCTCTTCTACAATCAATAGGTTTCTTGTATTGTAGAATGTATTTTCTTCCTGATTCTGAGAAATATAGAAAATATGAATAGGTTTTTCAATCACCACATTTTTAGGAACTTTTAAAAAGAATCCATATTTGCAGTAAGCAAGATTTAAATTGGTGAAAGCCAAATCCTTAGCTGCAATGCTGTTAAAGTACTGATCGAAAACTTCTTTATGCTGCTCGTCATTCAATGCATAATTGAATGAAAGGAACTCTGCATTTTCAATAGAAACCTTAGAAAGTTCCTTATGAAGCTGCCCGTTTACAAAAACGATCCAGTCAAAATTTTCTTCTCCTAAATGCAGTTGGTCAAACTGCTCTTTGGTGATGTTATGGTTCTCTTTTGGAAAGAAATTGTAGTCTTTCTCAGTGATCTCCCTTAGGTTGGTATATTTAAACTCTTCGTCTTTTTTGGTAGGAAAACCTGTTTCTGCAAACTTTCCTAAAGCCTGAACTCTCGTTTCATCCAAAAAACGGTGACGAAGTGTACTGAGAAATTCGTTATGATTATTTAAAATTTGTTCGTTTAAACTCATTGTTTATTTGAAATTTGAGATTTGAGATTTGAAATTACGGATGGTTAAATTTATTGCCATTATGTTCGATAGTTTTTAAATATCTTATAAAGCCGGAAATCATCTTTGATAAATCCGTATAATCCTTTTTCAAATCATTAAATTCATTTTCGGTAATAAAATTTCTATCAAATGCTCTGATTAATTGAGATCTTACTTCACCACATGAACCTTTTGACATAGATAGAAAATTGATAAATTCTTTATTTCCCTCCCTTTCAAAACCTTCTGCAATGTTATCCATTACAGAAGCCGATGAACGGTCTATTTGATTTTTAATGTTTAGACTGCAATTTGAATTTTGTACGAGTGAGATGAAAACTTTCTGGCATAATTCTCTGGATCTTTTCCATATTTCTAAATCTTCAAAATTATTTATAGTTGCCATAATTTCAAATCTCAAATCGCAAACTTCAAATTAGTTAAGCAGCCAGTCGTAACCCTTTTCTTCAAGTTCTAACGCTAAAGATTTATCACCTGTTTTGATGATTTTTCCATTGGCTAAAACGTGAACAAAGTCAGGTTGAATATAGTTAAGCAATCTTTGATAGTGTGTAATCAAAAGAACTGCATTTCCTTCATTTTTAAAGTGATTCACCCCATCTGCTACAATTCTTAATGCATCAATGTCTAATCCTGAATCTGTTTCATCAAGAATAGCCAGTTTAGGATTAAGCATCATCATCTGGAAGATCTCATTTCTTTTCTTTTCACCTCCGGAGAATCCCTCGTTTAATGATCTTGAAAGGAAATCTTTTTTGATCCCTAATTTTTCAGACTTTTCACGAATGAGAGCAAGCATTTCTTTTGCCGGCATCTCTCCCAGTCCGTTTGCTTTTCTGGTTTCGTTTAAAGCAGCCTTGATAAAGTTCGTTACAGAAACTCCCGGAATTTCCACTGGATACTGGAAAGAAAGGAAGATTCCTTTGTGAGCTCTGTCTTCAGGAGCATCTTCACTGATATCTTCACCCTGGAAAAGGATTTCTCCACCAGTTACTTCATAATCCTCTTTTCCTGCGATTACAGAAGAAAGTGTGGATTTACCAGCTCCGTTTGGCCCCATGATAGCGTGAACTTCGCCCGGCTTTATTTCAAGATTAATACCTTTTAATATTTCTGCGCCATCTTCAATTTTGGCGTGAAGGTCTTTTATTTGTAACATTCTTGCTAACTTTTTCTTTTTATAATTGTATTAGCTTCCTCTGTATGTGGAATATCCAAATGGTGATAAAGTAATAGGAACATGATAATGTTCGTTATTTTTTATCTGGAATATTACCTCAATAGACGGATAGAAGCTTTCTATTTTTTTGTTTTTATAATAATCTTCTACAAAGAATACGAGTTTGTATTTTCCGTAATTATTGCTCTTTTGGTATGGTAAAAAATCTGAAACCCTGCCATTATTATCAGTTTGCTTTTTACCTATAGAAACCCATTGCTGGGTTGTTTCATTATATTTCTCCAGTTCAATTTTTACATTTCCTGCAGGTTGTCCCTGCGAAATGTCAAGAATATGACTTGAAAGTTGAAATCCCGTCTTTTCCTGAGCAGAAAAGGCCAAGAAAATGAATCCAAAAAATAACAATAAAAACTTTTTCATAGAGACCATTTTCTCAGTGGACTATCCAACTGAACCTTCTAATGAAATTTCTAATAATTTCTGTGCTTCGATAGCAAATTCCATTGGAAGTTTATTTAAAACTTCTTTGCTGAAACCATTAACGATCAGGGCAATTGCTCTTTCCGTATCAATACCTCTTTGGTTACAGTAGAAAATCTGATCTTCTCCGATTTTCGAAGTCGTTGCTTCGTGCTCGAGCTGTGCCGTAGGATCTTTGATTTCAATATAAGGGAAGGTATGTGCCCCACATTCATTACCCATCAATAAAGAGTCACATTGAGAGAAGTTTCTTGCCCCTTTAGCAGTAGGCATTACTTTTACCAATCCTCTGTATGAGTTTTGAGATTTTCCTGCAGAAATACCTTTTGAAATGATCGTTGACTTGGTATTTTTTCCAATGTGGATCATTTTTGTACCTGTATCTGCATATTGGTGATTGTTTGTCACAGCGATAGAGTAGAACTCTCCGATTGATCCGTCACCTTTCAGAATACAAGATGGATATTTCCATGTTACTGCAGAACCTGTTTCCACCTGTGTCCAAGAAATTTTTGCATTTCTTTCGCAAAGTCCTCTTTTTGTCACAAAGTTGAAAACACCTCCTTTTCCTTCTTCATTACCCGGATACCAGTTCTGAACAGTTGAGTATTTGATCTCTGCATCATCCATTGCAATAAGCTCTACAACCGCAGCGTGAAGCTGGTTTTCATCTCTTGACGGCGCAGTACATCCTTCAAGATAAGAAACATAACTTCCTTCATCAGCAATGACAAGAGTTCTTTCAAACTGGCCTGTTCCTGCCTGGTTGATACGGAAATACGTGGAAAGTTCCATTGGGCATCTTACTCCCTTAGGAATATAGCAGAAACTTCCGTCAGAAAATACTGCGGAATTCAATGCTGCATAAAAGTTATCTCCTCTTGGAACTACTTTTCCAAGATATTTTCTTACTAAATCAGGATGGTTTTTAATGGCCTCAGAAATAGAACAGAAAATAATTCCTTTTTCAGCCAATGTATCCTGGAAAGTGGTTTTCACAGAAACTGAGTCTATTACAATATCTACAGCTACTCCTGAAAGTCTTTTCTGCTCTTCGATATTAATCCCTAGCTTTGCGAAAGTTTTCAATAATTCCGGGTCCACTTCGTCAAGGCTTTCCAATTCAGGTTTTGCCTTTGGAGCAGCATAGTAACGGATTGCTTGAAAATCCGGCTTTTCATATTTGATGTTTGCCCACTCGGGCTCCACCATTTTTAGCCAGATTTTGAAAGATTCCAAACGCCATTCAGTCATCCATTCAGGCTCTTCTTTTTTTGCAGAGATAGCACGGACGATATCCTCATTCAAACCAATTGGGAAGTCTTCATAATCAATCTTCGTTTCCCAACCGAATTCATATTTTTTATTTTCTAGATCGACTCTTAAATCGTCTTCAGTATATTTACTCATTATTTTTTTTTATTTCAGATTTTAGATTTCAGGTTGATTTCTGATTTCTAGTATCTAATGTCTTTTCTCTAAAGACTAAATGATTCTCCACATCCACATGTTCTGGATGCATTCGGGTTGTTAAATACAAACCCTTTTCCGTTCAATCCTCCTGAGTACTCAAGAGTTGTTCCTGCTAAGTATAAGATAGATTTTTTATCAATAACAATTTTAATGTCATTATCTTCAAAAATCTGATCTGTGTCTGTTTTTTGGTTGTCAAACTTTAAAACATACTCTAAACCAGAGCATCCGCCGCTTTTAACACCAACTCTTATATAATCTTCAGCAGGGTTAAAACCACCTTCTGTCATCAGCTGAATGGCTTTTTCCTTTGCGTAATCTGATACTTTTATCATTGTATTTATTTAGAATGATTTAATTAGGCAAAAATACGAACTAATTTCCGCAATCTCAAATCGAAGATATCTATTTTAATGATTCTGATCTTAATACGACATTTTAATTCCTGGGATTAGTGTTAAAGATGTATAAATTTTCTCTCAAAGACCTGAATACTTTTAACCTTGAATTCTATTTTTCATCTATAAATAAAATGAACAATGAAACAAAAAGTATTAATTTTTTTTGTATTGTTTTTAATGGTAGCGTCTTATGGACAGACTACAAGGTATATCTATGAAACTTCTGTGAACCCGGATTCAATTAATCTGGTGAGCATGAAAATTGAAAAAACTTTTTTAGATATTAAAGGAAACCGTTCTTTATTTGTCAGTGAAAATAAATTGAAAAAAGATTCTCTTTTAAATTCTTTTAGATCGGAAATAAAAGAAAATAATAGAAAAGGAGATAAAGATTTTCCAAAACAGGAAGGGAAGAGACATATTGAACCTACTTTTTTTGAATATTTTGTTTCAAAGAATATTCCGGAGCAAAAAGTATATTATTATGAGAAAGCTGCCGGTAAACAAATTTATTATCAGGAAGACAGACCTTTGAAATGGGAAATAACCCAAACTGTAGAAAAACAGAATGGATATCCTGCTCAAAAAGCTGTTGTCAATTTTGGAGGAAGGAGTTGGACTGCCTGGTTTACGAAAGATATTGCTATTTCTGATGGTCCGTACAAATTCTCGGGATTACCGGGGTTGATTGTGAAACTGGAAGATGATAAAGGAGATTTTAAGTTCGATCTTGTTAAGAAAATCCAGATTAAGGATGCTTTTGAGGAGCCTATACATGCTGATGCAAAACAAAGTACAAGAACTAATTTCCACGGAGATAAAGCAGCTTTGGAACTAGAGTCTAATAAAAACAGAAAATCTATGGCTGGAAATAATGGCGGCGAGAATATGGGTTTTAATAGAGAAGGAAGACACGGAGGAGGAATGAGAGGCGGTGGCCACCCGGGCGGAGGAATGCGTGGAGGTATGGGTGGAAATCATCAGGATTCTCCTGTACAGCAAAATCAAGGAGCAGAACATTTTTCTTTTGGAAGTGGCTCAATCCAAAATCCTATTGAATTAAAATAAAAAAATATAAATGAAAAAATTAGGTATTATTGCTTTGGCATTCTTTATACAGCATGTCTCTGCACAAACCAACAGATTTGTGTATCAGGTAACTATGAAACCTGATGCAGAAAATAAAGCGGATATTAAAACTGAAAACGCCTATTTGGATATTTCTCCTGAAAAATCAGTCTTTTACTCTGAAAACAGAATCAAAAGGGACTCTATTATGCAAAAAGCATTTCAGGGAGGTGGCGGAAGAGGAAGTGTGAGTAGGGATCAGATGGAAAATTTGAGAACGAATATCAGCTATTCTGTAGAAAAAGATAAAACGAATCAGAAGACTTACCTGAAAGACAGAATAGGAAGGGATAGCTATTCTTATGAAGAAGACAGACCTCTGAACTGGAAAATTTCCTCAGAAACTACAAAAATTGGGGAGTATAAAGTTCAAAAAGCTGAAACTGATTTTGCCGGAAGAAAATGGACTGCCTGGTTTACTACGGATCTTCCATATCAGGATGGCCCCTATAAGTTCGGCGGGCTTCCGGGACTGATTGTAAAAGTAGAAGATGATAAAGGAGATTATTCTTTCGATTTGATGAAAAATTTTAAAATTGCTGAATTTCCTGTCCTGAACCAGTTTGGAACTCCGATAAAAGTGAAAAGAACTGATTTTATAAAGCAGCAGCAGAAGTTCAAATCTGATCCTGCGGCCTTTATGAGTCAAAGCGGAGGACAAGGTGGATTCGCCACTACGATGAGAGTTGGAGGAGGAAGAGGCCCGGGCGGAGGTGGAAACCAAAATCCTGCTGATATGAAAAAAAGAATGGAAGAGAGGGTAAAAGAAGAAGCTAAGAAAAATAGTAATCCCATTGAATTACAATAAATAAAAATCCCTGAAGAAATTTTCTTCAGGGATTTTTTTATTTTTATTCTGTCAGTTTATTTTAAAAGCTGGTTGAAAGTGTCTCCTTGTCTGATATCACCACTATTATACCCCTTCATAAACCATTCTTTACGTTGTGCTGATGATCCGTGGGTAAAACTTTCCTGATTAACATACCCCTGAGCTCTTTTTTGGATATTGTCATCTCCCACAGCCTGTGCTGCATCTATAGCAGACTGTATATCTCCAGGTTCCAGAATATGTTTGGAGTCATCTGTTTTCTTGGCCCAGACTCCGGCATAAAAATCGGCTTGTAACTCTGTAGCCACAGAGACTCTGTTCATCTCTGCTTCTGAATATCTTCCGCTTCTTCTGAGGGCATCTACTTTTTGTGTTGTACCCAAAAGAGTTTGTACATGATGTCCTACTTCATGAGCAAGAACATAAGCCACTGTAAATTCGGTAACCTTTGCTCCAAATCTCTGTTGAAGTTCATTGAAGAAACTCATGTCCATATATACTTTCTGATCAGCCGGGCAATAGAAAGGTCCCATTGCAGATTCTGCCACACCACATGCAGATCTTGTCGTATTTTCAAAAAGGACTACTTCTGGTGCAGAATAGGTCATCCCATTTTCTTTAAAGATCTGATCCCAGGTTAAAATATTCCATTTGGCCATCATATCGACCATTTCACCGATCTGTTTTTCATTGGCCGTAAGTTCTCTTTTTTCACCGGAATTTCCTGAAGACTGTACGCTGCCGGAATTCAATATACCGGAAGGGTCTCCTCCTAAAAAGAACACAATTGCTGCTATAATTAAAGTTCCGAGTCCGCCGCCTACGATCATACCACCTCCTCCGCCTCCGGAACCACGGCGGTCATCAACGTTTCCGCCTCTGTCGTCTGTCCATTTCATACTAATAATTTTATGGGTAAATTTAATTAATTTAAGTTAAAACTATATCAATCAATATTTTAAAAATATATCAAGTTTTTATCTGTTCAGCTGTTTTGTTTTTAGCCAATAGGAGGTAGACTGATAGGCTGAAATCGTTTCATCTATCAGTTTCTGATCGGTATTCTTCAATAGTTTTTCGTTATAATACAGCTTAAATTCCGGTGCAAGATCACTTTTTTCCAGTTCTAAAGAATATTGTTTTGCCTTTTTCACCGGAGAAATTACCGTTAGATGTCCGTCTTTTATAAAGCCCAGATCCTGATAGGTGGCAACATACGCTTTAGGCTGGAATTCTTTTTTGAAAACATCCTGACCCAGAAACTTAGACTGATAACTGAAATTCAGAAGTCCTAAAACAGTAGGCATTATATCGATCTGAGACATCAGTGAATTAAACTTTTGAGGCTCGATAAATCCTTCCGAGAAGACCATTGCAGGAATTCTGTATTTATCCATTGGGAGTTCTGTTTTCCCTGCACTGGAAGCACAATGGTCAGCAATGATAACAAAGACTGTATTTTTGTACCAATCCTGCTTTTTAGCCATATCAAAGAACAGTTTAAGGGAATAATCTGTATATTTTACACCACCTTCACGGGATTTTGATGTCCCCGGAATATCAATTCTTCCATCAGGGTAAGTGAAGGGTCTGTGATTGGAAACGGTCATCCAATGATTAAAAAACGGTTTTCCTGATTTTGCTTCGGCATTCATCACCTGGATTGCTTTTTTAGCCATATCTTCATCAGCAACACCCCAAACATTGGCAAAACTGATTTCTTCAGGTTTAAAATTATTTCGGTCTACAATACCATACCCGTTTCCTCCGAAGAAGTCCTGCATATTATCAAAATAGCTGTATCCTCCATAGAGAAACTTAACATCATAGCCCTTAGACTTGAAAACATTTCCTGTTGTAAATTTGTTTTTGTTATCATCTCTTTTAATAATACTTTCTCCTGCTGTAGGAGGAATACAAAGAGTTAAAGCTTCCAGACCGCGTACGGTTCTGTTTCCTGTAGCATAGAGATTCGTGAACATCAATGACTTCTCTGCCAGACTGTCTAAGAACGGGGTGATTTTTTGAGTATTTCCATAATGCTCCATAAAATCTGCAGAAAGACTTTCTATGGAAATCAGGACTACATTTTTCTTTAGCTCGGGCTGTTCAGCCACAATATTCCTTGCCAGTACAGGCGGCGAATACTGGCTTAAGAAATTCTTTTCTGCCTGCTGTTGATTGATCTGTGAATAAAACTGGAAATAATCGAGCTCATTATGGGTAAAGGCCCAATAGAACTTAGGAATTCCATTCGCTTCAATTTCATCCGCAAAAACATTGTCAGACTTTATCTGCATTAATGATGGGATCACTAATAAGCTAATTCCACAAAGAACAGCATAGGAGCCCAGCAAAATCATTTTTTCTTTGAAATTGGGAAGTTCCAGAAGCTCATTTTTTGTTTTTTTATAAATGAACCAGGTAATAGATAAGGTTACTATAAGTATTGCTGAAAATAATGGAACTACAGGGTAGCTTTCCATAATATTCCCAATCACTTCATTGGTGTAAATCAGATAATCTACTGCTATGAAGTTATAACGTACTCCGAATTCATTATAGAAGAAGTATTCACTTACTCCATTAAAGATGATGGAAAGTACATATAATAAAAGGGTAATAAAGTATAATGTGTTACGAATCTTAATCCTTTGAGTGGGAAGGAAGAGCATGAGCCCAAAGAAAAAAGTCTTTATTCCTACAAACGCTAGCGCAACTTCTGTTACAGAACCTCCGTACTGCTTGAAAATATTGTTCGGAATGAGCCATATATAAAGGAAAAACAAGACTAATATCCCAAAAATAATATAGCCGTAGGGCTTTTTATATTTTGAATTGGAGAGAAATAAAAAGTAGAGCGCCAGTAATGCACTGGCCAGTATGAAGACAAAGAAATCATTCAAAAGACCAACTAACAAGACTTTTATTATTTCAAAAAACCCAAAACTAGCTGTGGTAATAGGGTGAAAAAAGAATACTGTTCTTATTATTAACGAAATAATAAGATAGAAAACTCCTAAATATAGGAACGGTTTTATTTTTTTTAAAAACATAGAGATACTGTCTATAGTAGTTTACACAAAGATAGTTTTTGTGTCTAAGTTTTAACAGAAAAAAATAAAAATATAGCGTTTATGAGTAAGATTTATGAATTGAAAAAATAAATTTTCAGCCTATTTATTTTTCAACTGTTCTATATGTTTTTGCATCAATTCAATAAAAAAGGACTATTAAAAATAGTCCTGTATATCGTGAAGGGGGAATCAAATTAGGAATGTCCGAATCCGATATTTCCTTTTTTATCTGATAATTTCTTTTTGAAATCAATCATTCTTAAAGCGGTTACTGCTGCTTCAACGCCTTTGTTTCCTAAGTCACCACCACTTCTGGCAATAGACTGTTCTTTGGTGTCGTCAGTCAATACGCAGAATATTGTAGGAGTATCCGTCATGATGTTACAGTCTTTGATTCCCTGTGCTACTGCAGAGCACACATAGTCGAAGTGAGGGGTTTCCCCACGGATCACGCATCCGATGGATATCACTGCATCATATTTTCTTTCTTTGCAAAGCTGCATGCTTGCATAGTTCAATTCAAAAGCTCCGGGAACAGGAAAAAGTTTGATGTTTTCAGGTTTTACCCCTTCTTTTTCAAGTATTTCTAAAGCTGCATCACGAAGATTGTACGTTACAAAGTCATTCCACTCAGAAAAAACAATGCCGATAGAAAAATCTTCGGCATTAGTTATATGAAGTGGCTTGTAATCGGAAAGATTAACTGTTGCCATTTTTAATAATATTTAGTCATTTCAATATAAGAATCAGACATTCCGTTGTCATAGTCCTGATATTTCTCGTCAATTGCTGAGAAGTATTTTTTAGCTTCCGGATTTTTCTTTAATCCTAATGCTACGATCCCTGCTTTTCTTGTGAAGAAATAAGTAGTGTAAGGATCATTAGACGCTGTTGCTGCCTTATCCAATAAAGCTAAAGCCTCATCGTTTTTGTTAAGACCTGATTTAGCATCCGCCATAGCTCCGTATTTCATTGCCATTAACGTTTTGTTATCAGATGAAAACTTATCTAAAAGGTCGTAAGATTCCTGGAATTTTCCTTCTTTAAATTTCAATAATCCGGCATTGTAAGCAGAAAGTTGTCCTACACTAGTCCCGGAATAATCATTGTATGTACCTACAAAACCAGGATTTGCAGCAGATTTTCCACCTAAAGCTTCTTTATCTTTACCTTCTACCAGGTTTTTTTGAGCAGCAAGGAAACTTTTTACAGCTTCAACATTCTTAGGAGCAACTACAAATTGCTTGTATCCGAAGAATCCTAAAACTCCTAAGATTAAAACTCCAAATACAATCCCTAAAGGTTTTGAATATTTTTCAAGAAATCTCTCAGTGTTTAAAGCCTCTCTGTCAAGGTCTTTAAAGAACTCAACCGTTTCTTTACCTTCTTGCTCATTCTGAGCATTCTTTCCCAATTTTGCCATAAGTTTTTAAAAATTGAACTGCAAATTTAATTGTTTCTGAATGATTTACAAAATACTTTATCAGTATTATTATGCAAATGTTATGAAATAGTATCTGTTTATCATAAAAATGCTTCGACTCCGCTCTGCAAGACTTTTTTAAACCAACCTTTTGTTGATGTTGTCCTGCAGAGCGGAGTCGGATAATTTATGCTATAAAGTCCTTAGTATTCTAAGATATGATAGATCTCGGCACCGAACTTTTCAAGTTTTTCATTTCCTCCCAGGCCTTTTAAACCAATAAGGAAACTGAACTGAGAAGCGATTGCTCCTTGCTTTTCCACCAATTTGGCTGCTGCTTCAGTAGTCCCTCCGGTAGCCAGTAAATCGTCATGTATCAGTATTCTCTGTCCTTTCTTGATTTGCCCTTCACGGGTTTCTATTTCAGCAGTACCATATTCCAGGTCATATTTCTCTGAAATAATTGGGGGCGGAAGTTTTCCTTTTTTTCTGATGAGAATAAAAGGTACTTCCAGTGCTACTGCAATGGCGATTCCAAAAAGGTAACCTCGGCTTTCTATTCCGCATACAGCGTCTATTTTTCCTTTGCTGAAGGTAACCAAATCGGCTATTACATCTTCATATAGTTTTGGGTCTAAAAAAATGGGTGAAATATCCTTAAACTGTATTCCTGGTATTGGAAAGTCAGGGAAATTTTCAATTGTTTCTTCTAGTCTTTTGATCAGTTCTGCTGAAGCCATTTATGGGTTTATTTTATAGCTGGAAATTTTCCAGTCTCCGTTTACATTTTTAAGTCCGAAAGTTACTTTTAATGAAGTCGTTTTACCGTTTTTATCGGTTACGTCATACGTTGCATTGACACTGGCTCCGTTAGGATTGGTAGCGCTTGTCGTGATGTTCTTTACGCTTACATTTTTTACAGATCCAAAACCTGAAGTAGGGTTTGAGAAAGACTCATAGCTTCCCCAGCTTGGGTTATTGGAGGCATCATATGCTGCTTTTAAGTTTTGAGAGCTTACACTATTCAAAAACTTGCTTACTGTATTTTTAGGATCCGCGGTAGGTTGCTTTGGAGCTGCCGGTGCTGTTGGAGTTGCAGTACCTGGTTCTGTAGTGGTGGGTGTAGTTGAAGGATTATTTGGATCTACCACAGCGCTTGGCTGCTGAGTTACTGCTGTAGTATCCGTTTTAGGAACAGCAGGCACTTTCAGGGCAGCAGCATTTACATCAAGCCCTATTTTTGACATCTTGAATGTTTTTGCCGTTGTTTTTACTGAAACAGTGATGTCTATTTTATTATCAACTACTTTTGCCGCCGGAATAGAGGAGAATTTAAGATTAAATCCTTTAAAGTTATTATCCTGCATCAGGTTTTTGGCTGTAGAAAGTCTCACTCCGTTGCTGAAAACCTCCAGTGTTGCCTCTAGCCCTGCTCCTGTAAATGATACCGGATTTCCTGCAGCATCTACAAGTCTTGGAACGATCTGGATAGAGGTAGGAGCTCCTGCTCCGTCATCACCCATGGGTCTTGTAACAAGGCTTAGTGCTCCTGCTTTTACATCATTAGGATCACTTTCTTTAGCTTTATCATCTCCGAAGATATTCATTTCTCCCAATGAAGGCGGGCTGGTACTTGCCCATTCGATTCCATTTTTCTGTGCAATTTCGTCTGCCAGTGTCAGGATTTCAGGCACTTTTTTTCCGTCAATCAGTTTTCCAAGTGCTTTTAGCTCGTTCACATCCCCATCTGCTTCTACACCGAATGTCTTAAGAATATAAAGAGCTTCATTAAACTTAATCTGTTTAATGGTTGATAAGCTGGAGGTCATATCATTGATACTTGACTGCAGCGTTTTAGTATTCGTAGCATCTACATGATCTTTCTTACATGCTGTAAAAAGCAACAGACTGAAAACAAGTAGAAAAGAAAACTTTTTCATTTTTATTTGGTTTGTTGCAAATTTAATAAAACCTTTATTAATAGTGGATTTTATTTTTTATTTTGTTTTTCCTTCAAATCGTCCTTAAAAAATGAACTGAAGATAGTCTGCATATTAGGGAATGACGGATCCTGCCAATACTGGGTTTTATAGTTGCTATAGTCTTTATTAAACTTTACTTCATCCATATCATTACTATCACTGAAGTTCATTTCTGAAGGATAAAAGTTTTGGTAGGAAATAACCTGATTGTAGTTTTCCTCACTTTTATGTTTTAATTTAATAAAAAGGATTTCATTAAATTCCAGTAGATCTTTGAGTGTTTTTTGAGAATTCTTTTCAAAAGCGATATTCTGAATTCCTCTCAGATCAAAAAAACGGAATCCGAATAGGGCAAATTCTTTTTGCTGCAGGTATTCACCGGTAACCTCAATTTCATCTTTGCTGCTGCCTTTAAGTTCCTTAATTTTTATGTTTTTCTTTTTATATTCATCAAGGGTTCCCACTTTTTTCATATTGGGGATTCCTAATGAGCTTCCATAATCCCAAAAAGCGGTCTGGTTCTTTTCTTTCTTAGGATCTATAAGTCTGTACACTCGATATTGTTCCACATGACTGCTTTTTAGCTTTTTCGTTTTATTATCGAAAGTATAGGTTACAATTCCATCGGCATAGGCATTCAGTTTATTGTTGACCGTAACATAAGAATTAAAATTCCCTTTGATAAGGATATATTTTGCAGGTTTATTATTTTTAATGACTACCGTTTCTATTTCTTTTACCTGATCATTGATCTTAATAACAGGCTGGTCAAAATCTGAATAGGAGAGTGTGGCCACCAGAAAATTATTATAGACCAGCTGGAATTTTTCCTGAGCCGGGGATAAGGATTGTTTATCAATTTTCCCATCAATATCAGAGTAGGCGAGTATACTACCGTCTCTGCCGAAAACCGAAACCTTTGGAAGAGGAATGTTGCTTTTTTCGGAAACGAAAGTAATGGTCTGGGCATGGGTAAAAATGGAGACCATACAGAATAGCAGGTAAACCAGATACACTTTTTTCATAATACTGTTATTGGGGTTAGTCATCAGGCTTATGAATATGCAGGAAATGAATCTTAAAAGGGCAGCAATTGGGCTGACGGCATAAAAAAAGACTGATTGTTTAACAATCAGTCTTTTATAATTTTATTTTGTTACAAGTCCTTAGAAAGGATACTCATAAATTTCAGATTCGTGTAAGTAAGGGTTTCCTGTAGGGATCAGCTTCAATTTAGATAAAGCAGAAAGTACAGTAAACATAAACAATCCAACTACGAATAGGAGAGCTCCCAAGATTAATAAGAATACTTCAGGAGTGTTCCAGTATGGTCCTACCGTTCCAGGCATTACCATGTTGAAGTAATCTAGGATGTGTCCTAAAATAACTACTACAGCCATTACCGTTACTACTTTGTAGTTTCTCTTGATGCTGCTGCTCACTAATACCAATAGTGGTAATAAGAAGTTTACAATAAGCATTGGCAAGAATGTAGTTCCATAGTGTTGGAATCTTCCAAAGAAGTAGTTAACCTCTTCCGGAACGTTGGCATACCAGTAAAGCATGAACTGAGCGAACCATGTATATGTCCAAAGCATACTTGTAGCGAAAAGGAATACTCCTAAATCGTGTAAGTGGTTGTCATTGAACTGTGGTAAGAAACCATTTTTCTTAAGATAAACACTTAATAGAATGATTACAGCAATACCACTTGAAAGGCAGCTAACCATTGAATACCAGATATACATTGTAGAATACCAGTGAGGGTCAATAGACATCAACCAGTCCCAAGCCCAAGCAGCAGAAGCAAATCCGAAGAATGCAATATATCCTACTGCCCATCTGTAAAGCATTTGATACTCAACTTTAGATTTAGTTTCATCTACTTTTTTAGACTGAGCTTTCAGTTTCCATGCAAAGAATGAAGCACCTACTACATAAATGATCGTTCTGATAGCATAGAAAGGTATATTTAAGAATCTTTTCTTTTCGAATAAAATTACGTCAAAGTGTGCAGATTCAGGATTCGTTAATTCCGGATCCATCCAGTGGAATAGGTGGCCATTGTGAGTGATATTCAATATCATCATAATAACCAGAATTGCACCTCCGTAAGGAATATAAGAAGCAATAGCTTCCATTACTCTTGTAATAATAATTGGCCAACCAGCGTGGGCAGCATGCTGAATACAGTAGAAAAACAATACAGCACAACTTACTCCAAAGAAAAAGACTGCTACAAAGTGCAGCGATGCTAATGGCTGGTTGTGAACCTGAAGCTCAGCATGCTCTAAATGAGCTGCGTGATCCTGTGGTCCAACCATTTCACTTGAGTGGGTAGGAGCATTATGACCTGAAGCATGAACAGCTTCCATCATTTGTTCTATTTTCTCAGTAGAAAGTCCTTTATTCATAAAGAAACCAATACCAAACAGAACTAAACCTACAACAAGAAGTATTATAGAAGTTGATTTTAATTTTGGTGAAAAACTATACATTTCTTTTCTTATTTTTTAGTTTCGGTAGTCGTTTCAGTTGCTGGCGCCGCTGCTGTAGCTGCTGCCGGTGCTGCTGCTCCTTTTTTGAAAGCACTCATCACATACATTGCCACTCTCCATCTGTCTCCTGCGTTCAATTGTCCCGCATAAGATCCCATTGCATTTCTACCGTTTGTTAATACATAATGAACAGATCCTACAGTAATTTCTCTATCAGCATAGTTCGGTACACCAGAGAAAGCACCTGTTTGTACGATTGGACCTTGTCCATCACCTCCTGTTCCGTGACATGCAGCACAAGTACGGTCAAACAACATTTTTCCTCTTTCAATATCTTTATCAGCGTTTGCCGGATTAAGAGGAGAAGTTGTCATCTTCTTGGAAGCGTCATATCCTGCATTGTATTGATCTACATTTTTAGGAAGTAAACCTTCTTCAAAGATTCCGTCTTTATTTTGAGCCACTGAACCTTCTACGGGAGCAAGACCAGTTGCAAAGCTGTTTTTTACAAACGCAGGGATTTCATTCTCATGATCTGAGTATGCATCCTGAGCTTTCATCAATGGGTCATAAGCTACCGGGAAATACATGTCCGGGAAATATACCAATGGTGCATTGTCTTTTGGTCCGCAAGAGTTAAGTAAAACTGTAGTTAAACCTAAAACTGCTGTAATTTTTAATACATTCTTTTTCATTTTAAGCATCTTTAACAGTTATTTCTTCAACTCCAGTTTCAATAAGTAACTGTTTTACAGATTCTACATCTTCAGTTACAAATTCCATCATGAATTTATCATCAGTAGTTCTTGGATCCGGGTTCTGAGCAGGAGCTCCTGGATACATTTTGTTTCTAACTAAGAAAGTTAAAGACATCATGTGAGCTGCACAGAATACCATTAATTCGAACATTGGAACTACGAATGCCGGCATATTGTGTGCCCAGTCAAAAGCTGGTTTACCACCAATATTCTGAGGCCAGTCATGGTTCATTACATACCAGGTAACCGTAGCACCGATAGTAACACCATAAAGAGCATATAGAAAGGCCGCATCAGAAATTCTTGTTTTCTTTAATCCTAAAGCTTTGTCTAGTCCGTGAACCGGAAACGGAGTATATACTTCGTTTATTTTGATTCCTTTATCGTTGAATGCTTTAACGCCGTTCATTAAATCGTCGTCGTCAGCATAAAGTCCGTATACAATTTTAGTGGTGCTCATCTCCTTCTTTTGCTTTATAAGTTTCACCTGAAATTTTCAGAATCGATTTTAATTCAGCCTGTGCAATTACAGGGAATGTTCTTGCGTATAGTAAGAATAATACAGAGAAGAATCCGATTGTTCCTAAGTATACACCCACATCAATGATCGTTGGTTTAAACATAGTCCAAGATCCTGGTAAGTAATCTCTTGAAAGGTTGATAACGATGATATCGAAACGCTCAAACCACATACCGATGTTAATGATCAATGCAACAATGAATGTCCAGATAATATTGGTTCTTGCTTTCTTGAACCAGAAAGATGCAGGAACAACAAGGTTACAGATAATCAATGACCAGAAAGCCCACCAGTAAGGTCCTACTGCAGCACCTGGTGAAAGGTATGTAAAGTCTTCAAATCTTGATCCAGAATACCATCCGATGAAATATTCAGTAGCATAGGCTACCGTTACCATACCCCCTGTTAAAACGATTACGATGTTCATAATTTCGATATGATACATGGTAATATAATCTTCAAGGTGACAAACTTTTCTAGCGATCAACAATAGGGTCTGTACCATTGCGAATCCTGAGAAGATCGCACCAGCTACGAAGTAAGGAGGGTAAATTGTAGAGTGCCATCCTTTAATAACTGAAGTTGCGAAGTCAAAAGATACCGTTGTGTGTACCGAGAATACAAGTGGAGTTGCTAAACCTGCAAGAACCAAAGAAAGTTCTTCGAATCTCTGCCAGTGTTTTGCTTTACCACCCCAACCGAAAGCTAAGAAAGTATAAATCTTCTTAGTCCAAGGAGTTTTTGCTCTATCTCTGATCATTGCAAAGTCAGGGATTAATCCCATAAACCAGAATACAGTTGATACTGAGAAATAAGTTGAGATCGCAAATACGTCCCATAATAGAGGAGAGTTAAAGTTCCCCCAAAGAGAACCGAACTGGTTTGGTAAAGGGAATACCCAGTATCCAACCCAAACTCTACCCATGTGAATTACAGGGAAGATTGCTGCCTGTACAACCGCAAAGATCGTCATCGCCTCTGCAGATCTGTTTACAGACATTCTCCATCTCTGTCTAAATAATAATAATACTGCTGAGATTAGGGTCCCGGCGTGACCGATACCTACCCACCATACGAAGTTGGTAATATCCCAACCCCAGTTAATAGTTCTGTTAAGCCCCCATGCTCCAATACCTGTCCCGATAGTATAAGCGATACAGCCGAATCCATAGATGAATAGAACTAGCGCAGCATATAATGAAATCCACCATAATTTACCTGCTCTTTCTTCGATAGGTCGTGCAATATCTTCTGTGATATCGTGATAAGTTTTGTGACCAATAATCAGAGGTTCCCTTATCGGAGCTTCGTAATGTCCTGACATTTTTTACCTATTTATTATTTAAACTTTATTTTTCTACTCTGTTTCTTACTTTAGTATGATAGAACACGTTTGGTTTGGTTCCGATCTCCTCTAGTAAATAATATCTTCTGTTGCTAGAATATAAATCTCTAACTTCAGATTCTTTGTCATTCATGTCTCCGAACGTCATTGCTCCAGTAGAACAAGCAGCAGCACAAGCACAAGAGTTTTTAAACTCAGCATCTGTTACTTTTCTGTTGTCTCTCTTAGCTGCTAAAATAGTAGCCTGAGTTTCCTGAATACATAGTGAACATTTCTCCATTACCCCTCTAGTTCTTACAACTACGTCTGGGTTAAGTACCATTCTTCCTAAATCGTTGTTCATGTTGAAGTCGAACTTGTCATTTAGGTTATACGTAAACCAGTTAAAACGTCTTACTTTGTACGGACAGTTGTTTGCACAATATCTGGTACCGATACATCTGTTGTAAGCCATATGGTTTTGACCTTGCTTACCGTGTGAAGTAGCCGCAACCGGACATACAGTTTCACATGGAGCGTGGTTACAGTGCTGACACATTACAGGCTGGAAGATTACATCCGGATTGTCTGCAGGGTGATTTAATGCACCTCCTTCTTTATTGAAAGCAGTACCGTATAATTCTGGTACAGCCATTCCTTCTTTTAATCCTTCATATACCTCTACTTTCTGTCTTGAAGAATAGTAACGGTCAATTCTTAACCAATACATATCTCTGGACATTCTTACCTCTTCTTTACCTACTACAGGAACGTTGTTTTCAGCCTGACATGCAATAACGCAAGCTCCACAACCTGTACAAGAGTTTAAGTCGATAGATAAGTTGAAGTGAGGACCATCTGTATCATCAAAAGCATCCCAAAGGTCAATTTTTCTTGCTGGAAGTGCTCCACTGATTGTGTGGTATTCCAAAGGCTTGTTCCATCCTTTGTGCTCGTCATCAAAAGGTACGTTGATGAATTCAGCTAAAGGAACTTCCTTAGCAATTTCGTAACGTCCCATTAAGGTGTTTTGAAGCTGGATACCTGCAAATTCGTGATCTTCTCCTGTCTTTTCAATTTTAACTCCTGAAAGAACCAGGTTAGAACCATCAAATAATGGATAAGCATTTACCCCTGTATCTGCAGTAGCTCCTGAGTTCTTTTTACCATAACCAAGCGCTAGACCTACAGATCCTTCTGCCTGACCAGGTTGAATGAATACAGGAACATCTTTTATTGTTACTCCGTTTACAGTAAGGTTTACGATAGAACCATCCAACTGCATTCTTGCATTAAGATCGTTATCAATCGCAAATTTCTCTGCATCTTTAGGAGAAATTGTCAAGTAGTTATCCCAAGACATTCTGGTAAGAGGATCCGGTAATTCCTGCAACCAAGGGTTGTTTGCCTGAGTACCATCTCCCATTGAAGTCTTAGTATATAATACCAATTCTAATTCAGAAGCTTTAAAGTTTCCTAATTCAGCAACCGCCTGTGCAGCGTTTCCACCTGCATAAGATAATGTTGTTGCGTTGTTAGAAGTAACAATACCGTTATATAAAGCCTTATTGAAAGAAGTAGCACCTAAGATAGAAGCTGAGCTAGCTTTTAAATAATCATAGTAGTTATTAGCAGCATTGTTTTTTCCATTCTTCCAAACCAATAAAGATTCTTCAATCTGTCTTGATTTATAGATTTTCTGGATCGTAGGCTGCATTAATGAATATACGCCTGTCTGAGGTTCAATATCACCCCAAGATTCTAGCCAGTTAGCTACAGGAATTACAGCTTTTGCTGCTTTGTACATTTCATTTTTCTTATCAGCAACAGCTACTACACAAGCAACTTTTGATAAAGATTTTTTGAAATCTTCTCCTTTTGGATGAGAGTAGATAGGGTCTACATTGTTTGCGATCAATACGCCAACCTGACCTGCATTTACCCATCCTAAGAATTCCTGATATCTTGCTTTATCAAATTCTTTCAGGAAGTTCGCTTTACCAGTGAAAGCTACTGAACCTAATTTTTGGTTGATTAAGTGTGCTAAAACCTGTGCTCCTTTAGAACTGTCAGCTAAAACAACAGCTTTGCTGCCTTTTGCTTTAAGTTCATTAGCAATTTCAGTAGCCGTCTTATCAGAAGTACCACCACCTACGATTGCATTGTAAACTTCAACTAAAGTTTTGTTTACAGCACTTGGCTTTAATCTGTATCTTGAGTCAGCATTAGCACCTGTCAATGACATATTGGATTCCACCTGAATGTGTCTCAACATGTTTGGACCTGGTTTTCTTGCTGCTGCGTAAGAAGTTTCTAAGCTTGAAGCATTATAGTCTCCTAAGAAATCAGCCTGGAAAGAAACTACCAATTCAGAACCTTTAAGGTCATATACTGGTAATGCTCTCTGTCCGAATACCTCCTGAGCTGCATCCAGAGACGCAGAGTAAGGGAAAGCATCATAGGTTACTAATTCTGCTGTAGGATATTTTGCTTTGAATTCAGCAAATAGCTTTTTGAAAGTTGGTGAAGCAAAAGAGTGTGACAAAAGCACAATCTTTTTACCTGCAGCTTTCGCATCTTCCAATCCTTTAAGAACAAAGCTGTCTACTTTATCGAAAGTTTCGTCCTTACCATCCAGTTTAGGCTGCTTTACTTTATCATTATCATAAAGAGAAAGTACACTTGCCTGAGCTCTTGCGTTAGTTTTACCTAAATCACCAGCTGCTGGGTTTGGATCAATTTTGATAGGTCTACCTTCACGAGTCTTTACTAAAACACTGGCAAAGTCGAAACCATCAAAATAAGTGGAAGCGTAATAATTGGGTACTCCCGGAATAATATCATGTGGCTTTACCACATAAGGAATTGTTTTGATTACCGGAGCTTCGCAGGCAGCTAATGTAACTGCTGCTGTAGAGAATCCTAAAAGCTTTAGGAAATCTCTTCTTGAAGTACTTGATCCGTTGTTCTCAGCATCTCCAAGGAAATCTTCTACCGGAATTTCTTCCTGAAACTCTTTCTGAGCCAGCTTATTATTTAAAGCTGGATCTTTAAGTTCATGAATACTTCTGAATTGTATTTTGTTTGAAGCCATTTATACTTCTAATTTTTTAGTTATTAATAATGACATTTACCACACTCAAGACCTCCAATAGCATCTACAGTGATTTTACCTCCATCCTTAGGATATTGTTTTTTCAACTTGTCATGTAGATTCTTGAAGTACTCTTTATTATAACCGTTGTTCATATCAACTTCAGTAGTTCTGTGGCACTCAATACACCATCCCATAGTAAAGTCGTTAGCCATTTGAACAACATTCATTGTATCAATTTTTCCGTGACAAGCTTTACATACAACATCAATTTTGTTGTCTGGATTCTTTTTGTTGAAAGAATTGATGATTGCTTGCTCACCAGCTACTACGTGTTGGGAGTGGTTGAAGTACACGAAGTCTGGCATGTTGTGGATTCTTGTCCATTCAACCGGCTGTGTTTTTCCTGTGTACTGTTGTTTTGCAGGATCCCAACCTGTTGCAGCATAGATCTTCTGGATTTCTCCGTCATAGAATGCCTTGTCTTTTCCTGGCTCCATGTAATGATCTGCGTTGTATTCAGAAATTGTTCTGTGACAGTTCATACAAACGTTCATAGAAGGAATTTCAGATACTTTCCCGTATTTAGCACTAGAGTGACATAACTGACAGTCAATTTTCTGTTCTCCAGCGTGAATTTTGTGAGAGAAATAGATAGGTTGTTCTGGTTTGTACCCTTTGTACACCCCGATCCACATTAACCAGTTCCATACTCCGTAAGCTGCAAGAATAGCAAGAATAGTTAAAGCTATCTTACCTACGTAGTGGAACTTCTCATACATTTCCTTGAACGAACGAACTCTTGTTTCATTAAGACCCGCTAATTCTTCAGACTGACCCAGTGTTACCAGTTGTCTTAGTTTTACCAAGATCCAAACTAATAAACCTGCAATCGCTAAAAGAGAAATGATGACAATGTTTGTAGTAGTTTTGTCTGCAGGTGCTGCCGCGGCTGCGCCAGTTGCAGGAGTTGCTTCCGGTTTTTTCTCTTCCGGAGCCGGAGGATTAGTAGTGAAAGCTAAAATGTCATCAATATCCTTCTCTGTAAGATTAGGAAACTGTAACATCTCAGTCTTATTATACTTTTCAAAAATCTCATTGGCGTATTTATCCCCAGAAGCTCTAAGAGCTTTGTTGTCTTTGATCCACTTGTGAAGCCAATCTTTGTCTACACCGCCCTCTGTCTTTACACGTTCTACAACCCCTTTTAATGGTGGTCCAATAACCTGTTTGTCCAGCGCGTGGCATGCAGTACAATTCGCTTTGAAAAGTTTCTCTCCGTTTTTAGGATCGCCGTCTTGCCCGTAAAATGAAGCACTGGTTGATAGCAATAAGCCTATTGCGATCAACGTTTTTTTATAATGCTTTCTCCAACTAATCATTTAAATTATCTTATGTTAGTAAAATTATTGAACATATCAATCCCGCAAAAATAATATTTTTAACACTAATTTAACGGCATATAAAAAGGGGAAAATGTCATTTAAGGTTAATTTGTATTGATTCTAAATAACCTGTTTGGTATAGTTTTTTAATTTGTATAAATTTGCGGAAACAAGTTTAAATGAGAAATCTGATCAAAATATTTTCAATATTATCATTATTAGGATTTTATAATATTGAAGCACAGCAAGTTGTTAAAAAGGACACGCTTTCGGGAACGGAGCTTGTCATGACAATGGATTCAAAAATTAATGCTGCCTTGGAAGGAATTGAAGGTAAATGTTCCAAAGTTGCGAACAATGTTCCAACTAAAGATTCTAATAATACCGATAATGGTATTTCTACCGGAGGAATTACGAAGCCACCTAAAATTTATGTTCCAAATCGAGAGCTTACCAATGCTGAAATTTGTAAAAAAAATCCTAGAATTTTAGGATTTAAAATTCAGATTACAACAGTGAAAAGCAATGAGGAAGCTAATGAGGTGAAGGCTTATTTCCGAAAAAGATTCCCCAATCTTAAGGTGGAAACGGATGCTTCTTTAAGACCAAATTATAAAATTTTAGCTGGAAGTTACTTTACAAAGCAAAGCGCTGCGGGTGACCTTTCAAGAATCAGAGAATATTTCAAATCTGCGGTTGCCGTACAGTACAGAATTTTCTGTGCAGAAGCAAAATAAGGGAGATTTGATTTCAAATACTAAAAAGGCTGAGAAACTATTCTCAGCCTTTTTTATTGGTAATAGGTTTCCAGGAACCAGAAAAACTCAGACATTCTATACCAGTTGTTGGTTAGTAGGTAAACAAAGAGCAGAGCAACGGTTAATGTTAAAAATGCTGATATTCTGGGTGATGATCTGTAAGCATAGAAAAGCCATCCTATCAGCAGTGGGTAGACAAAAACAAAGTGCCCTCCATAGATATAGGAGGTGTGAAGACCGAATCTCATAACACAGTGGATGATCATATCAACAAAAAATGAGATCATAATAATCTGGACCCATTTGTTTTTAAAATTCTTACAATAACTCCAACTTATCAGTGCCAGTAATATCCCTACGAAAATATATGAAAACACTGATGAATACGACTCCATATAAAGTGCTTTAAAGGAAAAGCCTTTCATATTGTGTTTATCAGAGATGATAAAACTTGGGAATAAAATATTACCGCCAAAAAAGAAAGAAAGGATCATATCCCAGGTCGGTATGGATTCTACATTAGAGAATTTTTCATACTGTTGGTTGGTTTTTGAAAAGATATTCTGATACTTAAAATCAATTCGGTTCAGGTAGAGTAGTGCGTAGCAAATAATGGCGATAGCTCCCCTTAGTACTGCATTACCTACTTTTCTCCAATCCCTGAAAAGACCTTTTTCAAAAAATACCGGAATAAAAACCTTGACAAGATTGGTTATAGTAAGGCCTCCAATGCCAATGACTGCCAGTGATAACGCTGCTGTGGGTGTTTTTTCCTGTTTTCTTAGTTTGATGGCCGCATAGTGGTTGTATAGGCTAAGTAAGAATAGAGTGTAAGTGAAGTTTTCAGGAGTGAATGACAGGATGATATTCGTTGAAAAAACACCAAAAAACAGGATGATGAGTACATTAAGTGATAAAGGAAGTCTGATAATATTTTTTAAGTATTTAAAAACCTGAACAATATTCAATGTGATGATGATGTTGCTAAGCCATGCCAGTGTAAGCCTGAAATTAGCATCCATTTTACCTCCTGAAATAAAAAGTGAAAATTCTCTGATCCAATTGAAAAAATAATAGGACAGGGGGTGTCTCTCGAAGCTTCCTCCGGTCATAAGAATGGATTTGTTATCAAAACTAAAGTACGCATCCCATGGAATTCTGCTGTCAAATATTATTCTGTAGTTGAGGGCTATGTAAGATCCGAGGATTCCATAGCAGGTGATAAAAAATAAAAAAACGGCCACTTCTGTATAAGTGGAAGGAAATACCAGCTTTAAAAAATGAATAAGTTTTGTTTTGATCAAAGACACGGGTCAGATTTTTTGCAAAAGTAGAAATAAAAAGCTCACCATATTAGGTGAGCTTCTAAGATTATATAAATTTAAATCGCTTAGTTTTTTACTACTTTTCTTGTAGAAGTACTTCCGTCCGTAAATACCACCTTTACTAAGTATGTCCCTTTTGGGAATGAAGATATATTTGGATTTTCGGAATTTGTCTGTAGTAATGATTTTCCTGTCATATCAAAAACCGAAGTAGCTTTTATTTTTTTATCAGTTTTGATATTGATTTCTCCTTTAGTAGGATTAGGATAGATGTCTAAAGATGCTTTTTTTGAAACGGCTTCATGAGTGGCTAATGTACCGCTGGTAAGAACCTGAACGTCATCTAAAGAAACTGCATCAGCATCTGTTGCTGTGTATTGGAATCTTATTTGAACATTTGCCTGTCCAGCATAAGCAGATAAATCTTTTTGAACTTGTACAGTGTTGTATAAATCTGTAGCTTCGTTTCCATCTCCATCATCTGTGAAACCTGCTTCTGTATCTTCATCCCAAAGAGTTGTCCATGTGGTTCCACCATTTGTTGATATCTGTGCAATGAGGTTTCCGTTGTCTAAATCGATCATATAAGACCATCCTACTACCACTTTAAATTTTAATGCAGGATTTGTTGTTCCTACCAAGCTGAAAGATGGGCTTATCAGGTTGGCAACATTGTTTGATGCTGAATAGTCTATTGCAGCAGAAGTTGTTCCATTAATGGAATAGGTTGTTACTGCTGCTGCTCCACTTGATGGGAAAGTACTAGCTACATTAGACGGTCCCCATGGTCTTGAGGCTAAAGTTGCTGATCTTGTCCATCCTGTAGGTGGGAAGGTTCCTTCAAAACTTTCAGACAGTACTGTCTGCGCGCTGCTATAAAAGCTTGCTAATAATGCAAAAGATAATAGAGTTCTTTTCATGAGAATATTTTTTTTCTAAAATTAGGAAAAATATTTTAATAGCATAATGAATATTCAACAAATAAAGAAAAATATTAGCTTTTCACTAAGAACTACAGGAAAGTGTAGAACATCCGGTAATGTCATCATAGCTGTTTGGGCGTTTGGCTGAAAACTCCGGATGCCTTTCCTCATAAGGGTTTTCTAGTGCATCTGTTAGTTTTTCAAGCATGCTTGTTTTCCCAATACTGATCTCTTCAATACATTCATAGAGAAGATAGTTTCTTAATGTGAATTTAGGGTTTGTTTTTTTCATTATAGCTAAAGACTGTTCCCTTGAAACAGTGTTTAGGCTTAGCCTTGAGTTGTATGTAGTAAGAAAATCCTCCAGTTTTTTCAGTTTTTCATCATTTAGAAGACTGTAGGAAACACGGTTAAAGAAGTCTTTTACATCAGCAGTTGAAGTTGATTTTTCTAGATAATTGAAAAATAAAGTGTAATCCAGCTGTAATTCCTGCATCAAACCCTGCCAGTTGGTAAAAAAATCTTCATCATCTTTAAGCAACTCATCAAAACCGAATTTTGCACAAAGCATTGTATCGTGGCTTTTCCAGAAACGGGTTCCAAAATGATTTAAGGTGTCTTCTAAAAATTTCTCATCTTTAATTAAAGGATGAAGAGCATTGGCAAGCTGCCAGAGATTCCATTGGGCAATCTGACCTTGTTTTCCAAAAGCATATCTTCTTCCCGGAAGATCCGTTGTATTGGGAGTAAAATTCAAATCGTATTCATCCATCATCGAATAAGGTCCGTAATCTATGGTTAATCCTAAGATAGACATATTGTCTGTATTCATTACTCCGTGCACAAAGCCTACTCTGAACCATTCAACAGCTAAATTGGCAGTTCTTGTACAGACGTTTTCAAAAAAATCTTTATATCTCTGTATGCCTGACGAGGTCACTTCAGGAAAATAATTCTCAATGGTAAAATCTACCAGTTCCTGTAAGGTTTTATATTCCCCTTGGGCAGACATGAGCTCAAAATGTCCAAAACGGAGAAAGCTTTCAGCGGTTCGTATGACCACAGCTCCTTTTTCCAGTTGAGGATTTCCGTTATACATTATATCACGAATCACGTCTTCTCCTGTAAAAGCAAGACTTAAGGCTCTTGTAGTAGGAACTCCCAGATGATACATTGCTTCACTCATCAGGTATTCCCGTACAGAAGATCTTAATACGGCTCTTCCGTCTGCATGTCGCGAGTAAGGGGTTGCACCAGCTCCTTTCCATTGCAGTTCTGTTTTTTTGCCTAAGTCATTTTCAATTTCTCCGGCCAGAATCGCTCTTCCGTCTCCAAGCTGTCCTGCCCAGTTTCCAAACTGATGGCCGGCATAAGCTGTGGCATAGGTTTGAATGTTTTCGGGAAGTCTGTTTCCAACCAGAAAATCCAGATCTTTTTCTTCAAAAGCTCCTAGTCCTATTTCTTCCGAAAGCGTTTTGTTGAAGGCTATTAATTTCGGATGATCAAATCCTGCTGGGCTAATGGTAGCAAATAAAACCTTGGGAGTATTTCTCTGTATAAGGTTACCGGAAAAATCCCCTGGAAATTTCTTGATGAAAGGCTGTCTGATACGTTCGATATTCATACCTCAAAGGTATTAATTATAAAAGAAAAGACCTTTCAATAATTTGAAAGGTCTTGTGTATTTCTAAAAGAGAATTTATTTATTAAAATCTACCTCATCGTTAGAGTGAAGATTCTCATTGATGTTTTCCTCTTTCTTTTCTGTAGTTTTCTTAGGAGTAGGGTCTGCTGCTCTAGGGTTTTTAATTTCGTCGATTGTTTGAAGACTTCCATCATCTCCATAGCCTCCGCTTAAGCCCTTAAGGTTTGAGCAACCGTCTTTCCAGTCTGAAGGTTTAATGAACTTATCATCCGGTGATACTCCCAGGGTTTTATCTGCCCATACCTTTTTCATATAGATAGCCCAAATTGGTAATGCCATTCTAGCTCCCTGTCCTTCACCGGTTCCAAAGAAGTGAGTTGCTCTGTCTTCCCATCCAACCCATGCTCCGGTTGCTAGCTTAGGAGTAATCCCCATAAACCATCCATCAGAGTTGTTCTGTGTGGTACCTGTTTTGGCTGCAATCTCTACACCTTTTGAAATCCCTCTTCTTCCAAGTTCTCCTGAAGCTGTTCCGTACTGTGCAACACCTTTCATCAATTCAATCATGGTGTAAGCGTATAATGGGTTCATGACTTCTTTCGGCTCAACATTTACTTCTTTGATTACTCTTCCGTTGGCATCTTCAATTCTCCAGATCATTTCCGGTTTGTTGTGATTTCCATAATTGGCAAAAGTACTGTAAGCACCTAGCATTTCATAGATGGTAATATCTGATGAACCAAGGGCAATTGTATTGTTTCTTGGGATGTCTTCCGTTACTCCAAGATCTCTAGCGGTCTGGATTACTGCGTCTACGCCCGTCATCTCAATCAGTCTTGCTGCAATCGGGTTTTGAGAGTGTGCTAAACCGTCTTTTAAAGTAAGCATTCCTCCTCTTCCCGGTACATGCCATCCATTGTGATCATAAGTTCCGTTGGAAACTGTTGAACAAGGGGTCATTCCAAGTTTCATGATCGCTGTAGCATATACGAAAGGTTTGAAGGTAGATCCTACCTGTCTCTTACCTTGTTTGATGTGGTCATATTGGAAGTGCTGCCAATCGATACCTCCTACCCAGGCTTTGATTTCTCCGGTTCCCGGAACCATAGACATTAGTCCAGCCTGTGCAATCTGCTTGTGGTATCTGATAGAATCCCAAGGTGACATTTCCACTTCTTCCTCTCCACTCCATGTAAATCGGGATGTTTTGATAGGTTTTTTAAACTCCATCATAATAGAATCCTCAGGCATACCATCAGCTTTTAATAGCTTATATCGGCCGGTTCTTTTCATGGCCTGAAGCATTACCTGGCTGATCTGTTTATCTGTAAGATAGTAGAATGGTCTGTTTTTTCTGCCTCTTTGTTCAGCGTCAAATCTCTTTTGAAGATCTGTTAAGTGTTCTTTGATTGATTCTTCGGCATACTTCTGCATTTTAGAATCAAGAGTAACATATATTTTTAAACCGTCTTTATAAAGGTTTAGTTTTTTGCCGGTTTCTTTTTCATATCCTGCCAGGTATTTGTCAATTTCCTTTCTCAGGTAAAACTTATAATACGCGGAATATCCGTCAGTGATACTTTTAATAGGGTGGAAGTCTACTTCCACAGGAGTATTGATTGCTTTTTCATACGTAGCAGCATCAATATATCCGGTTTTCTGCATTTGATCCAATACAACATTCCTTCTTTCCTTTGCCTTTTCAGGGTATCGGTAAGGATTGTTTTTTCTTGGGTTTTCAAGCATGGCTACAAAAGTGGCCGCTTCAGGCAGGGTAAGCTCCGAGGTTTTTTTATTAAAATAGACCCTGGAAGCCATTTCAACACCATTTGCATTGAAAAGGAAATCGAATTTGTTGAAATAAAGGGTGATGATTTCTTCCTTTGTATATCTCTTTTCAAGACTTACTGCCACTACCCATTCTTTAAGCTTTTGGAAAGCTCTTTCTACTTTGTTTTGAGAAGCTGTTCCCGTGAAAAGGAGCTTTGCCAGCTGTTGGGTAATGGTAGAACCTCCTCCACGCCCCCCTCCGTATGCAACGGCTCTGGCAATAGAGTATAGGTCAATTCCTGAATGTTCTTTAAAACGTTCATCTTCTTTAGCTTGTAATGCATAAATAAGATAGGGAGGAAGATCTTTGTAAACAATAGGCTGCGTTTTTTCTTTTTCAAACTTACCCAGAGTAACGCCATCTGAAGAGATGATTTCAGAAGCGACAAAGATATCCGGATTTTCAAGTTCTTTTACATCCGGCATTTCTCCAAGGAAACCTTGAGAAACAGCGAAGAAAAGGCCTGAAATTCCTAATACTACTGCAATGAGCCCAATCCAAATAAATGAAACCCATTTTTTCCAAGAGGTATTTTTCTTTTGCTTGGGAGGCAGAGGGAAAGTTTTCCCTTTATTTCCTGTATTTTTTCTGTTTTCTTCCATTTATGATTACGGTTTAGCCGTTTCTAATTTTACCCCAATATCTTCAATTCCCGGAAGGTTGTCATTCCTCATAGCCTGAGTCAGCCCGATTTCATATTTTCCTTTTCCTGGAAATTTATAATTCAATTTATACTGAAACAACGTTTCCTTTGTATCACCAAAGCCTGTACCAAGCCATTCTCCATTGGGTTTTGCCAAAACATAATTCAAGGTGTCGGTTTCCTTTTTTTTGTTCTGGAGATTGGTGAAGTTGACAATGAACCTTATATTGCTGTAAGGATAATCGTTATTATTCCTTACAACAAATATAATATTTTTAGGATTCTGCGGATCTGAAATTTCAAGATTAAATTTTTGCTCACTTTTCTTATTCCATTTGTTATCAACGGAATTCATTATGACATCTTCTCCTGAAGAAGAAGTACAGCTAAAGAAAAGGATAAGGGAAAATAATCCTAAAATGTTACGCATCTTTATCTTTTTTTGGAGGATATTTCTTTTTAAATTTTTTCTTATTAGGGTTGGTTTGTGGCTTATTCTCAGAGTCAGCACTATTTTCTGTCTTTTCCACAGGACGTTTTTGTTGTGGATTAGGTTTTTGTTGTTTAGGCTGCTGATTTCCAGATTGAGCATTTGGATTTTCAGGCTTTTCAGATCTTTCCGGTCTGTCCTGTCTTTCCGGTCTGTTTCTCTTCTGTCCTTGTCCTTGTCCCTGCTGAGGGTTGTTTGGCTTATTCTGGTTATTTCTGTTTCTGTTTCCTCTGTTTTTCTTTTCGAAACGGTCTACATTGTTTTCCTGAATAAGGTCAATGCTTTGAAGAGGAGAGTCAGGTTGTTTTAAATCTTCCAGAGGAAGCGTTCTTTCGCCTCTTTTGTTCTTTGAAATTAATTTTTTTACAAGATCAATATCAAAATCATACCAGGCAATAGAACTGTCTACATAGGCAAACCACATTTTCTTTTTGAAGACATCTATTTTAATACAGAATGCTCTTCCTTTTTCTGTTTCCAAAACGGTTGAAGAAGATGGGAAATTGCTTAATGCATCCAGATAACTGTCCAGTTCGTAGTTCAGGCAGCATTTAAGCTTTCCGCATTGTCCAGCCAGCTTTTGAGGGTTGATACTCAGCTGCTGATATCTTGCTACATTGGTGTTTACAGATCTGAAGTCGGTTAGCCAGGTTGAACAGCAAAGCTCACGCCCACAAGAACCTATACCTCCTACTTTTGCCGCTTCCTGTCTGAAACCGATCTGTTTCATGTCGATCTTTGTTCTGAAAGAGCCGGCGTATTCTTTTATCAACTGTCTGAAATCCACTCGGGTATCAGCGGTATAATAAAATGTAATTTTTGAAGAATCACCTTGATATTCCACGTCGGTGACTTTCATTTCAAGTCCTAATCTGTGGGCAATTTTTCTTGCTTCAAGTTTTACTGCATCTTCTTTTTTTCTTGCTTCCTGCCATACCTCAAGATCTTTTTGGTTGGCTTGTCTGTATATTTTTAGTGCTGATTCTTCAGATGATTTTTTCTTTTTCATCTGAATTTTCACTAATTCTCCGGTAAGGCTTACAACACCTACATCGTGTCCCGGGCTTGATTCTACTGTAACTACGCTACCAATATGTAAAGGGATATTATTTACATTTTTATAAAAAGATTTCCTGTCATTTTTAAACCTAACTTCTACAAAATCACACCTGTTAGGTGCTGGATTGTTGATGTTAGAAAGCCAGTCAAAAACACTTAATTTATAACTATTCCCGCAGGTATTTACATTTTCACAACCACTCGCAGTCTTCTTGGGACCGCAAGAATGTGCAGAATCGCCGGATGTTTTGCATCCACAACTCATATTACTATTATTTATAATCTTGCAAATTTATGTATTTTTATCTTTATGCAATTCTAAAATATTTAAATATTCAATAACCTTGTTGTTTAATGTTAAACAAAATAAATGAATGTGTTTTTATATGCTCTTAAGTGTTTAAAAACAATGATTTTATAGTTTATTTTATTCAAAGTGTTATTTTAAACATAATTTTCTTTAGGTATATTGTTTAAAATATTGGGAAATATTAACAGACGTATTCAAAATAACTTTATATTTGGGTTATATAATAATAGTCTATGAAAAAAATATTAGTATCAACTGCTTTATTGGCGGGGGTTTTATCTTACGCAGGGGGCTTCAGAGTTTCTTTGCAGGGGGTGAAACAGTTGGCAATGGCGCATACTAGTGCTCATGCCGAAGACGCGAGTGTGACATTCTTTAACCCGGCGGGTATGTCATTTATCCCTACCAAACTGAGTGTAGTGGCTGGAGGGTTTGGGGCAAGTAATAAAATTACTTTTCAGAACTTAAATACATTACAGAGTACGGAAACGGATAATCCTTTAGGGACTCCTTTCTATGCAGCGATTACTTATAAACCCATAGAAAAGCTTTCCGTAGGTCTTAGTGTTACGACACCTTTTGGAAGCACAATCCAATGGCCTGAAACCTGGGAGGGTAAGGAAATGGTGCAAAAACTGGAATTGAAGAGTTTTTATTTCCAGCCTATGGTTTCTGTAAAGTTAGCGCCTTGGTTATCTTTCGGAGCCAGTTATATCTACGCAAGAGGGGTAGTGGATTGGGATAAAGCGGTAACGCAATTCGGAGGACAGGTTAATATTAAAGATAAAAAAGCAAGTGGGCACGGGTATGGGTTTGGTTTTTATTTCAGACCTGATCCTAAGTTAGACGTGAGTATTGCTTATCGTTCACCGGTAGATATGAAAGCTAAAAATGGAACTGCTTCATTTCAGTTCCCGTCACAATCTATCTACTCACAGTTAAAGCTTAACTCAGCAGGACAGGATGGGTTTTCAGCAACTCTTCCACTGGTTGAAGAATATACCATTGGTTTAACTTATAAGGTTACTCCGAAATGGCAGGTTTCTGCAGACTTTAATTATCATGGATGGGAAAGATACAGTAAACTTGTATTAGACTTTGATAATGCTCCTATTGGAAATCAGGCAGATCCAACGGTTCTTGTAAGTCCTAAGAATTTCAGAAATTCCAAAACATTCAGATTGGGAACTCAATATGCATTCACAAACATCATTTACGGACGTTTAGGTGCTTATTATGATGAATCTCCTTATACCAACGAAAACTTTATTCCGGAAACTCCTTCATTTAATACCTATGTAATCACTGGTGGAGTTGGATTTAAGTTGAAGCAATTTGGGGTTGATATTGCTGGAGGATATGCAATGCCTCAGTATAGAGATGTGAATAATGCTAATCTTGGATTCTACGGACAAGCGAAAGCAAAAGCGTTCTACTTTGGTCTAGGCGTATCGTATAACCCTTTTTAATTGAAAGACTATGAAAAAAATTATAATATCAACAATTGCTGTCTCTGCACTTCTTTTCACCGTAACGAGCTGTAATACAGATTTCGATACAGATGTAAAAGATATTCCAGTAACGAAAGGAGACGCAGATTTTTCAAAATATATTTCTTTAGGAAACTCTCTTACTTCCGGATATCGTGATGGAGCTTTATACAGTAGCGGACAGAATGAATCTTATCCGAGCATGATTGCCGGGCAAATGAGACTTGCGGGTGGAGGAGATTTCAAACAACCTCTAATGCCTAATGATGTAGGTGGATTTAATAATCTTCCTGGTTTTCCCGGAAAATTAAACCTGCAGGTTGTTAATGGATCCCTGTCTCCGGTACCAAGTGCTCCGGCTGCGGCACTGGATCTTTTGCCTAGCGGCAGTTCTTATAATAATATGGGGGTGCCGGGTGCGAAGTCATTCCATCTGGTTGCACCTGGATATGGTAGCCAGGCGGGTCTTCCGCTTGGAAAGGCTAATCCTTACTTTGTAAGATTTGCTTCTTCTGCCACAACAAGTGTTTTGGCTGATGCTATGGCTCAGAAAGCAACATTCTTCTCTCTTTGGATAGGAAATAATGATGTGTTATCCTATGCTACCAATGGAGGAACAAACTCTCAGACTGCAGGTGGAGTGACGACATATACTACTGCTACAGTTCAGACAGGAAATACTGATGCAACTTCATACAAATCAAATGATATTTCTGATCCGGCAGTAGTGGCGGGTTCTATTAAAGGAGTTTTGGACGGTCTTAAAAGTGTAGGAACAACTAAAGGAGTTATTGCAAACATTCCTTATGTTACTACTGTGCCTTTCTTTACGACAGTTCCTTACAATCCTTTGACACCGGCTGCTTTAGGAGCTAACCTGGCAACTCTTAATGCGAGTTTATATGGCCCTTTAAAGCAAGCGCTTACGGCTTTTGGTGCAGGAGATAGAATTAATCTTCTTTCTACTACTGCTTCCAATCCTGTTTTAATTAAAGATGTAGCTCTTGCAGATTTATCAGCTCAACTTACAGCAGCTTTAACTCCTTCTTTAGGACCGGTGATGGCTGGTGCTTTCGGACAAATCTTTGGACAGGCAAGACAAGCTACTCCAAATGATTATATTCTGCTTACTACAAGTTCTGTGATTAATACTACCGCACCTGGTGTGCCAGCTCCGGTAAATGTGTATGGAATTTCTTATCCTTTACAAAACCAACATGTATTGACAAAAACAGAGGCTGGTTATGTAAAAACGGCAACAGATGCTTATAATGCTTCGATTAAATCACTGGCTGACTCTTATGGATTGGCTTTTGTAGATGCAAATGCTAAAATGACTGAATTGAACGGTCAGTCGGGAATTTCATTTGACGGAGTGAAATATACAGCGAAGTTTGTGACAGGAGGGGCTTTCTCTCTTGATGGTGTTCACCTTACAGGACGAGGATATGGTGTCATTGCCAATGAGTTTATTAAATCTATAAATGCAAAATACAGATCTACATTACCACAGGTAGATCCAAACAAATATTCTGGTGTTAAATTCCCATAATAATTGATAAAATAAAAACTTAGAGACCACAGGAGTAATTCTTGTGGTTTTTTTTTAAATTTGCAAAATCTTTTAAAAAGTAAAAATGGCCGATCAGTTAAGTTATCTATTTTGTACAAGAACCAGCAGGGACTTGGCAGAGAAAATTGCCCAGCATTATGGGAAAGAATTAGGGAAAATCAACTTTCAGGAGTTTAGCGACGGGGAATTTGAGCCTGTTTTAGACGAATCTGTAAGAGGAGGAAGAGTTTTCTTAATAGGATCTACGTTTCCACCTGCAGACAATCTTTTGGAACTTCTCCTGATGATTGATGCAGCAAAAAGAGCTTCTGCAAAGAGCATTACTGTTGTAATTCCTTATTTCGGACTTGCGAGACAGGACAGAAAAGACAAACCAAGAGCGCCGATCGGTGCTAAGTTAGTTGCTAACCTTCTTACTGCAGCAGGAGCAACAAGAGTGATGACAATGGATCTTCACGCAGATCAGATTCAGGGATTCTTCGAGATTCCGGTGGATCACCTTTATGCTTCTACTATTTTCGTAGATTATATCAGATCTTTAAATCTTGATAATCTTACCATTGCTTCTCCGGATATGGGAGGTGCAAAAAGAGCTAAAAACTACGCAGGTCACCTGGGGGCAGAGGTAGTAATCGCTTATAAGGAAAGAAAGAAAGCAAACGTTATTGAAGAAATGTTCCTTATCGGAGATGTGACAGGTAAAAACGTAATCCTTATTGATGATATGATTGATACTGCAGGAACACTTTGTAAAGCTGCAGACATCTTGATTGAAAAAGGAGCAAAAACAGTAAGAGCGATGGCTACTCACGGAGTGCTTTCAGGTAAGGCTTACGAGAATATTGAGAATTCTAAAATAATGGAAGTTATTGTAACTGACTCAATTCCTGTTAAAAATAATTTGTCAACTAAAATAAAAGTGCTATCTTGCGCCCCGTTATTTGCAGACGTTATGACGATGGTTCATGAGCATAGATCAATTAGTAGCAAATTTGTTATTTAATTGATTTTTAGCAAATTACAAATTAAAACTAAAATAATTTTTTAAATTTTTTATAAATGAAATCTATTACAATTCAAGGTACAAAAAGAGAAAGCGTGGGCAAAAAGTCTACAAAAGCTTTACGTGATGCTGAATTAGTTCCTTGTGTTGTTTATGGAGGTGGTGCACCTTTGAACTTCTCTGCTGAAGAGAGAGCTTTCAAAGGATTAGTATACACTCCTGAAGCACACACGGTATCTATTGAAGTTGATGGTCAAACAATTCCAGCAGTTCTTCAAGATATTCAGTTTCACCCAATTACAGACAAAATTCTTCACGCAGACTTCTATCAATTAGCTGACGATAAGCCAGTTGTTATGGAGGTTCCTGTAAGAATTACTGGACGTTCAAAAGGTGTTGTTGCTGGTGGTGTTTTACGTCAGTCTTTCAGAAAATTGAAAGTAAAAGCTATTCCTGCTAACTTGCCAGACGAAGTAGTTGTAGATGTTACTCCATTAAGAATTGGTAACAAACTTTACATCGGAGGTATCAAAGCTGAAGGATATACTTTCATGCACCCGGACAATGCAGTTGTAGTAGCTGTTAAGATGTCTAGAAATGCAATGAAAGGAGGTGCAGCAGCAGAGGATGATGAAGATGAAGAAGAAGCTGCAGAAGTGGCTACTCAATCTCCTGATGTTCCAACAACAGAAGAGAAATCTGCAGAATAAGAATTGCTTATTTAAACAATATAAGAACCTGTCAATGTATTGGCAGGTTTTTTATTTGGGATAAGCATTCAGGAAAGACAATAGGTCAATGAATCTGGCTGCTAGTTTCGGTTTCAATCTTATCCATCGAATATTTCTATTAACTGACAAGAATCAGGCTTCAATCCAATGTATCCTTTCGGAAAAAAAGCCGTAAATTTGAAGTGTTCTAAATAAGGACGTTTTAATTTAAAATTTAAATAAATGTTTGACATTCAGGAAATAAGAAACCAGTTTTCTATATTGGGCAGGGAAGTGAACGGTAAGCCATTGGTTTATTTGGATAATGCAGCTACATCTCAAAAACCAAATTCGGTGTTGGAAGTCTGTCATGCATATTATACAGAACTTAATGCTAATGTTCACAGAGGAATTCACACATTAAGCCAGCTGGCTACAGAAGAAATGGAGCTTTCAAGAAGAAAGATTCAGAAATTCATTAATGCTGAACATGATTTTGAAGTTATTTTCACAAAAGGAACTACAGAAGGGTTAAACCTCATCGCTTATATTTTAACTCAAAAATTAAAAAAAGATGATGAGATTATTATTTCCTATCTGGAGCACCATTCCAATATCGTTCCATGGCAAATGCTTTGTGAAAGAACCGGAGCAAAACTTCGTGTTATTCCGATTGATGAAAACGGAATTCTTCAGATGGATCAATTTGATCAATTCCTAAGTGAAAAAACTAAAGTGGTTTCTGTAAACCAGGTATCCAATGCGTTGGGAATTGTCAATCCTATTGAAGAAATCATATCAAAAACGAGGAAAAATACAGACGCCTATGTTGTTATTGACGGGGCTCAGTCTGCTCCTCACTTCAATATAGATGTTCAGAAAATGGATTGCGATTTCTTTGTGTTTTCCGGCCACAAAATGTATGCTCCGATGGGAACAGGTATTTTATACGGAAAACGTGAAATATTGGAAGCTTTGCCACCATTTCATGGAGGGGGAGAGATGATTGCTACTTGTTCTTTTGAAGGAACAACCTATGCAGGTCTTCCGTTTAAATATGAGGCAGGAACGCCAAATGTAGGAGGAAATATTGCTTTAGGAGCTGCGGTGGATTTTATGAACAAAGTAGGGCATGAAAATATTCAGAACCATGAAAATGCATTATTGGAATATGCTCAGAGACAGCTTTTAGAAATTGGAGGCATTAAAATTTATGGTGAAAAAGCTAAGAGAACAGGTGTTGTTTCTTTTAATCTGGAAGGAGTAGGGATTTCTTCCGATGTGGGAATGATCCTGGATAAAATGGGAATTGCTGTAAGAACAGGACACCACTGTACACAGCCTATTATGAACTTCTTTAATATTGCAGGAACGGTAAGAGCCAGTTTCGCGGTGTATAATACTTTTGAGGAAATTGATATTTTGGTAGAAGGAGTAAAGAAAGCACAACGGATGTTGAGTTAAATGAATCAATACAATATACATAAAAAGCCCTGCCAGTAAATGACAGGGCTTTTATTATATTCTATACAGATATTAATCCGGATTTTAAAGCGTAGGTTTCCAGTCTACTACCGCTCTGATGAATGCTTCTGCATTTTCTACAGGAACGTTAGGTAAAATTCCGTGTCCTAGATTAGCAATATATCTGTCTTTTCCAAAACGGTTGATCATCTCGGTTACCATTTTTTTGATGGTTTCAGGAGTTGAGTGAAGCCTTGCAGGATCAAAGTTCCCCTGTAGGGTCATCGTATGATTGGTAAGTGTTCTTGCGAATTCCGGCTTAATAGTCCAGTCAACACCAAGAGCAGAAGCTTTAGACATAGTCATGTCTTCCAGTGCAAACCAACATCCTTTTCCAAATACAACCACATGGGTAAGTGGACTTAATGCCTCAACGATCTGATTGATGTATTGCCATGAGAATTCCTGATAATCAGTAGGAGAAAGCATTCCTCCCCATGAATCAAATATCTGTACCGCAGAAACTCCTTTTTCTACTTTTCTCTTCAGATAAGCAATAGTAGTATCTGTAATTTTCTGAAGTAATAAGTGAGCTGCTTCAGGCTGCTGGAAGCAGAATGATTTTGCAATATCAAATGCCTTACTGCCTTTTCCTTCTACACAATAACAAAGAATGGTCCATGGAGAACCCGCAAAACCAATTAATGGAATTGCATTGTCTAATTTCTGAAGGGTAAGTTCAATAGCATCAAAAACATAACCTAATGTATCATTCACATCCGGAGTCTCAATATTCTGAACCTGTTCCATTGTTCTGATCGGAGTATCCAACCATGGTCCAACAGATTCTTTCATCTTGAAATCAATTCCCATTGCCTGAGGAACTACCAGAATATCCGAAAACAGGATCGCTGCATCCAAAGGAAATCGACGGATAGGCTGTAATGTAATTTCAGCAGCAAGTTCAGGGGTCTGACATCTTGTAAAGAAATCATATTGGTCTCTCAGAGCAATGAATTCCGGCAGATATCTTCCAGCCTGCCTCATCATCCAGACAGGAGGTCTTTCAACGGTTTCTCCGCGAAGTGCTTTTAAATATAGGTCGTTTTTAATCATAGTTTATTTGAAATGATATTGCCATCATATTGCTTGCTGACAATAAGTATTTTAGTAGGTAGTATTGAATAGGAGTTTTCTGTTCCTTCTTCTTTTATAGTGTAAGAAAGAATAATGCTGTTTTTCTCTCTAACAAGATTTTTAATTAAAAAGTCAGTCGATTTATTGGTTTCAACTCCGATTAGTGCAATGACATAATCCTTAGAAAAATCAATGCTGGTTGGCTTACCATCCTTTCCCATAGTTGTTGCCATTCCGAAGATTTCATCAAATTCCTGTTGTGAGGTGATTTTCTTAACAGAAACTTCACTGCTTTTATAAGTGTTCTTTACAAAATATCTTTTGGCTTCAGTGTAGGGAACTTTTAAAATTTGAGTTTCTTTTTGTGAAGTACAAGAAAATGCAATCATTAATCCTAATAATAAAAATGCTAAATTTTTCATATTTGTTTGTTTTTATAAAATTTCACTATCATATCCAAAATTGATACCACATCGTTACTCTCAGAAGTAAAAATATTTTTTTTGGTATAATTTCTCAGTTCTCCGGAAGTGGTTTCTCCAATCGAAAAAAGATTCATATTCTCCAGAGAATTTTGCTTTGCAAAACTACGAACTCCGCTCGGACTAAAAAATACTGCAGCATGATATTTTTCAGTTATTAAAGGATTGATTTCCTCTGTGTTATATACGGTGACTTTTTTATACTTAATGTTTTGAAGCGGTAAATCCTTATCCAAAACATTAATAGCAAGATTACCACAGAAGTGAAGGAATTGTTCGTGCTGGCATTTTCCAATGATAAATCCGGAAAGGACTTCTGCATTTCTCAGTACTTTAAAAGTTCCAAAGCCATGTTTTCTAAGTTCTTTCTTTGTTTTTTCGCCCACACAGTAGATCTTATTGTAATTTTTCGCAGTAAAATCTTCGTTTGGTTTAAAGCCGTTTTCGAAAAATGAAGATACTCCATTGACGCTGGTGAAGATCAATGAATAATTTTTCAGATCAAAAGGTGAGACTTTTAGAGGTTGTGTCTTAATGACCTCAATACAATCAACCGAGATATCCTCTCCTAATTTCTTGGATATAATCGTTTGGTCTATATTTTTGGTAAATAAGATTTTCATGTCTTTACGTTTGAAACTGAAAAAGGAGGGGAGGTAAAATATAAATCTACAATTTATACTTTGAAATAATCTTAGATCTGGCTTTTGATTTCTGCCATCAATTCTTTTCCTCCGTTTTCAAGAACTACTTTCGCGTACTTTTCTCCGAAATTTTCTGTAGTGTTGTATTCGAAATTTTCATCAACAGCAATGCAGTTTTTACCATCCAGAGAACAAAGTGCAGCTTTGAAACGGATCTGATCACCGATGATTTCTGCAAAAGCACCAATTGGTGCAGTACAGCCTCCTTCCAAAGTGCTTAAGAAATTTCTTTCAATTTCTACACAGATTTGAGTGGGTGCATGATTGATCTGTTTTAATATTTCGTTGATCTCAGGTTTGTCAGAATGTCCGGCGACAGCAATAACACCTTGTGATGGTGCCGGAATCATTAATGGAAGCATTTCATAATCAATTTCCATTTTCATTCTTTTGATCCCTGCCAGAGATAGTAGGGTAGCATCAAAATTTCCATCTTCAAGTTTTTGAAGACGCGTCTGGATGTTTCCACGGATGTCCGAAAACTCAGTCTCAGGATAATGCTTTAGCCAGAATGCTCTTCTTCTTAAGCTGCTTGTAGCCAGTTTAAGCTCATGGAATTCTTTGTTTCTGGAAGATTCCTTTCTGATCAGGATGTCCTGAGGGTAATCTCTTTCCAGATAACTAATCATCTCAATATTTTGAGGTAACTGGGTAGGAACATCTTTTAAAGAATGTACGGCAATATCAATTTCGTCATTCAGTAAGGCAATATCGAGATCTCTTGTGAAAACTCCTGTAATTCCTAAAGAATATAGTGGTTGATTAAGATTCTTATCGCCTGAAGAGACGATAGGAACAATTTCTGTTAAATAATTGAGGTTCTGAAGGTGCCTCGCAACCTCTCTAGCCTGCCAAAGTGCAAGTGCGGAATTTCTGGTTCCAATTCTAATGCTTTTCATTGAATTCGTTGTTTGGTTGTTCAACTAATATTTCGTGCATTAATTTACTAATTTCTTCGGCTTTTAAAGGGTTATCAATGATATATTTTGCAAAACGGTTGGTGATTTTCTGGATCATTTTATCAGAAAGTTCCATGTCCGTGATGTTTATGTATTTATTCTTTTTATAAAAATTATGCATCTCATTGCGTTCCATATTCTTTAAAACGGCTTTGAAATGATGAATATTGGGAGCCAGCTTTCTCTTTTTCTCCCATTCAATGAAGTCTTTCATCAGCTCCTTGATAATCTTTTCTGCTTTTGGAATCTCTTTTTCCCGTTGCTGAATAGTTTCCTGGATTTGTTTTGAAAGCTCATCAACGTCTATTAATGTTACATTTTTATTTTCAGTTACATTTTTTTCAACGTTATGCGGAATAGAAAGATCGATTACCAATGTTTCCTTTCCGTTTGGAAAATGAGACTGGTTGATAATAGGATGCTTTGCTCCGGTCGCCACAATGAGAATATCCGTTTCCTTTAATTCCTTGTCCACATCAGAATAATCAACATGGGGAATATTATATTTCTCAGAAATCTTTTCAGCTTTTTCCTGAGTTCGGTTGGCTATTTTTATTTTAGGCTGGTAAACGTGTTTTACTAAATTCTCAACAGTATTCTGCCCAATTTCACCCACCCCTAAAAGAAGAATGTTTTTTTCATTGATCCTCTTTTGGTTGTTTAAAATATAGTGAACAGCAGCATAAGATACAGAAGCAGCTCCGTTGGAGATTCCTGTTTCATTTTTTATTCTTTTCGAAATCTGAATAGCAGCATTGATTGCTCTTTCCAGATAAGGATTGGAATTCTGTCTTTCTTTTTTAAAACGGGTATACGCTTTTTTGATCTGACCGATAATTTCAAAATCTCCGATAATCTGACTCTCAAGTCCGGCGGCAACTCTGAAAAGGTGTATTAAAGCCTCTTCCTTTGTAAGAATATTGGCAAACTGAAGGAAATCCGTAAGATGTACTCCAATTGTTTTGCAGTATTCTTCAGCCACTAAAAGATAATTGGATGAAGTGGTATAAATCTCAGTCCTGTTACATGTAGAAACCACAAAAGCATCACCAAGATCTTCCTGATGGACCCGGGAAACGAAGTTTTTGATGTTCTCATCAAAGAATGCAAACTTTCCTCTCGTTTCTACATCGGCCTTTTCGTAGCTTATGGAAAGCACGGCAAAATTCGATGTTTGATGGATGTTGGAATACTGTAACATAAGCAGTCGCAAATTTACGCTTTTTTTAATTAACCAGCCTCTGATAGTGTATATGATAATTATCGTAAAAAACTATAGAGACCATCCGGAATTTATTGTAATGGGCAAATTTAGCGATTTTCAAACCGGCTTTTTACCCATTTTTCACCCATAATTTCCCCTGTTAATTTTAGTTTAACTCAAAGTCTGTAAACATCTAAAGTAAAAGTTAATAAAGAATTATAAATTTTAATAAAATTTTAACCAAATTATGTTGGTGTGAAATTTCTTTAGTAGTGTTAAATTTATATCTTTGTAAACTTAAAATCAGAAGAAATATATGAGTTTATTTGATATGTTTACGCAAGAAATTGCGATAGACCTGGGAACAGCTAATACCCTTATCATCCATAATAATAAGATTGTTATAGATCAGCCGTCAATTGTAGCAATTGAACGTTCTACGGGTAAACCCATTGCTGTTGGTGAACAGGCTAAACATATGCAGGGTAAAACTCACGAGGATATCAAAACAATTCGTCCTTTGAAGGATGGGGTTATTGCTGATTTCCACGCTTCTGAACATATGATCAAGGAGTTTATCAAAAAAATTCCTGGAATCAAGGGTAAATTCATACAGCCTGCATTAAGAATTGTAATCTGTATTCCTTCTGGTATTACTGAAGTTGAAAAGAGAGCGGTAAGAGATTCTGCTCAAAAAGTAAACGCAAAAGAAGTAAGGTTGATCTATGAGCCAATGGCAGCCGCAATTGGGGTGGGGATTGACGTACAAAAACCTGAGGGGAACATGATCATTGATATAGGTGGAGGTACTACAGAAATTGCAGTAGTAGCTTTAGGAGGTATCGTATGTGATAAATCTGTGAAGATTGCAGGTGACGTATTTACCAATGATATTGCATATTACTTAAGAACTCACCATAACCTTTATATTGGGGAAAGAACTGCTGAGAGAATTAAAATTGAAGTAGGATCTGCAGTAGAGGATCTTGATGTAGACATTGAAGATATCCCGGTACAGGGTAGAGACCTTATTACAGGAAAACCTAAAGAAATTATGGTTGGATATAAGGAAATTGCACGTGCATTAGACAAGTCTATTATCAGAATTGAAGATGCTGTAATGGAAACCCTATCTCTTACTCCACCGGAATTGGCTGCTGATATTTACAAAACAGGTATTTATCTTGCTGGAGGAGGAGCGTTACTAAGAGGTCTTGCGGATAGAATTCACAAAAAAACAGGTCTTCCTGTATTTGTTGCTGAAGATCCGTTAAGAGCTGTTGTTCGCGGAACTGGTATTGCCCTTAAGAATATGGATAAGTTCAATTTCTTAATTAAATAATTTTAACTTTTTACGACTATATATCTGAATGGGATTTTTGCTGAGATTATTTTCGAAGAACACTCTTTTCGTCTTCTTTATATTCCTGCAAATTATTGCTCTGGTTTTGATATTCTCTAGAAATGCCATGCAGAGATCCTGGATAGCGGGCCAGACAGCTGCGCTGAATTCGTGGGTTTCCGGATATATTGATGAAGGAGTTACTTATCTGAAACTTAAACAGATCAACGAAGATCTTGTGATTCAGAATAAAGCCCTTATGACTGAACTTTACGGAAAAGAAGGAGGTAAAAATCCTGTTTTCAAAAAAGTTCATGATACCATAGGAGGGGGCCAAATCTACACTTTTGTTGATGGTGAGATTGTTTTCAACAGCATCAACCGAAGAAATAATTACTTTACAATCAACCGCGGCCGCAGAGATGGTGTTTTCCCACAAATGGGGGTAATGGCACCAAGAGGTATTGCGGGAATCGTTATCAATTCTACTGATAGCTATGCATTGGTTCAGTCTGTACTAAGTGTAAACAGGATCAGAATCAATGCGGCACTTAAAAATTCCGGATATTTTGGAACATTAACATGGAATGGGGATAATTCACGAGTGATGCATCTTGCCGATATTCCAAAATACGTTGCTTTAAAAGTAGGTGATACCGTAGTAACAGACGGAAAATCTGCCATCTTCCCTAAAGGGGTTATGATCGGTACTATTGCTGGTTATTCGGTAGATAATAAAACAGGCTTCTGGGATATCTCAGTTGAGCTGAGTGAAAAAATGGGAGCGTTAAATAAAGTGTTTGTAGTAAAGAATCTTAAAAAGGCCGAAGTGCAGAAGATTCAGGATACTATGCAGGCTGTAATAAAAAAAGAAAATGATTAGCAGAACTTTATTTACAGACATATTGATCATGATCTTCCTGGTTGCATTACAGATATTTGTATTGAACAGGATTACGTTGTTCGGAAAATATACTCCGGTACTGTATCCCGTATTTGTCATGTTCTATCCTTTTTTCAGAAATAAATTTCAGTTCCTGGCACTAAGTTTCTTAATTGGGTTGGCTATAGATGGATTCCACTATTCCTGGGGAATCAATGCATTTGCTACCACCCTGATAGCTTATTATAGAACATTGATATTCAGGACTTCCACGGATACTTCCACAGACTTTTTCTCTTTTCAGTCCTTACAATGGGCGCAGTTTTTGCTGTTTTTATTTTCAAGTATTTTCCTACATCAGCTTTTCGTACAGTATATAGAGTTCTTTAAGTTTAGCAGGTTTTTTGAAATATTGTTTAATGTGTTGGTGACTAGTGTAATTTCATTTATATTTATAGTTATTTACGCATTAATATTTAAAATCAAACAAAAAGTTTGAACACACGTTATTTAAAAATCTTTTCCATCCTTGTTGTTATCGCTCTTATTTTTATAGCGAGGCTGGCTTATTTGCAGTTGTTTACAGACCGCTACGCACTGAATGCGGCCAATACATCCATTAAAATTGAATACGTTATTCCGCAGCGTGGGGTGATTTTTGACAGAAATGGGAAAATCATGGTAGGGAATCAGCCTGCTTATGAGATTTCTTTTACCCAGGGATTAATGAAACCCGATTTTGATACATTAGGCTTCTGCAACTTGATGAAGATCAGCAAAAAAGATTTCATCAACAAAGTCAATACCATTAAAAAAGAAAAATATTATTCCAAGCTGACTCCAATGACGTTCATAAAGGACCTCAGCAGAGAAGATATTGCAAGAGTGCAGGAGATTATTTTTAAGTATCCCGCATTTACTATTGTACAGCGACCTCAGCGTCAGTACGAAGTTTCTACATCCGGAAATCTTTTGGGATATACCAGTGAAGTAAATGAAAGAGACATTAAAAAAGATTCTATTTATTACTTACCGGGAGACTTTATCGGAAAAACAGGGGTTGAAAAATCTTACGAAAAAGAACTCAGAGGAGTAAAAGGGATGAAATATATCCAAAAAGACATCAGACTCCGAAATATTGGTTCTTATAAAAACGGATCTCTGGATAAAGATGTTATTACCGGGAAAGATATTACCTTAACTATTGATTATGATCTTCAGAGAACTGCTGAAGAAATGCTCGTTAACAAACATGGAGCCATTGTAGCTATTGACCCTAATAATGGGGAAGTATTGGTGGCTGCAACAGGACCGGATATCGATCCTAATCTTTTCACCGGACCTAATAAATCAAAAAATTTATACGCTTTATCAAAAGATACACTTTACGAAAATAAACCTACATTCGATCGTTCCTTACAGGCAGGTTATCCTCCGGGATCTACTTTCAAATTATTAACAGCTTTGGCTGCAATGCAGATGGGAGTAATGGATGAAAAGACTGTTTTCCCTTGTGGCGGTGGGTTTTTCTATAAAGGTAAAAGAATTAAAGGACATGGTGGGGCCGATCCGTTGATTCCTTCTATTCAGGTTTCCAGTAACTGTTTTTTCACCTATGCATTTATTGCCATCATCAAAAAATATCCGGGAAACCCTTCCAAAGGTGTTGACGAATGGAAGAAGATTATGAGCAGCTTTGGAGTAGGAGAGTTTTTAAATAATGATTTTGCCGTGGGGGCAAAAGGGAGAATTCCTTCCGGAGATTTTTATGAGAAGCGATTTAAAGCCATCATGAAAGCGAGCGGTTCCAAGAGAACTGATTTTAAAAACTGGGATGAGATGTCTACTGGAGCCATTTATAACGGAATGGGGCAAGGAGATGTATTGGTCACTCCTATTCAGTTGGCCAATTATGTAGCTGCTATTGCCAACAAAGGATGGTATTATACTCCGCATATTGTAAAAGCAATTGATGGGAAAGCCAATCCTGATAAAAGATTCAAGGTTAAACATCAAACCCTTGTAGATCCTAAGCATTTTGAACCTGTTTTAAAAGGTATGGAAGCGGTGGTTCTAAGAGGAACGGCAAGAAGCTTAAAATCAAATGATTTTACCCAGCTAGCCAAAACAGGTACCGCACAGGTGCCACAGGGAAAAGATAACTCAATCTTTGTACTTATTGCTCCTGCTGATAAACCTAAAATTGTAGTAGTAGCCGTAATGGAACATGCTGGGTTCGGGGCAACCTGGGCAGGGCCGGCGTGTACTGTAATTGCTGAGAAATATATTACCGGTGATCTGAAGAGAGATAATCTCTATAAAAAAATGATCGGGGCAAGCTTTATGCCTGAGTATAAAAGGCAATGGGTAGCAGACCTTAAACGTAAAGGCTGGTATGTAGACCCTAAGCCAGACTCTATTAAGCGCAAAAGAATGCAGGACAGCCTGGAGCTTGTAAAGCAACAGAAAGCGAAACTACAAAAAAAGATAGACGAAGAAACTAAAAAAACCAAATCTGCGAAGCCATGAAGTGGACAGAAGGAATAGATAAACTTGGACTTGGACTGTATTTCCTGCTATGCATTTTTGCCATTGCCAATATTTACAGTGTAGACCAAAAATTGGGCGAAAAACAGTTGGTTTTTTTCTGTATTTCTGTATTTGTGGGGCTTATGATATTCTTTAGCAGAAGCAAATTCTTTGAGAATATGGCCGGTATTATTTATATTGGTGGGGTTCTCCTACTGATAGGGCTTTTTCCTTTTGGTAAAGAAATTCTCGGGCAGAAGAACTGGTATAAATTCGGGAGTTTTACCATGCAGCCTGTAGAGTTTGCTAAGATAGGAACGGCATTGATGCTTGCCAACTATGTTTCCGGACCCGATTTTAATCTGAAAAACAGAAAATCTCTATGGACTACTCTGGCTATTATAGGGATACCTGCGGCCGTAGTACTCGCTATTCCGGATGTAGGATCTATGCTGGTGTTCATTGCGTTTTTCATTGCTTTATACCGGGAAGGTTTAAGCGGACTTTTATTTGGGATAGGATTTATGTTTGCCGGGGTGTTCTTAGTTTCATTAGCTATCCCGCCGGTGTATGTGGCGGCTACCATTGTGTTGATTGCCGGGGTATTGATTGCGATGAATTATCATAGGATGTCCTGGGATGTGATCTCCATTTCCGGAATATCAGGATCTATCCTTTTGTTGTGTGGATTAGCTTTCGGGTCTCCTTACATCTTAGAGAAACTTCCAAAGCACCAGAGAGAAAGAATTGAGGTTCTTTATAAAGGGGAAAAAGCTTTTAGAGATACTTCAGGGTATAACTTATTATACTCCAAGACAGCTATAGGATCCGGAGGACTTTTAGGAAAAGGATACCGCGAGGGATCTGTTACGCAAGGTAAGTTTGTACCTGAACAGGAAACCGATTATATTTTCTGTACCGTAGGTGAAGAATGGGGTTTTGTAGGAAGTGCAGTGCTGATTTTGTGTTATATGGTTTATATAGGGCGGATCTATTATCTTGCAGAACAGCAGAAGTCCACTTTTAACCGCGTGTTTGGGTATTGCTTTGCTTCCATCCTTCTGATGCACTTTTCAATCAATTTAGGAATGGTTATGGGGCTTTTCCCAACGGTAGGGATTCCTCTTCCGTACTTTAGTTATGGAGGAAGTTCTTTGCTTGCCTTCTCCATGATGACTTTTATTTTCTTTAAACTTAATTATTCAGATAAGAACAGTTTGGTGTAAACGGAAGATTAAAAATGTTCTGTTTCCTTTTCTTTTTAATATCCATGAAAAAAACGTGGATGGAAAGTTCATTCCCCAAAATTATTAGAGCGTATGAAAGAGGTTTATATTTTAGATCAGAATTTTGAGAATACAGACTTTACACAGTTTCCTTTAGATAAAGGAGAATATGAGAACTGTATATTCAGGAACTGCAATTTTGAATATGCAGGGCTGTCGGAATTTAATTTTACTGACTGTGAATTTATAGGATGCAACCTGAGTATGGCAAAACTTATTAAAACGGCTTTCCGTGAAGTTATTTTTAAAGAATGTAAGATGTTTGGGCTCCAGTTTAATGACTGTAATGAATTTGGGCTATCTTTTACCTTTGACGGCTGCTCCCTGAACAATTCCGTATTTTATCAGACATCGGTTAAGAAAACTGTTTTTAAAAATTCGAAACTGATTGAAGTAGATTTTGCAGAATGTGATCTGTCCAATGCCGTTTTCAGTCATTGCGATTTGTCGGGCGCTATTTTCGATAATACTAACCTTGAAAAAGCGAATTTCAGAACATCGGTCAACTATTCTATAGATCCCGCCTTAAACAAGCTTAAAAAGGCCAAATTTTCACTGTCTGAAGTCTATGGGCTGTTGTATAAGCTGGATATAGAAATTGATAAAAACAGCTAGGCTTTAGAAGTAATAAGTTTGAGGTTGGACGTTATAATAAGCTAATCATAATAAAATGCAATAGAGGTGGGCTTTAGCCTGCCTTTTCTTATTCATATGCCTTCCGTTCGCTTTACCAAAACTTAATAGAGGAAATAGAATAAATAAAAAAGCCATCAGAGTCTGATGGCTTCATTATTTAAATCAATTATTTATAAAATTAAAAATTTGCTGGTGTAGCTGGAGTAACCGCGGCTAAATTATTATAAGCTTCTCCTTCTTCGTTGATCACTCTTTTTGCGAATCTAAATTTAGGACCCCAATAAGAATCATTCAGTGAAGAAATCATTACTCCTTTTGATGTTGCTGCATGGATAAATTTAATTTCACCCTCTTCAGAAACACTTTCTACAATACCTACGTGAGAGATTCTTCTTCCATGAGAAAAGAAAATAAGATCTCCTTTCTGTAAGTTTCCTTTTTCAATTCTTTCTCCTTCCTGAGCCTGAGAAGCTGCTACTCTAGGTAAGCTAAGACCTGCTGCTGCTCCAAAAACGGAAAGTACGAAAGCTGAACAATCAATACCGTTTCTTGTTGTTCCTCCATATCTGTAAGGAGTTCCCAAGTACGTTTCTGCCTCTTCAAGGATACCGTCAATTGTTTTGTTGTACTTCACAACTTTGGCAATCTCAGAATTCTTAATAGCTTTTTTAGCGTTAGCTAAAGTAGCAGCCTTTTCAGAAAGAAAAGAATCGATAAGTTTTTGCTTATCCTGCTCCATTTTTTTGCTATCTATAGAGGCTAGTTTGGCATCTGTTTTGTATTCTTTAGTGTAAGTAGCTGGTTTTGAAACTACATAATTAGTAGCACACGATTGCATTGATACAGTAGTAACTAAAGCAACTAAATAAAACAAAACTCTTTTCTTCATATATATTTGATTATCCGTGTTAAAAAGGAATATTTATTTTCAAAAGCATTACAAAAGTAGAGATTCCGAATAAAAGACCCCTGATATGATAATTGTCAGGATCTTATTTTAACACTATTTAACATATTGTTTACATATGTTAAAGAAAAATAAACCGCAACTGCCTATTTTTGGTAAGTGTGCGGTTTTTTTTATTATGATTCTTTAACAAATCATATCGATTTTCTTCTATAGATCGGGTTTTGTAATTTAAAACTCTAATTTTCCTGTTGTTAATAAAACCAAAAAATTCCCCGGAAAACCGAGGAATTTAAACTAATATGGAACTTTACAGATGTTATTTTGTAAACAACATTTCTCTGTATTTTGTCATTGGCCAAAGCTCATCATCTACCATCATTTCAAGATCATCAGAAGCTTCTCTGATAACATCAAATAAAGGAATTACTTTAGTACAGTAAGACTCTGCCTGCTTTTGGCTATTTGATACAGCTTTTGCTGTTTCTCTCGCTTTAATAAGGTCTTCAACACCAAGTTTAATCTTGGAAACGTTTTCAGAGATATCCGTGATTAAGCTCATTTGCTCTTTCGCTAATGTTTTGAATTCTTTATCTCCAAAGATGTCTTTCAGTCCTTTTACGTTTTCAATTAATCTGTTCTGATATTTTAAAGCAGAAGGAATGATGTGGTTTCTTGCAATATCACTTAATACTCTTGCTTCAATATCAATGACCGTAGAATATTTTTCTAATTTGATTTCGTTTCTTGCCTCAACCTCTCTGTGAGTAAATACTCCGATTTCTTCGTAAAGGGTAACGAATTTTTTATCCATCTCCTGTTTAAGAGCTTCAGGAGTAGTCTTTAAGTTGTTTAAGCCTCTCTTTTTAGCTTCTTTCGCCCAGTCATCAGAATATCCGTCACCTTCAAACATAATGCTCTTACACTGCTTGATGTATTCTCTCAATACATTGAAGATCGCTTCGTCTTTTTTAAGACCTGTTTCAATAAGGGCATCCACTTCTTTTTTGAAATCGATTAATTGTTTTGCAGCGATGGTATTCATTACCGTCATAGACTCTGCACAGTTAGCAGAAGATCCTACTGCTCTGATCTCAAATTTATTTCCTGTAAATGCAAACGGAGAAGTTCTGTTTCTGTCCGTATTATCTAATAGGATTTCAGGAATTTTTCCAACTACATTTAATTTAAGGTCTGTTTTTTCGTCCGGAGAAAGCTTTCCTTCCGTTACTTTTTCAAGTTCTTCCAGTACTCTGAACAACTGACTTCCGATGAATACGGAAATAATTGCTGGGGGAGCTTCGTTGGCACCTAATCTGTGGTCATTACTTGCAGAAGCAATACTTGCTCTTAAAAGGTCAGCGTATTCATAAACTGCTTTGATAGTATTAACGAAGAATGTTAGGAACTGTAAGTTTTTCTTAGGATTTTTTCCAGGGCTTAGAAGGTTTTCTCCTGTATCAGTGGCTAAAGACCAGTTGTTGTGCTTACCGCTTCCGTTTACTCCGGCAAATGGCTTTTCGTGGAATAAAATATGGAAATGGTGCTTGTGAGCAATTCTTGCCATGATGTCCATCAATAAAGAGTTGTGGTCTACGGCAACGTTTACTTCTTCAAACATTGGAGCCAGCTCAAATTGGTTAGGAGCTACCTCGTTGTGTCTTGTCGTTACAGGAATACCCAGTTTCATACATTCAATTTCCAACTCTTTCATGAAATTCATTACTCTTGTTGGGATAGAACCGAAATAGTGGTCATCCAATTGTTGTCCTTTGGCTGGAGAATGTCCCAGTAATGTTTTACCTGTCAATACAAGGTCCGGACGTGACTGATATAAAGCTGAATCTACAAGGAAGTACTCCTGTTCCCAACCCAGGGTAGGAGTTACCTTTGTAACATTCTTGTCAAAATACTGCATTACATTGGTTGCTGCTTCATCCACAGCATTCAAAGCTCTCAAAAGAGGAGCTTTATAATCTAAGGTTTCTCCTGTATAAGAAATGAAGATGGATGGAATACATAATGTAGTTCCCATGATGAAAGCAGGAGAAGTAGGATCCCAGGCTGTGTAGCCTCTTGCTTCAAAAGTATTTCTGATTCCTCCGTTAGGGAATGAAGAAGCATCTGGCTCCTGTTGGATCAATAAGTTTCCGCTGAATCTTTCGATTGCTCTCCCTCCTTCGATAGGTGTGAAGAAAGAGTCGTGTTTTTCAGCAGTAGTTCCTGTTAAAGGTTGAAACCAGTGTGTATAATGGGTTACCCCTTTGCTCATAGCCCAGTCTTTCATTGCTACAGCTACCTGGTCAGCAATATGTCTCTGGATTTTAGTTCCTTTTTTTACAGCATCCATAATAGAATTGAATGCTTCTTTTGTTAAATATTCTCTCATTGTCTCTTCCGAGAAAACATTGGTACAGAATAATTCTGACAGTTTTGCAGGAACCTCAACAGAATTATCTTTTCTGAAGTCCTTAAATGGTAGGGTTTCTAGTGCTTTGAATCTTAAGGTTGACATATTGGGTGATTTTTACAGGGCAAATTTACAAAAAAAATGAAATGAAATCATTTTAACCCTAAAAAAATTAGGGGTGTTTTGAAAAATTATATAATTTAAACAATAGTTTAACGTTTTTGTAAGGGGTTAAAAGATATTCAATGTGTAAAATTTAATGTGTAAAACTCTTTTTTGAGGCTCAGATACTCTAAAAACACATGATTTGAGGAATGTCTTATAAGATACGAGATTATATGGATTAAAAGACTTGTTAAAAGATAGTTAAAATAAAATGGACAAAGATTTTGTATATTTGTGTGAAATTTATTTTATGACAAATTCTAGAGCAAGAGAGACAACAGAGGCTATCGAAAGATTATATATTTCTATGAGACACTTATTTTATAGAGGATTTTTCAAGCCAGGAGGAGTTTCAGGAGAGAGCATTAGAAGCTTGTTGAAAACAATCAATCCAGAGATTTATGGTACCATGAATATTCCAAATAAATTGGAGCTTGATGGTTTGATGTATGTTTTAGACAGGCTTCCTGAAGGGATTGAGGAATGTGCTTTTATTCATCTTACATCTGATGAAGGGTTTGATAAAGGAAGTTTCGAACCTATTGTTCCTAAGAAAAGAAGAAGAAACTGTTATAGAATAGACGAACACCAGATGAATATTGAGGTTCTTTTGGGCCGTTCCGAAATTTATGACATTCTTACCCACCTTACCTTCTTATTTATAGAAGCTGATAAAATCCGTAATCTGGCTTTCATCCAGGATGAAAACTGGAAGCCGACACGTGCCTTTAAAATTATTGAAGAGGTAGTGAAAGGAGAAAAGAAATTCAGCAGAAGAGAGAAAGAGGTGGCTATTATTCATCTATCCTCTTTAATAGGAAGAACATTTGATGAGACATTGAGAGCTTACAATACCTTTGGAGATGATCATAATCCTGACCGTTTATTCAAAATAATTTACAACTTAGGGAAAGTAAGTCTTGAAGATGCAAAGCAGACCAGAGAAAGAGAAATTCATTTCAGTGCTATATTAAAGGAAAGAGTAGGACATCACTACTTTGGAGAGAAATGGGCTAATAAAGTGAAGGAGGTTTTATTTGAAAATAACCTTCATATGCGTCCGTTGCATATTATTTCTGCTAATATGCATTCGGTGAAAAATATGCTGTACGGTAATGAAGCTCTTAAGAAGAAGCATCATCATGATGTGGACTATAAAATGTATGAAGAGATTTCAAACAAAAAAGAACTTCGTGATAAAGTATCAAAGTATGCTTTAGATGAGGGGATGATTCATATTGCTGATAAAAGTGGAAGTAATATCGATGTTCAGATCATTGACCTTAGCAAAACAAATTTAAAGAATACTCCTTTTGGAGATATCAAGTTTGGAGGTGATGATGTAGTCATGGTATTTGACTATGCCTTCGGAGAGCAGGCTTTTGAGGTGATGGACGAGCTGCTGAGACCTTTCGAACATAAAGGAGAAGTCTATATGATGCATGTAAGATCTGTTTCCATTATGGGGAAAGCCGGAATTCTCACAGGAGAAAAAGGGGATATTATGATTCCTACCTCTCATATCTTTGAAGGAACGGCAGATAATTATCCTTTTGAAAATGCATTAAAGCTGGACGATTTCCATGATGAAGAGCTAAAAGCATTTGAAGGACCTATGATTACTGTTTTAGGAACTTCACTCCAAAACAGAGATATCCTTTCTTATTTTATGAATACTTCATGGAAGGCCATTGGTCTTGAAATGGAAGGGGCACACTATCAGAAGGCTATCCAGGTAGCTTCGAAGATCAGACATCATATTGCACCGGATCTGTTTGTATGTTACGCGTATTATGCTTCAGATAATCCTTTGGAAACAGGAAGTACATTATCATCAGGAGGATTGGGGCTTACAGGAGTAAAACCTACTTATCTGATTACATTAAGAATCCTTGAAAAGATTTTAAAAAGTGGAAAAAAAGAAGTTGCAGCTAAGAAATAGCTTTTGATTTCCTATTATAATACAAGCCTCAGATGTCAACACATCTGAGGCTTTTTATTTTCTGCAACACAAATGATTGTATTCTTTATGTGGGTGGAATCTCCTGGAAAATCAGTAAGCGCTTAAAAAACAATTCTTTAATTACTTATCTTTAAAGAAATATAAAAATAACCGATCAATGAGCTCTGCAGTACAATTATCAAAAAGATTCCGGGAGGTTTTGCTTGACGGTCTCTGGATTGCCAATACCAATTTTAAAGATCAGCTTTCCGGGGTAAGCTGGGAACAGGCTGTTACCAAAGTGAGCTCCCTGAATACCATCGCAATGCTTACTTTTCATATACATTATTATATAGCAGGAATTATTAACGTGTTTGAAGGGGGAGCCCTTGAAATAAAAGACCAGTACAGTTTTGATCTTCCTGTCATTGAATCTCAGGCTCAATGGGAAGAATTGCTAAGTCGGTTATGGGTTGATGCAGAAAAGTTTGCCGGGTTGGTTGAGCGGATTCCTGATGATCAGCTTGATGAGGTTTTTGCAGATGAAAAATATGGAACCTACAGAAGAAATATAGATGGAATGATTGAGCATAGCTATTATCATTTGGGCCAGATCACTTTAATCAAAAAATTGTTGACGAGCCAGTAAACTTATGTTTGTTAAAAGATTTTTAACAAAGTGAATTAAATTCAATCTAAACCCATACTAAACATAATAAAACCTCGGTATAACTCCTATTTGAGGTTCTTATTTAAATTACATACCTTTAGAAAAAAAATAAAATTTTAAATGAGAAAATCGGCTGCAATCATTTTTGCGTTTATCATTTCACAATTTCATGCTCAGCAAGGAGCTTATTATCAGCAGGCTGCAAAGTACAAGATGGATATTGATGTTAATGCTGAAAAATTTACTTATCAGGGAAAACAGACTTTAGAATACACCAACAATTCTCCGGACGAGTTGAATGTAGTTTATTTTCATCTCTACTGGAATGCTTTTAAGCCTAATTCCATGATGGATCAAAGAATAATTTCCCAGGGAAAAAATGGTGACTCAAGGTTGCAGAAAGATGGGATCTCAAGATTGGCATCTATTCCGAAAGATCAGGAGGGATCTCAAAATATCCACTGGATCAGACAGAATGGAAAGGACTTGAAATTTGAAATCCAGGAAACTATTATGAAAGTGTACCTGGCAGAGCCTATCAAGCCTAATTCCTCTACAACTTTTACCATGGATTGGGATGCCGTGATTCCACAGCAGATCAGAAGAAGTGGAAGAAACAACAGAGAAGGTGTAGATATGACAATGACTCAATGGTACCCGAAAATTGCTGAGTATGATTATGATGGCTGGGCAACTTTTGATTATATGGGAAGAGAATTTCATGCACCGTTCTCAGATTTTGATGTTAGTATTAAAATCAACAAAGATTATGTAATAGGAGCAGGAGGGATTCTTGAAAACCCAACTGAGGTAAAAGGATATGATACCAACGCAAAAATTAAAGCGGAAAAAGATAAAAAAGTAACCTGGAAATGGACGGCTAAAAATATTCTTGACTTTGCATGGAGTGCAGACAGAGATTATGTAGTCAATGGTTTTGATGTTCCAAATGGTCCGAAAGTATATCTGGTTTACCAGAAAAATGAGAAAACAAAAGTTTGGGGAGAAGCACAATCTTATGTGATGAAGTATTTCGAGATCATGAATGCCCATTTCGGAAAATATGTATACCCTACTTATGCTTTTATCCAGGGTGGTGACGGTGGAATGGAATACGGAATGTGTACCATGATTCTTGGAGAAGCTAAAGACATTAAAGGGCTGATGGGATTAATGGCTCATGAAGGGTCTCACTCATGGTATCAGCAAATGCTGGCCACCAATGAATCTGTACGTCCCTGGATGGATGAAGGTTTTACCAGCTATGCAGAAGGGTACACCATGCACCAGTTATTTCCGGAAGACCTTCCAAACCCTTTCGTAAAAACATTAGATGCTTACAGAAATTTTGTTAAAAAAGGTATTGAAGAACCGGCTGTATGGTTGGGAGATCATCATGATAACGGAACTTCCTATACTTATTCTTCCTATGTGAAGGGGGAATTGTATCTGGTACAATTGGGATACATTATGGGTGAACAGAATCTTGCCGAAACACTAAGACAGTATTATGCCCAGTGGAGTATGAAACATCCTTCAGACAGGGATTTCCTTCATATTGCCCAAAAAGTTTCCGGAATGGACCTGAAGTGGTTTCACCATTACTGGATCAACACAACAAAAACTATTGATTATGGGATTAAGGATGTGAAATATGATGCAAAATCCACCACAATTACCCTGGTAAATAACGGACAGGTTCCTATGCCTGTTGATTTCAGCGTAATGACCATGGAGAAAAAAATTGTAACCTATCAGATTCCTTTAAACATGACTCATACATGGAAAGAAAATGATATCTATGGTAATTTCAAAACAATGCCTTACTGGCCTTGGACTCAGAAAGAATATACCTTTACCATTCCTTATCCGAAGTCTCAGCTATCAGTACTTGGTATCGACTTCAGCCAGAGAATTGCTGATGTTAATATGGCGGATAATTTTGTAGAAGTAAAATAAGAAAAGATAAACATATAGAATAATAAGGAGTATTTGAGAATACTCCTTTTATTTTTTTATAAATTTGGGAGCAGAATTTAAAATCTTAGCCTGTTAAAAAAAATCAATGAATTCAATTGTAATAAACGTAGGGAACAGCAATATCAGATTCGGCCTTTTTAATGGAGATAACTGTGATATTTCATGGGTCATCAATACTAAACCTTACAGAACCGCAGACGAGCTATATGTACAAATGCTGATGCTCTATCAGACCTATAAAATTGAACCAACAGAAATAAATAAGGTAATCATTGGATCTGTAGTTCCCCAGCTTACCAAAGTGATGAGCTCAGGAATAAAGAAAATCCATGGGATTACCCCTGTGATTGTGGACCGAAACACCCCATCAGCAGTTCAGGCCAAATCTAAGCAGATGGGAACGGATATTTATGCCAACCTGGTTGCTGCCCATAACCTGTATCCAAACAGGAAAAAAATTGTCATTGACTTTGGAACCGCACTTACTGCCAGCTGTGTTGCAGAAACAGGGGAAACTTTAGGCGTGATTATCGCTCCGGGAATTGTGACTTCTTTGAATTCGCTGATCAACCAGACGGCGCAGCTTCCTGATATTGAGCTGAAAAAGCCGAAATCAGTGCTGGGGTTGGATACGGTAACCTGTATGCAGAGCGGAATGGTATATGGTTTTCTGGGCATGGTAGAAGGATTTGTGACCCGTATTAATGATGAGGTAAATGACGACTGTTTTGTAGTGGCAACGGGAGGTGTGTCTCATGTTTATAAGCCTCTGACGGATAAAATCCATGTAATGGACAGGCTTCATACTTTAAAAGGGCTTTATTTTCTTGGCAAAGATTTATAAGCCTGAAGTTGAGTTGAATTGAATAATTTACCTCATCTTTACCCTAAATTCTTAATATAATGAACGAATTTCCAATAATAGAAACCGAAAGACTTATTCTCTCCCAATTGGAAGAGAAGGATATTCCTTTCATTACAGAGTATCTGCAGCATAGAATTTATTCAGATCTCACATCTAATATCCCTTATCCGTATACCGAAAATGATGCTCAACTTTGGCTTACCATGTCAAAAGAAGCCTTTGAGGATCATACAGGATATACTTTTGGAATTCGTAATAAAGAAGGGCATATTATCGGAGCTATAGGTCTTCATGACCGTGATGATGATAAGGCTGAATTAGGATATTGGATTGCAATGCCTTACTGGAACAAAGGCTATGTGACAGAGGCTGCCAAAGCTATTGTACATTTTGGTTTTAAAAAATTGAATTTCAATAAAATTTTTGCCACTCATCTTCTTCACAATCCTGCTTCCGGAAAAATTATGGAAAAGATTGGAATGGAAAAAGAGGCCGTTTTGAAACAGGAGACTAAGAAAGACGGAGCGTATTTTGACCTCGTGATGTACTCAATTTTTAATGATATAAAATAAGAGGCTAAAGGGTATAGTAATGTGCTGATTTTTAGCTTACAAATATAAAGAAGGAACAATTACTCATTGTTCCTTTATCTTTTACTTTTAAAAAATTCTTTAACGATCATGGAACACTCATTTTCCATTATTCCTGTCACGATTTCCGTTTTTGGATGCAGGGAAAGATGCTTGTTGATAAAACCTCTCTGCTTGTCTCTTGCGCCTATCACTACTTTTGAAATCTGTGACCACGAAAGCGCTCCGGAACACATCACACAGGGTTCTAATGTGACATAAAGTGTACAGTTTTTAAGATATTTACCGCCAAGGAAATTAGCGGCAGAAGTTATGGCCTGCATTTCTGCATGAGCAGTAACATCGTTTAAGGTTTCGGTGAGATTGTGGGCTCTCGCAATAACACGGTTATTGGAAACAACCACACATCCGATAGGCACTTCATCTTTTTCAAGGGCAGCTTCTGCTTCCTGCAGAGCCATTTTCATATAATATTCGTCAGTAAACATTGATTATTCCATCGTTAATGTTAAAGGAAGTCTGAACTGGAATCTTGCAGGATCGCCTTTAGCGACAGCCGGGTGAAATCTTTCAGAAAGTGAGTATAAAGCAATTTCAGCCTGTCTGTTAAATGTGAAATTATCACCCTGAGCATGAACATTACTGATGCTTCCGTCATTTTCAACAATAAAAGTTACACTTGTCTTGACTATTTTTACTTCGGTATGCACACCATCTGTATAGATAAGACTGGCCACCTCCTTCCTTAATGTATTGAGTCCTCCGGGATAGTTGGGAGCTGTTTCCAAATCACGGAACCTGTCACTGATATTGATGGAAGTAGCTTTCGGTATTTTTATCGCTTCCAGGTCTTCCTGGTTTCTTACCCGTAATAAGGCTCCTACCAATGCTGTATTTTCAATACTGTCCATTTTTTTCATAAAAAAGAGAAAATCTCCTTTTATTGCAGCCTTTTTAAAGGTGTTGGATTCTGCATCAAATTTTTTCCTGAACTCTTTATTCAGCATGGTTCTATGCTGGTCGTAATAGTTTCTCACGGCCCTGAATTCTTCCTTCTGCTGGGAAAGAAAAAACGAAGAAATAAAGCAGCTGATGCCAATAAATAAAGCTCTCAATACAGGTATATTTATGTAAATATAATTAAAAAATATGAGATAAAACCATTCCCGGTTAGCTTTCCAGGTAACGGTTCAGAGACTCCTGAAGATGGTTGCGTATGTCGTCAACTAAACATTTAGGTTCTAAAACGGTTACCTCTTTTCCATACGATAGAATTTCCTGCATAAAGTCATACGTAGGATGAAGGAAAAACTCAAAATAGATCTCTTCGGGAGTTTCTTTGGTTTCTTTCTGTGACTGGTGAAGCGGAAAGCTTCTGATATATTCCCCTTGATGACGGCTGCATTTCAATACAATATTTTGTGGTTTTTGTTCTGCAAGATTCATCACTCCAAATGCATTTTTAAAGTGCTCTCTGAAATTATAATTATACTTCTCACGGAATTTATTTTTCCCCACATCCAGATAATTGATTCTGTCTAATCCGAATGATTTTAGGACTTTATCTTTTGTGTCTATAGCAATAAGGTACCATCTGTCTTTAGATTCCTTCAAAGCAAGTGGGTGTACTTTTCGGGAGGTCATCAGTTTGTTTTTATAATTGTAATGTTCAAAACTAACCACCCTTTTATTACGGATTGCAAAGAACAGATCATAAAAATGTTCCACCCCGGTTGGTTTTCTGCTTTCAAAAAAAATGAAATCTGAAAAATCAGGATGAAGATTCAGGGCATTGCTTACCTGAAAAGATTCCAGTAATTTTTGGTTGTACTCATCCACTTCCATGATAGGGCGGCTTTCAATATAGTACCGGTTGTCTCCCTTTTTCTTATTGTGAATAGAAAGGTTGAAAAGATCTGAAATCTCACGGATATCTCTTTGCAGTGTTCGGATAGAATAGCTCTTGATTCCGGCATCCTGAAATTCAAAAGAGTTTAAAAGGTATTCTTCCAGCTGAGTATAGGTGGCTGGGGAGCTTTCTAATCTTTTAATGATTAAGGCATATCTCGTCAAATAAAAATCTTTCTTCATGGTAAAATTTTGTACCACAAATATATGGGCTTAATGCGACAAAACGTGTCGTGTTATATTTTTTTGTAAAATTTTTCGAAAGAAAAAGCGGCCTTAGAACGATAAATATTCTGCTATAGAAGGTTAGCGTTTACTGAGCATCGCTATTATTTTTTAATAGCGTGAGGAAGGTTGACAATTTTTGTCTAGGATCAGATAAAAGAGAAACCAGCTACTTCCTGTTATGGATCAGGTAAGCAGCTGGTTTCATAAAATGTCAGGCTAATGATATGAAAAAATTGCTTTAGGTAAAGCTATTCTTTAAATGATTGGGTGTATTTATAACACTGTTCTGGCTGCCCACTCTTTTGTGATGGTGAATTCAAAGGTGTTTTGAAAATGGCGAGATTGCAATGGATGTATAAGTATGGTGGACAGCTTCAGAACGTATAGTGTTTATGGTATATTTATAGTGTATCTTCTTCAAGTACATCGTTTTCAAAATCTTGTCTGAAGAAGTTTTCAATGTCATTGAGATAGTTTTCATAATCCATCTCTGCATTTTCGATGTCACTCCATTCTATAGTATAGAGATCTTCATCGAAGATAATATCTGTGTGGTGATTGGGTGTCTCCATGTTTTGTGTTTTAAGGTGTTGGTTAATTTTTGAACATATTTCGGGCTGTTCAGCATAGATCAATGTTGAATTCAAAGGCTTTTTAAAGTTTTTTATTAATTGTTTTTGTGCTCTTGTTTATATTTCAAAAATAATCGAGGGAGGCGTCAAAACTTGACGCATAAAAAAAATAACTCAAAAAAATTTTGAGCTATTTTAGTTTTAAGAAAAATCTTTGATATCTATTTCATCAGCAATAAGCATAATAATATCCATTTCAGAAAGCATAGACTTGAGCTTTACTCCACCTAATTTTAAATCATCATCCGAAATAATATGCCACCAGACTTTCTGAACGAAATCCTCAAATGCTATTTCTGATGTATAAAGGCGGGTTGTTTTTTGTGCTGCTAACGCTAATATTTGTTTGGTGATATCTCTGCACTCATTCATTTTGGTTTCATGAGGCAGTAATACATTCAGGACACAGCTTTGTGCATCGTGAAGAAGGTTTGCTGTAATTCTGAGCTGTTTTTTTTTAGCATTAAAACTTCTCTCATCGCTGATTTTACCTGCCAGAATCTTACTTCTGAATCCTGCTATTTCTGAAACTTCACTGATGCTGTTTGTAGAAAGAATATTTTCTACAGACTTCAGCCATGAAAGCATTCTCTCAACAAAAAAAGGATCTTTTTTCTCCAGAGAAGAAACAATGCCTGGAAACTCCAGCAGCTGATCCTTTAACTGGGAAACTAAAATAAACTGTGACTTTTTCATTCTATTATTCAGGGATAAGTGTTTCTATAATATTTCCATTGATATCCTCATATCTTGACCATTCCATACCTGCTTCACTCACACTCATTTTAGCAAAAATCAGACATTTGGCATCCAGCTGCATCAACTTACTGGCCTCCACAATAATCTCACGGTCATCTGTTTTTTCAATAACTCTTCTGGCCTCCAAAACAATTCTGTCGAAAAGGCGGTCTGATAAAAACTGAGGATCTGTATTATTCCATGTAAAATTGGAAAGTGACCGGCAGTATTCCACGGTATATTTTGAAATAGGTTCAAAATACTGTATCTGAGTATCGGTGAGACTAGGTTTGTTTTCGGCCTTGATTTTCTTTATATAATCATTATAACTAAGCTCCTGATTGGCTAAAAAATTCTTTAAATTCTGATCATTTTTTATATCAGAAGGATTATAATCCGCCTGGGCTACTTTGGTAATTTCATCATAAGAAAAGTCTCTGAAAGGCAGGATAGGAGAACTTCCGGCTGCAGCAAAAGGAATGGTAAGATCCACTGTTCCCACTTTCATTCTTGGAATGGAAAAATGTTTCAATAAATCATCTTTAGCATATTCTTTTGCTATTTGTACAGTCTGTAAATCGGTCATTTTTCTGGCTGCAGCAATCTCAGAGACAATACCTCCTAAATATTCATTCAATTTTGGCATGATAATTTTTTTTTAATTGATAAAGATTTTTTAAAAGGATGGCTGCCGGAACAGCCATCCTGAAAATTATTAAGAAGGATTAGTTACCGGTGTTGCGGAAGCAACAATAGCATCTTCTAACATATCCATAATTTTTGAAAGTCCTGCAGGTAATTCATCATTTACAGCTTTTACATGTACTCCCAACGTATATGTTTTTTCCGTGGTTGAAGTACTTGAGTTGGTTTTCTTATAAGAAGCTGAAGCGTTGAATTTAACTTTCCAGAATTTAGCGCTGATAGAAGCGCTTCCCTGGAATTCACTAGCAATACTCTGAGTTTCTACTGAATTAAGTTTTGCATTGAAATCAATAGTCATTTCATCAATTCTTAAAGCCGGAATTGTCAGCATAGAAAGCAATGGAACACTTAATTTTACTTCTGATTTTACTACGCTATCACTATTTTCAGTGGTGCTGGGAACTGATTTTGTATAGGTAAAATCTACATACTTAAGTTTTTTGGCTCCTCCTTCTGCAACACCCTCTTCAAAGCCAACCTCTTTAATAAAGTTGACCTGTGACATCGATGCATCATGCTGTGCTTTGATAGCCGCCTGCATAGGCCCCCCGATGTAAACGCTGAAATCTAAACTGTTTAATTCTTGTACTAAATTTGCCATAATTCTAAAATTGTTAAGGTTATTAATTGGTTAATAATATATAGTAGTGCTAGCAGACTAATATTCAATATTGGGCAATAATTATCCTGTTCAGTATTTGATCTACTGAAGATTATTATTAAAAATAATGGGGATATGTTAAGTTTGGAATAAGCTTATTTAGCTTTGGTTTCCTTGGTTATTTTGTTTATTCAAAGATAGTTGACTCATGCGTCAAAACTTGTCGTGTTATAATTTATTTTCACTTTTATTTTGTTTTTTGTGTATATTATAAACTGACCAAGTCAACTGTTTCATTCGATGAGAATTTATAATATAAGCTTTTAAGCTTATTTGGGTTCATTATAAGCTTAAAAGCTTATATTTTGTTTCTAATGAGTTTTTGTACAATCTGATTTAAAACTTCCCGGTTGTCATCAATATAACTCAGACCGGCCTGAATCAGGTTTTCAATATTGGAGCGCCTTACATTATCCATAGCCGGTGAAGCGTTTTTCAGAGATGGGTTCAGACGGTAATAATTTTTCTGATTTCTTAAACCTAATGTCTGAAACATTTGAGAAAGCTGATAATCTACCGTTTCTGCATTGGCAGACATCAGAATATCAATGATTGGATTTACCCATCCTATTTTTCCTGCTTTTTCTAATCTTTTAAACGGATAAGGACGGGATTCCACTCCGGTGCCTATAGAAATGATGATCATATCATTAACACCGGGATGATTGGCTTTCTGATGGTTTTTTAAAACTTCGGCAAAAGGAATTTTCCTGGCTTCGGCATAAGCACAAAGAGCAGGGTTATTCGCAAACATTCCCCCATCAATCAGGCTGAAGATCTGTCCGTACATAGATTTGATCTGTACAGGACTGAAATAAGTAGGGGCTGCTGCAGTAGCTCTGCAAATATCTTTTACATAAAAATTATCAGTACTGAGATTGGCTTCCCAGGAATTGAAAAGCTTGGCTCTTCTGTTTTCTATATCATAACTTGTAATTAAACACGGTTTTATTAATTCTTTTAATTCTAAATTTCCAAAAAAGTCATTCAGATTTTTTTCAAGTGCTTCCTGGGAAATTCTTTCATTCAGTAATCCAAATGGATTAACCAGTTTTTCCCAAAAAGATACCTGAAAGATGTCTCCACCCTTTTCAGCATATAATTCTAACCCTTTCTGGATAGAATATTTTGCCTTTCGGGTTTCGTCGGGGCATAAGATAATAGAAGCAATCAGACCTCCTGTACTGCTGCCTGCTACCAGATCAAAATAATCTCCGAGCCTTGCTGTAGGCTTATCATAGTACTGGAGCTGTTCTTCTATGTAACGTAGAATAATACAGGTAATAATTCCCCTTATTCCACCCCCGTCCAAAGAAAGAATGGTTGTCTTTTTCATGTGATGTTTTAATTGTTTGTTAAAGGGACACATGCAATCTTAAATCTCTGGAACCTTTTATTTTACTGGGAAAAATTAGGATTCTATATCGGGATTTCATTGCTTTTTTAGTGGTTTTCTTGTCAGGTAAAGGTAGGCGGGGAAAGCGACAGAACGTGTCGTATTATAATTAATTTTAGGTAAAAAAGAATTAAAATAGGATATAATTCTGTTGATCTCTGGGCATTTTTAAAAGGGTTCTCCAATTGACTTTAATAAGATCTTCTCCCTGGGAGATATTCTTTTTTTCAAAGTGGGGAAGGTCTTTGAATGTTTTCCAGTTTCCACCCCAATCCCAGCCATGTCTGGCAAAGATTTTTACACATTCATACCAATCGGCAACCCGGTCATTATCCCAGTCTTTTGCGGTATCCCAGCTCGCCATTTTTCCGTCAATAATCAGACAGATATCTACAGCAAAACCATAATTATGAATGCTTTGTCCGGCTTTGGCATTGGTTACTTTTTTTCCTGAAGTAAGTCTTCCAATGGCATAAAGTCTTTCCTGTTCTTCAAAAGATCTCAGACCCTGGGTGATCCTTATTTTTGCTCTTCCGGTAAGTGCTTTGTCACATTCTTTTATGATCTGCTTTACTTCATCCCTGACCAGTGGGTGAAGTAACTGGATTCTTTCTGATGTTACTTTGTCCATATTTTTTTACTATTATAGAGCAAAGGTATAGGGCGGTAGCGACGAAACTTGACGTGTTTTAATTGATTTTTTACTATTTTAAATTTTCTTCCTGATGAGCAGGGATCATGTTGGGGTATTATTATACAGTTTCTATTTAAGTTTTGATAAGATTGAAAAAATGGTTACGAAAATACAGATTGATTGTATATTTGTAATAGATGTCGTCTTCAGACAGGTCATGAGGATAACGGATAAAAAATTAAAAAACACAATATCAATGCACACCATATTACCTTTTTTTTTGGCAATGATAGCCGCTATTGTATTATTAAATATGTGGGCTGTTAAATTAAAAATCGCTTATCCGATTTTGCTGGTTGTATTTGGCCTTCTTGTCAGTTTTATACCCGGTTTGCCTGTGGTAAAGATCAATCCCGATCTTATCTTTTTCATATTCTTACCGCCGCTTTTATTTGAAGCTGCCTGGTCCATTTCCTTTAAAGAAATGAAGAGATGGTGGCGTATCATTGGAAGCTTTGCTTTCCTTGTGGTGTTTTTTACGGCATTTTCAGTGGCCATTGCTGCCAATTATTTTATTCCGGGATTTACCATTGCCCTGGGATTTTTATTGGGTGGCATAGTGTCTCCGCCAGATGCTGTAAGTACGGGTGCCATTATGAAATTTGTGAAAATTCCCAATACGACTGCAGCTGTTTTGGAAGGAGAAAGTTTACTCAATGATGCTTCTTCGCTTATTATTTTTCGTTTTGCCTTAATCGCTGTAGGAACCGGACAGTTTGTATGGCAGGACGCTTCTTTGGATTTCTTATGGATGATGATCGGAGGATCAGGAATTGGATTATTATTGGCCTGGATTTTTGTACAAGCGCATAAACACCTCCCTACAGAGGCTTCTTCAGATATTGCACTGACTTTAATTGAACCTTACTTAATGTATTGGGTGGCAGAACAGTTTCACAGCTCCGGAGTATTGGCTGTGGTATGTGGTGGATTATATATGTCGGGAAAACGATTGATATTTTTAAACAGCACCAGCCGTATTAGAGGATATAGTGTCTGGGAAAGTTTTGTATTTATTCTGAATGGAATTGTATTTTTAATTATCGGATTGGAGCTTCCTGAAATCGTAGGAGGGCTGCGCTCTGAAGGAATAGCTTTAAAAACGGCAATTAATTATGGAATATTAGTGACCGTTATTCTTATTGTAGCCAGAATAATAAGCTCCTATGCTGCAATGATTGCCACCATTATTTTTCGTCCTTCTGTAGCTCCCAGGGCATCTTCTATGGGAAGACGTCTGATGATGCCTATTTTACTTGGATGGACGGGAATGAGGGGAGTGGTATCTCTGGCAGCTGCACTGGCTATTCCTATAACTCTTGAAAATGGGACTCCTTTTCCAAACAGGAACCTTATATTATTCATCACCTTTGTCGTAATACTGCTTACTCTTTTGGTACAAGGGCTTACATTGCCTTATTTTATAAAATATGGAAAAGTATTTGATGACTTTATAGATGAAGAAAAAGAAGAACTGGCCCGGAAGGAAATCAAACAAAAATTAAGAGAACACGTTTATCATTTTCTTAAAAATAAACATGAAAGTGAACTTAACAGCCATGCAGGAATAGAACGGTTGTTAAGGCATTGGGAAGAAAAGAATAAAGCTAATGATGCCGACTGGATGAACGAAAATATCAAAGCTGTTTTTATCGAAATGCTTGAAAGCCAGAGGCAGTTTCTCACGGAACTTAATAAGGATATTTCGATTGATGAAGAGATCATTCGCCATCAGCTTTTCCAGCTTGATTTGGAAGAAGAACGCCTGAAAATGATTTAAGGCATATTGATCAACAGATACCGGTTTTTGAAGACCAAGTTAAAGCGCTGATGCGACAGAACATGTCGTATTATAAAAATTTAATGACGTATAATACAGTGTGTTAAAAGTGGTGTTAATTTTTAACTGAAACTGATTTTATACTTTAAAAGTTCTAATTTTGTGTACATATTCATCCTTCATTATGTATGCTCTGGTAGATTGCAATAACTTTTTTGTTTCCTGTGAACGGACTTTAGACCCTTCTCTTGAAAACAAACCCGTTGTGGTGCTTTCCAACAACGATGGATGTGTGGTGTCCCGAAGTAAGGAAGCAAAAGATTTGGGAATTCCTATGGCAGCTCCTGCTTTTAAATATAAAGAGCTCTTTCAGAAGCATGATGTGAAAAGTTTTTCTGCCAAATTTGAACTGTACAATTACAAAAGCCAGCAGGTGATCAATATTGCTAAATCGTATGTTATTGAGTACGAAGTATACAGTATTGATGAGCTTTTCCTTGATCTTACAGGCTTTAAGTATATTGACATCCACGAATACTGTGATAAAATCAGGAAGGAAATTGAAGAAAAGGAAAGCATTCCTGTAAGCATTGGAATTGCCCCTACCAAAACGTTGTGTAAAGTGGCCAATAGAATTGTGAAAGACTTTCCTGATCAATTTGATGGGGTGTATATCCTGGATACCCCTGAAAAAATTGAGAAAGCTTTGAAATGGCTCAATATAGGAGATGTATGGGGAATAGGAAGAAAACTGGCTGTAAAAATGAACGACAGTGGAGTTTATAAAGCCTGGGATCTTCTTCAGAAGCCTGAAATGTGGATCCGAAAGATCATGGGAATTCATGGGATAAGAATGCTTAATGAGCTGAAAGGAATCCGCCAGCTGGAACTGGATTCACCATCCCCTAAAAAATCTATAGCCGTAACCCGAAGCTTTATGGAGATGCTGACTCAGAAAGAGGAGGTACGGGAAAGGGTAGAAACTTTTGGGATGTATTGCTCTGAAAGACTGCGAAAACAGAGTACATGCTGTACAATGATCACGGTTTTTGTGCAGACCAACCGCTTTCGAAAAGATCTTCCCGAATATAAAAATGCCGTCACCAGAGTCCTTTCCAATCCTACCAATTCCTCTATAATTATTGGAAGGGTGGTGAATGAGCTTTTTGAATCGATTTATAAAGATGGTTTTCATTATAAAAGAGCCGGCGTTATAGTCAATGATTTTGTTCCCGAAGATCAAAGGCAGATCGGTCTTTTTGAAGAAGATACCCAAAACCAGCACCTTCCGGTAATGAAGGCCATGGATGCTATGAACCGCAAGTTCGGGAAAGATAAAGTCCGCCTTGGAAGTATGAGCGGTGAAAATACCTTTGGCAGGGCACAGCTGTCTCCTGAATATGAAGCTTTCTTAAAGAATAATACATTGCCTGAAGCTAATTTTAGGTTTCATTAGTGTTTCTTCTTGCCCGATAGTTTGAAGTCGGGGAAAACTTTCTGCTTTTTTCTTGCCAGGCATCTCTACTTTCTCTCATATTTCCAATTCCTCCCTTTGCCCTCTGCAATCCATTCCAAAGCCTGTTCCATCCTTTTATTCCGGGTAGCTTCAGTTTTAGCTTCAGTGATCCAGGTGATATATTCTTTTCTGAACGAGGGTGAAGCTTTCTCAAAGACGTTCCATGCTTTTCCATTAGCAAGCAAAGCATCCTGAAAATATTCCGGAACTTCCATTTCTGTTTTGGAAGGAGCTGCTTTTTTCATGGTAACTCCCATATCCGTAAGTTCCATAGCTTCTTGAATGGCCTTCTTAAGTTGAGGTTTTGATGGAAGATCTTCTACCTTAGTGATTTTTCCCAGACTGAACATAGAATTCTTTTCTATATCCAGCGTCATTTCCTGCATGGTTTTCATCTCTTTTTCCAACCAGAATCCAAAGGTGCAGTGTTGCTTAAATGAAGCCATCGCACAAAGATTTTTTCCTTTGTACAAAAAATGAGGAAAACTCCACTTTATGGCTTCTTCCGCATCCGGACAGCATTCATGAACAGTCTCACGGATATAATGTAAAATCGGTTTGGCAAAATCCTGGGATTTTTCGATATAAGCATCTATTTTAGGGCTGTATTTCTCCATTGTTTTTTATTGAAATAATTGAACGGTTTCATTCACCAGGAACTTTACCTGATCCGGTCTTCCTCTGTCATTTTTAGGACTGTTGGAGTAACTTCCCGTTCGTACAATGACTATATTATGCTCAGGGACCATAATAATATACTGACCCTGTAGCCCAAGGAAATAATAATGTTTAATCGGATTATCATGATTGATCCAAAGTCCCTGACCATAGATTCCTGCAGATTTCTCTGTTGGGGTTCTCATGTCTTCAATAAAGCCGGAATTAAGAACCTGCTGATCTCCAACTTTGCCGTCATTCAGAAACAGCTGTCCCAGTTTTGCGAAGTCCCTCGCATTGGAATGAATACAGCAATATGTTTTCTCCATTCCGTAGTTGTCTGTGCTCCATTTGGCATTTTGTTCCATACCCAGCGGAATCCAGAACTTCTCAGAAAGATAGCTTGCCAGCGGTTTTCCTAATGCTTTTCTTATTGCGAAACCCAGGAGCTGTGTAGATCCACTTTGGTATTCAAATTTTGTTCCCGGTTCTTCTTTAAAATTTCTTGTGAATACGGCTTTTACAAGATTTTTCCCGTAATAGGCTTTGGCGTTGGGGAGGAAAGGATTATTGTAATTCTCATCCCAGTCAAGTCCGGCTTCCATCTGAGCCAGATTTTTAAGTGTGACTGTATTTCCGAACACCTTTTCTTTGAGTTCAGGATAAAATTCTGAAAGTTTTTCATCAATACTTCCTATAATTCCTTCCTCCAGTGCTTTACCCAAAAGCATTACCGTAACGGCTTTTGCCATAGAGAAAGAATTGGTCTGTGAAAGCTGATTATAACCGGCCCAATACTGTTCGTGAAGAATTTTACCATTTCGGATCACTACAAAAGCAGCTGTTTTAGACTCTTTTAGGTTATCAACTAAATGTTTAGGTAATTCTTTTTTGTTGTAGTCAAAATCTTCTTCCCAGAGCTCGGGTGCTTCAGTAGCAATAGGATTGCTGGGGAAAAGATTTCCGTCATCAATATAGGCGCTTGATTTTCCTTTAAAATAGGTTTTGGAAATACCACTAAACAAATAATCATATCCCAGGAAATAAGCTGCTACAGCACCCGCTGCAGCTCCACCTATCATATACTTTAATATTCTCATATTCACGTGAATCGGTCTCTAACAAATTTAGAATAATTTAGGTAGAAAAATGGAAATGAATTGCCAAATAAGCTATTTTTGTTTTATTGATGAAAAAATATGATCAGAAAACTTATTGTATCACTGTGCTTCCTATTTTCGACAATGGGGATAGCACAGGCTTATAAAGCGATAGACACTGCAGATTATTTTCAGAGAAAAGAATTTTTGAAAAGTTTTGCCGGGAACAATGAATCTACCATTAAAAGATTAAAATCACAGTATTCTGGGAAGACAGGTTCAGCGTTATCAAAGATTTATAATGAATTCGGAACAGACTTTGAAAAGCAGGTGAAGAATAAAGATTTTATCTTTAAATCTGAATTTGAAACCAGTATACAGTCCTTGATTCAGCGTCTTAAAAAAAATAATCCCCAGATTCCCCAGGATCTGAAAATTCTAATAGCAAGAGATAATACTCCTAATGCTTACTGTCTTGCAGATGGAACTTTTGTTATCAACATGGGACTTTACGGTTGGTTTAACAATGAAGAACAGATTGCAGCAGTAATCTCACATGAATTAGGACACAAAATTCAAGAGCATTCCTTGAAATCTTTTTTAAAGATTATTGAGCAGGATAAACTTGATAAAATTAGAGTTCAAGATATTAAAGCAACCACTCCCAACCGTAGCCAGAGTCAGAACCAGAAGGCTTTTGATATTTTGAAAAACAAAGTCTACAAAAGAGGAGTAGAAAGAAGACAGCAGGAAATACAGGCAGATTCTTTGGGATATATAATTTTTAAAAACAGTAATTTTAAGAAGTCCGAATTTGTGAATGCACTTCAGAGATTGCAAGACTTTGATACCATTTCACCACGGGAGCTCAAAATGGAAACATATAAAAAACTTTTTAATCTTCCAAAGCAAGCTTTCAATGATAAATGGATGAAAAAAGAAGACTTTTCGCTATACAATTATAATTTTTATAAAGAAAAACTGGATAAAGATTCTCTGGCATCCCATCCTGAAATGTCGAGAAGAATAGCTATGTTGAAAAAAACATTTACAGAGCTTACAACTTTAAATCCATCGGGAGACCCTACCGATTCTTTTATTGCGTTAAAGAAAACAGCGAAAATGGAAGCCATACCCAATTATTTTCATGCTGAAGACTATGGGTTAGGGATTTATATAACCATGCAGTTTCTACAGGATGATGAAGAAGAAAAATATTATAAAAGATGGTTGGGGAAATGTTTTTCTAAAATATATGAAGCCAGAAAAAATTATAATCTCAACAGATACTTAGACAGGGTAGAACCCAAGAATCAAAGCGAAAGCTATCAGCAGTTTTTGACTTTTATGTGGAATCTGAGTCTGGATGAAATAAAAAATATTACAGATTATTATCAAATTAAAGAATCCTGATATCATCAGGATTCTTTTTTATCTAGTAGTTCAGTTTTTCCAAACGGATTTTATTGAATTTCTCTTTTTCATTAAACTCACGAAGTAAAATATAACCCTCTTTTCCTACGTATGGGATTACCGTGTAATTATCTTTTTCTGAAATAGGAATGGTCTCCTGTTTAAACTTTCCGTCGATAATGGTGTTGATGAAAAGGTTCCATCTTTTCTGTCTGGTAACTTCGTCTTTTTGATAATCGCGATAGAAAAAGACCACATCCTTACCTCCGTTGAGATATTGTGAAAACAGGTAATCATTGTTGCTCCATTTTGTTTTTTCCTTTTTAAAAACCTGAACATTTTTTACTTTGAAATCTTTATCTGTGTAGATATAAACAAGGTCTGTAGTTTTTGGAGTGGTGTATACCCCGTCCCCTTTGAATTTTTCCGTAAGGATTCCTACACTTCCATCACTCATAAAGTACATATCCTTGGTTTGAAGCAAATAATCGTTTTCTACATAGCCGTTTCTATTGATTGCGGGAACAAAAGTTTCAAGATCCGGGGTGAAATTGATCCATCGGCTATCTACAGTAAAGTCAGTTTTATTGACCATCATTCTTGCATATCCCACAGTTTCAGACTGGTCATAATTTCTGCCTAACAAAACAAATTTATCATCAAAAGTCTTTTCATTAGTAAGTTTCCTGTATCCTGATCGGTAAGACTCGATATTATCAAGGGTATTATCCGTTAAGATGCCTTCAATAGGTTTGTTTGATGATTCTTTTCCGGTTTTCATATCAATAACTAGAAGGCTGAATACATTTTGCCCATTATCCACTTTTTTCATGATAGAATATATATAGTTTTCATCACTTTCCAGTATAGCTAGAGTTGTATACACTTTTTTATTCCCATCACTATTGTATTTGTATCTCCATATTTCCTTTTTATTCTCATCAAACCTGATAAGACTGTTACCGTTTACATATTTATTATAGAGCTTGTATTCGTGGGCAAAGTATCCTCCTTCTTTCAATTCGCCTACTGCGGAAATATAATTGTATCCCTTCTCTTTTTTCTCATCACGAGTTTCTTTACGTTGAGTTTCCCAGCTTTGAGGTTCATTGATTTCTTTGAAAGTCCCATCTTCTTGGTAGTCATAATATATCTTTCTTTTAATCGTATTGGTTTTTGGATCGATAATCATAGAAATGGGAGTGAATAGTTCTTTACTTTTTATCAAAGAATAATCAATCATAGAAGGTTTTAGAATGATTTGTCCTTTGAAGTCCACATACCCTTTGTAGGAAGCCGCTGTAATATCTCCTTCGAATTCCTTATTGGCAACGGGGTTGAGGTTTTTGTCTAGGATAACATATTCAAACTTTTTAGTCTTTTCTCCGGATTTTCCGTAAGAATATAAAGAAATGTAACCATAAAGATTGTCTTTATTATCGAATAAGGCGTTCATCCCTACATGGTCTCCTGTGGCCAATGCCGTCAAATCCTGAGTTTGGGAAAATACTAATGTTTGGATCAGCCCAAACATTAAGAACGTTATTTTTTTCATATTTGAATTTTTTGAAATCTAAAATAATAAATTAAGAGATAAGGTTGAAAATAAAAAAGCCTTGAAGTTATTCAAGGCTATGTATGTTAATAAAGTAAATAATTACTTGTTATACTCATAAAGGTAAGTATGCTTATTGGTTCCCAAAAAAGAGCTGTTATAGGTCATGACCGATTTAGTAGGATAATCGGAACTATTAAGAGTATGAACCCCGCTGGAGCTGCGTGTTCCGCTCACGGTCCCGGAATAACTTCCGTTCGAGTTTAACAGGTTATTGTAAGCCATTTCACCATCATCAAGCGAAAACATCTCCATTTTTACAAAACCTTTTACATTTTTCATAGGATGATTATTGGAGTCATAAAGGAAGGTAGTATTATATGTCGTTCCATTGTTCGTATAGCTGGAAGAAGCTATATTCCCGTTAGAATTAAGATAAACATCTTTTTGAACGTATTGTATATTGGAATAAGTTCCTGTTGATGGGTTATATGTAGCAGAGCTATAATCATTATACCTCACATGGTTATCACTCAGGTACTGGTAGTTTTCGGTGTATACCAAAGTTCCGGCCTGTTCTTTATTAGTTACTTTTTCAGAAGCGAGCCTTCCGTTAGAATAGGTAAATTCTCTCATGTATTTCATGACTCCATTCCTGAACAATTCTGTTTTTATGATATTGTCCCCGTCATAAGTGTATATTTCCTTTTCGTTGTCTGTAACGTCAAAAGACTCAGTTATTTTGTTTCCATCGTACTTATATTCTACAACATAAGATTGTCCATCTGGAGTAACTTCGGTAAATTTTTTTAAAAGATAAGGGGTGTTATTATTGCTGCCATTATTATTGTCTTCCGGATTATCGTTGGATGAGCTACAGCTTACGATCACTGCCATAGCCAGTGATGAAATAATTAATTTCTTCATAGTTATTATTTTTTTAGTTTTTAAAGTCCGTCAAAAATAATAATATTCCGTAATATATTCATCTATTGTCTACAAAAATAAAAAGCCCTGAAAAATCAGGGCTCTTAAATTATATTTTAGAAAGTAAATTTCTGAAGTTGGTCTTTTCATCAATGATCCTTCTCAGTTCAGAAACAGGAACTCTTTCCTGCTTCATCGTGTCTCTGTCTCTTATTGTTACGGTGTGATCCGTTAGAGAGTCATGATCAATGGTGATACAGTAAGGCGTACCAATGGCATCCTGTCTTCTGTATCGTTTTCCGATTGCATCTTTCTCTTCGTAGAATAAGTTGAAATCATATTTCAGGTCGTTGAAGATATTTTCTGCATACTCTGCTAAACCATCTTTCTTCATCAATGGAAGAATAGCTGCTTTTACAGGAGCTAAAGCGGGTGGAAGAGATAAAACCGTTCTTTCAGAGCCATCTTCCAATACTTCATCCTTAAGGCAATGTGAGAAAATAGAAAGGAATAATCTGTCTAAACCTACCGAAGTTTCTACTACATAAGGAACATAGTTTTCATTTCTTTCAGGATCGAAGAACTGAAGCTTTCTACCTGAATGTTTCTCATGAGCTTTTAAATCGAAATCCGTTCTTGAGTGAATACCCTCTAATTCTTTAAATCCAAATGGGAAGTTGAACTCAATGTCAGCGGCAGCATTGGCATAGTGAGCCAGTTTTTCATGGTCATGGAATCTGTAATTGTCATTCCCTAATCCTAACGCTAAGTGCCAGTTCAGACGTTTTTGTTTCCATTGTTCGTAGAAATCTAATTCAGTTCCGGGAGCAACGAAGAACTGCATCTCCATCTGTTCAAACTCACGCATTCTGAAGATAAACTGTCTTGCAACAATCTCATTTCTGAAAGCTTTACCAATCTGTGCAATACCGAAAGGAAGTTTATGACGTGAAGTTTTCTGAACATTCAGGAAGTTCACAAAAATACCCTGAGCCGTTTCCGGTCTCAGATAAAGATCCATAGCGCTGTCTGCGGAAGCACCTAGCTTAGTTCCAAACATTAAGTTGAACTGTCTTACTTCCGTCCAGTTTTTAGAACCCGTATCCGGATCAGCAATTTCAAGCTCTTCAATCAAAGATTTTACATCAGCAAGGTCTTCGTTTTCCAAAGATTTTGCCAGCCTTGAAAGAATAGCCTCTCTTTTTGCTCTGTATTCCAGGATTTTTGGATTGGTCGCTTCAAACTGAGCCTTATCGAAAGAATCACCGAATCTTTTCGCTGCCTTTTCGATCTCTTTATTTTCTTTATCTTCAATTTTAGCGCAGTAATCTTCTACCAAAACATCTGCTCTGAAACGCTTCTTAGAATCTTTATTATCAATCAATGGATCATTGAAAGCGTCTACGTGGCCCGATGCCTTCCATGTAGTAGGGTGCATAAGGATTGCCGAATCAATACCCACAATATTTTCGTTAAGCTGTACCATAGCTTTCCACCAATACTGTTTGATATTATTTTTAAGTTCAGCCCCGTTCTGTCCATAATCATAAACAGCGGATAAACCATCATAGATCTCACTCGATGGGAAAATAAAACCATATTCTTTAGCGTGAGAAATCACTTTCTTGAAAACATCTTCTTGCTTTGCCATAATTTTTTTAACGTCTGATGTGCAAAAATATGAATTTGAATTCCAATTCCATGAAATTCAACAAAAAAAGCGGTAAATAAAAGTTCAAAAATTTACATTTTAATTTCCAGGAGCCGGGAACCTGCTTTCCACTATATCTTTTGCTTTGCAAAAGGATGCCGCTTCAATCAGGGCTAGATCGGTTGAAAATTTCTATTTTTGCCCCATGTTAGAAATTCTTTATCGCGACGAACATATTATTGCCATCAACAAACCCAGCGGATTGCTGGTTCATAAATCCTTCTATGCAGGAGAAGCTGATACTTACGCTATTCAGGAGTTGAAGAAACAGATTGGACAAAAAGTGTTTCCTGTACATCGGTTAGACCGAAAAACTTCGGGTGTTCTGCTGTTTACTTTAGATAAAGATACCCTTAGAATCATGAGCGAGCAGTTTGCCTCACGCGAAGTGGAGAAGAAATACCTGGCAATTCTTCGTGGCTGGACAAAAGAAGAAGAAACCATTGATTATGATTTAATTAATGAAAATGAAGTCAAGCAAAATGCAGTGACCTATTACCGTCGTTTGCAGACTTCGGAAATAGATTTACCCTTTTTAAAACATCAGACTTCGAGATATTCTTTGGTAGAAGCCATTCCTGAAACGGGAAGATTTCACCAGTTAAGAAAACATTTTAAGCATATTCTGCATCCTATTTTAGGCTGCCGTAAACATGGCTGCAATAAACAAAATAAGTTGTGGCTTCAAACATTTGAGATCAGCAAAATGACGCTTCATGCCCATCAATTGATTTTTAATCATCCTACTTCTAATGAAAGGATTACAGTAAATGCTACTATAGATGATGAATTTGGAAGAGTAGGGAAGATTCTGAACTTTGATTTGAGTGCATATTCTTAATGTAAACCAAATGTTTTAAACATTTTATAAAGAAATCTCCAAGATAGAGCCTTGCCAAGGTTTAAAACCTTGGCAAGGCTCCGCTACCACATCACCACAAAGTTTAATCTATTGAATAAAAGACTGCAATCTTAGCCCCGATTGTAATGAAAATCCTTTTTTAGCAAAAAAGATTGCAATGAAAAGCGGGAAATAGCTTCCACTAAAAAATTTTTATACCATTATATCTTGCAGATGGTCCTGCTTTATAGATCCTGTTTATCAGACATTTTGATAAAAGGTCATAGGTTAATCCACGATTAATTTTAAAATGAGTAATTTTGTAAAACTTTTTTTCAATGTACAAATCGCTCATTCGTCCGATTCTTTTCAAATTTGATCCTGAAGAAGTACATCACTTTACTTTTTCAATGCTCAAGAATTTTGGATTTCTCACCAAATTATTTCTCCCAAAACCTATCGAAGACAAACGTCTGGAAAGAGAAGTTTTCGGATTAAAATTTAAAAATCCTGTAGGACTGGCTGCCGGTTTTGATAAAAATGCTGTTTTATTCAATGAATTGGGAGACTTAGGTTTCGGGTTTGTAGAAATAGGAACCGTGACACCAAGAGCTCAGGCAGGAAATCCTAAGAAAAGATTATTCCGTCTTATTGAAGATGGCGGAATCATCAACAGAATGGGCTTCAACAATGATGGGCTTGAGGCAGCAATCGAAAAATTAAAATCCAACAAAGGAAAAATAATCATCGGAGGAAACATCGGAAAAAATACCGATACAAAAGCTGAGAACTATACACAGGATTATCTGGATTGTTTTGAAGGTCTTCATCCTCATGTGGATTATTTTGTACTGAATGTAAGCTGCCCGAATGTGGGAAGTCATGCTAAACTTGAAGATGTAGAATACCTTCGTGAGCTGATTACAGAAGTAAAGAAAATCAATCAGTCAAAATCTGTACAAAAACCTATATTACTGAAAATTGCTCCGGATCTTAATAATACTCAGCTGGATGAAATTGTTGAGCTGATTGCAGAAACAAAAATAGATGGAGTAATCGTTTCCAATACCTCTGTCAACAGAGAAGGTCTTAAAACCTCTCCTGAAGTTTTGGAACAAATAGGAAATGGTGGTTTAAGCGGAAAACCAATTCGTGAGAGAAGTACAAAAATGATCAGATACCTCTCAGAAAAAAGCAACAGGTCTTTCCCGATCATTGGAGTAGGAGGTATACATTCTGCAAAAGATGCCATCGAAAAGCTGGATGCCGGAGCGAGCTTGATACAGCTATATACCGGATTTATCTATGAAGGTCCACAACTGATCAATGATATCAATCAGGAACTGCTGAAAAGAGCAAGCCGATTGCCAAGATAAATACAAAAGAGAGCTTGAAAAGCTCTCTTTTTTTGTTTTATATTTCCATTACTTTGATTTGGAAACCGAAGCATTTTTTACATCCACGGTCAGAATATAAGGAGCAGAAGCATATGATTTTTTCACATTATACTGGAGTATATTGGGATCTTTGGTCTTTATCTTTTGGGTTTCAGATATTCCTTCCAGGCAACTTTCAGTAAGGAATTCTTCATAGTTTTTATAATTCCAGTTCTTGGTAAAATACAAAACCCGGTATCCTTTTTCGCCATCACTGGCTCCGCACATTCCGCAAAAATTAAAATTGGACAGGTTTTCAAAATAAAGCAGTACCCTGTTTCCCGTACTGTAAGCGGATGTTGATACCAGTGTATTTCCCCCCAGCCGGTTCATAAAATCAAAAGTATTGAGTTTCTTATTATCAGGAAGAAGCAAATAATTATTATACCGGTAGATCGTTGGATTGCTGGTGTATAATATAGCGGGTTGGGATTGCTTTCCCATATAGAACGTTCCGAATACCTCCTGTTTCGTATTGTTTCTTTCAAAGACTAATGCTTCTTTGGGTTTTAAAGTACGGGCAATACTGTCTGTTTTTTCTACTTTACGCGGAGAAGTGATCACTTTCCTTAGCTCCTTCGCATACAGTTTATGTTTATTTCCAAAATTATAGAGATAAAGAACTCCCAGATCATAAATTCCTGTGAGTGGAATTTTCTTTTGATATTTATCGTAATAGTACCATCCTTCTACAAAATGCTGATACTGATGACAGTCCACAACCCCAGTATAATTAAGCTGCATCGTAACAGGAACTCCCGAAATTGCTCCTTTAAAAACCTGGGAAGAGTCTGTTACAGCTTTTAATTCCACTTTTTGACTCATACAAAAGATAAAAAGGGGTAGGAGTACTGCTAGGCCTATTTTTTTCATGGCTGGAAGATGGTGTTTTAATTTTTTTTTAAATAAAAAAGTTGGCTACGGTATAGATAATCAACCCTACCAGGCCGCCCACTAAAGTTCCGTTTACCCTGATAAACTGCAGATCTTTTCCAACTTCAAGTTCCATTTTTTCACTCAGCTCTTTTCCCTGCCAGTTTCCTACGGTTGTACTGATGAGGTTTCCGAACTGGTGTGTGTTTTTAAGAATATATTTATAGGCGGTTACACGGACCCAATGATCGATTTTATTCTGAAGGTTTTCATCAGTCTTTAGATTTTGTGAAAATTCATCCAGGTTTTTATACAGATAATTTTTCAGTGCAGACTGCTCTTCCTGAAGCTCTTTCATGAGTGTTTTCTTGATAGAAACCCAGATGTCATTAGAATACTCATCCAGTTTATCATTTTTCAGAAGTCCGTTTTTGATCGTTTTAAACTCATCTTCCCATTTCGGGTCTTCTTTAAGATCAACCGAAAATTCATAGATTTTTTGTGTGATTAATGCCCTGACTTCATGTTGGGGGTTTTCTTCAATTTCTCTGAAAAAATCGGAAAGCCCGTCTGCAATCTTGTCTGCAATCTTATTATCCACAAAAGAAGGAACAAACGAATAGCTTCCCTGCTTTACCCGCTCTTTGATCATTTCATCATTTTCGATAATGTAGTCTTTGATCTGTTTAGAAAGATTGGTAATGATTCTCTGATGGTCATTCTTTTCCAGAATATAATGAATTCCGTTTCCTACGACTTTATTCAGCTTGATATCATCAGTCATGTCGGATACCTTCTTGCTGATGAATTGACTTACCGTAGAATCATCAAGCTTATTAAGAATATCCAGTACAATATCTGAAATATTTCTGATCAGGATATTCTGGTTTTTTTCTTTACCCAGCCATTCACCCACAAAGTTTGAAACCTTAATTTTTTGAATATAAGGACGTATATTCTGAGGTGAAAGAAAATTACTGACCACAAAACTTCCCAGATTATCACCGAGCCTCTGTTTACTGTTTTCGATCAGATTGGTATGGGGAATCGGTAACCCGAGTGGATGGCGAAATAAAGCGGTTACAGCAAACCAATCTGCCAATGCTCCCACCATTGCCGCTTCAGAAAAAGCACGGACATAGCCAATCCAATGAGAATGATTAGATTTCTGTAAAATGGTGGTGATAATGAAAATAACGGCCATCAGAACAAATAATCCCGTGGCAAATGCCTTGTATTTTCTTAGCTGTTTTCTTTTTGCTTCGTCATTCATATTCTCAAATTTACTAAATTTGGGTGTTAAACCATTTACTATTTAAACCACAAAAGGCATAAAATTTTTATTGTAAAGACTTTGGAAGACTTGAGTAAGTTCCTACTGACTGAAGTGTTTTACATTCCTCATCATTTTTGTGGTTAAGATATAAGAAATTAAAATTTGTGATGAAATTTTTAGTTTCAATCATCATATTAATTTTTCTGCTGGGATGTAAGCAGAAACATCAACCTATTAAAATTACTTCTATGGAAAATAAAGAAGCAAAAAACAATCCATATTATTCAAGAACTGATACCGCCAAGCTGAACATTTCCAATGAGGAATGGCAAAAAATTCTGGCTCCGGATCTGTACGCAATATCCAGAGAAGCGGCAACAGAAAGGGCTTTTACCGGAAAATATAATGAATTTGATGAAACCGGAGATTATTATTGCGCTGTCTGTGGAAACCACTTGTTTCGTTCTACATCAAAATTTGCAAGCAGCTGCGGATGGCCAAGTTTTTTTGAAGCAGATAAAGAAGGGGTATACTACAAAAGAGATCAGACCTATGGAATGGAAAGGGTAGAAGTGCTTTGCAAACGCTGTGACTCCCACCTGGGACATGTTTTTGATGACGGCCCAAAACCTACAGGACTGAGATATTGCATGAATTCTATCAGTCTGGAATTCGTTTCGGATTCACAACCATAAAAGTATTTTTATCCACTTGCTATGGGAGAAGAGAGTCTGGAAAACAGAAAACAAGTTTGGATCGCTCTGTCGGAGCTATATCTTGATACTGAGCTTCAGGAATCTGATTTCATATATATAGCAAAAACTCTCCTTGAAAGCCCTTTTACTTTTGAGGAAGTAAAAAGAATTGACCAATTTGAAGTTTTTCCGGTCCTCTTTTCAAATCTGCTAAGTCCGGCAGGAGAATGGGCAGGATTTAATGAATTGCTATTGGTTAAAAATATTATGAAATGGATTGAAACAAGAAGTAAGCTGGATATTTTCGCTGTCAAATGCATTTACCTTTTCTATGATAAGATAAATAGGAGTTATTGGAAAAGAATCGAAGAGATTTATAATCAGGCAGATGGAGGAAGCCTCCGTTAAAGTTTCTTAAATTGCGTTAAACTTTTTAGACATATAAGTGTCTGACAGCTATGTTTTTATAATTTTGCCCCACTAATTTGGAATTAATAATTATTGAATGAAAGGATTTTATAGCGTAATAGGCCTTGTGTACATGGTGACGACTTCATTCTATCTTTCTCCAAGAGTGGCGATAAAGAATGAAAAGATTAATACAGCAAAAACTGAAAAAGTAGCGGAAACGAAATCTGTAAAGAATGCTGAAACGGCATCTTCATCAGAAGTATTATACAAATCAATTGCATTTGACCCGGAACATGAATTAAACTATGAAGTGTTCTCAAAAGCATTGACGGGATTTGAAAATTTAAAAAAAGCAGGATTACTTACCGAAGAATCACATTTATTAACGATTTGCGATTTTTCTATGTCTTCCAATATGAAAAGACTTTGGGTAATTGATCTAAATGACAAGAAAGTTCTGTTCAACTCACTGGTTGCCCATGGAAAAAATACAGGTGAAGAATTTGCGACGAATTTTTCTAACAGGGAAAGTTCGTTGCAGAGCAGCCTGGGATTTTATATCACGGATGCCACCTATCAAGGGGACAACGGATACTCTCTGAAATTGTTAGGAATGGATAAAGGCTTTAATGATGCAGCGTACAGAAGAGCAATTGTACTGCATGGAGCCAATTATGTAAGTGATGACTTTGCTGCAATGCATAAAAGAATTGGAAGAAGCTGGGGATGCCCTGCCGTTCCTAAAGAACTTACACAGCCTATCATCAACAGTATCAAAGGAAGAAACCTTCTGTTCATCTACTATCCTGATCAGAATTACCTTTCCTCCTCAGAATGGTTAAAAGCATAAGAGAAAAGCAGTCAATTTTGGCTGCTTTTTTTATATAGTCCTTGAAATCTTCCGGATATGAAGCTTCCTGTTTTTATAGTAAAAAATGGTTGTTTTTATTTTTAAATAATTAAATTTATCAAAGCCAACTATTTAAGTATTGACTAATATGAATGCAGAGCATGAAAACAACCTCGATATAAACCCGGCTTCGGAAATTTTCACAGAATTTATTCCGGCTGTAAGGCTTTTGAATAACTCAGATACCACATGTACATTCGAAAAAGGAAAAATACCTAGTCTGAAACATATACCCACTACAGGATTTTGGTTCAGTACCAAAACTGAAGAATGGGAGAAAAATGCACATGTTGCACCCCGAAGACAGTATGTCATTACAATCAAAGGAAATATAAAATTTAAAGTAAGTGATGGTTCAACATTTATAATTGAACCAGGGATTGTTCTTTTAGCAGAAGATGTTATGGGTGAAGGACATAGTTGGGAGATGGTAGAGAGTAAAGAATGGGAAAGGCTCTATATTCCAATGACAGAAAATACTGAAGATTTTTTTATTCCGGATCCAAAGTAATGATCTCTTATGTAGTAATCTACCCAATCAACGGGAACAAAATAGAAAATCCCTGCATGATAATGATATGCAGGGATTAAAAATTATTTCAAGCTGAAAATTAGCTGAATTTCTTAAATACAACAGTGGCATTATGACCTCCAAATCCGAAGGCATTACTTAGCGCAAAGTTGATTTCTTTTTCTTTTGCTTCTCCAAAAACAATATTGATATCCCTAGGAATGTTTTCATCAATACCATGAAGGTTGATGGTTGGAGGGATAATGCTGTTTTGAATCGCCTTAATGGAAAGGATCGCTTCAACAGCTCCCGCAGCTCCCAGCAAATGCCCGGTCATTGATTTGGTAGCACTGATATCAAGGTTTTTACTTCCTTTAAAGGCGTTATTGATTGCTTTCAATTCAATTAAATCTCCTAATGGAGTGGACGTAGCGTGTGGATTGATATAGTTGATGTCTTCCATATTGACACCGGCTTCTTTTACGGCCAGTTGCATTGCTTTAATCGCTCCGGCTCCTTCAGGATGAGGGGCTGTCATATGATAAGCATCCGCCGTCATCGCGGCACCTGCCAGCTCTGCATAGATTTTGGCTCCTCTGGCTTTTGCATGCTCATATTCCTCAAGCACCAATGCTCCTGCACCTTCACCCATTACAAAACCATCTCTTTCCGCATCATAGGGGCGGCTAGCTGTGGCAAAGTCGTCATTTCTGGTAGACATCGCTTTCATAGTAGAGAATCCGCCAATAGAAGCAGGGGAAATAGCTGCTTCAGAACCTCCACTGATGATCACTTTTGCTTTTCCGAGACGGATATAGTTAAATGCATCCATTAATGCCGTATTTCCTGTAGCACAAGCAGAAATAGTAGTGTAATTAATCCCCTGAAGTCCATATTTCATGGAAATCATTCCTGATGCCATATTGGCAATGAATTTAGGGACGAAAAAAGGATTGAAACGCGGTGTACCATCACCTTGTGCAAAATCCATCACCTCTTTTTCAAAAGTCCACATTCCGCCTTGTCCAGTACCCCAGATTACTCCGGTATCAAAAGGATCCATTTTTTCAAATTCCAAACCGGAATCCTGAATGGCCTCTGAGGAGGCATACATGGCATATTGCGTAAAAAGGTCGCTTCTTTTTATTTCATTATGGGTCAGGTACACTTTCGGATCAAAATTCTTTACCTCACAGGCAAAATGTACCTTAAACTTTTCGGTATCGAAATGAGTGATTAATCCAGCTCCGCTAACCCCATTAATACTGTTTTGCCAAAATTCTTCGACATTATTTCCTAAAGGCGTCACGGCGCCTAATCCTGTAATGACAACTCTTTTCATATCTAGTTACTAATTTTAAATAGGCAAAATTTCCATATAGTAAAACCGATTTACCGACAGTCTGTTTTGCCTTTTTATTGTATCAATTTTGTTTTAACCTGCAATATTATCAATTTTCTTTCGCTATACACGAATATTTAGATATATTATTTATGGCATAGCAAGTAATTTTACCTGTAGAAAACTCTTTTATCGTTATAATTTATTTTTCTAAGATCATGGTGATACCCTGTCCACGGGCAGCGCAGATAGAAATAAACCCTTTTCCGCTGCCTTTTTCATTAAGCAGTTTAGCTAATGTGGCAATAATTCTTCCGCCGGTTGCTGCAAACGGATGCGCAGCTGCAAGGCTTCCTCCTTTAACATTCAGTTTACTTCGGTCAATTTTTCCCAAAGATTTTTCTAACCCAAATTTTTTTGCCAGGTCATCGTCTTCCCAAATTTTTATAGTGGCTAATACCTGGGCTGCAAAAGCTTCATGAATCTCATAATAATCAAAATCCTCAAAATGCAGTCCTGCTTTTTTTAACATTCTTTCTGCTGCAAAAACAGGGGCTAAAAGCAGATTCTGTTTGTTTTCAACATATTCTATCCCTACCAACTCTGAAAAAGTAATATAGGCTAAGACAGGAAGGTTATTGGCTTTTGCCCATTCTTCACTGGCTAGCAATATTGCTGAGGCCCCATCCGTAAAAGGAGTGGAGTTTCCGGCGGTCAAGGTACCATTTTGCCTGTCAAAAGCTGGTTTCAGCTGTGATAATTTTTCTAAGCTGGTATCACGACGCATATTATTGTCCTTATCCAATCCGAAAGCAGGCGTGATCATATCATCAAAAAAACCTTCATCATAGGCCTTTGCCATATTCAGGTGACTTTTTAAAGCTAACTGATCCTGTTCTTCTCTTGAAATATGATAATATTTTGCAGTAATTTCTGTATGTTCCCCCATAACAAGTCCTGTTTTAGGTTCCTGTCCTTTGTAGGGAACAGGCATCCAGTCTTTCAGTTTTGGGCTTAGTAGCTGTTTCAGTTTTCCGAATGCTGTTTTTTCTTTATTGGCTTTAAGAAGGGCTTTTCTTAATCTGGGTGCAGATTCAAAAGGAATATTGCTCATGGCTTCTACACCGCAGGCAATGCCGCTTTCTATCTGCCCCAAAGCAATTTTATTTCCTATATAAATTGCCGCTTCAATACCGGTATCACAAGCCTGCTGAAGATCACAGGCGGGAGTGGCGGGATCAAGAGACGTATTCATTACGGTTTCTCGGATGAGGTTGCTCTCTGAGATATGCTTGATCACGGCACCACCTGCAACTTCTCCAAGAAGTTTATCCTTCAAATGGTACCGGTCTATGAGGCCGTTAAGGGCAACAAGTAAAAGATCCTGATTTCCCTGGTCTGTATAAGCGGTGTTCATTCTGGCAAATGGGATTCTGTTGTATCCTACAATAGCCACTCTTTTTGTTTCCATATTGTGAAATTTATGATGGAAGAATAATTAGTTCATGATCAATCATGTGGGTAATTGTATCCAAAGCATTGTTCAGAAAGCTTTGGGCACCCATGGTTTTTGAAAGCAGAATTCCACCTTCAATAAGCATAATAAATAGAGAGGCATATTTCTCAGCATCTACCTTTTCATTAATTTCTCCGTTTTTTTGGCCTTGTATAATGACTGTTGATATTTTTGTCATCCATATTTCAAAAGAACTTCTGACATGGGGCTTAAGAGCCGGAAAAGAGTCATCTGCTTCTGTGGCTGCATTCATCAGAGGACAACCTCCATTGGAAAAGACCACCGGCCAGTTTTTTCTGTAAAAAGCGACAAAAGCATGAAGTTTTTCAGCTGATGTAGGATATTCATCCCCAAAAGAATGCTGGATTGTTCTACTTAATAGCCCGGCATTGTATTTATAAACTTCAATAGCCACTTCATCTTTATTTTCAAAATTTCCATAAATACTGCCTTTGGTAAGGCCTGTGGCTTCTGTAATGTCTGATAACGACGTAGAAGTATAGCCCTTTGTATTAAATAAAGTAGCTGTTTTCTCGATGATATGCTGTTTCGTTTTTTCTGCCTTCGACATATGGGTACAATTCTGAATACAAATATACAAAAAATATACCATTCGGTATATTTTGTTTGAAAATTAAATCTGAGTAGTGATATACTCAGATTTAAGATATTATAAAGTGAGATTTTACTGCTCTAAAGTAGCACTTAGAGTAATCTCAAAATTAAAAGCTGCACTTACAGGGCATCCTTCCTCAGCAATCTTGGCGTATTTCTGGAATTCTTCTTCTGAAATTTCCGGAACTTTAGCTGTTAACGTCAACTCAGATTTTGTAATCTTTCCGATATTAGGGTCAAGGGTGATCACAGAAGTTGTTTTAAGCTCTTCAGGAGTAAAGCCTGCCTGAGAAAGTTCTGCATCCAATTTCATAGTGAAGCATCCGGCATGTGCTGCTGCCAGCAATTCTTCAGGGTTGGTTCCTACACCATCGGCAAAACGGCTGTTAAAAGAATATTGAGTCTGGTTTAAAGTGGTACTTTGAGTTGTTAAGTGACCTTTACCTTCTTTGATAGTACCGTTCCAAACGGCAGTTGCGTTACGTCTCATAATGTTTGATTTTTATTTTTTAATATTGATTGATTTTGATGTTACAAAGATATGTCGATGGGTTGCCGTATTCAATAGATAAAAAGACTTAAATATTGTACTTTTTTCCCGAGCTGTAATTTTTCTTGAAATTAGTGGGTGTGCTTCCTGTTTTATGGGTAAAAAGTCTGTTGAAATAGGCCGGATCTTCATAGCCCAGGTCATAGGCAATTTCTTTAACGGGTTTATCTGTATAGAAAAGGAGTCTTTTTGCCTCTAATAAAATCCTGTTGATAATAAACTGGTTGGGAGAATCCAAATTGAGGTTTTTAAACTTATGGCTAAGTGTTTTGGGTGCCACATGTAAGAGTTCGGCATAGTCTGCTACATGATGCTTTTCTCTGAAGTGAATTTCCAGGTGCCTGCTGAAGTCCCTGAAAATGTCAAGTTCACTGCCCGGAATCTTTATAATGTCATTATCCAGATTCTGCTTTTTCCACTTTCTGGTAGCCCGGATAATAATCTGTTTTACATAGGTTCTGATCATTTCTTCGGCCGAAGAGTCTTTCCATTCAAGTTCGTTCCTGATATTTTGAAACAGGTTTTTAATGATCACAGTTTCTTCGTGGTCAAGTTCTACGAAAGGTATTTCAAAGACATTATGAAAAAGAAGACCGTCGCACGCTACTTCTTTATCATGAATCTGGATACAGTAAAAATCGCGGTTATAATAAAGCAAGACGGATTCTTCTTTTCCTTTTTCTATAACCAGGTGCTGATTGGTAAGAAAAAATAAAGCCGGTTTCTGTGTTCTGTAATGATTGAAATCTATGGTAAGCTCATAACCAGCAGGAATAAAAAAGACTTTAATATCTGATCTGAACTGATTCCCGTTTACCTTTTTCAGATTCTCTTCTGAGAATATTTCCAGTCCGAGTCTTTTATAATGATCTTCAAAAATAAGCTGTTGAGACATACTTTAACTTTAATTTTAAAGATACAAAAAAGCATGATTTCATCTACATTAAATTATCAAAACAAGGAATATATAATGAGGTTTCTTTTGATACTGTCAATCAGTTATCTGATGGAATGGTATGAAGATGTGAAAAATAATATCGTTTTATGATAAAATAGTATTATATCTGTCAAGGCACAAAATTTAGATTTGTAAATATGAATTAAATATTAATGAAAATTAAATTGTTTGATGATAATTGAGTGTAAAATTGATAAAGTGGTTAATATTTATTTCATGTATTGATAATCGTGCAAAAACAGAAGATATGAAAAACAAAACTAAAAATTCTTTTTTAAAGTTATTGATCTTAATTTTATTGTCTTTGAACTGTATTTCTTGTACAGGAGATGAAGGTACAGTTGATCCACAACATCCGGATCCACTTGAAGCCATAAGTCATAAAAAATTTAAAGTAGTTGGATACTTCAACGGGTTAACAAGAGGAGGAGTAACTCCTGATTATTATAATCTAAGGGATATTCCTGAAGGTGTGGATATCGTCAATTTATTTCATCGCTTTTCAGGACTTTGTAATTTAAAGAGAGGAGATAGAACTCCGGGCGCAACCGGTGAAGATGCTAAAACACTGACTGAAATTGTTAATGACATCCAATATCTGAAGTCTAAAGGGACAATAGTAGTCCAAACCCAGTTTTTAAATGAGATTTTTGAAAACTATAAAGATGAAAGGAAAACAATAAAATTTCAAAACACCCCGGAAGATTATGATGCATATGCTAAAAAGGTGTCGGATTCTTTGAACAAGTGGGGATTTGACGGAATAGATCTGGACTTAGAACCTGGATATTCTACGACCGGAATCGATAGCAATGATTGGGATCTTTATGTACAGGCGTTTGCCAAATACTTTGGTCCTAAATCCAAATCCGGCAAATTGTTAATCATTGATACAAATGTTGGGTTGTCAGAATTAAAGCTGTCACAAGAAACACTTACGAAAATCAGCTCCATATATATACAGGATTATTGGGGCAGTGAGGCTTATACCGACGGTAAAATTGATGGTTATGTACAGGCTGGTTTTCCAAAGGAACGGATCATGCTAATCTCAGCAGATTTTGAGGCGGCATATTCTTCTACGGATAGCAGCCAGGGACCATTGCGTCTGAAACAATATTATACTTCCCCGAAATATCAGTCCAAAGTAGGAGGTTACGGAGCGTATGGATTTAATTTTGACAAGAAATTAGATTATAAATATTATCAGGAAATGATAGTAAAACTTAAAACCTATTAATGGAAATAAATTCTCCTGTGGTCAATGTCTTAACCTTTGACTGAAAGATATTCAAGAGAATAAAGAAACTAAGTATGAAAGCCGTTTCTACAAATTTGTGAAACGGCTTTATTTCTATAAATAAGGGTTAGCATACAAGTGTAATGATTTCCATTATAAAAATAACCGTAATTTAGTCATTCAAATTATGAGTGATAATTATGTATTTGAATACCATAAATTACTAGCTTTTAATTTTTCAAAACTGCTGCATGAGTGAATTAGAAAATATTTTAAGAGAAATAACTCCACTATCTCCTGAAGACAGTTTTCTTGTATTTGACAGGATCAAAGCCTCTTTTGATTTTCCATACCATTACCATCCGGAAATTGAAATCAATTTTATTTATAAAGGGAAAGGGTACCGCAGAATGGTAGGCGATCATACAGGAGAAATCGGTAATATAGAATTGGTGCTGGTAGGGCCAAACCTTCCACATTGTTGGGCTAATCACAAATGTAAAAACAGAAAAACACATGAGATTACCATCCAGTTCAATCAGGATTTTTTTAGCCAGTCATTGATGCAGAAAAATATTCTGAAACCCATCAATAATCTGGTAAAGGATTCAATACGAGGAATACTGTTTTCTACAGAAACGGCAGAAAAACTAAAAGATTCGTTTCTTAACCTCTCAAAAATGAACAGTTTCGAATCTTTTATAGAGATGATGAAGATTCTTAATGAACTGGCTATTGCACAAGATAAAACGTTTTTGTCGTCTTATAGTATAGAGCTTGAAAGTTTTGCAGATAATGATAAAATGAAAATCGTTCATGATTTCGTTCATAAGAATTTTGAAAATAAAATAACACTGGATGATGTCGCTTCGCTTATCAATATGAGTAATGTTACTTTTAACAGATTTATTAAAAAGAGAATAGGGAAAACTTTTGTTAATTACCTTAATGAAATAAGAATCAGCTATGCTGCCCGCTGGTTGATGGAAAAAAATCTGACGGTTTTTGAAATTGCTTTTGAAGCGGGGTTTAATAATATTGCCAACTTTAATAAAGTCTTTAAATCCATAAAAAAAACAACTCCCACAGAATTCCGTGAGCAGTTTAAAGGAGTGAAAAAAATTGAATAATAAGGTAGGTTACTAGCATTTTAGCCTGAGAATCTGGATTTAATATCTGGATTTTTTTTGTTAAAAAGTGAAATAAAGCTACTTTAATTAGCAGAATGTAAACGTATGTATATTGCTGTAAAATAGCCTATTGTGTTCTTTTTTTGAAAGTGTATGAAAGAATAATATCGTTTTATGACAAAATAGTATTATATCGGACTGCTAACAAAATTTAGATTTGCTAATATGAATTAAATCTTAACAAAACTTTAAATTATTTAATACATAAAGAGCATATTATTGTTTAAAAAATAAAAGAATTTGTATTAAACACTAAGGAACTATTTAAAGTGATGTAATTGATTTTCAAATAAATCTAACTAATCTAAACCTTATGAGAAAAGCAGTTATACCGGTTCTATTCGTTTTTTCCTTTTTGGCAAATGCACAAGAGAAAAAAACAGCCGACACCACTAAGGCAACCGATATTCAGGAGGTTGTTGTCACTTCTTTGGGGATAAAAAGACAGGCCAGGTCTCTGACTTACTCCAGCCAGCAGATTGGTGGCGATGAGCTTACGGAAGTAAAAACTCCCAATCTTTTAAATTCTATCAATGGAAAAGTTTCCAACGTGCAAATCAACAAAACGAATGGTGGTGTAGGAGGTTCTGTAAGAATAGTAATGCGTGGGGATAAATCTACAAGAAACAGCCAGCCTCTTTTTGTAATAGATGGTATTCCGATTATCAATAATACCGGAGGGCCGGATGCCATGGTATTCTCACAAATGCCGGATACAGGAGATATTTTCAGTATGATTAATCCTGAAGATATTCAAAGTATCAACTTCCTGAAAGGAGCGTCTGCTTCAGCATTATATGGGTCACAAGGAAGTAACGGTGTCGTATTGATTACGACAAAAAAAGGCTCAAAAGGAAGAAGTAAACTGTCTTTTTCGTCAAGTCTTACTTTTGATAAAGCGTATGATCTGCCGAAGCTTCAATACAGCTATCTTCAGACCACCCCACATAATCCCACAACCCATACACCGGGCTCTGAGGGAAGCTGGGGAGAAAAAGGTGCTTCAAAAGACTATCTGAAGGATTTTCTGAACACAGGAACAACATTGACAAATAGCCTTACTTTCAGTGCCGGTAATGAAAAGTCTCAAAACTTTTTCTCTATAGGAAATACAACGAACGATGGGATTATTCCAACTTCTAATTTTAAGCAGTATAATGTCAATTTCAGGAACTCCAGTAAGTTTTTAGATGATAAACTGACTTTAGAAGCCAATGTTATGGCTTCTCTACAGGATTCTAAAAACAGGGCGTCCCCGGGAAGATGGTTTTCTCCTTTAACCAGTATTTATTGGTTGCCACGAGGAGTAGATTTTGATTATTATGCCAATAATTATTCATACCTGGATAAATCAAGAAACCTGCCTGCCCAGAACTGGTGGAATATAGATTCTAATGGTGTTTTTTCTACAGAAGACCAAAATCCAATGTGGGTGCTGAACAGAAACCCTGTAACTACAACGAACAAAAACTTCTACGGATCAGCATCCTTGAATTATGCCATTAACAGTTGGTTAAATATTCAGGCCCGTGGAAATTACAGTTATTATTTCTCAGATACTGAAAGACAGATTTCAGCCTATTCTCTTTCAACTGTTTTGCCGGGAACCTATGAGGGACGAAAAAACGGAAGACTTATTAAAAATTCAATAGAGCGTACCACCAAATATGGAGATGTACTATTGCTGGGATCTCCACATATCACAGATGATATCAGCTTAGACTTTACCGTAGGAGCAAGTATCTCGGATTTAAGATCTTTAACATCCAAAATAGATAATAGCTTGTTAAAGCTACCCAATCTGTTTACAGCTAATAATCTATACTGGCCAAAAGAACGGGATGAAAGTGTAGCTTCATACACCATATATAATGGAAACCGACAGGATCAGTCTGTATTTGCCAGTACTACAATAGGATATAAAAAATTGGTTTATCTGGATTTAACATATAGAAATGACTGGTCTTCAACATTAGCTGATCTTTATGGAAAAACCAATACTTCTTTTGATTATCAGTCTGTAGGGGCAAATGCTATTCTTTCAGATATTTTTACGCTGCCTAAGGCGATTAATTTCTGGAAAGTGAGAACTTCCTATGCAAGAGTGGGTAATGCATTGGATCCCATTTTGATCAATCACATCAGTGGTTTTGATGCAGGAACCCCTATTGGTTTCAGTGGTTCACCTATTACCGGTGAAGAATTTAAAGATCTTTGGCTGAAACCTGAATTAAATAAAACTTTTGAAGCGGGAACTGAATTGAGATTTTTGAATAATAGATTGACCTTTGATTTCACATATTACAAATCAAATACAACCAATCAAATGTTGAAAGATGTAAGTGCAATAGGTTTTGGTGATCCATACAATAATGGTAAAGTAACGATAAATGCCGGAAACATTCAGAATACAGGTTTTGAATCTGCTATTTCTTATGATATTTTCAAAGGACAGAAATTTGGATGGACAGCAACATTCAATGCTTCTTCCAATAAAAACAAGATAATAGAGTTATTACCTGTAAAGTATTTCCAGGATTCCAATATCAGTCTTGAATTAATAGGAAGTGGTTATAACAGACTTAAAGTAGGAGGCTCTTTCGGAGATATCTATGGGTTTGCTTTTTTAAGAGATGATCAGGGACGTATTATTGTAGATAAGAACGGAGTTCCCAGAAGAACAGAAAATAAAGATAATTATTTAGGGAATCCAAACCCTAAATTTATGCTTGGCCTCAATAACTCCTTTAATATTGGTAACTTAAATGTAAGCTTCCTGATAGATGGGAAGTTTGGAGGTAAAGTTCTAAGTATTACCCAGGCAATGAATGATCAGCTAGGAGTAAGTAAAACATCTGCAGATGCCCGTGATGCCGGTGGAGTTGTTATAGAAAATGCAGTGAAAGAGGACGGAACACCTTACACTGACAAAACAGATGCTCAGGCTTACTATTCAAGTATAGGAGGTAGAGATCCTCTAACAGAGGCCTATATGTATAAAGCTACTGCCATACGATTAAGACAGGCTTCTGTTTCCTATACTTTTAAAGTGAATTCAAAATACCTTTCGGATGCAACACTAAGTGTGATTGGGACCAATCTTTTCTTCCTTTATAAGAAAGCTCCGTTTGATCCTGAACAAGTTTCAGGGGTTAATCCCGGAGGTGTTGGGGTAGATATATTTGGAATTCCAATAACACGATCAGTAGGATTCTCAGTGAAATTAAATTTTTAATTCTGTAGTATGAAAAAATATTTTAAATATAAAGCGTTTTATTTGTTAATGGCTACAGGCCTGTTTACTGTAAGCTGTACAAGTGATTTTGATAAAATTAACAGTGAGTATACTCCAGGTTTAGGAGATGAGCAACTGAATGCTGATTTTGGACAATTGGTATCTTCAATGAAACTTATGCAAAGAGGTTTGGTACATTATAATCTTGGAGTATATCAGTTGCAACAAAACCTGAATGCCGATATGTTTAGTGGGTATTTCAGTACCTCTAATCCTTTCAATGGAAATAATTTCAATTCAACATATTTTATGATGGATAACTGGAATGAAAGGATAATGATTACCCAGCTTGAAGATATTCTTAACAAGAAAGATATTTTTAAGGCTGTTATGGAGAAAACCTATCCGGGATATAACTTTGATAAATCATTGGCGATCATGGATATTATTAAGGTGGTTTCCAGTCTTAAAGTTTCTGATGCCCATGGACCTGTGATCTATAGTAAATTCAATAAACCGAATAGTGATGGATCTACTGATTTTGATTCTCAGGCCGATGCTTATCATTTTTTTATTGCGGATTTAACGAATGCCATTACAGTTCTCCAAAACGCCAATATAGCTGTTGAAGATAAATCGGTAATTAAATCGGCTGATGTATTTTTTGGAGGTGATACAGTAAAATGGATGAAATTTGCGAACTCTCTTAAATTCAGAATTGCCATGAGAATGCGATATGCGGCACCGGTAGATTCTAAAAAGTTTGCAGAAGAGGCGCTTGCATCTCCGGTAGGTCTTATTGAAAATAATACAGACAATGCGCTCATTAATTACGGAACGCCTTCTCCAATAGGAGGAGTGATCTATGACTGGGGAGATTGCCGATCAGGGGCTCCGCTTTTAGCTTACTTAAATGGATTTAAAGATCCGAGAATCAGTGCATATGCCTTTAAAGCAACCGATCCGGCGGCGGCAGGACAATATATAGGGATTCGTCAGGGTATTGATCTGAAAGGAGATAAAACGTTCTATGTAAATTATTCAGTTCCCTTAGCTGATGCGGCGGGAGGTGCTTATTTTGCACCGGGAAATCAAAACGGAAAAGGGAAGATATTTACGGCTGCAGAAACCTGGTTTTTAAAAGCTGAAGCAGCTTTATTTGGATATACAGGAGCCGGTGATGCCAAAAGTAATTATGAAATGGGGGTAAGAACGTCTATGGATGAATGGGGGAAAAGTGCTGATTACAATGCCTATATCAATGATGCCACTTCTGTGGAGCAAGCCTATACTGATCCCAAAAATGCGGTCAATAATATTCCTGCAGGAAATTCAATGTTAAGTACTGTTACCATCAAATGGAATGAGGCGGATAATCCAGAAAGAAAATTGGAAAGATTGATGACTCAAAAGTGGCTTGCTTTGTATCCTGACGGTTCTGAAGCCTGGGCTGAACAAAGAAGAACTGGATATCCTATTTTGTTTAAAAACGTATTGAATTCCAGTCAGGGAAATATTGATACAGATAAAATGGTCAGAAGAATACCAATTGCAACAAAATACCGTAATAATAATCCGGTTGGATATCAAAAAGCTGCGAGTACGCTGGGTGGTCCTGATATCGGAAGTACAAAATTATGGTGGGATAAAAAATTATAATTAATCAGAATCATTTATATACAGAGGCATCTCAAAAATCAGGTTGTACCCTGAGTGTTCATTTCGTAAGGAGAGGAGAATCTCCGATAATTTATTCTTCTATAGTTTCGTTTTAAGTCGGAATGAAATTTTGAGATGCCCTCTTTTTTTAGAACCTTATTTTAATATGGGAAAAAACAACTCTGAAACCCGTTCAATACAACCCATCCTTTGGATATCTACATTATATTTTGCAATGGGAGTGCCCTTTGTAACCATTAATGCAGTTTCCGGGATTATGTATAAAGATATGGGAGTTTCAGATGCCCAAATTACATTTTGGACAGCTCTGGTTATGTTCTCCTGGACGTTAAAGCCTCTTTGGAGTCCTTTTCTGGAGATCTATAAAACCAAAAAATTCTTTGTTGTTGTTACCCAGTTTGCGATAGGAATTTTGTTTGCTTTGGTGGCATTAAGTCTTCCTTTGCAGGATTTTTTCAAATACAGTATTGCTCTTTTTGCGGTTATTGCCTTTTGTGGAGCGACTCATGATGTGGTGGCAGATGGAACCTATATCAGTTTCCTTACCAATAAAGAGCAGGCAAAATATATAGGCTGGCAGGGAGCTTTTTATAATCTGGCCAAAATTATCAGTAGTGGGGCATTAGTTTATTTTGCCGGGGTTTTAGAAAAAACAAAAGGGGTAACCCGTGCATGGATGATCATTATGGTGATTTATGCTCTATTGTTTTTTGTATTAGCTATATACCACTACCTGATTCTGCCAAAAGAAAACAAAGAAGTATCAGAGAAAGATAAAAAAACAGCAGGAAATGTCCGTCAGGAATTGCTGGAAGTCATTACCTCATTTTTTACAAAGAAGAACATCTTATGGTCTGTACTGTTCATTATTTTGTATCGTTTTGCTGAAGGGTTTGCTATAAAAATTGCACCGTTATTTTTTAAAGCGCCAAGGTCCTCAGGAGGATTAGGACTTTCAACATCAGATATTGGACTTATTTATGGAACGTATGGTTCTGCAGCATTTATTTTAGGATCTGTACTGGCCGGTTATTTTATTTCAGCCCGCGGATTGAAGAGATCATTGATATGGTTATGCTCTGCATTCAATATTCCATTTGTAGTCTATGCTTTATTAGCGTACTACCAGCCTGCTGATCTCTTGCCGGTAGGAATTGCAGTAGTGGTGGAGTATTTTGGTTATGGTTTTGGGTTTGTCGGACTTATGCTATACATGATGCAGCAGATTGCCCCGGGAAAACATAAAACAGCCCATTATGCATTTGCAACAGGTATTATGAATCTCGGAGTGATGATTCCGGGAATGTTCAGTGGAATGATCAGCGACTGGGTAGGATATAAAATATTTTTTATCTGGGTACTGATCGCTACTATTCCGGCATTTCTTGTAACCCTATGGGTTCCGTTTCCATATTCGGAAAATCAAAAAGAACAATAAATCAATTATTAAACAAATTTAAATAAAAAGTAAAAAATACTTTATGACAGCTCAATCAGTAATGATCCCATGGCAGGATCGCCCGGAAGGTAGCAATGATATCATGTGGAGGTTTTCCGAAAACCCGATCATTAACAGATATGCAATACCAACGTCAAACAGTATATTCAACAGTGCTGTGATTCCTTTTGAGGATGGATTTGCAGGGGTATTCCGCTGTGACAACAAAGCGGTGCAGATGAATATTTTTGCAGGTTTCAGTAAAGATGGAATCAATTGGGAAATCAATCATGACCCTATTGAAATGAAGGCAGGAAACACAGAAATGATTGAATCTGATTACAAATATGATCCCCGCGTTACTTTTATTGAAGATCGTTACTGGATTACATGGTGTAACGGATATAATGGACCTACCATTGGAATTGGATATACTTTTGATTTTAAGGAATTTTTCCAGTGTGAAAATGCTTTTCTGCCATTCAATAGAAATGGAGTGCTTTTCCCTGAAAAGATCAATGGAAAATATGCGATGCTGAGCCGTCCAAGTGATAACGGACATACGCCTTTTGGTGATATTTATATCAGCTACAGTCCTGATATGAAATACTGGGGAGAGCACCGTTGTGTAATGAAAGTAACTCCTTTTGAAGACAGTGCCTGGCAGTGTACAAAAATCGGGGGAGGTCCGGTTCCTATAAAAACAGAGGAAGGATGGTTACTTTTCTATCATGGGGTAATCAATACCTGCAGAGGATTCAGATATTCAATGGGAGCAGCATTGCTTGACCTTGAAGATCCTACAAAAGTATTGTACAGAACAAAACCTTATCTGCTGGCTCCGGCAGAAGTGTATGAACTGACAGGAGATGTGCCGAATGTGGTTTTCCCATGTGCTGCATTGACTGAAGGAGATAAAGTAACCGTATATTATGGTGCTGCCGACACAGTGGTAGCTATCGCGTTTGGATATATTTCTGAAATTATTGATTTTATGAAAAAAAATTCAATCTAAATGAGGTTTTTTAATATGTTGATCGGCTTAATTCCCTTTATTATTGGGATATTTGTAATGGTTTTCATATTTTTAAACCAACTTTTAAAATAAAAAATTACTGATACCTCTTATCATGAAAAAAGAATTGCTTATCTGTTTTTTTACACTCCTGGTTTCTACGGTGAATGCCCAACAACAAAAGGGGGATGTCTTATCCTGGGTAGATCCTTTTATTGGGACAGGAGGCCACGGCCATACGTTTCCGGGAGCTACCACACCGTTTGGGATGATTCAGCTAAGTCCGGATCAGAATACTAAAAGTGGAGACTGGGACTGGTGTTCCGGGTATCATTACAGCAGTAAGACGATCATGGGATTCAGCCACAATCACCTTAGTGGAACAGGATGGGCAGATCTTGGAGATATTCTGGTTATGCCTACCGTAGGTCAGGTAAAAATGGTTCCGGGATCAGAAGATAAGCCCGAGACAGGCTATCGTTCAAAATTCAGTCATGAAAAAGAAACGGCGGCCCCGGGATATTATTCAGTAATGCTCGACAGCTATGGAATCAAAGCCGAACTTACGGCTTCTCCAAGAGTGGGATTTCATAAGTATACATTCCCCAAGAGTGATGAATCCAATATCATTATTGATCCAACCAATAAAATTTTTGGAAATATTTACCATACTCTGGTAAGTGTAGAGGGTAATAACAAAATAAAAGGATACTGCTACAGCAATGGTTGGGGAGGTAAGCGATTTGCTTATTTCGTGATGGAGTTTTCAAAACCTTTCAAATCTTACGGAGTGTATGCCGAAGGAAAAATCAAAAACAACGAAAAGATTGCCCTTGCTAAGGATGCGAAAGCTTTTGTAAGATTCTCTACAGAAGATAAGGAAAGTATCGAAGTGAAAGTCTCTTTATCTCCGGTAAGTACAGAAAATGCACAGGAGAATTTTGATGCTGAGGCTACGAATGTGGATTTTGCAAAAGCTAAAGAAACGGCACAAAAGACATGGAGAGATCTTATCGGAAGATTTCAGGTGACAGGAGGTACAGACAGTCAGAGAAAGATTTTCTATACAGGGGTTTATCATACATTTATAGCTCCTAACCTTTATATGGATGCCAATGGAGACTATGTGGCTGCTCAGGAAAATATGAATACCAAATGGTTTACCAACTACAGTACCTATTCTTATTGGGATGGCTTCAGAGCAACCCATCCTCTGCTGACCATTATGGATCAGAAACATACCAAAGAATTTGCCAACTCCCTGATCAGCAGGTATACCGACCGTAAAGACCATATGCCTATCTGGGAATTATGTGGATACGATAATTTCTGTATGTTGGGTTATCACAGTGTATCGGTCATTTGGGATGCTATTTCAAAAGGTGTACCGGGTATTGATGCTGAAAAAGCCTTTGCTGCAATGAAAGATGCTTCTTTAACAGATAAAATGAGCAGCAGTGATGGAGGAGGAGGCCTAAACGATTATATTAAACTGGGGTATTCTCCTTCGGAAAACGGAGCTTCTGTTTCTGCCACCCTTGAATATGCTTATGATGACTGGTGTATCCAGCAGCTTGCAGAAAAACTGGGTAAAAAAGAAGATGCAGAAGTCTATAAGAAGCGTTCTATGAACTTCCTGAATACTTTCAATAAAGAAAATAGTCACTTCTGGCCAAGACAGAAAGACGGAAAATTTTTAGCAGATTTTGCACTGAACGATTGGAAAAAGCTTCAGCCACACTGGGTTTCCGGGAACATCTGGGCATATGATTTTTTTGCTCCTCACCAGATTGATGAAATGATGAACCTGTACGGAGGGAAAAAAGGGTTTGAAGAAAAACTGGATAAAACATTTACAGAAGCTCTTAATATGCAGGGAGAACAGCATGTTGATATTTCAGGATTCATCGGCTCTTTGGGGTTTGGAGATGAACCGGGGCATCATGTTCCATACCTGTATAATTATGCAGGAAGTCCTTATAAGACTCAGAAAATGATCAAATATATCCGTGATAATATGTATGCGGCTAAACCTGATGGAATTGTGAATAATGAAGACTGCGGACAGATGTCGGCATGGTATATTTTCTCTTCATTAGGATTTTATCCGGTGACACCAGGGAAACCTGTCTATGCAATTGGTGCACCTCAGTTTCCTAAAGCTTCATTGCTGTTGGAAAATGGAAAAACATTTACCGTAGTAGCAGACAAGATATCCGATAAAAACATTTACGTTCAGAAAATGTTCCTGAACGGGAAAGAGTACAAGAGCTGGGAATTGAACCACAGTGATATTATGAATGGTGGAGAGCTGAGATTTGTAATGGGAAGTAAGCCTGTAAAATAAGACTAATAAAAATAAACGAAATAAAAGTATCAATGGAAAGGAGAAATTTTATTAAAACAAGTGCACTGGCAGGAGCCGGATTGCTGTTTACACAGAATGTTTTTGCAAAGAATCTGGTGATGGACGATTTTCCTGTTGTTCGTGTTCCCAAAGATAAAAGACATTTTACCAGTGAATCCGTAGAAAGTGCTATTGCGGCTTTTAAAAAGAAAGTAAAAAATAAAGAATTAAGCTGGCTTTTTGAAAACTGTTTTCCGAATACATTAGATACTACTGTTTTTTACAGTGAAAATAATGGAACTCCTGATACTTATGTAATTACGGGTGATATTGATGCGATGTGGCTTCGTGACAGCTCTGCGCAGGTTTTTCCTTATTTACAGTTTTCAAAAAAAGATGAAAAACTTCACAAGCTTATTTCAGGGGTTATTTATAAACAGACGAAATTCATTCTGAAAGATCCTTATGCCAATGCATTTTATAATGATGACAAAAAAATAAGTAAATGGAAAGAATACGATCATACAGATATGAAACCTGGTACCCATGAAAGAAAGTGGGAAATAGATTCTTTGTGTTATCCTATTCGTTTGGCTTATCATTTTTGGAAAACAACAGGAGATACCAAACCTTTTGATGCTAATTGGCTACAGGGCATTAAGCTTACCCTACAGACATTTACTGAGCAGCAGAGAAAAAAAGACCTGGGACCTTACAAGTTTGAGCGTACAACGGCTTGGGCTACAGATGGTGTTCCAATGGGAGGATATGGGTATCCTACAAAACCGGTTGGACTGATCAGTTCCATGTTCCGCCCAAGTGATGATGCTACGATTTATGGATTTTTAATTCCTTCTAATTTATTTGCTGTGGTAAGCCTACGTCAGGCAGCAGAAATGGTTTCTCAGATCAAAAATGAAAAAGGTCTGGCTCAGCAACTTACCAGCCTTGCTGATGAGGTGGATGCCGCCATTAAAAAGTACGGAATTTACAATCATCCGGAATATGGAAAAATATATGCTTTTGAAGTTAATGGCTTTGGAAGCTATAACCTGATGGATGATGCCAATTGTCCGAGCTTATTGGGTCTGCCTTATTTAGATGCCGTAAAAGCAGATGATCCTGTGTATGTGAACACAAGGAAATTTGTTTGGTCAGAAAATAACCCATTCTTTTTCAAAGGTAAACTGGCGGAAGGAATTGGAGGGCCACACATTGGGCTTGATATGATCTGGCCGATGAGTATCATTATGAAAGCACTCACCACTAAAGATACAGGTGAGATTAAATGGTGCATAGACACCTTACAGAAAACGCACGGTGGGACAGGCTTTATGCATGAGTCCTTCCATAAAGACAACGACAAAAAATTCACCAGAGAATGGTTCGCATGGTCGAATACTTTATTTGGAGAATTATTATGGAAAACCTTTAACGAAAACCCGGAGCTGCTGACATAGCCCTCTTATTTTATATGCCCCTTTTTTCTTAGGTATGTTTCTTTAAAAAACATACCCGGGGAGTGGTATATAGAATCCCGACACCAAAAACATCAAAATAATGTATACAATGAAAAAAAAATCCTTTTTTATGGGCCTGATGGCAATGATGCTTCATTCAGGCTCTCTTGTCGATGCACAACAGCTTAATAATCCTGTTGGGATATGCTATGTGGAAGTGAATAACAACAATATGCTGAATGCAGGATCCTATACCCTGCAGAACAGTGGAAAACAGCTTTTTGACGTCGCTATTATTTTTGCGGCCAACATTAATTATGATGTGTCCAAAAGCAGAGCGTACATTTCAAACAATAATAATGTTACCAAAGTATTGAATGATGTCGATACATATGTGAAACCTTTACAGCAAAAAGGAATTAAGGTTTTACTTGATATTCTGGGAAATCATCAGGGAGCTGGGATCTCCAACTTTCCGAATAGGGAAGCTGCGAAAGATTTTGCCCTGCAGATCGCAAATACTGTTTATACTTATGGGCTGGATGGGGTAGACCTGGATGATGAATATGCTGATTACGGAAATAACGGAACCGGACAGCCAAATAGCAGCTCTTTTGTAATGCTTCTTCAGGAACTTAAAGCAGCAATGCCTGATAAACTGATTACCTTCTATTATCTGGGCCCTGCAACTTCAAGGCAGAGCTATAATGGAGATCAGGCCGGAAATTATATTGACTACAGCTGGAATGCCTACTACGGGACATACAGCGCTCCGAGTGTGCCTCCTCTTACCAAAGCTAAGCTTTCTGCTGCTGCAACATGGATCAATAACACCTCTACTTCTACACTTTCCACTTTGGCTACCAATTCAAAAAATGACGGCTATGGTGTATTTATGTGGTATGACCTGCCAGGTACGAACATGGCCAGCTATTTAAGTACAGGATCCAATATACTCTATAGCCAAAATACAGTATTGTCAGGCCAGCTTTATTCTTGGACTCAGGGGGCAGCGTGTGATCCGCCGTTAGGATTAGAAGCAAACACTCTTACAGGAACTTCTGCAAAATTAAACTGGACCTCCAGCGGCTCCCAAACTTACAATATAGATTATAAGCCTGCCAGTTCAACAACCTGGACGAATGTAACAAGTAATTATACAGGAAGCAATATTGTCGTAAATAATTTAACATCCAATACAGAATATGACTGGAGAATACAGTCTAACTGTTCTTCAACGTCAAAAAGTACCTACATTTTTGCCCCAAGATTTAACTCAGGAAACGGATGTGCCACTCCATCAAATTTAATAGCGTCCAATGCCCTTGGAACAACTACCAAATTATCCTGGGATACTGTAGGAACAGCTGCTTCCTATACTTTACAATATAAAACTACAGCAGCCTCAACGTGGACTACAGTTCCTAATATTACCACCAATACCTATACCCTTCAGAACCTGACTGCCAATACCAACTATGTATGGAAAATACAGTCTGTATGCGGAGGAACAACTACCAGTACTTATTCAGCAGATACTCCATTCAATAGTGGACTTGTTCCTGTTACCAGCCCTGGCCCAAGATCTCTTTCTTTTAACGGAAGCAGTCAATATCTTAATGCCGGACAATTTAACCTCAATGGAAATGCTGTCACTTTTGAAGGCTGGGTAAAAGTAAATGCATTCAAAACTGCTTTCCCTTATATTTCGTCAGTAATCGGAATTGAAGTGGGAGATAATAATTCAGCCATACTAAGATTGGGAGATGCTACTCTTGCCAATAATAAACTGCAGTTTACCTTAAGTTTTGGTTCATCTCAGATAAAATTGAACGGAAATACAGCTCTTAATGCCAATACATGGTATCATGTGGCAGCAACTTATGATGGTGCAACGATGAAACTCTACGTCAATGGTAATCTTGATGCAAGTACTGCGGCTACCGGTAATTTTACAGCAAATGGTATTCTTTATATGGGTAGAAATTATGATAACTCCCGTGCACTTAATGGATCGCTGGATGAATTCAGAGTATGGAAGAAAGCTCTGACGGCTCAGGAAATCCTGGATAACAAATGTAATATTGCGGCCAGCTCAACGAGCCTGGAGGCCAATTGGAAAATGGATGACGGAAGTGGAAGCGGAGCAGTAGATGCTACTCCAAACGGTCATTCTGCTACTTTAATCAGTATGTCGGATGCCAACTGGAAAACAGAAGTCCCTTGTCCTTCTTCTTTATCTGTAAAAACGGCAAAAGGAATTGAAAATAAACAGGAAAATACAGCGTATCCGAATCCTGTTAAAAGAGGAGAGGATATTAAGTTTAGAATTGATGACAGATCTGCAAGCGAAATATCTTTGTATGGAGCTTCAGGAACATTGTCTAAAAAACAGAATATTAATCCAAATAATAATGTAGTTAATACACAGGATTTACCCGCTGGTACTTATCTTTACAAAATTACATCAGCTGATAATAAGGTAGTGTCGTCCGGTAAAATAATTGTAAAATAAATATAAGATCTAATCAAGACCTGCGTTATGTTTTTAATAGCATAAGGCAGGTTTTATCTGTTAAAATTTAGGAAGTAACTGATGGTAAAAAAAATATTATTAATGATATTGGTGGTGAGCTTTTGTATGGGATTCTCTCAGCAAAACTATGAACCGGTAGCCGCTAATCTTAAAGCAAGAACAGAATTTCAGAATGAAAAATTCGGTATGTTTATCCATTTTGGATTATATAGTGAATTGGGCAGGGGAGAATGGGTGATGAACGATGATAAAATTCCAGTGAATGATTACACTAAGCTGAAAGATTTCTTTAACCCCACAGAGTTTAATGCTAAAGAATATGTTACAATGGCTAAAAATGCCGGAATAAAATATATTACATTAGTGACAAGACATCACGATGGTTTTAGTATGTGGGATACCAAATATTCGGATTTTACGATCATGAATACCCCCTTTAAAAGGGATCTTGTGAAAGAGCTGGCTCAGGAGTGTCATCAGCAGGGGATCAAAATAGCATTTTATTATTCACTGTTGGACTGGAGAAGAACTGATTATTCTTACTGGACAGGCCGTACAGGGAAGGAAACCAGACGTACTGAGAAAGGAAACTGGAATGACTATATCCAGTTTATGAAAAATCAATTGACAGAACTATTAACCCAGTATGGTGAAGTTTCAGGCATCTGGTTTGATGGGTATTGGGATCAGATGGAAGAGGAAAAAGAAAACAGAAAGGAACAAACATATGTAGATTGGAGAATGGAGGAAATATATCAGCTTATCCATACACTTCAGCCTCAATGTCTTGTTGGGAATAATCATCATATCACTCCATTAAAAGGGGAAGATTTCCAGATGTTTGAAAGAGATATTCCGGGGCAGAATAAAAGTGGATTGAGTTTTCAAAAAACATCTCAACTGCCTTTAGAAACCTGTGAAACAATAAATGGCTCCTGGGGGTTCAATTTAAAAGACAACAAGAATAAAACATCTAAGGAACTTTTAGATTTGTTGGTCAATGCAGCAGGAAGTAACGCCAATTTGTTGCTAAACGTAGGACCTATGCCTAATGGTAAAATTCCGGAACCTTTTATTCATTCCTTTACAGAAATGGGAAATTGGATGAAAGTGTATGGTGAAAGTATTTATGGAACAAGAGGAGGGTATCTTCCACCTCAAAAATGGGGAGCTATCACTCAGAAGGCAGGTAAAATCTATGTTCATATCCTTAATAATAAGGAAGAAAAAACAATTACTTTGGAAAATTTTCCATTTAAAAAGATTAGCTCTGCCTATTTGTTAAAAGATAGAAAACCTATAAAATATAATTTAAAAAATAACACCTTAACATTTGATAGCTATACTGTAAATAGTCAAAACCCAAATGTTGTTATAGCTTTTGAAGGAAAATAAATTGGAAAAATAATGCAAAATATACTAGGAATAGATATTGGAGGATCCCATATTACACTGGCTCAGGTGAATCCTGAAAAACGTGAGATCATTTCTTCAACATATGTACGGGAACATGTAGACTCTTTTGAATCTAAAGAAATTATTTTTTCTGCATGGGTTTCAGCGATCGATAAGGCAGCCCATGATTTGGATAAAGAGGATCTTTTATTGGGAATTGCAATGCCGGGGCCTTTCGATTATGAAAATGGAATATCTCTGATGCAGCAAGGAAAATTTATAGACATCTATCAGGTTAATATCAAAGAAGAGCTGGCTAAAAGAATGTCGATTTCTCAGGATCAGATATATTTTGTGAATGATGCGGCCGCCTTTATGGAAGGTGAGGTTTTTGGAGGTTGTGTGCAGGGTTTCAACAAGGTTTTTGGAGTAACGCTGGGAACAGGATTGGGAACTACTTTTTATAATGGGGAATTTGCCACTGACGAAGATCTTTGGGATTCACCTTTTAAAAACTCTATTTGTGAAGACTATCTGGCAACACGCTGGTTTGTTAATTATTATACTGAATTAACAGGGGAACAGATTTCAGGAACCAAAGAGCTGCTGGATAAACCCCTTGAAATACAAACCAAAATATTTGATGAATATGCAGATTCTTTTTCCGAATTTGTAGTACAATACGTGAGCCATTATGAACCTGAAGTTTTGGTAATTGGAGGGAATATTGCTAAAGCATATCCTTACTTTGAGAAGCGGTTTATTCAGAATTTAATAAAGAATAATATTAACTTGCCCGTTAGAATTTCTGCTATTTTTGAAGATGCAGCCATCTTAGGTGCGGCCAGTTATGCTTTGAAAATGCTTAAATAAATAATAAAACGATACAATGAAGTCTTTATTTTCTACTTTTTTTCTTTTATTGCAGGTCTGTGCATTCGGGCAGAACGGATCTCTTGTAGATTATGTGAATCCGTTAATGGGAACTCAGTCTAAGCCTTCTTTATCCAATGGAAATACCTATCCGGCAGTCGGACTTCCCTGGGGAATGAATATCTGGACTCCTCAGACAGGTAAAATGGGTGACGGATGGGCATACACTTATGATGCCGATAAAATAAAAGGATTTAAACAAACCCATCAGCCTTCTCCATGGATGAATGATTATGGCGCTTTTTCCATCATGCCGGGTGTTGGTCAGCTAAAATTTAAAGAAGATGACAGGGCAAGCTGGTTCAGTCATAAAGCTGAGGTTTCAACCCCTTATTTTTATAGTGTATACTTAGCTGATATTAATGTAACAACTGAATTTACACCTACAGAAAGAGCTTCTTTCTTTAAGTTTGATTTTCCTAAAACAGACAGTGCTTACGTAGTAATTGATGCTTTGAATAAAGGCTCTTACATTAAAATTCTTCCTAAAGAAAGAAAAATCCTGGGGTATACGACCAGATATTCAACAGGAAAATATGAGAATTTTAAAAACTATTTTGTGATTCAGTTTGATAAAGATTTCGAGCTGACAAAAGCATGGAAGAATGATAAACTGGTTAATGATCAGCTAGAAATTACCAGCGATCATGCCGGCGCAGTTGTTGGATTTAAACTCAAAAACAAGGAAGCGGTTTATGCAAAAGTAGCCTCTTCATTCATAAGCTTTGAACAGGCTGAACTGAATCTGAAAAGAGAAATTGGCAACAAAAATTTTGAGCAGGTAAAAACCGAGGCTAAAAATATCTGGAACAAAACATTAGGGAAAATAGAGGTGAAAGGAGGAACAGATCAACAGATGAGAACCTTTTATTCTTCTTTATACAGGACATTGTTTTTTCCACAAAAATTATATGAAATTGATGCCCAGAATAAAATAAGGCACTGGAGTCCTTACAATGGTAAAGTGCTGGATGGGAGAATGTTTGCGGGAACCGGTTTCTGGGATACGTTCCGTGCTTTGTATCCTTTCCTGAACCTGGTATATCCGGGGATCAATGTTGAAATGCAGGAAGGATTGGCCAATGCCTACAAAGAGGGAGGCTTCTTACCAGAATGGAGCAGTCCGGGATATTCAGATATTATGATTGGAAACAATTCTGCATCTGTAGTAGCAGATGCTTATATAAAAGGACTTCGTGGTTATGATGCAGAAACCCTTTGGCAGGCTGTAAAACACGGCGCAAATAATGAAGGTCCTATAGAAGCCGTAGGCCGTGCAGGTGTGGAGTATTACAATAAACTGGGCTATGTTCCTTATGATGTAAAGATTAACGAAAATGCAGCCAGAACCCTGGAATATGCATATGATGATTTTTCTATCTACCAATTGGGTAAAGCATTAGGAAAACCGGCTTCGGAAATTGATATCTATAAAAAACGGGCCTACAATTATAAAAATGTATTCGATCAGGAAACAGGTTTGATGCGGGGTAAAAATAAGGATGGTAACTTCCAGAAACCGTTCAATCCCTTCAAATGGGGTGATGCTTTTACAGAAGGAAACAGCTGGCATTATACCTGGTCTGTTTTTCAGGATATTGATGGCCTTGCTACATTGATGGGAGGCAAAAAGAAATTTGAAGCCAAGCTGGATGAGGTTTTCTCTCTGCCACCGGTTTTTGATGACAGTTATTATGGAAGCGTGATCCACGAAATCAGAGAAATGCAGATCATGAATATGGGGCAGTATGCTCATGGAAACCAGCCTATTCAGCATATGATTTATTTATACAATTATGCTGGCTCTCCCTATAAAACACAATATTGGGTAAGACAGGTCATGAATAAACTATATATGGCAACACCCGACGGGTATTGTGGTGACGAAGATAATGGGCAGACTTCTGCGTGGTATATTTTCTCAGCATTAGGATTTTATCCGGTAACACCGGCAACAGACCAGTATGTTTTAGGAACTCCATTGTTCAAAGAAGCTACTGTTCATCTTGAAAATGGCAAGAAAATTGAAATAAAAGCTCCGGAAAATAATTCCGAAAACCTATATGTAAAATCATTGAATGTAAACCAGCAGCCTTATTCCAAAAACTGGCTAAGTCATAAAGAACTGATGAAAGGTGCTGTTCTGGATTTTAAAATGGATAGCCGACCTAATAAAGAAAGAGGTTCACAGGAAAAAGATTTTCCATATTCAATGTCAAAAGAAGAATCAACTAAATAATTTTAAACTACAAATACAACTGTATGAGTACAGAAAAGAAAGAAATATTCGCTAGAGTAGAAAAAATGCTGGCAACGCAAGGATTTAATCTTGCTGCAAAAGATGATACAAGACCATGGGGTGGTTTTTTTGTGATTGATGAAACTCAGGCACAGGATTTTGCCAACCAATATTTTGATGGAATTGATGTAGACAGTTTAAGAATAGGAGGGAAATTGAGTCCTAAAATTCTTATAGTAGCTCCTGAAGCAAGACTAAGCTGGCAGTATCACCACAGAAGAGCTGAGATCTGGCAGGTAGTAGAAGGAACCGTGGGTATTAAGAGAAGCAATACCGATGAAGAAGGAGAATTGAAAACCTACCATCCGGCAGATCAGGTAAAACTTCAGCAGGGAGAGAGACACCGTTTGATCGGTTTAGACGGCTGGGGAGTTGTTGCTGAAATCTGGCAGCACACCGATGCCTCTCATCCTTCTGATGAAGATGATATTGTAAGAGTACAGGATGACTTCGGAAGATAGTTCAGGATAAGTACAAATAAATATCCCATTTTAGTTGATCATTTGATGACTAAAATGGGATTTGTTATTTCATTCCGCAGGAAATGCTAGACATTCAATTCTTATTTTCCTGCCAGGTATTTTCTATTTCTTCCAGTGTCTTTCCTTTGGTCTCCGGAATCCTTTTCCAGATAAAAAGAAAAGCAATGACCGCAACGAGCATATAAAGCCAGAAGGTATATGCATTTCCTATACTTCCTATCAGTACAGGAAAAGTCTGAGAGACCAAAAATACAGCTGCCCACAGAAAGAAAGTAGCAACAGACATCGCTGTAGCCCGGGCCTTGGTAGGGAAAATTTCAGCAATCACAACAAATGTAAGAGGCCCCAGGGACATGGCAAAAGAGGCAATATACCCCAATATGGCAATGAGAACAAGATAACCCTGCTGCTGTGAGTAAAATGCCAGACCTACGATAAACAGACAGATACTCATACCACTGATGCCGAGCAGTAATAATTTTTTCCGCCCCCATTGGTCTACATATCTTATGGCCACGAAAGTGAAAATGACATTAATAATACCCACCAAAATGGTCTGTATAAAGGCAGAATCAGATCCTACGCCCGTTGCTTTAAAGATTTCCGGAGCATAATACATAATCGCATTGATCCCCGTTATCTGTGAAAATACAGCGAGCAGAATACCAATTCCCAACGCCCGTTTTACCTTTGGCTCTCTGACGTCGGAAAAGGAAAAAGGGGTTTCGTCTTTGAGTGATTCGTTAATAGATTCAAGCTCCTGCCGAGCAATAGCTTTTCCATTGATCTGACTAAGGATTTCCAAAGCTTCTGTATTTCGTCTCTGTCCGGCCAGCCAACGCGGACTTTCCGGTACAGTGAGCAATAGCAATACAAAAGTTACTGATGGGATAATTCCTGAGCCAAACATCCAGCGCCAGCCGGTAGAAATATTCCAGCTTTCATTATGTATCCCTGCAATATAGGCATTCACAAAATAGATGATGAGAATTCCGGAGACAATTCCCAATTGGAAAATAGAGATCAGACGTCCCCGGATACCAGCAGGCGCCATTTCTGAAATATACATCGGAGAGAGCATAGAGGCAATGCCTATTCCCATACCACCAATAATCCGGAATAATACAAAGATCCAAAGATTGGGAGCTATAGCTGTACCTACTGAAGAAATGGTAAACAAGAAACCGGAAAGCATCAGGACTTTCTTACGCCCAACATAATCACTAAGCTTCCCGGAATACATTGCTCCGACAATACAGCCAAGCAAAGCACAGGAAGCCACCCAGCCGGTCATCACATCAGAAAGCTGGTAATAGATCTTCATAAATCCGATAGCTCCGGAAATCACCGCCGTATCATACCCGAATAATAAACCGCCCACGGAGGCTACCAGGGTAGCTTTATAAATAATATTTGAATTTGAAGTTGGTGGCATATCGTTTAGTTTAAAACTTTTTCTGCAATCATATCCCTTCGGATACTTGCCTTTATAGTCACACATTCTTTACCTGCACTTTCACCATAAGGCATAATGGTATAAGCTCCTATATCAGCCGGTACAATAAAGGTTTCGGCATAATGAATGACATAAGGCTCAAAACGGTGATCCGGACTCTCTACAATAACTTCATGGCCTTCTACCAGATTCAGTACATTCACTACACCTTCCGTATGATGAATCACTTTTTTTGTAAACCAATGTCTTCGGGTTTCTATAAACGACAAGGCATCTAGTCCGGTGCGTTCTTCTCTCCATCCATCTCCTTCAGCCACGGACTCGGTAAGATTAAGAATGTTTTCTTTGACCCATGAAGTCGTACGATCCCATTGGATTACATTGTTACCGTGTTTCAGAGATATAGGCCTGGGTTTTCCATCCAGTCCCATTCTTCCCCAATCCCACAGCTTGAAGGTAAAAATATAGGGAGTAGCACTAATCTCCAGTACTACAGAATCTGCTCCTGAACAATGTACGGTGCCTGCCGGGATTGACACATGATCATGTTTGCGGACCGGCCATTTTTGTACATATTCTTCGGTATCAAAAGGGATGTTGTCATGCTGTGCCGCTGTTAAATCTTCCATCATCCTTTCCGGATTTATATTTTCTTTGAGGCCAAGATAGACAAAAGCATCATCTTTGGCATCCAGCATATAATAACTTTCATCCTGAGTATAAGACATCCCGAATTTTTCTTTGATATATTCTTTCAGTGGATGTACCTGTAAGCTCAGATTCCCTCCTTCCATGGTGTCCAGAAAATCAAAACGGATAGGAAATTCATCTCCAAATCCTTCATATACCTGTTTTCCCAATAAGGCTTCCGGCTGAAAAAATACCAGGTTAATGGCAGGTATTTCTACGACCTGATCTCCAAAGCCTAATAATAAACTGTTTTCTTCTGGAACACAGTCGAAACCCCAGGCATAGTTGGGACGGCTTCTGTCTAAATCACACACCTCTTTTAACCATTGGCCTCCCCATGGTCCCGGATCAAAAAAAGGAACGACTCTAAAGGGACGTTTTACGGTTTTCTGCAGCGCTTCCAATAAAGCTTGTACCCCGATCATTTTGGGATGATGAGGTAAAGTGGTATCAAGCACAAACTGACAGGACTTCAGGATGCGTTTTTTATAGCGGTCGCACACACGCCAATCTACAAAATAAGCATGCTTGTATTGATAGGAAACAGAATCAGTATAATTGGTTCTGCCCAGATTACAGGCTGTATTGCTGCGGTAGCGCATCTGTATTTCCCATCGGGGCATATCTGCATAAACGGAAAGATCAGACTTAGAGTAGATTAAACTAGCTCCCGGTCCTATAATGACTGTACAGCCATTACTATGATCTATACTTTTCTGAAGTACAGCCACTTTTGACGGATCAAAATAATCCTCCAGTTCCAGGGGCGTTATATACCCAAATACAGGATCATCTGTCACGTACTTTTCCACCATTTCGGTAATTTCATCCTCAGATTTCATGGCCTCTGTGGTATTGAAGATACGTTCAGGGCTTAACCATTCCTGTACTGAAGTGATGATTTCTTCCAGCAATACTCCCGGATAACATTCAATAGCTATTATTTTTGAAGTACCTTTTTGAAGTGCTTTCGCAATATTTTCCCAGCCGGTTGTACAGGTGTGCCCCTGTATTTCAATGATAGGATATTTATTAAAATTTGATTTCATTCTTATATTTTTATTAATTACCTACAAGATGTGCTATTCCCAATAGAGCGGCTGTATCAGGAAATTCACCTTCCTCAATGCTTATTTTCCCCCAGGGTGTCCAGGCATGAGTTTCTATATGTTTTCTGATGTAAGGAACAATCTGAGAACTACTGGCCATAATTCCTCCGGTAAGAACTAAAATTTCCGGGTCATAAGCATGAATGAGATTAATGGCACATGCCGACCATACCTGTACACTTTGTTCACGAATATGTAACGCCGCTGCATCGCCTTCCTGTGCCAGGTTGAAAATTAATTCATAATCGATGGCAGGGGCATGGGCTAGGGGACTTTCTGCAAAATTTTTATCTGAACGGGCTATACTGGTAAGATTCCAGGTTGAAGCTTCGGTTTCTACACAACCTTTATTACCGCAGTTGCAATGGATTCCTTTGTAATTGATCACAGAATGTCCACCCAGTATTCCTGCCGTAAAATGCTTGCCTCTCAATAACTGCCTGTCCATGATAGCTGCACTTCCTATTCCCGTTCCCAAAGTCATGATGACAGCACTGTCAAAATTTTTTGCCTTTCCATATTTCCATTCTCCCCATAGAGCAGAACGGGCGTCATTTTCTATGCTAAAGGGTAGGTTGAAAGTCTGTAAACACCATTCTTCTAAATGAATACCGGGAGCATCTCCAAATTTCTTATCAATTGAAAGAATCTTTTTCTGAATACTGTCTATAATACCGGGAGAAGCCATCCCAAGTCCTGTAATCTCTGCTAGGGAAATTCCTTCCCGGTCAAGCAAATCTTCTACAGCTTTTTGGATAAATGGGAGTCTCTTTCTGAGCCCGCTACCGGAATCAGCATCAATAGAATCAGAGGAAAGAACAGTATTACCCTGTACAATACCTATTTTAATCTTTGTGCCTCCCATATCGATGGCAATTACTGGCTTTGACATTGTTTTACTTTTAGTATTATTAAATGGGTATAAAGATCATATTCAAACCTATAAGGGTTAGTTTTAAGGTATTACCTTTATTTCTACTACGTCCATACCTGATAAACTAAGTTTTTCGTTTGGAGATATTGTTTTGCCTGTTGTAAGGTCAATAAGTTTCGATGGCTGAAGTTGTTTCCATAAAAATGCAGTGGTCTGCTCCTTCTCATCAGGATTATACAGCCTGATCACGAAACTCTGATCTTCCTGTGGAGTAATGCTTGTTACTACCACTTTATCATTATTCATAAGAAAAAGGCTTCCTGTAAGGGATGATTTTTCTTTCATGGGAATAGCGATGAGAGGTTGAGTAAAAGCAGCTGCGTATTTTTCATTTTCTACAGCATTAAAAGCAGAATGCGGACGGAGAGCATAGCGGTAATGTACCGGACCTTCCTGATCTGCCTTATAATTGGTGTGCCAGTAGTTATTCATGGCGTAGCTGAACCAGTTGGTTGTATAAGGAGTTCCCTGATCCTTCCATTTTTTGTGGCTGTTGTCAATAACCATTCTTTCGTCAATCATTTCTGCCGCTTCAATCAATGGCGTTTCCAGCATCATCCACTGCATACCCTTTTGTCCGAAAGAAGCATCAACCCAACGTCGGCTGTACCAGTAATCCATATTGGATCCCGGAAGCTGGTCCGTAAGATATTTCATGGTACCGTATCCTGCATCTACAGTAATGTTTTTAAAATCAGTATTGAAAGGGAATCCAAAATGTACAGACTCTTTTGAACGGACAGACTTTTTATCGAGAATGTTTTCCAGGGAAATTTCATCACTGTCTGCCCATAGAGTGATTATTCTTTCCAGCTTTTTTGCTCCCGGAGCTTCTGATACCAATGAAACTCTAGCCATTGCCGGTCCCTTTTCCAATACTTTTACCTGTATGTCAGAATTGGATACAGCTTCTTTCGGATCGGATCCCGGAACATACCAGTAGCTGTTCAACCCTTGATTGTTAAAACTCCCTGCATAATTAGTTGTACTGTTATCTGTAAAATGGGTGATACTTCCCGTTTTAGAATCCCATGTTACGGTAACCTTTCCATTCGATATACTGTTAGTGGTTATAGTGAAAGGGTCAGCAGCAGGGACTTTAGTTTTAATAATGGTATAGACTGCAGAACCAAGTGGTGGAATATTTTTCGCGATAAATGCCATAGTTCCATCCTGCAGCTTTTGTAAAGGGGTCTTATTCCCGGAAGCATCCTGAACGGCATTTCCAAGGTTGGCTTCCGGAACGGAGACTGTGCCACTACGTACCCACGAAGAGGTATTAAAAACAACAATCGTCTTAGAAGCCGGATCAGTAATGGGTTGTAGCAGCTCCTTTTCCAGCTTGTCTGCAAGAGAACTTCCATCAAGGGAGAATTGTTTCTTTACCTGCCATTGGTCTTTTACAAAAGGAAGATCCGGTGCGGTAATACTGTTGAATGCTCCCCAGGTGTGTTCATGAAACAAAATAACATTTCTCCATGCCTCATAAAAATGCTGACCATTATATTGGCGAGGATTCAGCATAGCGTAGAGGGTGGTGAGCTGTTGCAGCCTTAAGCTGCTGTTTCTGTTAATCCCTTCTTCTTTGGCGGTAGACATTGCTCCGTCCTCCCAATGAGGGCTGATATCTCCTTTTATTACAGGAATCTGGTCTCCGTATTTTTTCTCAAAAATTTCAAACATTTTTTCATTGGTGCTGAGTACTATTTTTGGAGATTCATATTTTTTATTCCATTCGTCCACAAATTTTGAGATAGAAGGATCTATAGGTCCATTATCAGCAACAATATTATATCGCCATTGTACCATTTCATAAGGATAATTGGCATGGGTAAGATCTTCCAGATATTCTGCAATTTTTTTCTGACCATTTTCAAATACAGCTCCGGGATGAACTCCATGCCACGAAGAATATCCTCTTCCTGCGGTCCAGAATAATATTTTTTGTTTTCCGGATGGAGATTGCCACCATACAGGTTGATCACCCCATTTTTTGACAAAGTTTCCTACACGGTCTCCAAGATAAGGATTTGTTTTTCCCAGATAATTAGGCCCACTTGAGAAATATTTTACACCGGATGAAGCCAGGGCTGGAACTAAAGACCATGCAAATCCGGGAACATCAGACATCATGGCACTGTTGATCGTAAAGCCAAATTCCTTTTCCAGTTTCTGCGCGTATTCAGTGTAATGAAATAATTCCTCCGGCTGGCTAAGTCCTGTCAGAATATTACCATACATGGCAGAAAGACCAATGCCTCCCTCTTTGACGGCTTTTGCAAAAGCCTTTTTATCTTCGGGAGTTGCTTTTCGCATAAAGTTTTCCACATCCCAAAGGGCTTCTACATTCCATTTAAAACGGGCTTCCTCAGGTAGATTTTTGGTTTCCTCAATCATTTTGAGCGCATCATAGATATTCTGGGTATGAATCTTTTCTACTTCTGCCTGGAGATGTGAATATCCGACATCGGTATGAGAATGATGAACGAAGTATAAGGTACGGGGAACTACAGCTCCTGCCTGAATGGTTTTACGGAGAAGCTCTTTTTTTCCTGAGGTAACCACCAGTTCTATATTACCTCCTTTTGAGGAAAGAGAAACAGGAATGTCAAAGGTTTTAATACCATCCGGCATCGTAAAAGAGAAAGTGTCTTTGTTATCTATTTTAGCGGTTATTTTTTGTTCCGGACCAAAGTGAAGGGTCGTAAGGGTGAGAAGACGTTTGCCGTCTTTTAAAAGAAATGGGGTAGACTGGGCATCTATTTTTTCCTGAAATGTAAATTTATAAGTCATCAGCCAATCCCGGCTATTCTGTGCTTGTCCCACTATTTTTAAACGGAGAGGTTTTCCTGGGGTAACCTTACTCACAGGAACCCGCAGATAAGCGATACCATAGGAATCTTTCAGTCCGTCCATTTTGGTTTGATGAAATACAAAGGCTGTACTGTCTGCCGCTTTAGCAATCCAGTCCGGACGCTGATTGGCGGGATAGGTCGTAAGGGTTAGTGCTTTTTGATCATTGATGTATAAATCAAAATTACGGGGTCCTCCACTGGTTCCGGACGAATGGGAAACCAACCAGTTAAAATATACATATGAGCCGGTATTTTTTTGTGGTACAGGAGCTGTTTCCCATTCGATGGTCTTAGCTCCATCTGTGGTACGTGTAAGTAAAGCACGGGTAGCATGATCCGGAAAAGCCGAGAAATAGTCGATATTCTCACCACTTATTTCACGGGAATATCCGTTGGTTGCCTGTATATTCCCAAAATAAGGAACATTCTTCTGAGCATAGATACCATTGCCTGTCATCAAAAAGGAGATCAGCAAAATAAAATACTTGTTATACATGGGCTTCATTTTTAATAATTATATGTTAGAATGTTTGAACATATTAGACGATAAAAAAACACGATCAATTATCCGGAGACTTGTTAATATCTATGGTATAGATGAACTTATCCGAACGGTAATAACCGACATTGTATTCTACGGGTTTTCCGTTGATATCATAGACAAAACGCTCGCGCTTCAGCACCGGAAAACTGGCTGATACTTTTAACTTCTTTCCTATGACACTCCCTGCCTGGCAGGCACTGATATTTTCCCGGGAACGGTGTACTGTTACCCCATATTTTTCCTGTAGCATCCCATATAAGGGAATGTTGAAATCATCATTTTTATCAACACCGATTCTTGGATGAAAATAGCTCTCAAAATAAACAATCGGATCTCCTGAATTTTCACCCTTTAATTTAGAAAGTTTAAATATTTTTTTATCCGAAGGACAGTTAAAAAAATTGCAGATTTCTTCAGTAGGCTGTTCTGCACCCGTCTTTAAGGATTGATTGACTACAAGAATTCCTTTTTCCTGCATTTCTCTGGTAAAGCTGTACCAGTGATCCAATCCGGTGACAAGACTCTTCTTTTCGGCAACACGGGTTCCAATGCCTTTTTTACGGATGATCAGTCCTTCATGCTCCAGTTTGTTCGTAGCCTGACGAATGGTATTTCGGGAAACACCCCAAAGGTTAGCCAGGTCAACTTCTTTAGGTAATAGAGCTCCTTTTTTATACTCTTCCATTTTAATAAGTTTACGAAAAAGTTCCTCTACCTGTACATGGAGTGGGAGTTTGCTGTTGTGATCAATCGTAAAATCTTTAGCAGGTATGTTCATACATATAATAAAGTGTAAATATAATAATTTTTTGATTTCAAGATCATTTTTTTATTAAATCTGTTGATCATAGATCCTTGAAGTGAAGAAATAACAATAAATATCCTGGTATTATGGACCATACGAAAAAAAAATCCACAGATCTCACGAATTTCACAGCGCATAAGCCTGTGTGATCTGAGAAATCTGTGGAAATGTTTTAGTGTTGAAAGGTTTTTTCAACCCGTATCAATGACTAGAAAGTGACATCAAGTCCAACATAGAAATTAGCTTTCATAATAGGAGCGTATACCATTCCGCCATCAAAATAACTTCCAAAAGGATTTTTAAAATCAACAATTGCATTTTTCTGATAGTATGAGGTAAGGTTCTCTCCCCCTACATAAGCTCTGATCTTTTTATTGAAATTTCTTGAGATCTGCGCATTAAGTATGGCATACGATTCTGAATACACCGGTAACTGAAATTCTGCAGGGTTGCTTGATGTATCCGGAAGTCTTTGTTTTCCTACCCAGTTTAAAGTAGTATCAAAGCTCCAGAATCCGCCTTTATCATTTTTATTGGTGGCATAGGCTAAATTCACAAATCCTCTGTGCTTGGCCATAAAAGGAATTTCTCTTCTTCCACCGATATAATCTGCCTGTACATCATAATACTTGTATGCTAATCTTACATCAAAGTTTTTGAAAGGAGTAAAATCCCACTGCGTTTGAAAAGAGTTGGCAAAAGACTTGCCCTCAAGGTTATAGAATGTAAGCTGCTGAGGTGATTTATCCAAATCTACCAACACCTGGTCCTGGAAATCCGTTCTGAAGAAATCTGCAATAATAGTTGATTTTCTTCCGAAAATTTTAAATTCCTGTTGCAGGCTTACTCCATAATTCCATGCTATTTCAGGCTTTAAACCATAGATGTTCCCACCGTTTGACAGAATATTAATTGCTCTGTTGGACGCAAAATACTGTTGGTTTTCCGCAAAAACATTAGCCGTTCTGAATCCTCTTCCTGCAGAAAGTCTTAAGATCGTCTGGGGAGTGAAATCATATTTAAAATTAAGTCGGGGGGTAAACTGAGTTCCTGCTAAGTTGTGAAAATCTGCTCTTGCTCCTGCTACTAAAGTATATTTTAAACCTGTTAAAGTATATTCTGCAAAAATTCCCGGAACAATTTCGTTTCTCTTAAGGTTGTCTGTCAGGTAATTTTCTTCATAGCCATCATATAAAAAGCTTGCTCCGGCTTTATACTTGTGGTTGGTATTTCCAATAATGCTTTCAAAAATTAAGTTGGAATAATAAGTGTGCTGTTGCCCGTTATAATTTCTCAGCCCGAAAAAGCTATCCTGTTGGTGATACACATACTGATTCATCCATCCGATACTCTGGTAAGGTTTTCCTTTAAAAACATATCCTGTTTTGTTCCAAACCTGAAACCTTGAAATATCAATACCTACTCCATAAGCATACTGTTTATCCTGAGCCAGTTTTTTATCAAAATCTACTTGTCCGGCAGTTCTCTCATCCCGGATGAAATTGATTCCGAAGTGAGATCCGAATCCGGATTTTTCCAGATCATTATAATTAAGAAGGTAAGCTGCATTGATTTGTGTTCCTTTCGGCCTGTCCAGGAAACCGTCACCATTCATATCCGTATTTCCAAAGGTTCCGTTTCCATGAAGTAAAAATGTCTGTGACCATTTCTCATTAATGGGAGAAACACTTGTAATATTGGCTTCAGCTCTGCCGTTGAAGTCAGAAAAAAGATTCAGAGAGGTTTCGGATGTTTTTGCATTTTTCAGAAGCTCAGTATTGATCTGGCCGGTAATACTTTCGTACCCGTTAGTTACGGTACTTCCTCCCTTGGTTAACTGAATACTTTCAATCCATCTTCCGGGAATAAAATTCAGCCCATAAGCTGAGGCTAATCCTCTGATTTCAGGAAGCTGCTCTTTCGTTAAGCTGGTATATTTCTGGTCCAGACCCAACATTTTTAACTGCTTGGTACCTGTAACGGCATTACTGAAAGATACATCTACTGTAGCATTGGTTTCAAAGCTTTCAGACAGATTACAGCAGGCAGCTTTTAAAAGTTCTTTTTTATCAATATTAAAAACAAGTCCGGCTTCTTTTTTACTTAAAGATGTCGCCGCTTTATACCCTGTTACCACTACACCGTCAATATTCTTTTCATGCTGGCTGTGATCTTCGGTATTGGCTTGCGGCTGATGCTCTTTGTGATCCTCATGCTTTGTTCCTTCTTCATAATGAACATTGGGATTGGCTTCTCCAAACGGAATATCTCTGTCATACAGGCAACATCCCGGAAGGTTCTTATAAACGGCGTCGGAGGTTTTATACTTTTCATTATCATGACCTGCATCAGCAATTGCTTTTAAAATCTTATCTGATGAGGTTTTTGAAGAATCGAAATCCAGGATTACGGTTTGTTTTTCTGCATTCCATTCCGCCGAACCGGCTCCCGCATCTTTAGCTGCTTTTTCAATTCTTGCTTTACATGAGGCACAGTTTCCTTTTACATAAAACTCGTTTTCTTTTTTATGGGCATGATGATCCTGAGATTCTGTAGCAGCCGGCTGAAGGGTTCTATCATAATGGCAGCATCCCGGAAGACCTTCATAGGTATCATTGGAAGCTTTGTATTTTTCATTATCATGACCTGCATCAGCCACTTTCTTTAAAATTTCATCTGCGGAAACACGCTCTGTTTCTAATGTTAAAGTTTGCAGATCGATTGAGTATACTGCGGTTTTTGCCCCTGCCTTTTTAGCAGCTCCTTCAATTCTGGTTTTGCACATTTCACAGTTCCCTTTTACTTTGAACTGATTTTTTGAAAGACCCTGAGCAGCAATAAATTGTGTAAACAGGAATAAGGTACCAAGTAGTAACCTGGAAATATATAATTTCATTTTATTTAAAAGTTTAGATTAATTAAAAAACCGTCCATTACATCATGTAATGAACAGACTCTGTTTAATTAACCTATTTTAGGCGGCTGCCAGATCTCTTTTAAACGGTCTGAAAGATAAGGATCTGAGTATTGAAACTGAGGGTTCTTATTCGATTTGTAATAAGACAGTTCCAGACGTAAATTTTTTGAAAATGGAGTTTCTATAAAAGTAAAACAGGCAACACATGATGAACAACAGTCATCATTACAAGATTTTGTAGTATCGTCTTTGCTGTCTTTTTTAGAAGAATGATGTTTACAGCAATCCTTTTTAGATTCTGCCTTACAGCAAGTATCTTGCATAGATTGGGCATAGAAGCTGTCTTTAGGAACCAAAAAAATTCCTAAACAAAATACTATTAAAAATAGGTGAAGCAGCTTCATTCCTGCAAAAATACAAAATTTATGGCAAAGGATCACCAACTTTCACAGCACAGTTATGCCAGGGTTCACCATGAGCAGGATTGGCTTTTGGTTTTTCTCCCATAGCCAGGTTCTGCGATGCAGGAGCTGGAGCGGGGGTAGGAGTAGTCTGTACATTAGCCGTTGGCTGAGGAGCAGGTGCCGGCTTACTGTTTAAAGGCTGTCCCACAGGAATATCACATCGGTGTCCCGGTTCTCCATGAGGAGGATTCATTCCCGGAGCTGTTTTTACCTGTTTGCCGTTATTATCAATAGTAATTTTTCCCGGAGAAACAGCATTAGGGTCAATTTGAATGGCATTATTTCCGTTGACGGTTATATTTTGAGAAACCGGAGTAGGGCTACTGTTTAAAGGTTGTCCCACAGGAATATCGCAACGGTGTCCCGGCTGCCCGTGTGATGGGTTCATTCCCGGAGCTGCTGCAATAGGAGAAGGAGTAGGGTTAGATTGAATGCCTGCCTGATTCATCAGGGAAGCTTTTGGGGTATTCAATGCTACTTCAGGCTGAGAACCTGCTTCTTTTATATACGTTGCTCTTTCATCCTTTTTACAGGAAACAATAAGTAATGATACGGCGATCAAACCTACAAATGTATTCTTCATATCCATGGGTATGAAACAAAATTAGCAAAACATTTTGAATTGTTTTGCTAATTTTATATTTATAGTTTGATTTTAGAATTAATTTTTCACTAAAAGTCTAAAACCTTCTCCGTGAACATTGATAATTTCCAATCCTTCATCATCTTTTAACAACTTACGAAGTTTCGCAATATATACGTCCATACTTCTAGCTGTAAAGTAATTTTCTTTCTTCCAGATTTTTCTTAAAGCAAGATCTCTTGGCATGAAATCATTTCTATGAATACAAAGAAGTTTTAACAGCTCATTCTCTTTTGGAGAAAGCTTGTATTCTTTATCACCTACTTTTAGCTGTCTCAGCATAGAATCAAAGAAAATATTGCTGATTTTGAACTGCTCCTGTTCTTCATTTTCAAGAGTAGAGCTTCTCTGAAGAATAGCTTTGATCTTGTATAAAAGAAGTTCAGTATCAAAAGGTTTGGTGATATAATCATCAGCTCCTAATTGGTATCCTTTCAAAATATCCTCTCTCATATTTCTTGCTGTAAGGAAAATGATGGGAGTGTTTTTATCAATCTTTTTCACATCTTCAGCTAATGAAAACCCGTCTTTTTTAGGCATCATTACGTCAAATATGCAGATGTCGAATTCGTTTTCTGTAAACTCTTTAAGTCCTTGCTCTCCGTCAGTGGCAAGAGTAACTTCAAAATTATTGATTGTTAAATAATCTTTAAGCACCGCTCCAAAACTCTGATCGTCCTCTACTAATAATATTCTGTTGCTCATAATTTCAATAATTAAAAATTAATACTAAGAATGAACTTTCTCACTCTATCTTCTATATTTTGTTATTTGATTTTTTACTTTATTTAATGTTAGCTCATAGGCAGCTTTATGGTGAATGTGCTTCCGTTTCCTTTATTGGAGTCTACAATCACCTGTCCTTTGTGGAGCTCTACAATTTTCTTAACATACGAGAGACCTAATCCCTGTCCCTTTACGTTGTGTATATTTCCTGTTTCTTCCCTAAAGAATTTTTCGAAAATTTTTGTTTTGTTTTGGGTGTCCATCCCCATTCCTTTATCTGAAACTTCAATAACATACCAATTTCCTTCATTTTTCGTTTCTACATGAATTTCCGGAGCTTCAGGAGAGTATTTGTTGGCATTGTCTAATAGATTAACCAGCATATTCGAGATGTGGAATTCATCTATTTTAAAAGTATAATGAGTCGCCGTAAACTTCTGGGTAAGCGATCCGTTTCTCTGTCCTACAATGAGATTGAAAGATTCTGTAGTCCTTTTGATGAGTTCTCTTACGTTGGTTTCCTTCAGGAAGAGTTTTACTTCATTTCTTTCAAGCTTAGACATATTAAGGACATTTTCTACCTGTTTTTTCATCCTCAGGTTCTCCTGTTTGATGAGTTCTGAGTAATATTTTACCTTATCGGGATTCGTGGCAATTTTATCATTGGCCAAAGAGTCTGTCGCTACAGAAATTGTTGCTAAAGGTGTTTTAAACTCATGAGACATATTATTGATGAAATCTGTCTTTACTTCAGCCAGCTTTTTCTGCCTCATCATATAGTTGATGGAAATAATGTAGATCCCAAGGATCGTCAGTAACGAAAGAAAAGTTCCCAGCAGCATAGGCCAGTTGTTCATCGCCAGAGAATATTCTTTTTTAGGAAAAACCAGGGCTAGGCTGTATAACGTATTTTTTTTGTCTGTAAAAAGTGGATAGTTATACGTATTGCTGTCTTTTTTCTCTTTATATGTTTTATTGGCAATACTGGTGAGCTTATTGTTTTTGTCAATAACTCCGTACCCAAATTTTGCCGTAATACCTCTTATTTTCAATTCTTTTGAAATAACGGAATCCAGAATGACAGGATCCACTCTCTTCGCGATCGGTAAATTGCTTCCGTATACTTTTACAAACTCTTTAATGGCATAATCTCCATTTTCAATATCTGTATTGAGATCAGCAGTAAGGAGCTCCCGGTTGGTGGTATCTCTTTTGATCTTATAGGCTGCTTCGTCAGTATATAAGGTAGTCAGTTTTACAGTGTCTCCTTTTTTAGAAATCGGAAGCTGGGTATTTGAAATAATATTTTTAGAGTAGATGATCTGTCTCTGAGTACCAGAATCCTCTACCTGTTGAATAGTTGTTAAAGAAGGCTGGCTACTATTGGCAAGAATTGTTTTTCTGTTTTCTTTATTCAGGTATTTATCAGCTTCAATTTCTTCAATATTCTTGGATACGTTTTCCAGAGCTGAATATACTTTGTTTGAAAAGTCCTGTTCAAGAGTGCCGTAATAACGTTTCAGCCAATAAAATTGGAGCGTAACGAAGACAATCAGTGAGATCGTCATAAACACCGAAATTATTGGGATGAATTTATTATTCATTATTTTATTTTATATGTTTTGGAAAAATGAATGTTAAAATTAATTGTTTTAAGACAAGGTAAACAAAAAACGAGCCAAAAAATTGTATTTTTTTTCTTAAAAGGGTGTTTTTTAACAATTATTTATGAATTATATAATCCTTGTCATATGAAAAGTACGGTAAATAAATAAAGAAGTAACTTTATTAAAAATAATTACTTATGGAATCTAATATCATTTTCAACAAAGATTTTGATGCATATGCAGTGTATGTAATGAAAATTTATAATGCAGATGTTTCAACGGTATGGAACTATTTTACTCAATCCGAATTATTGGATCAGTGGTGGGCTCCCAAGCCCTGGAAATGTGAAACGAAAAAGCAGGATTTTAAAGAAGATGGAATTTGGCTATATGCCATGGTGGGTCCTGAAGGGGAGAGGCATTATGCTCAGGTAAAATACGGGGAGATTATGGAACATAGAAGTTTTGACGGAGTTGATGCATTCTGTGATGAAAATGGTAAGATTAATGAAAATTTTGGACAGTCAAAATGGCTTATTGGTTTTACGGGAGTAGAAGAGGGGACAAAAGTGACTGTTAATATTCATTTTATGTCAGCGGAAGCATTAGAGCAGCAATTGGAAATGGGTTTTGAAGAAGGATTTAAAATGGGGCTTAGTCAGCTTGAGGAGATTTTAAAATAAATAGTAAGACTAGCTGAGCCGTTAAGAATATACTTAGACCTAGCGAAAAATCAGAATGTTTTTTGTTGATTGGGCTAATATCTGAAAAAAAATAAAAGCTTGGAAAATATCCAAGCTTTTATTTTTATAGCAATTCTTCATCCTGAAAATACTGAATAATCGCTTTTTTCATAAGCAGAGACTGCTCATTAGGTCTTAATTCAGGCAGGCCTTCCACTTTGTCAAAATGTGGCCATCCATCTTCATAATGCGTAAATTTATAATAACCAAAAGGTTCTAATAATCTGCATACGGCAATATGAAGGATATTCAGTTTATCGTCTTTGGTATATTTTTGTTGACCGCTTCCCAATTCCTGAAGTCCTATCAAAAACAATATCGTTTCAATCGGCGGATTTTTTTCAGTCTGGAAATTGTCTTCAAAAAATTGTTCTATTTTTTTCCAATATTCGGATTCGTTCATAATTTTATAAATAATAAATTATAAGTGTTAAATGATAAAGTTAACTTTTTAGCATTTTTCTATATGAAGAAGTCACTTTTAGTATTTCTTCAGTTTTGTTTTTTATATCTGTTAATAGCTCTTTTTGAACATATTCCAATTCTTCCAACATCTCAAGCCAAAACAATGTTTCATCAGTTTCTTCAATAACAATAGATATCTTGGAAAATCTTTCTGCTTTTGACCTTGCTCTGCACATAGCCCGATAGTTGGTGGCCATAGAGGTTGAGGATCGGAATATTTGTTTTCTTATTACTCCAAAAGCTTCGTTATAAGGGTGTTTTGATAATTCCTTAATGATAGTGATGGCTAACTGTTTTGTTTTGAAGGCAAAAATTTTGTTATAATCCAGACTATCCATCATTTATAAATTATCATTGATTTTTAAAAGGAATGCATATTCCAATGCGTCTTCCTTCAGTGATTCAAATCTTCCACTCGCTCCTCCATGTCCTGAGCTCATATCAGTTTTGAAAACTAAAATATTATCATCTGTTTTTAATTCTCTCAGCTTTGCTGTCCATTTTGCAGGCTCCCAATACTGCACCTGTGAATCATGAAATCCTGTAGTAATAAGCATGTGCGGATAATCTTTTGCTTCCACATTGTCGTAAGGAGAATATTCTTTCATATAATGATAGTATTCTTTGTCATTCGGATTACCCCATTCGTCATACTCTCCGGTTGTTAAAGGAATCGTATCATCAAGCATAGTGGTCACTACATCCACAAAAGGAACCTGTGCTACAATTCCATGGAATAACTGAGGTTCGTAATTAACAACAGCTCCCACTAAAAGACCTCCGGCACTTCCACCCATAGCGTACATATGTCTGGATGAAGTGTAATTTTCTTTGATCAGATATTTTCCGGCATCAATAAAGTCAAAAAATGTATTTTTCTTAAAAAGCATTTTTCCGTCTTCGTACCATTCTCTTCCCAGGTATTCACCACCACGGATATGGGCAATAGCATAAATAAATCCTCTATCCAGAATTGACAATCTTACATTGGAGAAGCTGGCATCTACAGTATGTCCGTAACTTCCATATCCATACAGAAGAAGTGGAGTGTCTGCCGATTTTTTGGTGTCCTTATGGTATACCAAAGAAATTGGGATTTTTGTTTCTCCATCCCTTGAATCAGCCCATATTCTTTCGGAAATATAATTTTCAGGAAAGAAATTTCCACCCAGAACCTCTTGTTGTTTAAGAAGTTTGGTTGTTTTTTCTTTCATATTATATTCATAGGTAGAACTTGGCTGCGTCAGTGAAGTGTAGCCATAGCGCAAAATCTCTGTGTCAAATTCGAGATTTACCCCAATATAGGTAGTATAAGTAGGATCTGAGAAAGGTAGATAATATGATTCCTGTGTTTTTTCATCAATGATTTTGATTTGCAGCAATCCACTTTCTCTCTCTTCAAGAACCAGATAGTCTTTAAAAATTTCGAAACCTTCCAATAAAACTTCAGCGCGGTGCGGAATCACGTCAGTCCAGTTTTCCATGCCACACTTGCTGATCTTTGTTTTTACAATTTTGAAATTGATGGCATCATCAGCATTGGTAATGATGTAGAATTCATCTTCATAATGTTCTACAGAATATTCAAGATCATCTATTCTTGGCTGAATGATCGTCCATTCTGCAAATACATTATCAGAAGGAATGAAACGGTGTTCATCAGAAATAGTACTTGAGCTTGCGATGAAAATATACTGTAATGATTTTGTTTTGAAAACATTGACGTCAAAAGTGTCATCTTCTTCATGGAAAATTAAAATATCTTCCGATGAATCAGTTCCCAGCTCATGTCTGTATACCTGAAATGCACGAAGACTCTGATCTTTTCTGATATAAAAAACATGCTTGTTGTCATTGGCCCAAACAGCCTTTCCTGTGGTATTAGGAATACTGTCCGGAAGTATTTCTCCGGTTTCTAAGTTTTTAAATTGCAGAGTGTAAATTCTCCTCCCTACATTATCCGCGGAAAAAGAAGCCAGCGTATTGCCCGGGCTTACCGCTACACTTCCCACTTCAAAGAAGTCTTGGCCTTCGGCTAGCGTGTTGACGTCCAGTACAATTTCTTCCTGATTGTCCAGGCTCTTATGTTTTCTGCAGAAAATAGGATATTCTTTACCCTCTTCATAGCGTACAATATACCAGTATTCATTAAAGAAATAAGGAAGAGACTCGTCATCTTTTTTATAACGGGCCTTCATTTCTTCAAAAAGCGCCTCCTGAAGTTCTTCAGTGTCTTTCATGATGAATTCTTCGTAAGCATTTTCCTCTTCAATATACTGGATCACTTCAGGGTTTTCCCTTTCATTGAGCCAAAAGTAATTGTCGGTTCTTTTATCGCCGTGAGTTTCTAATATTTTTTCTATTTTTTTTGCTTTTGGAGCTTTCATCCGAATATTTTGATTTTTTACTGAAGAAAATATGCCCTGATCCCTTTCATTTTGAAAGGAGCTTTATACGGACATTTTATTCAATGTTAATTTTTATTCAAATATAAGAAAGGCTATCAGATTTTTGATAGCCTTTACCGTTAATATCGTTGAAGTGATTATTTTTTTATGGTTTTTGAAGTCCTATCCCCTGTATTTAGGAAGATTAAATATATACTTCTTTGTCAATAAACTGAAGAAGATGGTTAAGTATTTTCCTGAAATATCTGCAATCTACCTGATTTACACTTGATATGCATGTTTTTAAAATAGAAAACCATCTATTCAGCACTGAAAAGATGGTTTTTTTTAATTTTTATTAAAGGCTATTTATGCAGAGCCTTAACATATTTTTCCAGAGCCATTGTCATGGATGGGGTTTCTTTTGTAGGTGCCATTAAATCTACCTTTAAGCCAGCTTCTTCCGCTGCTGCCAAAGTAGTGTTTCCAAAAACACCGATTTTTGTTTCCTCTTGTTTGAAATCAGGGAAATTTTGCTGTAAAGACTTAATTCCTTGTGGACTGAAGAAGATCAGCATATCATAATCCTTAATGGTGATATCTGTCAGGTCACTGCATACAGTACGGTACATGATAGCTCTTGTCCATTCTACATTAGAAGAATCTAGAGTTTTTACAATATCCGGACTTAAAACATCTGAAGATGGTAGCAGATACTTTTCAGTAGGGAATTTTTTGAAAAGAGGAAGTAGGTCTGAGAAATTTTTCTCTCCAAAGCTGATTTTTCTCTTTCTATACACAATGTGCTTTTGAAGATAGTTGGCAATGGCTTCGGACTGACAGATGTATCTCATCGTATCCGGAACAGCAAAGCGCAGATCCTCTGCAAGTCTGAAGTAATGATCAATTGCATTTTTACTGGTGAAAATAATCCCAGTATATTGCGTTAGATCGATCTTCTGAGTTCTGAGCTCTTTATTGTCAACTCCTTCGACGTGGATGAAAGGGCGGAAATCAATCTTTATTTTTTCCTTCTTCGCTATATCCAAATATGGAGACGATTCACTAGGCGCTGGTTGAGAAACCAATATAGACTTTATTCTCATCATTGACATTTATTAAAAAAATAACAACTTCCAAAGCAGTAATAATGGTGCGATTTGGAGGGTGCAAATATACAAAAATTTATAATACCATTTCTCAGGAAGAATCTTGTTCTTGTGAAATAAATAGAAAAAGACTTTGAAAATGAACACAAAAGAAAAGAATGAGAAATAGTAAAGAAATATTTTATTTCTGTCAATAGGGAAGTAATAATGGGTTACACAAAGAATTATTAATAAAAATGACAGAATGAAATAAAATTTAGTGGAGGTGAAATAAAAAATTGTCCATTTTTTTCCATCTCCTATACTTTGATAAAATAAAAAGCCCAATGCTGATTTTATCAGATAAAAAAATAAGACGGCCAGTAATGTATATCCAAATTTATTGAGCTGATATCCTAAAAGCTGTAAATCCGCAATATATTTAGGAACAACCGGAATGTACTGGGAAATCAAAACGGACAGTGTAAGGGTTGTTACACATGATGTAATGATCCAGCTTGGCAGGTTATTGCTTGCATCAAAATATTTTTGAAGCAGAAAATCTTTAAGGCTTGCATCACGTTCTATGATGTTCATCATGAATACATATAAAAATATGCAACCTACAAGAATGAAAATTACCCAATCATTATTCTCGGGTATCCTTACTTGATTTATAAAGTTTTGTGATGATAGCAAAATTTATTTTTTTTTAATTTTTATGTAACCCTAAATAACACAATTTGGCACAGATTTTCGTTATCGCATCATCTGCAGCTAAAATAAATCCCTCCATCGTATTATATATCATGCAGATTTAGTGAATGTCAAATTCAGTTAAACCTGTGGGAAGTATTTTTTGCAAAATTATAGATTATTTTGTATAAAATAAAAAGGTTAAATAAACTATCTTTGCAAACTGAAATGAAAAAACTAGTCATTATCCCCACTTATAACGAAAAGGAAAATATTGAAAATATTATTTCCGCGGTTTTTGCATTGGAAGATGACTTTCATGTTTTAGTGGTGGATGACTCTTCTCCGGATGGTACGGCTGAAGTGGTAAAAGAGCTTCAGAAAAGATTCTCACATCATTTGCATTTGTCTGTAAGGCATATAAAGGATGGTTTGGGGAAGGCATATATCCATGGATTTAAATGGGCTATCGAAAACAAATATGATTACATTTTTGAAATGGATGCCGATTTTTCTCACAATCCCAATGACCTGCCTAAACTTTATGAAGCCTGCCTTCAGGCAGATATGGCTATCGGATCCCGGTATTCCAAAGGGGTAAATGTGGTCAATTGGCCAATGGGGAGAGTATTGCTTTCTTATTTTGCCTCGAAATATGTGAGATTTATCCTGGGACTTTCAATTCATGATACTACAGCCGGTTTCGTTTGCTTTTCCCGAAAAGTACTGGAAGAGATAGGTTTAGAGAATGTGAAACTGAAAGGATATGGGTTTCAGATAGAAATGAAATTCAGGGCTTATAAAAAAGGCTTTAAAATTGTAGAAGTTCCTATTATATTTACCAATAGAATTTTAGGAGAGAGCAAAATGAATGGCGGTATCATTCATGAAGCTGTTTTTGGTGTTTTAAATTTAAAGTGGAAATCAATTATCAACAGATTATGAAACAGAGCATGACCAATTTTTCTCACCCAGAGGAACATTTGTATGCGAAGTTCCATCAGACCATTAAAAATTATAAAAATAAGCTGATGAAAAAGCTGATCTTTATTTTCGTTTTGTTATGCATGTTTTCGTGCAGCGATTATATCGATAAACCTAAAAATCTGGTCGATAAGGACTTGATGGCTGAAGTTTTGGCGGATCTTACGATTAATGATCAGGCCACTTTTATGTATCAGGACAGTAATTTAGAAGCTGGTACAAGATTCATTCTTAAATCTCATAAGGTGAAACCCAATGATTTTGTTGAAAGTTTTAAATATTATGTGATCAAGGATGAAATGCAGGATATTGCCAATAAAGCCCAGGAGATTTTATTGAAAAAAGATCCGAAAGCCGATAAATACATAAAAGATAAGCAGAACAATAGTGGAATTCCACCCATCATGAAATAGTGATTGTATAGGAATACCCACTTGATAAAATTATGAATTACTGAATCGATCAGTTAAAAGTATACTAATGAAATTTTTTAATATAGAAAAAACCTCTGAAGGAAAAGCCAGAGCAGGAGAAATTACCACAGATCATGGGAAAATACAGACTCCCATTTTTATGCCTGTGGGAACAGTAGCGAGTGTAAAGACAGTTCATCAGAGAGAATTAAAAGAAGACATTAAGGCCCAGATTATTTTGGGAAATACCTACCACCTGTATCTTCGTCCGGGAATGGAAACGATGCAGGCTGCAGGAGGGTTGCATAAATTCATGAACTGGGATCTTCCTATCCTTACAGATTCAGGAGGTTTTCAGGTGTTTTCCCTGGCGAGTAACCGAAAAATGACTGAAGAAGGAGCGAGATTTAAATCTCATATTGATGGAAGTTATCATATGTTCTCACCGGAAAGATCAATGGAGATTCAAAGACAGATCGGAGCGGATATTTTCATGGCTTTTGATGAATGTACTCCTTATCCTTGTGAATATAATCAGGCCAAATCATCAATGGAGCTTACCCATCGCTGGTTAAAAAGATGCATAGAATGGACTAATGATAACCCTGAATTATACGGGCACAAGCAAAGGCTTTTCCCTATTGTGCAGGGATCTACCTATTCGGATTTAAGAAAGATTTCAGCTGAAGTTATTTCGGAAGCCGGAGCAGAAGGTAACGCTATCGGAGGTCTTTCTGTAGGAGAGCCCGAAGAGGAAATGTACAGAATTACAGATGAAGTTACGGATATTCTTCCTAAAGAAAAACCAAGATACCTGATGGGAGTAGGTACTCCCTGGAATATCCTGGAATCTATTGGATTAGGAATTGATATGATGGATTGTGTAATGCCTACAAGAAATGCGAGAAATGCGATGCTTTTCACATGGCAGGGAGTGATGAACCTTAAAAACGAAAAATGGAAACAGGACTTTTCTCCTTTAGACGAGTTTGGAACAAGTTTCGTAGACAGAGAGTATTCAAAAGCATACCTTCGTCACCTGTTCGTGTCCAAAGAATACTTAGCAAAACAAATTGCTTCTATTCATAACCTGGCATTTTATCTTGATTTGGTTAAAGTAGCAAGAGAGCACATCCTTGCGGGAGATTTTTATGAATGGAAAAACTCTGTAGTTCCGGTTCTCAGACAAAGACTGTAGAAGACTATGCTTAAAATAATAGACAGATATATCATTAAAAAATATCTTGGAACTTTTAGTTTCATGCTGATACTGCTGTCTATAGTAGTACTTGTTATCGATGTTCAGCAAAAGATTCCAAGGATAGAAAATGCAAAAGCTATTGACGCTAAGCTGGATCTGGTGTACTTCCTGATTCATTTTTATCCTTTCTGGATTATTAATCTTGTGGTGACATTCCTCTCCATTCTGGTATTTATTACGGTGATTTATTTCACATCCAGGATGGCCAATAATACGGAGATTGTGGCTATTATAAGCAGTGGGGCCAGTTTTCACCGCTTTGCAAAACCTTACCTGTATACTTCAATTCTGATTGCTTTGATGTCTCTTGTGGTCAACCATTTGGTGCTTCCATGGGCTAATATCAAGAAAAACGAATTGGAGGCTTATACCTACAATGCTGCCAATAAAGAAAAGATTTTAGGAACAGCCCCGGCATCTTCACAGCTCAGTAAGACTGAGTATATTTTTGTTGCTTCATGGAATAAAAGAGAAAAGAGAGGTTCCAGTTTTATATATCAGAAATTTGACAAAAACAGAAGAATGGTTTATGAGCTGAAAGCCAGTGAAGTATATTGGGATCTTGCTAAGAAACAGTTTGTTCTGAATAATTATCTTGAAAAGACTATTAATAAAGATAATACGGAAAAACTGGGTAATGGGGTAGAGCTAAGGAAAAACTATGGGCATTCCCCGGAAGAGCTTTTCCCTAATGAGCTTTTGGGACAGAATAAAACGACCCCAGAGCTTTTAAAATTCATTGATAGAGAAAAAGCAAGAGGAAACAGTAACCTGAACTCTTATCTGAATGAGCTTTATCAAAGGACTTCTATGCCTGTGTCTATCATTATTCTGACCTTTTTAGCCCTTTCGTTATCCTCACAAAAGAAAAGAGGAGGGCTTGGAGTCAACCTTGCAATAGGGATCTCATTAGCATTCCTTTTTGTATTTTCATTTGAAGCTTTAAAGGTAGTTTCGGAGAATAAAAGTCTGCCGCCAGCCTTGGCGATGTGGCTTCCGAACCTGGTATTCCTTCCGCTTACTCTTTATTTGTATATCAAAAGAGCGAATCAGTAAAGGAGTTTTACTTCTTTATGGTAAAAAGAGCGTAAGCCGTTTTCCAGTTCTATCCAAAGTTCACCTTTTTCGTCTGCATTCCTGATAATGCCATTTTGGCGTTCTTTTTCAATTTCAAAAACTGAGATCTCATCTTTCCGGAACAGATGTTTATTGAATGTATCCAGGATTTCCTGATCTGGAGGAATATTTTTCAGTCTTTCAGATACATATTCATGAAGGTTTGCCGCCGCGTCTTCAAGGTCAAATAGCTGTCCTGTTTGCGTGAGAAGCGATCCTGCATTGGATATTTCATCAAATTTCTCCTGAAGGATATTAATTCCGGCTCCGATAATGAAATAATTATTTTGATTAATTTTTTTCTTTTCAATCAAAATTCCAACGATTTTTTTACCTTTAAGGATAATATCATTCGGCCACTTTATTTTGACGTCATGATCAGCCAATTTGGCAAGGAAATTCCTGATAATAATTGCGGTATAATAATTGAATATAAAGTCAGAGCACAAGATGTTCTGAGACTTCACTGCCAGCGTATAAGCCAGGTTTTTTCCGGCAGTTTGAGTCCATACATTTCCATACTGACCGCGGCCTTTCGTCTGGTTAAAAGTATGAAGTCCTATAAAATCTGAATTTTCGTAAAGTAAAAACTTTGATATTTCGTCATTAGTAGAAGAACATTCTTTCAGGTAGAATAGTTGGCTCATTTAAGAAAACTTTAAGACATTAAAGGGGTAAAAGTAAGGTTAAAGTAAAGAAAAAACAATAAATTTGCAGATTATAGTATTTTTTTAATGAATAAAACAGCAGAAAAACAAGCATTATTAGATAAAATCGTTGAAGCTATCCAGGATGTAAAAGGAGAAGATATCATGATCTTCGATCTTTCAAACATTGAAAACTCCGTAGCAGAGACGTTCGTAATATGTAGTGGAAACTCAAATACACAGGTATCTGCATTAGCAGGAAGTGTAGAGAAGAAAGTAAGAAACGAACTTCAAGACAGACCTTGGCACGTAGAAGGTACGGAAAATGCAATGTGGGTACTTGTAGATTATGTTTCAGTGGTAGTTCATATATTTCAAAAAGATGTACGTGAGTACTATGATATAGAAGAACTTTGGGGTGACGCAGTCATTACCAAAATAGAAAATGAATTTTAAAATTTTAAAAAGTATAAATGAATAATAAAGGATTCAACTGGTTCTTTCCTATTGCAATCATAGCTCTTTTGCTATTTTTTGGCTCCAATTTTTTAGGAGGAGATAGTGCAAAATCTATTGATGAAGATGGTTTCTTTAGAGAAATGCAGGCGGGGAAAGTCCAGAATGTAATTATATACAAAGACACAGAGAAAGCAGACGTTTTTCTTACAAAAGCAGCAAAGGCAGCAACGGTAACTAAATCTGCCAATGAAAGTAATCCACTTTCGGCGTTGGAAATGGCTCCTAAAGCAGATTTTTCTGTAAAATATGGAGATCTCCAGCTTTTTCTTCAGAAATTTGACCAGGTTAAGGCAACAAATCCAGCTATTAAGACTACAAAAGACTACGGAGCAGGTAAGAACCCGTTCATGGACATCTTATTGTCTGCATTGATCTGGATTGCAATCTTAGGATTATTCTACTTCCTTCTTTTCAGAAAGATGGGGGGTGGCGGAGGCCCTGGAGGACAAATTTTCTCGATTGGAAAGTCTAAAGCTAAGCTGTTTGATGAAAAAGAAAGAATTCAGGTAACATTTAAAGATGTTGCAGGATTGGAAGGAGCTAAAGAAGAAGTTCAGGAGGTTGTAGACTTCTTGAAGAACTCTGAAAAATATACCAAGCTGGGAGGTAAAATCCCTAAAGGTGTTCTTTTGGTAGGCCCTCCGGGAACCGGTAAAACATTATTGGCAAAAGCTGTTGCCGGTGAAGCTAAAGTTCCGTTCTTCTCACTTTCAGGTTCTGATTTCGTAGAAATGTTTGTAGGAGTAGGTGCTTCAAGAGTAAGAGATCTTTTTGCTCAGGCAAAAGCAAAATCTCCGGCGATTATCTTTATTGACGAGATTGATGCCATCGGACGTGCCAGAGGAAAGAATAATTTCTCAGGAGGTAACGATGAAAGAGAAAATACCCTGAACCAGCTTCTTACCGAAATGGATGGTTTCGGAACAGATGTGAACGTGATTGTCATGGCAGCAACCAACAGAGCGGATATCCTTGATAAAGCTTTGATGAGAGCAGGACGTTTCGACCGTTCCATCTATGTAGACCTTCCTGAATTGCATGAAAGAAAAGATATCTTTGACGTTCATTTGAAAAAAATCAAGCTGGATGACAATGTAGACAGAGACTTCCTGGCCAAACAAACGCCTGGATTCAGCGGGGCAGATATTGCTAATGTTTGTAATGAAGCCGCACTTATTGCAGCAAGATACAACCATACCTCTGTTACCAAACAGGATTTCCTTGATGCTGTAGACAGAATCATCGGAGGTCTTGAAAAGAAAAATATGGCGATTAAGCCTTCTGAAAAGAAAAGAGTGGCTTATCACGAAGCGGGTCATGCTACCATCTCATGGTTGGTAGAACATGCATCTCCACTGTTAAAAGTGACGATTGTTCCAAGAGGACGTTCTTTAGGAGCGGCATGGTATCTTCCGGAAGAAAGACAGCTTACCACTACTGAGCAGATGCTGGATGAAATGTGTGCAACATTGGGAGGTAGAGCAGCAGAACAGGTAATCTTTAACAATATTTCTACCGGAGCACTTTCAGATTTGGAAACCGTGACGAAAAGAGCTCAGGCTATGGTTACAGTCTATGGATTAAGCCCGAATATTGGTAATATTTCTTACTATGACAGCTCAGGCCAGTCTGAATATTCTTTTGGAAAACCTTATTCTGAAGATACGGCTACGAAAATTGATGCTGAGATTAAAATGATCATTGAAAATCAGTATGACAGAGCCGTAAGAATTCTTACAGAAAATAAAGATAAGCTGGATGCTTTAGCCAATAAGCTTTTAGAAAAAGAAGTTATTTTCCGTGAAGATCTGGAAGACATATTTGGAAAAAGAGCATGGGATCCTGAATTGACAGAGAAACCTGTGACCAATACCATTCCTGAAAAAGATCAGCCCGGAATATTGGATATCCCTCAAATAAAAGAGAAGGAGGAAGAGAGCGAAATACAGGCTCCTGAAAGTCCAACCCAACTTTAAAAATCTTAAAAATAAGATAAATACAACCTGACAATTTTAAAATTGTCAGGTTTTTTCATATTTAAGGAGATATTTTGGAATCTATTGTAATTAATTTTCTATTTTTGTATAAAGTTGACTAAAAATAGATTAAGTTGAATTTATTCAAGAGAATTGTAAGCAAACTTACCAACCAGCCTGAAGAAGAGGACAAACAGAGTCTGGAGAAGCTAGGGGACTCGCTGAAAAATGCGGATCTCGACTATAAGTTTGCGCAATTATTTACGCATTCGGGGGGATTTTTTAATTATTGTGCAGATGAAGCGGAGGCTCTACAAACTTTAAATCAAATTATCAAGATAGAAGGTATTGATAACCTGTTCTGTTGGGATAAAGAACTTCAGAACTTTTTAAACGTTGTGAGGTCTTCTTATACATCAGAACTGCAGCCATCCAATAACGCTGCATTTATCACATGCGAATATCTGATTGCTTATGATGGAAGAATCATGCTCTCCCATAATAATATCCTTCATTACCATTCTTCAAGGTTGCCTGATAAGATTATTATCATTGCCAATGTTTCACAGATTGTGAACAACCTTAATGATGCAATGGGAAAAATAAAAAGGAATGGAAATATTAAGAACCTTACTTCCATTAGTGGAGGTCAATCAAAATTAGACGGTTCTTCTTCCTCCAGTCCTAAACTGTTTCTATTACTGCTTGAAGACTAAGCACGCAATTCTAAATTTTAAATTTTGGACAAAAACCTTATTCAAAGAACGATCTCAGGTATTGCTTATGTAGCTATAATCATTCTTTGTACGACTCCCATTGGAGCACAATTAATCAATACTATTTCTCCGGGACTTATTAAGCAGCAATACCTTTATCATGGACTGATCAGCCTTTTATTGGTAGTTGGGTCATGGGAATGTATTAAAATCATGAAATTTGGGAAAGGCTATGAAAAATGGGTGGTGTTCCCTCTGGTCATTTTTATATTTTATATTTTTTCCAAACGGTATTTCAATCATGATTTCTTTTTTGATTTCAGATTGAGTGAAATATTAGCCCTCGCCTTAATTGGGATTGCTGTAGTCACTCTATTTAAATATCCTAACGAATTATACTACGATAGCGGGAAATTGATTTTTACGGTCATTTATGTGGCTTTACCGTTTAGTTTTGCATTAGGACTGCCTAAGTTCTCCAGCTATGACAATACCTTCTCTCTGGAGGTGCTATTTCTGTTTGTCCTGATCTGGAGTAGCGATACCTTTGCTTATCTGGTAGGAAAATTCTTCGGAAAACATAAAATGGCACCTAAAATTTCTCCTAAGAAAACTTGGGAAGGCTATGCAGGTGGAGTAGTTTTAACATTAGTTTTGTCTTACTTCATAGAGCATTATCAGCCGGAACTTAGAGGAAACTGGATGATAGTAGGATTTTTGGTAGCTGCTTTCGCTCCTTTGGGAGATTTGGTAGAAAGCCAATTGAAAAGAAATTTCGGGGTTAAAGACAGTGGAAACATCATTCCCGGACATGGAGGCGTATTAGATAGACTGGATAGTTTCATAATCTGTGTTCCTGTCGTATATTTGTACTTTATTTTAGAAAAATTTATTTAGTCTCATGAAATTACATAGAGAATCAAAAGGAACGATTACCGTAGCGACCATACTTTTTATTGTATTGGGCGTTTTAGCGATTTACTTTCTTAAAATGTGGTCGTTGCTGATCATTATGCCTTTATTGGTTATTTACTGTCTTGTATTCTGGTTTTTCAGAGTTCCGGACCGCAGTATTCTTGACCATAAAGAAAATGTAATAGCTCCGGTGGACGGAAAAGTAGTAATGATTAAAGAAGTGGAAGAAGGCGAATTCCTGAATGGAAAAGCAATCCAGGTTTCTATTTTCATGTCTCCTCTTAACGTTCACATCTGTAGATATCCTGTAACAGGGAAAGTAATCTACAAAAAATATCACCCCGGAAAATATCTGGTGGCATGGCATGAAAAGTCTTCAACAGAAAATGAAAGAACAACAGTGGCCGTAGAAACACTGACCCATCATAAAGTAGTGTTCAGACAGATTGCAGGATATGTTGCAAGAAGGATTGTTTTCTACTGTAATGAAGGAGATCAGGCAAAAGCAGGACATGAGTTCGGATTTATTAAATTCGGTTCAAGAATGGATGTTTTCCTGCCGTTGGATACTGAGATTACTTGTAAGATCGGTGATATAACAAAAGGAGGATTGGATGTCATTGCCAAATTAAAGAAAAGTTAGAATTCTAATTTTAATAATATACAAAAAAGAGAGGGCCATACAGGTTCTCTCTTTTTTTGTTGAATATGTTCAGATCACTCTATACGCTGAGTTTTACTACGCATGCGTAACATTAAGTACTGCGGGATAGAAACTTTTTTATTCGGATAAATAATTTTGTAGCAGCAAAGCTCAGTATTCTTCCTGTTTTTTTATTTAGATGGTATTAAAAATTAAACATTCGATATCTTTTTTATTTTTAATGTTCATTTTTTTATTACAAATGACATTTTTATTTAATAATTTTAATATTCAAATTGTAAAAAAACACTTAAATCACATGCTTTTTTAACGGTGAAAATTATGAACAGAACTATTTGTTTTTGTAAGCTTTTACCATGTTTAAATGGGTATTAATATTGGTTTTTTATATTTCAGTATATAGAATACCGATCTGAGCTTTTATTAAAATAAAAAAACAACAAAATGATTTATAAGTTTTTCTTTAAGATGATCAATGATGGTGTGGCAGAGAAAACAGAAGATGATTTCAAAAGTAATTATCAGAATCTTATTAACCGGTATCTGCTTTTATTGTTCTTCATATTCCTGTTTTATTCTATTTTTATCATTACTTTTTTCGGGGATATGCTGATTTCAATTTTCCTGACGGTAATCACTTTTTTCTGGTTATTTCTAATGGCAATAAAAGGAAAAACCAGGCGATTTGGGAAAATGCTCAAAATTAGTATTATCTCTATCTTCATCCTGCTTACGATTATTGTCAGTTTTTTTAATATCTATACCTATAAAAACGCCGGAGTAGAATATTTTTATTTTTGCCTTTTGTTTGCGGTGCCTTTTTTTCTCAATTACAAAAAAGATTCGTTTTCCATATATTTTATTACTCTTACGATCAGTATCAATTTTATTGTTTGCCTGTATTTTGATTTTGATTCGCTGCCTAAAAGCAGATTTTTGGAAAAAGATGATTTCAGGACGGTACGTCTTTGGAATATCTTGTTTTCCATAGCTTCTTTTGTCATGGATATTGTTTTTATTGCTCAAAAAGACGCATTGATTAAGGGATTGATCGTAGACACAAAAATGAAGGATTCTACCATTAAAGACCTGGTGAAAACGAATACGGAATTAATGAAACATCAAATGCTTATTAACCATCTTACAGAAGAAAATATTCAGGAGATTTTAAGTTTGGCTGAAAATAATTCTCCGTTATTTTTTGAAAAGTTTCAGGTGTTTTTTCCTCATTTTGTCCCTGATATTTTAAAGATCAACCCGAATCTTATTCATTCGGAGCTGTACTTTTGTGCATTGATGAAGCTTGATTTTGACACAAAAAAGATAGCCCAGTGTACCAATAACAGTATTCGAGCGGTGGAAAGTAAAAAATACAGAATACGGAAAAAACTGAATATTTCCTCTGAAATAAATATCAATAGCTTTCTTATTAATATTTAAACCTTAACATTATGAGTTTTACTACTTATGCGTAGTATTGAGAGGCGTGAGAATGCTTTCATTCCTTTTATGCATGATATTTTTACTCAAAATTAAGTAATGAATATTAAGGAGATTCACATTGGAAGCCTAATACGGTCTAAAGTGGAAGAACATCAGATCTCAATAGAGAGAATCGCTCATTTTTTAGATAAGGATGAGGCTGATGTGGAAAGAATGTATGATGAGAAGAGCATTGACGCAGACACGCTGTTGAAATGGTGTAAGCTTTTAAAATTTGATTTTTTTAGATTTTATACCGGTCACCTGATTTTGTATGCACCACATGCAAGACTTGATAATGTAATAAAGCACCGGGGAAAAACTATGGTTTTCAGAAAAAGTATCTATACACAGGAGGTTAAAGACTTTATACTTGAAAAAATAAGAATGGGGACGATGACCGCCAATGAAGTTATGGAAAGATATAAGATTCCCAGAACTACTTTGTATAAATGGTTAAAAAAAATATAGTATGAGCCCTGATTATAAGCAGATTTATACCGATATTCTTGAAGAAAAATATCCCGAAAAATTAAAAGATCCCGGCATAAGACGCCAATTGGAAATGCTTCATTCTGCAGTAGATATTCTGCGGTTTAATCAACAGATTTTCGGCAATCCGGAATATGCGATAGAATTCAATAATCAAAGGCTCCGTTCTTATGATGAAGTATCTATTTTGCAAATTCTTACATACCAGAAAAAAAATAAGCTGACCAATATTCAGGTGAGTAATCATTTTAAAATTAGCAGAAACACAATTGCCAAATGGAAAGCTGCCTTTAAAAGCTGATTTTGATAAAAATAAATGATTGTATTTTATTAAACAGAATGATATTATTTTTTTCAATAAATACAGGATAATAGATTTTCAATAATTGGGATGATTATTTTTTTGATCTATTGTTGCTTTTTATAATAACTCAACTTTTTTCTTATCATTTTGAGACTTCTGTCACTCTATGAGTTTTACTACGCGTGAGTAGTATTGCGTAGGCTAGCGGTTGTTGTAATTGTCTGGCTATGATAATTTTGTAGCAAGCAAATCGATTTAGTTTAAAAAAAATGATTAAACAATTATAACTTATAAATGATGAAGACAAAATTTACCACACCCAGAATAAAAGTTCTGCTTCTTGCCTTACTTTTACTTTTTGGAAAGTTTTATTCACAGACCCATAATGGTGCTGTAGGGATTAATACCACTGCTCCCAATGCAAATTCAGTACTGGATGTTGTTTCGGGAAATAATAACAAAGGAATGCTTATTCCCCGGTTGACCGAAGCTCAAAGGGATGCAATTATCATCAACAAGCCAACAGATGACGGGCTTACCATTTACAATACAACAGAGGATTGTTTTAATTACTGGAGCCTTACAGATAATGAATGGAAGAGTGTTTGCGGACAGCTTGGAAAAGCTGTTTTTACAATAGACTGCTCTTCTTCTAAAGCAATGGGAAGCTATGTAAAAGGCAAAGAATTAACCAATTCTCATTACCTGAGTATTTCTGTGAATGTAACTAAATTAGGAAATTATACCGTTTCCGGAACAACCTCCAATGGATATAATTTTTATGGAACCGGAGTTTTCCTTAATACAGGAATACAAACAATACAGGTTCTGGGACAGGGAACTCCTCAGAATATTCAGACTGATACGGTTGCTCTTAACGCGAATGGAACAGATGTTAACTGTACACCTCCAATTTCTATTTCAGTGCTGAGCCCTGCAGGTACTTATACAATGGCTTGCGGAAGTGCAACCGTAAATGGAGTCTATAAAGTAGGAACCGCTCTTACCGCTTCCAATACCATTACTTTACCGGTAAATGTTTCAGCATTGGGAAGTTATACCATTACCACCAATACTGTTGACGGAATTTCTTTCAAAGGATCAGGTACATTTACAGCAACTGGAAACCAGAATATTACGTTGGGAGGAACAGGAACCCCTACATCTACTTCTGTAAAGACCATTACCATTACTTCTGACAGCCAGGGTGGAGTATCTACCACATGTTCTGTGAACGTGATTGTGGTAATTCCTAAGAAAAACATTTTGCATTTAGGATTGGAGACAGCATATGGGTACAGTGCTTATACAGGCCCGTCAAGAAGCCTGATGGATTCTCCTACTAATTTTGGGACGACGGCATCAAGCATTGTTAAATATGAAGGATTTAATCATATCTCATTAGGAAATTCACCGTCTTCTACAGCACTTCAAACAGCCTTAAATAATAAACCGGATATTGTCATTATAGGATATAATTATACTCCGAATGCCACAGATGCGGGTTATATTGCCAGCTATCTGAATAAAAAAGGAGTTGTGATTGCGCTTACAGATGATACCGCTTCTGCTCAAAACTTATTCCGTGGAATTTTTTCTGATCCTACCATTTCAACAGCTTATGGAGCGGGAGCAGGATCTGTGTATGCTCTTGCCAATTCCGATGATCCTATATTGAATGGTCCTTTTGGTGATGTAAGAGGTAAAAACTGGGGTGAAGACGCTTCTACAACGGTGAGTGTTTCTGGATTGACCAGTGGTTTTACCCCTTACAGCTATGCACAACCTATTAACAGTACTACATCGAGAACTGGAATATCAGGATTGAGAAACACCAGCTTGAATTTTATATGGTTTGGAGACGGAGGATTCTTAAGCAATGAAAATGCGAATGGAAACCAGTATTCAAGTAATACAATTGAACCTTTTGTAGCTCCAAGTTCGGGAGGATATTTCCCTGTTCAGAAATCAGCTTACGGATATGCAGGTAATGGGTATTCGACTGGTGGAATGCAGGTGCAAAACTCAATACTGTTTGCGAATATGATAGCCTGGGCAATTAAGCAGGCAGAATTCAGCGGTATTAATACACAGTGATGACCGTTTTTAAAGAGGACTCCGGTACGATGATTCGTACCGGAGTTTTTATTTTATATATGTTTTTATTTCTTGTGTCAGGCTTATTATAAAATCCACCGGCAGATCTTCTTCGGGATCAATTAAAAGGATTTTAAACTTCTTTCTGCCATCCTGAGTAAGTTCGGGATAATCCAGCTTATCTCCATGATAAAAACTGATATAGTGTTTTTTATATTTCTTGCTGTAGTAGAAATAGCATAGCATCTTCTTTTTGTATTTGATAAAAGGAAGTCCAAAGCTGAAGGTCTCGGTAATGTTTTCCGTATCTGATGCTAAGATTTTTTCACGCAAAAATAAAAGAGTACTTCTCTCAGGCTCTTCGATTCTGTAGAAATACTCTTGTATAGGGTTCATTTTAAATCACTTAAAATAGTTAGTCGAAATTTTGAAGCTCCACAAGCTTATTGTACATTCCTTTTCTGGCAATAAGATCATGGTGGGTTCCCTGTTCTACAATATCACCTTTTTCCATGACTACAATCCAGTCTGCTTTTTGGATCGTTGAAAGACGGTGGGCAATAATAAGGGAAGTTCTGTTTTCCATCATTTTTTCCAATGCGTCCTGTACAAATCTTTCAGATTCCGTATCCAGTGCAGAAGTGGCTTCATCCAGGATCATAATCGGTGGATTTTTCAGAACTGCTCTTGCAATAGAAACCCTTTGTTTCTGTCCTCCGGACAGTTTATTTCCATCATCTCCGATATTGGTATCATAGCCTTCGGCAAGGTTGGTGATAAATGAATCTGCGTTAGCTATTTTAGCTGCAGCAATCACTTCCTCTCTTGTGGCATCCGGTTTACCCATCAGGATGTTATTGTAAACAGAATCATTGAATAATACAGATTCCTGAGTTACCATTCCTAAAAGCTGGCGGTATTCTTTTAATTTTAAATGTTTGATATCTATTCCGTCAATAAGAATCTGGCCTTCTGAAACATCATAGAATCTGGCCAAAAGATTGGCAATAGTTGTTTTTCCACTTCCACTCTGTCCTACTAAAGCTACTGTTTTTCCTTTTGGAATTGTCAGATTAAAGTTTTTAAGGATAAGATTGGCTTTATCATAATAGAATCCGATCTCTTTAAATTCAATATTATTCTGAAGTGTCGTGATAGAAACGGGTTCTGTCACTTCTTCAATTTTCACATCCGCATCCAGGATTTCCAATACTCTTTTCAGGGAAGCTTCTCCTTTCTGAACGTTAGAGATCGCTGTAGACAAACTTTTTGCCGGTGGTAAAATCTGGAAGAACATTCCCAGGAAAACAAGGAAATCTGCAGGAGATATGCTTTGCTCAACAATAATTTGTTTTCCACCATACCATGCGATAATCAAAAAGGTAATAGATCCTAAAAATTCGCTCATCGGGGAAGCCAGTTCTTTCTTTCTTCCTAAGCTTATTGAGCTGGATATCCATTTGTTCATCGACTTCATAAATCGGTTGTCCATGATCTTCTCTGCATTGAAAATCTTAATCACTTTTGAGGATTTCAATGTTTCGTCTACAATGGAAAATATGGTCCCCATTTCATGCTGTGCTTCGTGAGAATCTTTTTTAAGGCTTTTTCCTACCAAAGCGATCATCGTTCCCATGACAGGAAGTACCAGAAGGGAGAAAAGGGTCATTTCTGCACTTAAGAAGAATAAGGTGACCAATGTACTGATCAGCATGAAAGGTGCATTAATCAATTCGATTAAACTTCCTAAAATATTCCCTTCAACCTCACCTACATCATTAGACATACGGGACATTAAATCTCCTTTGCGGCTTTCTGTAAAGAATGAAACCGGTAAAGAAAGTATTTTTCGGTACATGGCACCACGCAGATCTTTAGTAACGCCTACACGGTAGTTTATTAACAGAAAAGATCCAAAATATCTGAAGGCATTTCTCAGCAGGAACATAAAGGCTGTAATAATACATAGCCAGGCAAGAACGGTCAGTGAGCCATATTGTGCCACTAAACTTTGCACATAGTAATTGGAATATTCTTTTAAATAATTGAAAAAATCAAGCAGTTCTCCTGAATAAACAGGTGCTGTTTCATATTTCTCAGGCTTAATCGTTCCAAACAACATTCCCAAAACGGGTAAGATAGTTCCCAGGGAAGCAATCTGAAATACGGAGTACAGGATATTGAAAAATAAACTTCCGTAAATATATTTTTGATGCGGTCTCGCGAATTTTAAGATTTTTTTATATTCGTTCATTCAATGAAAAAATTGGATAGCAAAATTACGTAAAATTAAAAGATAAGACGTTCTTAATCCTATTTTACTTTATCTTATATGTTTCAAAAAGTGGATTTTTGTTACACCGCTGAACCTTTCTCTTTTATTTTTGAATAAAATGCGGGGCTCATAGGACGGTAGGACTGAAAAGAAATAAGAGGTTTGATAAAAAAATAAACCGCCATTCCGGCGGTTTTTACGGTTATTTAGGATTAATTAAATGTAACCTTGTCATTGTATTTTGGAGCAAAATTCTTAGGATTTAGTTGATCTAATGTTTTTCCAAAGTTATTGATGATTTGAGTCATATTATTAAAATCAACAATAGTAACATCGTCATTTTCATGATGGTAGTGTGATGCTTTAGTCATATCAACTGTTGAAAATGAGTGGGCAATGATTTTCTTTTTTACAAAGCTCACATTATCTGACCGGTAAAAAAGTTGTTGTTCTGCATAAGGATCTGGTTTTATAGTCAGTCCATTTGCTGCATTTTTATTGAAAAGCTCATCCAGGTCTGAAAAACCGTCACCGGTCATATATAATGCATTTTTCCCCCATTGAGATTCAGTGGCCACCATTTCAAAATTGAAAAGAGCTGTCATTTTATTATAGATCTTATCCAGATTTTTATCTTCAGAAATTGCTTTTGAGCCGAGCATTCCTTTTTCTTCTCCGTTAAAGGCCATGAAAACCATTGAAAACTGAGGTTTTTTATTTTTAAAATAATCGGCAATGCCTACCAAAGTTGTAATGCCGCTGGCATCATCATCTGCGCCGTTATAAATATTGTCACCACTCTTATTGCTGGTTCCTATATGATCAAAATGCCCGGAAAATCCTAAATACTGATCTGATATTCCTTTTTTAATGCCACATACGTTATATGCTTTTTGGCCTTTGTATTCAAAAGGAATCAGGTAAGAGTTTCCTGTACAGTATTCCAGCTTGTTTTCTTTGAAAAGTGCAGCAATATAATGAGCGGCATTTTCATTTTCGGGAGTTCCTATTTCACGTCCTTTCATTTCGTCTGACGCAAGAGTGGAAAGGATGGTTTTCACTCTTTCCTGTGGAACTTCCTGTGCAAAAATACTTATAGAGAACATTGATAGAGCGAGGTAGGTTAGCTTTTTCATTATTTTTTTAATTAAGATTTATATGATCTGTCGCGCATTTAACTGAAATGTTGCATGAAATTACATAAATAAAGATAATTAAAAAACAGCTCCTAAAAAGAAGCTGTTCTCACTCAAAAAATCGTTGTAAGGTTATCGAAGTCTGTCTACAGATTTCACGAGCCTCTCATCTTTACGGATATATACGTTTGCAATAAACAAACAGATAACCGCGATTAATGGGAAAATCGGCTCAATACCCTTCTCAGGAAATTGAATTCCTCCGGATAAGCTTAGCAGCCAGTACGCCAATACACCAATCAACAAAACGTTTATAATGATGCTGATGGTATTCAGCAAAATTTGTCTTTTTCTGTTTTTAAAACTAAAAATACTTAATGCTCCGGCCAAAACCAGTAGGATACACCCGATATTGAGTACCGGAATATTGTTCAAAATAACAACATCCTGTCCTGTAATGAAAAGAAAAACAGCAGATAAAACTGCCAGTAACGTCCATATGGTTTGTATTCTCTGTAGCATTGAATATTAAATTCTTGGCAAAAATAACATAAATTTTGCACAATTCAAAAATAAGTGTAGATTTGCATTATACAATGTACTTGAAAACCAAAGTCACCGGACTTACTTTTCTTACTCACAATTAATTACATTTTTACATTAAGTATGTTTAACATAGAAACGTTAAGGTCAAAATCCGTAACGGAACTGACGAAAATCTTAAAAGATTTAGGCGTTAAAGTTGCAAGAAATAGCAATGAGAATGATAAAATCTTTGCAGTTCTAGACTTTCAGGCTTCTAACCCTAAAGTTGCAAAAGATTATTTCAACGCCACAGAAACCAGTCCAAATACGGAAGAGGCCACAGCAGATAAACCTGTAAAAGCCCCGGCAAGAAAAGCTGCTCCTAAGAAAACAGTAGCGAAGCCAAAAGTGAATGCCAAAACTCCGGTTGAACCGAAAGTGGAACAAAAGGTAGAAGAAACGGTTCCCGCTTCTGAAGAAATAAAAACAGAAGAACCGAAAGCAGAAGCTGTGGTAGCAACAGCAACAGAAGAAATGACTGCTGCATCACAAGCTAAAAAGAAAAGAAAAAGGGTTTCTGGAAATACAGGTGATACCGAAGTATCTCAGGAAAGAACAGAAGCTCCTAAAAATACAGAATCTCAAGAGCCTGCTCAGGCAGAAGAGAAGCCTAAGAATCCTCAACAACAGGCTAACAGATCCCCAAAAGGACACAACCATCCGCAGAACAGCGGAAATCAACATAGAAATCAGCATCAGCAACAGAACCAACAACACCAACACCAGAATCAGAATCAAAACAGGCATTCTGAAAAGGCAGAGGAACAGACTGACCATAAGAAAGAATTTCATTTCGATGGTATGGTAAGTATTGAAGGTGTTTTAGAGATATTGCCGGATAACTATGGATTCCTTCGTTCTTCAGACTTTAGCTATATTTCTTCACCTGATGATGTGTATGTTTCTACTGCACAAATCAGAAATTTCGGTTTAAAGACCGGAGATACCGTGAAAGGAATTGTAAGACTTCCAAAAGAAGGGGAAAAATATTTTTCTTTGCTAAAACCTACGGAAGTTAACGGACGTGATCTTGCTTTTATCAAAGACCGTGTGGCTTTTGAATATCTTACTCCACTTTTCCCACAAGAGAAATTTAATCTTGCTGGAAGCGAGTCTACCATTTCAACAAGAATAGTAGACCTGTTTGCACCGATCGGAAAAGGACAGAGAGCAATGATTGTTGCACAGCCTAAAACAGGTAAGACAATGTTGCTTAAAGATATCGCCAACTCTATTGCTGCCAATCACCCGGAAGTATATATGATGGTTCTTTTAATTGATGAACGTCCGGAGGAGGTTACTGATATGGAAAGAAGCGTAAATGCAGAGGTTATTGCCTCTACATTTGATGAAGCGGCTGAGAAACATGTAAAGGTAGCCAACCTTGTTCTTGCCAAAGCTCAGAGAATGGTAGAATGCGGACATGATGTCGTGATCTTACTGGACTCTATCACAAGATTGGCGAGAGCGTATAATACCGTAACTCCAGCTTCAGGTAAAGTTCTTTCCGGAGGGGTTGATGCCAATGCGCTTCACAAACCAAAAAGATTCTTCGGAGCAGCGAGAAAAATTGAAGGAGGTGGTTCATTAACGATTATTGCTACAGCTCTTATTGATACCGGTTCCAAAATGGACGAGGTCATCTTTGAAGAATTCAAAGGTACCGGAAACATGGAACTTCAGCTAGACAGAAAAATTGCTAACAGAAGAATTTATCCTGCTATTGATTTAATTTCTTCAAGTACACGTAGGGATGATCTTCTTCTTGACGAGGTTACCTCTCAGAGAATGTGGATCTTTAGAAAATATCTTTCTGAAATGAACCCTATAGAAGCAATGGAATTTGTAAATAAGAACATCAAAGGAACTCTTAATAATGAAGAATTCCTGATGTCTATGAATAAATAAATTTAATTATTGTTAAATAGAAAAAGCATGGATCCTGTTTTGGGATCTGTGCTTTTTCATTTTCAGACCTTCCATAATTCCATGGGGGAATTTATTTTAAACTTTAATTCATTCTAAATCAATATATCAATGTTAAAGATTTATTAAAGTAATCCCCAATCCTTGATAATCCCTTAAATATTGGCTAATTTTGGATATAACATTAAAAATAAAGATTATGTCATTTGAATTACCACAACTAGGATATGCATATGATGCATTAGAGCCAACTATTGATGCAAAAACTATGGAGATCCATTATACAAAGCATCACCAGGCATATATTGACAACTTAAATAAAGCAATTGAAGGAACTGATCTGGCAGGGAAGACTATTGAAGAAATCTGTCAGACAGGAACTGATAAGCCAGCAGTAAGAAATAATGGTGGAGGACACTTCAACCACTCTTTATTCTGGACTATTTTAACTCCTGGAGGAAGCAAAGAGCCAGTAGGAAATGTAAAAGCTGCTATCGAAAATTATGGTGGTTTAGAAAAATTCAAAACTGATTTTTCTGATGCTGCTAAAACAAGATTCGGTTCAGGATGGGCTTGGTTAGTGAAAAATGCTGACGGTTCAGTATCTGTTTCTTCTACTCCAAACCAGGATAACCCGTTAATGCCTGTTGCAGACGTTAAAGGAACTCCGGTTTTAGGATTAGATGTTTGGGAGCATGCTTATTATTTAAACTACCAAAACAGAAGACCTGATTATGTTTCTGCATTCTTTGATGTAGTAAACTGGGATAAAGTAGAGGAATTATTCAACAAATAATTTTCAGCTATTATAAACAAAAAAGGTTCAGAAATTTCTGAACCTTTTTTGTTGTGTATTATTTTAAAATGACGGTTTTACTCACCTGTCTCTTTTCAAGATTTATTTTTAAGAAATAATTGCCTTTTAGGAGATTCTGAACATTTGCATCAGAAGTAGTTCCTTTCAGTACCATCTTTCCGGAGAGGTCATACATTTCCCATGAAAGAAGTTTCTCGCTGCCTGTACTTATTTTAAAATATCCCGAGGCAGGATTAGGATGAATTTTAATCTCTGCAGGTAATATCTGAGTTTCAGAAGCCTTAGCCATTGAATTTACCGGAGGGATTTTAGTAAACGTATTGTTGTCTTCACATGGGCCAATATAAGCATGGAATATACCCACATCTTGTCCGGTAGTGTAGAAGCCCGGTAATAGCTGAATCTGATACCCCGCTCTGTAGGTGACCTCGAGGTTAGGATATATCTGTGAGCTCGCGTAGATTCCTCCACTTGCCTGAAAAGTCTGAGAGGTAACCACCTTTTCGTTGATATACATTTCTTCAAAACATGGGCTATTGCAGTTTTTAAAAGAAACATCAGGACCTGGAGGGTTGGTATGGTTAGCCGAAACCTCCGGCTGGTTAATTCCTCCCGTATTATAAATCATTCTTACTCTAAAGTTGAATTCTGTATTAGAGGTCATCCCTGAAGGATAAAAGGAATAACTACTTACGTAGAAACTGAAATTATTAGTACTCGGAAAGTTGGGAGACGTTAACGTCGTAACAAGATTTCCTGTGCTCGCTTCGAGGATGTCAAGCTTGATACCGGCTCCAGGCATTTGAAACGTTGCATTAGGAGGAAGCTGGTAGTTACCCGTGATATACATAGGATCTTCAGGACATCCTGTTTGGCTTCGGGGATGAAGATTGATTGTTCCAACACTAGGGATATTACAGTTAGGAGGTAACCCACAGAAATCATCAAAATAACCATATCCATAATGGCCGCTATTTCCACAGTTTGACATAATGATTTCCAGTGTTACAAACTGTCCCATATATTGTGAAGTGTCAATGTTTTCACATCTCCATCCGGAGTATAAAATATTGTTGGAAGGATTATAGTTGAAAATAGGATTGGAGACTCCGTCAACGGTTCTTTGGTAGACTATATTACCGCTGCTGTTTCTCAGCCTTACCTGATAATAGGGATATCTTGTATCCTGGGTATGGCCGCCATCTGCAGGATTTTGGAAAAATAAAGCATAGGCATAGCTGATACTCCTCTCATTGACAATAAACTGTCGTCTTAGCAATGACGCCCTTCTGGACAATACGCTGGTAGGTTGGTTGAGCCTAATGGCATATTTTCCGGAATATACTCTTGGAATACTTGGAATGTTAGGATCAGCAGAACCGGCATCTACTAAGGTAACATTGGAGTTGGGAGCAGGATTGACCACGGTGGTCGGTGTAAGTGTGTACTGTGCCCAGGTAGACTGATCATATACATCACTGGCAAATCCATAGCCTGCTGTAGAACCTCCGTTATCTTCAAAACCTCCATTCGTACACTGCTGAAGAACCTGTGCGAAATACAGACTTACTTTTTCTGGATTTTTTTTGAAATATTCATTTCTTAGCTTTTGACGCTTTGCGGTATTAAGTGCAGTGGCATAATCCGAAGCAGAAAGTGGCTGGCCGGTTTCTTTATTGGTAGTATCTACAGAGTTGATGACTGCTGTAAAATCAAATGTATTGATATTCTGAGTGATAAAGTTTTCAATTTCAATTTCAACAAGAGCTACTTTATCAAGCCTTTTCTTCTCATCTTTCAGATAAGTTTCTTCATAACTTTGTGCGGTAATTTGAATTACGGCAAAACACAAGGTTAATAGTATTAGAATTTTTTTCATAAATAATAACTGTATAGGTTATTTTTTAGCTTGTTCTAAAGCCTCGATTCTCTTTTGCTGCTCTTTAATCAGCTTATTCTGTTCAATGGTATATAGCGTAAGCTCTTCAATTTTCTGCAGCAGTAAATTTGACATTTCTCCTACATTGAGTCCTTTTTCCTGTATTTCTTTTGCTGATGGAATATTGGGAAGGTGGTTGTTTTCCTTGGTGAATTTTTCTACATCTTCAAGTGTAGGTATTGTGTATTCCGGTTTTAAGCTGGAAGCTCCTGTGTAATATTTCTGGAATACATAATCTGCAGGTACGTTAAGATCTACTTTTATTTCTTCGGCATGGATCTTTCCCTTTACAGTTAACTTGGCATCCGGGTTTAAGGAACCCATTCCAATATTTCCATTGTCATGAAGGAATAATGGAGCATCACAAATTCCTGTTGCACAGTAGTCTACAGCATCATACCTCATGAAAGCCAATCCTTTTGCCCATTGATTTCCTTTCCATATAGCCCATTCTTTTACATTTCCCTGCTGAGTGTAAGAATCATCAATAAACCTTAGACCAGTTGGGATATACCCGCCGTTTCCTCTTATGACGGGAATATTTCCATTAGCATTAATGTCTAAAGACCCTTGTGGAGATGCAGTGTTAATTCCTACATTCGTATTCGTTGAAACAGAGGGGGTTCCCGGGATATAAAGCTGAGCGCTTAGCAAACATACGGATAGCACAGATAGTGCTGAGAGCATTTTCTTCATGAGTTAAATTAGTTTTTATAGGTGATTAGTTACTGAAAATTAAGATTCAGTGATATGCAAATATAGATAAAACTTAAAGTGAATTTGTAAATAATTTATGAATTTTATCCTAATGTTTATATGATATACTGTATAATAGATTGGATTTAATAAAAAAGGTTCAGAAAACTTCTGAACCTTTTTTTAATGTGTATTATCTAGCTCCGTCGCTTCCGGACAGCCCATTCATTTTGAGGCCGTACTTCCACTTTACATATGCAAAGACCTGATAGAGTTTATATTCAAATTTTATCCCGTAGTTTTCCCGTGGGTCATAATCTATTCCTGATTCTATAACATTTCTGTATTTGCCAGTGTTATAATAACTATTCCATTCATTGACTAAAAATGTATTTTTATTTTTCAGATACGATTCTGAATACTGATTCATAGGTTTGGCAATCGCGTTCAAAAAATAATCAAACTGGGTATCTATTACAACGATATCCCATTCTCCGTCTTCATTTTTAGACGGTTTCATTTCGGTGGTTTGTTCTTTATTATTTTTAGGATTATTCTGAGAATAACAACTGTATGGAAGAATGGCCATAAGCAGTAGTAAAACAAAATTTTTCATGATGCAATATTTATACTAAAAAAGCACTCCAATAAGAGTGCCTTTCTGTATTTATTTTTTAATATATTCTTTCTGAACTACAGAAACCGCAGGGAAGTGGTCACTGTATCCACCTGTGAACCGGTCTCCATCCCAAGAACGTAACGGATATCCTTTCCATTGTCCTTCTTTGTTTACAAGATAAGCAGGTGCATAGATCTCTGCTTTATAGATGGTATAGGTAGGCGTTATTTTTTCCGGTGAATAAAGATTTCTTGAAACAATAATCTGATCAAACAAGTTTGGAGCATCTCTGTACGCCAGTGAAGCAACACCTGCCTTATATAATTTGTACATCAGGTTATAATAAGGAGTCTTATCTGATAACTCACTCGGATCGCCTACTGCAGCTAAGTGTTTTTTCAAACTCGGGCTTACAGGGTCATCATTATAGTCACCCATGGAGAATAATTTGATTCCCGGATTTTCAGCAGTTACTTTATCCATTTCGTTTTTCAGTACAGTAGCAGCTGTATTTCTTTTGGCAAGAGAAATTGCTTCTCCACCTTTTCTGGATGGCCAGTGGTTCATAAAAATACCTACTTTTTCTCCATCCAATAATCCAATAGCTATAACGATATCTCTGGTATATTCTCTTTTCCCGTTTTCATCGTAAATTTTAATCTCTTTTTTATAAGAATCCAACAGAGAAAATCTTCCTTTTTGATAAATAATGGCTACATCAATCCCTCTGAAATCATAAGAATTAAAATGAACAATTCCATAATTGCTTCGTGCCAAAGCAGGTTGTTTGATTAAGTCTTCAATAACCTGTCTGTTTTCAACCTCTATTAATCCGCAGATTGCAGGGTTGTCATTAGTATACTGTCTCCCTAGTTCCGAAATCACTTTTGCCTCATTGGCTAGTTTTTGATTATAATACTTTGTTCCCCATCTTTTAGGGCTGTTGGCTGTAAAGTCCTCAGATAAAAACTGTTTTCTGATCACTTTTTTTCCAATTAACAAATCATCGCTCCATTCTCCTTTATAGTCTTCTGTCGTTTCAAGAAACTTTAAAGAATCTACAGGTACACTTCTGTGAAATTTAGGATTGGAAAGAGGTAAAGTTCCATCAATATAGTCTGCAGAAGGAATGGTGTCCCAAAGGTTTTCTACATTGAGGAAGGCAATAGCTGCTCTTTTAACCTGCTTCTGTTGTGAGAAAGCAGAGCTGAAGCAAAACAGGGCGGCAATGATTAAATATTTTTTCATATTCTTAGTATATTCAAAAAATTGAGGGGGTAAAATTACTAATTTTATATAAGAATAAAGACTAAAATAATTTGAGTTTAGTTTAATAAAAAGTTAAGAATAAGGTGGAAAGCTAAAACAGGAGCTTTGTGAAGCGCTCATTTTTTTATGGATTTAATTTTGCCAACATCCGTATTCATTATGTAATCTATAGTAAATGGCCTTCATTTTTAACGTAAATTTAAATAGAAAGAATAGTATTATTGTATTTTTCGCAATTGATGAAAATTAGCATATATTTTTATGATAATAGTGGGGTGTTAAGGAAAATTAATAGAATAAAGAACTAAAAATGTTTGAGTTAATGAAAATAGTTCTAAATTTGTTGCCCCTTAAATAAAGAAGGAGTTAAAAATAAGTTTATTATGATTAAAAAACTATCCCTAATCTCTTTATTTACTTTAATGCCTGCATCTTTTTACTTTGCGCAAACCACTGTGTATGCGTATGTTAAGGATCAGGATGGTAAGCCTTTAGAGAAAGCAGAAGTAGATCTAGCACAATCCAGCGACGACGTGACCGCGGATAAAATTGGGTACTTCCAGTTTGTGGATTTAAAACCTGGACACTATCTTATTACAGTGGCAAAACCAAACTTTGAATCAAAAATCTTAGAGTTTGATGTAGCTGCAAATGAGAAGAGAAAAGACTTAGGTGTTATTACACTTAATTACACTTTGGGATCAGACGCAGGAGTTATAGTCATTGATGACTCTGCCAGTGATTCTGAGGACGGAGGCTCATCTATGCAGCCTACTGTAGGACTTTTAAGCTCAGGAAGAGATGCTTTTCAGAATGTTTCTGCTTTTGAACTCGGTGCTTACTGGTTCAGACCAAGAGGGGTAGACAACAGATTTGAAGATGTTCTTTTTAACGGAGTATCCATGTCTAAGAATGATGACGGAAGAATAGACTTCAACAATTGGGGAGGGATGAATGATGTGACCAGATATCCTTATGAGAATGTAGACAATATTACACCTTCAGAATATACTTTTGGAAACTTAGGTGGGGTAGTATACTATAATACCAGAGCTTCCAGCTATAGAAAACAAACTTCATTAGCCTATTCATTTACGAACAGAAGCTACCTGCACAGAGCTATGGCTACCTATTCGTCAGGGCTTACTAAAAACGGATGGGCTGTAACTGTCTCTGCAAGCAGAAGATGGGGAGACAGAGCCATCATTGATGGAGTTTATCAGGATGCCTATGCTTATTTTGCTTCTATTGAGAAAAAATTTACAGATAGACACTCTATAAACCTAACTGCTTTCGGATCTCCGACCTACAGGGCTTCCAATGCTCCGAATACTCAGGAGGTGTATGACCTGATGGGTAAAAATTATAACTCATACTGGGGATGGCAGGATGGAGAAAAAAGAAACTCCAGAATCAGGAATGTTTTTGAACCTATGTTCATCTTAACAGATTACCTGAAAGTAGGAAAAAATTCAAACTGGACAAACACTGTATCTTATCAGTTTGGTAGCGATGCGAGAAGCAGACTAGACTGGTTCCATGCTCCGGATCCAAACCCTACTTATTACAGAAAATTACCAAGCTACGGACTTCTTTCTGCCGATGAATTCAGACAGCAGTCACAAATAGACTGGAACTCTCTTTATAATGCCAACCGCCTTAACCTTGTTGATGGTGATGGAAAAGCGAGAGGGGCTGTGTATACTATTGTAGAAGACGTTAATAAAGATAAAACGTTCAACTTTTCATCTCACTTTGATACAAGGCTGAAAGATAATTGGAAATTGAACGTAAACTTCAACTATCAGAATTTAAAATCTGATAACTTCAGAAGAGTTAAAGACTTACTGGGAGCTAATTTTGCCAATAATCTCAATGCATTCAACGGAGATGCAAAGTATGATGCTGATAATGGAAATACAGAAGTAAGAGAAGGAGACAGAACCCAGTATTCTTACGAATTAACTAGGAATCATTATTCATTGAACATCTCTTCTGAAATAGATTTTAACAAATGGAATGTTGTTGCTTCCGTTTTCTCATCTTATTCCGAAGCGTACAGAGAAGGAAATTTCAGAAGTGGAATTGCCAGATTCAGAGATAATTCTAAAGGTAAGAGTTCTGTATATGATGCTTTAGATGCTGGGGTTAAAGGTAAAATTACCTATAAAATCAATGGTAAAAACTTTATTGTTTATAATGGAGCTTTCTTTAGCTTAGCACCTACGCTTAATGAAATCTATATCAACCCAAGAATGGTGGATTACCAAACGCCGGGAGTGGGTAACCAGATGATCAATTCTAATGATCTAAGTTATGTGATGAGAGGACAGATTTTAAAACTGAGACTATCGGGGTACTTAACGACGATTCAAAACGCTACTGAAATTTCAAGATATTATGCTGACGTAAATGACGGTACCCTGGGAAATTCTTTCAGTACTTTGGTTAATGAAGCAATGAGCGGAGTTAATAAAAGATACATGGGACTTGAATTAGGTTTTGATGTTAAAATCACACCTACATTAAATGCAGTAGGGGTAGCCAGTGTAGGAGAATACAAATACACGAACAATCCTGAAGTATCTACTTTTGATGACTTAAACGGATTTAGAGGAACAGACGTTTGGGGTAAAGCTAATGTTAAAGGATATAAAGTAGCCGGAACACCACAAAAAGCATTCTCTTTCGGATTAAAATATAATTCTCCGAAATACTGGTGGGTAGGAGCATCTGCGAACTATCTGATGGATCAGTATCTTGATTTCTCAGCGTTGAACAAGACTCCTTATATGTATACGGATCCACAGACCAATGATCCTTTTGCCGGAGTAACTCCTGAACTGATTGAGCTTATTACCAAGCAGAAGAAATTCGATAACCAGTTTATGCTGAACGCCAATGCCGGTAAATCTTTCCAGTTTGGAAAATACAGAATGGGAATCAGTGTTTCTGTAAACAATATCCTGAACAACAGAAATTATGTAACCGGAGGATTTGAACAAGGACGAAATGTGAACTTTAGTGATGCACTTGCCGATGCCCAGAGAGAAACTCCTTATTTTGGACCAAAACTTTGGTATGACAGAGGAATCACTTTCTTTACTAACGTTTATTTAAGATTCTAAAACGACTACAATGAAAAAATATAACTCAATTTTAAAATATATTTTTATCACAGCAGCTTCCTTGTTTATAACGACAGGATGTGTGCATGATGATAAATACGATCAGCCCAATCTTGACGGCTACGACTGTGCCGATAAAAACGGGATTGTAATGCCTTTTGCTGACGTAAAAGCGAAATTTCAGAATAATGTAACCTATGCCTTTCCGGAAGACACCACTCCCAATAATGAGGCTGACGACTTATATTTGGTGGGATATGTTTCTTCTACGGATGAAACAGGAAATATTTATAAAACGATCTACGTTCAGGATGCACTGGAAAATCCTACACAAGGGTTTACTGTGAGTGTAGATGCAGTAAGTACTTATACCAAATATCCTCAGGGATCAAAAGTATATATCAAACTTAACGGACTTGCTGTAGGGGCTTACGGAAGCCTTGTACAGCTTGGTGTGAAAACAGGGGCCGAAACGTCTGCTTCGTCTGTATCAAGAATTCCTGAAAAACTTGTTGGAAAACATATCTTCAGATCTTGTGCTCCGAAAGGAAAGATTGTACCGAAAATAATGAAACTGGCTGACATGGTTCCTGCCAATGATCAATATTTCGGATGTCTGATCCAGGTAAATGATGTAGAATTTGATGCGAGAGCTTTATGTACTACCTATGCACCTAATGGAGTAACGGTGGATAAAACAATAGGTGAAGGATGGGCAGCTGGAAAATATGCAAAAACTGCGGTGGTAAGAAACAGTGGATTTGCAGCATTTGCAGGTCAGCTTCTTCCTTCCGGTAATGGTAAATTTGTTGGAATTTACAGTAAATTCCAATCTGGAAATACGACTACGTATCAGTTATATGTAAACAAGTCGGAAGATCTTGATATGAAGAAATTCCCACGTTTAGACGGGCTTACAGAAGGACCATGTGACTTTAATCCAGGTTCACTTACGGCTAAAACCGTTGCTGATGTGAAACAACTGGCTGCAGGAACTACAAACTGGGTACAGATCACTTCAGATTCTTATCTTAAAGCTCAGGTGGTAGCTAATGATGAAACAGGAAACCTTTATAAGTATGTATATGTAGAAGATGCTACAGGAGGAATCAGAATAAACATGAATAAAACAAACCTGTATCTTGACAGCAGATTCAGATTAGGTAAAGATGTGAATATCAAACTTAAAAATCTGTATGTAAGAAGTGTAAACGGAGAAGTTCAGTTAGGATCTTTATTCAGTAACAATACACAGTTCGGACAGATAGAGGAGGTAGATATGTACAAATATTTCTTCGATAGCAATACGGCTTCAAGACCGGTAGTGCCTACCGAGAAAACAATATCCCAGCTAACAACAGGTGATGTTGGAAGATGGATCAAAATTAAAGATCTTCAGTTTGTTGATGGAGATCTGGGAAGAACTTTAACAGATGGTAATGCTGTAACAAGCAGAACACTTCAGGATTGCTCAGGAAATACAGTGATTTTAAGAACTAGCGGTCAGGCTAGTTTTGGAACGATCAAACCTGGTGGATATGAAGTAAAAGGAGGAAAAGGAGATGCCTATGCTATTTTAAGTATCTATAATGGAACCTATCAGCTATGGATTACTAAGCTGGCAAATATAGACTTTGATGCACCAAGATGTGACGGTAGTGTATATACCCCTATTCCGGTTGTATACAGCGATGATTTTGCAGCAGGTGGATTCAGCTCAGACTGGACCGTGAAAAATGTGACCGGGCCTCAGGTTTGGCAGACATCTAACCAAGGAAACGGGCAGAATTATTATGCCATGATGAATGGTAATGCCGGAGGTGCCGGAAATAACATTGTGAATGAAGACTGGTTGATTTCCAAAGCAGTTAGTCTGGTTGGAAAAACTAAAGCTGCAGTAAGCTTTTCAACAGACGTAAGATATGCAGGAAATGCTTTACAGGTATATGCTACAGATAATTATACCGGTGATCCAGCAACCACAACATGGACATTATTACCGGCTACTTTAGATACCAATGCGAATGCATTCGGTGACTGGGTTGGGTCTGGTAATGTAAACTTAAGCGCTTTCTTAGGAAAAAATGTAAGAATCGCATTTAAATATACTTCTACTACTGCTGCCGCAGCAACGTGGGAGGTAGATGATTTCAAGATAAAAGCACAATAATCATTGCTTATGATATGAAAAGCCGGCTCATAAGAGCCGGCTTTTTTATGCCATATAAAATAATAGGTACTACTTAACCGTAATGGTTGGGTCCCAACGACAGTAACTGTAAAGATTTTGTTTGTCACTGTTCTTAGGATCTAAGGTATATAACGCAAAATAAATATAATAGCTTCCCTGTCCGGTGCCACCTATCCTTGCATCCAAACTTTGAAAAAGAACGTTGGCAGGTAAAGCAGGAAGGCCATCGGCTTTTGTATGGTCGGGTATTGCCGCTTGTTTTCTGTCTACCCCCTCATATTGGATAGGGTTACCATTGAATACATCCACTCCGGCATAGTTTTGAACTTTGTAGATAATAATAGCATCATCTGAGTTCTGATATATCGAACAGCCTCTGAAACATACAGTATCTCCGGCTCTTGCTGTGAAGTTTAAGTCTCCTGTTGCCTGGCCTCCGGCAACGTTTGTAGTGGGAACGATCATATATTTTCCTGCATGATCAATAGGTACCGCTTTAGTAATGTCATCTGTACAAGGGGTAAGGTTATTTGATTTCATGTATTCTTTTACGTAATCCGTGTCAATGACAACCATAATGTCTATTTCCTGACTTGATGCTAATTGTGATGTGTCCATGTGATTTGTTTTTTAATGATTTGTTTTCCTTACTCGTTTGGCTTTTCAGATTCCGCCCCGTTTTTTATGTGATATCGGCTTCAACATTGTAATTACATGACAAATGTAGGACGTTAAAAAGACCTGTGTTAGCGTATAAGTGCGGAATTTACGGTCAGTATTTTTACGTATTAATCCCTTTGTAGTGATTTTTAATGCAAAAAAATATCCTAAAAGCTTAACTTCTAGGATACCTTTATACTGGTTAAATTTAATTCTTTTAAAAAGAAACCTCGTTCACTTCTTTTCCTCTCTGGAAGTTCATCGTTTTCTGGCTGCCTTTATAGGCAATGTTCACCAGATTGATTTGCTTAGGAAAGGCGCTTAGAAGGATCGTGTTTTTAATTTTTAAGGTGTTGATATCTGAAACTCCTCCGGTTTCAAAATACACCCATACAGTTTCTCCACTTACCTGACTTCCGGTGAAAGTTATTGTTTTGGGAGCACCATTGACAAATACATCAAAATTGTTATTCACATATTTTTTAACTTCAGCCTCAAATCCTGCTGTATTAGGATTTATTTTAATAGCATCAGAGATATGGCTTGTATTCATTTTTGTGGTAAACTTCAATGTCTTGCTTCCATCAATATAATCAACCTTGGTCATTGAAGAGAAAAAGTCTACATACATAAAACTCATTAACACAAAAAATGTTAAAATTCCTGATATATATAAAAGTTTTTTCATCTTAATTAATAGATTTACAATCATACTTGCTAGTTATAAGTCACAAATAATATGCCAATTAAAAATTAACATTTACAGAATATTTATCATAAAATGCTTTAATATGCGCTACGGCCTCATCTGCAGTGTCTACCACTCTGTAAAGATCCAGATCATCTTCGGCAATCATGCCTTCTTTTAGCAGGGTTGCTTTGAACCAATCCAGCAATCCGCTCCAGAATTCACTTCCTACCAGAACAATTGGAAATTTTCCGATTTTATTGGTCTGAATCAGGGTCATTGCTTCTGTAAGCTCATCCAAAGTACCAAAACCACCTGGCATCACCACGAAGCCTTGGGAATATTTTACAAACATTACTTTTCTCACGAAAAAGTAATCGAAGTTCATAGAATACGATTTATTGATATAAGGATTGAAATGCTGTTCAAAAGGAAGATCGATATTAAGTCCGATAGATTTTCCCTTAGCATTGAAAGCACCTTTATTTCCTGCTTCCATGATTCCGGGACCTCCTCCGGTAATAATTCCGAACCCTAATTTGGTGATCTTTTCGGCAATTTCTACAGCCATTTCATAGTATGGACTTTCCGGTTTCAATCGGGCAGAACCAAATATGGAAACACATGGGCCTATCTTAGCCAGCTTTTCATAGCCATCTACAAATTCAGCCATGACTTTGAAAACCATCCAGCTGTCCTTAGCGATTGTTTCGTCCCATGTTTTTTGTCTGAAACTGTTAAGTAATTTAGTTTCGTTTATGTCAAGCTCTGGATTTACTAAACTTTCATCCCTGGTTCCGTCAATTTCCATTTGCAAAAAATTATTTAAAATGTTTTTCGGCTTCTATTACAGATTCCGGTCTTCCGACATCTACGAGAATACTGTCATGTACAAAACCGTGAATATGTTCGGTCAGCATCAGATCCAGATATTCTTCCATAACAGAAAATTTGCCTGTTCTTTTTATTTTTTCAAAGATAAGAGGGTTGATGCAGTGGACACCACTGAAGGCAAGGGCTTTAAATCCTTTATTGAATTCTGCCAGCCTCTGCTCTCCTGTTTGCACATTCAGCCAGCCACGTAAAACCATCTCATCATTGAAAAGGAGTTTTCTCGAACTTTCACGGTCCGAAACTGCTAAAGTAGCAAAATCTTTTATCTTTTTATGATATTCTACCAATGTATTGATATTTATATTGGTTAATATATCAGCATTCATGATTAAAAAATCTTCACCATGATCAAGAAACTTTCTAGCAAAAATTAAGCCGCCTCCGGTTTCCAATAGCTCATTGGTTTCATCAGATATTTCTATCTTACAACCGAAGTTATTATTTTTATGTAAAAAATCAACAATTTGGTCTCCAAAATGATGAATGTTGATCACAAAATCCTGTATTCCAAAACTTTTTAAATATTTGATATTTCTTTCCAAAAGAGGGATACCATTCACTTTTGCCAAAGCTTTCGGATGATGGTCTGTAAACGGTTTAAGCCTTGTGCCTTTTCCTGCTGCAAAAATAAGAGCCTTCATAATAGTATAGGTAATGAGTGATATGTAATGGGTAATAGAAAATAGGGAATAAGTAATAAAGGTATTACTTATTGCTCACTACTGATTACCATTGTTCAGCTGAGGTTGCTCATCATGGTGAAGGGTTACTTCTGTTCCTTCAGGATATTTTTCCTTGATGAATTCTGCAATTTTAATGGCGGAGTATACAGATCGGTGCTGGCCTCCGGTACATCCGAAATTGATCTGAAGGTTTTCAAATCCTCTTGCCAGATAATCCTCGATATTGATAGAGATGATGGACTTTACCAATTCTAAAAACTTAGGCATTTCTGTCTTTGTTTCCAGGTATTCCTGAACTCCAATATCGTTTCCGGTCTGTATTTTATATTCTTCAATTCTTCCGGGATTTAAAATTCCTCTACAGTCGAAGGCGAAACCTCCTCCGTTTCCGGAGTGATCTTTTGGAATTCCTCCTTTTTTGTACGAAAAGCTGTGTATGTCTATGTGTAACATTTTTCTTCTTTTTTATATTTTTTTACCACTAAGGTATTTTAAGTTTTTAAGGTAAGATTTTGATCAATCCAAAAAATAAAGTATTCTTAATGATTCAAGTTTAGTATTTCCTCAATTTTTATTTTTGATTTTTCAAGAGACAACTGTTGAATGACCTTTTTCAGTTCCGGATAATTTTTCATCTCTTCCCAGAAATCAGCAAACTGAGCGATATTTTTGATCCCTTTTTCCAGGCTTGCCAAAAAATGCTGCTTCCTTTGGATTAATCCCCGGAATCCGTAAGCTCCCAAAACCTGTAAAAAGCGCATCATCTGAATAGGTTTCACAGAATTTTGCAGCTGAATTCTTGTTTCCGGATCTTCAAACTGCTGAATATAATATGCTAGCATTTCATTTTTGAAGTCTTCAGGGAAATCGGCTTTAGCTTGATAAAGAAAGGAGATGACATCATACATCAATGGGCCTTTCATGGCAGATTGATAATCAATAAATGAAACTTCATTTTTCTCATTCACCATAATATTTCTGGCCTGAAAATCACGGATCATGATTCCTTTGGGTTCCAGATTCTCAATAAGGAAAGCAATTTGCTTGAATTCTTTCAGTAGGGTAGATTTGTTGTACTCCAGCTCCAACACATCTGCCACGAAATTCTTAAAATAATATAAATCATGAATGACCGGAAGTTCATCATAATTTTCATATTCAAAAGTTTTTGTAAAATCAATTTTTCCCTGGGTTTGAATCTGGAGTCTGAATAACCGCTCCAAAGTCTGTTTTACAAATGATTTTACCCGGGGCGAAAGCTGCTCTTTAGTAATCACCTCCGAAAGGGTTTGCTCCCCCAAAAACTCCTGTACATACATTTTTCTGTCATCCGAAACAGCTAAAATATGCGGGGTATTAAGGTGTAGTTCAGAGAAAACACCGGAATAGTAAAGGAAACTTTCATTTTCGGGAATGTTTTCATTGTAGGTGATGATGTACTTTTCAAGGTCGGTTATGGCCAGAAAATTTACCCTGGCAGAGCCGCTTTGAGCTAATGTGACGAATTCGGAAGATTTTTTACCACAATGGTTTTCAAAAAATCGTTTTGCGTTTTCAGAAGTCATAATATAAAAACAAATATACTAATTTAACATGAGTTGGAAACATGAGATTAAAATAGCTTCCCATCTTAACTTTTTTCATTAGGGCTCAGGTTATTACGGCCTAATTTTTATCTTTGTATTTATGTTAAAAGATTTCAAACCGGTTTTAGGTATTTTATTGCGATTCATCATCGTTTATCTGGTGTTGCTTTTTGCCTATCAGTTTTATCTTAACAGTGAGAAAGATCACGGATTGGATTCTTTTTCACGAATGATAGGAAATCAGGTCACATATCTTCAAAATAAAGGAGGTTACGAGACTGCTCTTTATGATGATGTGAAAAATGAACAGGTTTGGTTTTATGTAAAAGGACAATATGTAACAAGAATGGTGGAGGGCTGTAATGCTATTTCTGTCATCATTTTATTTATGTCTTTTGTTTTTGCTTTTTATAAAGGAGCGAAAACTTTTGTTTTTGTGGGAGTAGGGTTGGTTTTACTCTATATCATGAATCTACTGAGAATTGTTGGATTAAATATTGTCATGTCAGATTATCCTGAATACGGGAAGATGTTCCATGATTTTATTTTTCCCGCTATAATTTATGGAAGTGTTGTGGTGCTTTGGTTAATCTGGATTAAATTCTTTGCTTTACAAAATGAAAATTCTTAACTGGTTTCTGGTTATACTCGGTATTGGCGGTCTTATAGGAATAAGAGTGCTTGAGGATACTCTATTTTATGATCCTTTTCTTACGTATTTTCATGAAGCCAATAAAAATATTGAGTTCCCGGAATTTGAATGGGGAAGATTGATCATAGGATACTTGTTCAGGTTTATTTTAAATCTTCTTTTTTCATGCCTGATCGTTCAGGGATTATTTGAAAACAGACAATGGACATTGCAGGGGGCTATTTTAATGAGTATTGTTTTTGTAATTACTTTTCCAGTCTATCTATACTGTATCCATGACAAGTTTGGGATAGGATATCTTTTCTCCTTTTATATGAGACGGTTTGTGATCCAACCTTTGATTATACTTTTGGTGGTTCCTATATTTTATTATAGAAAGCAAATGAATAAACAGGGGTAAGAAATCAGTCTTTTTATTTCCTATTCTGCAGTGTGTTTGTCTACACTGGTTACATTCTCAGGTGTCCATTCTACACGTTTTATAAAATCCTTTTCGCGGACAGGGCAGTCTTTGATCTGGCAAACCGGGCATGAAATCGGTTTACAATCATCCATATGGAAATTGAACTCAATACTGCGTTTCATATTTTTTGCAAGAAGGATAATTACTTTTTCCATTTCACTATGGGCATCACGAAGATCATAGTACCACGGAAGGGTAATATGGGCATCAATATGAAGGGAGGCCCCAAATTGCTGGATTTTCATATTATGTACATCAATCCATTCTATGTGTCTGTTTTCTTCAAGGATTCTAATGACCTGATTTAATATTTCAGGATCCTGTTCATCCATAATACCACTTAAAGATTTTCTCACGATTTTATAGCCTACAAATATGATATAAAGTCCAAAAGATAGTGCGACCACAGAATCCAGCCAATAGATTTTAGTGAAATAAACAATCACTAAACTGGCAACAACGCCCAGAGTGGTAATGGTATCAGACTGAAGATGTTTTCCGGAAGAAATCAGTACCAGAGAATTTTCCCTTTTTCCCTTTTTTATCGAAATATATCCCAAAAGATAATTAATAATGGCAGTAGCGGCAATGATCCATATTCCCAAATCAATTTTGCTCAGTGTTTTGCCTACAATAAGACTATGAATGCCCTCATAGATAATCATAATCCCTGCAATGGCAATAAGGGCTCCCTCTATCCCGGAGGTGACAAATTCTACTTTCCCGTGGCCGTATGGATGATCCTCATCTTTAGGCTTTGCGGCAAGATGAAGGGAGTAAAGGCCCATAAATGCACTGATAACATTGACGACACTTTCCATGGCATCAGAAAATACGGCATCGGAATTGGTCAATTTCCAGGCAATAATTTTTCCAACAAAAAGGATCACTCCAAAGACAGCAATGATCTTTTGGAAGCCTATTTTTTCTTGATGAGTGTTTTTCTGGGTATTCATATGGAGTTTGATAAAAAAAAGAATCTCAATTTGAGACTCTTTTTTATTTTGTTAGTTTATACTAAGTTGTTTGCTACAAGGTATTCTGCGATTTGCACGGCGTTGGTTGCCGCTCCTTTCCTTAGGTTGTCTGCTACAATCCAGAGGTTAAGCGTTTTCGGCTGTGAGAGATCCCGTCTTATCCTTCCGACGAAAACTTCGTCTTTTCCTTCCGAGTACAGAGGCATCGGATAGTGGTTGTTTTTCACATCATCCATTACGACTACTCCCGGAGTCTCAGATAAAATTTTTCTTACTTCATCCAGCTCGAATTCGTTTTCAAATTCAATGTTTACACTTTCTGAGTGACCTCCCTGAACCGGAACTCTTACGGCTGTTGCTGTTAAATTGAATGTATCATCTCCTAAAATTTTCTTAGGCTCTTTCATCAATTTAATTTCCTCTTTAGTATAATCATCCTCCGCAAATACATCACAGTGTGGCAATGCATTTTTAAAGATCTGATAAGGATATACTTTAGCAACAGAATCATCACCGCTGATCTCGCCATTTAACTGGTCAACCGCAGCTTTTCCCGTTCCTGTTACAGATTGGTAAGTAGAAACAATTACTCTTTTTAAATCATATTTTTTGTTCAATGGCCCAAGAACCATAACCAACTGAATGGTAGAACAGTTTGGATTGGCAATAATCTTGTCCTCCTTTGTTAAAACATCAGCATTGATCTCAGGAACCACCAATTTTTTATCAGGATCCATTCTCCAGGCAGAAGAATTATCAATTACTGTTATTCCTGCTTCTGCAAATAAAGGAGCAAATTCAAGAGATGTAGAACCTCCGGCAGAGAAGATCGCAATATCCGGTTTGGCAGCTATAGCGTCCTTCATGCTTACAATCGTAAATTCCTTCTGTTTATACTTCACCTTCTTGCCTACAGATCTTTCGGATGCTACCGGTATTAATTCTGTTACAGGGAAGTTTCTCTCCTCCAAAACTTTAAGCATAACTTGTCCAACCATTCCTGTTGAACCTACTACAGCTACTTTCATTGATTTAATTAAAAATTTAAAGATTAAACTATTTATAAATTATAACGCATAATGTATAATTTCCGTATTGTATTTTATGCCCCAAAAACTCTTGTCCAAGGGAAGGCAAATGCAAATAAACCTGCGGCAATCAATCCCATAATTACGATTCCTAAAGAGATCGTATCGTTGGACTTTACCTTTTTATTGATAATGGTCATCAATACAGCGGCAATAAGCATAGAAAAAGGGTGCTCAACAAATGTTTGTCTGCTGTAAGCGTCCTTCATTAAGGTTCCTGCATCTAAGGCAGCTTTGAAACCTGGAGAAAATATGAATAACAAGCATATTCCTATTAAAAACTGAACGTGAAAGAAAATCATCGTGAATAAAGTGGTTTTCTTTAAAAACTTGTTCACTTTTCCACTGTACCCGAACATAGTAGCTAAAAGTGCAATGATAAATAATGCAACTAAAAGGAGTTCTAAGTATCCAAATCCTTTGTGTGCACTAAGAAAAATCTTGTAAAAATCCATAATCCTATTTTTTTGTACACAAAGATAACAAAAATCCCGGCTCAAAGCCGGGATTCATATTTATAAAATCTAATATTATGATTTATTAGAAATTGAATGATAAGCTTGTAGACCAAGTTCTTCCAAATCCGAAATAAACTCTGTTTCCGTCAGCAATTCCTTTATAAACTCTTCCTGCTTGTTCATAAGTAACACCATAATCAGCGGCACCAGGTTTAGCAGATGGGTTAATTTTATCAGTTGTTTTGATGTTAGTTGCACCATCCTGAATATACGTAGTATCAAACAAGTTGTATACGTTTACACCAAGAGTGAAATATTGGCTTTGGTTCTTTAATTTAAGTTTGTAAGATGCTCCTACATTGAATAAATTGAAATCAGGTAATTTCAAAGCTTCGTTTCCTGGTGTTACAAAGTCATTCATATTCATTGCAGAATATACTTTTCCTACATACTGCCAGTTACCATATACTCTAAGATCAGAAACTGGAGTTACTGTAAATCCTAGTGAAGAAGTAGTTTGTGGAATACTGTTGTTAGTACCACCTACTTTTACTTTATCCAGATAAAGAGTAGAAGTGTTAGTTCCGTTAGTTAGGATAGGTGTATTGTCATCCTGGAAGTTAGATCCAGTTCCGTTTCCTTTGTATTGATAATCTCCCCAAGAGAACATTCCCTGTAGTTCTAAGAATCTGTTTACTCTGTAAGTTGCTTCAGCTTCTACCCCTTGGTGAAGTTGAGTAATACCACTGATTTCAGAATATCCTCTGATTCCGTTTCCGAAGTCTACACCTCCTCTTCTGAACCATCTGTCTTTCCATTCAGTTCTGTATACGTTAACTTTTGCATTGAAGTTAGCCGTTTTGAAACCATATCCTAATTCAACAGAGAAAATTTTCTCATTCGTTAAGTTAGGGTTAACTACTTGCTGGTTACTTGGGTATACTGCACTCATTAAAGGCTGCTTGCTGTAATAACCGATATTGGCAAATACGTTATTGTTAGCGTCAATATTATAGTTGGCACCCCCTTTAACGTTGTAGCCAAATAGGTTTTTAAATCCTGTTTTTCTGTCTACTGCCTGCCCTTGTTGAACTGTTCCAGGTTTTGTAAAGTCATCAATTCTCTGATATCCTTGGTTGGATATGGAACCTTGTGCATAAACCGTTAATTTGTCAGTAGAATATTCTACCTGTCCGAAACCACTGTACCATAATACTTCACCATCATTACTGAATGCTACTCTGTCTTCCATAGGAGCATTTGATCCACCGAAAGGATTCCAGTTTAATTTTTGGTAATCGTATGTGTTACGTACAATATTATTGGTAGGTAAGTTTTTGTTAGTTGCATCAGTATAACCGGAAGCTCCATATAAATCAGAAATTACCTGGTAGTGGTATCCGTAATAGTATCTGTCATCGGTACCTACTGAGAAATTCCAGTTATCGTTGATTTTGTGCTGGAAGTTCATCAAAATACCATACCAGTTGTGAGAGTTCACACTTGAGCTACGTACTAATGTATTTCCGGCAACACCTACCGTTGGAGTTACAGCTGCGTTAGCGGCAAAAATTGTGTTATAATTGTAGTGACCTTCTGCATCGATGAAACTTGGGTCCGTGATTGACTTGTTTCCTACTTTACCAAGGTTTCTGGCACCACCACCACGTCCATTAGACATATAGGCAACCGTACTTAAAGTAGACTTGTCGCTGATTGTCCAATCCCAGTTCAACATCATTACAGGCTTGGAATAGTAGTTCATAGCATTAGCTATGTTGGTTCTTGTTCCATCTGCTGAAGTATAGTACCCATAGTCAGAGTTATATTGTCTGTATGGTGTTCCGTCATTGTCCGGATTGTATTTGATATAGTTTCCAATAGTAGGCGCCCAAGATCTCTGGTCGTGCCACTGTGGAGAAGAAGTCATCATAAACTGTAAATTATGCTTTGCACTTGGCTGGTAACCTAATGCGAAGAAATACGTATATGATTCGTAATCTGTATTTTGTACATAAGTTCCTCCTGCTTGTCTGGCCATCAAGAATGATGCTGCCCAACCGTTTTCAGACTTACCTGTATTATAAGCAAATGAAGTTTTTAAGAAATCGTTATTACCAATACCTAATCTTACAGCTCCTCCTTGTTTCATATCTGCAGAACGTGTAATGAAGTTCATTGTACCTCCTACAGAAGCAATCGCTAATTTAGAAGAACCAAGACCTCTTTGTACCTGCATTGTACTAGTTACATCAGATAAACCTGTCCAGTTTGACATGTATACGGTACCACCTTCCATATCGTTAACAGGCATACCGTTTACCATTACTGCTATGTTTCTGGATTCAAAACCACGCATTGTGATCTGAGAATCTCCAAAACCTCCACCCCCTTTTGTAGCATATACAGATGGAGTAGTGTTTAACATTTCTACAAGCTCTTGATTTCCTTGTCTTTCAAGAATTTGTGCAGCTTTAATTGTAGAAACTGCTACTGGCGTCTTTCTATCTTTTGCGATATCAGTTACACCTTTCAGAATAACCTCTTCAAGATCTTTAGACTTCGCCTTCGCTGTGTCCTGAACTTGTTGAGCGTAATAAACACTAGCTGTAGATAAAGTAATAACCGCAGTTAGTATCGATTTGTTGATTAATTTCATAATCGTTAGTAATAGTTAGATTTAATTTTCTGCAAAATTCGCAAAATAAAATTTAACTATTATTAACTCAATGTTAATTTTTAATCAATCTTAATAATATTAAGTACTTGATTATCAATATTATAAATAAAAATTGAATTTTTGTATGAAAAAAGTCATGTTATTGTATTTTTAACAAAGCAGGGTTGTTTTTGTTAAAAATACAACGCTATTTCACGGCTTTGAGACTCAGATCTATATTTTCAGCCGAGTGTGTAAGGGCTCCGGCAGAGATAAATGTAACTCCTGTGGAGGCAATTTCTTTTAACATATCGCGGGTAATTCCACCGGAAGCTTCCGATTCACATGACCCATTGATCATTTCCACGGCCTGCTTCATAGTCTCCACATTCATATTATCAAGCATGATCCTGTCTACTTTTGCTTTGATGGCTTCCTGAACTTCTTTAAGATTTCTGGTTTCCACCTCAATTTTTAATTTTTTCTTAGTTTTTTTAACATAATCCTTTGCCATCTTTACAGCACTGGTAATGCTTCCGTTGTAATCAATATGATTGTCTTTGAGCATAATCATGTCATAAAGCCCATATCTGTGATTGGTTCCGCCTCCAATAGCTACAGCCCATTTTTCACATATTCTGAAATTGGGAGTGGTCTTTCTTGTATCCAGAAGTTTAGTTTTTGTACCTACCAACCTGGAGTCCCAATCATGAGTAAGAGTGGCGATACCACTCATTCTTTGCATGCAGTTAAGAATCAGTCTTTCGGTAGAAAGAATAGATCTGGCACTTCCGGTTACAATAAGGGCGATGTCTCCCACTTTTGCAGCGTCACCATCCTTAAGGAAGACTTCAACTTTTAAATTTTTATCAAATGTGTTGAAAATAAACTCTGCCAGTTCCACACCTGCTAAGATACAGTCTTGTTTTACCAGAAGTTTAGCACTTTGTTCCAAATCCTGAGGGATTGTGGAAAGAGTGGAGTGATCGCCATCCTGGATATCTTCTTCCAGCGCATTTTTTATAAATGTCTTTAATGCTTTATCGGTAACGTAACTTGGTCTTTTCATTATGGTATGCTGTTTAAGCTAAATCTTTATTATAAAATGCACCTTTGTTTTCTTTCATTTCCATAGACTGGGTAATGATAAGATGGGCAACGGTCGTTAAGTTTCTTAATTCTGAGAGTTGGGGAGAGAGAATAGAGTAGTGATAGATCTCGTCCACAGCAGCTGCAATTTCCTGATGTTTCTGTAGTGCCATATTCAGACGTCTGTTGCTTCTCACAATTCCTACCAGGTCACTCATCATTTCCTGGAGTTGTTTTCTAAGGTAGCTGATGATTACCATTTCATCCATGATTTTCATTCCTTCTTCATTCCATTCAGGAACAGCTTTTAGATCATCAAAGTTAAAATTATTTTCATTCAGTAATTCCATTGTTTTCATCGCGGCATTATGCCCGAAAACAAGTCCTTCAAGTAAGGAGTTGGAGGCTAGTCTGTTGGCTCCGTGTAATCCGGAATTGGTACATTCCCCTACGGCAAAAAGATTTTTAATAGAAGATTGTCCGTCTCTGTCTACTTCAATTCCTCCCATCAGATAATGGCAAGCCGGAACAACCGGAATCAATTGAGTGAACGGATCTATTCCTTCATCTTTACACTTTTTATAAATATTCGGGAAATGCTCCAGAAATTTCTCCTGGTTCATCTCATGACAGTCAAGGCCTGCATATTCGTCCCCTGAAATTTTCATTTCGTTGTCAATAGCTCTGGCAACAATATCTCTTGAGGCAAGTTCTTCACGTTCATCATATTTTTGCATGAACTTTTCACCTCTTTTTGTTCTTAATTTTGCACCATCACCTCTTACGGCTTCGGAAATAAGAAATAACATTCCGTCAATCTTACTGTATAAAGCAGTAGGGTGGAATTGATAATACTGCATATTGGAAACCTTTCCTTTGGCACGGGCAACGAAAGCAATTCCGTCTCCTGTTGCAATCTTAGGATTGGTGGTGTTTTTATAAACATGTCCGGCACCTCCGGTGGCAACCAATGTTATTTTGGAAGTTATCTTTTTGATTGTTTTGGACTTTTCGTCCAGAATATAAGCACCATAGCAATGGATATCTCCTTCGTTCAGTTCTTTTCCGGGAACATGATGCTGGGTAATGATATCAATAACATAGTGATGGTCTAAGATTTCAATATTGGGACTGTTATTGGCTGTTTCCAATAAAGCCCTTTCAATTTCAAATCCGGTGATATCTTTATGATGGACAATTCTGTTTTCGGTGTGGCCTCCCTCTCTTCCCAAAGCAAATTTTCCGTTTTTCATATCGAATTGGGCGCCCCATTCTACAATTTCATTGAATCTTGCAGGAGCTTCCTTGACTACCATTTCTACCACATCCCGTTTGTTTTCTCCATCGCCGGCCCTCATGGTATCATCAATATGCTTTTCAAAATTATCTTTTTGAAAATCTGTAACCACAGCAAGTCCGCCTTGAGCATATTTGGTATTGCTTTCGTCTTCGTCAGATTTTGTTACGATAATAATCTTGGCATCAGGGAGCTGTTCAGAAACTTTAATGGCATAGGAAAGTCCGGAAATGCCGGAACCGATTACTAATACATCCGCTTTTATCATATGCTTGCTTTAGGTACAATCGTTTAAATATTACATAAATTTAAACAATTTTTCGTTTGGTTTTCTTACTTTTTTCATGTGTTGGAAGTAATCTTCTTCAGAACGGTAACCTAAAGCGAGGGTAACGGTTACTTTTTCTGTTTCAGGATTTATACTAAGAATTTCTTCTATGATATCCTGTCGAAAACCTTCCATGGGACAAGAGTCAATATTTTCTATAGCGGCTGCATACATTAAGTTAGCCAGTACTATATAGGATTGTTTCTCTGCCCAGTTGAAAATTTCATCCTGTGTTTTCTGTACAATATGCTGATTGATACTGTTTTTGAATGGCTCAAGTTTCTCAAGAGAAGTTTCTCTTACCTCAGAAATATGATTGAAATATCCCCGGATATAGCTCTCATCAATTGTCTTTTTTGAAATGATTACAATAAGATGGGAGCAGGTGGAGATTTGTGATGGATTATAGAAAGCCGGAATCAGTTTCTGTTTCATAGCTTCACTTTCAACAACTAAAATTTTATAGGGTTGAAGTCCAAGTGAACTTGCAGAGAGTTTTCCTGACTCAAGAATATTATAAAGTGTTTCCTGAGGAATCACCTGATGATTAAATTTTTTAACAGAATATCTTCTGCTCAAAGCTTCCAAATAATTCATAAGGCAAATTTAAGAATTGAATATGAATAAAATGGGTTTATAATGAAATATATCCTCTTAAATAATACAAAAAATCACTCCTTTATCGGGAGTGATTTTTTTAGTATAGATCAATTTTTTTAATCTCTATTTTTAACCATGATCCAGCCGGAGAATTTTATCGGCGTGTTTTTCTGGTTATTTTCATTCCATGTTACAGAATACCAATAGTTTCCTGTAGGAACTTTTTTGCTTCCATGGATGGTTCCATTCCATTTGTATCCGTTAGATTGATCGGCCTGGAATATTTTGTACCCATATCGGTCAAATACTGATATTTCAAGATTTCGTTTACCTGATAATGCGGAATAGTCTACGAAATCATTGACGCCATCATCATTAGGGGTAATTACATTAATGAGATTAGGTACAGTAATAGCAATTTCAATAGGAGTACAGTTATAGCTGTCTTTTACATAAACTTTAGCCTCACCTCTGGTTATATTGGTAAATACGTTGGAATCCTGCCAGTTAATATTATCCATAGAATACTGGTAGGGAGGAGTTCCTCCGTTAACGTATACTGTGACTGTTCTTCCTGATACATCAATACTGGTTACTACCGGGTTTTCGGAAGCGTATACTTTTACAGTTTGGGTGGCAATACAGTCTCCTGTTTTTAATTTTACCCAATATGTGCCTACTCCTACGTTATTGATAACCTGTGTAGTGGCTCCCGTGCTCCATTCATAGCTTTTGAATCCCGGTCCTGCATCTAAAGTCGTTTTGTTTTCTATACATATAATCTTGTCTTCCAAAATAGGAGAAAAGGTGGGTGGTATGACGGTGATGTTCACTTTAGCGATTGCATAACATCCGTTCGAGTTCGAAACTTTGATATAAATAACACCGGTAGGGGCTATATAAGTAGATGCGTTGTTTATTTCATTGGTTTCATTGATAGCATCAGTTAATGAAGGGTAATATTTTTTTGTAGTTCCATTTTGGGTAGTCACTACGGCTCCGGTAAGGTTAAATGAAGCCATTGACGGGTTGCTTTCTATAAAGCAGGATCTTATTTCAGCATCATTAACAACAACTACAGGGTGAATGTTCAACGTGATTTTGGAAGAACTTACACAGCCTTGGGGAGTAGTTACTTTTACATAGATGGTTGCAGCAGGAGAAGCATAGGCTGTAGGATTAGTTATTTGATTGGTTCCCGCGTTCATATCAAACAGGGTAGGGTAAAACTCTTTAAGGACACCGGGTATAGAAGTTACCGTTGCTGAAGTGAGGTCAAAGGTAGCGGTACCGGCGTTATTGTTATTACATGCTGTAAGACTGGCATTATCTGCAGCAAATGGTGTGGGATTGAGCTGTATGATTCCGTCTCCATTATCACAAAGAGTGGAGGTAGGGTCTTTCACGATTACTTTGATCGTTGTATTTCCTGAATACTGAAAGCTTGAAGGATTGGCAATAGGTGTTGGGCTTCCTAAAATATAATAAGTGAAAATATAATTTCCGGGGTTATTTACAAATTGAGAATTATAAGAAGTAAGGTCAACAACACCATTTCCTGTGGCTGGGTTGGTGCAGACAAAAGGAGTTACGGTATTGCTTAATATAGGAACTTTATCTACGAATACTTTTGCATTTTTAATAGAGTGTCTAGCGCTGGCCCCTCCTGTTGCTGCAGAAAATCCAAAATACCCCTGTGACATTCCTGCTGCGGCACCGGAAGGCGCAAAAGACTGGTCAACAACAAGTACTCCGTCTATTTTTATTTTGATGATCCAATTGGTTGGGTTGGTAAGATCTGTTTCTCCATTCACTTCCACATGTTTATAAGTGTCACCTACAAAAGGTTGGGTAGCATTGAGGTCAGGTGAATGAAAGGTGCTTCCAGGTGTATTGTTAAATTCTATATTGTTGCCGGCAGTATTGTTAGTACCGTATAAAAGATGTACTTTGCTCATCTGCCCTTCGGTGGTATTGTTGAAAATATCAAATCCTACCATCAGTCCTGATGCATTGGCTGGAATTCCTAATCCTCCTCCTGATACAAAACCTGTGGGTGGATTAGCAAGATACCAGAATGTGAATCCGTCACCTCTTCCAAACTGTGTTGTTCCGTTTCCGTCAATTCTGAAGTCAAATTCTACTTTCCATTTGTCACAGTAGCTTAAGGTAATGGGATCTGCCAAAGTTATAGCCCCAAATCTACTTGTCTGGTCTGTTGTAAGCCTTATGAAATCTGTGCTTACAATAGCGTCTGAAACAAGATTCCAACCGGTTGTATTAACCGGATTTCCTATAAGTTGATAGGTTTGTGAAAATAATTTTGGAGGTAGCCCAAGTAGAAAGGCTAATAAACAAATGAGTATATGTTTTTTCATAGTGGATGGATTGTGATATTATTAGTTGTATTACAATGAAAATAGCATGGTACAGTTTTTTTGTTAAAAATAGATTGCTTTCAATATCAAAACCACCCCTCTAAGGAGGTGGTTTTGTTTTTTAAAATTTATTCTCTGTTCTTTACCAATACCCATCCTGAGTATTTGGTTTCAGTATTGTTTTTATTATTTTCATTCCAGGAAATAGTATACCAGTAAGTTCCAGTAAGGATTTTTTTCCCTGAAGCAGTACCATCCCATTGGAAGTTTCTTATTTTGTTGGCTTCATAGAGCTTGTTTCCATATCGGTCATAGACAATGAATACTAAGTTTCTTTTATAAGCCAGTGCAGAATAATCAATAACATCGTTGATATTATCTCCATTAGGTGTAATTGCGTTGATCAGATTCGGAACTGTGATCTGTACTTCGACAGGAGTACAATTGTAGAAATCTTTTACAAAAACCTTTACTTCACCTCTTGGTAGCCCTGTGAAAGTATTTGAATCCTGCCATGTACTGCCATCCAGAGAATATTGATAAGGAGGTGTTCCTCCCGATACATTTACAGTAATGCTGTTATTATTGATGTCAATACTTGAAATAACCGGATTTGCAGAAGGAATTACTTTTACAATCTGCTTGGTTATACAGTTTCCGGTTTTCAGAAGTATCCAGTAAAGTCCTGCATTCACATCTTTTATAGATTGAGTTGTAGCTCCGGTACTCCATAGGTATCCATCAAAGCCTGGCCCGGCATCTAAGTCTGTTTTACTGTCTATGCAAATTATTTTGTCTTTTAGAACAGCAGATGTAACAGGTGGCAGTACGATGAGGTTAATTTTAGTGATAGCAAAGCAGCCGTTAGCATCTGTTACTTTTACATAAACAGTAGTGCTTGGTGAGATGTATTGAAGAATGTTTACAATCTCGTTGGTTCCGTTTAATGCGTTGTTTAAGGTGGTGTAATATTTTTTGCTTGCCGTTGTTAGTGGAGTAACATCAGCTGTGGTAAGGTCAAACTGGGCATTGGTGATATTGTTTTCAATAAAACAGGACCGGAGACTCGCTTCTTTAACTTCTGTTTCAGGATAGAAGGCAAGGGTTATTTTTGCTGTGCCCACGCATCCCTGTGGAGTCGTTACCTTTACAAATACCGTTCCGGGAGCTGATAAATAATTATCAGGATAAGCAATTTCATTGATGTCAGCGTTAAGGTCGTTTAGTGTCTTATAGTATTTTTTTACAGAACCGGGAACACCTGTTACATTAGCTGTAGTCAGATTAAAAATTGCCGTGCCGGCTTTGTTGTTGTTACAGGCTGTAAGTGTTTTGTCTTCTGCTTTAAATGGAGCCAGCACCAATAAAATACGGGCATCAGGATTATCACATAATATTCCCGCATTATCTTTGATGACCACAGTAACGGTGGTGTTAGCGTTGAATTGATAATTAGTGGGAGTGGCAATAGGAGTAGAACTGCCAAGAGGATAATAGGTGAAAGTGTAGTTGGCAGGATTGCTGACAAATTGAGAATTGAATGTTGTTAAATTTACATTTCCATATCCGGTAGTTGGATTGGGGCAAAAAGACTGAGTTGCAGAGTTCTGCAAAATAGAGACTTTATCCGTATAGATTTTTACATTTTTAATAGAATGTCTTGATCTTGCTCCACCTGTAGAAGCTGAAAAACCAAAATAACCTACCGTCATTGCAGCGGCAGTGCCGGAAGGAGCAAAAGACTGATTGCAAATTAAAGTGCCATCAATGGTTATACTGACAATCCAGTTGGTAGGAGTAGCCGGATCTACCTGGGCACTTACTTCAACATGTTTAAAGGTGGTGCCTTGAAAAGGTAGCGTGGTATTCATATCCGGTGAGTGAAAAGAACTTCCCGGAACATTAAAAAACTCTACGTTATTTGTATCGGTTGTATTGGTAACCTGTCCGTAAGCAACATGAACCTTGCTCATTGTAGCAGTAGTTGTATTGTTGTAGGTATCAAATCCTGCAATAAAACCCACTGCATTTTGAGAAACTCCAAGACCGGAGCCCAGTACACTTGCAACCGGAGGATTGGCCAGGTACCAGAAAGCGAGACCGTCTCCATTGGAAGTTTGGTTAGAATCCATTCTAAAGTCGAATTCTACTCTCCACTTGTCACAGTATTTCAGGTTAATAGGATCATTCAGTCTGATTGATCCGGATTGGTTATTGGTATCAGGAGTGAGTTGAATAAAATCACCGTTTACCTGTGTGGGAGAAACCATTGTCCATCCTGTAGTGTTAATTGGATTTCCGGTAAGCTGGTAAGTTTGGGCGAAAGATTTTCCCGATAAACAGAGTAGTAGAAGGGTAAGGAAAAAAAATAAATTTTTATTCATTTAAATGGGAATTTTAATTAATAGGTAAAGATATTAAATCCCAGATAAATAATATGTATTTAATGTTAATTTTGTTAAAATTTATATATTTTATTCAAAATATGGTATAAATTTATGGGTAATAATGAATGTTTTCGGCGGGCGGTTGAATTTATGTTGATTGAATCAAAATAGGGAATTGCTATCCAGGCCTTCAAAATAGGAGTCTATTTCCAGATTTTGGGAAGCAGCAGCCGCAACGGCCAGCTTATCGCAAAGCTCATTTTCAAAATGCCCTGCGTGCCCTTTTATCCAATGCATCTTGGGTTGATGCTTGTTGTAAAGCTCAATGAATTTTTTCCAAAGATCAGGATTTTTCACATTTTTCCATCCTCTTTTTATCCATCCTGTAATCCAGTTTTGATTGATAGCATCTGCTACATACTTACTGTCTGTATAGACATGGATGTCATTTTCTGTAGACTTTAATTTTTCCAGGGCTGTGATTACAGCCAGAAGTTCCATTCTGTTGTTGGTCGTCTTTCGAAAACCCATGGAGAATGTTTTCTGATAATTTTTTTCGGGAACACGCATAAGAATGCCATATCCTCCTTTTCCGGGATTTCCACTGCAGGCTCCGTCCGTATAAATTTCGATTTTCAAATTGATCTTTTTAAATTGATTTGCTTTCTAAGGCTAAGCATGGGTCTTAAAACGGAAAATCATCATCGTCATCGAAATCATTCATCGACGATCCTGAAAGTTTTGAACTATCCGGCAGATCAAATGCTGCGCCAGGCTGGATAGTGGTTTTAATTTTATCGAAGCCGCTTGGATCAGGGGAGCTAAAATTCGAAGGATAACCTCCACCGGCACCATCAAATGCCGCTTCAATATCACCAAATTTTGCAAAATGCTTCAGGAAAGATAATCTGACATCAGCCGTTGCACCATTTCTGTGCTTGGCAATAATCAGCTCGGCCTGATTTTCTGTAGAAGTTTCCTGTCCTTCATCGTCATTATCCCAAACTGTAATTTTATAGTATTCAGGTCTGAAGATAAAAGATACAATATCTGCATCCTGCTCAATAGCTCCGGATTCCCTCAGGTCAGAAAGCTGAGGTCTTTTTCCCGGGCGGGCTTCCACACTTCTGGAAAGCTGAGACAGTGCAATAACAGGAACATTTAATTCCTTTGCAATCGCCTTTAATGAACGTGATATCATAGAGATTTCCTGTTCACGGTTTCCAACACCTTTCCCACTGCTTCCGGCTGTCATCAGCTGAAGGTAATCGACCATGATCAGTCTTACTCCGTGCTGCATAACCAGCCTTCGGCACTTCGCACGGAAATCAAAGATTGAAAGTGATGGCGTTTCATCAATATATAAAGGAGCATTTTCCAATTCGGAAACATTGGAGAACAGTCTTTGCCATTCTTCATCATCAAGAGTTCCCTTTCTTAATTTTTCGGATGAAATTTTAGTCTCGGATGCAATCATTCTGGTAATAAGCTGTACCGAGGCCATCTCGAGAGAGAAAAGAGCCATTGGGATCTTGTGACCTACTGCAATATTTCTTGCCATTGAAAGAAGAAATGCTGTTTTACCCATCGCGGGACGGGCAGCAATAATGATAAGATCGGAATTCTGCCATCCCCCGGTTTCTTTATCAATATCTCTGAAACCGGAAGGAACTCCGGAAAGTCCTTCCTTATCTTTTAAGGATTTAATAGTATCAATAGCTTGTTTTACTAATGAATTTGCGGTGTCGAATCCTTTTTTAATCGTTCCGTTAGTGATCTCAAAAAACGATTGTTCGGCTTTATCTAAAAGTTCAAAAACGTCAGTAGATTCCTTGTATGAAGAATCAATCACATTGGCAGAAACATTGATCAGACTTCTTAAAATATATTTTTCAAGAATGACACGAACATGGTATTCAATATGAGCGGATGAACTCACACCCATAGTAAGATCTATAATATAATGGTCTCCTCCTGCCTGGCTAAGCTTATCCACTTTTTTTAAATCCTGGATAATCGTCATTAAGTCTACAGGGTGGTTACCCTCATAGAGTTTTAAAATCGCGGAAAAGATGACCTGATGTCTCGGATCATAAAACACTTCAGGAGTAAGGAGGTCAATGGAATGATCCAACCCCTTTTTGTCAATCAAAAAAGTTCCAATAACGAGTCTTTCGAAATCCACTGCATTGGGTGGCATTTTTCCATCCGCAATAGACAGCTCTTTTGCAAAGTTTCCGTGTGTTAAGGATGATAATGTTTCTTTCTGCGCCATGGTGCAAAGATAGCTTATTTAGAAAATAATTAAAAAATAGTATTCAACAAATTATTATCAGTTGTCATGAAAATACTGTAAACAGGAGGTTCATTATGTTGATAAAAAAAATCACCCCGGTCTGGGGTGATTTTCATAAGGTTATAAATGAAATTTATTCTTTATTTTTCACCAATACCCATCCTGAATATTTGGTTTCAGTATTATTTTTATCGTTTTCGTTCCATGAGATAGTATACCAGTAGGTTCCGGTAGCTATTTTTTTGCCAAAGGCAGTTCCATCCCATGTAAAGTTTCTGATTTTGTTAGCTTCATGAAGCTTGTTTCCGTATCGGTCATAGACGATGAATACCAGATTTTTCTTGTACGCTAAAGCTGAATAATCAATAACATCATTGACGTTATCTCCGTTAGGAGTAATTGCATTGATAAGGTTAGGAACCGTAACGGTCACCTGAACCGGAGTACAGTTGAAAGAATCTTTTACATACACCGTATTTTCCCCTCTTGGTAACCCTGTGAATGAATTAGACTCCTGCCAGTTTACTCCGTCAATAGAAAACTGGTAAGGAGGAACTCCACCTGTAGCAGTAACCTTGATGGTATTATTGCTTATTTCAAGATTCGAAATCACTGGCTGTAGGCTAGGGCGCACATGAACTTCCTGAGGAGTGATACATTTTCCTGTTTTCAATTTTACCCAGTATGTTCCTATTCCTACATTGTTGATGACTTGTGTTGTTTCTCCGGTACTCCATTCATAACCGTCAAATCCAGGTCCTGCATCCAGTGTTGTTGTTGCTTCAGCACAGATCACTTTGTCTTTTAGAACGGTGGATTTTACCGGTGGAAGAACCGTTAATGTGATTTTTGCAATGGCAAAACATTGCTGGGCATTGTTAACTCTTGCATAGACGATTGTACTTGTTGAAAGATAAGCATCAGGAATAGCAATTGGATTAGACTGACTTAAGGCGTCATTCATTGTTTTGTAATACTTTAAAACATTTCCTGCAGGGAGTGGGTTTGGAACACCAATATCTGCATGGGTAAGGTCAAAAGTAGAAGAAGATACATTATCAGGGATATAACAATTTTCCATTTGAGCATCTTTCAATACTACTGTCGGATGAAACTGCAATCTGATGGTAGCGGTAGCTGTACACCCGAATACGGAAGTTACTTTTGCGTACACTGTTGTTTCCGGAGAAATATAGTTGGTAGGACTTGTAATTTCATTGGTTCCGGCATTCAAATCGTCAAGAGTAGGATAGTATTTAATCACTGCTCCTGCACCACCAAATACATTGGCTGTGGTAAGATCGTACTTTGCAGAACCTGCCCCATTGTTGTTACATGAAAGTAAGGTGACATTATTAGCCGTAATGCTTGCATTTACAAATTTGAATTTTCCATTGATAAAGCAACCGTTCATTGGATTGTCCGGATTGGATGGATCATGGTAAACAATTCTGTAATAATAGATGGTCGTTGCATTTACAGTGGTTGTGGTAATCGGATTTTGACCTGTAAGAACATCATTGATTTTATCATGGTAAGTTACCTGGAAATTATTACTGTTTCCGTTAATAATTCCTGCACTCAGAGTAAGGAAATTAAACTGAGTAGGAAGTCCACATACCATAACCGTACTTGGTTCTGTAGGATCTGCAGCCGGAATTCCCGGAGTAACAAATGGGTTAGGTGTGAGAGTAGGATCATTAAATGCTGAGCTTAAGCTCGCTGTTCCTGTCCATTTCATTGAAAATCCATTGATTGATTTTCTGTGGTTGTTGATCACTAAATAATAGGTTTCTCCTGCTACTGCATTGATATAAGGACTCCATTTATCAGCATTCATACTGGATGTCTGTCCCGGAGGATTAACAGGGAATACAGCAGGTGGATTTAGAGTCAGGTCGAGTCCTGTATCTCCGCCGGTTCCTGAATAGTTACATCTTAAAGGCTGGAGGAAAATATTAGTGCCGGGCTCTTGCAAAGCAGCACATCCTCCATTGGTAGGCCCATAGACTGCAAAATCATAATCATCTGTCTGAACATTAGGTACGATTGTAAATGCAAGGGTGCCTGAAGTGGATACACTGAAAGTATACCAAACTGTAAAAGTTTCATTTACGGATAAACATCCTCCATGTTGATTGAGGACCTCCAGGATACTCCCAATTCCTGATGGGGTATAGGAAATATCAGAATCCCCACATATTGGGATTGCCGTGACGCAGTCCGATTGCGAGTAAAACGCCTGGGATATAAAGAAAATTAAAATAAGTAGTAATTTTTTCATTGTTGAAATGATTTTTTTAAAACAAAATTGAAGGGGCTAAAAAACAAAATGAGAGCAGTTCTGTTGGAAGGTGCTCTTTGTTTTTTACGTAAAAGATAAAAATAGTAAAAGTTTATTCATAAGCGGATATTTTGTGTAGCAAATATAAAAAATTATTAACGTTAAATTAAAGATTTTGAGATATATTTAAAGAAAGTGATGGTTTGTTACGTAAAAAAATAATATTGTTGTTGATCCAATATTTATGGGAATAAAAAAACAAACTCAGAATAGAATCCCTATCCTGAGTTTGAAATATGTTTGTTGGGTTAATCACTAAGTAATCAGTGTATTATTCTCTGTTTTTTACCATAATCCATCCTGTGAATTTGAAAGGAGTATTCTTTTTATCATTTTCACTCCAGGTTACAGAATACCAGTATGTTCCTGTTGGAATTTTTTTACCGGCAATAGTTCCATCCCATTTGTATCCGTTAGATTTGTCTCCCTGATGGATTTTAGTTCCGTATCTATCGAAGATATTCAATATAAGATTCTGTTTATCCGCCATTGCAGAATAATCTACTACATCATTTACCCCATCTCCATTTGGAGTAATAACATTAATAAGATTAGGAACAACCACAGAAATTTCAATGGGATCACAGTCATAAGCATCTTTTACATATACTTTGTGATTTCCTCTTGAGATATTGGTGAATGTATTGGATTCCTGCCAGTTGATATTATCCATAGAATATTTGTAAGCAGGAGTTCCTCCTATAACATTGATGCTTACAGTACTGTTTGAAATATCAATACTCGCTACTACCGGCTGTTCCGATGGATATACTTTTACAGTTTGTAAAGCAATACAGTCTCCGGTTTTCAGTTTTACCCAGTAAGTACCTACTCCTACATTAGAAATGGACTGAGTAGTTGCTCCTGTGCTCCATTCATAGCTTTTAAATCCAGGTCCCGCATCTAACGTTGTTGTATCTTCCATACAGATGATCTTGTCTGCTAAAATATCAGATTTTACAGGAGGAAGTACTGTTAGAGTAACTTTGGCAATAGAATAGCAGCCTCGGTTGTCAGATACTCTTACATAGATTACACCATTGGGAGCAATATAGTCTGTAAAGTTTAATATTTCATTAGTCTGATCTATGGCATCAGTGAATGATGGGAAATATTTTTTTATAGCACCTGGCTGATTGGTTACTAATGCATTGTTAAGGTTGAATGACCCTGTAGAAGGATTTGTTTCAATAAAACATGTTCTAAGCTCGGCGTCATTTACAACAACGACAGCATAAAGATTAAGATTGATTTGTGCTACGTCCGAACATCCCTGAGGAGTAGTTACCGATACAAATACTACATTCGTTGAAGATAAATAAGCATAAGGGTTTGTAATTTCGTTGGTTCCTGCATTAAGGTCAGCCATGGTAGGATAATATTTTTTTATCGCTGTACCTGCCGGGTCATCAAAGACATTGGCTGTGGTAAGGTCAAAAGTTGCGGTACCTACACCATTATTGTTACACATGGTTAGTGTGGCATCGGTAGCAGTAATATTTCCTTGCTTGAATTTAAACTTACCAATTTGCCTACATGAATTTATCGGGTTATTCGGATCGGTAGGATCTTCATAGTGAATACTGTAGTAATAAACAGTTGTTGTATTTACAGTTTGAGGAGTTAAAATTGGGTTGTTTCCTGCAAGGGCGTCATTTTGACTGGTGTGATAAGTCACAAAAAAGTTAGCATTACCATTAACAATACCAGCAGTTAAAGTACTAAAGTCAAAAACAGCCGGATCGGTACAGATAACTACTTCATTTGGATCAGTTGGGTTGGCATTAGGAACTCCAGGTGTGATGAATGGGAATGGCGTAAGTGCCGGATCGTTGAATGGAGAAGCCAAAGACGCAGTACCTCCCCATGTTAAAGAGAATCCCGTGATGTTAAAGCTATAGTTGTTTACGAGTAGATAGTAAGTTTCTCCTGGTAAAACATCCATATATTTTGCCCAGCCATCAGCATTGGAACCTGGCTGCCCAAAGTAATCATAAGGATCAGTTGAGGTCATATTCAGACCTGTAGCTCCAGTCCCACCTGGTGTTGAACATCTGATTGTATTTCCTTTGTTGGCACATGTTATATTAGGTCCCCATACATACCAGTCATAATCAGAACTGGTAGCCGGTGTGATAGCAAAAGTTAAAGTTCCTGCAGTAGCTACGGTAAACTTATACCATACAGAATATCTTTCTTGATAAGTACCGCAGTTTGATTCAGGTAATTCCTGGATTCCCGGTCCATCAGGAATGTAGGATATGTCAGAGTTTCCGCAAACAGAAAGTGCTGTGATACAATCCTGTTGTGCTGAGACGGCCTGAGTAATAAATAATATTAGAATCAGTAGATATTTTTTCATTTTGATCAGTTTAGAATTTTCAATCCTTATCTATTGTTTAGGTTTAAATTAGCTTTTTTCCCCAACCGGTTGTATGTCGGAAGTGGTCAATTGTTCATCTGAGTGCTTGGAGGGAATTGAGTTTTGAGGTCTGTTTATTTCTATGTTGTCCTGCTTGAATTCAGTTGATATAACGCATTTTCTAAATGGAGGATTGAAATTAAAGACCGGTCAAAAGATATTGTTTTATCGGTTTGTAAATCAGTGTTTTGTGGGGATTTATCTACAGCAGTATGGCCCCGTGCTCCAAAACTTGCTATTAAAAAGCATAAAATTAGTAAAGGTTTATTCATAAGGGGATATTTTATCAGCAAATATAGAAAATAAATAATGTTAAATTAAAGATTTTGAGATATATTTAAAGAAAACGGAATTTGGTATGTAATATTGTATTTGTTGTTTTTGAGATGAAACGAAACCTCGTATGAATATATTTTAGCTGGTAAAGATAAAATCCGCATTTATATTTTTATATCTGATTGGAGTAAGGATAAAAAAAGTATTCAATAGTACCGATCATCATAGGAATTTTAGGAAAAATCTGAAGAAATCACCCCGGACCGGGGTGACTTTGATAAGGTTGTCAATAAAAATTATTCTATATTTTTCACCAATACCCATCCTGAATATTTGGTTTCAGTATTATTTTTATCGTTTTCGTTCCATGAGATAGTATACCAGTAGGTTCCGGTAGCTATTTTTTTGCCGAAGGCAGTTCCATCCCATGTAAAGTTTCTGATTTTGTTAGCTTCATGAAGCTTATTTCCGTATCGGTCATAGACGATGAATACCAGATTTTTCTTGTAAGCTAAAGCTGAATAATCAATAACATCATTGACGTTATCTCCGTTAGGAGTAATTGCATTGATAAGGTTAGGAACCGTAACGGTCACCTGAACCGGAGTACAGTTGAAAGAATCTTTTACATACACCGCGTTCTCGCCTCTTGGCAGGCCTGTGAGTAAATTGGACTCCTGCCAGTTTATTCCGTCAATAGAAAACTGGTAAGGAGGAACTCCACCTGTAGCAGTAACCTTGATGGTGTTATTGCTTATTTCAAGATTCGAAATCACTGGCTGTAGGCTAGGGCGCACATGGACTTCCTGAGGAGTAATACATTTTCCTGTTTTCAATTTTACCCAATATGTTCCTATTCCTACATTGTTAATGACTTGTGTTGTTTCTCCGGTACTCCATTCATAACCGTCAAATCCAGGTCCTGCATCCAGTGTTGTTGTTGCTTCAGTACAGATCACTTTGTCTTTCAGAACGGTAGATTTTACCGGTGGAAGAACCATTAATGTAATTTTTGCAATGGCAAAACATTGCTGAGCATTGTTAACCCTTGCATAGACGATTGTACTTGTTGAAAGATAAGCATCAGGAATAGCAATTGGATTAGACTGACTTAAGGCATCATTCATTGTTTTGTAATACTTTAAAACATTTCCTGCAGGGAGTGGATTGGGAACACCAATATCTGCATGAGTAAGGTCAAAAGTAGAAGAAGATACATTATCAGGGATATAACAATTTTCCATTTGAGCATCTTTCAATACTACTGTCGGATGAAACTGCAGCCTGATGGTAGCAGTAGCAGTACACCCGAATACGGAAGTTACTTTTGCGTACACTGTTGTTTCCGGAGAAATATAGTTGGTAGGACTTGTAATTTCATTGGTTCCGGCATTCAAATCGTCAAGAGTAGGGTAGTATTTAATCACTGCTCCTGCACCACCAAATACATTGGCTGTGGTAAGATCATACTTTGCAGAACTTGCCCCATTGTTGTTACATGAAAGTAAGGTGACATTATTAGCCGTAATGCTTGCATTTACAAATTTGAATTTTCCATTGATAAAGCAACCGTTCATTGGATTGTCCGGATTGGATGGATCACGGTAAACAATTCTGTAATAATAGGTGGTCGTTGCATTTACAGTTGCTGTTGTCAGAGGATTGACACCCGTAAGAGCATCATTGGTATTATTGTGGTAGGTTACCTGAAAGTTGCTGCTATTCCCGTTGATAATTCCTGCACTCAGAGTAAGGAAATTAAATTGAGTAGGAAGTCCACATACCATAACCGTACTTGGTTCTGTAGGATCTGCAGCAGGAATTCCCGGAGTGACAAATGGGTTGGGGGATAAAGTAGGATTGTTAAATGCAGATTCTAAGCTTGCAGTACCCGTCCAGTTCAATGAGAAACCATTGGTAGACCTGCTGTAATTATCAATAACCAGATAGTATGTTTCTCCACTTAGCGCATTGATATAAGGGCTCCATTTGCCATTATTCATACTGGATGTCTGTCCCGGAGGATTGACAGGGAATACAGCAGGTGGATTTAGAGTCAGGTCGAGTCCTGTATCTCCACTTGTACCTGAATAATTACATCTTAAGGGTTGTACAAAAATATGATCGGGAGTCTGCAGAGCAGCACATCCTCCATTGGTAGGCCCATAGACTGCAAAATCATAATCATCTGTCTGAACATTAGGTACGATTGTAAATGCAAGGGTGCCTGAAGTGGATACACTAAAGGTATACCATACTGTAAACCTTTCATTAGTGCTTAAACAGCCTCCGTTTTGGTTGAGGATTTCCAGAATATTTCCGGGGCCGGATGGGGTATAGGAAATATTAGAGTTCCCACATATTGGGATCGCTGTAATGCAATCCGATTGTGAGTACAATGCTTGTGATATACTGAAAATTAAAAAAAATAATATTTTTTTCATTTGTTGTCGTTTTGGTGGTGTTCATCAGTCTTGTATTGGGTAAAATACTTTTGGAATCATAAAACAGAATGTTTTCTGTTCTTTACCATGTCCCAGATTTCCTTGCTTTTATTTTTTTAATTATAAGACGATTATATTTTATCTTAATTTTAATATATCCCTACCTGTTCAATTTATAGATAATACATTTAAAGAAAATCTTTCAATATTTTCAGATTTTGAAGGGAAAGGATGTATTTCTGCAGAGGCTATATTGATTAATGGCCCAATTAAAACAACAGTCAATATTTTATAAATCATACATTCAATTATTATATTCTAACAAAGCTAAAATACTTATTTGTTATTTAATAATCAGTATTTTAGCCAAATGTTTACATTGTTGATAGAACGAATGAATTTATTTGTGCGTATTCATTAGTTTAAAGAAAATTTTACTAATAAAAACACAAATTTGTTGGCAAGAGAATAAGAAATCGGTTAAGTTTTTGCCTCGGATTATTATTTTTTTGGAAGGAGATAAACTAGTATTGCATTTTTCTTAGTTTGGGATTAGTGCTTCCTACAAGAAGGGCAATCAAAACGGTCATGGTTCCTCCAAATACTACAGAGCGTACTACTCCTAAAGCTTTGGCCATTACCCCACTTTCGAATTGTCCCATTTCGTTACTGGACATAATGAATATTGAATTGACACTTAAAACACGCCCACGAATATGATCCGGGGTTTTTAGCTGGACAATGGTTCCCCTGATCACTACAGAAATTCCATCCAGCATTCCACTCATCACCAGAAACATAAATGATATCCAATAAAGTTTGGATAATCCGAACCCAATAATACAGAGCCCAAATCCTGTAACAGCTACCAGAAGAATTTTCCCCTGGTTTTTTCGTAAAGGAACAAGAGCTAAAATAGTAATGATACACATGGAACCTATATCCGAAGCCGCATTCAGTAATCCGAAACCTTCCGCTCCCGAATCCAGAATATCTGTAGCAAATACGGGAATCATAGCAACAGCACCGCCGAAAAGTACCGCAAACATATCAAGACATAAGGCCCCTAAAATTTCTTTAGTTTTAAAAATATAAGAAATTCCCTCACGCATACTTTCCACCACATTTACTGAGTCCTTTTTATTTTCAGAGTATTGTTTGTTCAGTTGCCAGAAAAATAAGGAAGCAATGAAAATTAAAGATAAAATAACGACTAATGTCCACTTTACTCCTACATACCCGATAAGAACACCTCCTATGGCATGGCCACAGACAGAAGAGATCAGAAATGTTGCCTGATTCAAGGTAACAGCATTCGGAAGGTTTTCTTTTTTTACAATCCTGGGAATCATAGATGGAACGATAGGGCCAATAAAAGCCCTTGCTATCCCTGTAAAGAAGATAACACCATAAATGAAATAGGTGATCTGATGGCCTGTGAAGTGCATTTCTACATTAAGAAATGCAGGAATAAGAAGAAGCCCGATCAGGAAAATATAAGCATAATTGCAAATCAGAAGAAGACGCTTTTTTTCATTCATGTCGATGACATGGCCGGCATACAAGGCACAGCTCACCGCAGGAATAACCTCTGACAACCCAATAAGGCCTATTGAAAATGGATCTTTAGTCAGCTGGTATACCCACCAACCTAATAAGGTGGCAAGCATTCTAAATGCTAAAACAATGAAAAATCGTCCTGTAAGGAGATTTCTGAATTCGATATTTTTTAAGGTTTGTAACGGAGTAAAGGAAATCATGGACAAAAATAGCCCTAAAAATTTATTTAAGGCTATTCATATGTTGATTTTTAAAAGATAAATTAAATATATCTTGAAAGATAAAATCTATTTTAGTCGGCTCTTGTTGCACTAAGTACTATGGCAGCAACTCCGGCTGCTCCTATGATCGTTGCTCCGGTAGCAATTCTTGCTTTTGATCTGTCCTTTACGGCAGCTACCTTAGCTTTAGGAATAATTACTTCTGTACTGTCTTTTTTGCCGGCTGTCCCTACCAGATTTTCACCCACAATATTTCTGAACAGGATTTTTTGTTTTGGAGAGCCATCTCTCATTTGAACAACGTACATTTTTCCTGCCTGAAGATTAGAGTAGTTGTTTTTGGAAATATCTTCGCTGTATTTTGTGGTAGCACAAGATGAAATGACAAATAAAGAGGTTAATAAAGACGATTTTAACAGTACAGATGCTTTCATTATTTTCTTTTAGTTTTTCAAATTTATAATTTTTTTCGAATATACGTTTTTGGAATTGAAAAAATATCTTTAAAGTTTGTAAATTTCTAATAAATCTGCAATATTTCTGTCATTTGCCAATCTTGGAGTTTTGTTTTGCCCTCCCAATTTTCCCTGAGATTTAGCATATTCATGGAATGCATTTTTTCCAAGCCTTGTAATGAATAGCTTTTGTAAAATATTCCCTGAAATCAGGTCATCATAATAGCTGTTTCTATTTCTTAGCTGATGGTCAAGTTCATTTCTGAATAATTCCAGATCATCAGGAGCTTTTTCAAATTCAATAAGCCACTCATGGTAGGGAAGACCCTCTTCAGGATTGACCTGTGGGGCAAGATGAAATTCTGTAATCTGTGCAGGAAACTTTTCTAATGTGGCTTTCATGGCTTCTTCCACTTCAAAAGCAATCACATGTTCACCAAAAGCAGAAGTAAAATGTTTGGTCCTTCCGCTTACCAGAACTCTGTAAGGGTTTTTATCAATAAATCTTACAACATCACCAATAGAATATGCCCACAGACCGGAATTGGTAGTCAGGATCAGGGCATAATCCTTATGAAGTTCAACTTCCTGTAATGTGAGTCTTCGTGCATGAGGTTTGCCATATTCTTCAAGAGGAATAAATTCATAGAAAATTCCATGATTGGTCAGCAGTAACAATCCTTCTTTGGTATAATCATCCTGGAAAGCAAAAAAGCCTTCGGAAGCCGGAAAGGTTTGGATAATATCTACTTTACCTCCCAGGAGGTCTTCCATTTTATCACGGTAAGGCTCATAATTGACTCCTCCGGTAACAATAAGCTGAAGGTTAGGAAATAGTTGTTTAATCTTTTTCCCATGCTTTTCGGTCAATTTTTCAAAATACATAATCAACCATGGCGGAATTCCTGAGATCAGAGTCATGTTTTCACGCTCGGTTTCTTTGATGATTTGATCTACTTTGGCTTCCCAGTCTTCCATAATATTGGTTTCCCAGCTGGGTAGGCGGTTCTTTTGAAGGTAGCTTGGAATATGATGGGCCACAATACCTGATAATCTCCCTGTTTTTATGCCAAAAACTTCTTCCAGCTCGGGACTTCCCTGTAGAAATATCATTTTTCCGTTTACGAAGTCCGCATTATTTTTTTGAGCAATATAATGGAAAAGGGCACTCTGAGCTCCAGCAATCTGGAATGGCATTCCTTCTTTAGAAATAGGAATGTATTTAGAGCCGGAAGTTGTTCCGGAAGTTTTTGCAAAATATTCCGGAGTGTCTGTCCAGAGTATATTGGCCTGTCCCTTTTTTACTCTTTCAATATAAGGTTTTAGGTCTTCATAATCCGCAAGAGGGACTCTATCCTGAAAATCTTTTACAGAATGAATGTTTTCAAAGTCATGCTCCCGTCCAAAAAGTGTTTTTTGAGCAGTATGTGTAAGAGAAAGTAATAGATCTTCCTGATTTTTCTCCGCATTTTTTTTGAATTCCCCTGCTTTTTGAACATGTTTTTTTGCCCAAATAAGCGCTGCATTTTTCTTGAAGAAGTTTAACATGCTCCAAATTTATAAATTAAGTAGAGAATCTGGAACAATTTTTACAAAGCATGACATAAAAAAGCCGATAAAACTTGTTCATCGGCATTTCGAAATTTGATTATGAAAATAACAACTATATATGTTAATGTTGTGCTTATTTGTTTACTTTATATCTTTTGTCCGGAGTTCCGTCTTTTTTTAGATGCTTATTGTCTTTGTATCTTTTATCCGGAGTCCCGTCTTTTTTCATTTTGGCAGCAGGCTGAGCTGGTTTTACTTCAGCAGGTTTTGCTGTTTTTATTTCAGCGGGTTTTGCAGCTTTTACTTCAACAGGTTTAGTCGCTTTTACTGTTTTTACCGTTTGGTGAGCTGTGGTACTTGTAGCGGGAGCTGTCTGCTGGGCAGTAGCAAGTCCTAGTCCTAGGATCAGTGACATTGCTGAGAATAATTTTTTCATAGAAATACTGTTTGTTTTTGTTACTTAAAGGTATGCAAAAAGCGGGCTGGAAATTTTTAGTTTTTTAAACTTAACTAAAGTTTATTACAGCTTAAAAAAAAATTAAAACAGTTCTGACTCCATAATAAAACCTGTTTTCATTGAAAACAGGTTTTTGTAATATAATTTATAGTATGAAATGTTTATCGGGTACAATTAGCGGTCCAGGTCTTACCATCTTTAAGGTATAGAATCTTTAATTCATTGTTGTCAATTCTTATATATGATGTTCCTGTAGAGCCAATCATGACAAGGGTGTGATCTCCTTTCTGTTCAAACTCGATTCCGTTGAGGTCGGGAATGCCACTTGAAAAAGAGAAATTATACTTTGTGCCGCTGGCGATCTTGGTTACAAATACACTTCCATTATCAGTACTGATGTTGGTAGACCCTCCGTCGTTATAAGAGATCTTCCCTTTATAGGTTCCTGCGAAGAAGTCGTTGTTCGTAGGATCATCATCACTGCTACACGACGAAAACGATAATGCTGTAAAAACAAACAGCATAAAAACTCCTAAAATTTTAATTGCTTTTTTCATAATATTATTCTTTAGTGTTGGGTTATAAGGTAAAATTCCAAACATTATGCCACGGGAATTTTTTTGATTTTTTTTAACGGGTAATTAAATAAATTAGTAAAAATTAAGATTTATAAAGCCTAATAGCCTCATTTTAAATTAGAACATCTATTGGTTTTTATATTGAAGAAAAATTTATTCTTATCTTTGTATAGCTCAAAACGGTTTCGGAAAACTCCCGAAATCGCTTTTGTCGTTTTATATTACTACTATTTATGCAGTTAAAATCCGTCAATGAAAAGTTTCTTCCCGATCTTTTACAAAAGGAATTTGGGAAAGAAATCTTTATCCAGTTAGAAAATGACCAGCATATTGCCGTGAAAGGGAGTGCTGGATCTTCGGTGTCTGTTTTTGTTGCAGAACTTTTTTTGGTTCAAAAGAAAAGTATTCTTTATCTGGTAGATGATAAAGAAGATGCTTTGTATGCGAATGCAGAAATGGAAGATCTTTTGGGAAAAGAAAAGGTGCTGTATTTTCCGGCCACCCATCTTGAGCCTTATCAGGTGGAGAAAACGCAAAATGCCAATTTGGTATTGAGAACGGAAGTTTTAAATAAACTCAACTCAGGAAGGTCTTCAAAAGTAATTGTAGCTTACGCAGGAGCCTTATCTGAAAAGGTATTAAAGAAAGAAGATTTTAAAGCAATTTCACATCACATAAAAGTAGGAGATCAGCTGGATTTTGATTTTATTGATGAGCTGCTTAATCATTATCATTTTCAACAGACTGACTTTGTTTCGGAGCCTGGGGAGTTTTCTGTGAGAGGGGGAATTGTAGATGTGTTTTCTTATTCTTATGAAAAGCCCTACAGGATCACCTTCTTTGGAAATGAAGTAGAGAGTATTAAAACCTTCGATATAGAAACCCAGCTTTCTCTGGATAAAGTAAAAGAACTTCAGTTGGTTTCCAATATGAATTTTTCTGTAACAGGAAGTAGAGTGTCATTATTACAGCTCTTACCAAAGGACAGTTTTATTGTTTCCAGAAATGGGATGGTGGGGATGCAGAAGATTAAAATATTCTACGAGAAGGCATTAGAGAAATATGATACTTTAAATAAGGATATTGCCCATAGGGCTCCTCAGGAGCTTTTCATTTCAGATCAGGAGTTTCTTTTTGATTATAAAAAATTTAAAACTGTTGATTTTGGTGGCATAACCATAGAAGGGCTGAAAGATATTTCCGAAATAAAAATAGAACAGCTCCCGCAGCCGTCCTTCCATAAAAATTTTGAATTGTTGATTGAAGATCTCGAAGAAAAACAAAGCGAAGGTTTTGATACATGGATATCTTTTTCAACAGAAAAACAAAAGGAAAGACTGGAATCTATTTTTGAAGAACTGGAGCATGAACTTCCATTTAAAAGCTTTAAATCTGAACTTCATGAAGGATTTGTAGATAATGGACATAAGCTTCTGGTGTATACAGATCACCAGATTTTTGACCGTTACCAGAGATATAAGGCCAAAAATACATTTGCCAAGTCTGAACAGCTTACTCTGAAGGACCTGATGTCTTTAAAGATTGGTGATTATATCGCTCATATCGATCATGGAATCGGGAAGTTTATGGGGTTGGTAAAGGTGAACAATGACGGTAAGATTCAGGAATGTTTTAAGCTGACTTATAAAAACGGAGATCTTCTGTATGTCAGCATTCACTCACTGCATAAGATTTCAAAATTTAATGGTCCTGACGGAAAGGAAGTGGTTCTGAGTAAGCTGGGTTCTCCTGCCTGGAAATCTTTAAAACAGAAAACAAAGGCAAAAGTAAAACAGATTGCTTTTGACCTTATACAATTATACGCCCAAAGAAAAACGGCTAAAGGTTTTGCTTATACTCCGGATTCTTACCTGCAGAATGAGCTGGAAGCAAGTTTTATCTATGAAGACACTCCGGATCAGGAAAAAGCAACATTTGATGTGAAGAAAGATATGGAGGCTGATACGGTTATGGATAGGCTGGTATGTGGTGATGTAGGTTTTGGAAAAACTGAAGTGGCCATTCGTGCAGCATTCAAAGCGGCCACAGATGGAAAACAGGTCGCTATATTGGTGCCCACAACTATTTTGGCATTTCAGCATTATAGAAGTTTTAAAGAGAGACTGAAGGATTTTCCTGTAAATGTTGGCTATGTCAACCGTTTCAGAACTGCGAAACAGAAATCGGAGACTTTAGATGCTTTAAAAAATGGAAAAGTAGATATTATTATAGGAACTCATCAATTGGTAAGCGCTTCAGTGAAATTCAAAGACTTAGGATTACTGATCATTGATGAAGAACATAAGTTTGGTGTTTCGGTAAAAGATAAGCTGAAAACATTGAAAAGTAATGTTGATACCCTTACTTTGACCGCTACTCCTATTCCAAGAACACTGCAGTTTTCTTTAATGGCAGCCAGAGATTTGTCGGTCATTAAAACCCCTCCGCCGAACAGGCAGCCAGTTGATACTCAGTTGATCGGATTTAATGAAGAAACTCTTCGTGATGCTGTTTCCTATGAGCTTCAGAGAGACGGACAAGTCTATTTCATCAATAACAGGATTGAAAACCTTAAAGATATTGCAGGGCTTATCCAGCGATTGGTTCCCGATGCCAGAGTTATTACCGGACATGGACAGATGGAAGGTAAGCAGCTGGAAAAAAATGTCTTGGACTTTATGGAAGGGAAATACGATGTGTTGGTTTCTACAACAATTGTGGAAAGTGGAGTGGATGTTCCGAATGCCAATACTATTTTTATTAATGATGCGCAAAGATTCGGAATGGCAGATCTTCATCAGATGAGAGGAAGGGTGGGACGAAGTAACAGAAAAGCATTTTGTTACCTGATTACACCACCTTACGATATGATCACTTCTGATGCCCGAAAACGTCTGGAAGCTATTGAACAGTTTTCTGATCTGGGAAGTGGTTTTCAGATTGCCATGAAGGATCTTGAAATTCGTGGAGCCGGAGATTTATTGGGTGCGGAACAGAGCGGATTCATCAATGAGATGGGATTTGAGACCTATCAGAAATTAATGCAGGAAGCTCTTGAAGAACTTAAAGACGATGCAGACTTTGAAAACCTGTTTGAAAATGAAGAGGACAGACAGAAGCTGTTCAAGTCTGTAAAGGATGTCAATATCGACACAGATCTTGAACTTATGCTGCCGGATTCTTATATTTCCAATACGGAAGAAAGGCTGTTATTGTATCAGAAAATTGCGGAAATAACTAATGAACAGGATCTCCATAAATTTGAACTTGAATTGATAGACCGTTTTGGAGCTCTTCCAAAAGAAGCGGTAAACCTTTTGAAAAGTGTTGCGTTAAAATGGCTGGCTGCAGATATAGGCTTTGAAAAGATTGTGATGAAAAACGGTGTGTTTTTAGGATATTTCCCGGGTAATCCTCAGGATAAATTTTACCAGACAGACAGATTCAGACATATCATTAATTATTTAACCCGAAACCCCGCTGAAGCTCAGCTTAAAGAAAAATCAGGAAAAGAAGGTAATCAGCTCATGATGAGAAAGGAAAGAGTGAAAAATGTAGATGAGGTTAATCTGTTATTAAAAGCGATTATCGAACATCAGTAAGATCCGGTTTTCGAAATGATAAAGCTTCTCCGGGAGCTGAAAAAACATATAGAAACTTAAGTTTTTATATGTTTTTTTGTGATTGTTGTCAGCTTTCTGATTAAAAATATTCATTAATTAGAGAGTTAAAGCGGTTTTAGAGAATATAATATCACTTTTTAATGATAAAAATAAAGCTGCAAGCCTCGTTGTAGAAGGAGGTTGTGAAGCGGCGTGTTCCAGAAGAAGCAGATAAAGTATGCTTGTGTAGTAATAATTCTACTTTTATGTGCGAATAATTCTATGGTGTAATGTGTTTATTTCTATGGTGTTAGGGATGTGTGGTGGAGGTTTTTGTAGTTCTTAATTTGTACCTTTGCAGTCCTTAATTATGAAAAAAACTATTTATTTCGTTGCTGGATTTCTTTCATTCTATGCCAACGCACAGGTGGGAATCGGGACACCTAAACCAAAGTCAACTCTCGATGTGAATGGAAAAACTACTTTAAGAAGAGAACTTAGAGTAGGAGGAAGCTCCACTCAGGCAGGTGATGCCGGATTGAACGGGCAGATTTTAGTTTCTCAGGGAGAGGGTAAATCTCCTGTTTGGAAGTCGTTGAATGTTTCCTTTATGGAAGAGGGACAATACAAATTGATCAATTCGTATTTGTCGTCAGATCAGGTGGGTATCACCACCCTTACCAATGGTATTGCAGGAGATAATATTTTTAAAAATAGTGTAGGAGACAATATCACTGATGGTACTAAAGGTAAATGGGTAAAGATTTCAGGTCTTGAAAATAATTTTACCATAAAAAATGGTAGAAACAGATTAACCTATCAGTTCCAGACAGGAGTTGAAATGAAATCGCCAACAGCTACTGTGATCAATGATGTGAGATTTACGTGTGGGGTATTCAGAAATGGAAAGCTTGTAGCTGTCCGTCCTGACAGAATAGAATCTAATAATAATTCTGAAAAAGGAGGTATCCAGGACTATATTTTCACCCTTAATTATACTGAGCAAAATGTACCTGTAGGTGCTCATAAAATTGAAATTGCATGCAGAAAAATTGATGCTTCCAGTACTTCATCACAATTTACGATAGGACGAAATGTACAGGATTCCAATGGAGTATCTAATGCATTTACACTGGAGTCTACGATGAAAATGGATGTGATTGAATTTGTAAGCTATAAAAACTAACAATTGATGAAAAAAATAATATTGACTTTACTTCTTCCGGCAGGATTATTATTGTCTGCTCAGGTGGGAATTAATACAGACTCTCCAAAAGCAAAACTTGATGTAAATGGAGACCTTAATTTAAGAGATAAAATTGCGGTGTATGACTCTTCTGATAATTCTTTATCTCAAGGAAATAATGACCAGTTACTTGTATCACAGGGTGAAGGATATCCTCCAATCTGGAAAACCCTTCGTATTCCTGAATATGAACCGAACAAATTTTATCTGATTTTTAATAATTCATTTTCCGATAAACTGGGAATCAGGTTTAGTTATAATGAACAGTCTAATATAACAACTTCCAGAGGCAGTGTTTTTAATAAAGGTACGCAATATGGTACTTTGAGTAACTTCAAGAAAATTGCAGGGCTTTCACAGGATATCAATGTCTACAGTACAGTCAGCAAAGCTTATTTTCAATTTGAAACGGTAGTACAGGCTAATTTTGATGCAAATGGGGCTACCGATACTTCGATAGACTACGCTTGTGGAATCTTTGTGGATGATAAATTAGTGAATCTGAGACAGAGAAATCTGAAAGCTATTGGTTCTCTACAGCCTTTCCTTACCCATACCCAGATCGGAATTGTTGAAAACCTTACAAAAGGAACTCATACGGTAAGTGTAGGATGTGCAAGACTGGCATCTTATGGGAGTGCATCAGGTAAAACGCTTACTATCGGAATCAATGCAGCATCTAATATCAACAGCTTTATTGCACAGTCTTCTCTGAAAGTAGATGTATATGAGGTTCCTGAGGTGTTTAACCCGATTATAAACTAAATCAAATCATGAAAAAAATATTTTTTATAAAATCTCTTTTACTGGCGGCTGTATGGATGAATGCACAAGTGGGCATCGATACACCAAATCCTACAAATAAACTTGATGTGAATGGAGATTTAAATGTCAGAAAAGAATTAAGAACAGGAGGTACGGATCTTTTAAAAGGTTCTGCAGGAACGAGTGGAGATATCTTTCATAACAACTCAACGATGGCAACCAATGACTGGAAAGCCATTAAAATTGCTGATGGGCAGGGAAGTATGTCTGTGTTTTCTATCAATACCGTAGCAGATCAGACAGGGGTTTCTTTTAGCTCCAGCGGGTCAGCTGTTCCTTATAACGAAGGTGATCCTTTAGCCGGAGATTGGACCGTACTGCCAACGGCATTAGATAATTTCTCCGTAACCAATGGAAACAATAAAGTAACATTCTCATTTCAAACTACTGTTCAGAAAACAGCAAAAGGCTCGGCAAGTTTTGCGTGTGGGATTTTTGTAGATGACAGACTGAGAGCTGTAAGAACAGATGTATTGCTGGGAGGCGCAGGAGCTTATAAAATTTTTAATCTGAATGCCACTCTTTCTAATCTTACTCCCAAAAACAAATATGTGGTAAAAGTGGCCTGTATTAAACGTACGCTAAGTGGTACACCAATACCGGTACTGGGAATAGGAAGAGCCGTGGATACTGCAGTACTGAATAATGATATGGCACAGTCCGTTTTGACAACGTCGGTACTACAGCCTTATTAATTTTCATGAAAATATAATAATTAAGAATCTAAAAACGTTATGTTTTTAGATTTTTTTTGTTTTTAAGTCCATTTATTGTGAATTTGTTCGAATAGAGTGTATGCTGTTATCGAAAATTGAATTATATTTGGCGTTATTAAAACTAATTTTTCTATGATAAAAAATTACTTTCTTAAAATATTTACAGGAGTTGCCCTTTTAGGAGTATTAGCATCATGCAATACAACATCTGACCCTACAGAATCAATCCCAAATCCTGATGAAGGAGCTGTCCCTAAAAAAATCCTGGAAAAGATCAGTATGGATAATGTTTCTCAGGAAGAATATATTACAGCGGCCGGAGTTTTAAATCAAGCTGTTTTTAAAGATGATAATTCTAACGCCAATTATACAAGTACGTTAACCTACAATACCAATAAAAAAATCACTAAAATTAATTTTGCAAGCCAGACTCCAGGAAGTTTGTCTTATGAGTTTAATGTAACTCCGGATATTAATGGACAGATTTATAATGCTTCATGTGTGGCAACAGGTTCATTGGCCGGAACATCATACATCAGTGATTATGCTTTTACATATGATGTAGCAGGAAAACTTACCAAGATTCTTGAAAAAAGAAAAGCAGGGGGGATATCTGCCTACAATGTATTCGTAGAAAACGTTTTTGTATATGCCGGAGATAATATTTTTAAGGTGACGAGTTCTAAAGGAATCCTGAATATCAATGGTGTTCCCGACATGACTACAGCTGTTCAAACGGTCTATAGTTTTCAAAATTACGATTCTCAGAAAAGCCCTTTCTCTACACTTCCAAAAGTGTTTTTTATCATGAGAGGTCTGATGAATCCGATCAATTTCTACAGAATGTCTCCAAACAACCCTACGTCAACGTATATTCAGATGCCAGCGCCGGCTCCTGGAGTTAATACGATACAAAGTTATACCTATGATCAGGGATATCCGGTGATTGAGAAAAATCAAAAACTGACCTATAGTTATAAAAATTTGTAAAAGAATTCAATTATTAATCTTATTGGAATATAAATAATAATATAATTTTTATGCAAAAAAAAATTATATTTGTCAAAAAATAATCAATTACCAGGAAATGAAACAACTTTTCTATTTTATTTTATTAATAGCAGGATTTTCTTCAGTGTATTCCTGCAAAAATTTAGTGGATGAAGAAGGAAATCCACTAATAGATCTGAATAATACAGGAGGGTTAAACGGTCCCCGAGCATTATATAAAGAAATTACAGATAAAGATACATTAGCAGAATATCATTATGGTGGACTTCTTGTGAATACAGTAATCACAGATAGTGCATCCATCACTAATGTAATGTATAGTGGAGATAAGATCAGCCAGATTGTCTTTAACGGATTCCTGGATCTTGACGGAAACGGAAAACTGGATAAGGATAGTGTTTCTTTTACCAGACTGCTTACTTATGGAAATACCGGAAGATTGGAAATGATTTCTGAAAACCGTTCTATATTCAGAAGACCTCCACCTGTTCCACCGGCTACTACTCCGGGACCACAGACACTTCTCAGAAAAACAAAATCGCTTTATGGCGTGAAGTATAGTGCAGCGACTGCAAAACTGGATTCTATCATTATGAGAACAGGTCCGGATATAACAGGAACGCCATTTGCTTATGATAACTTCTCAAAAACAGCTTATACCTATTCTGGAGACAATGTTTCCAAAGTAATAAGACATTACGGTCCTATGGCCGGAGGAGTAATGGGAGCTGTTACTACAAAATATAGCTATGAATATTATGCTTATGATAATGAGATCAGTCCGTTCACATTATTACCATTGGCATACAAGATTTCAAGACTTTTAAATACAGATCTTAATGATAAAGAAAGTCTTATATTGTCTCCGAACAATCCTAAGAGATGGTCGTTTACAGATCTTACTCCACCTATCCCTAACCCGATTGTAAAGAGTACAAATTACGTTTATGATCCACAGACTTATATGACAAAAGGATATGGAGTAAACTATATTTACAAACCGCAATAACATTATTTTTAATAATATATAAACTCAACCTTCCAAAGGTTGAGTTTATTATTTTTTATCTCTTAATTTTGCAAAAAATTTCTGATGAAATATTTAATAGTTGGGCTGGGAAATAAAGGCTCAGAGTACGAAAATACACGTCATAATATAGGATTTAAAGTAGCCGAAAAGATTGCTGAGACACTTGATGTTTCTTTCAACACGGCCAATTTTGGGTGGATGGCTGAAGGTAAGCACAAAGGGCGTAAGGTTTTTGTACTGAAACCGGATACTTATATGAATCTTTCAGGAAACGCTGTAAGATACTGGATGCAGAAAGAAAATATCCCTCTAGAGAATGTCCTGATTATAACGGATGACCTTGCGCTTCCTTTCGGTACGTTGAGGATGAAAGGAAAAGGTTCTGATGCCGGACATAACGGACTTAAAAATATTAATGAAGTACTACAGACGCAAAACTACACAAGACTCCGTTTTGGAATTTCTGCCGATTTTTCTGCCGGACGTCAGGTAGATTATGTATTGGGTACGTGGAGTGGAGAAGAAGCAGAGAAACTTCCCGAAAGAATTGAAACGTTCTCTAAGGCAAGCCTTTCCTTTGTTTTTGCAGGATTGAATAATACCATGTCTGCATTCAACGGGAAATAAGGTTCTGTATTGAGGAGCATACATAAAATGAAAAGGCCATCGAAACTCGATGGCCTTTTATTATAGTTGCTAGTGAGGTAAGATCTACCTACCTCTACAAGAATATTAATCTTCTATAACCAGGTTACAGATCCTGTTTCAACGTTATAGTTTGCACCCACGATTTTAATCTTACCCTCATTCTCAAGGTTTCGAAGGGTTGAACTTTGCTTACGGATATCTTCGATCGCACTTCTTACATTCTGCTGATTAAGTCTCTCCAAAAGTGAGCTGTTTTTTGATGAACGCTCTTCGTTTTCCTCAATGATTTGATTAATGATAGGGTCAAAATGATTGATAAGATGGTTGAGGTTATCCATTCCCAGACCTTCAATCTGGGCTGCATCAAGACCTCCTTTTAAGGCACCGCATTTAGTATGACCTAATACTACGATAAGTTTAGAGCCGGCTACATTACAGCCAAACTCCATGGACCCCAGAATATCCTGGTTAACAAAATTACCTGCAATTCTGATGCTGAAAACATCTCCTAATCCCTGATCAAAGATAAGCTCTGCGGAAGTACGGCTGTCTATGCAGCTTAAAACTACAGCAAAAGGCCATTGTCCTTCACGTGTAGCATTAACCTGCTCAAGCAGATCTCTGTTAGCTTTCAGATTGTTTACGAACCTTTGGTTTCCTTCCTTTAAAAAATCTAATGCTTTTTCAGGAGTAATCGTCGATTGGGTTTCGTATGTATGTGCTTTCATATAGTATGTAATTGTTTTTTAAATTTAAAAAAGTTGATGAGTAATGAGACTACATTGCTCTTTTATGGGTAACCAGAATATGGGAATCTTCACTTCTTTCATAATCTCTGTATGAAGTTTTGAAGCCCAAAAGTTCTACCATGATATCCTGTTCCTTTGCACGGATATTGGCAAAGTCCTGAATCATTTCCAGTACATCAGTAGCAATGTACGAAGTACTTCTTGCATCAATGGTTACCGTAGAATTGGGTTTAATATTTTTAAGTGTTTTTTTGATAGCTGCCTTATTTAAAAATGAAACTTCCTCAGCTAATTTGATGTTGATCCCATCGGCATCATCCAGCTTTTCACGGCTTAGATAATAAGCTCTTTTCATATTTCCTTGAAGGATATAGAAGATAGAGATAGCAAGACCAATTCCTACTCCTTTTAATAGATCTGTTGCTACAACAGCTGCAACAGTGGCTACAAATGGAATAAACTGGAATTTTCCTAAATGCCAGAAATGTTTAAATGTAGCTGGTTTTGCCAGTTTATACCCTACTAAAATTAATACCGCAGCCAAAGTAGCTAATGGAATTAGATTAAGAATGACAGGTATAGAAAGTACACAGATTAGTAAGAAAAGTCCATGGATAATAGCTGATATTTTAGAAGTTGCCCCTGCATTTGCATTGGCAGAACTTCTTACCACAACAGACGTCATAGGAAGACCACCAATAAATGAACTGATCAGATTCCCTATTCCCTGTGCTTTAAGCTCAAGATTAGTATCCGTAATTCTTCGCTGTCTGTCTAATCTATCTGATGCTTCAATACAAAGTAAGGTTTCAATAGATGCAACAATAGCAATAGTAGCTCCTACGATCCATACTTTCGGATTGGTAAAACCATTAAAATCAGGAGTGACAATCAGGTTTTTAAAATCTTCCAAAGACTGAGGAACCGGTAAAGAAACCAAATGTTGAGTTTCAATAGCCAAAGAACTTCCTGCCATCTTAAACAGTTGATTTAGAATAATACTTGCAATTACTGCAACCAATGCTCCTGGAAGCATTTTCATCCTTTTCAGTACGTGAATTTTATCCCATGCGATAAGAATGGCAACAGAAACTAAAGTAACAATGATAGCTCCGGGTTGGATGGCTCCCAATAATTCAGTAAAATATCCGAAGTTTAAGCCATTGTCAAAAATAGATTCATGTCCTTCATAATCTTTATCGAATCCTAAGGCATGTGGAATCTGTTTCAAAATAATAATGATTCCTATGGCGGCAAGCATTCCTTCGATAACGTTATTCGGGAAATAGTTGGAAATACTTCCAGCCCTTACAAATCCCAGAATTAATTGAATCAGCCCTGCAATGATTCCTGCGCAAAGGAAGAGTTCAAATGCACCAAGATCTGTTATGGCTGTTAACACTATAGCCGTTAAACCTGCAGCAGGTCCGGAGACTGAAATATTTGAATTACTAAGGAATCCTACGACCAGACCCCCTACAATACCGGAAATAATACCGGATAATGGGGGAGCACCTGAAGCTAACGCAATTCCTAAACATAGTGGGAGTGCCACTAAAAATACCACGAGTCCTGAAGGAATATTCTCCTTAATTCCTCCTATTAATGATGTCTTTTTCATGATGTGAAGCTGTGAGAAATAACCGGCTTATTTGTCTTTAAATAAGTCTGTTATAAAAGTTGAAAAATTTTTAATTTTTAAAGTACGTGTGTATTCAATATCAAAAAGTTGATAGAGAATAGGTATCAAAAAAATCTAACTATGGAGTTAAGCTTCCGGAGGAGGAGAAAATATACTAAGGAAAGGGGATAGATGAAAAGAATCATCTACCAGTACAAAAGACATTCCCTGAAAATCAGGTTCCGAAAACTTCAGATAATCGAATACATTTAAAGTTTTCGGAATAGCTTTTTCATAAACAATAAAAGAAGATGGGTGAGAATGCGGTTCTTCTTCGTTCACTATTATATTGGTTCTCAAAATATCCCAGCCTGCAACCGCAGCTATGCTTGGCAGCGCTGTAAAATTTAGAAAAAACGTTAATACAATAATACTCCAGAACTTCATTTCACATTCTTTTTAGAAAAACTACTTTGTTTTTCTGCTCATGACCCAGTCTGAACTCGTAAGGTTATAGATTTTCTGGATGTCTTTTAAGATTTTCTCAAAATCAATCTCCAAATCAATGATCTTACCCGTTCTAAGGTCAAATACCCAGCCGTGCACTACAGGATACTCTTCTAAGATGTATCTTTCCTGTACACAGGCCATTTTGACTACGTTGATGCACTGCTCCTGAACATTAAGTTCAACAAGTCTGTCATAACGCTTGTCTTCATCTTCAATAGAATCAAGTTCAGCTTGATGCAATCTGTAAACATCACGGATGTTTCTCAGCCATGGATTTAATAATCCCAAATCCTGAGGAGTCATCGCTGCTTTTACACCACCGCAGTTGTAATGTCCACATACTATGATGTGTTTTACTTTAAGATGTTCTACAGCATATTGGATTACAGCTGTGGAGCTCATATCTAAAGTGTTGACAACATTGGCAATATTTCTGTGAACAAAAACTTCGCCCGGTTTTGCACCCATCAGTTCTTCCGCTGTGGCTCTACTGTCTGAACATCCGATATACAAATAATCAGGATGCTGAGTTTTTGCCAACTCTTCGAAGAAGTGTGGATCTTCTGATACTTTGGATTCTACCCATTTTTTGTTGTTTTCAAAAATAACTTCGTACGATTGTGACATAATTTTAAATTTTTAAAAGTTTATAATTATTTATTTCGTTTAAATTATTTTCAAAATCAATAGACTAAATCAATAATCGTACAAAAATATACTTTTTGCAGAAGAATTGACCAGTTTTAACAAAGTTTAATATTAAAATATGCTTAAAATCATGTCTAATAAACCGGTATACTTTGTCTTACAGTAAGTGTTGGTACTATTATAATTCAAACGTTTAAATAACTAAGATAAAATTACAAAGTATAAATTAGAATTTGAGAAATGTAGATTAAAATATTTTTAAAATTTTCTGTTGTTCATAAGAACTGTGAATCAGTATATTCAAAATAAATAATCATTTACTGTGGAAAAATGAATAAATTAAGGTCCTGATTTTAACCTTATAGTTTCAATGGAGGATTTCGATCTGGGCATATTTTATTGGGCAGGAATTGTTATTGCCTGTTTTTCATCTTTTCTAATATTGGGAAAGCAGAAAAAGAAAACTGTAGATTTTCTTTTGGCCTTTTGGTTTCTGATTATAGGAATACATCTTGTTTTCTTTGTGTTGTTCCGCTCGGGGGGTTATTTAAAATTCCCTTATCTCATCGGATTTGAAATTCCTTTTCCTTTCATGCATGGTCCGATGTTGTATCTGTATATTCTGAGCCTGACGGGTAGGAATACGGGTAAAAAGATGTGGATACTGCATTGGGTGCCTGTTTTGATGATTTATATGATTTTACTTCAATTTCTGATGCTGCCTCCACAGGATAGGATGGCGGTTTATCAGAATAAGGGTAAGGGATATGAAGTGTTGAGTGATGTTATCAAATTTTTAATGATTTTATCCGGAATTTTATATGTGGGCTTAAGTCTTCTGGCAGTCAGGAAATACAAAAAAGAAATTTCCGATCAATACTCTAATACTGAAAAAATTAACCTGAATTGGTCCTATTATCTGATTATTGGGATTGCATTCATATGGATTGCAGTGATCATAAGGAATGATATTCTTATTTTTTCCATGGTTGTTTTGTTTATTCTGGTTGCAGCTTATTTCGGTATCAGTCGTGTGGGTATTTTGGATTTACCGATTGCCGTTGATGTTACCGGTGAAAAAGAAGCTGATCATAATGTGGCAAAGTATCAGAAAAACTCTCCGGGAGATAATGTTATACAGGCTATTTATGAAAAACTGGTATCTAAGATGAAGTACGAAAAGCTGTATAAAGATCCGGATCTGAATCTGAATCATGTGGCGCAGCTGTTGGATGTTCATCCCAACCTATTATCCCAGACAATTAATTCGTTGGAAAATAAAAATTTTTATGACTATATCAACCGACAGCGGATTGAGGAGTTTAAAAGAATAGCCATGCTTCCTGAAAACCAAAAGTACACGATTTTATCACTGGCTTTTGAAAGCGGGTTCAATTCTAAGACCTCATTTAACAGGAATTTTAAAAAATATATGAATTGTTCTCCAAGAGAGTTTCTAAAAAGTCAAAATCTTACATTAGAAGAGTAAGTGTCACATAATAAGTGATATAATATATGTTTCATCTTTCATTTTGGAACAGTTGAGCCTTTCTTTATCCTCATTTTTACAGAAAATTTAATCAACTGTTATGAAGAGATTCTTATTTGTTATCCTATCTATTTTTGCATTGCTTATTGGTGCTTATCCTTTAATTTATGTTTTTGTTGAACACAAAAACACTTTTCTGGGTTCCAAATCATTGGAGGTGCTTCAAAACTTAATCTGGAAAATTGCCTTTTTTGCGCATATTATTTTTGGGGGAATTTCCCTCTTCATTGGCTGGCGCCAGTTTGGAAGCCAGTTCAGAAATAAATATTTAAAGACGCACAGAGTCATTGGAAAACTCTACGTAGCCGCAGTGCTGATAAGTTCCGTTTCTGCAATTTATATGGGAGTGTATGCTAACGGAGGAATTGTGTCATGTGTCGGATTTGTTTGCCTGGGAATTATCTGGCTGATCACAACTTTGGCAGCAGTAGTGTATATAACCAAAGGTAACGTAGTAAAGCATCAACAATTCATGGTATACAGCTATGCCTGTACCTTTGCTGCAGTAACATTAAGAGTCTGGTTTCCCATTTTAAAGAGTATCACACAGGATCCGGACAATTCCTACATTGCTGTAGCCTGGTTATGCTGGCTTCCCAATCTTTTGGTAGCATATCTTATTAACAAAAAGAATGGGGCGGCCAATTAAACTTTATTGTTGATATAACCGTTTGTCGCTTCTGTGGTAGGGTAAATCTTTCCAGGGTTTCCCATGACCATAGAATCGTCAGGCACGTCAAAATTGACGTATGAGTTCGGGGCGATCAATACATTGTTTCCAATGTTGATACTCCCTACAATCACTGCATTGGGCCCAATCCATACTTCATCACCAATCACTGGAAAACCTTCGTTCTTACCACGATTTTGCTGCCCGATGGTTACCCCTTGTGCTATATTGCAGTTTTTTCCAATTTTGGTTTTAGGATTGATAACCAGTGCCCCGAAATGCCCCAGATATAATCCTTCCCCGATTTCAGTTTCAGGGTAGATCTGGAAGCCGTATTTTATTTGAAAATGCCTCAAAACAATTCTCCAGAATAGTCCGGAAATAGCTTTTTTATTACTTTTTTGAGCTTTTCTAAATAGATAAATATAATGGAGATTAGGATTGATACATTTTTTCCAAATTTCAAAAGTAGAAAGCCATTTGCCGCTTTCCCTGTAAAAATCTTTCTGTATTGCTGTGTAGTCTGGCATAACAAAATATTTTATACTTCATCAATAATTTCCTGAAGATGCGCTACCGATTTCTGAAGCACAAATGGAAGGTCTGCTGCTGCAATTTCCTTTTCATACTGGCTGGCAAGCTCCTTATTCAGGAGGAATTTTTTCATTCCTTCATAGATTCCTTCTTCCGAATTGGGAGTAATGATACCCAGTTTTCCCTCCTGCAGAAGATCCTTGATTCCGGATACATCCGTAGAAACTACAGGTTTATTAAGGATAAGGGCTTCCGCAATAATCGTAGGAAATCCTTCATGCCTTGATGACATGACATAAAAATCTGATTGTTTCAAATAAGGATAAGGATTATTTCTGAATCCCAGCATTTTTACTGTTTCCTGAAGTTCAAGATGGTTAAGTTTTGACTGAATATTCTCAAAATCAAATCCGTCACCAATAATGATGATCTGATGTTTTAGCCCTTCATCAATAAGTTTTTTGTGTACATCCAGAAGCCTGTCATAGCCTTTCTGTGGATATACGGTCCCTATAGTGACAAAAGTGGGAAGATTCTTTGAAAATGGAAAATCGTCAATAGGAAGGTCTGCTTTTTTTAAAGTATCTCCTTTATCAATAGGATTAAAGATTTTGATAACAGCCTGCTGTTCCCTTTCATTTTGGGCAAGTTTCTGCATTTCTTCTTTCAGCTTATTGGAGATTACCAATATTCTGTCGAATTTGAAAAGCTGTCTGATTACATCCGGAGTGTATTCTTTCAGATTAAAGATGTCATTCTGGATCCAGATGATTTTTTTTGAATCTTTTTGCGGGCTGGATAGCAGCTCTCTGTACATGCCATGGATAGCAGCTATTTCTATATCGTATTTTTTATCCTTTAAAATAAATTTGTAGAGTAGTGACGGGAACCATAAAAACATTTTTTGATACAGTACCCTGAAAGCTTTTACAGGAATCTCATGAGGTTTGTTGGTGGTGATCATTTCCCCTTTCAAAAGGTAGTATAGATTTACCCATGACGGAACCTCCTTAATATACATTCCGGTGTAGAGATTAATCAGTAAGTCTACTTCATATTTATCTTCAGGGAGATTTTTAAGAAAGTTGACCAAAACCTTTTCTGCTCCACCATGGCGAAGAGAACCGATTCTGATTAGGATTTTTTTCTTTTGAGGTGTGTTGTTCATCAATGGTTTAATAAATGTGTTTTGGTATAGAGTGTTTATCTGATTCTTCGGGCCTTTTTAAATTTATAAGGTAAATTAGCCTTAATATATTCATCCAGTTTTTTACGGTCCTTCTCAAGTTCCCGAGGGTATTCCGGATTGTTCTTTAAAACAATATCGCCATAATCCTCAATTGTACAAAGAAACTGTGCCGGATTTCCTACAAAAACAGAATTGTCGGGCATAGATTGAGACAATACAGAATTAGCTCCCAATATACAGTTGTTTCCAATTTGTACATCCTGCGTAATCACACAGTTGATCCCAATGGTACAATTATTTCCGATTTTTATCCTTCCGAAAATTCTTGCATCCTCATATCCGGGAAGCTTTCTCAATAAAGTAGTTGTTCCGCCGTGATTAACAAATCTTACCCCAGCGGCAATATTAACATCGTCTCCAATTTCAATAAGATAAGGTTCCGTTCCAAAATAAATTTTGTCCGGCATATTGAAATTTTTTCCTACTTTCATACCACGATATTGAGCCGCCTCCAAACTTGCCTTATTAAGAAAAGTATGATAGACGGAATATATTTTTAGTACTAGTCGGTATATGAATATCATTATTGTAAATTTGTTTTTTACTTTTGCAAAGAAAAAGAATTTATATGATAAAAGTTTCCAAAATAGAATATTATTTGCCGGAATTGGTTCTTACCAACAAGGATTTGGAAAAAGAGTTTCCCGAATGGAGTTCCGAAAGAATCCATGAAAAAGTAGGCATTTCACAGCGCCATATTTCTGCAGCTCATGAGACCGTATTGGATCTTGCTGTACAATCTTCAGAGAAACTTTTTGAAAATTATGACCGGAGTAAAATAGATTTTATTCTCTTCTGTACCCAAAGTCCGGATTATTTTCTTCCTACAACAGCCTGTATTTTGCAGGATAAACTTGGGTTGAGAAAAAATATAGGAGCTATGGATTTTAATCTGGGATGCTCAGGGTTTGTTTATGGCCTGGCATTTGCCAAAGGTTTAATAGCTGCCGGAATTGCTAAAAATATATTGTTAGTCACTTCTGAAACATATACAAAGCATATTAATCCGAAAGATAAAGGAAACCGAAGCATATTTGGTGATGCTTCTGCTTCTACTATTATTGAGCAGGTAGAAAATGCAGGAGATTACAAATTCTGTTTAGGAACAGATGGTAGTGGTGCAGAAAACCTTATTGTAAAAAAAGGAGCATTCCGTACAGATTTTGAATTGAGTCCTGATAATGAGTTTGACCCTGAAAATCTTTATATGAATGGACCGGAGATTTTTAATTTTACCATAGAAAATATCCCCGGGCTTGTAAAAGAAACAATGGAGGTGAATGGACTTACCATGGATGATATCGACCATTTTGTTTTTCATCAGGCTAATTCCTTTATGCTCAATTATCTTAGAAAAAAAACCAAAATACCGACAGAAAAATTCTATATTGACATGGAGAAAACCGGAAATACAGTTTCAGCTACTATTCCAATCGCTTTGAAGAATATGATGGATAAAGGAATACTGAAAAAAGGTGATAAAGTTCTACTGGCAGGTTTTGGAGTAGGATATTCCTGGGGAGCAACCGTGTTAGATTTTTAATAAGTATAAACATAAAATAAGAAATATGAAGACATCTGTTTTTTTAGAAAAACTGCAAGAAGAATTAGAAGAAGATCAGGCGCTTACGCTGGATACTAACCTGAAAGAACTGGAAAGTTATGATTCAATCAGCCTGCTTTCTGTGATTGCTTTCGTGGATGAAAATTTCAATAAAAAAATTGATACAAAACAATTTAAGGATATTGAAAAAGTATCTGATCTTGTAGATATTATTGGTAAAGAAAACTTTGAAGATTAATGAATCAGTTTTCATTAAAAGATAAAATTATTCTTATTACAGGGGCTTCTTCCGGAATCGGGAGAAGCTGTTCTGTAGAATGCAGTAATAGCGGAGCAGGTCTGATCCTGGTCGCTAGAAATGAAGAAGAGCTGCAGAAAACGGTATCAATGCTGGCTCCTCATACTAAAGTGGAGACTATCATTGCTGATATTGCACAAAGTGATAATCTTGAAGAGCTGATTGCGGAAAAAGTGTTGCAGATAGGAAAGATTTCAGGATTTATTCATTGTGCAGGAGTAGAAAAAACGCTTCCGCTTAAAAAGCATACTCCCCAGCTGTATCATGATATTTTTGCTGTGAATGTAATTGCAGGATTTGAAATCGCTAAAATTTTGTCCCTTAAAAAATATAAAACCGAAGCTTCTAGTTTTGTTTTTATTTCTTCTGTGGCAGGAATGGTCGGTGAGATAGGGAAGGCTGCTTACTCTTCCAGCAAAGGTGCTGTCATTTCAGGAGCCCGCTCTATGGCGATGGAACTTTCCAGGAGTAATATCCGTGTCAACAGTATAAGCCCTGCCATGGTACATACCCCTATTCTGGAAAAAATGTTTGCCGACATTGGTGAAGAGGCTGCTGAAGAAATTCTTAAAAAACATCCTCTTGGAATTGGAAATCCTGAAGATGTTGCTAATGCCTGTATCTTTTTGCTTTCTGATGCTGCGAAATGGATAACCGGTTCAAATCTTGTGGTAGACGGCGGATATTCTGCTCAATAATCAACGTTGGTAAAGATCGTTGATGATGCTCTCTACTGCATTGAATATTTTCTGATTGTCAAACTGATCTTCAATGGTTTCCAGATTTTTTCTGATATGGGATATAAGTTCTTGGTCAGTTAGAAATGTTTTCATGGCTTCATACATTTCATTCGTGTCATAATTGATAAGATAACCGGTTTCACGATCTTTAATCATTACTCCTACATCTCCTGTATCGGTAGCAATAATTGGTTTTTGAAGAATTAATGCTTCTGCGATCACTAAAGGCCAGGCCTCGGATTCTGAAGAAAGGATAAAATAATCTGCTTTTTTAATGTAAGGATAAGGGTTCATTCTATTCCCACATAAAATAAACGTTTCCTGAACATTGTTGTTGAGAATCTGCTGTGTCAGATTTTTCATTTCCTCTCCGTTTCCAATCACGACAACACGGTGATGGAATCCCTCATCAATCAGTTTTTTGTGAGCATCAATTAATTTGTGATAACCTTTTCTGTTGTGGAGACGGCCTACAGAAACAAAAACGGGCCCTTCCTGTGGAAAGTCTTCTATTTTTTCTTCTGCCTTCTTTTTAATTTCCTCTATCGGAATAGCATTGATTACAACAGTCTCAGCGGGATACTGCAGATCCGGATAAGACTGATGCATAATATCCTTGATCTTTTGTGAGCAGTAAATCATATGATCAAACTGTGGGAAATTTTCAAGAATATCCGGAACTAAAGGTTTCATGCCCGGGACATTGATCTCAGAGTGGAACCAACCTATTTTTTTTGAATCTTTATTGCTGGAATTGATAACCGACGAAAATGCCGCATAAGTAGGAGCAATTTCAATATCAAACTTTTTGTTTCCTAATATACGATCAGAAATTTTGTGATCTTTTAAAGCACGCGAAAGTTTTAACCTCCTGCGGATAAGTTGAAATTTATGGATTAGTGCATTTTGAGAAAAGCTTTCTTTACCATCGGCAAGGTATACCTTTTTTACATGGTGGGGAAATTCGTCTTTAAGCTCTCCCTGATTGAGATTAAGACATACTGTGATGTCAAATTTATCAGGGTTTAGATTATTGAGCATGCTTAATATAACTTTTTCCACACCACCCATTTCCATAGACCGGTGTCTGAAAAGAACTTTTATTTTTTCGTTTTCTGACATTATCTGAAAAATTTATGTACAATAATGGAGATTTTCTTCTTCATTCTATGTAAAATCTGTGTTGGTATTTTAGAGCGGATTTAAAATTAAATCCTGCTTATTGATTACCTGTGTATTGGGAGGAATATCCTGATAAATAGTACATCCGGCACCAATAATACAGTTGTCACCTATTGTTACCCCTTTGAGAACGGTTACGTTACTTCCAAGCCAGCAATTGCTGCCTATTTTTATAGGAGCTTTATTAAACTTTGATGGATATACTTTAAACTCAGGAGATGTTTCATAACAATGGTTATGATCATAGAGTTTTACATTTTCCCCAAATAATGTATGATCCCCTATGGAGATATGTTCCATACAATTAATTGAACAGAAGTTATTCATAAAAAAATCAGTCCCTATCTGTAAAGAGGCATTTTCTAAAACAAGAATAGAAATATAGTTTCTAAAATCTGCTGACTGCCCAATATTCACTTTTTTCAAGTTTTTATCCAGGACAAAATGATTGCCTACACCAATCCTTATATTCTGGGAAAATACGTTAGGGTGCTTTTTTAAAGAAGACAGTTGTTTTTTTCTTTGAATTTTTTCAAAAAAATTATAAAGCATATTGTAACTTTTTTTTTCACTTTGAGTTACACAAATATAGCCTGTTTTTAGATAAATGAAAAAAAATCTTTATTTTTGCTTTAATTAAAGGCAACACAGTGAGTGAAATAACTAGAGTTCTCAAAACATTTATCGGGTATTTAAAAAGACCTGATCTTTATCCGGAGTTGGGCCGGAAAATTATTAAAAATACTGTAAACAGAGGCAATGCCTTTAAAGGAAAAGACAAAACCAATTCCTGGGCCGCTGGAAGAGCAGTATCACAAAAAGAAGCCGTTTCTAAGCTTTTTGGGCTTGAAATAGATGCTTTCCGTAACAATTACCAGGAAGTTTTAGCTGCAGCAGCAGAAAAAGAAAGGATTTGCCCTGTAAAAATGGGTGGGCCAGGAGCTTTAGAGCTTATCTACTATGCCTGCGAGTTTACTAAAGCTCAGCATGTAGTAGAAACTGGAGTAGCTTATGGATGGTCTTCATTGGCTACGCTTTTATCATTGGTAAAAAGAAACGGAACATTATACAGTTCAGATATGCCTTACCTGGCACAGGATGGTGATCAATATGTAGGATATGTAGTTCCGGAAAACCTTAAAGGAGGTTGGAAATTATTCCGTTTTGCAGACAAGGAATCCTTACCCAAGATTTTCACGGAAAATAAGATCTTTGATGTTCTCCACTATGATTCCGATAAGAGTTATAATGGCAGGATGTGGGCTTATGATGAGCTTTACAAGCATCTGAGAGAAGGAGGAGTTTTTATCAGTGACGATATTGGCGATAACTCTGCTTATCAGGATTTTTGTGAAAAAAACAATATTGAAACTACAGTGGTAGAATACGAAGGAAAATATATTGGCGTTTTTATTAAATAAGCAGTACAGTAGACAATTTGTTCCTTCTTTTTTTAAGATGGAGAACGGCGTGTATAAGAGGTTATTCAATGAAAATAATTCATGATTCTTTTTTACAGCAATAAAAATATAGTAAGGTTTCTGGATAAAAAACATTAAATACAATGTATAACATGACTGTTTGGCCGTTTTTATGAAGATAACCCAGATTACATTTACCCGGTTTCTTGCGGCTATGGCTATTGTCATTTCCCATTTTAATAAAGATATGTTTCTATACCAAATAGATTACATTTCTAATGTTTTTCTGAAAGCGAACGTAGGGGTAAGCTATTTTTTTATTCTTTCCGGCTTTATCATGATCGTAGCCTATCATAAGAAAGACAGGATCAACTATTTTGATTATTACAAAAATCGGTTTGCCAGAATCTATCCATTATATGTATTGGGGCTTTTACTTTATCTGATCACCCGATATTCAGGTTTCAGTTTTTATAAAGCTTTTTTATACCTGTTGGGGCTTCAGAGCTGGATTCCCGGAGAGGCTATGATCCTGAATTTTCCGGGCTGGTCTATTTCTGTAGAGTTTTTGTTCTATCTTATTTTTCCATTACTCTATAACCATTTTTATTCTAAAGGAAATAAAAGTGTCTGGGTGATTACGGTCATTATCTGGGTTATAACCCAGGTATTTTGTAGTCTTTATGCTGGTTCTTTATATTATGAAGGACCTCATACGGAAAGTCATGAACTGCTGTATTATTTCCCATTGATGCATATTAATGAATTTCTGGTAGGAAACCTGGCAGGGCTGTTTTTTGTAAAAAATCATAAGCAGAAGAATTATGATGTTCCTGTCATTGTCATTTTCTTATTGATACTATTGGCGTTGATCTTTGTACCTCTTTTCTATCATAATGGTTTGATGGCACTGTTGTTTATTCCGCTTATCATTTTGATATCGAAAAATAATGGGACACTGACCAGAATATTTTCATTAAAACCTTTAGAGTATTTAGGGGAAGCAAGCTATGCTGTTTATATAACACATATCCCTGTTTTATATATCTTGAGGGAAATTCTGGAACAGTATAATTTGGGGATTGATACTATATTCTGGATTTATATGGGAGTTCTTATTATTACTTCTGCTTTATTTTATCAGTTTATTGAAAAACCGCTCAGGGATTATCTTAAAAAAATAAAAATTAGTTGAGAATATTTATTTTTATGTAACTTAAAACACTCATAATGATCGAAATAAAAAATGTTCCCCCAAAAAATAACATCGATATAGATGGCTTATTGATTTATGGGAGGTATTTAAATATCAATAACTTCTAAAAAGGCAATATGTTATTTAATTCAATAGGGTTTCTTATCTTTTTACCAATTGTATTCTGTCTTTATTGGTTTGTTTTCAATAAAAAATTTCAGCATCAAAACAGGTTGTTGCTGTTAGCGAGTTTTTATTTTTATGCATGCTGGGATTGGAGATTTCTTTTTTTGCTAATGTTTTCTATTGGTTTGGATTATCTTTCAGGTATTAAGATTGAAAACAGTAAAAATAAAAGGGAAGCTACATTTTGGCTTACATTAAGTATTGTTATCAATCTCGGCTTTCTGGGGTTTTTTAAATATTATAACTTTTTTGTTGGGAGCTTTGCCGAACTTCTTGGAGGATTAGGCTTCAAAGCGAATGTCTGGCTTCTTAAAATTATCCTTCCGGTTGGAATATCATTTTATACATTCCATGGACTTTCTTACGTGATAGATGTTTATAAAAAAAGGATTAAAGCGGAACGTAATTTTACAGATTATGCCGTATTTGTCAGCTACTTTCCTCTTCTCGTAGCGGGTCCGATAGAAAGGGCTACCCATCTATTACCTCAAATACAAAAAACAAGGATATTTAATTATGACCAGGCCGTGGATGGCATGCGTCAGATACTTTGGGGGTTCTTCAAAAAAATGGTTATTGCAGATAATTGTGCTCCCTTAGTGAATGAGATCTTTACAAACTATCAGACGGAAAGCCCTGGAAATTTAGTAATAGGAGCTGTATTGTTTGCATTCCAGATCTATGGTGATTTTTCCGGATATTCAGATATAGCGCTAGGGGTTTCCAGGCTGTTTGGAATAGAGCTTCTGAAAAACTTTGCATTTCCTTATTTCTCAAGAGACATTGCCGAATTCTGGAGAAGATGGCATATTTCACTTTCTTCATGGTTCAGGGATTATCTGTATATTCCATTAGGAGGGAGTAAAGGAGGACTTTCTATGAAGATCAGAAATACATTTGTGATCTTCCTTGTCTCGGGATTCTGGCATGGAGCCAACTGGACATTCATTATTTGGGGAGGGCTCAATGCCCTGTATTTTATGCCTCTTCTGATAATGAATAAAAACCGTCAGAATATTGAAGTAGCAGCACAGGGAAAGCTATTACCTTCCTTTAAAGAGTGTTTCCAAATCTTTATTACTTTTTTAGCGGCTTGCTTTGCCTGGATTTTTTTCAGGGCAGAATCTGTAACCAAAGCTTTAGATTATATAAAGAGAATTTGCAGTACCGGAATTTTTGCTTTGCCCCATTCATTGCCTGTGAAAATCCTGGCGCTGATTGGGTTTATGCTTGTGGTAGAGTGGGTTAATAGAGAAAGGTTTCACGGATTAGAAATAAAAAGATTCAATCCATGGATGAGACGTATTTTTTATATGGTTATTATTTATATCATTCTCCGTTATGCCAATTTCGGGAATAATGAATTTATTTATTTTCAGTTTTAGCATGAAGAAGTTTTTAATAAAAATAGGACCTTATTTTGTGGCAGTAGTGGCAGTATTTGCTGTGCTTGGAAGTTATGCTGACGGAAATACTGATGATAATTATATGCATTTTGCGGTTAAAAAGCCCCAGAATATTATTTTGGGGGATTCCAGGGGATCACAGGCCGTTGTACCCAGTGTTTTAAAAAAGAAACTTTCCGGGGATTTTGATAATTTCTCTCTCAATGTTGTTGAGTCACCCTATGGACAGATCTACTTTAAAGCTTTAAAACGGAAGTTGGACCCTGAGACCAAAAATGGAATTTTCATTCTGACAGTAAGTCCATGGACTTTATCATTGGATAAAAATATTAAGAACAGTAAAGATTTTCCGGAAGAGCATTCTCCGCTGAATGATGTGTACACCTATGACAGATCACCCAATTATGAATACCTGCTAAAACATTATACAAGAAGCTGGTTCAAAATATACACGGAAAGAGTAGATGCAGTCGGGAAATCCAATTCATTTCTTCATGAAGACGGATGGATGGAAATTAATGTGAATATGCATAAAGATTCTGTGGCTGCCAGAACTACCAAAAAAGAAGTGTTCTATCAGGCATTGGCTCAACAAGCCGAGTTGTCGCAGGAACGTCTCAGAGCTTTTGATGAGATAATTAACTATTTAAGAACTAAAGGAACGGTGTATCTGGTCCGGATTCCTGCTTCTAAAGGCATTATGGCGATTGAAAATGAAAAATTTCCCCATTTCAGCAAGCTATTACAGGATATTTCACGAAAACAGAATGTGAAATTTTTTGATTTTTCAGAGGAGAGCGAAACGTATATGTATACTGACGGAAACCATATGTACCGGAATTCAAGCAAAATTTTTACTTCCAGAATGGCAGACTCTATCAAAATAGGGAAACGCTAAAATAAATTTTTTCTGAAATTAATATTATAAATACCGGAACGTATACTCGGATAGTCAGAGATCAAATGCTTTAGAATCACTCCCCATTTTTGAGGTGCAGGAGTTGTTGCGATCCTGAAACTTCTGTACATTCTGTTAATATGAAGCTTGATATGGTCAGGTATTGTCTCTTCATTTTTTGCCCAGTTATCAACTTCCTGCCATAAAAGAACTCTGGTGGTAGCCGGGTTGATCTTCTTTGAATCTACCTGGGTAATCCTGTTGTTTTCATGGACTCCTCTCATGGCTATCGCTTTATCTAAAATACCCGGATACAGGTCCAGATAATAGGAAAGGCGAAATAAAAATTCAGAATCCTGGTGGAGTCTCAAACTGGCTTTAAATAAAATATTCATTTTTTTTACCAGAGCATCTCTTCGTATTGTTAAGGTATCAATACTGAACAGTCCAAAGCTTCCTAACAGATAAATCTGCCCTGGAAAAACATCTTTTGGACCATGTTTCTTATGTACTGTCGTCAGTTTATCCCCAAATACAGGATAGTACTGTTCTTTTGCTTTTTCAGTATAATAATGGACGCCAAGCGCTCCGTAGACACCTTCTACTTTTGGATCTTTAAAAAGTTCTTTTTCGGCATCAAATCTGTTGGGAAGGAAATAATCATCCGCATCCAGAAAAGCAATAAAATCTCCGGTAGCTTTTTGTATTCCCAGATTTCGGGTAGGGCCGGCACCATGATTTCCTTTATCAGGATGTTGATAGAGTTTTATTCTGTCGTTTTTTTCAATAAGTTGTTTGCATACCTGCAGTGCGTTGTCTGGAGATCTGTCCTCAATCAGAATGACTTCATGTACCTCATCAAACTGAAGGGCTGATTCTACTGCCTGAGAAACAAATTTTTCGGCATTATAAACAGGAATTATTACAGAAATTTTCATTTTTTGTTAGCTGAATTTTTTTGATCATTTGTATGTTGCAAGATAATCAAATATAAAGACTTGTAGCTTAAAAAATAATTAAAAAAGTGGAGATATAGGTCTGTAAAATGAGATGAACGTCCCGGGATCACCCATCAGACCAGTGAATGTCTGAAGTTAATATTATAAAGGCCGGATCTTATACTTTTATAATCTGTAAACAGATATTTGATAATCATCCCCCATTTTTTGAATACCGGGGCTTTTGCAATCTCGAAGCTGCGATACATTCTGTCAATATGAAGTCTCACCTCTTCAGAAATATCATTTTCACTTTCTGACCATGTTTTGATCTCTTTCCAAAGCAATGTTCTTGATATGGCAGGATTTATTACCCGTGAATTTATTTTCGTTATTCTGTTATTTTCGTGTACGCCCCGTATTGCTACTGCCTGATCAATGATTCCGGGATATAGATTAAGGTAATAAGACAGCCGAAGTAGAAACTCGGTGTCTTCATGCATTCTCAGATGAGGTTGGAATAACGAATTCATTTTTTTTGCCAATGCCTCTCTGCGGACTGTTAAGGTATCAATACTGAACAACCCAAAACTTCCAAGCATGTGAAGCTGTCCCAGGAAAACATTGTATGTGTCATATTTTTTATAAACAGTAGTAAGCCTGTCTCCGAATAAACTGTAGTATTGTTTTTTTGCTTTTTCAGAATAGTAATGAACACCAAGTGCTCCATATACACCATCTACTTTTGGATTTTTAAAGAGCTCTTTTTCTGCATCGAATCTATTAGGGAGAAAATAATCATCAGCATCCAAAAATGCAATAAAATCTCCGGTTGATTTTTCTATACCCAAATTCCTACTTGGGCCCGCTCCGTGATTTTTTTTATCCGGATGCTGATAAAGCTGTACTCTACCATATTTTTCAGCGATCTGCTGACATACAAGAAGTGCATTGTCCGGAGACTGGTCTTCAACGAGAATTACTTCATAAACTTCATCAAACTGAAGAGCAGATTCCACTGCCTGAAGGACATAATTTTCGGCGTTATAGACGGGAATAACTACTGAAATCTTCATTTCATCTTTTTATAATAGATTAATTGTGTTTTTTTACACTGCCATTTCAAGTACGAAATTTAAGCTTTTAATTCTAGTTTTACAATCCTTAGTATTATGATATAATGAAATATTTGCTTTTTTGAATATAATAAACCTTAAAATGTAATTTCTTATTATCTGAGCAGGGTGAATCTCGTTAATAAAATAATTTTTATGTATCGGATATTAAACATAAAGCCTCTATAAATATATGAATAGAGGCTTTGTATTTTTAAGTAATCTCTTACTCCTTTTAGACAGAATATTAATATTTTATTACTATTTGAAGAGTATTGAGATCTATCAATGAGAATAGGTGAATCTGTATTTTGTCCGCAATATATTGGGGTTTTTAAGAACAGCGGCCAATAAGCTCGTCATTTTTGAAAATCCTTTTTTTGAAGAAAGCTCAAATGCTTTTTTCTGCAGATAGATATGCTGGGCATAATCCGGTTCTAACGGCAATGGCTTAGACCATTCGTACAAAGAGTTCCAGAAAAGATACTGCCTTTGATTGTATTGTGGGGAATACCTTATAATCTTTGTAATTCTGTTGTCATCATGTATGCCTCTCATCGCTACAGCCTGATCTATAATACCGGACTTTAAATAACAGTGGTAAGCCAGCTTAATGATGAAATCGGAATCCTGGTGGACACGCAGAACTTTATTGAACTTTAAAGAATGTTTCTCAAGGGCAGCCTTTTTTATTGTTAATGCATTCAGGTGGAAGAATGTACCGAAAGTTTTCGGTGTAAAACCTAAAAGTCCTCTGAATACTTCTTTTCCCTCGGCAGGATAATTGACGGTAGTAAGTGTATTGTCACTGAATTTAGACTGGAATTCCTGTTTTCCCTTTTCTGTAAGATATTCAATGCCTACGGCGTTGAAAACTCCGTCTATTTTTGAATCATTAAAGATCGTCTTCTCGGCATCGAACCTATTTGGAAGATAATAATCATCTGCATCTAAGAATGTGATAAAGCTTCCTACGGCTTTTTCAATTCCCAGATTTCTTGAAGCTGCAGCTCCATGATTTTCTTGGTCAGGATGCTGAAAAAGTTTAACCCTTGAATGTTCTTTCGTTATTCGTTTACAGATCTCCAGAGAATCATCGGTTGATTTATCTTCAACCAAAATAACTTCTTTAACTTCTTCAAATTGTAATGCAGAGATGACTGATTTTTCTAAAAATTCAGCAGCATTATATACAGGGATGATTACAGAAATATCAAGCATTATAGTACAGATTGGTTATTATCTGCCCAAAGGGCAAGTTGCAAAAGATTCCAGTGTTTCTCATCTTTATTCAGATAGCTTTGAGTTGCTTTAAAATCAATAAAATTAAATACTTTATGATTAGGGTTTTTTAGCATGTCATTGGAGAAGTTCATGAGATTTTCTTCGGCAAACCAATTCTTTACCCCTAATCCGAATCCTTGTTTATGACGTTTTCTGATGGTTTCAGTCCAATATGATCCCATAGCTTCCCGAAGAATAATCTTGTCATTGGTATTGCTTAATTTCAACTGATCGGGTAGCTGTATACAAAATTCGGCAAAATCCAGATCAAGAAACGGGGTTCTTACTTCCAATGAATTAGCCATAGCCATCCTGTCAGATTTTACCATCATATTGGCGGGAACATAGTTTTCAAGATCTGTTCTCATAATATCATTGAGCGAGTCTGTATCCGGTGCGAAACTGTAAGGCTGCAGATAGTCTGAAGAAATACCGAGGTGCCCACGCTCTCCTTTATTAAAGTCGTTTCTTACAGCATTCAAATGGAAATCAAGGATAGAGTTATATTGTATGTTCTTTTGAGTAATGAAAGAAGTGGTTCTCAGCTTTTGATATAATTTTAATCCAAATTGAGCCATTATATTTTTATAACTGAAATGCTGCTTCATTTTGTTTTCAACGGTATAAAAATGATAACCGCCAAAAAGCTCATCTCCTACATCTCCGGATAAGACTACAGTAAGGTTCTTCTTAGCTGCTTTACAGATCTCATAATGTGGGATAAAGGAAGCATCTGCAAAGGGGTCATCAAAAAAAGGAGTGATCTTTAATAGAGAAGTGACAAGATCCTCTTTTTTCTCATGGACTTCTATGTGGTTGGTTTTATATTTATCTGCAATTTCTTTAGCATATTTCAGCTCGTTATCTTTATGGTCATATCCAAAACTGATGGTAGTCTGCTGAGGTAGAAATTCATCTACCAATGCTACAATGGAGGAAGAGTCCAATCCGCCGCTTAGAAAACTTCCTACTTCTACGTCTGCAATAAGCTGTTTTTTTACTGCATTTTTGAGGAGATACAAAAATTCTTCTTTAGCATCAGAAAGACTAATCGTTCTGTCTTTTGCCGGTAAACTGTAATAACGGGATACACTAATTTTCCCTTCTTTCCAGATCAGCTGATGGGCAGGAGGTAGAGTATATATATTACTGTAAATACTTTGGTAGGTACTTACATATCCATACTGAAGATAGTGGGAGAGGGCGTCAGGGCTTACCTTAGGTTGAATAAGACCAGAGGCAAGAATTGCCTTTATCTCCGAAGCGAAAATAAATTCGTTATTGTTTCCAATCGCGTAATAAAAAGGTTTTTCTCCAAAGCGGTCTCTGGCACAGAATAATTGTTTTTTCTGATTATCCCAAATGGCAAACGCGAACATTCCCGGAAGTTCATGGATCAGGTTTTCCTGCTTCCTCTGATACATGGCAAGAATAACTTCTGTATCAGATTCTCCATGATAAGGATATTCGGTATATTCCTTTTTAATATCCTGATATCCGTAAATTTCTCCATTGAGAACAATACATTCATCTTTGGTATTAGAAAACATAGGTTGTTTTCCATTTTCAGATAAATCTATAATGGAGAGCCTGCGATGGCCTAAGACTGCATTATCATAAAGTTCATAATGCGAAGAATCGGGACCCCGGTGTATCAGAGAATCTGTCATTTTTTTGATTTCTTCCTGATAATTTCTGGCATTAGTGCTTATAATTCCTGCTATTCCACACATAGGCTTTTATTTTTCATCATTAATTTTCATTTTTTGTATTGGCTAATTTACGACAGATTAAGAAAAGTACTACCTTTCTGGGTCAGTTGATTCCGTAATTCCGTTAATGTTTCCCCGTCTCTGGAAATTTTTTTATACTTCTTTGAAAGCTGTTTATACTTACTGATATTGCCAGTCATGATATTTTTAAGCATGCTTTGTTTAAGGGCTCTTTTTTCAAGTTCAAGAGCATTGGGCAGATTTGGATTCATAATATTGACTTCAATACGGACATCTTCATACTTTGTACGATCTATTTTGTTAAGTGATTGAACACCGTCATGTACCACTTTACTTCCGGGAACAATCAATACTTTCTGCTGGTGAAAATGAATGCGGTTCACATACTCATTATCTTCTCCATAATGGAAAAAGTAAGGATTAAAACCACCTACGGTCTCTATTGTTTTTCTGGGTAACAGCCAGTGGGCGGCATTCACAAATTGGATTTCATAAAAAGGTTTCAATGTCTGAAAATAAAGATCAGAAATCAGTCTGGTTTTTTCATAGTTCTTAGCGATATACTGATCTAAAAAAATATCCAGATATTTTTCCGAGCCATCTATATGAAAAGGGCTGATAATCCCAATTTCGTCTTTGTTAGGATGATGATAATAAATATCTAGCATTTTTTCCATACTGTCTTGATAAAGCCATGCATCCTGGTTCATCAGATAAAAGAATTCTGCACCTTCTTTATATGCCTTTTCAATACCTAGATTATTGGCTTTTCCAAATCCTAAATTTTTGGGAGACTGTATAAAGTCTACTTTTGGAAAATGGGTTTTAACATAGTCCTGTGTACCATCTGTAGATCCATTGTCTACGACGATACATCGTATTGGCAATGAAGAGTTTTCTAAGCTTGAAAAACATCTTTTTGCCCATCGCATGGCATTATATGTGACGATAATTACATGAATAACAGGCATTTTAAATATATTTTCGAGTTAATTTTTCAAGATAATTTTCTGGACTAATCCCCGAAAAGAATGTCATTATTTCCTCTTCAAAATCTACTTTGTAGAAATCCCCTTCATCTACTTCTGAATAACGAGCTTTTTGACGGGTCTCTTTTTCAATAGCCATGACAATTTCTTTTAAATCAAAATTGTATGGAAATGAAAAATTGATAATTTTATTGGACGCTTGTAAACATCGTGATTCTAAGAACCTGGAAATATCTTCTATATCTAAAAGCAGCCTTCTGGCTTTGCTATGGATTGCAAATTCAGTTTCGTTCGTGATCTGTGTTTTAAGAAAATTAAAAAGCGTATTGGGATTTCCTCCTTTACCCACTATATTACCAATTCTCAAAATCACATAATCTTCAGTGTTATTTTTTATATAATCTTCAATGTTTCTTTTATGAATGACATAGGGACTTTCCTGTTTGGATTGGTCATGAATACTCAACGTAGAAAAATAGATGATTTTTTTTTCTTTATTTTGTTCATGTACTGTTTTTAAAAGAGAAAGTTCTCTCTCAAACTCGGATGTTCGTGTTTCCAGGGAGTTTGAAACTCCTGATGCAAAAAAGACAATATCTGCTGTATCATAAGATTTTATTGCATTTGCTATAATACCGTTGCCAATAATCATATGCTGTTTCTTTTCATTAATTGTGTTGGGCTGGGGAACAATTTTACTATCTATGGTTACCAATAGGTTATTTCAGATAATCAAATATATGAAAATAGTATTTCATTTTCATTTTGGTTATCCAGCGTTCCAAAAGGGGGAGATTTTTAAGATAGTTTTTATATTGTTGAAGACAATATGCTTTATATCCGTTTTCCAGTGATGGATCTAAATTAAGTCCAGCGATTGTTTCTTTTACAAAGGAGAATCTCTTGAATACTGTAAAAAGGGAATCGCGGGATAGAGCTTCTTTTTCATTCTTAAAATGGGAAAAAGTTTTGTATCCAATATTTTGTTTCGGATGGATTCTGTATTGGCCTAAAATGTTTTTTTCTACCCATACTGAATCTTTGTTAGAGGCTACGAGCATAAGCTCGTAATCATGGATAATAACCGGATTAATTTTTTTTAACGGAAGATGAGCCTTTAGGAATGTATTTCGAATAGCGATACTCATTCCTGGAAATATATTTCCCTGGTATAATATCCTTTTTATGATATCTCTAGGATGTTTAAATTGTTCAGGGTTAACTGATTCTATATCCCAATAGGTTGTCTCTTCTGTACTGTCTATGGCTTTACCAAAAAGTTTAATATTATGAGAAATAATGTTAATGTTGGGATTTTTTTCAAATCTATCGGTAATAACTGTAGTTTTATTTTTATACCACCTGTCGTCCTGATCACATAAAAATACAAGATCTCCAGTACATAAACTCATTGCTTTTTCAAAGTTTCCTATATAACCCAGGTTCTCTGGGTTTTGATAGACCTTGATAATGTCTGGAAAATGTGCTGTATACTCAGAGAGTATTTTCAATGTTCCATCAGTAGAACCGTCATCACAGATGATAACTTGAGATACCGGTTTTTCCTGGTTGAGGATACTTTCCAGCTGTTCTGCGATATATGTTTCACCATTATAGGTGCAGAGGGCTACAGATAGAATCATTTTTTCTGAAAAAGTTTATAATAATATTTTTTTAAAGCCAGATAGCCGGAAATGACCTTACCTCCGGTTACTTTATTAAATTCGTTCCTCATCTGTATAAATTGTGAAGAGCGAACTTCAATGATGTGATAAGCCAACCTGTCATGAAGATCATCACCATATAATTTCTTCAGTATCGGAAGAATTTTTATTCTTTGATGAAGAATTTTATGAAGGTCAGAGGACATACTGTTATTGCTGTCTTCTTTACGGTAATGGGCTAGAGGTTCTTCTAGGAGAAGTACTTTTGGATGGTCCTTCATAACATAAATCCACATTAGCCAGTCTTCACAGCTTGTTAAAGATGTGTCAAAAAGAAATCCATCAAGTAAGTTTTTTGAGATTAAGGAACAATGAATAGGGATGCTAAATTTTAAATCCCATCCGAATACAATACCCTCAAATGTTAAAAAGTCCTGTTTAACACGATTGTAACCGGGATAGTGTGTTTGGTTTTTGTAAATAGTAAACTGGCTTACCATTAATGAATATTCTGTTCCAGAGGAAAGGCTTTTTGTAAACTTTTCCGAATGGATAGTATCATCAGAATCTAAAAACTGAATGTAATCTCCTGAAGCCTTTTCCAATCCTGCATTTCTTGCAGAAGATAAGCCTCCGTTTTTTTTGTACACATATATGAATCTGCTGTCTTTTTCGATCCATTTTTTTGCTGTTTTTTCTGTATGGTCAGTAGAGCCATCATTGACAATAATACATTGCCAATTGGTATAGGTTTGATCCCATACAGATTGTAGACACTCATCTAAATAGATAGCCTGATTGTAACATGGAACGATGACAGAAATTAATGGGGACATAAATGACTTAATTAGGAGTTGATAAGTGTTTTCTATAGCGGAAATAAGAAAGATATTTACGTATTGGAAAGTTAAAACGGACAAGTTTGAAGTTTTTCAAAACTGTAGTGAGCATTTTTTTAAACTGGTGATGTAGCAGATAATACACGTATAAATTCAATGTATATCTGTTAATCAATTTAACATCTTCAGGGGTATATCGTGTTTTAAATAGTTGCTGTATTCTTAAAATTTGTGAAAAGTGTTTTTCATCATTTCCTATTCCGGTTATTTGTGCCATTGTTCCCATATCATTAACCCTATAAACAGAATAACATTCGTCCGAAACATATGCTTTAGAATTTGGGAATGAGTTTAAGGTATTTATATAAACCATCCAATCTCCAAAATAAATATTTTCAAGATAGTGAAAGTCTATTTTGTTTTTTCTAAACATACATGTGCAGGAAATCAAATTGTTTTTCGAAAAAAAATCTTTTATTTCATATGTTTTTTTACGAAGTGGATTTCCAATAAAAGTAGTCAGATTTCCATTGTCTAATAATTGTGCTAGACCGCTATGAATGGAATAATCTGGATTTTTTTCTAAAAAATCTACCTGTTTCTGAATCTTTAATGGATCAATCCAGTAATCATCACCATCACAAATTGCATTGTATTTGCCCCGACATTCAGTAAGTGCCCATGAAAAATTTTGCATAATTCCCTTGTTTTTTTCATGTCGGGTATATTTTACAATAAAATTCTCAGGAATCTTGGCTTTTTCTAAAAAAGACACTATTACTTCGTCAGTATTATCGGGTGAGTGATCATTAGCTATGATAATTTCTATGTTTCCATCATAGTTTTGTTGTATAATACTGCTTATAGCTTGTTCAATAAATTTCTCATGACCATAAGTAATCATAATAACACTTACCAAAGGATGATCTGACATTATATTAATTTTTAGTAAGTATTCTGGCAGGTATCCCTACTGCTGTACAATGGTCTGGAATATCTTTAGTTACTACAGAACCTGCGCCTATAATTACGTTGGTTCCAATACTAACTTTCGGAAGAACAACAGCGTTGGTTCCAATAAATGTTTTATCTCCTATAAAACAGTTTCCGGATATTGAGACATTGGGACAAATTTCAACAAAATCACCTATAGAAACATCATGTCCTATAGAAGATATTTGATTAATAATTACTCCTTTGCCAACTTTAACATCATTAGTAATGACTGTGCTTTGCATAATGTTGCATCCTTCACCAATAACATTTTCATAATGTCCTATAATACTTGTTGTTGCTATCGTGGAAGTAAAAATACCTCCTATTTCTGTAAATTTATTATAAAGCTTTTCCCTAAGAACAGGATTTCCGATGCCAATAGTAAATCTGTTATCAGTATACTTAAAATATTCTACAGCTTCTTCTATTGATTTTAATATTGGAAATTTATCATAAAGCTTACCGGTAACATCATCATTGACATCATCATAAAATGCAAGGTTGTCCAGCTCTGAATTTTGATGACAAACTTCTAATACTTCTTTTGCAAAACCTTTAGCTCCTATTATTAGCATAAATTAATTATTTTGTATTCTTAAAATTAATCTTGAAATTAAATCTACTTCTTCAAACGTCAGATCATAATATAAAGGTAAACAAAGAGATCTTTTTGAAATGTCTTCGGTTATAGGAAGTTCTAGTTTGGAAAGATAAGGTAGTGCTGAAGCTAAGCTAGGATAGAAATATCTTCTGGTAAAGATTTCATTTTTATCCAGTTCCGCTTTTAATTTTAACAACAAGTCCTCACTTTCTAAAATAATGGGATAATAAGCGAAATTTTCATTAGCTTTTTGATGCCAGCGCGGTCTGAAAGCCTTCAATCCCTTCAGTTTTTCATCATAAAGTCTTGTTAATGCTTTTCTTTTTTCGTGTATATCAGAAATATATTTCAGATTGGCTAATCCCATCGCAGCATGAAATTCAGAGTTTTTGCCATTGATTCCTAATTCTGAAAAAGAGTCATATCCTGAAATACCAAAGTTTCTGATAGAGGCAAGTTTTTTAAGTAAATCAGCATTTTGAGTAATTATCAAACCTCCTTCAATAGAATGGTAAAGCTTGGTTGCATGCAATGAACATGTTGAAATGTCACCATATTCAAAAATAGATCTGCCATTTATTTTTACATCAAAAGCATGAGCTGCATCATATATCACTTTTAACTTATGTTTTTTTGCAATAATCTCTATAGCTTCCACATCACAGGGGTTGCCATAAACATGGGTAGCAAGAATTGCCGTTGTTTTTTCTGTAATTGCATCTTCAATTTTTGAAGGGTCTATGCATAAAGAATTAGGATCTATATCTGTAAAAACAGGAGTACAGCCTTCCCATACAATAGTGCTTGTGGTTGCTATGAAGGAAAATGGAGTTGTAATAACTTCTCCTGTAATTTCTAATGCTTTAAGAGCCATTTGTAAAGCTACTGTCCCATTGGTTACAAAAAGCAAATGGTTGAGCTTAAGATGATCTTTAAGCTGCATTTCTAACTGGCTGGCTAAAGGGCCCATATTAGTGAGCCAGTTACGCTTCCAGATGCCATCTAAATATTTTTCATATTCTTCTTGTGGAGGAAGAAAAGGTTGGGTTACACTAATCATATATAAATGTCTAAAATTTTTAATCTTTGATTGAGTTGATTTTCATGAGAATATATTTTCTTACTTTTCGACTGAATATTATTTGACATTAAATGTACAATTTTCTCATTTTTAATCAAACCTTCAATAGAATGGAAAATTGCTTCTGCTTCAGGTTTAATAATAATCATCTCATTATCTGTAAAATGGGAATTTTGCTGAAGCTCATCGGTTAGAATCGGAATGACTCCATTTAAGGCTGCTTCAACAACCGCTCCCAGAGGAAAGCCATCGAAAGATCCATCATTTAAAACAAATGGTCTGTTGGGAGAAATAATTATATCTTGTTCTAAAAAGATTTCAGATAGCTCATCATATTTCTTATAGCCGTAAAAGATAAAATTTTTAGAATATTCACCAAGAGGTATTTCATCCTGATCAAATCCTCCGATAACACTAAATTTCACATTGTAATTATTCTTAAGCAACATCTTGGCTACATCAATAAATATGTCATACCCTTTATCAAGTCCCTGAGCCATATATTTTGCTGAACAAAAACAAATATTCAGTGAATCTTCTTTTTTATAAACCCGTTCTCTTTTTATATCGATTGAATTTTGGGGTATAATTCCTCCAAAAATGTAATGAATTTTATTTTGTGGACAGTCCAATTTTTCAATGATGAAATTTCGTGTGAATTCCTGCGTTACAATCACTCCTTTAAAAAAAGGAGAGGTTAATACCTTCTTTAATTTTTGTAATGAAGACTCATCTTTGGTATTAAAGCCACCGCCAGGGTATAGTGTGAAAATAAAATCCGTTTTATTTTTTTCCAGGTATGGCAAACAATCATATATGACATTCAGAAAAACACAATAGAAAAGTTTTGCATCATAATGTAATATATCTGCTACAGAACCCAATCGGGTCTTGTGATATACTAATTCTGAATTTTTTTCTAACGCTTTTAAGTCTAGTAAATGCTGAGAATCCGGTTGGCCTACTACTTCGTAATCGGTGGGATTAACAATAATTTTAGAATGTTGATAATGACTGAGAAGAGCCAAAAATTCAGCCATTCTAAATCCTGAAAGTGGATTTGGAAATATAGAATCATAAAGAAGAAGATCTACTTTTTCTTTAGACCGGAAAAAATTTTTCACGCGATCAATCATTTTTCCATTCTAGTTTTGGTCGTACAACGCCATTCCATCGTCCCATATAATCGCTTCTGCCTTCCAATACATCTTTTAATTCCAATCTGATTATTTTGTCTAATTCAGTGATAATCGTAAAATTTTCTCCAACAAGTAATACACTGATGTAGTATACCCCGGAATTAAGTAAATCTTTGGGAATTGTACAGTAAGAAGTATGTTTTCCAGCACTGTATTCCGGTCTGTAAATGTTTGGAGATGATAGGACATAGATTTCATCTTCGGTGAAAACAGAAAATGAAATATTCAGTTTTTGACCTGGAACAAAATTGATAAAATCAAACTCCAGAGTGATATCTTCATTAATATTAAATTCATTGGATCCACAGAAGGCTTTAATGGATAGGATTTTAGCTAAGCTATTTCCCGGAGCATCATTTTCTTCCCATTTCATAAATGTATCCCTGTTTAAAGATTCACTATTATAAACCTTAATGGCCTTGTCAATATTTCCATCAAATGCCAACTGTCCGTTTTCTAAAATGATTCCTTTATTACAAAGTTTTTTTACAGCAAGAATGTTGTGGCTTACAAATAAAACAGTTCTTCCTTCTCCTTTCGTAACATCTCCCATTTTTCCAAGACATTTCTTTTGGAAATCAGCATCTCCTACAGCTAAAACTTCATCTACAATTAAAATTTCAGATTCCAAGTGGGCTGCTACTGCAAAAGCGAGACGGACATACATTCCTGAGGAATATCTTTTTACAGGAGTGTCAATATATCGTTCTACCCCGGAAAAGTCTACAATTTCATCAAATTTGCTTTTAATTTCCTTTCGGGTCATTCCTAAAATGGCACCATTTAAAAATACGTTTTCACGTCCTGTCATTTCAGGATGAAATCCCGTACCTACCTCTAGAAGAGAGGCGATCCTCCCATTGGTATATATTTTACCGGTGGTAGGTTTGGTTACTTTACTTAAAAGTTTTAAGAGAGTTGATTTTCCAGCTCCGTTTCTTCCAATGATTCCTACAGCATCTCCCTGTTCAATTTCAAAATTAATATCACGAAGAGACCATACATATTCAGATTCCCCTTTTGTAGTTCTATCATTAGCTTCACCAATTTTCAGATAAGGATCTTCTTTCCCTCTTACTTTGTGCCAAAATCTATTAAGGTCGTGAGATAATGTACCAGTTCCTACCTGCCCCAAGCGATATTGTTTTGATATATTTTCTGCTTTTAAAGCCAGCATATATTAATTGATTTTTGATTAATAAATTGTTAATTGTCATTTTATACTGTGTCCATGAAAGTTTTTTCAACTTTATTGAAAACAACTACTCCAATCAGTAAAAGAATGATGATAATTATTGTGCTGAAACCCAGCATTAATGGTGAAAAGTTACCTACCCCCAGCCATGCGTATTTAAAACATTCGAATATGCCTGTAAGAGGATTATAGAAAGCTAATTTTTTAAAGATCCCCTGTAAAGCTGAGGTAGGATAAATAACAGGAGTAGCATACATATATAAGCTAATTCCAAATCCTAGAAGCATACTGAGATCCTTATATTTCGTCGTAAGTGCTGAAAATATCATTCCGACACCCAGTGCAAAAAAAGCCATCAACACAATAAGAAAAGGGGTTGCCAGAATCCATATGTTAGGATGTACCTTTCCCTGGCTTAGATAATACCCCCATACGAGAAGAAACAGTAAAAACTGTACCGAAAAACGCATGAAGTTTGAAATAATAATTGATAAGGGAGTGACCAATCTAGGGAAATATACCTTTCCAAAAATTGCCGAATTTCCTAAAAATGTACTTGAGGTAGCCAGTAATGATGCTGAAAAATAATTCCAGAGAGTAACACCTGCGAGATAGAATAAAATTGGTGGAGCGCCATCTGTAGGTAGTTTGGCAATAGCACCAAAAACAACCAGATATACGATTGTGGTTAAAATAGGATTAATAAAAAACCAGATCGGTCCTAAAATAGTCTGTTTGAAGCTTGATATAAAATCTCTTTTGACAAACATATAAATCAGATCCTTATACCTCCATACTTCTTTAAGCTGGATATCAAATAAAGAGTGATTGGTTTCAATTGTTTCTGTCCACTTTTGCTGTGGTTCATTCATCTGTGTAAGTTTTTACAAATTTATAATAATTAATTCTTACCGTATTTCTTCGTTTTATGAATAATTGTTCACATAAAAACGAAAATCAACAACTAATATATTGATATTTGTTGTTATAAACAAAAACTATTGGCCATAAAGCCAATAGTGTGTGGGATTTACAAATTGTTTTATTATTTACGGATAAGCTGTTTCAGGTACTCACCATAGCCGCTTTTGCCATATTTAGCCGCTGTTTCCAGTAGCTTTTCTTCATTGATGAATTTATTTCTGAAAGCAATTTCTTCAATACATCCTATCTTGAAGCCTTGTCTTTTTTCGATAACACTTACAAATTCTGAAGCATCATGAAGGGAATCAAAAGTTCCTGTATCCAACCATGCAGTACCTCTGTCCAGTACACCTACTTCAAGGTTTCCCTGGCTTAGATAAACATTGTTTAGATCTGTGATCTCCAGCTCACCTCTTGCAGATGGCTGAATGTTTTTAGCAATGTCTACCACACTGTTGTCATAAAAATATAAACCGGGAACGGCATAGTTTGACTTCGGCTGTAAAGGCTTTTCTTCAATAGATATTGCTTTAAAGTCATCATCAAACTCTACAACACCATATCTTTCCGGGTCTGCTACATGGTATGCGAAAACAACACCTCCTTCAGGGTTGGTTTTGTTTTTTAATAAAGTTCCCATCTCAGAACCGTAGAAAATATTATCACCCAGAACCAATGCTGCGGGATCGTTGCCGATAAACTGCTCACCGAGAATAAAAGCTTGTGCCAGCCCGTCCGGACTTGGCTGTACAACATATTCTATATTACATCCTATCTGGGACCCATCACCTAAAAGCTTGATAAATCCAGGTTGATCGTGAGGAGTAGTAATGATCAATATATCCTTAATTCCTGCTAAAAGAAGCGTGGAAAGAGGGTAGTAGATCATGGGTTTATCGTAAACAGGCATTAGCTGCTTGCTTACCGCAATGGTTAAAGGGTATAGTCTTGTTCCGGATCCTCCGGCTAATATGATTCCTTTCATCTTTTTATTTTTTTATGTTCTCTACTGCATAGTCTGTATGATTTTAAATCACCAGTTCAGGGATTTTCAACCTGTTTTTCTATGCTTTTTATAAAATAGAATCAGACTCTTTTAGATCTTCTTAATAGAATATATAGAAGAGTGGTCTGATTATATTTCATACGTAGTTCCTTTGGTGTATGGATACTAGTTATATTGTTTTTCGTAATATTTTTGGTAATCTCCGCTGGTTATATTTTCAAGCCATTCTTTATTCTCAAGATACCAGTCTATCGTTTTTCCCAGACCTTCTTCAAATGTTACTGAAGGTTTCCATCCCAAATCTTTATTAAGTTTGGTAGCATCAATAGCATAACGTTTGTCATGACCAGGTCTGTCTTTTACAAAAGTGATCAGTTTTTCAGAATGACCTTCAGGCTTTCCTAATTTAGCGTCCATTTGTTTGATAAGTTCTTTTACCAGATCAATATTCTGCCACTCATTGAATCCTCCGATATTATAGGTTTCTCCTGTTTTTGCCTCATTGAATACCTGCTGAATAGCCCTGGCATGATCAATTACAAAGAGCCAGTCTCTTGTATACTTTCCATCACCATATATAGGTAAAGGTCTTTCATTAATGATGTTTGAAATGCATAAAGGAATCAGCTTTTCAGGAAAGTGATTGGGACCATAGTTATTAGAGCAGTTCGACACGATAAAAGGCATTCCATATGTGTTACCATAAGCTCTTACCAGATGGTCAGACGCTGCTTTTGATGCAGAATAGGGAGATTGTGGGTCGTAAGATGTGGTTTCTAAAAAGAATCCTGTTTCTCCCAAGCTACCGTATACTTCATCGGTAGATACATGATAGAATAAGTTTTTTCTTTTTTCATCCGGAAATCTTCCATGGGTATGATCCGGGTTTAAAGTCCAGAATTCCTTACAAAGATTAAGAAGGTTGGCTGTTCCGTTTACATTCGTGTTAATGAAAGCCATCGGGTCTGTAATACTTCTGTCTACATGACTTTCTGCTGCTAAATGTACCACCGCATCAGGATCGTATTTTTCAAAAACCCTTCTTAACTCTTCAGGTTCTGTAATGTCAGCTTTTTCGAAAATATAATTAGGTTCGTTTTCAATATCCTTTAAGTTTTCTAAATTTCCAGCGTAAGTAAGAGCATCAAGATTGATGATCATGCTATCCGGGTTGTTCTTTACAAATTCTCTTACAACATGTGAACCGATAAATCCGGCGCCTCCAGTAATAATTATATTTTTCATTTTGTCTATTTTAAAATTGTTCTTCTTCCTATACTTTTATAGTAAAATCCATTCTGCTCAGGAACTTCTAGCGGATACATATTTCTACCGTCAAAAATAGCTTTATTCTTCATTTTTTTCGACATGAGTTCAAAATTAGGATTTTTAAACTCAGGCCACTCTGTGGAAATGAATAGGGCATCCGCATCTTCCAGAGCATCATACATTCCTTTTGCATATTGTATTTTATCCCCAATAAGTTTCTGTACGTTGCTTTCTGCCACAGTATCATAAGCTATGATTTCAGCTCCTTTTTCCAATAACAGGGCAATATTATCTAAAGAGGAGGCTTCCCGAATGTCATCCGTATTGGCTTTAAAAGCTAACCCCCATATAGCAATTTTCTTGCCTTTAATATTTCCTCCGAAATATTTTTCTATCTCAGAAACCAGAATTACCTTCTGTGTCGTATTTACATTTTCTGTAGCTTCCAAAATCTGGAAGTTGAAATCTTCCTGTTTTCCGGATTTGATAAGTGCCTTTACATCCTTAGGAAAGCAGCTTCCCCCATAGCCGATACCCGGAAACAAAAACCGGTGTCCGATTCTGTCATCGCTTCCCATTCCCAGTCTTACCTTGTCTACATCTGCACCTACTTTTTCACAATAGTTGGCAATTTCATTCATGAAAGTAATTTTTACTGCCAAGAATGAATTAGCGGCATATTTAGTAAGTTCTGATGATTTTTCATCCATGAAGATGATCGGAATCCCAGTATTGGTAAAGGGTTGATAAATTTTAGACATAATGTCCTTAGCTCTTTCGGAGCTTGCTCCTACAACCACTCTTGATGGGTTCATGGAGTCTTCCACGGCAAAACCTTCTCTTAAAAATTCCGGATTTGAAACTACATCAAAAGGAATGTTTGTTTTGGAAGATATGACGCTGCTTACTCTATCAGCAGTTCCTACGGGTACCGTACTTTTGTTGACAATAACTTTGTATTCTGTCATCATCTCACCAATATTATTGGCTACCTGGAGAACATAGGAAAGGTCTGCTGATCCATCCTCACCGGGAGGGGTAGGCAGTGCCAGGTAAATGACCTCACTTTTATCTAAGGCCTCTTTAAGATTGGTAGTGAAAAATAATCTTTCAGATTGGATGTTTCTTAGAAACATTTCTTCAAGGTTCGGCTCATAGATGGGAACTACACCGTTTTTCATACCTTCAACTTTTTTTTCATCAATATCAACACAGTATACTGAATTGCCAAGTTCTGCCAGAGTAGTTCCTGTAACTAACCCTACATAACCTGTTCCTACAATCGTTATATTCAAAATGTTTGGTTTTTAAAATTCAAGACAAAAATAATAAAAATACTTTCATATGCTCGTTTAATTTAATGTAAATAGAATTTGTGCTATTTGCTTGATAATAAGATAATTTTGCTTTTTTAGAAAAAAAGCGTATATTTGCAATGGATTTACGGGAAAAATGAGAAGGCTTCGAAAGAAAGCCTTTTTTCGTACTATAAATCAAGATAAAACAATGTATGGAGTTTAGAAAAAGAATTGAAGAATTATTAAATGAATTCCTTGAGACCAGAAAAGATCTGTTTCTTATTGATCTTAAATTTTCTGCAGGGGATGACATTACAGTGATTTTAGATGGTGACAATGGAGTTTCTTTGCAAGATTGCCTTGATGCAAGCCGTGCGGTGGAATTCAATATGGACCGTGAGGAGCATGATTTTAGCCTTCAGGTGATGTCTGCAGGACTTAGTGAGCCGTTGTCTATCCCAAGACAGTTCAGGAAGAATTTAGGACGAGAGATTGAGGTTATGTTGGAGGACTCTTCTAAAATTGAAGGAGAATTATCTAAAGTAGATGAAGAAAAGATCACCCTTGTTCTACGGTATCGCAAGCCGAAGGATATCGGAAAAGGGAAGGTTGATGTAGAGGAGGAGAAAGAAATTCCTTACTCTGAGATCAAAAAAGCATTGGCAGTAATTAAATTTTAAAAAAGAAAAAAGAATAGATGGATAATATAGCGTTGATTGAATCCTTTGGTGATTTTAAAGACGAAAAAGGGATCAGTAAGATTGATCTTATGGCAATTATTGAAGACTCACTGAAAACACTTTTGAGAAAAAGATTTGATTCAGATGACCATTTTGATGTGATTGTAAACCCTGATAAAGGAGATTTTCAGATATTTTTAAATAAAACAATTGTAGAAGACGAAATGTCTGAAGACGATGATCTGGAGATTGAAATTTCTGAGGCTAAAAAAATAGATCCTACATTTGAAGTAGGAGAAGACTTTACAATGGAAATTCCTGTTGCACAGTTAGGAAGAAGAAATATTCTTACCCTAAAGCAAATTTTGGCTACAAAACTTCAGGAGCATAATAATGCAATGCTGTATGAACAGTTTAGAGATAAAATCGGGGAAATAGTTGTAGGAGAGATTCACCACATCCGTCATAAGCACGTGATTTTGTTGGATGATGAAGAGAATGAATTTATTTTACCGAAAGAAAATCAGATCCCATCCGACTTCTTTAAAAAGGGTGAGAATATCAGAGCTATTGTTGAAACAGTAGACTTTAAAGGTTCTAAACCACAGATTATTATTTCCAGAACTGCACCTAAGTTTCTTGAAAAGTTACTAGAACTGGAAATTCCTGAAATTCAGGACGGAACAATCATCTTGAAAAAGGCCGTTAGAATTCCTGGAGAAAAAGCAAAAATTGCAGTAGATGCTTATGATGACAGAATTGATCCTGTAGGTGCCTGTGTAGGTGTGAAAGGATCTAGAATTCATGGGGTTGTAAGAGAGTTGAGAAATGAAAACATCGATGTTATTCAGTGGTCTAAAAACCCTGAGATTTTGGTGAAGAGAGCTTTAGGAAATGTTACAATTAATAAGATTGAAATCAATGAGGATACTAACTATGCATTGGTATATACTCCGGTTGAGGAAATCTCTAAAGTAATTGGAAAACAAGGTCAAAATATCAGACTGGCTTCTTGGTTGACAGGATATGAGATTGATGTATACAGAGAAGCTAGCGAGGATGACGATGTTGAATTAAGAGAATTCAATGACGATATCGAGCAGTGGATTTTGGATGAATTTAGAAAAGTAGGACTTACAACTGCAAAATCAGTATTGGATAAAGAAACTGAAAGTCTTTTAAATATGGTTGACCTTGAAGAAGAAACAATTGAAGAGGTAAAACGTATTCTGAGAGAGGAATTTGAAGATTAAGATTTAAATAAATTTTAATAAACAGTAAAAAGGAAATACTTTAATTTTAAAAATTAAAAAACAGTAAATAATATAAATGCCAAAAATTAGATTAAATAAAGCGGTTAAGGAATTCAATATTTCGATGTCCAGATTAGTAGAATTTTTACAATCGAGGGGATTTGGAGTTGAAAGCAATCCTAACGCTCAATTAGAAGAAGCGGCATATTCTGCATTGGAAGCTGAGTTTGCCAAGGATGGCGAACAGCGAAAAGCTTCCCATGAGGTGGTGATTACTAAAGTTCCGGAAGAAAAGCTGGAAATTGAAGAAAAGAAAACCCCTGAAGTGATAAGAGCTAAAGCTAATAAACCAGAAACTAAAATTTTAGGTAAAATAGATTTAGAACCTAGTAAACCTGAAGTTGAAGAAACCCCTGCTGCTCCTGTAGTAACACCGGTTGAAGAAAAGAAAGAAGAAATAGTGAAAGAAGAACCGGAAGTGAAAACAGTGCCTGAAAAGCAGGAATTTAAAGTTTTGGATAAGATTGATTTGTCTCAGATAGAATCTAGAAATAGACCTGTGAAAAAAGACAAACCAAAAATGGAGGAGAAAAAAGAAGAAGTAAAACCTGTGGAACCAATAAAAGAAACTCCAAAACCGGTTGTAGAGGAGAAAAAAGTGGAAACTCCTAAAGTTGAGGCTGAACCGGAGTCTCAGGAACCACAAAAGATTGAGACTGTTTATCAGAAGCTTGACGGTCCTAAGATCGTTGGAGAAAAGATAGACTTAACTCAGTTTGCGCCAAAACCAGGTTCTGGAGCAAAAAAGAAAAGAAAAAGAATTGAAAAACCCGGCGGTCCGAATAATAATCAACAAGGCCAAGGGAATAATCAGAATTCTGGAAATAATAACAACCAGGGTGGTCAAAACCAAGGAAACCGTCAGAATAACAACAATGGCGGACAAGGTGGAAACCGTCCTCCAGGTCAGGGAGGTCAAGGAAACCGTCCCCCAGGACAAGGTGGTCAGGGAGGTGGAAACCGTTTTGGAAACAACCAAGGTGGAGGAAACCGTCAGGGTCAAGGTGGTGGCTTCAAGAAAGGAGGCCAAAACAACAGACCTGGTCAAAGAGTTATGCCAGTTGAATTAACTGACGAACAAGTTAAAAACCAGATTAAAGAAACTCTTGAAAAACTTACTAACAAAGGAGGTAAGTCTAAATCTGCTAAACACAGAAAAGATAAGAGAACGTACCGTAGAGAGCAGGATGAGCGTCAGCAAGAGCTTGAAGCACAAGACAGAACTCTTAAGGTAACGGAATTCATTACAGTAGGTGAATTGGCCAGCTTAATGAATGTTTCGCCAACAGAAGTTATTTCTGCTTGTTTCTCATTAGGGGTAATGGTTACCATGAACCAGAGATTGGAAGCTGATACCTTATTATTAGTAGCAGATGAATTTGGTTATAAAATTGAATTCTCTGATGCTGATCTTGAAGAAAGCGAAGGCGAAGATGAAGTTGATAATGAAGAGGATTTAGTGAGCAGAGCTCCAATCGTTACGGTAATGGGACACGTTGACCACGGTAAAACTTCATTACTTGACTACATCAGAAAAACAAATGTAATTGCAGGAGAATCCGGAGGGATTACACAGCATATTGGTGCTTATAATGTGAAATTGGAAAACGGTCAGAGAATTACATTCTTAGATACACCAGGTCACGAAGCATTTACCGCGATGAGAGCAAGAGGTGCTCAGATTACGGATATTGCTATCATTGTAATTGCAGCTGATGATGATGTAATGCCTCAGACAAGAGAAGCTATTTCTCACGCTCAGGCAGCAGGAGTACCAATGATTATCGCATTAAACAAAGTAGATAGACCAAGTGCAAACCCTGATAATATCAGACAACAGCTTTCAGGGATGAATATCCTTGTAGAAGAATGGGGAGGAAATGTTCAGGCGCAGGAAATTTCTGCAAAATTTGGTAACAATATGGATGTTCTATTGGAGAAAGTATTACTTCAGGCAGAAATGCTGGATTTAAAAGCTAATCCGGATAGAAATGCTCAGGGAGTTGTTATCGAAGCTTCATTAGATAAAGGAAGAGGATATGTTGCCACTATGTTGGTACAGACCGGAACTTTAAGAGTTGGAGATTATGTAGTAGCTGGTAAAAACCACGGTAAGGTAAAAGCAATGCTTGATGAGAGAGGAAGAAACCTTACAGAGGCAGGGCCATCTATTCCTGTAACTATTCTAGGATTAGACGGAGCACCAACAGCGGGAGATAAGTTTAAGGTATATGAAGATGAAAGTGAAGCTAAGACTATTGCTAATAAGAGAGAGCAACTTCAGAGAGAACTTTCGATCAGAACGAAGAAGCATACTACACTTGAAGAATTAGGTAGAAGAATTGCTTTAGGAGACTTTAAGGAATTAAATATTATCCTGAAAGGTGACGTGGACGGTTCAGTGGAAGCACTATCTGATCAGTTACAAAGATTATCTACAGGTGAGATTAATGTTAATATCCTTCATAAAGGAGTAGGTCAGATTACAGAATCTGATGTTAACTTGGCTGCCGCGTCAGATGCTATCATTATCGGATTTAACGTAAGAGCTGGTGCAAATGCTAAAGATCTTGCAGATAGAGAAGAAATTGAGATCAGAAACTATTCTGTAATTTATGCAGCGATAGAAGAAGTGAAAGAAGCTATGGAAGGTATGCTTTCTCCTGAAATTAAAGAACAGGTTATCGGTAATGTAGAGATCAGAGAGGTATTTAAAATCTCTAAGGTTGGAACAATTGCAGGTTGTATGGTTCTTTCAGGAAAAGTAGCCAGAAACTCTAAAGTAAGAGTATTAAGAGATGGTATTGTTAAATTTGACGGAGAGCTTGAAAGCTTGAAGCGTTTCAAAGATGACGTGAAGGAAGTAACCAAAGGTTACGAATGTGGTCTGAACCTGAAAGGATATAACGATATTGAAATCGGAGATATTCTTGAAGTTTATGAAGAAGTAGCTGTTAAAAAGAAGCTAAAATAATATCATAAATAGATATATTATAAAACTGCCGTTTCAGAGAAACGGCAGTTTTTTTTGTGCTATTTTGTTTCAAATGAAATCGGTGTAGTTAATTTTATAAACCATAAATTGCTTATTGATTTATTTTTTATTTAATCGATGAGCGTGGATAGATGAAGCGGAATGAGTCGGTTTTATGCTTGTTGAATGGCGTAACTTGCTTTTATAGCTAACCATACGGTGAATTATTAGGTTTCATTATTTTGTATTTATTCCTTTTGTTTTTCTCAGATATTCTTGTTTTTTGTTTTGTTGCTGATGATTGTGGTTTTATGTAATGTATTGGAAACGTGGTGTCAGGAAGGATAATTTGCTATTTTGTAGTCATTTTATCTTCAAAAAAAGCGGTTTTTAATAACAAAATAATTTAGAACCATTATAAATAAAAAAAAATAAACTGTGAATTAATTGTTTAACATGTGATATTTTGAATGTATTTTAATTTTTATATATTTTTTTACGTTAAAAATTATTAAATGTTTATAATTTAAGCTCAATGTTGTGTGAATTGTTAAAAATGTACTATTTTATCAATGTGAAAAATTTGCTAGTGTTAATATTTATTAACATATTTGTTGCTAAAATATATTAAAATTTGTTAATATGAATGTTAAACTATGTGTATTGAGTGTAGGGGCTTTGTTCTTCTTGGGGCAAACTGCTTTTGCACAGACAACAAAAAAAGATACAGCAAAAACTAAAGTAATTGATGAGATTGTTGTAGTTGGGGTACAAAAGAAGAAAAGAGAAGAAATTACCCAAGCTGTTTCGGTAGTGGGCGGTGATGAGCTTACTAGAATGTCAGCTTCAAGTACCGGTATTACAAACATGCTTCAGGGTAAGATGTCAGGTTTGCAGGTGTCTACCAATTCTGGTAAGCCAGGTGAGCCAGGATCTATCAGAATTAGAGGAGCTGTCAATGTTTCTGCTACTATAGGAGCATCAGATCCATTGTTTGTTGTGGATGGTGTTTATATGACTCAACGTCAGTTCAACTCGATTCCGGCTTCAGATATTGAAAGCGTTACGGAGTTGAAAGATGCAGCTTCAACTGCCCAATATGGATCTAGAGCATCGAATGGTGTTATGGTGATTACTACAAAAAGAGGTAAATCAGGAAAACCGGCGATCACTTATGATACAAGATTTGGTTTTGCATATAAGCCAAAAGATGTCAACTTCACAATGATGAATACTGCTCAGAAAATTCAGTTTGAGAATGAGATGTCCGGAGTGGGAGTGAATCCTAATCCAGTTTATACACCTGCAGAAGCTGCGGAATTAATGGCACAGGATCACGACTGGTCAAAAGATATCTTAAGAAACTCTAGCATACAATATCATAATCTATCGGTAAGAGGAGGGAGTGATACTAATTCATACTATGCCTCTTTAGGATATGATACAGATTCTGGTATCTTACAGGAACTTGATGGTTTTAAAAGATATAGTGGTCGATTTAATTTTGACCAAAAGGTTTCTGACAAGATGAAATTAGCATTTGATTTTGGTGTTACTAACGTTAAAACACAGGATCAAAGATATTCTTATAATGCATTAAGTCCATTTTATTCACTTTATACATTGAATTCATATGAACCTATCTATAATTCGAATGGTTCTTTTAATCCGACCACAAACTCTATTAACCCAGTTGACCTTAGAAGAAATGAGGTAACTACAGACTGGAGAACAAGATTGACAGGACAAGTGTCTGGTACCTATGAATTTTTTAAAGGGCTTACATTTAAATCCTCTTTCGGAGGTATCTATGATGTTAGAAAAAATAAATACATAGTTAGAAAAGGTTCCGAGATTGCTAAAGTATATGGTACCCCTGATGGAAGTATTAGAGATACGAGAAGTGATTACTGGAGTTATGTATTTAACAACAGATTGGATTTTACAAAGTCTTTTGGACAGCATAAAATTTCTGCTGTTGCAATGTTTGAATATAATCAGGAGGATTTTGGAAGTTTATCAGGAACGAAAAGAGTAATGTTAGGACCTGATGTTACTGATGTTGGTTCTGCTTCTACTCCATTTGCGGTTACAGGTAACACAACCTCGACAAGATTTGTAAGTTTGTTAGGAATTATTGACTACAACTATGCTGGCAGATATTTATTATCAGGATCTATCCGAAGAGATGGAAATTCAAGACTAGGAACAAATCAAAAATATGGTAACTTCTGGTCTGCTTCAGCAGCATGGAATGTAGCAAAAGAATCTTTCTTTGATGTTCCTTTCTTCAATGATATTAAATTCAGATATAGTATTGGTACAACAGGTAACGTATCTGCTCTTTTAGATTACCAAAACCTTATTTCTGTAGTTTCTGGTGATTATGGTACGGATCCAACCTCTGGTCCTTCTAATTTTGTTGGGAATAACGATCTTAAGTGGGAGAGAAAAGAATCTCAAAACTTAGGGGTGGATGTTGTGATGTGGAACAACAGAATTAAATTAACTGCCGAGGTATTTAAGGATAACAGAAAAGACTTTCTATATGCAATTGGTAATACTCCATTCACAGGAGGTGGGTATTTAATGTCAAGTGTAACCAATGCGGGAAATATTGAAATTAAAGGATTGGAATCTGAGCTAAATGTTGATATCATCAGAAGTAAAGATTTTGACTGGTCTGTGAGAGGAAATATTTCCATGCTTAAATATAATGTAAAGAGTCTGTATGGAAGTAATACTCAGCTTAGTTTAGATGGTACAACATTTATGCGTGTGGGTGACGAACCTACTATATTTAAAATGGTGAAGAGTGCAGGTGTAGATCCTACGAACGGAGATGCATTGTATTACAAACTGGATGGTTCAGTTACCAATGTATACAATTCAAGTGACGCGCAATTCTTGCCAGGTAAATCTACTTTGCCAAGTGCGTATGGTGGTTTTGGAACAACATTCAGATACAAAGGATTTGATTTAAATGCAGATTTCTCTTTCCAGACTGGAGGATATAGCTACAATATTATGGCTCAAAACCTTTCTGACTTCTCTGCGTATAATCAAAACTTAAGCACAGATGCATTTAATTACTGGAAGAAACCGGGAGATACCAATGTATTACCTAAGCCAAATGTTAATGGGCTTCAATCTACAGATGCATTTTTACAGAAAACAGATTTTGTAAGATTGAGATCAGTAGAGATCGGATATACTTTCGATAAGAAATTCTTAGGTGAGTCCCTTCCTGTAAATAGCATCAGAGTATATGGTTCTGGTCAGAACTTAGCGCTTTGGACTAACTATACAGGGGATCCTGAAATTGCTTTAGCTTCTGAAACGCAAGCAAATGGAGCGTTTATTCCAGGGTCTATCAGTTTATACAATTATCCAAATACAAGAACATTCCTAATGGGAGTGCAAGTTAACTTCTAATTCAATTTTATCATGAAAAAAAATATAGTAAGAATAGTATTATTTGCATCGTTGGCTTTTACCGCTGCATCTTGTACAGATGAATTGACGGTTATGCCAAATGATAGATTGGTTTTAGAAAACTATTATCAATCTGAAAATGATTTTAGAAAAGGTGTGGACTATGCGTATGATGCATTTAAGATTTCGGGATATTATCAACAGGACTACAGTCAGATCATTGTTCCTGACGTAGTTTCGGATAACTTAATTCAGAATCCTCAGGGAAGAAGATCTAATAATGATGCGTATAATTTCAATTTTGCGGGAGATAATAATTCAGTTATTTCTATTTTTGGGGCAGGATATGCAGTGGCTGCAAGGGCTAATGTAGTTCTTGATAAACTTGGAAACCTAACACCAGGTGCATTCAGAAGTAATATTGAGGCGGAAGCAAGAGGTATTCGTGCCATAGCTCACTTTGATATTGTAAGAAGATACTGTAAGATCCCTACGCAATCTGCTGATGCAGGTACTTCGATAGGTATTGCCTATGTAGAAAAGTTTGATCCATTCCAGATGGTTCCCAGAAACCTGAATGTAAATCAGGTATATGATAAAATTATTGCTGATTTGCTTTTTGCAGAGCAAAATATTACGCAGAGTGGTAGTAATGCAGGTAAGCTTACAAAACCTGCTATCCAAGGGATGTTATCAAGAGTATATTTGTACAAAGGTGATTATGATAATGCTATTCTTTGGGGTCAAAAAGCTTTAGCTTTAAGCCCAAATGTAGGAACTATTATCACGTTTAAAGATATCTGGAATGACACGTCAAGTGACGGAGTATTATTTAAAATACTTAACTCAGGTATTGAAAATATCAAAACAGGTACGGCTTATAATCAAACTGTTGGCGGACAAATTAAATCAGAGTATGTAGTAGACTATGATTTTTATACCAAATTTGCTCCTACGGATATTAGAAAAAGCGCTTATATTATGACTTCTCCATTTCTTACAAAAACCTATAATAACGTTATTAAATACAAGCAGGCTGCTAATAAGCCAATTGAAGCGGTAGATGTGAAGTATTTAAGAACTGCTGAAGTTGTTTTAAATGTTGCAGAAGCAATGTTTAAGAAAGGAAATGAAGCCGGAGCTTTAGGATTATTGAATACATTAAGAGCGCAGAGATATACTGGATTTGTACCTGGTGCAGAAGCCGGACAAACTCTTTGGAATGCAATTATGCTGGAAAGAAGACTGGAATTGGCATTTGAAACGGACAGATTCTTTACATTAAAGAGACTTGGTCTTCCAATTCAAAGATCTAACTTTGGACCAGAATCAAATGGTGCTGGAAATCCTGCAGTAATGCTAAGCCTTCCTGCTTCAAGCCATAAGTGGCAGTGGCCAATTCCTCAAGAGGCAATTAATATTGATCCAGGTATTCAACAAAATCCTGGTTATTAATAATAATTAATTATTCAAAAAAAGAAAAACCTGCTAAAAGCAGGTTTTTTTGTTTTTAATTTCTTCTTATGCTATAAATAAAGTATATATTTTTTTGTTTTTAATCTGTCTTAGGATTTTATTAATTAACGCATAATATTTCAAAAAATTTTATAATCGTCAAAAGCATCATTTATATTTATTTTTTTCTTAATAAATTATTGTATTGCAAAAAATAATTAACATAAATTATCAATAGTTAAAATTTTTTTTCAATAAAAAAAACAGGGTTAATGTGTCGGAAACGGCCTGTAGAGGGCAAAAGCTTGTGAATGTTAATATTTATTAACATATTTGTCGCCTTAAAATTTATTAATAAAATTTGTTAATATGAATGTGAAACTAAGAGTATTAAGTGTTGGGGCTTTATTTTTTTTAGGGCAAACAGCTTTTGCGCAAAAAACAACAAAAGACTCTGATTCAAATGAAACGAAGATTGAAGAAGTAGTCGTTACAGGGTATCAGAAGAAGAAAGCGGATGAAATTACTCAGGCTCAGGCTGTAGTAGGTGGAGATGAAATCAGAAGAAACAGCCCTACTACTTCTATCGGTAACTCTTTACAAGGTAGAGCTTCAGGGGTGTTTGTACAAAGTAGTACCGGACAGCCAGGTGCCGCTGCGACAATTCAGGTAAGAGGTATTGGTGGTGTCGGTGGTTCTACAGATCCTACTTATGTGGTGAACGGGATGTACATGACAGCAAGACAATTCAGTGCAATTAACCCTGCAGACGTAGAATCTATTTCAATTCTTAAAGACGCTGCAGCTACTGCTCAGTATGGTGCAAGAGGAGCCAATGGAGTTGTTGTAGTGACTACAAAGGCCGGAAAAGCTGGAAAAACACGTTATTCATTTGAAACTAAATTTGGTTTCAGTGAAAGATTGAAGGACAATAATTATACCATGATGAATTCAAGAGAGCTAATGGGCTTTCAGAATCAACTAGGGTATTTAGGATTTAAGCCAAGATCTCAGCAAGAGATGGATAGACTTGCTGCATATGATCATAATTGGCAAAAAGACCTGTTAAAGCCTTCTGCTATTCAGTCTTATTTGTTCAGTGCACAAGGGGGTTCTAAAGAAAGTACTTTTTATTACTCATTAGGATATGATTCTGATAATGGGATCATCAGAGATATTGACGGACTTAAAAGATATACAGGTAACTTCGGTTTTACCAATAGGCTGAGTGAAAAACTGAACGTTGGAATTAACCTTGGAGTTCAATACCAGGAAACTCAGAACTTCAGAGATAGAAACAATACACAAAACCCATTTGGGGCAATGTATAAATATGCTCCATATGAGCCTGTTTATAACCCGGATGGAAGTTATAATCAAACCATGAGAGCAGGGTCCAATGTTGTAGAGCAGATTCGTAACTACAGATTGGATGATCAGAGACTGAGAATTCCGGTAACCTTATTTGCGGAATATAAAATTATCGATGGTCTGAAATTTAAAACCAATTTCAACGGACTTTTTGATTGGTTTATGGGAACTCAGTGGTTGAAAAAAGGATCAAATCTGGATTTAACGACAAACAAAGTTCCTACAGGAGCATTAAACAAAAATTCATTCTATCAGTTTAACTATACGTGGAATAACTCAATCAACTATAAAAAATCATACGGAAGTCACAACTTTGACTTCTTAGGATTTATAGAATATAACGATAACTTCTCTGAAACACTGAATGGTGGTGCTTATGGATTGAAATCTCCGGTATTAAACGTTCCTTCTATTACTACACCTTCAGAAAGAAATACGTTTACGGGAACTAAGGTTAGAAATACATTATTCAGTTTAGCAGGGATGTTAAATTATGACTATGAAGGTAGATATCTTGTAACAGGATCATTAAGAAGAGATGCTTCATCAAGATTCGGAGCAAATAATCAGAGCGGTGTATTCTGGTCTGCAAGTGCTGCTTGGAATATTGCGAAAGAAGAATTTATGAAAGGAGGCTTTATCAATGACTTAAAGCTTAGAGGATCATATGGTACTACAGGTAATGACGGAACTCTTCCTGATTATTATAACGTAAACAATATCAGCTACGGTTTATATGGTGCTAATGGTGCTTCTTATCCTGGTACATTTGCGCAAAGCAGTTATATCATCGGTAATACAAATCTTAAATGGGAATCCAATGCGATTACTAACTTGGGGGTAGATTTCACCATGATGAACAGAAGAATCCGTGGATCTGTTGAAGTATATCAGAACAAGAGAAAAGATTTTGTACAGCTTGTACCTTTAGATAAGCAGGAAGGAGGATATTACCAGTATATCAATGCGGGAGATATGTCTCAGAAAGGTCTTGAAGTTGAACTTAGTGCAGATATCATCAAAAAGAAAGATTTCCAGTGGAATTTACATGCTAATATTTCTTTCCAGAAATCAACTCTTGATAAGTTAGCAGATGGTCAAACTGAAAGAAACTTAGGTGATACTTATCTTAAAGTAGGTGAAGCTCCATATGTATTCTACAATGTGAGATTCGCAGGAGTAGATCCAAATAACGGAGATGCATTATATTATGACAAGGCAGGAAATGTAACTAACGTGTACAGCGCTTCTAACGCAGTTCCTATTACAGACAAATCTCCTTTCCCAAAAAGTTTTGGTGGATTCGGAACTACAGTTCAGTACAAAGGACTTGATTTCAGTGCAGATTTTGCATTCAAGCTGGGAGGATATACTTATAACAATATGTACGCTGCTGCTGTTGATCCAACTCTTGCTGTTGCAGGGAGAAACATGGCACAATCTGCTGCTAATGTTTGGCAAAACCCAGGGGATACCAATGTGTTCCAGAAAGTAGATTCAAACGGTATGCGCGATTCTGATCAATGGATTGAAAAAAATGATTATTTAAGATTAAGATCTCTTACATTAGGATATACATTTGATAAAGAACTCCTTGGAGAAGGATCACCTATCAACAAGCTTAGAGCATATGTACAGGGACAGAATCTATTTACTGTAACTAAATTCCACGGAGAACCTGAAGTTTCAGTAGGATCTGGTGAATCTACTGCATTATTTGTTCCTGGATCATACAACCTTTATACTTACCCAGCTGTAAGAACAATCCTGGTAGGGTTGCAATTAGAATTTTAATATTGAATAGCTTTATGAAAAAGAATATAATAAAAATAAGTTTAGCTGCGTTAACGGCCATTGTTACGTTGACGTCTTGTGATAGAAATTTAGATCAAATCTCGTCAATTAATGAAGATCAGGAGCAGGCAATGACCAGACCTGAATCATTCAGACAGGTTTTAGATGGTGCATATACTGCCCTTAAAGGAGCTGGATATTATAACAGTGATACTGGTAGCCAGCTTATTATGGGTGACCTTACTACTGACAATTTGATTCGTACGGCTTCAGGAAGAAATTCAAACTTTGCGGCTTCAAATTTTGAGTTTTCTTCAGATAATCCTCAGACAACAGGATTGTATAGTGCAGCTTATCTTGCAATCAGCAGAACAAACTTTGTGTTGTCCTATATCAATAACGGAGTATTGTCAGGTGCACAAAAAATGAATATAGAAGCAGAAGCGAGAGCATTGAGAGCAATCGTTCACTTCGATATTGTAAGAGCATATTCTCAAATTCCTACACAATCTGCAGGAGCTAAAAATTCTATTGGAATTTATTATTCAGAAAAATATGCTCCATTAAATAATACGGCTTCCAGAAATCTTACTGTTGAACAGGTGTATGATAAAATCATAGCAGATTTATTATTTGCGGCTGATAATATTACACAGAATGATGCTGATAAAGGAAGAATGAGCAAGGCTGCAATCTATGGATTATTATCAAGAGTAAACCTTTATAAAGGAGATTACGCTAATACAATCAAATATGGAGAATTAGCGTTAGGTCTTTCACCAAGTATCACAACATTAGATAACTTTAACAGAATTTGGAAAGAAAACGAAGGGTTATCCAGGATTACTGATGGTGTTTTGTTCCAGGTGTCTAATACTCCGGCAGAATCTAATAATACTGTAGGATCTGCATACAATCAGGCAGTACCTAGTCTTAGATCAGAATTTGTGGTAGATTATGATTTATATACTGCATATACTGCCGATGATGTAAGAAAATCTACCTATTTTACAACCAGTGTATACAGTGGTGGAAAATATAATCACGTAACAAAATATGCTGGTAACGGAGGTCCTTCTAATGTGGTACCTATTAAGTACATGAGATCTGCTGAAGTATTGTTAAATATTGCAGAAGCGTATTACAAAACAGGTAACCCTGCACAGGCTCTTACTTTATTGAATAAATTAAGACAAGAAAGACATTCTTCATTTACTCCGGGAACGGAAGCAGGACAGGCTCTTTTAGATGCTATCCTGAAAGAAAGAAGATTAGAGCTTGCCTTTGAAAATGACAGATGGTACACCCTGAAAAGATTAGGTCTTTCTGTTCAGAGATCAGGTAAAGGAGATCTTTTTGACGGTACAGGAGCACCGGCTGTTAAGCAGACTCTTGACGCTGGAAGTTATAAATGGCAATGGCCGATCCCTGTTACAGCGATCCAGGCTAATCCTAATATTAAGCAAAACGACAATTATTAATTATCGTACAATTCTATAGCAGAGGCTATCTCATTTTTGAGATAGCCTCTTTTATTTCTTATTATTTCTTATTTTTGCTGTACAATAATGAATAATGAAGTACATCCTTTTCATACTCATCTTCTTTGGTTTTGTGAGCAAAGCTCAGGTTGTTGATAAAACAGATCCTAACAAATCAACTCAAAAAGAAGAAGATACCCTGGTCATAGACTCCGGGAAAAAAGACTCCTTAAAAATTTTTAAACCTACCATCAACGATTATCAATACCAAACCCAGTTTTCAGAAAAAAAAGTTTTTGATACGGTAATGACTTTTGATAAGACCCATATTTTTTCACAGTACAACAACCGTGATAATTTTGGAAGAGCTCAACCGGCTAACATCGGAGCAGGTTTTAATCCGCTTGTATTTGAGGTGAATCCCGAGCAGAATTTATCTTTGCTGCCTTCCAATAAATCTTACATGATTCTGGGAGCTAACGATGTGAAATATTATGATGTAAAAACACCTACCGCCTCATTCATTTATCATACGGCAATGAAAAACGGTGCTGCATTAAATTCAACCTATACCCAGAATATTGGGAAAAGATTCAATTTTGCCATTGAGTATATGGGATTGCGCTCTCAGGGATTTTATAGGAATTCCTTAGCGGCAAATAACAACACAATATTTTCAGGACATTATACTTCAAAAAGTGGAAACTATGAGCTATTTGCCCATTATCTTCATCAGAATGTAAATAATCAGGAAAGTGGAGGGCTGGTAGAAGATAATCTGTTTCAAAATGGAGACAGTAATTCTAATAACAGGCAAAATATGCAGGTTAATTTGGCCTCCAGCAGCTCGCAGTTTGCCTATAGAAGATACTATTTGAGTCATCAATTCACGCCATTCAATGCAGAAAAATTCCCATTCAGCATACGACATACCATTTCTCATCAGGGAAACAAATATTATTATAACCAGGGAGCTCTGGAGCAGTATTGGTATAAAGAGCCCACAGAATTGGTCAATGGGTTTCCTTTGGCAACTAAAAAATATTCAGAGAATTTCAGCAATACGGTAAGTTTGGTTTTCAATAATGAAAAATTCAAACTGGATGCAGGGGTTCGTTATCAGATTTTGAAATTTGGAATTAATAACACTGTTATTGCCAATGGGGTAGCTTTTCCTAATGAGCTTAAAGAAAACAGGATTGGGGCTGTCGGAAATTTGCAGGTAAAACTTTTGGATAAAATACAGTTGAATTCATTTTTAGAATTTTCAAACGGAAGCCAGTTTAAAAGCTATCTTAAAACGACGAACAATCTGAAATTTGAACCTATAAAAGATTATTTTGTCAACGCAAAAGTAAACTTCCAAAGTGCTTACCCTTCATTTAATTATTTATTAAACACTTCAGTTTACGGTAAGTATAATTATTATCTTGAGAATGCCAAGAATCAGTCTGTCATGGAAATTGGAGGAAGCATTAATTTGAAGTGGTTCAAGACGGAAATTTTCGCAAACTATTTCAGAATTGATAACTATACTTATTTTGACAGCAACGCTAATCCAAAACAAAGTGAAAGTTCATTGAACATTTCTCAGATCGGAGGAGATGCAACCTTCAGCTATGGCAAATTTCATTTAAATACGAGACTGCATTTCCAAAATGCATTAACGAATAAAGAATTGCTTCCGATGCCAAGTTTTATCGGAAGAGCTAATTTCTTCTTTCAGACTCAGGCATTTAAAAAAGCTGCTGAAATTCAGGCAGGAATTAAGGTCTATTACTTCTCTAAATTTGCATCCAGAGATTATTTTCCAATTCTTAATGAGTATATTTTGCCTGATGCAAATTCATTTTCCATCGGTGGACAGCCTATTGCAGACCTTTATGTAAATATGAAAGTCAAAAAAATGTTCTTCTTTATCGAAGGACAACAGATGGGAACTGTTATTTCCAGTAACAAAGCATATGCATTTCCGCATTACCCCGTATATGACTTCAGGTTGAATATCGGAATTGTGTGGTATTTGTTCAACTAAAAACAAAACAAGTTGAAAACAATTAATAAAATATCATTTAACGATATAGAAAGCATTCCTCAATTGGTAAAAGATTTTTTGAATCAGAAAATTGAGGGTTTTGAGAAACATACATTTTCTTTAGATCATTTCAGAAATCAGATCGAACTAAAGAAAGAATTATTCTTACCCGAGCAGAGGGAAATACTTTATGATGTATTTGAAAAACAGCTTTCAGATCTCAAGCTTTCTTCAAAACAAAAGGGAAATCTGGATAATCTCAGACTTCCCAATACATTTACCATTACAACCGGTCATCAGCTGAATTTATTTTCGGGACCTGTTTTCTTTGTCTATAAAATTCTACAGACAATTAAGACGTGTACTTACCTGAAAGAAAATTTTCCGGATTTTAATTTTGTACCGGTATATTGGATGGCTTCGGAAGACCATGATTTTGCGGAGATCAATCATTTTAAAACTGAAAGTAACTACTACGAAACCCACGAGAAATCAGGAGGGGCTGTAGGAAGAATACAGATCACCGATACCTTTTTTATCTCGGAATTTGAAAAAGAATTTAAAGATTCTGTTTTCGGTACCGAGCTGATCTTAATGCTGAAAGAATCCTATAAGCAAGGAAATACCCTGACACAAGCTATTAAAACATTAGTTAATCGTCTTTTTTCAGAGTGGGGCCTTATGATTTTGGATGGAGATTCTAAAGAATTAAAGAATCAGATTAAAGATGTTTTTAAAGATGAGCTTCTCCACTGCAGTTTACAAAAAACTTCAAAAAGCAAAGTCGATTTTCTCACGGAGAAATACGGAAAAGTACAGGTAAATCCTCGGGATATTAATCTTTTCTATCTTACCGAAACAAGAGATAGGATTGAATATAACGGTCAAAAATATAGTATTGTAGACACAGATATTCAGTTGACACAGGAAGAAATATTGACTGAACTTGAAAATCATCCTGACAGATTCAGTCCTAATGCTTTGATGCGACCTGTATACCAGGAAAAAGTATTGCCAAACCTGGCTTATATTGGAGGAAATGCCGAAATCATGTATTGGCTGGAGCTTAAAGACTATTTTTCTGCAATTAATATTCCTTTTCCTATTCTGATTCCAAGAAATTCAATGCTTTTCCTGAAAGAAAAAACACTGGGGAAAATTGAAAAATTGGACCTTAGTATAGAAGACTTTTTTCAGAACTTTACCATCATTACCAACCGTAAAATTTTAAATGATAATACCATTTTAAAGTTGCTGGATGAAAAGGAAGAACTTTTAATTCGTAGCTTTTCAGAACTGAAAGCAACAGCCTCTATCACGGAGAAATCTTTCGGAAACCTTGTGAATGCAGAAGAAGTGAGACAGTTGAAATCATTTAAAAGAATGAAAAAACGTTTGCTTCATGCTGAAAAAATTAAACAAGGAGAATTGCTGGAGAGGCTTGAGAATCTGTTCTTAAGTGTACATCCTTCTAAAACATGGCAGGAAAGGGTATATAACTTTAGTACATTCTTTTCAGATGAAGGATATTCATGGCTTGAAAATTGTTTGGAAGAAATGGTGGTTCAAGAATCCAAATTAATAATTGTTGCCATTTAATTTTAAAGGAGTATTTTTGTAAATTATAATTATCGAATATGATAAAGAGGTTTTTTATTCTATCTAGTTTATGTATGGTTTTGGGAGTTTCAGCTCAAAAATCTCATACGGTTGTACAAGGTGATAACCCTTACAACATCGCAAAAAAGTATGGAATAACTGTAGATGAATTGCTGAAGCTAAACCCAAAGTTTAAGGACGGCAAATTGGCTATTGGAGATATTTTGACAATAAAATCAGATAAAGTAACTGCTCCGGTTGTTACCAAAACTGCCGTAGCCGAAAAAGTAAAAACCAATACGAATGCTTCGCTTGGAAAAATTGTTTTACAGCCAAAGCAAACGATCTATGGGATTACCAAGCAGTACAGAATCTCTGAAACCGATTTAAGAAAACTGAATCCTGAATTGGATTCTCATATGAAAATCGGAGATGAGATCACATTACCTCTTGCCAGCATAAAAAAATATGGAGACAGCCAGCAGGTTATTGCTACTGAAAAACCGGTAGAGACTCCAGTAGAAAAAGAAGTTACTGTAACTCCTCCAGCTGTAGCTGTAGAAGGGGAAACATATGTAATTCAGGCTAAGGATAATTATTACAGAATAACGAAACAGTTTGGAGTCACTCAACAGGATCTTTTTGCTTTAAATCCTGGATTAGAAGAAAAAGGATTAAAACCTGGAGATTCCATCAAAATAAAAAAATCAAATACGGATACCGTTGCTGAACCTGTCAATCCAAAAACAAAAATAGATTCAGGAAACGAAAAATCTTCTTCATCCAATGTGGTTGTAGGAGATGATTATGTAACCTATACTGTTCAGCAGGGAGATACTGTATTCTCTATTGTTAATAAATTTGGAGTGAGTATCGATGATTTGATCGCTCTGAACCCGGATCTTTCACATGGATTGAAATCCGGAATGGTTTTAAAAATCAAAAAGCAGGATCCTGCTTATGTAAAGAAAAACGGAGATGCTTTGAGTGTGGTGTTGATGTTACCGTTTGGTTACAGTACCAACGAAACTCAGTACCGGGGAATGGCTTTAGACTTTCTAACCGGAGCTAAACTGGCTATTGAAAGAAACGCACGAGGTGGTCAGAAACTGGATATTAAAATAGTGGATTCCGGAAACGAGGCTTCATTTAAAAATTCTCTGACACAGATCAATCCGGACAATACCGATTTGATTATCGGACCATTCTTTAAGTCTAATGTGATTGATGTCTTGGATTTTACCAAAAATCAAAAAATTCCAATTGTAGCACCATTTGCTAACTCTCCTGAATTATACAACTACAGCAACCTGATTATTGTTGAAACAAACAATCAGACATATGCTGATAAAATTGTTGAAGAAGTAAAAGGAGTATATTCAGATCAGAAAATATATATAGTGGCAGATGCTAAGAAAGAAAATGCTAACTATATTAAAGCAGGTCTTGAAAAATCTGTTAAAAATCCAAATGTTGTTATTGTTAATTCTCCGGCAGAAATTCAGCTGGATCAGAATATGATGACTGGGCAATCTGCCCCGGTTATTGCAGTCCTGGCCAATGATAATGATAGCATGGGAGAGGCTTTTGCCAACAGAATGATTGCTCTTTCTAAAGAAGTACAGGGAGTGAAAGCTTTCAGTTTATTCTATTCTCCAATTTTTGAAAAGAAAGTGGATGACCTGAGCCAGGCCAGCCTGGTGTACCTGATGGACAGAAAGATCAATACTGACGGAGGATTTGAAAAAGAAATCCTGGCAGCCTATAAAACAAAATACTGTAAAACACCTCCAAAATATGCCATCGTAGGTTTTGATGTGGTGAATGATATGCTGACCAGAGAAAATAAAAAAGGAGAGATCTTTAAGCAGATGAATAAAGTTCAGACCCAGCTTGCAACAAAATTTGAGTTTGTAAAATCTAAAGCCAACGGAGCTTACGTAAATACTGGATACAGAGTAATCAGATTGGTTCCATAAATGATTTATATCTCTTTAACAGTATATTGTTAACAATATAGTTATATTTGCATAATATTTAATTCAGTACATGAAAGCACTTGTATTTCCTGGGCAGGGTTCTCAGTTCGTAGGAATGGGAAAAGAATTGTATGATTCTAGAAAAGATATCAAAGATCTGATGGAATCTGCCAATGAAATTTTAGGTTTCGATATTCTTTCCATTATGTTTAACGGAGCAGATGAGGATCTTAAGAAAACAGAGGTTACCCAGCCTTCAATTTTTATACATTCAGTAGCAGCATTAAAAGCAGTAAACGGTCTTGGAGCTGAAATGGTGGCAGGACACTCTTTAGGAGAGTTCTCAGCACTGGTAGCTAACGGAGTTTTATCTTTTGATGATGGTTTGAAATTAGTATCCGAAAGAGCTAAGGCTATGCAGGAGGCTTGTGATGCAAATCCAAGTTCAATGGCAGCAATTTTAGGATTGGAAGATGCTAAAGTGGAAGAAATCTGTGCTCAAATCAATGGAATTGTAGTTCCTGCCAATTATAACTGTCCTGGGCAATTGGTAATTTCTGGAGAAACACCTGCAGTAGAGGAAGCTTGTGCTAAATTGAAAGAAGCAGGAGCAAAAAGAGCCTTATTACTGGCTGTAAACGGAGCTTTCCATTCGCCATTAATGCAGCCGGCACAAGAAAGATTAGCTGCAGCTATTGAGAAAACAAAATTCAGAAAAGCTACGATTCCTGTATATCAGAATATTACTACTACAGCGGTGACAAACCCTGATGAGATTAAACAAAATCTTATTGATCAACTTACTGGTCCTGTAAAATGGACACAGTCTGTTCAGAATATGATCAAAGATGGTGCTTCTAATTTTGTAGAAGTTGGACCTGGAAAAACCCTTCAGGGGCTGATCAAAAAAATTGACGGATCTGTAGACGCTGTTTCTGCAATCTAAAATAAAAAAATATGAACGCGATATTTTCACCGGGCAAGCTTATGCTTACTTCAGAATATTTCGCGATAGACGGAGCTCTTGTCCTGGCGGTACCTACCAAGCTTGGACAAGAGTTTTTTTTTGATGAAAAAAATGACGGCAAATCCCTGATTCTTTGGGAAGCTTTTCATCAGAACCAATTATGGCTAAAAGTTGTCATAGACTATAAAAATTGGCAGATTCTTGAAGCCAACATCCCGTCAAGCGCTGAGTTTATTCTAAAAACTTTAAAGAATGTACAGCAGCTTTCCGATATAAAATTCAAAAACGATTGTACTTACCATTTAAAAACAAATCTTCAGTTTCCTGCAGATTATGGGCTGGGAAGCAGTTCTACCTTAATGAATAACCTGGCAGAATGGTCCGAAATCGATCCTTTTTATTTGAACTCAATCAGCTTAGGAGGAAGTGGCTACGATATTGCGGTCGCAAAAGAAAAATCCGCAGTCCTTTTCCGCAGTAAACCGGAAATCAAATATGAGAAGGTAACTTTCAATCCTCCTTTTAAAAATGAATTGATTTTTATTCACTTAAATCAAAAGCAAGATAGCAGAGAAGGAATCCGTTTTTACAAGTCAAAAAAGAAATCTCCGGAACTGGTGAATGAATTTTCAGATATCACAAAGAAAATTTTGTTATGCAATGAATTGCAAAATTTTTCTGAGCTAATGATGATTCATGAGCAAAAAATTTCCGATTTCCTTGAAATTCCTACAGTTAAAGAACGATTATTCTCAGACTGCCCTTGTTTTGTAAAAAGTTTGGGGGCATGGGGTGGAGATTTCGTGATGAGTGCCAAATTTGGGGACTATAAAGACTATTTTTGGGAGAAGGGTTTTACTAGTGTTTTTGAATGGCAAGATATAATTAATTTATAATCAATAAATTACAAGCCCCTTTTTTTATTTGTGATTCTGACTTATATCAGTATATTTAAACCACCTTTAACAAATAATTAATATTATTTTTGTTGAACTCAATAAAGAAATAGAAAATATAAGTAAAATGAAAAACACTAAAATCATCCAGGATTTAGAGAAATTAGGGATTAAAGGAAACTATGAAGTCGTATACAATCCTTCATATGAAGAATTGTATCAGGCTGAAGTTTCTCCTGAAAATCAGGGATTTGAGGAAGCTGAGCTTACAGAATCTGGCGCGGTATCGGTAAAAACAGGAATTTTCACAGGTCGTTCACCTAAAGACAGATATATTGTTCAGGATGATGTTACAAGAGATACAATTTTCTGGGATGGTAAAGTAAACCTACCTACCACTTCAGAAATTTTCGGGTCTTGTAAAGAACTAGTGATGAATCAGCTGGCGGAGGCAAAAAAAATCTATGTAGTAGATGCTTTCTGCGGGACAAATGCTGATACAAGACTTAAAGTAAGATTTATTGTTGAAGTGGCATGGCAGGCACATTTCGTTACCAATATGTTCATTCGCCCTTCTCATTTTGAGCTTGAAAACTTCGGAGAGCCTGATTTCACTGTAATCAATGGTTCTAAAACGACGAATCCAAACTGGGAAGCTCAAGGATTAAATTCTGAAAACTTCATCATGTTCAACCTTACTGAAAAACTACAGATTATCGGTGGTACTTGGTATGGTGGTGAGATGAAAAAAGGAATGTTTGCTATGATGAACTATTACCTTCCATTGAAAGGTATGGCTTCAATGCACTGTTCTGCTAACGTAGGAGAAGAAGGTGATGTTGCTTTATTCTTTGGTCTTTCTGGAACAGGTAAAACTACTTTATCAGCAGATCCAAAAAGATACCTTATCGGTGACGATGAGCACGGATGGGATGATAACGGAGTATTCAACTATGAAGGAGGATGCTATGCTAAAGTTATCGATTTATCAGAAGAAAAAGAACCGGATATTTTCAGAGCGATCAAGAGAGATGCACTTCTTGAAAACGTTGTTGTTAACAATGGAGTAGCAGATTATAAAGACGGATCAATCACTGAGAATACAAGAGTTTCTTATCCAATCTATCATATCAACAAAATTGTATTGCCATCTAAGGCAGGGCACGCTAAAAAGATTGTTTATCTTTCAGCAGATGCTTTCGGAGTACTTCCTCCGGTTTCTATCCTGAATGAAGATCAGGCTCAGTACCACTTCCTTTGCGGGTATACTTCAAAACTTGCCGGAACAGAAAGAGGAATTACAGAACCTCAGCCATCTTTCTCACCTGCATTTGGTGAAGCATTCCTTACATTACACCCTACAATGTATTCTAAAACATTGATCGGTAAAATGAAAGAGCATGGTGCTAAAGCATATTTAGTAAACACAGGTTGGAACGGTACAGGAAAAAGAATTTCTTTAAAAGATACAAGAGCAATCATTGATGCTATTATTGACGGTTCTATTGATAACGCTCCTAAAACTCAGGTTCCAATCATGAATCTTGAAATTCCTACAGCACTTCCAAATGTTTCTGAAGGTATCCTAGATCCTAGAGATACTTACGCGAATGTTTCCGAGTGGGAAGAAAAAGCAAAAGATCTTGCTTCAAGATACATTAAAAACTTTGAGCAGTACTGTGATACTGAAGCAGGTAAAAAACTAATTGCTTCAGGACCTCAATTACAGGAACAAACAATCTAATAAGATTATTTACAATACATACAAAAGCCTCATCACTGATGAGGCTTTTTTTATTTTTTTGTCCCGTCCTGAAATAAGTTGACAATTACTCAACTTATATTATGAAAGATCAAGAATTAAAAAAGGAAAAGCGTACTCAAAGAGATTACAGTATTGG
>NZ_QNUF01000001.1 GCF_003385455.1 Chryseobacterium rhizosphaerae | reverse complement strand
AGATGTGTATAAGAGACAGCTCTAAAAGAAACTCTAATTTTCTCTATTAATGTATCCTTTGTGATCCCATTTTTAGTAAGATTAAAAATCTGATTTAAAATACGGTTATATTTAGTCTCAGAAACAGAAAAAGTTTTCTTATCACTTGACTTATTTACAGACTCTTCAATATATCTGTACTTATTACCATATCTTTTCATCGTGTTATTTAAAAAAAGAAGTATGTTTTCTCCTTTCAATTCAAATTCTTTTTTAACAATTTTATATAAAAAGGAATTATCAAATTGTTGAGATATTCTTACAGTAGCAAGATCAATTTGGAATTGATTTTTATATAAAATTTCCCCTGCCATAACTCCCGAAAAAAGACCAAATGGTGTACTTCGAGTACACATTCGAGAATAATATTTATATAGACTTATATTTAGTTTAAGTCTAGTATCATTATCGATATGCTCTTTTTTTAATTCAATTTGTAAGAATCTATATAATTCATAACTTGCTATACATATTGCATTTCTAAAAAAACTATCGTTAGAAAATAACTCAAACAAAAAATTATTTCCATGATTATAATTTAAAACTTTATCAGATGAATAAACTGGAAATCTTAATATAAATCTGTTTAAACATACATATGGATTTTTATTCATTTGCTGTTGTTTAATGAAGTTTTTTTATTGTATTAACAAACATCTATCCCATAAAGTCTTCTTCTTTGACATGAATGTTATTAATGTCAATCCAATACCAGTAATGCCATTAAGAATGTTTGTTTCGTTTTTATAATCGCCTCCGTTATATGCCTTAAATCCTGCAAAACCATCTTGGAAATTGGATCTATTTAGACCATCTTCTAGCCAAAAAATATAGGCATCTTTCATTGCTTCTATCCCACTTAATTCATAAAATCTTTTAAATAGTAGAGATATTCCAAATGAGCCGTGACATACTCCAGCATCATTGACCATTGATTCATTATATAGTCTTCTTAAACTTGTTCTAATCATAATATCAAAACATATTTTATCTATTTTTTCTAATTTAAGAATCATATTTGCTCTATATAAGGAGTTTACAACTCCTAAATCTCCATAGCACCAAGCTAAGCGGCTCATGTTATCATCATCTTTATTTAAATCATTTATATTTTCCAATCTTACCTTTGAAGGAAATACAGAAACATTTTCATTATTAGAGTATTTTAAAATAATCATAAGCAATTTATATGATAATTGCTTTGCCAATAAACTATTTATTTTAGATTCTAGTACACGGGTCAAAAATGAAAGTATACTGGGTATACCATGAGCTAATCCAAAATTTATCTGTTTCTCATATTCTAATGGATTGACATACTCCCAATAAGTATCCTCACCTTTAGATACTGATATTAACTCCAATTTTTCAATAAAAATCAATATATATTCTAAGTATTTTTTTTTAAGCTTTTCATTGCCAGTATTGTTATATCTTTCTAAAAAATAGTATCCATATCCTAATGCTCCATGCAAAAAATCATAATTCCCTTGGTTTATTTCCTGAATCATTACTTCATAAAAATATTCATCAAAGCTTTTTATATTTTTATCAATATTAAAATCAATAAATTTGTTCTTTTTCAAAAAGTCAATTGTCCATATAGCACCAGACATTCCATTACAAAATGTAGGAAGCATCGTACCAGAGTTGACAACATCAATAATATATTCAACATATTTTTGTCCCCTCTCTGAATATAAAGGATCATTACAATATTTAGAATAATAAAATAGAAATATAGGAATTCCAGATATTCCACCTAAAACTCCAATGTTTTTATTATAAAATTCATTTTCAATAATTACTGATGATATTTCTTTAAGCTTATTCTCAGCACAATTTAATAATATTGTATTCACTGTAAAGTTATTTTTATCTAATACAATATAGTTATTAATAATAAGAGATACGATACTAAAAACCGCCTTTTCTGGCGGTTTTTAGTATGAAAATGTATTAAAAAATATGTATTAATTTTTGTCCCAGAAAAGTTTGGTGGTCAATCTATCTCCCCCTATAGCCGCTGAAGCTGCAGACCAATTTGTCCCATTAGTTGTTTGCTCTCTACCAGGATATTGTAGCCTCACAGGAACTTTTCCTCCTGCATTACTGATCGCTGTTTCAGGAGCAATCAATACTGGATAATCTAATCTTCTGTAAAAATTCCATGAAGTTAAGCCTTGATTAAACATTGAAACCCAAGCTTGTTCTCCAACTGATTTCTTCCAGTTAGAATTATCGTAGGGATGGGCTGCAATATAGCTTACCGCTAAGTCATCGGCAATATTCCATTCTTTCATAGAAGCCCTAACTGCATTTTCATATTCTATAGCTGCATTTCCAGTATTCCATCTTGCAGCTGCTTCTGCTTTATAAAAAGCTACTTCTGTATATGATAATATAGTTCCTGGTGTTGTTCTTGTATATGCAAATGTTCCAATTCTCGAAAATACATCAATCAATCCGGCTTTTCCCGGTTGCTGACCAACATATACCCCATCTTTGTTCTTCTGATAATAAGAAGAAATCCTGGGATCATTTGTATTAATCATATAATCTACAAGTGTTTCTGCCGCAATAAAATCATCCCTGCCACTTGCTACTAATTCTGAATAAAGCGGATTAAAATTGGGGGAAGCTAACTGATACGGTAACTGACAGCCATCCGCAGAAGACATCATTACTCCTCCACTTATAGCTACCTGAGCAATCTGTTGAGCCAAAGTAGGGTTAGAATCAGCTATTCCAATACTTAGTTTCAGTAACAAAGAATTTCCGAAAACCTTCCATTTTCCTGAGTTTCCTTTGTAGAAATATTCTCCATCTCCAAAAGGAGTTCCGTTTAAATTAGTCAGAGCTTCTTGAGTTTTTTTTATTAAATCAACATAAATATCAGCTCCTTTATCATATACAGGCAATGGATACTTAACCAATTGTAAAGATTGAGAATAAGGAACATCTCCAAAAGTATCAACAATAGTTTGGTAGGTATAAACCATTAGTAGATCAATAATTGCCAGTTGACCTTTTTTCTTAGCATCCCAAGTAGAAATTTCTGATGGAGAAGGTGAATAAGCATTAATAATCTCACGTGCTTTTTGTAGATTATTTAGTACTTTTACATAATTTTCATTCCAAACACCATCTGCAACATTCCTGTTTACAAAGTTATAATTACTCTCACTTACATAAGTGGTTTCCTGCCAATACTGCATCAAAAGCCTAAAATTATTGGTGTTAACATTGGGTGTATTATTATAATCACTTAAAGCTTTTTCAGCATATGAAACAAGTGATTCTGCTGTAGTTGTATAAGCGCTATTCGGGTCTTTATTTATATCGTCGGTTGAACAGCTATTAAAGAATAATATTATTAATAGTGATATGATTCCTATCTTTTTCATTTTATTTTTTTTTTAGAAGTTAGCTTTTAAACTAAAAGAAATATTTCTGGTTGTAGGCATTGGACCAGATTGCCATCCTTGATAATTTCCGGAAGAAAGTCCTGCTTCGGGATCTGCATACGGTAAATCTTTATGGATAATCCATAAATTCTGTCCAACAATACCGATTGACAAACCTTTCAAGAATGTTGAAGATAAAACAGAATCGGGAAATTTATAAGTAATTGCAGCTTCTCTTAATTTCACATAACCTGCCTTATAAATAAATGCGGAAGCCGGTGGATCAGTTTCCAAACTTTGACTTGATTGAGATTTATCCAATCGAATATCATTGGCAATATAGACACCACTACCAGGGGATGTTTCTCTAACTCCAGGTAAAATAACCCCTCCTCCGTTTGCAATCGTATTCCTAACCGGATTTCCTAAATCGTTCATTCCAACAGAATCAGGATAAATACCTGTTCCATAACCATAATATTGATCTAGAGAAAATACTTTACCGCCATGTTTAATATCAATTAAGAAACTTATCGATAAGTTTTTATATCTTACAGTATTTCTTATACCTCCCATCCAGTTAGCCTGAAAACTTCCCTGATCCTTATTGGTAGCATCTGAAATTAAGTAATTACCCTTAGGTCCAACAATTCTCTGTCCATCTTGTGTATATACATAATCGTTAGTCCAAAGTGTACCATAAGCCTTATTAAGGGGAGCATTCACACTAAACCCTCCCTGCGAACTACCTAAAGAAATATTTTCTACACCAGAAGCCAATTCCACCACTTTAGTAAATGGATTAGACCAGTTCACATCAATATTCCAATTAAAATTTTGCAATTTGACTGGGACTAAATTAACAGTAACTTCAAAGCCTCTTGTTCGTAAAGTACCTGCATTTTTAAACTGACTTGCTGATCCACTTCCCATGGATACAGGCAATGCAAGGATTTGATCAAATGCCTTATTCTGATACCAAGCAACATCAAAACCTAGTCTATTATTTAAGAATTGCATGTTAAGTCCCACTTCAACATTATCCAACCTTTGTGGTTTTAAACTCTGGTTTCTAGCTGTTGTATTATAAGCATACATTGGGGTTAAAAATGGGTTTTGGGCTGTATAAATATCGATCAATCTATTGGGATCTGTATCAGACCCTACTTGTGCATATGCTGCTCTAAACTTACCAAATGTTAACCAATCTGCTTGAACAAGATTAGACAAAACAATACTGGTAGAAACCGAAGGATACCAGTAAGCATTATCACTTTTTGGAAGTGCGGTAGATTGATCTCTTCTAATGGTACCTTCTAAGAAATAAGTATCCCGATACCCCAGAGATAACTGAGCAAATGCACCAAATATTTTCTTAGATGTATCAGTTGTCACAGGAAGTGGCAAAGCCCCTTTAGAGTTTGATAAAGTATAAACATTTGGAATTAATAATCCACCGCCGGTTGACTGTCTATTTGAATAAAAATTCTGAACATTTAAGTTAGTCCCTATCAAACCATTAATACTTATATCATTCAACTTTTTTTTATAAGTAGCTAAGAAATCATAATTATACTCAGATACATCATACATTGTTAATGCATATCCGGATGACTGTGTAACATTTCCATTTAATCCGAATCTTTCAGGATAAGAGCCATTAGCTAACCGCTCATCAACTCTTAATGTGTAACCATCACGGCTTACTCTTGCTGTCAAATTAATATCCTTGGTAACATCATAACTTAAGGAAGTATTTATAGCAAGCCTGTTTCTTTTATCAGTTTCAAAATTTTCATAAGCCTGAAAATAAGGATTATTCCAGTAAGCAGGAGATGTATCGCTTGGGGATTTGATATTCCATGTGAAATTTTGATGTGATAAACCGTATAAATATTGTTGATCTTTAAGGTCTACATTTACAGGCCACCATTGTCTGAACCCTGACACAATATTCCCCGAATACCCTGTATAGTTTCTTCCTTTTGTATTTTGAGTTACAAAAATAGTGGAAAAGGTCCCTGTTAATTTATCATTGAACTTGTAAGACGCGTTACCAGAGAAGTTATTTTTACTCAAGGAGGTATTAGGCATAATATCAGTTGAGTACGTATTACCATAAGAAAATCTGTAAGTAGCAACATCTGACCCTCCATTTAATGAGAAATTATTATTATAACTAGTTCCTACATCAAAAAACTCTAAAGGACCATTTTTTGCAGCAACCCATGGAGTGGCCATATCATAATTTCGTGACCCTGGAATAAATGCACCATATTGATAAACCTTTAAATTAGGATCAAATTTTGGACCGTAAGAAGCATCATCTCTAAAATTGGCCGTATTAAGACCTTTATATTCGCCAGACCAACTTTCTCCATTGTACCCTTGTCCATACTCTTTTTGATAAGTAGGAAAAGTACTTTTATCAATGCTTGATATTGTTACTGATGACGAAAAATCAATTCCTAAGGCTTTATTCCTCTTTCCTTTTTTTGTTGTAATAACAATTGCACCATTTTGTGCTCTTGAGCCATATAAGGCCGTAGCAGCTGCACCTTTTAATACGTTAAGACTTTCAATATCATCTGGATTAATATCAGCTGCGGCATTACCCAAATCATACCCTCCACCACCTGTTGTTTGACTTGCTGAGTTAATATTATTATTTAAAATAGGTACTCCATCAATAACAAAAAGAGCTTGGTTATCGCCTAGCATAGATTTGTATCCTCTGAGGACAATATTAGTTGATCCTCCAAAATTCGTTCCGGCTTTAATATCCAAGCCTGCTACTTTTCCCGATAAATTATTCAAAAAATTAGTGGTTGGAACTTCACTGATTTCATCTCCTTTTAATTGTTGAGATGAATATCCCAGAGACTTTTTATCTCTTTTAATTCCCAGTGCAGTTACCACTACACCTTCGATTTCATTTGTTTTAAGAGTATCCTTCTTCTGCTGGGCATTTGCAACTGCCACCGAAGAGGTAACTACTAAAACAAGAAGACTCGTTGTTAGTTTTTTCATAATCAGATTTTAATTTTTGTATCCGTACAAATTTGTAAAACCTTCTAAACAAGTCAAAGAAAAAAAATTAAAAAAATATAAAACACTCAATATAAAACGATAAAACATGTTTATTAATTGATATTTTAAGTTAAAATCCTAATTAATAAACAATAAAATAAAGTTTCTTATATATATTTATCAAAAATTGAATTTTATAAAATGATTTCAAATATCTACCTCTTAAATTGCCATAAAAAAAACACAACAGACCAAAAATCAATAAAAAATCAACAATCATTTAGCAAAAAATGAGAGTACCCCCTACCACTAATTGTTTAATAATGAAAAAACAATCCTATTATTAAATAAAAAAAACCGCCTTTTGGGCGGTTTTAAATATGAATGTTGTTAAAATATGTGTTAGTTTTTATCCCATATTAATTTAGTATTCATTTCATCTCCTCCAATTGCAGCAGATGCAGCTTGATAATTAGCTGTATTTAATGTCTGAACACTAGTAGGATAATATAATCTATTTGGCAAATCAGTTAAACCTGAAATTAATGAAGTAAAAGTATAAGTTGTTTGTCCTCCTGTTGTTGGAACATTCAGATTAGCAGTTTGTCCAGGCTTCAATAAAGTATTTGGATAACCGGTTCTTCTGTAATCCGCCCATGCTTCATATGGCTGCATAAACAATGCTACATATTTCTGCGTAAGTACATTTTCCTTGGAAGCTGCTGGCAAAGCATTAACATATGTATTAATTGCTGCTGCTGCTACTCCCCATCTTTCCATAGAAGCCTTCACTCCTTTAGTATAGTTAGCCTGAGACCAACCATTTGCCTCACTCAATAGGAATTCAACTTCAGAATACTCCATCAATACCTCCGTATAGCCAGGTTTTAAGATATTTTTACTAAAGAAATTAGCTGTTTCTGTCTGACTAGCTGTTAATGAACTTGGAATACCATATGGCATACCATTAAAATCAGCAGGATCTGTAGATTCAACAGATGTTCCATTAAGTATCTGTTTTTGAGTGGTACCAACCGGGCTCGCATATTTAAACAAACGTGGATCTAAACCATAGCTACCTGTTTGACCTTTAAGTAGCTGAACAAAAGTTTTTGAAATCGCAAAATCGGTTCTCGTACGGAAATTATCAAATAAAGGTGATGGATTTATAAGATTATCTTCGTATTTAAGTCCAACATTATCAGCATTAGACGTCATAACTCCTGAAGCAATAGCATCTGTTATGTGTCCCTCTGCTCCCGGAACAACTCCTTTTACTCTTGTAGCTACTCTTAATCTTAGAGAGTTTGCAAATTTCTTAAGCTTCTCTCCAGAACCAAACAGCCCATCTCCTTGAGTAAATACAGCCTTATTTGTACTAATCATCTCAGAAGCTTCTTTTAACTCCTTCAAGATATCTGCATATACCTTTTGCTGGCTTGCAAATTTAGGTTGTAATGTTCCATTAATATTGAGTGCCTGAAAATCAGCATCTTTATTTCCAAATGAATAATAAGGAATATCACCAAAAGAATCAGCCAAAGTAAGGAATACATATGAAAGCATTACTCGTGCTGCTGCAATTTGATTTTCGTTAGGTCCATATACATTCATTTGAACCTTTGTTGCCGGATCTGTATTTAAATCTATAATTTGCTTATAATCCTGGGCAACTCTGTAAGAAAAGCTCCATAAAGACACCCCTGTTGATAATCTGTATTGATATCTGTCTTCTTCTGTATACCCCGTTTGTGCAGAATACTGAACCCATGGCAAAACAATTCTACCTGATTGCCATTCATCTCTTGTATTATCCATTAACTCCTTATTCGCACTGTTAAATATTCCATATGTTAACGGCTTATCTGTTGAATTAGGATTTGTATCAATTTCATCGAATTTATCTGAACAACTATTTGATACTACAGATAATGTAAGTACAGATAGTATTAATACTATTTTTTTCATTTTTAATTAAAATTTAAAGTTAACATTGACTCCAAAAGTCCTTGTTGATGGTAAAGAACCACCTTCCATACCTTGAATGTTCCCTGAACCATAAGAAGTGTTCTCTGGATCAATTCCCTTATTAGCCAGATTCCAAGCAAATAAGTTTCTAGCAAAAGCAGAAATTCTAATTCCTTGGAAAGCACTACCAATAAATGATTTAGGTAATTCATAACCAATGGTAACATCTCTTAATTTAATATAGCTTGCATCAAAAACGTTTTGAGCATCCACTGTATTATAATATGTACTACCCCAAGTTTGAGCATCTAAAAGAATATCATTTGGAGTACCATCTTCTTTCACTCCTGGTAGAATAACACCCGCCTCTCTGTTTCCTCCAAGCGCAGTCTCTTCTAACATTCCAGAATACATTCCCCACATATTTGTGGTAGAGAAGTATTTACCACCTTGTTGGATATCTATAAGAAAGGATAAACTTAATGATTTATATTTAATAGTGTTTCTAAAGCCCATATTATAATCAGGAAGGATTGATCCTAAAGATTTAATATCAGAAGCTTTATAGAAACCATTTTCATCTATTACTTTATTTCCATTACTGTCATATACATAATCAGTTCCAAAAATGGTTCCGTATGCCTGACCAACCTGAGCTACTAACTGTGCTCTAAATGGAGCATTCGTAAGTACATAATTTTGTAAATCCTGATATAAATTCACAAGCTTGTTTCGGTTTCTTGCAAAATTCCAAGTTAAATCCCATGAAAAATTCTCATTTTTAACAGGAGTTACCGTAACCATAGCCTCAATCCCTTTGTTAGTCATCTCACCGGCATTGATATTTCTAAATAAATATCCTGTTGCAGGGTCTACAGGCAGTGCAATAATCAGATCTTTAGATTTTGTATCATAGTATGAGAAATCTACACTAACTCTATTTTTAAAGAAACTCGCTTCAAGACCAATTTCTTTAGTTATTTTTAACTCCGGATTGATATTAGGATCATTAAAGGTATTTGGGTTAGAATATTTAGGAGCACCGTTAAATGGAAGTCCTATCTCCGTGTATGTAAGTCGGCTGTAAGGAGCAGTACCTAAAGCAATACTAGACCATCCTGCTCTAATTTTACCAAATGATAACCAATCTGCGTCAAGTACTTTAGAGAAAACAAAACTACCCGTAACTGATGGATAGAATTGATCATCATTTAGCATTGAGAACCAGTCATTTCTTCCGGTAGCCTCTAAAAATAATAAATCTTTATAGCCTAAAGATACGGAAGCAAATAAACTCTTAATAGATGAATGAGTGCTATTATTTGTTGCTAAAGAGTTTTCAACACCATTATTCAAGTTATACAAATTAGGAATTACCAATCCTCCTACTGTTGTACCTCTTAGCCAGCTTAATTTATTATCTCTAATATTAAATCCAGCAAATGCATTTACACTAAAATCTCCAAAATTGTTGTTATAGTGAGCTCTACCTTCATAGTTAAATTCTGAAAGTGTTCTTTTCTCCAGAGTATAATTTGAAACTCCCTGTGAACCTACAGCGACCCTTGTACTTATATTTTGTGTATAAGTATCACCATATACTTTTCCAACAATAAAGAAGTGTTTATCAAAATTATATGTTAATCCAGCATTTCCGAAAAATCTATGTCTGCTATCATCTGAAGTATTTTCAAAAATTGTCCAATATGGGTTATCAGAATATTTTGGATCCCCATTACTCCACGAGGTTCTGTTCCATGTTCTCTGACTACCGTCTGCTAATTTATAATCTTTTAATTTTGCAAAATCAAGGTTTCTTTGCCCGAATTGATAGAATTTTTGAGCAACAGAATTGTCCCCATAGCCAATTTCTGGTCTGTTAAATCCTTCAGTATGTACATAATTAATAATAGCTTCAGCCTTTAATTTTTCTGAAAGCTTAGAATTTACATTTACACTAAAGTTATCTTTTTTAATTTTTGAAGTTGGGACAATCCCACTGATGTTTGTATTGGTATAAGATAATCTAACATTTGTATCTCCAAAAGATTTAGCTACAGATAGGTTATTGGTATAAGTAACACCTGTATCAAAGAAAGAATCTACGTCCTTAGTTGGAGCTACCCATGGAACGGGTTTCATATAATCGTTTGAAAACTCAGGATCAAATGCATACCATGGAAGGTACATCAAGTTGGGATCATATCGTGGTCCCCAGGAACCATCCGTTTGATACTCCTGAATATTATAAGTAACTCCATTAATATTTTGTGTAGGAAGTGTAAACTGAGATCCCCCTCCATATAAATTTTGCAATTTAGGTCTGATATATACACTTTCAAAAGAAACCCCTGTATTCAATTGAATTTCTGTTCTTCCTTTTTTTGCTGACTTTGTGGTATATAAGATAGCTCCATTTCCTGCTCTCGAACCATATAAAGCAGCAGCAGGACCACCTTTCAGTACCGTTACACTTTCAATGTCATCTGGGTTGATGTCAAAAGAAGCATCTCCATAGTCTCTACCTCCAGCACCCCTCTGAGTATCTAAATTATTAACGTTTGAGTTATCCAAAGGTACCCCATCTACGATAATTAAAGGTCTGTTTTCACCAGTAATTGAACTAATACCTCTCATGGTAATTCTGGTAGATCCACCCATTGTACTTGGTGCTGTAACCTGTACCCCTGCGATATTTCCCGACAATGCACTTACAGCATTAGTTTGCCCTGCATCAGAAATAAGGTCCCCTTTGATTTCTTGAGAGGCATATCCAAGAGCTTTCTTTTCTCTCTTAATACCTAATGCAGTCACCACTACACCCTCAATCTCTTTAGTCTGCGTAGCGGTATCATTTTTCTTCTGTTGAGCACTTACAATAGCAACAGATGAAGACAATACCACCACAAGAAGACTCGTTGTTAGTTTCTTCATATCAAATTTAATTTTGTATCCGTACAAATTTGTAAAACTTTATTAACAACACAAAATAAATTCTTAAAAAATTATTAACTGTTCAAAAATTTTCAAATAAATAAGCACAAAAATTATTAAAATACGTTAAAATTGTTTTTTTTAACAAAGATTGAAAAAAAATTAAACATTTTTCTTCCAAAAATACTAACGATTGTCATTATTGACATTATCTATGTAAATTTAAAATATTAGAGCAACATAAGATACTGTAAATAAATAACATACACACAAAATAAATCTTTAAAAGGAGCAATAACTCCAGCAATACAATGCATTGCATATTATTTTTTTTTATCTTAAAAATCGAAAAAACATTCTACAAACCGCGAGCAACAAGCTACAACCGTAAAAAAAAATCATAAAAATCATAAATAAATTAACGTAACAAAAGCACCAATATAGTACCATTAAGTAAAATTGTTTTTAGGTTAAAAAAAAGCAATTTTAAACCCTCTTGACAAATCATAAAAATCATATTATTATCGATCATTTATTTTAATTCATGAACTTAAAAATGATTTATTTTCAGAATTTCAAAAAACAGATGAAACCTCTGTTTAATAGGTTTGTTTTTGCTAATTTTACAGTCTTATGGCGGATATAAATACACAATTATTACATAGGTGGTCAGACGCTTATATTGAAGCAGGATGTGACGAAGTAGGACGAGGTTGTTTAAGCGGACCAGTGGTGGCTGCTGCAGTAATTTTAGATGATAATTTTAAGCAAAATTTAGTTAATGATTCAAAAAAATTAACCTTTAAAACAAGAATGGAGCTGGATAATTACATCAAGGATAACGTAAAAAACTATGCTATTGCTGAACTACCTCCTTCATTCATTGATGAACACAACATCCTCAATGCCAGCATCCATGCCATGCATTGTGCCCTGGACAAATTAACGATCACTCCTGAGCTTATATTAGTAGATGGCAATAAATTCCATCCTTATAACTTCATACCTCATCAGTGTATCATCAAGGGTGATTCAAAAGTTCTGTCCATTGCCGCCGCTTCAATACTTGCCAAAAACTACAGAGACAGATTAATGATAGAGCTGCATGAACAACATCCGGAATATGGTTGGGACACCAACTTTGGATATGCCACAAAAAAGCATCAGGAAGCTTTGATAAAGCATGGCCCTACAAAACACCACAGACAATCATTCCGATTGAAATATGATTAAAAGCAATATTCAATGAATTACATTCAATGATAGCCATAAAAAAAGAGAAGCAGTTAAACTGCTTCTCTTTTTTGTAGTCCTATATAATATAAGACTATTTCTTTTTATTTCTTTGTTGCTCCTGAGCTTTTTGCTGGTCCTGAGCTTTCTCCATCATTTCTCTCATTCTCTTCTGGAATTTACCTTCCGTTTTTGGCTTTTCTTTATTAGCCTGAATCTGAGCATGAATTTTCTTCTCATCCAGAATCACATACTTAATCACCAGGATAATTAGGATGTTGATCGCATTCGATACAAAATAGTACCATGAAAGACCGGACGCTGAAGTGTTCAGGAAGAATAGGAATGTAATTGGGAAAATATACATCAACACTTTCATGTTTGGCATTCCCTCCTGCTGAGGCTGCTGCATATTGCCTGAAGTCATCACCGTATAAATCAAGATAACAATAGTACATGCCAATGCAAAAATACTCAAGTGATCTCCCAGGAAAGGAACTTTAAATGGTAGTTTGATCAAATCATCATAGGCTGTCAAATCTTTTGCAAACCAGAATCCCTGACCTCTCAAATCAATAAAGTTCGGGAAGAAACGGAATAATGCATAGAAAATTGGAATCTGAACCAACGCAGGCAAACATCCCGCCATCTGATTCACTCCGGCTTTTCTGTAAACCTCCATAGTAGCCTGCTGTTTCTTCATAGGATCCGCATCTTTCAGCTTAGCATTCACCTCATCAATTTCCGGACGGATTACTTTCATCATTGCACTCAACTTATGCTGCTTATACATAATTGGAGACAAGATTAATTTTACAATAATGGTCATTAGGAAGATTACCCAGCCTGCTGTTAATCCCCAATCAGCAATTAGGTTATACATCGGCATAAAGAATCCACGGTTCATCCATCCGATAAAAGACCATCCTAATGGTAAAATCTCATCAAAGTTTTTATCATAAGATTTCAGTAATTTCAGATCCAGGGGCATAAAGTACCAAGTGAAATCTTGGTTTAATTCACTTCCCGTCATCTGAACAAAACCTTCATAGTTTAATTTTTTCAGATACTCACCCTCTTCAATTGACTCCTGATTTCCTTTACTCTGTGTGAAACCATTTTTAGCCTCAATAACAGAGGTGAAAAACTGCTGCTTTACACCAATCCAGTTAAGGGTTTCTTTTTCCTCCTCCATTGTAGTTCTTCCATCATAATCATAATCCTTATAATTATTGAAAGCATAAGAGAATTCTGAGTGAGACTGCTCCTGAGCTCTACCTTTTTCTAAATTTCTCACACTATAATCCCAGATAAAGTCTGCTTTATTGTCAGAAGTAATTTTAGAAAGTCCCTGTGTTCTTACTTTAAAATCTAAAGTATATTTGGGAAGTAAGGTATAAATAAACTGAATAACGGCTCCGTTATAATCAGCTGTTAATGTTACAACGTTTCCATTGACAGCAGGAGCAAAAACTAAATCTTTAGTGTTGACAACCTTTCCTGTTTTATCTTTAAACTGGAATCCGTAGTTTGAGTTATTTTTATTGATCAGATAAAGCGGAAGATCTGCCTGATCTGTTTTATGGTCATATGCTTTGTATTCAGAAAGCTGTACTTTAGAAACCTGGCCTCCTAAACTTGAGAATTCAACATTCAATTCTTTGTTAGACAAACTTGCTGTCTGGATGGAACCAGGAGTTACATTTGGATTGATATTACTTGCCTGAGTTTGTTTTACCGGGTTTTTAACCTGTTCAGTTTTCTGCTGCTCAGCTTTTAACTGCTCTTCTTTCGCCTGCTTGTTCTGGAAATAGAACATAAAGCCGAAGAGAACCAGGCATAAAACCGCGAAACTAATCATTTGCTTCTTATCGATTCCGTTGTTTTGTTGCATTTTATTTTATATTAAAATTTTAAACTTAGGATGTACCTTTATATGTACATAATTTTGAGCTGACAAAAATACTGTTTTTTTATCAAAACTCTATGCTTTACTACGTTACTATATAATAAACTCAAGCTGAGAATAATCAGCCTGAGTTTATAGTAAGACGTTTATGATAAAATTTTACCTTATTTCTTTTTATCCGGACATTTAGTATGCTTTATTGGAACCATGTAACGTACTTATACATTCTTTCCAAATACCAAACGATCTACTTGGATGTTTCGCAAGCCTTAATGAAAGCTCTGAATAAAGGATGTGGTGTTGCTACCGTACTCTTATATTCAGGGTGATACTGAACACCTACATAGAATGGGTGACCGGGAAGTTCAAGAGCTTCAACTAATCCTGTTTCAGGGTTTGTACCTGTAGCAAGGAAGCCGTTCTTTTCAAACTCCTGAAGATATTCACTGTTGAATTCATAACGGTGACGGTGTCTCTCGGAAATATTTTTGCTTCCGTAGACATCAAATAATTTGGATCCGCTTTTCAAAGCACATTTCCATGCTCCAAGACGCATTGTTCCTCCTTTATCTATTACATTTTTCTGTTCTTCCATTAACGAGATCACAGGATCAGGTGTTGCTGTATCAAATTCTACTGAATTCGCTTTGGTATGTCCAAGAACATTTCTTGCAAATTCAATCGTCATGATCTGCATCCCCAAACAGATTCCCAACATAGGAATTTTGTTTTCTCTTGCATATTTTGCAGTAAGAACTTTCCCTTCTATTCCTCTGTCTCCAAATCCCGGAGCTACAAGAATACCGTTCACTCCTTTCAGAACATCTTTAATATTCTCTTCTGTAATATCTCCACTGTATACCCATCTTACCTTCACTTCAGTTTCAAGATCAGCACCGGCATGTTTAAATGCCTCAGCAATAGAAATATATGAATCCTGAAGGGAAACATATTTTCCTACCAACGCAATCTCTACCTTCTTTTTAGGGTTCTGGAATTTCTTCAGGAAATTCTTCCAGTCTTTAAGATCAGCTGTTTTATCACTTTTCAGATCCAGTTCTTTCAATACTACATCGTCAAAATTCTGTTTCTGAAGATACATTGGAACCTCATAGATGGTTTCCAAATCTTTACACTCAATAACGTTTTCCAAAGCAACGTTACAGAATTGTGCCAGTTTTGCTCTTTGATCTTTAGGAATTTTATGCTCTGTTCTGCAAACCAAAACATCAGCCATAATTCCACTCTCCATCAATTGACGTACTGAATGTTGTGATGGTTTTGTTTTTAACTCGCCACTTGAAGCCAGGTATGGCAATAATGTTAAGTGGATAACCATAGAATTACTTTCTCCCAATTCCCATTTCAACTGACGAACAGTTTCAATGTATGGTAAAGATTCAATATCCCCTACTGTTCCTCCGATCTCTGTGATGATGATATCGTAGTTCTGTTTTGAAAGGATTTTAATTCTGCGTTTGATTTCGTTAGTGATATGAGGAATCACCTGAACTGTTTTTCCAAGGAAGTCTCCTTTTCTTTCTTTTTCAATTACAGTCTGGTAGATTTTTCCTGTAGTAACGTTGTTATTTTGGGAAGTAGGAGCATCAAGATAACGCTCATAGTGGCCTAAATCCAGATCCGTCTCTGCACCATCTTCGGTTACATAGCACTCTCCATGCTCATAAGGATTCAATGTTCCCGGGTCGATATTGATATAAGGATCAAGTTTTTGGATCGTTACGTTAAAACCGCGTGATTTTAGCAATAGTCCCAGAGAAGCAGACACGATTCCTTTTCCCAAAGATGAAGTTACACCTCCTGTCACAAAGATGTACTTTGTATTCTTTTTACTCATTAGATTAGGTTTGTGCAAAGTTAGGGGAAAAAGAAACACAAAGCAATCTTTTAGATTTTGAAAATACTAAAACAGCCTTCAAACAATAATAAAACCTGATTAAAAAAAATATTTATATTGAGTATAAACAAATCACAAAAAGCAGTACCCACCATTACTTCAGTATACATATTCAATCCAAATCACAAGGAGTTAACATATACCAATTGATGATTTTTGCAACCGTATTATCTATTATTCAGGAAAAGTAAATTTCTCAGGCTGAGAGCCTTTAGAATGATAAAAACAAAAAAAGGTTTCCATGGAATTGGAAACCTTTTTATTTAAGATGATATACAATTATTGTTTTACCAATTCAAGGTAAACGTTGATATCAACATCTTTTGCTACTCCCGTTCCGGTAGGGTCATATTTTATATTATAATCCAAACGGTTAATAGTGAATTTCCCCTGCAGTCCCATCACTTCTTTTCCATTCTTATTTTTTGTTATTCCACCAAATGTTACAGGGATGGCAATTTCCTTCTGTACATCTTTAATGGTCAGTTTTGCCTTTAACATATAAGGGCCGTTTTTATCTTTTACGACAGAGGTTCCTTCCAATAGTATTGAAGGATACTTACCTGCCCCAAAGAAATCATCACTTTTAAGATGCTTGTCTCTCATCTCTACTCCTGTATTGATAGTTTCAGCTTCCACAGCAATATCGAAAGCTGCATTTTCAAGATTAGCCCCTTTTGTAGTTACCGTTCCGCTGAATTTATCAAATCTGCCCTGAACAAAGCTGATTCCCATGTGCTTAATCGTAAAATTTACAGAAGAATGCATAGGGTCTATTGTCCAGCTCCCTTGTGCAAAACCTGCCACACTTAATAAAGCGAATACGAAGGATAAAAATACTTTTTTCATTGTAATTATATTTTATATTACTATTTTAATTAGACAAAGCTAATATATAAAAGATATTTCTGACATTGATGTATGTTAGTTTTTATTATTAAATCCAGTAAAACTTCGGAAAAAAAATGCATTTTTTTATAACTTCGCAGTATGGCAAAACTGAAAACAGCATATTTCTGTCAAAACTGTGGTTCTCAATACTCTCAGTGGATGGGACAATGCAAAAACTGTGGAGAATGGAATACTTTAGTGGAAGAGGTGGTAGAAAAACCCTCTCATAAGACTCCTCCGTTTTCCAAAACCAAACAGCATGTGATCAACATCATTGAAGTGGAAACCAGTGAGGAACCGAGAATAAAAACCCCTTCCGAAGAACTGAATCGTGTACTGGGAGGCGGAATCGTTTTAGGATCAGTTACCCTGATTGGCGGGGAACCCGGCATTGGAAAATCTACACTGCTACTTCAGCTTGCCTTAAAAATGAAGAAAAAAGTCTTCTATGTTTCCGGTGAGGAAAGTGCTTCTCAAATTAAAATGAGGGCAGACAGGCTTACGGATGTTCAAAATCCAAACTGTTTTCTTTTCACCGAAACATCATTGGAAAAGATTCTTCATGAAGCCAAAAAACTGGAACCTGATTTTATCATTATTGATTCTATTCAGACCCTTCAGTCTCAATTGATTGAAAGTTCCCCGGGAACCGTTTCTCAGATCAGAGAATGTTCTAATGAAATTATTAAATATGCCAAAGAAAACAGTACACCTGTATTTCTGGTAGGGCATATCACCAAAGACGGTCAGATTGCCGGCCCTAAGGTACTGGAACACATGGTAGACGTAGTTTTAAACTTCGATGGGGACAGGAATCATCTTTTCAGATTGCTAAGAGCCAATAAAAACCGTTTTGGATCTACTTCTGAAATCGGAATTTACGAGATGATCTCTCAGGGATTAAAGGAAATTAAAAATCCTTCTGAAATTCTGATTACCAAGAAATTTGAAGAGCTTTCCGGTAATTCAGTTGCTGTAACCCTGGAAGGAAACCGTCCGATGTTATTGGAAATCCAGGCTTTGGTAAGTACAGCCGTATATGGAACTCCACAAAGAAGTTCAACAGGCTTTGATTCGAAAAGGCTGAATATGCTATTGGCGGTATTAGAAAAAAGAGCAGGTTTTCAACTTGGAGCTAAGGATGTTTTCCTTAATATTACCGGAGGTATCAAAACAGATGATCCGGCTCTTGACCTGGCTGTGATTGCCTCTGTTCTTTCATCCAATGAAGATATTGCCATTTCCGAACACTTCTGCTTTGCCGGGGAAATCGGTTTAAGTGGAGAAATCCGTCCGGTGGCTCAGATTGAGCAGAGAATTACGGAAGCTGAAAAACTGGGCTACGAGAAAATATTTGTTTCCAATCTTAATAAAATTCCAAAAAGAAAATTCGGGATAAAGATTGAGGAAGTAAGTAAAATTGAAGATTTTCATGAAAGACTTTTTTAGTAAAACATAAAAAATGCAACTCGAAAACATTCAGAAGTTTGTCCTGGTATTGCTTTATGGTGGGCTAACCCTGCTCTCATTTACGGTATTGATAAATCCCATGAGGGTCAACAGGAAAGCCAATTTCTTTTTTGGAATGTTTTTATTGTTGTGGTCCAGCTACTGGGTCCTGGATATTTTACGTTTTTGCGGAATTCCTGCAGGGCCGTTTTTTATTGATTCACTATACGCTGTACAAATATTTACGCCCATACTTTTATTCTTCAGTGTTATCTTTTTTATTAATCCTGATTATAGGTTTAAAGCGAGAGATCTGGTTTGCCTTATCATTCCTGTTATCTACTGGATATTATTATTCTATTCTGATAACAATCCGATCATCCGCATTATAGTATTATTGATAGATGTTTCTCATAACCTGCCTTATATTGCTATCATTTATTTTAAAATAAGGAAACATCAGAGAAGAATTAAAACAATTTCTTCCAACACGGAGAATATTGACCTACAATGGCTTATCAAATTAAGTTTTCTGCTTTTCATAACGATTATCATCACAGTCGGTTACGAATTGTTTAACACTTTCATGTACAAAATGCATCAGCATCTGGTTATGGACCTGTTGTTTTTATTCATTGTCTACAGTACACTTTATTATGTGCTTCGCCAACAGGAAATCTATCCCGCCAACAAGGAACAGCGGAATGAGTTATTGGCCATAGAAATAGAAAATGAGCAAGAACTGACGGAAAGGAAGAAATTAATTTCCGATCATGAATTTGAAACTCTGAAACTGAGATTAAATGTTCTAATGGAAACGGAAAAACCTTATCTGGATGGTGATCTTAACCTCCTGAAACTTTCTGACCTGGCCCAGATTAATGCCCATCAGCTTTCTTATCTTCTGAATAATGGCTTTAATGAAAATTTCTTTCATTTTGTTAATAAATACAGAATAGAACATGCTAAAAAGTTATTAACAAATGAGTCTTTTACAAAACTTTCCGTATTAGGAATTGCATTTGAATCCGGGTTTAATTCTAAAACAGCCTTTAATACTATTTTTAAAAAAATGACCGGAATGACTCCTACTGAATTTAGAAAAAAGCAGGAAGGGCTTTAAATTTAAAAGTATTTACCTACGAAACATTTTCCATTCACATTTAATTCCTACCTTTAAAATATGAATTATCTGGCTCATTCTTTTCTATCCTTTACCGACGGACAGATCGTAGGACAATTTCTTGAAGATTTTATCCGGAATAAGGATCGTTTTTCATTTCCAAAGACAATTCAGGATGGGATTACTTTGCACAGAGCCATTGATACCTTTACAGACTCCCACCCGGCCATTCACGAAGCAAAAAAAGTATTTGCTCCCCTGGTAAGATTATATGCCGGAGCCTTTGTAGATGTTTCCATGGATTATTTTGTAGCCACGGATCTTTCCCTAAACTCTTTAGCGGAATGGAAAGCCCATTCACTGAAGGTCTACAGGGTATTGAATGAGCATCAGGAATGGCTTCCGGAGAATTTCAAAAAAATGCTGGTAAAAATGGAGCATGATGACTGGCTTTATAATTACCGTGAAGATTGGGGGATAAAATTCAGTATCCAGAATGTTCTTAATAAAGCCAAATACCTGGAAAAAGACATTCCTGTTTTTGAAGCTTTTTTAAAGAATAAAGATAAGCTTCAGCAATGTTATGATGATTTTTTTCCGGACCTTCATGCTCATGCAAAAGGTATCAATACTTTACTTCAGCTTGAAGGTTAACTAAAAAAACAGCTACATTCTACTGTAACTGTTATATTTTTATCTTTTATAGAATAATCAGAATTTAAAACTGTTTATACAGATACCGGTTAGGATAGGACAGTTTTTCGCTCTTCCGTTGACCATCTATGATAATATGAACAATATTAATCTGGTCATCAAACAGATTATACAGAAAACTAACAGCTGTTTCTATCTTCTTAGGATTCGCTACTGGTTCTGATTCCAGAAAGACATTGACGGATTCCTGATCTTCTTCATACCCAATATAACTGATTTTCAAAAACCGATTATCGGTCTTTAATCTGAAATATTCCAGACAATATTTTTGTAAAGCTTCGTTCAGCCTTTCTTTGTATTTTTCATCATTAAAATGAAAAGAACCGCCATATTTCTTACTCAATCCATTTTCCAGGTCATCTAAGAAAAATCTTCCGGCTACCTCAAATGTTTTTGATTTTGAGTTATAATTTATTTCTACAGAACCTACATGGTAAGGATGTACATTTTCAGCTCTGAAACTCTGACAAATGACTGTTAGCGATAAAAAAAATATTAAAAAAAATTTACCCGGCATTACTTCTATTTTTTGACAAATATAAAAAAAGCAGCAGTTATAAAACTGCTGCTTACTTATTATTATCATTTGACTGACATTTATTGCTTCACCACTTTTTTAGTTAGTGTTGTATTGTCATTCAGTGTAATGGTAAACATATAGACTCCTTTTACCAATGCTGAAACATCAATTTTATTTGAATCTCTAGTAACATTTGCCGTCTTAACCAATTTTCCGGATGCATCATGAATGGTTACCAAAGCTTTAGAATAGTTTCCTAAGAGAATATTGACAACATCTCTAGCCGGGTTTGGAGTGATATTAACTGTAGAATTCAGTTTAACATCCACTGTTCCCAATGCAGAGTTTGTTCTTACAAAATATCCTCCAAAACCTGCAGACTGGAAGCTTACTTCCCAATATTGGTAAGTATCATTCCATATCACATCAGCCGCATCAGGAGTGATGATTGTTGCAGCACTTCCAAAAGAAGCTACTGTACCTGTGTTTCCGGCACTGGTTCCTGTATATTTTTCCACTATTACATTCGCTTTATTGGCAACATCTGTAGGTGAAGTTGGCAATTTCAATACGTTTGTTGCATTGTAGGCATCAAAATCCGCCTGTTTAAAATATAATGTTACTTTTCCTGTTGCTGTTGAAGCATCTGTAGCAGGATTAATCTCATATCTTCTTGAAACATAATTAGGCTGTACATTATCAACCCATACTTTTGAAGTTACATTTCCTGTTACGGTACTTGCCGTTTCTTTTTCTACTCTTGAGATCAGCTGGCAGGCATTTGTAAAATAATTATACCCTGCAGCCACAGCACTTGCTTTTGTCTGGTTAGCAGTGGCCAGAGTTTTCACTTCTGCTACATTTTCATAAATGGTTGCTCTCATTTTAAGATCGAAAGTTCTGGCTGTCCAGCTTGTCCCGTCCGTTGAAGTTTTGCTTCGCCCACTTACTGCGATAGATTCATTTTTTATAGCAATTCTTCCGGCAAGACCATTGATCACAATATAAAAATCTTTTCCTGTTACCATCTGAATATTCATAGAAGAAAGATCAACATAATTCCAGGTAAATCTTTGAGTACTGTTTAGCCATGATGAAATTGTTTTTGTGGCAATAATATCCCCCGGATCTCCATTAGCATTTACTTTTCTCACCTGAATATCCACCGCAAGATCACTAGGAAGTGTACCGGATCCTGTAGAGAATGAGAATCCTCCCAATTTACCGGTCAGTGTCGGTGTATATCGAACAGCTAATAAAGCATTATCAAAATTACTGTTAGCACTGTTACTTTCTGTATTTACTACCACATAAGGTTCATCATATGTTACGATTTCAAAATTAGATGCCACACATCCTAATTCGGAAGTAACGGCTTTATAGATATCTAATTTTCCATATCCCCATCTTGCATTTGGAACAGTTCCTGTTGCTCCGTCTTTTCTTGCATTGGAAGTAAGACGGGATTTCACCTGTGCTGCTGTTAAAGTTGGATTAGCCTGAAGCAACAAGCCTACCGCTCCGGCTACTCCCGGTGAAGACATACTGGTCCCCTGATTTTTCACATAATAATCAGTTCCAATAATAATATCTGTAGTTCCCGGAGCCGAATTACTGGACCTTGATGAGATCACATTTTGTCCTGATGCCGTAATTTCCGGCTTCTGAACACCATCCACTCTTGGCCCCTGTGAACTGAATGCAGAAATTAATTCCTGTGGTGTAGTGGTAAGATAGCCTCCCACAGAAGAATACCAGCTTCCTCTTCCCATATAGGAAGCTACAGTAATTGCATTAGATGCATTTCCCGGAGAACCAACAATATATTCATTATCTCCGTTTTGTAACGTAGTAGCTACTCCCTGGCTGTAAAGCCATCCATGGGTATTAATGGTTTGAGTTCCGTTATTGGTAATTTCCAGTGTATACGTTCCCTGGCAGTTGGCCGTAGATCCCGTCACCCTATTCACCACTAGCTGAACATAACGTTTGTTGTTATCTGATCCCCAATAGTTATACATAGTAGCTGTAAATCCACCTCCCAAAATACTATGCGCAGTATTTGTACTTATATTCTGCGTATACTGCTGACCATCAGGTGCTGTCAGTTTTGCAGTGACTGCTGTATTATCATTAGCATACATGATAAAACTAAATACTGTGGCAGCAGAAGTATTACTTGCTACTGTAAAAGTATAAGACTGTACAGCACTTGCTTCTATATCAACCTTTCTGTGAAGATTTCCTCCATATTCGTTTCCGGCAGAAATTACGACTACTCTTCCCGGAGCTGATGTTGTAAAATCATTAACAGCCACCTCGTGAGAAGAAGTTCCGTCATGAGCACTTCCCTGTCCTCCGATACTCATATTTACAACGATAGGTTTATTTAATGCGGTGGCTACATTCTTAAAATACGTCAACGCATTAATGGTATTCGTAGTAGGAAAAGATCCGTTCCCTCCTTTTACAAATACGATATCTGCATCTGATGAGAACCCTTTATGTCTTTTATCTGCGAAAGCGGCACCGTTTCCGGCAGCAGTTCCTGCTACGTGAGTTCCATGTCCATTAATATCATTTTCACGAACAAAACCTGCAGGAGTACCGTCCAGCTCATCTTCAATCTGAGCTCTGGTATACTCCACTCCTGTTGCGAATCCTGTTGGAGAGACTTCACTTCCCTGTGCCGTCAGAGTCTGATCCCAAATAGAAACAATTCTACTTTTTGTCTGATCGTCCGCTTTTCTGAAATCAGGATGCTTCCAGTCTATCCCGGTATCATAAATTCCGACTAAAACACCCGTTCCATTATAAGCTGTATTATTGAAAACCCCATCCTGTAAAAGACTTGCCCCGGATTGTGCTCTGCTCACATCATTGTGAAGCTCGTCAAAGGTAGGCGCCATTACAGAAGTTACATAGGGAAGTTTTGTAAGTTTATCAATATCCTCAAGACTTACCAATGCCGTAGAAAAAGTTGGAAGCTGGGTCTGCACTAAAAAGCCATCCGCTTTCAATTTTTCCGGATCTTTGGTATAAATAATACATGAATACATAGTCTGAGCACCTTTAGAGGTCACCACCAGATGCTGATCCAATTTCATGTTACCATTCTCAAGCTCTTTTATAGGGTTTCCTTTTGATAAGCTCTCTTTATTTTTTAACAAAATATCAAAGCGAGAGTCCAGTTTTTGTACCTGCCCGTAAAAAGCATAGGAATACAATCCTAAAAAAGCAGCTGTAGCATTTCTAAGAAGCTTCGCTCCTCCACGTGAAATGTTTACTTTTGCAAAGAGTAATTTTTTAAAATCCATTTTCATTATATTTAACAATACAATTATACAATTTTTATCTCATTAAGCATTAATATATCATATTAATAATCAAACAAATCAAATTACACTAAAAACAATAATCAATTAACCAATTTAACATAATAATCAAAATCTAATAATCTATTGTAAAATGCAGGATTTCCTATTTTATTTAAACCTTGGATGGGAGCATATTATTTCCCTTGATGCTTTAGACCATCAGCTCTTTGTTCTGGCATTGATTGCTGTGTATTCTTATACAGACTGGAAAAAAATTCTGATCCTGGTAACCGCTTTTACCATTGGACATTCTATTACACTAGCCTTAAGCATTCTGGATGTTTTCAGGGTTCCTTCCGACTGGGTAGAGTTTTTAATTCCATTGACTATTGTTTTAACATCACTGGATAATATTATCATGAAAAATCAAAAGCAAACCTTAATGCGGGCCAATTATTACCTTGCTTTGATCTTTGGACTCATTCATGGTATGGGCTTCGCCAATACGGCTAGGGTAATGATTGCAAAAAGTCAGGGAATCACCATTCCGCTTCTAGGTTTCAATATTGGATTGGAATTAGGGCAAATTGTAATTGTTTTTATTATTTTAATCATTCTGTTTATTTTGCTTAAAATTTTAAAGGTCAATAAAAAAGATTGGGTGCTCTTTGTATCCTCCGGAGTATTTGCTCTATCCTTAAAAATGGCATTGGAAAGAATTCCTTTTTAACCTTGAAATATTTTCATTATTTCAACAGCTTATTATTATCTTTGATCATTATTAAATTATTTCGGTTATGAAGTTAAAAGTTGTTATGCTTTCACTTTCTGTATTTGCTTATACAGGTTTCACCGCACAAAATATTCAGAATAATCCTGGCAGTAATCACGGAAACAAATTCGAGCAGCTCGGGACTATTCTTCCTACACCCAACATTTACAGAACGGCTTCAGGAGCTCCTGGACACGGATACTGGCAGAACAGAGCAGATTATAATATTACCGCTTATCTGGATGAAGACAAGAAAAATCTGAAAGGTTCTGAAACGATTACCTATTATAATAATTCTCCTGATGAGTTGGATTATATCTGGCTTCAGCTGGACGAAAATGAGCACTCCAATATCAGAAATGCAGGCTATGGAGCTTCATCCGTACTTCCTTCTTCCACTACTGATCAGCAGCTTAAAGCAACTGAACTGCCCGTAAAAGACAACGGATATGGAGTAAACCTTGAAAAAGTAACGGATGCTTCCGGAAATCCTTTGAAATATATCGTCAATAAAACAATGATGCGTATAGATCTTCCCAAGGTGCTGAAGAAAGGAGAAAAGCTCGTCTTTACAATAGACTGGAATTATAATATTTCCAACAGAATAAAAATGGGTGGCCGTGGCGGTTATGAAAATTTCCCTGAAGACGGCAACGACCTTTTTACCATGACACAATGGTATCCCAGAATGTGTGTATACAGCGATTTCCAGGGATGGCAAAATCACCAGTTTACAGGAAGAGGTGAATTTGCGCTGGTTTTCGGAGATTTTAAAGTTTCAATGAATGTTCCGGCAGATCATATTGTAGGTGGAACCGGAGAATGTAAAAACTATGATCAGGTTTTAACTTCTGATCAGTTATCAAGATATAGAAAAGCTGAATCGGCAAATGAACCTATAGAAATCGTTACTCTGGATGAAGCTAAAAAAGCAGAGAAAAACCATTCAAAACAGAGAAAAACATGGGTTTTTGAAGCGAATAACGTAAGGGATTTCGCCTGGACTTCTTCAAGAAAGTTTGTGTGGGACGGAATGCAGGTAACCATTCCTGAAAACAATAATAAGGTAATGGCCATGAGTTTTTATCCTAAAGAATCTTATGGACTTTACAGAAAGTTTTCCACAAAAGCAGTAGCCCACACTATTAAAACCTATTCGGAATTTACCATTCCCTACCCTTATCCTGTAGCACAATCTGTGGAAGCATCCAACGGTATGGAATACCCAATGATCTGTTTCAATTTCGGAAGAACTGAAAAAGACGGAACCTATTCTGAAGGAACCAAAAATGGAATGATCGGAGTGATCATCCATGAGGTAGGTCACAACTTCTTCCCCATGATCATCAATTCTGATGAGAGACAATGGGCCTGGATGGATGAAGGCCTCAATACCTTCACCGAATATCTTACGGAAGAAAAATGGGATAATAAATTCCCTTCCAAAAGAGGTCCGGCATGGACGATCGTAGATTATATGAAACTTCCGAAAGATCAGCTGGAACCCATCATGAGCAATTCTGAAAACATCGTTCAGTATGGGCCCAATGCTTATTCAAAACCAGCGACTGGGCTGAACATCCTTCGTGAAACCATCATGGGAAGAGAACTTTTTGATAAAGCATTCAAAACCTATGCTAAAAGATGGGCATTCAAACATCCTGAACCTGCCGACCTTTTCCGTACTATGGAAGATGCCAGCGGTGAGGATCTTGACTGGTTCTGGAGAGGCTGGTTCTATGGAACAGACCCTGTAGATATCGCAATTGATAAAGTGACGGTAGCGACTCCTGATCTGGAAACAGCAAAAGCAGCTTCTGAGAAAAAATATCAGGTTGAAAGTCCTTTGGTAAACAGCTTCGAAGATATTTCCAAAATAAGAAACAGAGAGGATAAGAATATTACTTTTTATGTAGATAAAGATAAAGATCTTCAGGACTTCTATTACAGATATGACAGAGGTCAGGAAAAAATAGATACCCATAAGGAATACATTACCAAAACTGAAGCCTCCACTCCTTTGGATGCCAAGGATAAAGAGAAATTCAAAAACCTTACGGCTTATCAGATAGATTTCACTAATAAAGGTGGACTGATCATGCCTATCATCCTTGAGTTTACTTTTGAAGATGGTTCAAAATCTTACGATAAATCATCAGCTCAAATCTGGAGACTTAATGAACAGAAAGTTTCCAAGACGTATTATTTTGATAAGAAATTAGTATCAATACAACTTGACCCTATGAAGGAAACAGCTGATATCGATACTTCCAATAACTTCTGGAGTAGTACAGGATCTAATAGCGGAACCTCAAAATTCCAGTTATTTAAACAAAAACAGGAAGCAGGCTCCGTAAGAGGAGGCGCAAGCGGAAAAGTAAATCCGATGCAGGCTTCGGGAAAGAAATCATAAAAAAATAAAAGGTTGTCTCAAACAGGAGGCAACCTTTTTTCTTATAAAAACAGCTTCAGCATTTCGGTTAAAGTCCAAAATCTGCAGGAAATTTTAAACAGGAAAAATCAATTCAGATAAGCTTTTAAAGAATTTTTATATGTTCTCCCAAGCGGAAGCTTCTCCCCGTCTTTAAGGTATACATTCGCGGTATCATAAGAACTGATATGAGAGGATAATACGATATAGGATTTGTGAATCCTGATAAAGCCTAAATTTTGAAACTTTTCTTCAAAATTGGACATCCGCTCAAGAATCATATATTTTTTCAAATGGGTAATTAAAATGATATATTCTCCAAATCCCTGAATCCATTTGATATCTTCCAGTAAAACTTTATTCATGATATAATTGGATTTGAACATAATAAAGTCTTCCTTCTTTTGATCTTCCGTAGATTTTTTAAACTGAAGAAAATCTTTTGCTTTGGTCACTGCTTTTCTAAAAGTCTCAAAATCTACCGGTTTTACCAGATAATGAACTACATCAAGTTCAAAAGCTTTTACAGCATACTGGGTTTCCAGGGTAAGAAATATGCACAGGGGTTTATAGGGAAGCTGAAGTAAAAGTTCAATTCCATTGATATAGGGCATATTAATATCCAGAATCACAAGGTCTACTCTATTTTCCTTCAGGTACTCCAGAGCATCCTGAGGATTCTGAAATACCTCCAGCAGATCGACATCTTCCATCCGCTCACAATAATGCCGGATCAGTTCCAATGCCGGATATTCATCATCTACACTTACAATCGTCAGGTTGGCCATTACAATTTAATTTTTAATATAGTCTGATACATATTGTTTTCCATCGGTTCGGATATAAAAGTAAATCTTTCAGGATAATATTTTTTCAAAATACTGATCACCGCTTCATTTCCCAGCCCACTATCATTAAGATTACTGACCAGCGTCCTGTTTTGGGCTACGGAATTTCTGATATCGAATAAAAATTCATGATGCTGTATTGCATAACTCAGTTTTATAAAGCTCCCCGCTTCTATACCCACTGCAGAATGTTTTAATGCATTTTCAAATAAGGTAAGGCAAATGGAGGGTGGTATTTCAATCAGATCCAGGGTTTCCTCATCTTTAATATCAAAACTGATATCCAGCAGGTTATTATATTTCAGCTGATAAAGTCCTTTGAGAGACTGGATCGAAGAAAATTCCTGTGAGATCGTAATATATTCTTTATTGGTATCATAAATAACATATTGAAGTAATTTGCTCAGATGCAAAATAGATTCTGAGGTATTTTCGGATGGGGTAATACTCTTCGAGTAAATATTATTAAGTGTATTCAATAAAAAATGAGGATTCAGTTTGGATTTCAGGAGATCAAGATACAGCTGATCTTTCTCTTCACCCAGATTTTTAAAATCCTGTTCAATAAGAAATTTATCTTTTGTTATTCCTAAAAATGAAGCCACAAGAATCACAATCCCCTGGGCAGTATATACATTGTACAGAAATTTTGTATTGGAGAGGGTTTCATTAAACTTCATATTAAATACAGCAGGTTCCAGTAAAATTCTGAAAAGACTTGAAACCAGAAAACATATCAAAGCATACAGAATAAATTCCGGGTATTTATTGGAAAGGTAAAACTGGGGAACCAGATAAAAATAGACGAGATAATAGATTCCTATATTCAGAATAAATGCAAATACTACACTCCAGATTAATTCCGGAACATCTAGAAAGTAGTTTTCGGTAAAAAAAATGATCGCCAGGAACACCAAAAAGAAAAAAACATGCTGAAACCTCAGCAAAAATCCCCAGTGGTATTTCATAAGTGTTTCCAAAACCTTCGCATTAAATAAGATTCTGAAAACCAATAATATAAATATGATATTTATCAGTAAAAACATCCGGTTAAATGAATTTTCCCATTTTTCAAATATAGCATCTTTTTTACGCCAGATTGCAGTTCACTGATAAAAACAGTCATTGATTGAAAAATAAATTCCCGGCTTCTTCTTATAAATATATTTGAGACATCGGGATATTAATCAAATCTTACATGAAAATTAAATTACAATTAACTATCATCATACTACTGGGATTCAGCAGGCTTGCCGATGCACAAAGCCGTGATAACTACAATATGTGGTTTCAGTATTTGATGTCAGCAAAACTGACTGATAAAAGTACTTTGACAGCACTTTCTCAATACCGTTCTTTTGATATGGCTTATGATACAAGGCTTTTTCTGGTCTCCGCCTATGTAGATTATGAAGTAGCCAATGAGGTACGCCCAGCTGTAGGAGCCATGTTTTTGGTCCTGGACTCTTACCGGTCAGACAACTCTAAAAAAGAAAGGTATGAGAAAAGACCTTTCCAGCAGGTATCACTGGGAGGGAATATAGGAAGAACATCTATTTCTCACCGTTTCCGTGTGGAAGAACGTTTTATAAGCAATCCGGATGAATTTATCGTAAGACTGCGCTATCTTATTTCTCTGAGAATTCCTTTCAACAGAGCCGGAGAAAAAGAAAAGCTCTATGGTATTCTGAAAAATGAAATCAGGATGAATGTAGTGAAGGAAGATCCATTCGACAGCAATCGTCTGACAGCAGGAATAGGTATAAAAACCGGAAAGAATTCCGCAATAGAAGTTGCATTTATCAACCAGCTGGAAACCGGGTCTACCAGCAACTACGCCTATATCGGCTATAGAAACAGCTTCGACTGGAGAAAAAACAAAAACAAATAATCTAAATACACTCATTATTATGCTTACATTCCTTGGGTTTCTGATGATCATCATCTTTATGGTGCTTATCATGAATAAAAAAATGACTCCACTTACCGCTTTGGTGATTATCCCTGTCACAGTAGCATTATTTGCTGGTTTTGGGCCTCATCTGGGTGAAATGATGAAAAACGGAGTCAAGGAAATAGCTCTTACGGGCGTTATGCTGATCTTTGCCATACTTTATTTCAGCTTAATGATAGACACAGGGCTTTTTGAGCCGTTGGTGAATCTCATTCTAAAAACTGTTGGAGATAATCCTGTCAAAACCACTATAGGAACAGCTATTCTTACGACATTGGTTTCATTGGACGGTGACGGTTCTTCTACCTATATTATTGTGGTGGCTGCCATGTTACCCTTGTACAAAAAGCAGGGAATAAATCCACTCGTCCTGACCTGTATTATCATGCTGGCTGGAGGAATTATGAATATTCTTCCATGGGGAGGCCCTACAGCCAGAGTAATGAGCTCTCTGAAACTGGGACATACAGAAATTTTTGTTCCGATGATTCCTATTATGGCCCTGGGGATCGCCTGGGTACTATTTGTGGCCTATATTCTAGGAAGAAAGGAAAAGAAAAGAATTGCAAAACATGGAAAATATACCCGTTATGCAGCCAGTGACATTACCGGTGAATCGGATCCTAAACTCCTACGCCCCAAACTGATCTGGGTAAATCTTGGTCTTACCCTCGTTCTTCTTACCGTTATGATTTTAGATATCGTACCCTTGGGAATAGCCTTTATGATTGCCTTCTGTATAGCTTCTGTCATCAATTATCCCAAACTGAAAGACCAGCAGAAAATCATGTCCAAACATGCAGGAAATGCTTTATCGGTAGCAGGAATGATCTTTGGAGCAGGAATTTTCACCGGAATTCTTAACGGATCCGGTATTATGCAGGCAATGGGTAACAGCATGATAGAAATTGTTCCTAAAAGCTGGGGAGGTTATTTGAATATTATCACGGCTGTATTCAGTGTTCCTCTTACCTTTTTCCTGACCAATGACGCCTACTATTTTGGGATATTACCCATTGTTGAAGCTACGGGACATCAGTTGGGCATTGCTCCCGATATTCTTGGGAGAGCAAGTCTTGTGGGGCAGGCTTCCCATTTGCTAAGTCCTTTGGTTCCTTCTACGTATTTATTAGTATCCCTGGCGGGGGTAGAATATTCAGACCATCTGAAATATACCTTAAAATGGGCTATCGGATCTTCGGTGATCATGTTGCTGGGCGCTCTCCTTTTGGGGACTATCTGATCTTATTTTTTTATAATTATTAAACTCCAACGTTATAACCAATGTCCTAAGTTTATATATTTGTTGTATAAAGACAGCCTATTTTTTCCAGATGAATCTCTTACAGTCTCAGAAAACATTTACCGGCAGGTATCTGAAAAACCTCACCTTATATGTATTCACAGCCATTATAGGCGGGGTACTGATAGGGCATTATGCTCCGGAAATAAGTATAAAGCTGGGCGTGGTAAGCCGGTATTTTTTCATCATTCTGGAGACGATTATCCTTCCCATTATTTTTATGGCAATTATGTACGGGATATGCCAGCTGTCTGATATTAAAAATGCAACACGCATCGTATGGCAGACCATTTTATATTTCCTGGTCATCAGCTCAATAGCTATTGTACTGGGATTTATCTTTGGCTCCATCATGCAGCCGGGCGCTGACACAGGCATTAATACCAGCAGGATCAATACTTCCCTTCCCAAAACTTTTGAAATAAAAGACGGAAAATTATCCACTATTTTATATCTGAACAGGCATGGTCTGTTTCTTATTCTGTCCATAGTTCTGGGAATATCCATGAATCTTTCAAAAGGAAGGGATCGATTTTTGAAACTGCTGGATCAGGGGTTAGGTATTTTTTACACGTTCATCAAATATCTCTACCTTGTTCTTCCCATTATCATCTTTTGTAATATCGCTTACGGAGTGGCTATCTATGGGATCAATACCCTGCTGCCGCTTAGTAAAGTGGTGGCTACGGTATACCTGGCAGACATTGTATTTATTTTCGGAATATTAGGACTGATCTCCTACCTGTTCAAATTCAACCTGTTGAAATTCCTGCTTAATATAAAAGAAGAAATTATTCTGGTCATCACCACCTCGACTTCCAAAACAGCATTCCCCTTAATTTTTGAAAAAATGGAATCTGAAGGCTACAGCAGGAAGATTTTAAGATTTATTATTCCTTTAGGCTATAACTTTAACCTGGCAGGAGCCTGTATCTATATTTCTGTAACCTGCTGTTTCCTTGTTCAGTTTTATAATATATCACTGACGATCAATGATTATATCTGGCTGTTTATCATTATTTCTTTCACCTCAAAAACAGCTTCCGGAGTTCCCGGTTCCGGATTTTTAGCCCTTATATTTACCCTGAACAGATTTGGAAAAATACCCCTTACAGATTTGGCCCTTCTTTACAGTGTAGATCGTTTTATGAATGAAGCCAGATCAGTCACCAACTTTATTGGCATTGCAGTGGCCGGAGCCATTATTTCAAAATTCAACCAGCAGCAGAAAAAAAATTCTACCATGATTTCCACAGACTAACCTATCATGGACATCAAAGCTTAATCAAAGTGTAACTTTTTGAAAATCAATACTACTTATCAGCAAAAAAGCTATGAAGACATTTCTCATCCTTTTGCTCATAAGCAGTACTCATTTATTTTCCCAAAGACTGCTTACTCCATCCAATAGTGGTATTGATCCGCAACTGATACAGGACGAAACATCCGAAGCGGTATGGTACGCTGAAAATGCCGGCCAAAAAATAGAAATCGGGAACATTACTACCCAGATTAAAAAATTAAACGCAACAGATCTGCTCATCATGACGACCGTAAAAATGAAGCAGACTCCCAATACCCATTGGGTAGATTCCACCCTTGTGAAAACGGCCAGCCTTCAGCCGATAGGCCATTCCTCTTTCAATATGGCCCGCGATATGACTTTTACCTACCACAAAAACAAGGTAACCGGATATTATCTTGATAAGAAAACTCAGAAAAAAGATGATATTGACATGCCCGCTACCGATTATTTTGACAGCAGCAGCTATCCGACACTGATCAGGTTTCTCCCCTTGAAAGAACACTACACTGCAGAAATTTCCATTTTTGATTATAATCCCAGTGCGGTAAAGAAAGGAATGATGAAAGCCTACATCCAAAGTGTGGAGAAAGGAGATTATCAAAGTAAAAAAGTATGGATCGTAAAAACTGCTGATGACATTACAGAAAAAAGCACGGCTGTAACCTATTATATTGATCCTGAAACAAGGAAAATCCTAAAACAGGACATTGAATCGGGAACAAGAAAAATGTCAATGGAAACAATAAAATAAATCAAAAACATTCCTTTAACACCTGATAACCAAATCATTATTTTTAAAAAAAATAAAAAAACATATCACACATTGAGGAAAAATATTTATATTTGATCTGCTAAAACACCAAATGTCAAAAACCTGATTGACGTTAAATGTTCAGGAATCGTACACTTTAATATTATTAACTATGAAAAACGCTAAATTATTAAGCAGAGATGCTCAGAAATCAATCAATGGCGGAGCGGCAGGACGCTTTTGCTGTGAATACAACTACAAAGGACAATGTATCCTATGGATTGGGCCTGGACAATATTGTCCATAGTATAACCAACTCATAGTGTTAGATAAAAGCCGGAAGATTTTCCGGCTTTCTGTTTTTATTTTTCTGCCAAATTTTCACATCCTCCCATAAAAGTCTGCCATTTCATCCACTGACCCCTGATGGCATACATTTAGAGAATTATACTACAGAAATACTTAAAAAATAAATATATTATGTCAGTAAACTTTAAACCATTAGCAGACAGAGTTCTAGTAGAGCCAATTGCTGCAGAAACTAAAACAGCTTCAGGTATTATTATCCCGGACACTGCAAAGGAAAAGCCGCAAGAAGGTACTGTAGTGGCAGTAGGTCCTGGTAAAAAAGATGAACCTACAACTGTTCAGGTAGGTGACAAAGTTCTTTATGGAAAATATTCAGGTTCTGAATTGAAATTGGAAGGAAAAGATTACTTAATTGTAAAAGAAGCTGATTTATTGGGAATTATAGGCTAAGCTTCTAGCTATTGGCTTCTGGCAAATGGCCTTCTACATAGAATTTAATTCATGAGAGATTTTAAAAAATTTGAAGTTTGGCAATTAAGTCATCAATTGACTTTAAAAGTATATACTTCAACCAAAAGCTTTCCGAAAGAAGAAGTTTTTGGACTTACTTCTCAAATAAGAAGATCATTTGCGTCAATTGGATATAATATTTCAGAGGGAAGCGGCAGAAATTCAGATAAGGAATTCGCCCATTTCATCAATATTGCATTAGGATCATCCAATGAAGCCGAAAACCAATTAATTCTTGCTAAAGATTTGGGATACATTCATGAAAATGATTATCAAAATATTTTGGAAGAATTAACAATACTCAAAAAGAAGCTTGTAACATTGTGGAATAAGCTAAAGTAAACTAAAATTAAAAATCAAATTGCGACTTGCATAAAGCCAAAAGCTAACAGCCAGTCGCCAAAAGCTAAACAATATGGCAAAAGAAATAAAATTCGATATTGAATCAAGAGACGCTTTAAAGAGAGGGGTTGATGCATTGGCTAATGCAGTAAAAGTAACTTTAGGACCTAAAGGGAGAAACGTAGTAATCGAAAAATCTTTCGGTGCTCCTCACGTTACTAAGGATGGTGTTTCTGTAGCAAAAGAAATCGAACTTGAAGACAGAGTAGAAAACATGGGAGCGCAAATGGTAAAAGAAGTTGCGTCCAAAACTAATGATATCGCAGGAGACGGTACTACTACCGCTACTGTTTTGGCACAGGCTATCGTAAGAGAAGGTCTTAAGAATGTAGCTGCTGGTGCTAACCCAATGGATCTTAAAAGAGGTATCGACAAAGCAGTAACTGCTGTTGTTGAAAACCTTAAATCTCAATCTAAAACAGTTGGAGATTCTACAGAAATGGTGAAGCAGGTAGCTTCAGTTTCTGCGAACAACGACGAAACTATCGGATCTCTGATCGCTGAAGCTTTCGGAAAAGTAGGTAAAGAAGGGGTAATCACTGTAGAAGAAGCTAAAGGTATCGATACAACTGTAGATGTTGTAGAAGGTATGCAGTTTGACAGAGGATACCAGTCTCCATACTTCGTGACTAACCCTGAGAAAATGGTAGCTGAAGTAGAAAACCCATATATCCTTTTAGTAGAGAAGAAAATTTCTTCTATGAAAGAATTACTTCCGGTTCTTGAGCCAATTGCACAAGGTGGTAAGTCTCTATTGATTATCTCTGAAGAAGTGGAAGGTGAAGCTTTAGCTACTTTAGTGGTAAACAAATTAAGAGGTTCTCTTAAAATTGCTGCTGTAAAAGCTCCAGGATTTGGAGACAGAAGAAAAGCAATGTTAGAAGATATCGCGATCCTTACTGGTGGACAGGTAATTTCTGAAGAGCAAGGTTTCACTATGGAAAACATCTCTTTAGATATGCTTGGAACAGCTGAGAAAGTAACAATCGATAAAGACAACACAACAATCGTAAACGGTGGTGGTGATGAAGCGAAAATCAAAGGAAGAGTAGCTCAGATCAAAGCTCAGATGGAAACTACAACTTCTGACTACGACAGAGAGAAACTTCAGGAAAGATTAGCTAAGTTAGCTGGTGGTGTTGCTGTACTTTATGTAGGAGCAGCTTCTGAAGTGGAAATGAAAGAGAAAAAAGACAGAGTGGATGATGCATTACACGCTACGAGAGCAGCTGTAGAAGAAGGTATCGTTGCAGGTGGTGGTGTTGCTTTAGTAAGAGCAATCTCTGCTTTAGAAAACCTTACCGGAATCAATGCTGACGAAACTACAGGTATCAAAATCGTTAAGAGAGCTATCGAGGAGCCATTGAGACAAATCGTTGCTAACGCAGGTGGTGAAGGTTCTGTAATTGTTGCTAAAGTAGCAGAAGGATCAGGAGACTTCGGATACAACGCGAAAACTGACGAGTATGTTCACATGCTTGAAGCAGGTATCATTGACCCAACTAAAGTAACAAGAGTTGCCCTTGAAAATGCAGCTTCTGTATCTGGAATGCTTCTTACTACTGAGTGTGTAATCACTGAAATTAAGAGCGCTGAACCAGCTATGCCAATGGGTGGTGGAATGCCAGGAATGATGTAATAGCGTGTCGCTAAGACAATTTAATATACTAACCGCTCTATTTTATAGGGCGGTTTTTTTCTTTTACAAAAAATCCAATGGGCTTTTGCTTGAAACTTTATTCACAATTGTAGTATATAGACGTAATGCGTAAATTTGGACGTTAAGAAAAAACAGAACCATGAAAAGAATTATACTTTTATTATTGACACTATTTAGTTTTACATTAAGCTATTCTCAAAATCTTTATCCTGAAAAATACAAAGATTGTAGTTTAGTTTCCTTTTGTCTTGATTGTGGAGAAACTAAAGCTAAGCCTCAAAACTCAATAATAGATGAATTGTTAAATAAATTTGATAAAAAGAGTTTGAGCAAAATAACAGGAAATATTGAAGTCCAAATTTTAATTAACGAAAATGGAAAACCTTGCCTGCTAAGTTCATTCAATCAAACTAATATCTCTTCAAAAAAATTAGGGTTACAGAATGCAATAAACTCAACATCAAATTGGGAACCAGCGATTTCACAAAATAAAAAAACAAATAGCTCTGTTTCATTAATTTTTGAATTTGAAAACGGTAACCTTTCTGCAAAACGTAAAGTTTTTGATTTTAAAAATCAATCCAATGCAAAATCTGTTGGAGCTCCTGATATAAAAGGTACAGACAAAGAAAAACTCTCAAAAGATTGGACTGTATTCACTCAACAAAACTCAGAGTTACCCTGGGATATGACAAGAGCTGTCGCTAATGATTTAGACAATAATATCTGGATTGGAACAGATAACGGAATTGTAAAAATAAATAATGGCAAATGGGAACATTTTAACTCAAAAAATACATTAATCTCCTCTCCTCCTTATAATAAAAATGAAACTGTATCAGTACGGGATTTAGAAATTGACAAAAATAACAATAAGTGGTTTGTTGCTGATTGGGATGTTTATAGATATGACAATAAAAACTGGACAAAATACGACTCAATCAATTCTCCTATCAACTGGGCAAGAAAAATATTTGTTGACCACTCCAATAATGTATGGTTTACGTCTTGGAATGGTGTAGCAAAGTTTGACGGAAAGAATTGGTCTGTAATTAACAAACACAATTCAAATCTCCCAACTGATAAAACTCTTGGTGTTTATGTAGATAAAAAAGATAGAATTTGGATTGGGACATTTGAAGGAAACGTAATTATTGAAAATGGCGTAACAAAATCGTTAAACGAGAAAAATTCACCTTTATCAAAAGCATACATTTCAAAAATCTATGAAGATAAAAAAGGAAATTTATGGTTTGACTTATACAACGACAAATCAGATGACGCTGGAATTTATGTATTAGATTTACAACAAAAATGGACAAGGATAAACCATCCAAATCGTAAAATGTTCAGTGAAAATACAATCAATGATTTTTATTTAGATGAAGAAAACCAACTGTTATGGATAACATTAAACGGAGTAGGTGTTTTAAGTTATGACACAAACTCAAAAAAATGGGAAACTTACACCAATGAAAATTCAAACGTTCCAAGTATTCATTGCGAGAGAATAACGAAAGACAAAGATGGTTTGATTTGGATTGCGACTTATGCTGGAGTCATTAAGCTTAATAAATAAAAATATCATCTGCTAACAAAGAAATCATTGACCTAAATAAAGTAACAAGAGTTGCCCTTGAAAATGCAGCTTCTGTATCTGGAATGCTTCTTACTACGGAGTGTGTAATCACTGAGATTAAGAGCGCTGAACCAGCTATGCCAATGGGTGGTGGAATGCCAGGAATGATGTAGTCTTAACTACCATATATAAATTAAAACCGCTCTATAAAAATAGAGCGGTTTTTTGTATTATATTTGATAACTAACCATGATCTATGAAAATCAACTTTTTTTCTAACTTATATATTTTGCTATTATTAATAGCTTTACCAGAAATGGTATTTTCACAATCGGCAGACGTTACCATTCAGGATGTAAAGTTTGAAAGTCAGGGTATCACTCTTGCAGGCTCCATTTTAGAGCCTAAAAAAATAGTTGCAGCAGTTGTAATTGTTCACGGGTCCGATCCGGTAAAAAGAGAACTGGAGTTTGCAAAACGTCTTGCTAAAGAAGGCATTGCTGTATTCACCTATGACAAACGTGGAGTTGGAGAATCCGGAGGTGTGTATGTAGGGCCGTCTGTTGGCACCAATAATATAGACCCTGCTAATCTTACTTTATTGGCTCAGGATGCCAATGCAGCCGTAACAACATTTCGAACCTATTTGAAAGATAAAAAAACGCCCATTGGATTAGTGGGATTCAGTCAGGCAGGATGGATCATCCCGATGGCAGCAAGCAAAAATCCGAAAATTGAATTTATGGTGTTATTTAGTGGCCCTACCATTACCACTCTCGAGCAACTTCGATTTCAGTTTTATACTAATGGAAACAATAGTTTTTGGGAAAATCATACAGAAGCAGATGCCATTGAGCATACTAAAAATGATCCAGACAAATATCAATTTGCAGCGACTGACCCAAAAACTTATCTGAATACCCTTTCAATTCCCGGGCTTTGGCTTTTTGGTGAAAAAGACATACAGATTCCGGTAAAGTTGTGTATAGAACAATTGAACACCCTTAAAGCGCAAGGCAAGCCTTTCGAATATACTTCTTTTCCTAAACTGGGACACAATACTTCCTCCAGCAATGATACAGCCCCTGTAGATACTGCTGTACAATGGATACAACAGAAAGCATTGAATCTTAAAAAATCTAAATCTTCAAAATAAGGCATATATAAACATGCTTGAAGCAGATCCCTTCGCTACCGTGCGATTGTATAGCGTGGCTTGGGCTTTTAGATTATATCATTGGAAGTTTAATTTATAATATTTAAACTACACGAAAGGATTCGTGCGGGAGCATGGGAAATAGTACATTTATATTTTACATTTAATGATTCATAAATAGATCGCTAAAACCAAAACAACATTAGCGCAATGCGTAAATTTGGATGTTGTACGATATTTTGACCGAAAAAAAAGAAAAATGAAAAACATATTAATTTTTGCTCTAATTTTTAATGTTTTATCTTGTAAAGCACAAGAATTTGAAAAATTATCTGTTTCAAAAACAGATGATTCCGAACTGTACATTAATGATGATGATTCTACAGAATTATTTTATTATAAATATGTACCAAAAAGTAGCATTAAAGGTGTTTTAGTGATTATCCCTTCTGGTGGAGAACTCGTTGAAAATACATTAAAACAAATAACTCTGCCAAAAATAGCAGTTGAAAAAGGGATTATGGTCATTGTTCCATCCATAAATTGGGGAACAGATAACCGAGAAGCAGAATTCAAATTACTGGATAAAATTTTCAGTGAAATTGTCGCAAAGCATAAAGTACCGAAAGATAAATTTATAATCGGGGGCCTTTCAAGTGGCGCAATGATTTCTTTAACTTACGCTGAAAAGGCAACTAAAAATCCGGAAAAGTTTTTTCTAATACCAAAAGGAGTTTTTGCATTAGATGCACCTTTAGACCAGGCAAGATTTTATAAATATTGCGAAAGAGAAATCGAAAGAAATATTTATAAGCCTGCAGTAGAGGAAGCAAAATGGATAAAGAATAATTGGGACAGTATTTATGGAGGATCTCCAGATAAATTTCCAGAAAAATATCTGGAAAATTCCATCTATTCTTATGGAGCAAAAGATGGCGGAAACGCAAAGTATTTAAAAAAAATGCCTCTTTTAATGTTTACTGATTTGGATACAGATTGGTTAATTGATCAAAGACATCGTGACTTACATGATTGGAATGGAATTGATATCATCTCAATGATAAACCAATTAAAAATAATGGGAAATGAAAATGCTAGAGTAATAGTTAGTCAAGGAAAAGGAGTTCGATTAGACGGAACGAAAAATCCACATTCCTGGTCAATTATGGATTCCGAAGTTTGCCTGAATTGGCTACTAGAAACATTGGAAAAATAAAAACATCGCACAACAGGCGTTTGGCAAGATTGCAAATTTTGTAGTAAATTCATGTTTACAGTTTGCAACCTCCTCGCTACCGCACGAAAGGACTCGTGCGGTAGCGGAGGGGGGTAAAATACGGGTTCCCATAAGTAAGTATCATTTTAATATTTTAATTTAGAGAAAATTTAAAAAAAATACAATAACTTATTCATAAGTGAATTATATTAGTATACTATAAAAATTATTCTTTAATATTTACAAAAATTAAACATATGCCAACAATTACTGATTTTCAAGAATTTATTGATTCAATTGAAGATAAGGATATCGAAGAAATTAACTCTCTATATGAATCAATTCAAGGATGCATAGAAATGGGGAGTTTCAAATGTAGTCTAAATAATAATAGATATTTTGTCCAATGTGACGATAATGATATAACTTTAATGTTAGCCTCAGAAGAAGCAAAAAGTTCATTTCTAAAAGTATTAGACTATCAATTTGGTGGAGGGTTTGGCTGGGTTGGAGGACAATACGAATTTGTTAGAAGCATGCGTAAAGATGATTAAAATTTTTATTCCACACGAAGATGATAGCGATCCAGCAATGAGATTTGAAGGACTAGCCAGATATGCTTTTGATTGTGCTCCCTATGGAGATCCAGATGGATATGCACATCAAAGTACTTACAATTTTTATTTTGTTCCAGAAGTAAGTGAAAAAGGAGTAAAAATAATCCATAAAATTTTGGATTCCTTAATTGTAAAATCCAATCCAGAAAAAAGTAAAGAATTTCAAACAGTAAAAAATTCTTTGTCCGAAAAAATGAAGCAAATGACAAGTATTCATCTGATTGATTATTTAATTACTATAATAAAAAGTTAAAGTATCCCATAACATTGTAACAAAATGCCTTATTGTGATGAGAGTGATGACACACTCTTTTATAAAGAAAAAGATGAACATCAGTTTGCAAAATATCACAATTTTGTAAAGTAAATTAATCCTTTTTATAGAATATATTTTTAAGTCTGCAGACCTCAAAAAGTGGAGTTTTGATAATTTTCAGTTTCAACAATTTGCATTTTTTCGTAAAAATTTTATAATGAAAATACTTATAGATAGTACTAGTTACAAACAAGATAAAAGCTTGAGTAAATCTGATTTTTCGCTACTAAAAGATCTAGGTAAAAAGAGGATTATAGAACTCAATATCCCATGGATTGTATATAAAGAATGTATAACAAGTAGTATACAAGAATCACAACTTGATTTCAATCAAGCAATAAATAAGCTATTAGGATTAGATAAAAAAGGAATTCACTCAAGTCAGTATAATGAAATAAGAAAAAATATTAACAAACTAAATAATCTAAAAATTGACTTTGAGGATTCAACAATTAAGCTATGGGAAGAGTTTATTAATGAATCAAATGCAATCTTACACAGTTTTAACCCAAATCATAGTATAGCTGTTTTTGAAAGCTATTTTACGGGTTCAGAACCCTTCAAAAGCCTTAAGAATAGAGACGATATTCCTGATGCTTTTATTTATATGATAATAAAAGAAATATCAAGCAAAAATAAAATCATACTAATTTCAAATGACAACAATATAGTAAGTACTTGTGAAAATGATAGCAACATAGTAATATTTAAAACATTAAAAGAGTTTTATACTTCAAAAGAATTTGAACCATTACAGAAAAAATATAACAATTTACTTACATCTGAAAAATATGAAGAAGCAATAAATTTTGTTCTTGAAAATCATAAAAATATTGAGGATGCAGCTTTAGATTTTGGGAACTCCCTATCAAACGTTGAATTTGAAGATCCAAAATTAAAGTCTGAAAATAATGAAGGAACTATTATTGGATTTTCTGTTGAAAAAGTAAGACTCAAAAATGAAGAAGCACAGCAAATTGCTAATCAAATATTTATCCCAATTGAAATTCATGGTTATGCATTGATCGATTATTTCATTTTTAAAGCAGATTATTGGTGCCATCCAGATCATCCACAAATAGCAGATGATTGGAACGATCATTATTACAGAATTGAAGACGAAGTAAATCTTACATTGACTGTCATTCTTAATTTAGATATCGACCAAATATTACAAATAAAAAACAGTGGAGAGGAATTAGAATTACAAATAAACTCTTTTGATTCCCTGCAATTAAATAATTAAAAATATGAGTAATGTTATATTTTCTATTAGTAACATGTTGGTGATAGATCTAAAGTTATGTCTCCCCCGCTGCGGAAAGTCCCAGCTATGCCAATGGGTGATGGAATGCCAGGAATGATATAATAGCGTGTCGCTAAGACCAAGTAATATACTAACCGTTCTGCTTTTGTAGAGCGATTTTTCAATAACACCAAACTCTATAAAATTAATATATATATATGAATTACAGAATTATTTGGATTATAGTCGGAGTTGTATCAATACTTTTACTAACTATACTTGGTTTTTACATTGGAAATTTTTACGATAGAAATTTATCTAATAGTCCTGAGGAATGGGGACAGTTTGGAGATTATTTGGGAGGAACACTTAATGCTACAATTTCAATCTTGAATTTATTTTTCTTAGCTTATCTAACAATAAAAATTGCAAAAATAGAAGAGGACAGAACAAACAATACATCAAAAGATTCTGTAAAACCTTTAGGACTTTTTTCATTTGACGTATCAAATGATTTTTTTAAAATTGAATTACATAATGTGGGTTTAGGACCGTTAATACTAAAAGAATTTAAGGTTTTTGACAAAGAAAAAGAATATAAAGATTTTAAAGAATTACTTGATAATATACCTTTACAATACTATAGACCAAAATATTCTATAACTAAAAGTACAAGTAATGGAACTATTGTACGAAAGGATGATTTTTTAAACATTATTGATATGCAAATAGATAAAGATACTCCAGGAGCAGAATATTCACAAAAGGTTGATAGCTTAAAAATAGTCAAAACTAAACTCGCTTCATGTGAAATAAAAATAATTTATGCAGATTTATTTGGAAATATTATAAGTGAAGAGATTGAAAAACTAGAGCCTGTTAATGTAGAGTGTAATTAGTATTTTATTATGTAATAACTTTTGCTCTAAGCTAGTGTGCATGTTTTACTTCCCGCTGCGCAAAGTCCCCCGACTTTAAGCAAGTAATAGCAGGAATCATTGACCCAACTAAAGTAACAAGAGTTGTCCTTAAAAATGCAGCTTCTATATCTGGAATGCTTCTTACTACGGAGTGTGTTATCACTGAGATTAAGAGCGCAGAACCATCTCTATGCCAATGGGTGGTGGAATGCCAGGAATGATGTAGTAGCGAGTCGCTAAGACAATTTAATATACTAACCGTTCTACTTCTTCTAGAGAGTTTTTTTGTTTGTGTTGTGGTTTTCCGTAAGGAATTGATGTTTTTAAATCTTAACTTAGCTAGAAAGTTTTAGAAACATTATTTCACAAAAACAAAAAAAACAATAGCAAAATTATATTGCACACTATTAATTCAATGTTTAGATTTGAATAAAAAAAACTAATAACAACTATATATGAAAGAAAAAATACTATACTATTTACAGTCAGCAGCTGAAAATTTAATTTTTATTAAACTAAATTTCAATAAGTTACCCACTGATTTACAAGAAACTGTAAATAAAACTGAAAAAGAAACAATTCCCAAAAGTATCAATGTTTTGATAGACTTCTTAAACATGGGAGCTGAAACAAAAATTAACCATGTTTTAAGCTTGGCGGAAGGAATAAATCTAATTACTGATATAGATGTTGACAAGATTTTTGATGAAATTAGAAAAAATACTGATTATAAAGTCTATGGAGCTAAAAATATGGAACAGCTTTTAGATTTTCCGATAATCAAAATTAAAGCTGATTCAGAATATCTTTATACAGTAAAAAATATAATGGGTTTATAGATGATTTTCAGGTCTATTGAATTAATAACATATGAATGAAAAATTAATAATTGAAAGTTCTAAATTACTATTAGCAAAAATATCAAAATATATTGAACCAAAGTTTAAGCAACTTACAGATAATAAAATTCTAGAGTATATTGTCGAAACAGCTACTAATTTTTCTACTGTAAGAACAATACTTCACAAGGATAGTGTTGAACTTTCAGAAATATATTTCCCCTTAGATTTCACATTTAAAAATACAATTATTAATGACTTCAGCTCTTTTATAGAATCTAGAAATAAAGTTTCTATTGTTGCAACAGGTGGAGCAGGCAAGACAACATTTATCAAACATTTCTACATACAATGTGTAGTAGAAAATTATAAAATACCAATTATATTCAATTTTAGGGATTTTAATAATTTTGAAATAAAGAAAACTGTAAAAGATAAAAAAATTATTGAGAATTATGTCTTCATAGCGTTCACAGATCACCTTATATTTAACAAAATTGGATTTGACGACAAGACAATTGAAAAAATGTTTGAAAGCGGAGAGTTTGTATTTTTTTTGGACGGTTACGATGAACTCGATATTAATAAAAAATCCATAATCACAAAAGATTTTATGGATTTTGTAAGCCGATTTAATAAGAATAAATTTATTATTTCAACACGACCATATACAGCAGCAACTCAGCTAGATGGATTTGATAATATTTATCTTAACGGGCTAGGAAATTTAAAACAAATTGAACTTTTTATACAGAAACAATTAATTGGTAATTCAGATTTTGCAAATGAAATAATTAAGACCTTACAAAACAAAAATAGTTTGAAATATATAGAATTATTAAGTAATCCTTTATTCTTAATACTATTCATTAATTCATTTGAAAGCTATCCTAAAATTCCACCAAAGAAAACACAATTTTATTGGCAAGTTTTTGATGCTCTATTTGAAAAACATGAAACTTTCTCCAAAAGAGGTTATAGGAGACCTAAATTATCAAAATTAGATAGAGAAAATTTTGAATTTATCTTAAGTTCATTTTGCCTAGCTAGCTATTTTCAAAATCTATTTAGTTTTACAGAATTTGAATTTGAAAATATTTTACGAGAAGTTTCAAAAAATATTGATAAAAAATTCAATTCTGCTCATTTTCTTGAAGATCTAAAAGTTTCTATCTCAATACTAGTAGAAGATGGTAATATTCTATCATTTATTCATAGATCAATACAGGAATATTTTGTAGCTAGACATTTATCAAATTTAAGTGAGTCTGACAAAAATAATTTCCTGAAAATTTTGGCAGAAAAACAAAATGAAAAAAATGGTCAACATACATTTCTAATCGAACTAATTAGTGAGCTATATTCTTATGAATTTAAAAAATATTATATAAAACATCACATTACAGAATTTTATAAGAATAAAAATTATTATCTAAGAGACCATAAAATACTTCGAGATTATGAAAAAGTATACTTAGACTTTGAGAATTTTAAATTAATATTAACATACTCAAATGATTTCAAGAAACCATTTGAAGAGTTTATTAAAAATAAACAATTTAGTAACATTAATATAAATCTTTTAATAGCAGCAAGAACAAAAAAGCAAACAAAAATTGCTCAGGAAATACTTATTCTTTACGAGAATAAAAAAGATTTTTTTCTGTTAATTGATGATTTTATAAATAAATTAGATAATTCAAATAAGCCATTAATTGAATTTGCATTCAAAAAAAGATGAAAATATTATCCAAGTCCACAAAGCCTCAAGACTTTGAGCAAGCAATTTGATTATTTTATATTCGGAATGGTCTATTTTTCTCTGGGAGCTTACCGCAATATGCCCGAAAGTAATATCACTAGTCCTTATATCCACCTGACTAAATGCTGGATGCAGCGTATCTTATTGTTGAAAGGAGAGGAAAAAATAAAACTTCAAAATTAAAAAAGATGATTTGATGTAGCTCAACTTCTTACTTATAAGTCTGTTTAAACTAATCACAAAAGTTCTTATTTTTAAAACACTTTAGTACACTTTAGAAAGTTTAAAATAATACAGCATAAAAATACATTGAAGAAAAAAATCAAAGATTTTTCTAAACTTATGTGGGCGTATTCTGCGCCAGGATATCCCCTTAAGCACCCTTAAGTGTTTCAATCTTTTGTGTCTTTTGTGGTTTAATAAAAAAGTTTAAACAGCTTTTATATAAAAATCACTTCTCCTTTATTTTCTTTCTATGCTTCAAGCCAAAATTAATTAAGGCATTGACAACATCTTCAGTTTCTTTGGCATGTGTGGTAAGTGCATACGAAACTGTAACAGGTTTGGTGTTATTAACCGTTCGGGTAATCAGTAAATTATCTTCCAGTTCCTGCAGCTCTTTGGACAGAACTTTCGGACTTATTCCCAAAGCCATTTCCTGCAAATCTTTGAACCGCATTGTTTCGTAATTATATAAATTATGCAGAATGCAGAATTTCCACTTGCCGCCCAATAGTTCAATGGCATCTTTAAGAGCCAAGATTTTTTCTTTATTGATGTCATTTTTTTTGATACTCATAAAATAGTTACTTTCCAAAAGGTAATGGATAGTAAAGGTAAAGTTTCTTTCAGATAATTTTATCCTGTAAAAAAAAATCAAAAATGAAAGTAACAGTAATTGCCAACATTTCGGCTAATGGTAAAGTATTATTATCTGATCATCCACATCATCAGCTGCCACCAGAAGCAATGGAGTTTTATTTAGAATTTGCAAAAAAAGTTGGGAACCTTGTCATAGGCTTGAAAACCTTTGAAAACTTTTTAAATTTCCCACAGGAAGTCAAAGAACATTTTAACGGAATAGAAATCGTAATACTCTCTGAAAAATCCTACGCATCAAAAGGCTACAAGACTGTTGAAAGCCCCGAAGAAGCTATTGAATATATGTCAGAAAGAGGGTTGCACGAAATGGCAGTTGGCGGTGGCACAGGTGCTTTTAATGCCTTTATAGACAAAGATTTGGTAACGGACATTTATTTTAATATTCATCCATTAATCACAGGAGTTGGCGGTGTTTTAGGAAACAGCAGTGAACTGAACTCAAAATTTAAACATAAAGAATATAACCTTAAAGACGGTTTCATTCAACTGCATCTAAGCAAAGAAGACTGAATAACAACTATTGAAAAAAAAAAATTAAATACATATCCCCTCTGCATAAAGTCTCCTAACTTGCGTAATTAATATAAAAATCCGAAGTCTCCCCACTTCGGATTCTTTATCATAACCCTCGCTAAAATACCCTACTCCCCCATTTCCTATCCCCCAGATTTTACCTATATTTGTTTCTATAACGAGCAAATATGCAAAACTAATAACCGGCCGTTCATGAAACTCTATACTTTAATAGCAGTACTATTCTTGCTATCCTTCAGTTGTACTGAGAAAGACAAATACATTGTCGGCCAGGAATGGCAGTACAAAACCCGTTCTACGGAAAAAAGCTCAATTCTTAAAATTTTAAAGATTGAGGAATATCCTAAAACCGGAAAAGTAATTCATATTTCCATCAGTGGTTTGAAAATGAAAAATCCTGCCAGTCCCAAAGGTTTTGCAGAATACATCAGCCATATTCCTATATCAGAAGAAGCGTTAGACAAAAGTGTCACCAGCCTGAAAAATGAAACCCTCAAAAAGCCTGACTCTCTTGAACTCGACGGATATTCTTACTGGAAAAAAGAGTTTGACAAAGGAAATGCAGGGATATTTACTGTGCCTGTTTCTGAGGTTATAAAGTCCATGGAAAAATCTATTATTGCAGGGGATTATACTCAATAAAACACCCATCCTTTCTCCGCTGGCTGTACTATCACACCAAAATAGTGTTATAATGAAATCAAAAATTTTCTTTGTCTTTATCTTACTATTATTTCATAGTTGTTCAGTAAATAAATATAGCAATGTTCCTGTCCAGGATGAAATTGATCTTTCCCTTAAAAGCTTCACTGAAATTAAAAAAGAAGAAACAGATAAAAAATCAAAAGATATCACACTTGGATATTTTTGGGGAATTGGAAAGGATATGTATCCAACTTTTGAAAAACATACATTTGAAATTCCTAAATCTTATCAAAGAAATGAGAACAACTTCATTCTTAAAGTAGATTATTTTTTCACAAAAGATGACCAAACCAAATTCAAGTTGTATGAATGGAATGAAAATGAAAAAATAGAAACTTCTCATGAAATGTTTAATGAAAAATTCCATGAAATCAAAAAATATATAACTGAAAATCTTGGGAAACCATACCTGGAAGTATATGAAGATTTAGAAAAATCCAAAGAAGAAACAGTAAGAGATGATGTAGAATGGCACAGTAAAAATTTGAATACCTTTTTATTTCGGTTCAGGGGAAAAAGTGGATTCGATCAAATACGTTTAGCTATTTATTGCGATTAAAGATACTGCACTTAACGGAAACATATTAACAAAATTCTTAACGAAACAAAAACTACACATGAAAAAATTATTTTATCTATTAATTTTCCTTTTAAGTTTAAATTCATTTGCTCAGGCCGGACCACCTCCGGTAGGCTATCCAACTGAAGAAAATAAAATTTTGATCGATAAGCTAGATAAAACTGTTGATTTTAAAAAATATATTTATAATTATTGTATTGACAGAATAAATCTAGCTTCAAGACTAGAAAAATGGGATGAAAACAAAAAGAATGAAATCATTAAAAGCATTCATCTTGAAGAAATGGATGATGCCATTTATAATTCATTCAGCAATTATACAAAAGAAGAATTACAAACGCTTATTGATTCATTCAACAAACTGAGAGCAAGTAAAAAATCGCATATAATTCCTATGCCCTCAATCCTACATGTGAGAATGGAAGGTTTTTCTAAATCACTGATCAAAGGAGACTACTTATATTTGAATGAAAAAAAGTAAGGAACTTCGGCTAATAAAGTATTGGGAAAATACAAAGGGGGAATTGTCAAAAGAAAATAAAAGATGAGAACATATTGGATCGTAATTTCATTGCTTTTAATGATAAGCTGCTCTAAAAATAAGACACAAGAAAAAACAGAATTGAATACCATAGTAAATGCTGTTTTGAAATATGAACGTAACCGCGGAGCTTTACATAATGCTACCTATTTAATTGATCCTGAACTTCTGCAATTAAAAATCTATGCTCCCAGCCAAAAAGAAATGTTGGGAGAAGAACCTGGACCACCCCCATTTTTCAATAAAAGTGTTGTCCATTTACTTGACTTAAAACATAGTCAGTCAGGAGAAAGAACATCGGATTCCTTACATTTATTACAACAAGATCAATACGTTTTTGATTCTCTAAAACTTGATCCCAAAATAAATCCGAACATAAGGTTAGCCAATAAGGAGGAAATAAATAGCCGTGTACAATTATATCAATTCTCCAATCCTGTATATTTCAGTGACAATTTTGCCTACATAGAATCGAGGTATTATAATACCAGTTTTGGAATTGGCTTTGGCTATCTGCTGGAAAAACAAAAAAGTGGAAGCTTGGTAGTAAAAAAAAATGATCAATACATTTATAACGTAAAGACGTATCAAGACAGACAACAATTATGAAAAAACTTACATTACTTATTTTTATATGTTTAGGCATACATTTATTTTCACAAAAACTTACAATTCAAGATTTAAAAATTGTTGATTATGAGTTAATGCCAGATAATAAAATTGAAATTAAATCTTACACAACAATAGATAAGAAGGGAAATTTAACAGTCTATTCAGATAGCTGGGATGGGAAAAATTATTTCCGGTTCAAATTAACTTCAGAAGAAATTAACCAATTAAATTCATTATCGGGCAAAGATATTGAATCCTTTGTTAAACAAAAAAAGCTCAATAAGAATGAATACTTCGCAGGAAATCCAAAATTTATTTCCTATACATTTAAAGAAAAAGTGAACAGCCTTTGTTTTATTGAGCCATTTATGAATGATGAATTTATGGACATCCTAAAAATTCTAAATTCAAAAATATACAAACATGATGAAACTGCTAAAATTCCAATGCTGACAAATGATTTCGAAAAAGTTAAAACTGAAATTAGGGAAAGAAGCAAAATAGATAATTACTTACCAAAAAAAGCTGTTATTATTCAAAATTAAAAAATATCAAACATTTTGTGAGATGTTGGCTAGGATACTTTGGCTAAAAGAACTATTGCCCCTATTATGTTGAGAAAATATTAAGATGCCAATAGAACGACTCTGCATTTTCTTACTTTTTTATCTCATGATCAACATTGCTGCAAAATAATCCTAACATGAAATATAAATTAACAACACTTATGCTGTGTATTGGTATTTTCGCCTCTTCGCAGATCATTGAATGGAGCCCTGATACTAAGCTACACAAAAATGATTTCCAAGGAAAAATACCTGACAACACAATAAATCACGCAGGAACAGCCTATAATATTGGTTATGAAATTCTTTCAAATTCAATATGGACAGGGAGAATGAAAATCAGAACCTATGCCATATTCAATACATCAGAATCATGGTTAAATGAAGCTTTTTATACTGATGATTTATTGAATCATGAACAAAAACATTTTGATATAGCCCAAATTTTCGCATATAAATTGCAACATCTCATTAATAAGGAAATCAAAAATTCAAAAGATTTCAATGTAAAATTTGAAATGATCAACAAATTAATTGGTGATGAATGCATAAGTTTTCAGAAAAAGTATGATGCAGAAACAGATCACGGAACTATAGTAGACGTACAAAAAAAGTATGATAACGATATTAAGCAGCTATTAGAAGAAAGCCGTAATCATAAATAATCCTGTAATCATAGAATATATTCCTTGCTACCTCAAGATTGTATCATTTGGTTTTGGCTTTTAGATTATATTATTAGAATGTTTAATTTATAATACTTAAACCACACGAAAGGATTCGTGCGGTAGCGAGGATAAAAAACAAAACGGAAAATTCTCTTAAACTTTTTCTTATCTTTAAACCTCTATTTCTTCTTGATATTTGGGGCTAAAACAATCCCGGATTCTCAACAGAAATCAAAAAAACAAACACTAAATCTTAACACCATTGAAAACAAAATTATTATTCCTTTTATTTTGGGGCTCATTGTCAGCCCATGCACAAACACTTCATTTTAAAAATCTCGCTAATATGTCTGCAGGCAGGGGTGCCATAACCAGTGTAATTGTAAATGACAATATATATGTGAGCAATGGATATCAGGAAAAAGGAGGTATCGCCAATTATATTGAGAAATATAATATTACTGATAACAGCTGGAGTGTTCTCAATTCTACTCTACTTAGCAAGAAATTTGCTAATTCGGAGACTTACGATAATAAAATATATATTTTTAATGGTTGGGGAAATAGTCATCTTGAAATTGTAGACCTTGCCACCAATACAATAACGAAGGGGGCTGTTAATCGTTCCTATACCGGAAATGCAGGTTCTGCCATCCATAATGGTAAAATATATGTGTTTGGTGGCAGCGGATTAAACGGAGCCAAAAACACCGTATTTTCTAATAAATTTCAGGTGTACGATATCGCTTCAAATACTTGGAATTCATTACCGGATATGCCCACAGCCAGAGAAACAAAGGGCAAAATTGTTAATGATAAGCTTTATGTCATTGGTGGTTTTAACGGTACCCCATCCCGTCTGATCAATGTATACGACCTCAACACTAATCTTTGGATCAAGCAATATACGATGCCTTCTGGTATATCGGGACACGCATTAGCAGTATCCGATAATAAGATTTTTATTGTAGGTGGTTTTAATAATCAAACTTTTCTGGCCTATTTTGATACGACAACCAATACATTCCATCAGTTATCATCCAATATGATTCCCAGAAGACATGCAGCAGCGGAAGTATATAACAATAAACTATACATCATCGGTGGAAGTACAACGTCTCTCACCAGCTCAGCCATTAAAAGCATACAGGTGGCAGATATTAACGAAAATGTACTCTCTGCAAATGTAGCCAATGATGATCATGAAACTGAAACAAGGGTCTATACCAACGCAGCCAGAGATGGTTTTCGGATCAGTAATAAAAATAACAGCAATCAGTTTGAATATACCATTCTCACAAAAGATGGGAAGCCAATCAGTAAAGGTTTTGCCTATTATAATAAAATAATAGATTTATCAAAAGTCCGAAGAGGAATTTACTTTTTTAGTTATAAAAATGAAAAGGGGGTTTTACAACAGGTTAAAGTTTACAGATAAACCTTAATCCATTGAGAGTATCAGAATTAAAAGTTCACAGAATAATTCGTAGACCATCAAAAATAGTTGACAAGTATGGCAATAGAATTTTTGAAGAATATAAATATGATTTCAAATAATGTACGGCTAACATGTATAGTTGCCCGATATTTTTTAAAAACTCCTTCTCCTACTAGTAAAAAAACAATAACTGACAATTGCACACTAAAAAACACTATGATTAAAATGAATTTAAACTTTAGTGATATGAGCTACGCAAAGTCTTCCGACTTTTGCCAGTAAAATAGATAATCCAAAGTTTGCAGACTTCGGAGAGCAAGCAGAAATGAAATTACAAAAACAGCTAAAAATGATTGAAAATATTAAAGATTTAATTCCAAAAAATAAAGGTGATTTATCTACAGCTGAAAAACTAACCAACTATTCCTACGACGATGTAAAAGAAATTATTCCGAATTTACTCGAATGGCTGCAAGATTTTAACTGGCCAGTGGCAAAACCTGTTTCAGAATACTTGGAAAGCATCAATGATAAAATTACAACAGACTTACTTTCAATTTTAAGAAGCAACGAAGATGAAGTATGGAAATATTGGATTATTACTATTTTTGGCCCCATAACTCAAAGTCCTATTATCAAAAATGAAATAATTCGGATTGCTACTTCTCCAACAAAAAATGAGATGATTCAAGAAGTAGATGAAGTTGCGAAAGGAATTGTGAATAATAGAAATTGGAAATAAAAAACTATTGACCCCCAACTCCTCAAAGTCTTACGACCTCGAGCAACACAAGAAATTCACAAAATCACTAACAAAAAACTAAACATGCAATCTTGTAAACAACTCTTCTTGCTTTCCATTATTCTGTTACTTCTAACGAATAATACATGGGCACAAACAAAAAAGGCCCATCAAATCGACTCATTAATGAAACGGTCAAGTCAGATGGGTAATTTTAATGGAAATGTTTTAGTGTCAGAAAATAATAGAATTATTTACCATGCATCTTTCGGCTTCACTGATGCTATAAGAACAAAGAAATTAACAACTGATTACAGGTTTAATATTGGTTCTATTACGAAAGAATTTAGTGGTGTCGCATTGCTTCAATTGCAGGAACAGGGGAAATTAAAGATCGAAGATCATGTTTCCCAATATATTCCGGAATTACCCAAATGGGCCAATGAAGTTACCATAAAAGATTTGTTACAGTATACAAGTGGACTACCCAATGTAAATTGGAAAAAAATTAAAAATGATAAGGACATTTTTGATGATTTAAAATTAATTGACAAACTAGATTTTGTTCCAGGAACTCAATACGATTACAACATGAATAATGTTTTTCTAAGGCAGTTTATTTTGGAGCGGATTACGGGAATGCCTTTTAACCTGTATGCAGAAAAGTTCATTTTTAAGCCTTGTAAAATGACATCTTCTGTAATGACTCCCTTTGAAAATGAAAACAACATCGCCAAAGGATTTAATAATGATTCAGTGGCGGACAAAGCGGATCTTCCCTTAACAGGAGGAACTTACTTAACGACTCTGGATTTACTGAAGTGGTCAGGCTGTCTTCATTCCAATAAAGTCATCAATGCAGATTCATTATTTGAGCTGGGGCAGCAATTTAACCTACCGGAAACTCAATCTTCTTTAGGACAGGCAAAATTTAAAAACAGAAAACTAATTGAGCATGTACACGATGGGAGATACGGAAACTATGAAGCCTTATTCGTTTCTGATCCCAATAAAAAGCTGACCATTATTCTGCTAGGAAACAATCACAACGGAAAATTATTTGAAATTTCTGATGCTATTACAGGAATTTTGAAAAACAAAAAAGAAAAATAAGATCATGAAAAAAACATTTGAATTCCTCAACCATTTAAAAGAAAATAACAACAGGGAATGGTTTACCACACACAAGTCAGAATTTGATTCTATTGTGAAAGACAACAAAGTTTTTTTTAATCAAATCTATACTGAACTTCAGGAATATGATAATCTGAAAGGAATTCATATTTTCAGAATTTACCGAGACGTTCGTTTTTCTAAAGATCAGACTCCATACAAAACCAATTTCGGAGTGGGATATTCCCGTTCGAAACCGATGTTACGAGGTGGATATTATATTCAGCTGGAACCCGGCGACAGTTTTGTAGGAGGTGGATTTTGGGGACCTGAAGCCAAAGACTTACTCCGTATCCGTAAAGAATTTGAAATCAGTACCACGGAAATTGAAAAGATTACCTCTGATAAAACCTTTGTAAAATATTTTGGAAAGCTCGACGGTGATTCCGTAAAAACAGCGCCGAGAGGTTTTGATAAAAATCATCCGGCCATAGATTTAATCAGAAAAAAACAATATCTGGTCCTGCGAAAATTCACCGATAAAGAGGTTTTATCCAACAATTTTCAAAAGGAAGTAGTGCTCACCTTATTGGCTATGCGTCCCTTTTTTGATTATATGAGCGAGGTGCTGACGACAGACCTCAATGGAGAGCCTTTATTTTAATTCCGAACCGGTTGTTTGAAAATAAAACTCTGATAATGTAATAATTAGGGTGATAAAATTGTTTTTATATAAAATGCCAGTATGAAAAATCTAAACTACAGCCTTCTTTTTGTTTTAATGATTATTTTCTGTCAGGCACAGAAAAAACAGTCCGCAGAATTGATCAAGGTCCAAAAAGAATTAACGGATAAACTCACAAAAATCAGTAAGAATACAAGCTTCAATGGATTTGGAGTGGCATTGGTGAATGATCATGATATTTTGTATCAAAACGGATTCGGCGTTGCCACGCTAAAGCCACTTCAAAAATATGATGAAAACACTGTTCAGAATATAGCCTCAGTTTCAAAAACATTGATTGGTATTGCGGTCCTTAAAGCTCAGGAATTGGGAAAACTAAAACTGGATGATCCCGTTAATCAATACCTTCCATTTAAAGTGACCAATCCTTATCATCCGGAAATCCCGGTAACGATCCGGCAATTGACCACCCACACCTCTTCTATCAATGACAATACTGCTTATTTAAATAATACTGTTGTTTTAAAAGATACTGTCAATCTTGCCAACCATCTGCATATTGATATCTCTCCTACCCGCTTCAACCCTCCTTCTGCAAAAATTTCCATTGAAGAGTTTTTAACTCATGTGCTCAGCGAAAAAGGAAAATGGTATGCTAAAGATGTATTCACCGAAAATAAACCTGGTGAGCTCTTTAATTATTCTAATATTGGGGCAACCCTGGCAGCACTGGTTCTGGAAAAGGCAACGGGAATGTCTTATGACACATTTACAGCAAAATATATTCTTGAGCCTTTACAAATGAATCATTCCGGCTGGAAATTTAATGCCATCAATTTTTCAAAGTATACGCAGACATTTATCAATAAACAAACACCCTACCCCTATTATTCACTCAATACTTATCCTGACGGAGGATTGCTGACCACTTCCAGTGACATGAGCAAATACCTACTGGAACTGATGAAAGGGTATTTTGGAAACGGAAGCATTCTTTCCACAGAAAGTTATAAAGAATATTTTACGCCTCAGCTGAAAGCCGAAAACTTCAAGGACAGAAGCAACAGTGAATACAGCGACGAATACAATATGGGCATCACAATGGGCTTTGGCTCTACCGGAAACTTTGGCCATACCGGTGGCGATCCGGGAATGAATTCCGTGATATGGTTTTTTAAAGATCAAAAGATGGGCAGATATTTAATCGTCAATACAGATTGGGATCAAAAAGTTTCGGGAAAAGACCAAAAAGCCATTTACGATCTACTGGATGAATATTTTATAAAACTGGATGCACTGAGCCGTTTACATTAACATTTATACGTAGATTTGGGCAATAACCAGGATGATATGACAGCTCAGGAAATTGAATTATTACTGAAAGAAAGAGTTACGAGATTAGAATTATCATCACGTAATTAGACTCAAAAAATAAACTCATGAAAGAAAATAATCTAGATCTAAAATCAATATACGTAGTCATAATAAGCTTGTTGCTATTCATCTCATGCAGTAAAAAACAGGAGCCCGTTCTAACTGATCAATATAAAAAGTGGGAAACGCTTGAAATTAAAACAAGATTTCAAACCTTAACAATTTCTAAATTTTCTGACTCTGCCGACTACTACAACATTATTGTCGGTAATAAAGAATTTAAAATTATTCCGGAATCAACACCTGAAAAAACAGGTCCTGAAAAACCGGAGCATGAAAAAATATTTTTTACCAAAGCAGAAAAAGACAGTTTGAGTAAGTATATTTATGAATCTGTAACACAGCCCAAATTCACTAATGTTCTGGCAACAGATTACGCAGGAGGCGTTATTCTTAGATTTGATAGAGAAAATATGAATTTGATGTGCGAATATAATTCTGTTGGAGATTGGACTACAGTTTCGGAAAACACTGAAAAGATTTATAATCTGATCAGCAAAAAAGTTGAAATATCAAAGCAATAAACCTATGAAAACTACCCTTACCCATATAGTCGCTATAGTATTTTCTTTCGTCATCATAAGCTGTGGCTCTCAACATAAAGACCATTTTAAAGCAAAAGAAGTGTATACATCTCCCCATCTGGTTATTACCCAGATTTCTGAACATTCTTTTATCCATACTTCTTTTAAACAAACCAATGATTTTGGTAATGTTCCCTGCAACGGACTTGTTGTAAAAAATAATAATGAAACCATTGTTTTCGACACCCCCATTAATGACAAAAGTTCAGAAGAACTGATACAATGGATCAATGGAAGACTTCATGCAAAAATAAATGCCGTTATTCCGACCCATTTCCATGATGACAGTTCAGGAGGATTGCAGGCTTTTCATAATCATCATATTCCTTCCTATGCCTATTCCAAAACCATTGAATTAGCCAAAGAAAACAAGTTTGTAATTCCTGAAAACAGTTTTAATGATTCGCTGGTTTTAAAAGTTGGCGATGAAAAAACGATCACGAAGTTTTTCGGTGAAGGTCATACCAAAGATAATGTGGTAGGGTATTTCCCTGGTGAACATATATTGTTTGGAGGCTGTTTATTAAAAGAGCTTGATGCGGGTAAAGGATATCTGGGAGATGCTAATGTGGCAGCATGGTCCAATACAGTTGAAAAAGTAAAAAAAGAATATCCTGATGTGAAAATTGTGGTTCCGGGACATGGAGAATATGGGAATGGAAAACTACTGGACTATACCATTACATTATTTAAAACTCAATAAAAAATTCTTCTAATAATAACTTGCAATATTAAAATTGTATATGAACACCGAGGAACAAATTCAAGAATATATCAACAGTCAGCATGAACCAAAACGTACCGACATGCAGGAGCTGCACCGCATCATTTTGGAACTTATACCGGAATCTCAGTTGTGGTTTCTGGATGGAAAAAACAGTGAAGGCAAAACAGTTTCCAATCCCAATATCGGATATGGGTTTCATACCATGCAATATACTGATGGAAAAACCAGAGATTTTTATCAGGTGGGAATGAGTGCCAACACCACCGGGATTTCTATTTATATTTTGGGAATTGAGGATAAAACTTATTTGACTCAAACTTATGGTGAAAAAATAGGTAAGGCAAGCGTGACCGGATATTGCATTAAGTTTAAAAAACTAAAAGATATCCACATTGAAATACTTCAGGAAGCTATACAGTTCGGATTACAACAAAACCCCTAGTTTCCCGTCAACTCTAAGTAAAAAGCACAAACCATGAAAAATTCTTCAAATACTATAACCGGTACACTGACCCTCTTTTTTGTTTTAGGGTTGCTGTCAATTCTTATTGGGATAATTTTTTCCATTATTGCCTTTGACAGTGTATCTGCACAGGATGGTTTGGCCGGAATGTATGCATTATTCGGATTAATTCCTGTTGTCATCATTATTATGATCATAGACAGAATTTGTGTCTGGAAGTGGGGGCCAAAGAAAGTGAACAAAGTCCAGTTCTATATTGCCGGAATATTCATTGTGCTATTTATTCTTAACTGGATAAGATTACAACTTCAATGAACACAAAAAAGACATTTAAAACTAAAAACAGGAAATAAGAAAATATCCTGAAAATTTCCATCATCACCAGAAGATGAAGTAAGTAAAATGGTATATTAGCAGAAAGCTTAGATAAAGGCATAAAAAAAAAATAACCATGGCAGAATACACACTACCCTATTTTGGACAACTCTCAACAGAAGATATTGAAGAATATTATGATGTGACGATTGATTTTAATGGCAATGAAATTCAACTGGACTTAAATTTCGAAAACAACAGCATTGCCCCTTCCCAATTGGATAAAGTAAAAAATTACCTTGAAAATATCGGGAAATTTGACAGCCTTAATAAAACATATATTCTGAATGATTATCATGATGAAGACGGTGAAACCGTAAAGTTTTATGTAGAACACCATCTTGAAGAATGTGAGAAAGAAGAGCTTTCGGCACTGATCAACTTTGATGATTCAACCACTCAGCCGGAACAACAGCTTTTGAAAAAACTGGAACTGGTTCGGGTTGGAATTTATCCTGACAGTGAAGACAGCTTTGCCATTTCAGACTATTCAATTGGCCGGGATATTACAGATTATTTGGTGGTAATCAATACCGACGAAAACGGAAAGCTAGATGATATGGCCATGGAAAGCTAACATAAAAAATAAAACACCAATGTCAAATGCTGAAAAGATAATTAACGAAATCGATATATTTTTAGAAAAGTCGATGCTTAAAACTTCTACAATCACCGGGGAAGAATTCATCAGTTTTATAGAGGGTAAATGGGAAGAAGCCGATGCTGAAAAATATGATATATATCAGGCTTATATCATAAGCAGCCGAATGATTAATGAATATATCAGGGAAAAAGATTTCGAAAATATGATGAGATGGCTGGAGATTACTGACCGTCACTCCGCGGCTCAGAAAAATGCGTCTTATATCCGGAATTATTATGCAGGAGAGTGCTGCCTGGAATGTGACAATGAAGAAAAAGCCCTGGAATATTTCAACTTATGTTATGCTGAAAATCAGGAGTATATTTTTTCAAGAGCCCCTTTTTGCTATGAGTTCTTTAATAAACATCTCGATCACCCCAGAAACTTGCCTGATCAGAACGAAAGTGATGATGACTATTTTGAACTTAGTATTGAACTGAAGCACTGGCAGACTTTCTTTCAAAAAGAAGATCCTGAATTTTATTACGAACTCTTGGATGAGGAAGATGACTATATGGATGAACCAACCCCGGCACAGGAAAATGGATTACATTACCTACAGGAAAACCAGGAAGTCGTCTTAGAAAAAATATTGGCTGAACTTTTAAAGCAATACCCCGGCCTACAAAAAAATTACAACTATTCTGAAGAAGACAAAACAGATTTTATGCCTGATTTAAAAGATATACAAGGTTTTGCTCATCTTCTGTCACCAACTTATTTTTATGTTACCTCAGTGGTTAAGGATCACTACCCATACATCGGGTTAGGATTTTCCTGTTCTTGGGACAGCGAACATGGTTTGGGAATTATGATTCATAAAGACCGGATTATAGAAATAGGAAGTGCGGCCACAGCATTTGACAGCTGGGCAGCAGAAAAAGATCTAAACAGTATCAACAGCTAGTTTCGGTACATCTACCCATCACCTGAAGAAGAATAAACGATATAAAAAATCTTAGAAACCACTCTATTTTTTTGAGTGGTTTTTTGTTTTGTTAGCTTTATGAATGTAATATTGTAAAAAAATTATTACCATGTACATTCAGGTTTCTGAAGATTTCAAAAAGAAGAGTAAATCCGCTATTCTGGCGATCAGCATTTTCGTCATTGTATATATCCTTATGTTTCTTTTTACCATTATTTTGGCTGTAGCCTGCATTGGTGGAGGAATTTTACTTATCATAACCAAACCAATGTTTCTAACCCTCATGTTGGGAATAGGCGCTGCAGGAACCGGCGTCTGTGTTTTCTTTTTTATCATCAAATTTTTATTCAAGAAACATATCAACGACAGAAGTTATCTTACAGAAATTACAAGAACACAGGAGCCTCAGCTTTTTAAAATGATTGATGAGATCGTAAAAGAAGCTGAAACGGATTTTCCTAAAAAAGTATATCTATCCTATGATGTCAATGCCAGTGTTTTTTATGATTCAAGTTTTTGGAGTATGTTTCTTCCTATTAAAAAAAACCTGACCATAGGGGTGGGATTAATCAACACTTCTACAAAACAGGAATTAAAGGCTGTACTCTCCCACGAATTCGGACATTTTTCCCAACGTTCTATGAAGGTAGGAAGTTATGTGTATAATGTAAACCAGATTATTTTTAATCTTGTTAATGATGATCAGTCCTACCGGAACTCTATAGAAAGCTGGGCAAGTATGAGTGGTTATTTTTCCATTTTTGCAGCGATTTCCCTTTTTATCACCAATAAAATCCAATGGGTTCTTTCGAAAATGTATTCTTTTGTCAATATCCGTCATATGGCACTTTCCAGAGAAATGGAGTTTCATGCCGATGAAGTGGCTGCCCATATTGCAGGTTCCGTTTCATTGGAAGAATCTCTTCTCAGGATAGAACTGGCAAGCAACTCCTATAACAATGTGATTAGTTTTTACGATGCCAAGGTGTCAAAAAATCAGGCGAGCAAAAATATTTACAAAGAACAGTCTTTCGTGATGAATTTTCTGGCCACCCAAAATGAACTGGAAATGAAACATGATCTTCCGAATGTAAAACTTTCAGAATCCGGTCTTTTTAATAAATCAAAACTGATGATTGAGAACCAATGGGCATCACACCCTTCTCATGAAGAGCGTATCGCAAGACTTCGAAAACTTAATATTATAAAGGATACCGACAATGAGCACGCTAAAAACTTATTCCAGGACTTCGAAAAAACTGAGGAAAAACTTACCGCAAAGCTCTTTTCAAAGGTAAAATACCAGAAAGGAAAAACTGAGCTGGAACTGGATGTTTTTAAAACAGAATTTGAAGAACAGTACAACAGGGATTCTTTTGACAAAATTTTCAACAGTTATTACGATAACAAAAATCCTGATTTTACCATTCAGGAAAACCACATTGTCAAAGATCTTCTTTTTGACGAACTTTTCAGCAAAGAAAAAGTGGAATTGGTCTACACCCTGATCGCCCTTGAAAATGATAAAAAAACAATAGAAGCTATTGCCAGTAAAGAATTGGTTTTAAAAACATTTGATTACGACGGAAAGAAATATACAGCTAAGGAAGCTAAAAAACTGATTCCTGAAATCAATCATTCTATTTCTGAAATACAAAAACAAATTCAGCAGAATGATTCCGATATCTATCATTATTTCCTTTCCTCCACAGATGATTCCGGTAAAAAAACAGAATTTATAAATGCCTATCAGCTTCTTTCAGCATATGACGCAAGCTATGAGGAAAAATTAAAGGTTTATACAGATATTGCTCATGCAACAGCCTTTATGAGCACGAAAACTATGCCTGAGCAGATCAAACGAAATTTCCTGAATCTAAAACCATTGGAGGATACATTAAAAAATGAAATCAGACCTTATTTAGAAAATACATCTATCTCATTTTATCTGGAAGAACAGGATGTCAAAGATCTGAACTACTATATCGAGAACCATTTAATATACTTCAACAACGATCATTATATTGATACCCATCTGCAGCTTCTGATGAGAGCGATCAATGTTTATCCTTATCTTCTCAACAGAAAATATTTCCTGCTAAAGAAAGACCTTTTGAATACAATGAAAGATTTGGCAAATTCTGGTTATACGGAGAAGGTGAATTGATATTGTACCCTGAACTTTAAAGTAAAGAATTAATTACTTCCAGTTTCGATTTATCTTCATTGCCCACTTTGTAAAATCTTTTTTATTAATTTAGTTCGTCCGAAATTAATAGCGTTCTTCTTTAAAAACATACAAGAATACGATCTGAAAATGAATACAAAACTGGATACCATTCTATTTTACGTGAAAAATATTGAAGTGATGAAAAACTTTTATGTTGAACACTTTAATATAAGAGTCATTGAAGAAGATGATATGTGGGTATTGCTGGATGTAGGTGCTGTAAACCTGGCATTTCATAAAATCGGAGATCATTATCTCGAAAAGATAGACGAAGGATATTTATTTGACAACAATACCAAAATAGTTTTTACAATTGATCTTGATATAGAATCAGCCAGAAATGAACTTCTTTCAAAAAATGTTCAGATGAGAGAAGTTAAAACATTTGACAACTATGGTTTTTGGTTGTGCGACGGAACAGATCCTGAAGGAAATGTATTTCAATTAAAAACTAAAAAAACAAATTCCCCACTGTAAAATGAAGCAAGTACTATTAGATTTAGCTATCACTCTAGACGGGTTTATCGAAGGACCCAACGGAGAAACCGACTGGTGTATTATGGATGACGACATGGATTTTGACGGTTTCCTTTCAGGAATTGACACCATTTTTTATGGAAGAATAAGCTATGATGCCTGGGGAAATTATCTACCGGAAGAAAATGCTACTCCGGAAGAGCAAAAACTTTGGGAAGCTGTTCATTCAAAAAATAAATTTGTGTTTTCAAGCCAACACAGAGAAGATAAAAATGCAACCTTTATCAATACTGATATTATAGAAAGGGTTTCTGAAATCAAGAAACAGGGTGGAAAAGATATCTGGCTATACGGAGGGGCAAGCCTCATTACGACTTTTATTCAAAATAACCTGATCGATGTTTACAGAATTTCTGTTCATCCAATTGCTTTAGGTAGTGGGAAACCTTTGTTTGAAGATTTGAAAGAGCGACTTAATTTAAAATTAATAAAAACCAATGTTTTTAAATCCGGAGTGGTACAGCTTATTTATACTTCTGATTCATGAAAAAAATAATTATTATTAGCAGTATCATTTTTTGACAGTTGTTTTCTTCAATGACCATTTTTATACGCCAAAAAAAACCTTCACATTATCTGGCCAAAAACACTTAATTTTGAATAAGTTATACTATTAAACTATGTTGTTTAAAGAAATACATCTACAGGGTATTAAATCCGGAAGTATCAGTTTAGCTTTTCGGAAATGGAAAAAAGGAGCTGTAAAAAAGGGTTCCTTAATAAAAACATCTGTGGGGGTAGTGAAAATTGGCGACATTGAAATAGTAGAGGAGCAGGATATTTCTGAAGAAGATTCCATAAACGCCGGTTTCAAAAACAAACAACACTTGCTCGATTCCTTTCCTGGTGCTATTGGGATACCTATCTTTAAAATATCTGTTAGTTATTACTCTGAAGACCCAAGAATAGATGTACGGGAACAGACTGATCTTACTGATGAAAAATACTTTGAACTCAAAGAAAAGCTTAGACGGTTGGATCAATTCAGTAAGCAGGGGGATTGGACAAAAGCCGTTTTAATTGCAATAGAAAATCATCCCCAACTACAGGCGGCAGGTATTGCAAAGCTGACAGGCTTCGAAAAAGAATGGGTAAAGCCCAATATCCGGAAATTGAAAAATTTGGGGTTGACTATCAGTCACTCTATTGGCTATGAAATCTCACCATTTGGAAAATTATTGCTTGAAAAACTAAAACACGAAGAATAAAAAGCTGAAATTTAATACATAGCGATGTTCAGCACCCTTATTCTACAATCTTAAAAAACCTTTTCCTTTTTTTACAAATCGTATTTTTCATATTGTCTTTTTTATTAATTTCGAAAGTATACAACCCAACCAAAACTAATTAATTGAATTGCTATGCCTCATTTTATCATAGATTGTTCACAGGATATATTTCAGCAGAACACCCCTGATGAAATCATGGATACAGTATACCATGCTGCTGATTCCACAGGACTTTTTGCACCCAATGATATCAAAGTAAGGATTCAGCCCTATCAATATTACCGGCTGGGAAAAAATAAAACAAACTTTTTACACGTCTTCGGCTTTATTATGGAAGGACGTCATACAGAACAGAAAGCCCATCTTTCAAAACAAATTACATCCCAACTTACGAAACTGCTCCCGGATATTTCTTTTCTCTCCGTTAATATTAGTGAATTTGAAGCAGCAACATATACCAATAAAGCGCTTATTAATCCTGACAATATAGAGAATGACCGACATTTTGGCCTGTAAGTATTATTGAGAAATTGAATTTAAAAACCAACCAAAATATAAACTATTATGAGCTTAAAAACATTAGTTACCAAAAGTGTTCAGTACAACAATTGGGTATTCAACAAATATCTCGATTGGTTAGCCACAAAATCTGATGAACAGCTTAACCAGGAAACCATTTCCAGTTTTCCGACCATCCTGAAAACCTTACACCATATCTGGCAGACACAGGAATACTGGTGGAGCCATATTTCTGAAAACAATAACTTTGATTTTGCTCAAACGTCAGCTGCAGACAGCAGAGAAGAGGTTTTTAACGCCTTAAGAAACAATTCACAAAAACTTGTGGATTATGTGGAAAACTTATCTGAAGAAGATCTGGAAAAAAATATAAAGATTGAATCTCAGTGGTTCCAATGTGATTTTACAAAGTATGAATATATTCAACACATTATTATACATGGAACTTTTCACCGCGGACAGATTGTAACAATGGGAAGAAATATAGGAATAACAGATGCTCCTATGACAGATTTTAATTTCTGGAATATTTATAAAGATCAAAAATAATTTCTTTAAGTGCTCTCATAAAAAATATCAATACCTATGAACATTTCCGAAGAAGCTCCCGTCTATTACCACGGGACCAAAGCAGATCTTACCACCGGAGACCTCATCGAAGTAGGTTTCAGCTCCAATTATGGTACGGGGAGGAAGGCAAAATACATTTATCTTACAGCAACTCTGGAGGCTGCCACATGGGGTGCAGAGCTGGCTCAGGGAGAAGGAAAAGAAAGAATTTATAAGGTAGAGCCCACAGGGAGTATTGAAGATGATCCTAACCTGACGGATAAAAAATTTCCGGGAAATCCTACAAAATCTTACCGTTCCCAACATCCGCTCAGGGTAATTGGAGAAGTTACCGACTGGAAAGGGCATTCGCCGGAGCAGCTTGCCCACATGAAAAAGCATCTTGAAGAACTTAAAAGGCAAGGAATTGAAGCGATTGAAGACTGATAACTTTAAATAGAACAGGAAAAAGTCTTCCACATCATTACAATTACATTTCCCCAAACCCATCAATCCATGTGAATAAAATGTGGATAACTTTTTTATTACCTCATAATAAGCCTACTGAAAAACATCCTAAAACATAGGCTATGAGACAGTTTATTGACAGATACGTTTTACACACTGTGGATAAGTTATCCACAAATCTGACCAATCATAGTTTTGAGATTATCAATAACCTGAATCTATTTTTATAGACATCACAGGAGAAGTGGATAAATGTTTTGTACCTTACTACAGAAAACCTAAGCCGGCAAATCATGAAAAACTATCTCTTTATTCTTTTTATCCTTCTTTATATTCCGTGTTTATCGCAGGATAAAATAACTTTATCCCATGCTTCTCAACATGAGGACTTTATTGAGATCGGTATAGAAATAAATAAACCAACCGGTAAATTTGACCTGATAGATCTGGATACTATGATCGTTACAGATGATAAAAAGAACATGCTGAAGGAAAGTAAAGAATACCCCTTAAATTATAACTATAACAATGGGACAAATAAAATAAAACATTTTTACGTTCCTGATAAAAAGTTCAAAACAATAGACATCACCGGAATCCTTAATTATTTTACTCCATCAGCAGCAAACAATTCATATTTTAATTTAGGTCCTCTTAAAAATATTGTCCGAAATACGAACCTGATTGATAAAAAAATAACAGAAAAAAATCCACTCCTTTATTTTAGCATCCTGGATTCCACAGCCATCAACAAAACTTTTCCTGATTTCAAATATAGATTGGATGATGATAAAGACTATACAAAAATAGACTTCGAAAGCTTTGATATTATGTATGCGTACAGGTATAACAATAAGCAAAAACTTGTATATTTCATCAACGACAATATGGATCCCGGGTACAATACCTTAACCTTACGTGATAAAAGTACGGGTATCATCTATAAACTGGTTAAATTAAAGCGTGACATGTCTTCTTCTGAGAAAGATCAAACCAATGTGGAGCTCATAATAGAAAATGAGCAATCCATCAGGAGAATCCCTTTTGAATTGAAAAATATAATAGTGAAGGTAAATAAAAATTAAATAAACGATGCATATGATCAGGTTTTCAGTATTGCTATTCTGCAGCTATTTTCTATTGTACTCATGTTCCGGGCCGGCACCTGCTTCAAAAATCACTGCTATTTCTGAGGTAAAGGCGGAAATTGAAATTTATCAAAGCTTAACAGATGAAAACGATAATATCATTACTGTCATTTTATATGATAAAAAAAATAAAGAGATAGGCAACGAGTCTATCAACATTTGGGTCAATCAAAAGGAAACAGATTACCAAATCATGCAAAACTTATATTATAGCAAAAATTACTATTACCGAATTGAACATGTACAGCCCAAAAACGGACAGTATGATCTTCAGATACAATTGGCCAATGGCAAAAAGTTCTTTCTCGGAAATGCTCCCGTGCTTGCCACAAGTAGTCCCAATAATATTATCTACAACAAAAAAGCTTCTCTGAACCAGGACTTTTCTATACAGTGGTCAAACCTGTATGATGTCAACACACTCCACATCTCAAAAAGTGTTGAAGTAGAAAACAAGCAGAATACTAACATTCATTCTTTTATAGAGGGGCCTACAGACACTATAAAAATTAATGCTGATGGGAAATATCAGATAGCATGGGAGAAATTATTATTTAATCCTAAAGAAAAACTCAGCACCATGAGCTTTAAATTTATTGCCCAAAAAAAGGGTACACTTAATCCGTCATTGCTAAAAGGAAGCAGTATAAAAATCTGGGGTGAACATCAAAAACGAACTTCTTTCAAATAAAAATATTTATATTTACTTACTCTGAGATCATCTGTTATTTTCTGATACACCTTTACATCTTCTACAGATGATCAGTCAGAATAACAAAATCATAAAATATACTTTTCAATGTACAATACTACGATCCAAAAAGAATGGTTCTCGAATGGAGAACGCTATGCTAAAGAAATTAATGAAATGGTTGAGTTTGGCAAAAAAAACGGCTGGGAAAACTGGAAAGGTGAAGAACCGGAAGATAAAAGAGCCCATTTGGCCTTGGAAGTTTTTGAATTACTTAAAGCGGCCAATCAAAATGGTGAAACAGAGCTATTCAGAGAGCAGTTTCCTCCGGCACACAGTCCAATTATTCCATTAATGAAAGAAAAATCTCAAAGTATTGAGCAGCTACACTTCATTAGTGATCAGAAAATTGTTTTCCTTACCGGTACCTCTTATGAAAAAAGACAGGCCTATGTTCTTGATCAGGATAACATCACAACACTGGATGAGTCTATTCACGCTATTGGAAAATCTAAACAGGGAAATATTTTTGCCTTAGCCACTCCCGGAAAAATATCTCTTTATAAAGGTTGGAACGGCGAAATCATCAATGAGTTTACGCTCAGTGAAACCCAAGATTCCGGAATTACAGAGATGACACCCTTCAATGATGGAAATAAAGTTCTTGTAGTTTCTTCAAACGGAATTTATCTGATCTCTAAAGAAGACAAAAAACTTATTCACCCAACCAATGAAGACAATGATGAAGACTGGACTTCGCAAATCGATATGGAAAACGCAGCCTTATCACATGACAATACTTATATTGCTGTGGGTGATCAGGGCTATGATCACAGGATATTAGATGCGGAAGGAAATACATTAGGAGCCATTGGGCCCCAATCTTCCTATCCTCATTTTTGTCTCTTTGCAAAAGATGACAGCCAGCTAATCACCAATTCCTGCCACTTTTATAATGGTATTACCATTGGAATCAATTCAGATCAGTATATAGGAGCAGATATCGAGGCGTATACCGAAAGTGATGATTTCACTTTCATTGATGAAGAGATGAGAGTCTATGCAGGAGTAGCTACAAAAGACCATTATATCCTGGGGGATGCCTATGGCTATATCAAAGCATTTGATAACAACGGAAATCAGCTTTGGAGATATTTCCTGGGCTCCACAATTTCCGGAATGACTGTTTCAGACAATGGGGAAACACTTTGGGTAGCTGCCCATTCCGGGATTTTACATAAACTAACACTTAATAAAGGTCAAAGAGACACTCATATTATAGGTAACGGAAAACATTATGAAGAATTCAGATTACTGATCTGGAAAGATGAACCACAGGCCTGGAAATGGTAAGTTTCAGATCCTGAACCTTTTATTTCTATTTCACAATAAACTATAAATCATTACAACTTATTACATGGAAAAATATGCAGTATCAGCAGACGGACAAAAAATTTATTATAAAGAATCCGGGAGCGGAAAAACTTCAGTCATCTTTATACATGGATGGTTGGGAAATGCCCAATGGTGGGAAAGCCAGCAGGAATATTTTAAAGATCAATACCATATTGTACAACTTGATTTAGCCGGACATGGAAAATCTGATGCCTCCAGACAGGATTGGACAAGCCAACAATACACTAATGATATTAAAGCTGTAGCTGACGAAATTCATTCCTCAGATATTATTCTTGTGGGCCACTCTATGTCCGGAGCTTATGTCCTTGAAGCAGCATTGAAAATCCCACAGGTGAAAGCCCTTGTTTTAATTGATACCCTAAAAAATTTAGATGAATCTTTTACAGAAGAGCAGGCTGAACAGTTTTTGTTTACCCATTACCGTCATGATTTTAAAAATGCCGTGGAAAATATTCTTCCTCAATATTTTTTTACAGAAAAAACACCTGCTTCAGTAAAAGAAAGACTGTCTTATGAGTTTCTTCAAAACGAACCGGAAGGAGCCATTAATCTTCTCAACCCTTTATATAAAACAGATTTTAAAATAATTGCGGAACAGATTCAGGTACCGGTGGTTGCCATTAACTCGGATGCCTCGCCTACCCATCCCGAAAACAACCGTAAGTATCTGAAAGACTACGATTATGTAACCATCACAGAAGTTGGACACTATCCTATGCTGGAAAAACCCGATGAGTTCAATACCATACTCGATAAAGTACTTAAGAAATTAATCTAAATTTTAGAGCCATGCAAAACACCCGGATATTTACGACATCTGTTGCCAGTGTTTATCCTCACTATATTCAAAAAGCGAAAAAAAAAGGACGTACCCAATCAGAAGTCGATGAGATTATCTGCTGGCTGACCGGCTATGACCAACAGGGACTTCAGGACCACCTCGATCAAAAAACTGATTTTAAAACATTTTTTGAACAGGCCCCTCAGATCCACCCTAATGTTTCTTTGATCAAAGGCGTCATTTGTGGATATCGGGTAGAGGAAATTGAAGATGAACTGATGAGAAATATCAGGTATATGGATAAACTCATCGATGAATTGGCCAAGGGAAAAAAAATGGAGAAAATATTGAGACAATAATTTTTACATTGATGACATTAGAAGAAATAACTGAACGACTCATCCGTTTATCCGAAGGAAAACTTAGTGCTGAGGAATGGCTGCACTGGTTCACACAACATAAAGAAAGTGTGGAAAAAATATGTGGAAGAAGAGCTTTCCTTGGTATGAAACCTAGGGATAGCTTCAGTGATATCAGAAATCTATATATTGGACAACTGGCTGCTTTTGACTGGCTCCAATTACAAAAAATAAATACCAACCTGTCTGATCTTTATAAAAAAGGCTGGGAAAAAGAATTCAATGATTTTTGTAAAGCAGAAAAAGAGAAAGAACGTCAGCTTCAAAAAACAGTAGAAAGTCAATTTGGGCATTTAAAAGACATCTATCCGAGATTCCTTAAACAACTCACAAAATCCTACAGTACTTCTGATCATATTGAAAAAGGGGCAGACCCGCAGCGTATTCAAAACAAAGAAAAGGAACTTTCAATACAGCTCCCGGAAGATCTGATTTTATTCTATCAAAATATATCCAGACTGGAACTTGAGGGGCTAACCATTGATCTCGAGGAACTCGATATTGAAATCATTCAAAATAAAACCTATCTGGTCTTGGGAGAATTTTGGATCCATGGAGATGGAGATCAGTTGTTGTACCATTGGGAAAGTCAGAAAATGTACATTCTCGCTCATGAACATCAACCTCCCAAGCTCATTAAAATAGCAAACTCTTTATCTGATCTCGTTGAAAAAAAATGGGTTTCTTATTTAAAAGAATATGAAAACTAAGACAAAGAAGCTTCAGAAATCTATAAGGACATCGTCACAGATGCTCCTTATAAATTGATAAAAGTATCAGAAATTTCTTCTCCAATTCAAAAAACTTCCCGAAATTAGCGGCCTGTGCGTTAAATACGATTCAATGAAATAAAAATTTAAATTAAAACATACAGCAAAACTTAGTATAAGTTTTCTTCGGGGCAGGGTGTAATTCCCTACCGGCGGTTATAGTCCGCGACTCCTTTCATTTGAAGGGACTGATTTGGTGAAATTCCAAAACCGACAGTTAAAGTCTGGATGGGAGAAGAAAATGAGATGATCAGTAAGATTCCTTATGGACTCTTAGTGTGTCGTATTTCATTTCCATGTACCGAAGACTATTTTAACTTTTAAAAGTAAAATAACATGGAAAAATTATTAGAACAATTCGGAGCTACCTCCAAAGAACGTGTAGAAAAAGCACTTCAAACATTACAGCAGGGAAAAGGTATTCTTTTAGTAGACGATGAAAACCGTGAAAATGAAGGCGATATCATCTATCCCGCTTCCACTATTACAGAAAAAGACATGGCACTTCTGATCCGCGAATGCAGCGGTATTGTCTGTTTATGTATTTCTGAAGAAAAAAGTAAGCATCTCAACTTACGTCCCATGGTGGAAAACAACAATTCAAAAAATCAAACGGCATTCACCATTACCATTGAAGCTAAAGAGGGTGTCGAATCCGGTGTTTCAGCCAAAGACCGTGTGACAACCATCAGGACAGCTGTTGCTGCCAATGCTCAGGCTGAACATATTGCCAGCCCGGGACATGTATTTCCTTTAATCGCCAAAAAAGGCGGAGTATTTGAAAGACGGGGCCATACAGAAGGCAGCGTAGATCTTGTAAAAATGGCTAACCTTGGGGACGATGCTGTCCTTTGTGAATTAACCAATGAAGACGGTTCTATGGCAAGACTTCCCGAAATTGTGGATTTTGCCTCCAGAAAAGGAATGACCGTCGTAACCATTGAAGATATTTATGCTTACCGCAAAATGATCATCAGCAACTAAAATAAAATATATTTAACGCACAGAACAGCCGGCTGATTGTATCAGCCGGCTGTTTTTATAGGTCAATGGTATTTTAAAAAGTAGCAGCCGGAGCTGTTTCATTATTAAGTTTTCTTTGAAGCTCAGTTTTCTTTCCTGTTGAGAAATCATAGCTCAGCCCCAAAACAAACATCGATTTATTATTCATAATCTGTGTATGAACCCTGTAGTCTACAAGACTTTCCGGAAGGCTTTTCGTTTTATATTCTGAAGGCATTCCCATCCAGTACATCCCTGTAGAGAAGGTCCAGTTCTTATGCTTATAGCTTACAAAAATATTATTCTGGTTTTCATTGGTATTGAGGAAAGCTCCACTAAGACTGTACACAGGAATATTGAACTGATATTGAAGTGAAAAAGCTTTATACTCCGAAGACAGCACAAAATAGTTTCCTAAATAATTATTTTTAATCAAAGCGCCTGCACTTGTTTTTATCGTTTCAGAAGTGGGCGTTATCACTGCTTTTATGACAAGCAGACTATTGCCAAATGGTTTATAAGATCCTGTCAGCTGTACACCATACCTTTGTCCGTTTTTTCCATTCTCATAAGTCAGTGCATATCCACCCAAAACTGTATCGTGAACATAATATTGGTTAATCACCCTATCTGTATACCGGTAAAATAAAGCCGCATTAAAATCGAAATGCTTATTATTAAAAGAATACGTTAATGTATTCGAAAAAACCTGCTGAGATTGTAAAAAAGGATTTCCCCTTTGTACAATATTCGGAGCCAACTGTACCACATTACTGCTCAATGCATTACTCCAAGGACTTACTGGGCTGTAGCTTCCTGTAAAACGGAGGTTTTGATTGTTTTTCAACTGATACCCTAAAATCACTTTGGGAGTAAAAGTCCATTCATCAAAGGTATTTTCAGCACTTTTATTGTGAATATTGGTAAGCCCGGCACCAAGGCGGTAAGTAAACTTTTCAATTTTTCCTGAAAACTCAGTGTAAAAATACTGTTCAAGATAGGTAACACTATACTGAGAATAGCCGGCAAGATTATTTAGGTCATTGGAAATGGAAGATCTTGAAATACGATATCCTGATGAAAGCTTTCCTGCTGCAAAATCATGAGCATGGGCAAGCTCTCCCACAATGCTTGTTTGCCTGGCTTTCAGTGTCATATCATTGTCATATACCGAAAGCCCGGAACCTACGATCCATTCTTTTGCCGTTTCTGATGTATTGGTAGTATAGTGAGATCCTACCACATTAATACTCAGCTCATCCTTTTCCCCTATTTTCTTTGAATAATATAAATCCAGTTTAGGAATCACATAATCTGAACCGTTATTTTTAAACATGGCATGTTCTTCACTTGCATGATCTTCTGTAAAAATACTTTGTCCTACCCCTTTTGAAAACCTGCTGAAAATATCCATATTCAACTTCGCCTGGAAAGCATACTGATCAGGAACCAGTCTGGTGTAACGTAATGCTACATTCTGAAAAGTATATCCAAAATGATCCGTTCTGTTTTCATCAGAACGGTAATGCTTTCCATTCAGCTGATAGTCATAAATACTGTTTACTCTTCTGTCATCGTAATCTCTTAAATTCAGGGAATATTCAAGGCCGAAATTATTTTTCCCTTTGGTATAATTGGCATAGGCAGCGCCATTTACAAACCCCGTATTCAAGGCTGAAGATACATCAGCTCCAAAAACATAACCCGTTTCCGTAGATCTTGTCAGAATATTAACAACGGTATCTGCTCTTGTTGCCCATCTTGCCGGTGGAATATCATAATACTCCACTTTTACCACCTCACTGGGGGCTACACTGCGGATCTGTAAATCCGTAGCTTCAATTCCGTTAATAAGAAATAATATACTTCCTCCTTTTGTACTGGTAATCGTATTGGCTACAGGATCAAGCTGCAGCTCCGGGAGTGTACGAAGCAGATCTTTTGCATAACGCGCTCTTTCCAGGGCTTCTTTGTCAAAAGTATAGACTGCTTTATCTGCAAACTGCTTTTTACGTTGTGCCTTTACAATCACTTCCTGAATCTCTTCGGTCTTCGCTCCCTTAACAGTATCATTCACCTTCTCCTGCGAAAACATAAAAGTTCCACAAAGTATAAACACGGTATATATAGTTTTTTTCATATCAGAAATGCAATAATACAGATAAGACAGCACAAGTATTACATTTATTACATTTATATTCTGTATCAGAACCAATAATTAACTAAATCATTACAATCTGTTATGTTTTTTCTAATAATCGACATTATTATGTTAAATTCAGCCCGTTTTTTGCTGGTAGTACCTTACACCACAAAATATAAGATCATGAAAAAAGCAGTTATACTCCTCCTTGGTCTAGTGTTTTCAGAAGCAACAGCTCAGGAAGATCAAAACATCTCAGCAGAAAAAATGAATATTATCAAAACGAATGTAACCGCCTATGCATTCAGAAATATTAACCTGTCCTATGAAAGAGCCATTAACCAGTGGTTTTCAGTAAACATTGGATTTGGGACCATGCCGGAAGGAAAAGTTCCTTTTATCAATGCTTTTCTTAAGGATGAAGACGAAAAAAGATTTCAGAATCTGAGAATAAAAGCGACCAACTTTACAATAGAACCCCGATTTTATATCGGACAGGGATATGGAAAAGGATTTTATATTGCTCCGTATTACCGGTACTCTGATGTTTCATCCAATACCTTTGATTTTTATTACGATTATAAAGGTCCTGATGGAAATACATATCAGATTCCACTTAAAGGGCAGGGAAAAACCAATGGAAACAGTGGCGGCCTCATGGTTGGAGTACAGTTTTTCCTTACTAAAAGTCAAAATCTGGTACTTGATCTCTGGATTGCCGGGGCTCACTATGGAAGTGGAAAAGGGGACTTCTCCATGTCCAGCGACTTTGTGTTGACTCCCGATATGCAGGCACAGCTAAAAAAAGAAATAGAAAAGCTGGATATTCCAATCGTGGATTATACCGTAGAAACCAATGCCAATGGTGCAAAAATAAAAGTTGATGGCCCATGGGCAGGTTTCAGAAGCGGTCTTTCTTTGGGGTACAGGTTTTAAAAAACAACAAAATAGAAGATATAAACCGTTCTTTTTTCAGGGCGGTTTAATTTTTCCTGAAAGTTGTATATTGGCACTCATTATATCGGGATTTTTGGGCAAATAAAAAATATGAATACATCACAAATTACCACCAGCCAAAGGATTAAAGCCATTGTAGGCGGCTCTATCGGAAATCTTGTAGAATGGTACGATTGGTATGCTTATGCAGCCTTTGCCATCTATTTTTCGCATTCATTTTTTCCGGATTCTGATCTCAATGCACAGTTGATGAATACAGCAGGGATATTCGCTGTCGGGTTTCTGATGCGACCCATTGGAGGATGGCTGTTTGGAAGCATAGCTGATAAAATAGGACGAAAAAAAGCGATGACACTTTCGGTATTACTGATGTCTTTTGGATCACTGCTTATTGCCCTTACTCCAACCTATAAATCCATAGGAATTCTGGCCCCCTTATTACTGCTTCTGGCAAGACTTCTTCAGGGATTGAGTGTGGGAGGTGAATATGGAGTTTCCGCCACGTATCTCAGCGAAATGGCAGCTCAGGACAGAAGAGGGTTTTACTCAAGCTTTCAGTATGTAACCTTAATCGGAGGACAGCTTATTGCCTTGGGAATTCAGCTTATCTTGCAAAAACTACTGCTTACAGAAGCACAGCTGGAAGACTGGGGCTGGAGAATTCCTTTCGTGATAGGGGCTTTGCTTTCCGTTATTGCATTATACCTGAGGGCCAATCTCCATGAAACTGAAGCTTTTGAAAACAAAAAGGAAGTCAGTGAAAAGAAAAAAGGTACTGTGAGCGAACTTTTGAAGCACCCGCAGGCACTTCTTACGGTGGTAGGGCTTACCCTGGGCGGAACCCTGGCTTTCTACACCTATACGACTTATATGCAGAAGTTTTTGGTTAATACGGTTCATCTTACCAAAGAAGAGTCTACCTTAGTCTCATTTATTTCATTATTCATATTTGCTTGTCTACAGCCGGTATTTGGAGCATTATCAGATAGAATTGGAAGACGCCCTCTTCTTCTGGGCTTTGGTATTTTGGGAACGTTATGTACCGTTCCTCTTCTTACCGCACTTAGCACCACTACCTCTATATGGGGAGCATTCTTTCTGATCATGGCGGCATTAATTATTGTAAGCGGCTATACTTCTATCAATGCTGTAGTGAAAGCTGAGCTTTTTCCTTCCGAAATCCGGGCTCTTGGAGTAGGTCTTCCTTATGCTCTTACAGTGGCCATTTTTGGGGGAACAGCAGAGTATATTGCTCTTTGGTTTAAAAAAGTGGGGAGTGAAGATTATTTTTATTGGTATATCACAGCATGTATCTTTTTCTCCCTGGTAGTCTACTCAAGGATGAAAGACACCAAAGAAAACTCAACACTGGATAAAGATTAATAGAATCAGCATAAAGAAACCGGCGCCTCAGAAATCTGAGGCGCCGGTTATATTTTTAATGGTAAGCTTGTTTGAATTTTTCTATCATACTGTCCAGATTGTGTCGCTGGACATACACACTTTTCACCTCTTCATATCTTGGCGATTTGTAGAAAACTTCATGGAAATCCATGCTTCCGTTTCCTACTTTTACTACTTTCTGAACTTCAATATTAAGTTTTTTCAGTTCGTCTTTAAAGACTTTAAATTCATCTTGGATACTACTACTCATTTATATGTTTTGGGTTTTAATTAAAAATTCCAGTTTTACGTGATACCCCTATGACATGCAAGGCATCGTCTTAAATATTTAATAAATTTAGTAATTTTTATCAATATAAACACCTTCAGGTCATTATTTTTTTATTTTATTCAACAAAAACACAAAAGATATATTTATTTCTATAATCTAAAAAAGAGCAAAAAAATAATAGAATACATATATCCGTGGAAAAAGATTCTCAATGAAGAGAAAATCTCTGGATTTTAAAATCGAGAACCTAGATTTTTTTTTTCAGGTTTCGCTCCAGGAAAGGCTTCACAGCAAAAAATACTTTTTAAAAAAAATAATTAAAAAATATTGTAACATTTTCAAAAGGTTCGTCTCTAAAAGACAAATAAACCTTAAAACCTTAGAAACCATGAAAAAATTCACATTCCTTCTTATCATCATGTTATTTTTTGCAGCATTATGCAATATATTTGGTCAGGAAAAATCATATTCATTTGAAGTTAAGAAAACAGGAAAGGGTAAACAGTCTTTAATTTTTATTCCAGGTTTTGCCTCTTCAGGAGATGTTTGGAATGAAACTACAGCAAAATTTGAAAAAAATTATACGTGCTATACTTTAACCATGGCAGGATTTGCAGGGATAAAGCCAGAAACTGATGCCAGTTTTAAAAATTGGGAAAAAGAAATTGCAGCCTTTATAAAGGATACAAATATTGAAAAACCTATTATCATCGGACACAGTATGGGAGGAGCTTTGGCTTTGGCTATCGCCGCTGACTATCCTGAGCTTCCGGGTAAAATTATTATTGTAGATACGCTGCCTTGTCTGGCTACCCTATCCAATCCCAATTTTACATCTAAAGAAAATAATGACTGTTCAGCAACCGTTAATAAATTAACCGCCATGACAGATGAACAATTCCGCCAAATGCAGACCCAATCCATCCCTCGCCTAATGGCAGATACTTCTATGCAGGAAACCGTAATCAACTGGAGTATGAAATCAGACAGAAAAACATTTGCCAGTATATACTGTGATTTCTCCAATACAGATCTCAGAGAAACAATAAAAAATATACACTGCCCTTCTCTTATCCTGCTGGAATCTTATTTTGTCAATTTTAAACCGGCTATCGAAGCCCAATATAAAAATCTGAAAAATGCCAATATGCAATATGCTTCCAAGGGATTACACTTTATTATGTATGATGATAAAGAATGGTATTTTAATCAGCTGAACAACTTCTTGTCTACGAAATAATGGTATTTGAAGAAATATATGAACTGTACTGGCAGAAAATATTCCGTTTGTGTATGGGATATGTCAATGATACCGATTCTGCTCAGGATCTGGCTCAGGAAACCTTTATTATAGTATGGCAGCAGCTTCCGAAATTCAGAAATGAATCCAGTGTAGGAACATGGATTTTCAGGATTGCCTCCAATAATTGCTTGCGTCAGATGGAAAAAGAAAAAAGATTTGCCAAAGCAGACCTGCCCATTAATCTGGAAGAGAAAAAACAGGAGTCGCTGGAGCCTCAGATACAATTGCTTTATCAGTTTATCTCAGAACTTCCTGAAACGGACCGTATCATTATTTCCCTGGAACTGGAAGAAGTAAAGCAGGCTGAGATTGCTCATATCATTGGACTTTCAGAATCCAATATCAGGGTAAAGATTCACCGGATAAAAGAAAAATTAACTCAAAAGTTTAAAGAAAATGGATACTAATATAGATTTCAAAAATATATGGAAACAGCAAACCTCCAATAAACCTAATCTGGAAGAACTTCTTGGCAAATTGAAAAAGTTTAAGAATGAAAACCTTCGGAAGATCATCATCATGAATGTTTTATTGATTGTAACTTCCATAGGTATTGCCTTCATCTGGTATCAATTTCAGCCTCAGCTTATGACTACAAAAGCAGGAATTATACTTGTTATTTTGGCCATGGTCATCTTCTTATTGGTTTATAATAAAATGTTTATGATTTTTTATACCATTGACAATACTCAATCCAACAGCCAGTACCTGCAGAGTCTGTATTCTGTGAAAAATAAACAGAAATTTATACAGACAACCATGCTGAATGTATATTTTATCATGCTGTTTCTGGGAATCTGTCTTTATATGTATGAATATACTTTACAGATGACATCCCTTTACGCTCTACTGGCATACACCCTTATGATAGTATGGATAGGATTCAACTGGTTTTATATAAGGCCTAAAACGATAAAAAAACAAGAGGCAAAACTTAATGGATTAATTAATAAATTTGAAGAAATCAATAATCAACTACAGGACTTATGAGTTTTTCAGAAAATAAAATCCACTGGGAGAAGGTATATGAAACAAAAAATCCTGATCAGGTAAGCTGGACACAGGAAAAACCACAGACTTCCCTTGATTTCATTCATTCGGGGGGATTGGGAAAAGAAGCCAGCATTATTGATGTAGGTGGTGGAGACAGTAATCTTGTAGACTTTCTCCTCAAAGAAGGATACACAAATATTACAGTGCTCGACATTTCTGCCAGGGCATTGGAAAAGGCAAAGCACAGGCTGGGAGATGCGGCCAATAAAGTGAAATGGATTGCTGCTGATATTACATCATTTGAACCTACAGAAACGTATGATATCTGGCATGACAGGGCTGCCTTTCACTTTCTGACAACTCCGGAGCAGATTTCAAAATATCGGGATATTGCAGAAAAAAATATAACAGGATTCCTGATCCTTGGAACCTTTTCTAAAAATGGACCTACTCAATGCAGCGGGCTGGATATCCGGCAATATGATGAAGAATCTCTGGCCGAAACATTCAAATCCGGATTTGAAAAAATAAAATGCATCACGGAAGATCATATCACTCCTTTTAATACCCTTCAGAATTTTGTTTTCTGTAGTTTTAAAAAGCTTTAAAAACACATTGTTCTATTTATGAGTAAGGCCCGAGAAAATCAAAGATTTTCTCGGGCCTTACTTTATATTAGTTTTAAAAACAGCAATTATACTTTGTACTGGGTTTATGACTCCGCTTCTACCTCATGACGCAGCTGGGCTTTGTAAAGCGTAGCATAATATCCGTTTTTATCCAACAGATCAAGATGTGTTCCTTCTTCCACAATTTTACCATGCTCCATGACAATAATCTTATCTGCCTTTTCAATAGTGGAAAGTCTGTGTGCTATAATGATTGACGTTCTGTTTTTTGTAATTTTTTCTGTAGCCTTCTGGATAAGCTTTTCACTTTCATGGTCAATGGAAGATGTTGCTTCATCGAGAATCAGAATTTTAGGATCTGATAAATAAGCTCTAAGGAAAGATAATAATTGTCTCTGCCCTAAAGAAATAGAGGAACCTCTCTCGCTTACTACATAATCATATCCGCCAGGCAGCTGCTCTATAAACTGATCAACTTCAATTTCTTTTGCTCCTTCTTTTATTTTATCCAGTGTAATACTGTCATCACCAAAGGCAAGGTTTTCAAAAATACTTCCATGGAAAAGGAAGACATCCTGCAGTACAACTCCAATATGACTTCTTAAATTATAAAGCTCATAATCTTTAAGGTCTACATCATCAATAAGTATCTTTCCTGAATTGATATCATACAATCTTGTGATCAGGCTGATAATCGTAGATTTTCCAGCTCCCGTCGCCCCTACAATAGCTACTGTCTCTCCAGGATTTACTTTAAAGTCAATACCCTTAAGGACTTCCTGTTTCTCATCATAAGCAAAACGTACATCATGAAATTCAATTTTACCGGCGAAATGATCTTTTTTTACAGTCCCGTTATTAGGCATTGAGTTTTCCTCATCCATCAGCCCCAATACTCTTTCCGCTCCTACAATACCTCTCTGGATATTATTAAAACGGTCCGCGATCTGTCTTAACGGACGGATCAGCATTGAAATATATTGAATAAAGGCAATAACAACCCCCGCACTGATCGTAATATACCCTCCGTAAAATAGGATAAATCCTATAAAAAGAGAAGAAATAAGCTCTACAACCGGAAAGAATAATGAGAAGATAAAAACCGTTCTCAACAATGCTTCTTTCAGGGTAATATTAATACTATCGAATTTTTTAAATTCAGATTCCTGTCTGTTGAATACCTGTATAATGGGCATTCCGGCCAATCTTTCCTGAACAAAAGAGTTTTGATTTGCAGTCCAGTTTCTTTCATCTCCAAATGCTTTTTTAAGTCTTTTCTGGAAAAACCTTGTAATGATAACCATTAAAGGTAAAATAGCCAAAGTGATATAACTTAAATGCACATTAGTGCTGAACATCATGATCAATACAAAGACAATCCTCAGAATATCTCCGAAAACCATCAGGAAACCGTCTGTATATACCGTTGCAATCGTTTCAACATCCCCTACAGCACGGGTCACCAACTGTCCGATAGGTGTTTTATCAAAAAATGAAGTTCTGAAATAGATCAGCTTGGCATATAGCCTTTCCCTGATATCCCGAATTACATTTTGTGAGATAAAATTTGAAAAATAAACTAAGAAGAAGTTTAAAACAGTTTCTGCGAATACCAATCCCACCAAAATGTAGATATGCTTCATCATTACAGCTTTATCCTGCAATTTTGTAATATCATTATCCACCACTTCCATGGTAAGATATGGCCTGTAAGTAGAAACAATTGAAAGTATGACAGAAATTATTAAGGTAAGAATGAACCAAGAACGAAATTTCATTCCAATAAAGAACAATCTTTTTATAATTCCCCAGGTATCTTGTTTTTTCATTGTACGAATAGAAGAAAAGAATTAAAATAAAATTCTATGCAAAAATAAGACTTTATAATTGGACTGGCTTCAGAACTTTTACAAATCCTAATAGAAAATTTCAGATACCTATCATTTACAGTATGAATATCTTTCGTCTGTTTTTTTATGGATCACAGCCTTTTGTATAGCTCCCTAGTTTTGCTGACTTTCAGATACCTCCCCTATTTTTTCTATTTCAATTGAAGGTTTTTGAAGATTTTCTTTCATGAATTTCTTCTCAAGAAGCTGATAAATACCCCATACTGCAGCAATAGAAATCACCCAGCCAATCATATTGACCAAAGAAAAACCAGTATAGTTTACATCTTCCAAAGCAGCAGGATCTGTAAGTCCTTTATAAACCCCATATGCCACTCCTAAAACAATCTGGCTTCCCAAATAAATTCCTATCGCTAAAAGGCCGAAATGCCATTTGGTTTTTCCAAATCTCTCGGCTAATTGTGCATAATACCGATAAGCACCAATAAGTATAAAAATTGATAACATGGTTATTTTGTTTTTTAGTTTTTTTATTTAAAATTCGTAGCCTACATCTACCAAATACAGACCATGAGCCGGTGCTGATGTGCCTGCCGCATTACGGTTTTTATCTTCAATAACCTTACGAAGATCTTCAGGTTTCAGTTTTCCTACCCCAATTTCTACCATAGTTCCTACAATAGCCCGAACCATATTTCTTAGAAAACGATTGGCAGAAACCGTAAATTTCAGTTCTGATCCTACCTGCTCCCATTCCGCTTTATACATTTTGCAGATATTGGTTTTGTTATCTGTTTTTAATTTTGCGAAACTCGTAAAATCCTCATATTCAAATAAAATCTTACAAGCCTCATTCATTTTATCGATATCCAATGATCTTTTCCAGTGCTGCCAGGCGGATTCCTGAGTGAATGGATTTTTTTCCAAAGAAATATAATATTCATAGGTTCTGTAGGTAGCATCAAAACGGGCATGAAAATCATCCTTCACCTGGAAAATCTTTTTAATAGAAATATCAGGAGGAAGAAAACCGTTCAGTCTCCTTGGAAACTGATCATTCAGTTCCTGTTCCGTATCAAAATGGGCAAATATTTTTTTGGCATGAACTCCCGTATCTGTTCTTCCGGCCCCCGTAGTTTTAATTTCTTCCCTTAAAATGGTGGAAAGTGCTTTTTCCAGTTCTTCTTGTACAGAAATAGCATCCGGCTGTATCTGGTAGCCGAAATAATTCTTTCCGTTGTAAGAAAATTCAATAAAGTATCTCAATGTAGTATAATAACTCCGCAAAAATACTTTAATTTAACGAAATATTTGTTGAAAAGTCTTTGAGAATATGACAACAATCCTTATGAAAATTCCTATTTTTGCAATCGTATGAAAAGATGGTACCTTTATCCTTTTTCCCTCGGTTATCATTTGGTAACGGGTATCCGAAACACAATGTATGATTTAGGGATTTTTAAGTCGACAAAATTCAAGACTCCGATAATCAATGTCGGGAATCTCTCCGTGGGCGGAAGTGGAAAGTCGCCGATGGTGATGTATCTTGCCCAGTTTTTATCCAAACACTACAGAACGGGAGTCCTCTCCAGAGGTTACGGAAGACTGACCAAAGGATATGAGGTCACCAATTATGAAAGTAATTATAAGATGGTGGGCGATGAAGCAATGCAGCTTTTTGAACGTTTCAAAAACCGTTTTGTCATTGCTGTTTCAGAAGAAAGAGTTCCCGGAGCCAAAAAAGTGATCGAAGATATGGACCTTAATGTACTGGTATTGGATGATGCCTTACAGCACAGGGCTATCAAAGCCGGGTTTAATATTCTGATGACAGACTTTAATGATCCTTATTTTAAGGACTACCTTCTTCCTGCCGGAGACCTGAGAGAATCCAGAGCAGGAGTTAGAAGAGCAGATATCATTATGGTCAGCAAATGTCCTGACGAACTTACTGAAGAAACAAAACGCTATTATATCTCAAGAATCAGACCTTCTTATAATCAGAAAGTATTCTTCTCATCCATCGGGTACGACGAAAATGTATACGGAAAAGAGAAAATGCTTCCTGACAATAACCTGAACTATTATGATATCTTACTGATTACGGGAATTGCCAATCCTAAACCACTGCTGGAGCACCTTGCAAAATTCTCAAAAAGAGTAAAACATCTAAAATTCAGAGATCACCATAACTTTACAGACGATGATATAAAAAAAATCGTTGCAGAGTACAAAAAATTAGGGGAATATAAACTGATATTAACCACAGAGAAAGATTATGTACGTCTGAAAACTTTTGACTACCTTAGAGATATTGTTTACTACTGGCCTATCAATGTTCTTATTGATAAAAAGGAGGAATTCGATCAAATCATCTTGGATTATGTTAAAAAATATTAAGGAGACCGCAGATTTCATCAAAAATATCATTCAGGATACCCCTGACTTTGCGGTTGTTTTAGGTTCAGGACTGGGAAAACTACAGAATGAAGTAGAGCCCATCCATGTTTTAGAGTATAAAGACATCCCAAATTTCCCACAAACTACGGTAGCAGGACATACCGGAAAGCTGATCTATGGAATACTGGAAGGAAAGAAAGTACTGATGATGAGTGGCCGTTTTCATTATTATGAAGGGCATTCTATGGAAACAGTAACTTTCCCGATCAGGGTTTTTCATTTGTTGGGAATTCAAAATCTTATCCTTTCCAATGCCTGTGGTGGGGTAAACCCTGCTTACAGTGTTGCAGATATTGTTATTTTAAAAGATCATATCAATATGATGCCCGAACATCCGCTTCGGGGTAAAAATATAGATGAGCTTGGGCCACGTTTTGTAGATATGAGCGAGCCTTACAATAAAGAAATGATCAGGGTGGCTGAGCAGGCTGCTTCTGAAAATAATATTAAGATCCATCAGGGGATATATGTAGCCCTGCAGGGGCCAACTTTTGAAACCCCGGCCGAATACGGTATGATTAAGGCTATTGGCGGTGATATGGTAGGAATGAGTACTGTACCCGAAGTTATTGTTGCCAGACACATGGGGATGGATGTATTCTGTATGTCTGTCATTACAGATCTTGGCGGACCTGACATTGCCCTTTCCGTTTCTCACGAAGAAGTACTGAATGCAGCCAATACAGCAATGCCTAATGTAATTGCTGTTGTGAAAGGCTTAATTAAAACGTATCAGTAACCATCAAAGATTTGATCGGATGATCCATAACTCCGGCCTGTATGTTTGAAATCCATAGAAATTATCAATATTATAAATTTTTCCTAATTCATGAAAAATCAATTATCAATTGCATTTCATTGATTAGATTTGTATAAATGAAATTGTCAGAAATGAGAAAGTTGTTAGTAATTTTTATGGTAGGTATTTTTGGATTAAGTTATTCACAAAAAGTACCTACAGCCCTTAAAACAGGATTTTCCAAAGAAGCGTTACAGCAGAAACTGGAAGATGAAGAAGGAAAAAGCATCACGGTTCAGCAGATTCTTGATCAGCATAAAGGAAAAGTTTTAGTCATTGACTTTTGGGCAGGATGGTGCAGAGACTGTTTACAAGCACTTCCAAAAGCCGAGGTCTTAGAAAAAAATAATCCGAACGTAGATTTTGTATTCTTATCATTAGAAAGATCAAAAGAAGGTTTTGATAAAAGTCTTGTCAGATTCAATATGAAAGACAAAAACAATTATTGGTTTGCTTCAGGGTGGAAAAATGATTTCAATAATTATGTGGACCTTAACTGGATTCCACGATATATGGTTATTGATCAGAAATCGTCCATCGCAAAATATTATGCGATCTCTCCGGAAGACCCGGAAATTCAGCAGACCATCAATCATCTTTTACAATAATTATCATTCTTTTTTACCCTCAAAAGTTTAGAAAATAAAAGATTTTTGATACACTATGTATTAAAATATTCAACCATTTATACCATGATTACAAGAGAAGCTACAGAAAAGGATTTAGAGATTTTATTAGAATTTGAACAGGGAATAGTTTTCGCAGAACGACCTTTTAACAGTACATTAATTGATGGTGAGATTCATTATTACGACCTTAATGAATTCATAAAGTCACCGGACGCTACTTTAATTGTTGTGGAAGACGATGATGAAATTGTGGCATCAGGTTACGCTCTCATCAAAACATCAGAAAAAGACTATAATAATTTTAAAAGCTATGCTTACCTGGGGTTTATGTATGTAAAACCTGAATACAGAGGAAAAGGAATCAATAAAATAATTACGGATGAACTGGTTAGCTGGTCAACATCCAGAGGGATTACGGAAGTAAGGCTCGATGTATATGCTGAAAATGAATCTGCTGTCAAAGCGTATGAAAAAGCTGGTTTTGAGCCCCTGTTACTTACTATGAGACTGAAATCGTAACTGAAAGACTTCAGCTTCCTTTCTATAAATAATTTACCATAAATAAATGAATCCATATCTTTGTGATATGGATTTTTCTTTGCCGCTTCGTAAAATTATTCATGTGGATATGGATGCATTCTATGCTTCTGTAGAGCAGCATGACAATCCTACACTGAAAGGCAAAGCCATTGCTGTAGGAGGCCAGCATAGAGGGGTTGTGGCTGCAGCCAGCTATGAAGCCAGAAAATTCGGAGTTCGTTCGGCAATGCCCAGCAAGACGGCAAAGGAAAAATGCCCTGATCTTATCTTTGTGCCACCACGTTTTGCCCGGTATAAAGAAATTTCAAAAAAAATCCGGGAAATTTTCCATGAATATACAGATCTGGTAGAACCTTTATCTTTGGATGAGGCCTATCTGGATGTCACTGAAAATAAAAAAGGGATGGATTCTGCCAATCTGATAGCCCGGGAGATTCGTCAGAAAATATTTCAGGAAACCGGACTAACCGCTTCTGCGGGAATCTCAGTCAATAAATTTCTGGCAAAGGTAGCTTCTGATATCAATAAACCTAATGGGCAAAAAACCATTCATCCTGATAAAGTAGAAAGTTTCCTTGAGGAATTACCTGTTGAAAAATTTTACGGCGTAGGAAAGGTTACAGCCAACAAAATGTTTAGTTTAGGAATTTACAAAGGCAAAGATTTAAAGAAAAGATCGCTGGAAGACCTGGTAAGGCTTTTTGGAAAGTCAGGTGCCCATTATTACAATGTGGTACGGGGTATCCATACTTCAGAGGTAAAACCTCATCGCATTCAGAAAAGTGTAGCTGTAGAAAGAACTTTTTTTGAAGATCTTTTTGATGAACAGCAGATCAATGAAAAATTGGAAAGTCTCGGAGAGGAACTTCATCAGCGTTTGCAGAAAAATAATATTCTTGGAAGAACCCTTACATTAAAAATTAAATACAAAGACTTTTCTCTTTTTACAAGAAGTATTACCCGGGAAAATTATTTCAATTCTCCGGAGCAGTATTTCAGTGTTGGAAAAAAACTTTGGGAACTTCGTCCTTATGATAAAGCAGTCCGTTTACTGGGGCTTTCCCTCTCCCAGCTCAATACGGAGGAAAAAAAGCTGGTTTCCGTTCAACTAAAGATCCCGTTTGAAGAATTCGAAAATGAATAGATCATATTTTTTCGTTACCTTGTATCTACCAAATCTTCAAATATATGAACCCAACAATGATTCAGTTTTTCCACTGGTATTCTGAAGGCGATGGAAAATTGTGGAAAGAAGCAGAAAAACAGGCCGGATATTTAGAAAAACTAGGAATCACTTCTGTATGGTTTCCCCCTGCCTACAAAGGAACCAATGGCGGTTATTCTGCGGGATATGATGCCTATGATCTTTATGATCTTGGAGAATTTGACCAAAAAGGAACGGTCTCTACAAAATATGGTACCAAAGATGAATACATAAAGGCCATTAAAGCACTCAAAAATCACAATATAGAAATCATTGTAGATATTGTTCTGGGACATAAAGCCGGAGGTGACGAGCTTGAAAAATTTAAAGCGGTAAAAGTAGATGAAAACAACAGAGAGAAAATCATTTCTGATATTATTGAAATAGAATCTTATACCAAATTTACATTTCCCGGAAGAGGAAAAAAATATTCTGATTTTGAGTGGAATTTCACGTGTTTCAGCGGAGTGGATTATGCTGAAGGTATGGAATCCCATATTTTTAAAATACAGTCTGAATATGGAAATGACTGGGAAGAAATGATAGATGATGAGAAAGGAAATTATGATTACCTCATGTATAATGACATTGAGCATCGAAATCCTTTTGTGCGGGAAGAGCTTAATGATTGGGCTAAATGGTATTTTGATCAGACCGATTTTGATGGAGTGAGGCTGGATGCCTTAAAGCATATTTCTTTTGATTTTTACAAAGAATGGATTACTTTGCTCCGTTCCAATTCAGGAAAAAATATCTTTGCTGTAGGTGAATACTGGGCTCCGGGATATCTTCATCTCCTTCAGAAATATATTGAAGTAACGGAAGGCTGCATGAGCCTTTTTGATAGCTCCCTGCAGAACAATTTTCATAATGCTTCAAAAGAAGGAGATTCTTATGATCTCCGGAGAATTTTTGATGAAACACTTACCCAGGCAGATCCTCTACATGCCGTAAGTCTGGTTGCCAATCATGACACCCAACCTTTACAAGACCTGGAGGCTCCGGTAGAACCCTGGTTTAAACCTATTGCCTATGCTTTGATCTTATTGCGGAAAGACGGATATCCCTGCATATTTTATCCTGATTTGTATGGCGCTCACTATATCGATAAAGATGGATCCGGGAATGATCAGGAAATTTTCATGCCTAAAGTGGATGGCATCGAAGAACTTCTTACTGCAAGAAAAAATTATGCATATGGTGATCAACGGGATTATTTCGAAGATGCCAACTGTCTCGGGTGGATCCGCGAAGGAGACGATCAGCATCCGGGATGTGCTGTTGTTCTAAGTAATAAGGAAGCCTATAACAAGCCTATGGAAATAGGAAAACAGTATGCCGGAAAAAAGTTTAATGATCTGCTGAAAAGATCTGAAGATACAGTACTGATTGATGAAAACGGCTGGGGAGATTTTCCCGTTCCGGCAGGCAATGTAAGTGTATGGATTCCAGAATAAGATTCAATTTCCAGGAAAAATAAAAAGGCATATCCGATCCGATAACCAGGTATGCCTTGTATTTTATCAAGAGGCGGTATTAACAATAAATGTATCTACAATTCCAAACATCTGTGGCCCATTCACAGCATTGCCCGTCTTCGGTGGAAGTACAGCATACTTTACCCCAATTTAAATCTCCAGCTTTTAAACTTTTCAGTTCATCACGTTTAAGCTTTCTTACTTTGAAATCTTTGTTTGTTTTCATAATTACTATTTTTTATGGTTTATTTATTAAATATACATTAAAAATAACAATTATAAATGAATAATAAATACCAATCACGTGTTTTAGTATATATAATTCACAGAAAAAAATTAAGATACAGTTGACCAACCTGTCAAAAATTCTTTGAATTCTCATCACTCCTCCAGGGAAGGGGAATATTTATGTCTTCAGTTGGAACATTTGTTAAGAGTAGAGATTTTGAAAGATTGATAAATAGCTACATCTTTCGGAGTTCCAGAATTTCAGGTCTTTCGGCAGTATCAGATATTTTCCCGGTACGGGCAAATTCTGCCCATAGCGCTCTTAATTTTTTTCCGTTTTCATGAATATACGCCCAAGGAATATCTTTTAGCAACCCTGAAGGTTTCCACGCTGGTTCATTTCCGAAAATTAATGGCAGATCAATACAGTGTGGTGCTCCCAAATAATTTTCTTTCAACAAGGAATGAATTCTGAACAAATAAACATTTCCTCCTGCTTTTGCATAATTATCCGCAAATAACTTTGCCGGGTGGCCATAGATGAACTCAGTGGTTTTCCTAACTGTTTTATTCATTATTTTCAATCCTATGCCCTTCCTGAAAAAGGAACCTAAAGATTCTGAGGTTTTAAGATAAAATGCTGTCTCATCATTATTCAAACCAATCAAAACATCATACTTCGCGGCATTTTCTTTCCATTTCGTTTCAGCGTCTTCTTCTCTGCACAGGGGCGGGAATCCATATTGTGTTCCAAACGGCATGGCAGCTTTCAAACCATACTTCAATACGGAAGGAACCCATTTCCTGTACTCCTCCACCATCTTCAAAACATCGGTTTCATCTTTCAGTATTTCTGTTTTCTTCAGGAATTCAGCGGACATTTTATGTCTTTTATGACGTAGCCCCAAAGGAGCACTGTGCATAATTACCCGGTGAAATAAGCCATCTGTTCCTTCTGAAATCATCAGATGGGCTATCGCATCACCACCTGAAGACTGCCCCAGAAGAGTAATGTTTTCAGGATCACCTCCAAAATAAGCAATATGAGTTTGGATCCATTTTAATGCTTCAATGATATCAAACAGGCCAAGATTCGGACGTCTATTTTCATCTCCTCCTAAAAAGCCAAAGATTCCCAGACGATATGAAACATTTACCACAATGATATGCTGTTCCTTTACCCATTCTGCGGGATCAGCAGTATCCATATCACCACAGCCAATTTCATGAGAACCCCCATGAATCCAGGCAACTACAGGAAGTTTTTCATTTTCAACAGTATTTTCGGGGCGGATCACAGAAAGATATTGGGTAGATTCGTCGGCCTCGAAAGTTTCAACAGCTGTCACTCCAATCATTTTTTCCACCAGCGGACTTAATGTCTGTGGACAAACGGGAGTTTTATCAGGAGGAATAATATCTGATATTGAAGATTCTACCGGAACAGGTAATTGAAATCTTTCGGAGTGGGCATAACGAATACTTTTAGCCTTGATAATACCGTTTTGTTTTAATGCAATAATTTTTCCAAAACGGGTTTCAAAAACATGGGTTCTATTCGGTTGTGATTTCATTTTAACACTGAAAACTTTTTACTTTAAAGTTATGAAAAATAAAAAATTATTGAAAATTATTGAACCGGAAAAATCACATTTTTTTTAAAAAAACTAAGCTTAACAAACTATCATGCAAACTATTGAGAAGAATACTTATGGTATTGAGCGTTGCTTTACAATGATATTCCCACCCCATAATAGGTGTTACAGCTGTTTTGAAAATCAGTTCAGAAGTTTATATTCACTGGGAGAAATTCCTACTTTGGTTTTAAATAACCGGGTAAAGTGCTGTGGATATTTGAAACCCAGATTATAGGAAATTTCACTGATCGATTTCTCCTGATCCATGATTTGTTCTTTGGCTACATCAATCAATTTGTTATGGATAAATTCCTGTGCTGAAACACCCAATTCCTTTTTGATAAGGTCTCCAAAATAATTGGCTGAGAGATTGAGTTTTTCTGCAAAGTAGTTCACCATTGGAAAACCTATATTTTTAGGATTATCAGATTTTAAATATCCATCTACGAGATCTTCAAATTTTCCGATCACCCCCTGGTTAATATGATCTCTGGTAATAAACTGACGGTCATAAAAACGCATGCAGTAATTTAAAAACAGCTCAATATTATTAACAATGAGTGACTTGCTGTGTTTATCAATAGACTGTTCCAGCTCAAGTTTGATATTTTTAAAACATTCCAGTATGATTTCCCTTTCTTTTTCGGAAAGGTGCAGGGCTTCATGCACATCATAAGAGAAGAAAGTATAATCTTTTATATGTTTTCCAAGATTGGTTCCTTTAATCAAATCCGGATGAAACAAGAGCGCATATCCTCCCGGCTGAATAGGTTTACCGTCATTGGTAACTCCACTTACCTGGCCAGGAGCAATGAAAACCAACGTTCCTTCCTGATAGTCATAGCTGTGTTTCCCATAATACATATCACCACAAATAACATCTTTAAGAAAAACGGTATAAAATGCATAGGTTCTCTTATACTGACAAATGGGATCAGATTTTGAAAAATCAACCACACTTACCAGTGGATGTAAAGTCTCGTGATTCACCATTTTATTATAATCTGAAACACTTTTTATTTTATCAACCTTCTGATTTTCCATTGAATAAATTTAAATCTTATTCAAAATTACTACTTTCTTGTAGAACAGATACTGAGTCTGTAAAATTGGTAAGTAATTCGGTAATCTGTATAAGTCTTGTTTATCTGAAAGTTTCGACTTTTGTATCGTTATGGAAACTTTTAATACAAACATTTTTCCGAAAGGAGAAAAAGCTCCTTCCGATTATTTTTTTGGAGGAACAGCTTGGGTTCATCTTTTAAAACCGAATGAAGATGTACTGAACTGCCAGATTGGAAATGTCACTTTTGAACCCGGGTGCAGAAATAACTGGCATTCTCATGGAGGTGGACAGATTTTAATCGTAACTTCAGGAAAAGGTTTTTACCAGGAAAAAGGAAAACCTGCCCAGGTTTTACATCCGGGAGATGTAGTCAACATCCCTCCACATGTGATCCACTGGCATGGAGCAGCACCTGACAGTGAATTGACACATATCGCCATTAATGTCAATACCCAAAATGGGATTGTAGAATGGCTGGAACCTGTAACAGACGACGAATATAACAATTTATAAAACTTAACTTATTAACTTAAATTAATTAATCAAATGAACACATTTACAGTAAAAGCCTTTGGTACGGAGTCTACCACAGCAGATCTGAAAGAAATGAATATTGAAAGAAGAGAAATTACCGCTACCGATGTAGAAATTGAAATTCTATATTGCGGAGTATGCCACTCTGACCTTCATACGGCAAGAAACGACTGGGGAGGAACGATCTACCCTGCCGTTCCGGGACACGAGATCGTAGGAAAAATTACAAAGGTAGGAAGCGAAGTCTCCAAGTTTAAAGTGGGGGATCTGGCAGGTGTAGGATGTATTGTGGATTCATGTGGCCACTGTGAAAGCTGCCAGCATGATCTTGAACAGTATTGTTTGAATGGATTCACAGGAACTTACAATGGCCATGACAAGCACTTGGGAGGTCATACTTTCGGTGGATATTCTCAGAAAGTGGTGGTTAATTCTGATCACGTATTAAAAGTACCTGAAAACCTTGACCTTGCTGCTGTAGCACCACTTCTATGTGCCGGGATTACCACCTGGTCACCTTTAAGACACTGGAACGTAGGTCCAAATTCTAAGGTAGCAGTGGTAGGCTTAGGAGGTTTAGGCCATATGGCAATTAAACTTGCTAAAGGATTAGGGGCTGAAGTGACTTTATTTTCAAGAACTCCGGGAAAGACCGAAGATGCCAAACAACTGGGAGCTGACCACGTTATTATTTCTACAGATGAAGCCCAAATGGATTCTGTAAAAGGAAAATTCGATGTGATTATTGATACCGTTCCTTATGTACATGATGTGAATCCTTATGTGACTACTTTAAATATCAGCGGAACTCATGTACTTGTAGGATATCTGGGAGGTTTAGAGCCTATTCTGAATACTGTTCCTATGATTTTGGGAAGAAAATCTGTAGCAGGTTCTGTAATCGGGGGTATTGCAGAAACTCAGGAAATGCTGGATTTCTGTGGAGAGCACAATATTGTATCGGAAATTGAAATGATCAAGATGCAGGAAATTAATGAAGCTTATGAAAGAATGCTGAAGAGTGATGTCAGATATCGTTTTGTGATTGACATGCAATCTCTGTAATTGACTATACAACATGAAAAGGCTCTTCAGATTGAAGAGCCTTTTCTGTTTATTTTTTATAGGTTTTGGCTAAAGCCAATGGAATTTTATACAAACCAAAACGGGCTAAAGCCCGTTCCTATTGAATCTTTATATCCGTTGTACAAATGACAGTAGATTATCAAGAATAAATATCTTTATTGATAAAGCTTGCTAAATAACGCTGAAGAGCGATGTCAGATATCGTTTTGTGATTGACATGCAATCTCTGTAATTGACTATACAACATGAAAAGGCTCTTCAGATTGAAGAGCCTTTTTTGTTCATTTTTTATAGGTTTTGGCTAAAGCCAATGGAATTTTATACAAACCAAAACGGGCTAAAGCCCGTTCCTATTGAATCTTTATATCCTTTGTACCAACGACAACAGGTTGATTATCACTAATACATTATACATTATACATTATACATTATATTCTCATTTATACTTCCCATCCATATCCTGGAATGCCCATTCTGCCATAGCATCAATCACCGTACCTAGCCCATGCCCGGCTTCACTTAGTTTATAGGTAACATGAGGGGGTACAACAGGTCTTGCAGTTCTGATGACCAGCCCATCTGCTTCCAGCTGTTTTAAATGCTGAATCAGCATTTTCTCTGTGACCGCGGGAATTGCTTTTTTCAGCTCGCTGTATCTTTTCTCTCCTGTGGAAAGGTTAAACAGGATAATAGGTTTCCAGAATCCCCCGATTCTTTCCATGACATACATTACAGGACAATCCTGCAGTACTTTTTTATTCTCCTGAATGGTTGAACTTTCTTTAATTGCTGTCATTTTTACATACTTTAGGGTAAGTACTTGTATAAAAGTAAGTACAAATATAACTTTGTATTCAGAAATAAAAAAATATTTATTACAAAATCGCTAACACCTGATTAGTTTATTCAAGACTAATTAATATTCAGCGATTACATATAGCTATTAAAAAACAATAAAAAAATTTACATATGAAAATCATCATCACAGGATCATTAGGAAATGTAGCTAAGCCTTTAACACAGCAATTAGTCAATGAAGGACATAACGTTACAGTAATCAGCAGTAACGAAGACAGAAAACAAAATATAGAATCATTGGGAGCCTTTCCTGCTATCGGATCTATTACAGACACGGATTTCCTTACCAAAACATTTGAGGGAGCCGATGCCGTTTTCGTCATGACCCCACCTGCTATCAGCGAAAATAATATCGTTGACCATACTGTTCATGCAGGAAAAAATTATGCCGAAGCATTAAAAAAAGCCCATGTAAAAAGAGCTGTTATGCTCAGCAGTGTAGGGGCAGAATCTCCTGTAGAGAACGGACCTATCAAAGGGCTTCATCAGATTGAAAAACTATATCACGAGGTAGAAAATACTTCATTTACATTTTTAAGAGCCGGGTATTTTTATACTAATTTTTTCAATGATATTCCCTTGATTCAGAATGCAGGAATTATTGGAGGTAATTATCCTGAAAATATTGAAGTTCCGCTGGTACATCCTAACGATATTGCTAAAGCAGCAGCAGAAGAGCTTGTAAAAGAAGGAAATGGTAATACCATACGTTATATTGTAAGTGATAAAAGAAAGGCTTCTGATTTTGCCAAAGTCTTGGGAGCTGCCATAGAAAAACCTGAACTGCCATGGGTAGAATTTTCAGATGAAGATTCTTTCAACGGAATGTTACAGGCCGGACTTCCCCAGGATATGGCTGAACTGTATACTGAAATGGGAAGAGGAATACGAAAAGGTGTTGTACAGAAGGATTTCATTGATCATGGATCCCCTGTTACAGGAAATACAAAGCTGGAGGATTTTGCCAAAGAATTTTCATCCAAGTTTTAATTCATTTGGATATCAACCCGTATCGGCGCACCAAAGGTGCGCCGATACGGGTTTTGAAGTAATCATTGTGATTCAATTATTTTTTCTCCTTCAATATTTCTTTCAAGACTTTCAGCTTTCCATCAATAGGCTGGTCAATTTTTAATCCTAGAATTTCAGCGACTACAGGATAAACATTGATATTGGCAAACTCATCTACTACTAAATTATTTTTAAATTCAGGCCCCCAGGCATAGAATGTTGCTTTCATTTCAGGAACAACCCTAGGATTGTAACCATGCTTTCCTACCGATGTTTTCTTTCCTTTCTCAAGGAATATTTTGGGTGCTTTCGGGATCAGAAGAATCTGCCCTATTCTATTGTACTGATCATCTCTTGTTGCAAAATGGAGATATTTGGGAAGCTTTTTATCCAGGTAAACTTCGTAGTCTTCTGTTTTATGAGCCTTCAGTTCTTTATAAACCGACTTGACCTCAGCGGGATTTTTAACATATACTCTCAATAAGGTCTGGGAATTATAAAAATCGAACCTGTTTTTATCAAAAAGTACAGCTGGAATTTCCAGCGGAGCCCCACCATCCACTTTGATCATTCCATGATCGGAAACAAAAATAAAATTGACATTTTTTAAGCCCAAATCATTTACTTTCTGAACCAGATCACCAATGGCATGATCAATTAAATGAACTGCATTTTCGGTTTCTTTCGTATCGGGTCCGTAATGATGTCCGCTTCCGTCTACTTCCGGAAAATATAATGAAATAAAATGAGGTCTTTTATCTTCGGGTAACTTGAGCCAGTTTACTACTTTCTCTACTTTTTCAGAAGGTGTAAATTTCTCATGATAAGGATAATAATAGCTGGGTCTCATTCCTCCTGCATCGCTGGCAGAACCTACCCACATTAAAGAAGCAGATACGATCCCCCGTTTTTCGGCTAATCCCCACATTGGAGTTCCGCCATACCAGCTTCCATCTTCTGCATTTTTCTTATTGCTCATGGCATAAGTTTCTTTTCTCTTATAATCGTAGAAAAAATTATCTATTAACCCATGGTGAGAAGGATAAAGTCCGGTGATCAGGCTCCAATGGTTAGGAAATGTAATACTCGGATAGCTTGGAATCATCGCCTTTGCCTGTACCCCATTATTAGAGAGTTTCAGGAGATTTTCAGCATTGTATTTTTTAGCATAATCATATCGAAAACCATCCGTTGAGATCATAATCACATAAGGTTTTGACTGAGCCTCTATCGTATTTTGCCGACCCGGAACAGTTATCTGGGCTGTATCAATAGTGGCCTGCTGGGCAAAAACCGTAAAGGAAATAAACAACAGTAAAAAATGTATTCCTCGCTTCATTGTTTTAAAAATTTCAGCAAAGTTACTGCGTCAAAACCTTGGATGAAAGTTTAATGGGGTTAAAAAATCATTAAACACATTTTTTAGAATTGTTGTAAACAACATCTCCTTATTTTTCTATTATTAAACATATCTGATATGGTAAATTTTAAACTACCTTACGGAATATTAAAAAAGTTAATATCTTAATTAAAAACAATCCGAAGAAGCCCCTTCATTATGTAAATGATATGTTCAGCCTCAAGTAAAAATAAAAATTTTATACTTCTCCTAACTTTTTTTTATCACTTGGCTAATATATTCACTGGGAGTAATTCCTTCTATCTGTTTAAATACACGATTGAAAGTAACCTGACTGGAAAACCCTGCTTCTGTATAAATATACATAAGGGTTACCTTCTGCAAATCAGCTTCATCAATCAATTTTTTCACATAGTTAATTCTAAATGTGTTCAAATAACTGTTAAAATTAGCATATCCCTTATATCGAATGATTCTGGAAAGGTGCATATACCCCACCCCCAGACGGACACTTACCATTGATATGTTTAGGTTCTGATTCTTAAATAATCCTTCATTCATACTCAGCTCCAGACGTTCCATCATTTCTTCATCAATATCATTCTTTTCCACTATTTTATCCGCTACAACTATTTTATCCGTTTTGAGGTCAAGATCATGAGGTAATTCCTGTAATCTAGCTTCTGTAGAAAATTTAAGTTTATTGAACCTAGTTTGATAGGTCAGCAATAATATAATGAGAGCCAAATTAGAGATATAAATACTTAAATCTCTAACAATATGCTGTTTATTCTCTCCAACTTGAGGACTATATTTTTTCAAATGAGAACCAAAATAAATATTGATTAAAAAACAGGCAAAAATAATAACAACTAAATATAGTGAGTATAATAGAACTCCTTTCTTTGAAAAAAAGATATAAGTAATAAGTGGCAATGGAAATAACCACACAAAACTAGAAATTGTACTTTTCCAATACCCAAGCATGATATTAAAAAGATACAAAGGTGTTATAATAATATATACCAGTATCATTCTGTCTGCAGTGCATCTCCTTCTCATAATTATATAACCAAAAGACAAAAATACCAGCCCCACTATTAGATATAAAACTTCTGACATATTATTGTACGTTAAAAATTTAATTATAATCTCTACTAAGACTATAATGTACATTAAAATGACATATTGATCTATAAAACGATACTTAAGCTCTTCCATTTTCATAGTAAAAAACATTTTTTAAATTTCAAACATAACCATTTTTTATTTTTGAATTACATAAAACACTGCAAATAAACACCTTACATAAAAATAAGTCAATTCTTAGAATAGACTTACGCTCAGTTTATCTGATTGTAAAAATACTATAATTTTGCAGTAGAAATATCAAAATATAAAGTAAATCACTATTTATATCAATAACAATGAGTTACCAATAAAAGAAAATATTTCCAATAATAAAAAAATATTAAAAAAAATGATTAGTGATGAAATAAAACATCACTAAAACATACTATAATAAATAGATATCAAAAAATATGTACGAAAATTCCTGGATACAATAAAAACGGTTTTGATTGACAGAAAATATTCTAAAAGAAGAGTTTAAAGTATTATATTCTAAAGAAATGAATACTGTATTGGGATCAATAAGCTAAATAAATATCTTTTTAACTACCTGAGCAAAGGTAATTCCCTCCCTTAATCACAAATTATATTCTGATTAGAAAGAATACTAAAAAAATTATTACTAATCAATCAAATTCCCAATAATCAAAATAAATAATTGATTTACAGGAATATAAATTCACGCTTAATAATTAGGAAGCTTATTTTTTCAGCTACCTTAAAAACTGATGAGTCAAATATTTTACTTGGTTAGTAATGGAAAAGATTATAGAATATAAGAAAAGTTACAAGCTCAATAATTAACAAATTTGTATTTCATCCGAAATAAGCAAAAAGACACTGACGAAATAGAAAAATTTATTTATATAAACACAAACAACAAATGAAGAAAAACGCTTTATTAACTGCGGTAATAGCATTATCGTTTTCAACAAAAATTTTAGCACAGGTAGGGATAAATACAGCTACCCCTGAATCAACCCTAGATATCAGAGGTAAAAATCATCTTGGAGCAGTAACCTCCAAAGATGGAGTATTGGTACCCCGTGTCAATGATCTTGTAGCTAATGGTTCGGTAAACGGACAATTAGTATATCTTATTGCAGACTCAGGAGCCTTTACCAAAGGATTCTACTATTGGAACAACAATGCGTGGACCAGCTTCGGAGGAGACTCCACTAATGATGCGTGGATCAATGACCCTGCTAATACAATGGTTAAACTGGGAACCCTGTCAAACGGATCAACAACTAGAGCTGCAGGAACAGATTTTGTGGCTAAGGACAATGGTGCCGTTGGGATCGGGACAAGTGCACCTGATATATCAGCTATTGTAGATATAACAGCTACCAATAAAGGAATTTTAATCCCCAGAGTTGCCTTGACAAGTGCTACAGATCAGGTGACAATAGCCAGCCCTGCAACCGGACTAATGGTTTTCAACACAGGAACAGCAGCATTGACCTTTAAAGGTTTCGTATACTGGAATGGAACAGAATGGAGATCTTTAAATAATACCTCGACCATAAACCCAACCATTACAGGTTTAAATTGCAGTAATGCAATTGCATTTCCGGTTACATTCACTTCGGGAACTCCTTATACAGGAACCATTACCGTTCCTTATTCAGGAGGAAATGGAGGAAGTTATCCTTCAGGCTCCCCATTTACTCAAAACGGACTTACCTTCACCTTGAATGCAGGAACCTTAAATAATGGAAACGGTTCTATTACCTACTCAGTGACAGGAATCCCCAATTTCAGTTCTCCCAGTACGATTACTGTTCCATTAAGCTTCTTAGGCTTCAATTGTAGTGCTTCTATTGGAAATAACAGCTCAGCTTTTACTGTTGGGGAAATAAAATCCGCCAGAGTAGTTGTAAATGCTACAGCATTTCTTTCAGCAGCTACTCCCCCTACAAATATGATGAATGGAAAGTTAGTAACAAATACAACCACCAATACGCGACAAGGTGCTTTCAAATTGGCATCATCTGTTGATCAAGCAAAGTTTATTGAGATCAACGGACTAAGAATGGATTTTATGGCAAGTGCACTACTTTCTGGAAATACTTCTCCTAAATTCTTCAATACTTCTTCCAGCCCTATAGCTTACAACACATCCTCACTTTCTACTAACGATGCAAATACCGATGGGGTAAACACAGTAATAGCACCAGGATTTTACAGTTACAGGATAGATGGTGATGATAATTTTTCAACCGGTACAGGTCGGGGAGAATATGTAAACGTTATGGTCACTTTTAATAATGGAGAATGGTATAACTGCACTTGGCATGCGACAAGAGATGCCAATAATTATTATTTCTATATGACTGCGCAACGTCTCAACTAAACCAACAAATACAATAAAAAAAACATCAATCTTCATAAAGAGGGTGATCCGACTTTTTCGGACATCCTCTTTTTGTTAACTTATTTGTCAAGAAAGGCATTTTAAAATATACAATTCCAAGATGATTAGCATTACTTCCTTAGTTGTTACTTCTGATTTTATGATATGATAATTATTACCATTTTCTTTCCAGTCCTAAGGCATTAATTCTTTTAAGGTTACAAATATTCCGTTTTTCACTTCTATCACAGCATTGAGGTTTTCTTTGGATAGCTGGCTCATCAATTCCCTGCAGCGTCCACAGGGTGGCACGGCATTGCCATCATTTCCTACTGCTACTACGGCTTTGATCTTATGCTCTCCATTTTTCAGCATTTCAGCCACAGCACTGTGTTCCGCACAAAATCCCATAGAACAGGCTGTATCTATACTGATTCCGGTATATACATTTCCGTTGGTAGTTTCAATAGCTGCGGCAACTCCTCCATATTCTATAAAATCATTCAGTCTCTTGGTTTTTGCCAATTGGCCTGCGATTTCTTTTAAGTCTTTTTTCATTGCATTAATTCTTTATTTTCGGTGTTCCAAATACCACTCAACAGCCTTTCGTTCTTCTCTCTTGATAAATGGATCTTTTCCTTCATTATAATCATTCCCGTCATGCCATTCTTTTTCACTCAAATATTCTTTTAGTTGCTGATATTCATCTTTCACTTCAGGATGGGTCCGCAAGTAATCCCGAAACGCGATATGGCGAAGCCAATGTTCAGAGGAAGTGGGAATTGCATGAATATGGGCAGTACGAAGCTTATGATCGTGAATTCCTTCAGGAATTTCATCTCCAGCATTAATTATTTCCGGAAATCCTAGATTCTGAGGCTGATCTATAAGCTTAATAAAGAAACGACGGTATGGCATTTCCTCGTTATACTTCTGATAATAAACATAATCCTGTCCCCGCAATAACGGAGGAATCTTATCCAGCTCCTCTTCATTTTTCACTCCAATCATAATGTCTATCACAGGTTTTGCAGATAAGTTTTCCACGGATGTACTCCCGATATGTTCAATTTGTGGATTCAAAAAACCAATACTGTCCTTCAACTCATTTTTAATTGTTTCAAATTGTTTTTTCCAGAAAGGATTGTATTTTTCAAAGGTAATTTTCATGGGAGTCTGGCTATACACAAATATATAAAAAATCAACCAATCCCTTTAAAATTAAGCCTTTTAAGATTTTAAGCTACCAAATAAAATAATAATACCTCTGAAAAATCAGAGGTATTATTGAAAATATTTATAATGTGATTAATCCGGCCAGTTGGCAAAAAGTTCATCCAGATATATACTGGTAGGATTAGAATAGTTATTCTTTATTTTATCTCTCCACTGATACCAGTTTCTCGACCCTTTAAGAGCCTGTTCCAGCTGTGAAGCCGTATATCCGGTCACTCTGTCGGCAGGATATCCTACTCCATACATACCATTCTGATTATGCCCGTCAATCATATCATATCCACCTGAAGTATAATGATTTTCGGCACTGATGGTACGGTTCTGGAAGTTATTGGAACCGGTAGATCTATAAACGGCATATCCTCTTATTCTTTTATACCTTTCCAATGTCATTAAAGTTTCCACAGTAGTTGGCCAGCTTTCAAGCAGTCTTCGGTTTCGGTTTTTAACTGCAGAATTGAAAGACAGGAATGAATCCTGGCAAATGTCATTATACGCCGATCTGTCTATAATGGAATGCAGTGCATGGCTCAATTCATGAATGGTTGTTCCGTACACCATATCAGACAATCTTCCATAAGCTTTAATATGGATCTGGGCTGATAAACCAAAAGTAAGTTCACTTCTGATGTGAGAATAAGAAGAAGGTACTCCCCACGGAGCTGTCTTGCGGGCTGCAATCTTGATCTGGCTCTGTCTTCCAAAATTATAGATATGATTATTCATAGGTGGAGAAGTCAGTCCAAATCTATATCCATAATAGAAATCATGTGCTGCCTGGTGTATCAGAGCGTGATACTCATCTTCTCCTCCATCAATAACAGGATACCATGCCTGCTGTTTCACATTGGGCCCTTTCATTTCTGCCTGGAAAATAGATCCGTTTCTCACACTATAGTTATATCTTTCCCATTGGATAACATATTTTGCTTTTCCACGTACAGAGGAAGTGGAGAAATATCCATTTCCGTCTGTGATTCCCCGGGCTACAGTAAACCACTGCCTCATCAATACCTGAGCTCCGGTTACCGGTACTACATCTAAAATATCATCTTTGACCTGAATTCTTCCACTTGGATACCATTTTTTCCCAAAGATCCATTTTGCCTGTGGGGTAGAATCATCGGTAAGGAGATCTTCTTCATTCCCTGTAAGCTCATAGGCTAAGTATAAAAGGTTATTAAACAGATCCGTTTTACTGGCTAACTTTCCAGTAACTTCATAGCGTTCTATATCATCAATATCGGAAAAATAAGGATCCTGCTCTGGGATATACAATTCGCTCAGAACTTCATGTTCAACTGCAGGAAGGACTTTTCCTACCGGAACTGCAGTATAATAAACTGGAATAGAGTCTCTGTCCGGAGCTCTGTTTTCAAGGAATCCTTCTGCATATTCAGCATCCAATCTGTAATCGAAGTAATGGATGGTAGAATCCTGCTTCAGCAACCCTACCTCATCCTCATTTTTAGGATTGAATTTAAGGTAAAGATGTGAAGGGCGTACTTCAAATCCAGCAGTTTGTTTGGGGTTTTTAGCTCTTAGCTGTTCAAGAGCTGTCTTCATGATTTCAACAGAATAAGGATTTTTCAAAACGATGGAATCCCCGGAAAATGAACGGGCATAAGCGTTAGTGTTACTCTGCTCTAAAGCCGCTTCATTATGCATTTCAGTTAGGTCATCTTTACAGGAATACTGAAAAGAGAGTAATAAGGCGCCAAAAGCAAATAGCAATATCTGCCCAAATTTAAAAGTGGTGCGTGTTTTCATTGTAAGTTATTAGTTTTTTTACGCCCTAAAAATAGGATAAAAAAATAAAAATATCATGCACTTTAAAAACAATTATTCGTTAATTCTTTATTATTCTTTACACATTTATCTAAACATCCTGAAAAAGATTAAAAAATTCATCATTTCCATATAGAATAATACCTCCGAAAAATCAGAGGTATTATTGATAATATGTAGATGTGTTTTTTTTGAATTACTCTTTAATCAGTTTTTCATAAGACATGCTTCCGTCTTTCAATAGAATTTCAAAATAATAAATTCCCGACTTCAGATCTTCAATGCTAATGGTTTCTTTATTCGGTTGTACAGATTTTATCTTTCTTCCTGCCGCTTCATAAATATCAATAGATTTGATACGGTCAAAGTTTTTAAAACTAATTGTTTCTTTAGCAGGATTGGGATAAAGACTTACTTTCTTAGATTCAGCAGCAGCTTCGCTGGTTGATAAGTTGCTTGCCGTCATTGTTAAAGTTGCATACCCTCTTCCTGCATCATGATACCCTATCCCTGTACCTGTTTTTCTTGCATAGAAGATATTGATTGCCCCTGCGGCATTAGCAATGGCAAAATCTTCTGCACTTCCAGATAGGGATCTTGTAGCAACCACAGTTCTTATGCTTCCTGATACTGTATTAGAAGTTTGAGTCCAATCCTGTGACGAGTCAATTGTCGGCGGCATCATAGGACCAGGAAATGTATAATCTCTGTTGGAAGAGGAATTATAGATAAATCCATCGGAACCCGCTGCCATTCCTACACTTCCAAAGCCAATTCCAAGCATTGAACTGCTGTCTCCTGTCACTGTAATTGTCGCTCCTGTAGGCGTAGTGTCTAATTTCACCGTCATGGCCGTAGCCGGAAGGGTTACCGTTCCAGATGAAAACTGGGCCCATGCGAAATTGGCAAGAGCCATACTTACTGTGAGTAAAAGTTTTTTCATATCAATTTTTTAAGAGGTTAATAATGTCTTTTTTATCTGTTTTTAATGCATATTCAAAAGGGGTCATTCCCATTGAATCTTTTTTTGTTTTATCTGCGTTGTACTTCAACAGCAGCTCTACCAATTCTTTGTTTCCAAATTTCACAGCCCAGAATAATGGTGTATACCCTGTAGTATCAGCTATATTGGGATCAGCATTTTTCTTCAATAAACGCTCTACGAGATCTTTATTATATTTTACCGAAAGTCCCGATAAAGCTGTCCCTTCGTCACTTTTATAATTCACATCTTTTACATGATCAATCAGAAATTTAGCCACCTCTACATTTCCTCTGTAACAGGCCAAAATAAGTGGTGAAAATCCGCTTTCATTGGTTTGATTAATCACATCCGGGTTTTGCTTCATAATCTCCTGTACCTCAGTGACAGTTCCACTTCTCGCAATATCAAATATTGACTTTGCTTTTTCCTGAGCAAATACTAATGAGCCCAAGAAGACCATTAATAATAAAATCAGATTTCTCATTGTTTTATCAATATATAGTTATATTCAACATTGATGCTTTCTGCAATTTTTTTAGTGACCATCTTTGGAATTGTCACTTTATAATCTGCAGGTCTTGCAATAAAATTTCCCTGCATATAAATTTTACCGTCTTTAGCATATACAGTGGCTGTAGAAGCTATCGCTTTATCTACTCCGTGAAAATTAAGGCTTCCCTGGATTGTATATTTCTGGGGGCTGGCCGTCAGTTTTGTTTTATCAAAACTGATAATTTTCCCTTTGAAAGTAGTCTTTGGATACTTTGCTGTTTCTGCATAGCTTTCATTAAAATGCTCTTCCATTAATTTTGTTTTAAAATGAAAGTTTTTAACTGCTGAAACCGATGCTATTTCTCCAGTGTCACTATTGAAGACTACCAGATTATTATCATCCTGGGCATATACATCTTCAAATAACGGTACTGAAGCTTCAAAAGTTACCTTACCCGTTTTAGAGCTGTATTTCTGTGCTGAAGCATACCCGGTAAAAAGTAGTGATGCGCTGATTAATATTATTTTTTTCATATCAAATTTTTTAATTTTCAGTTAATCCATCAGCTTTCCATTTGATGAAAATATTAATTTGTGTTGCCGACAGGGATCCTCCTTTAGGCATTTTTTCAGGGTCACCGTTTGGTCTTTGGATCCGGTCCAGGATTCCATCTATATTATTCTTTGCCTGATCGTAGGTCACTAAAGGTTTAAAACTACCTGCAGAGTGACAGCCGATACAATTGTTGTCTATAATCGGTTTTACATCGGCAGTGTATTTTACTGGCAGTGTAATAGGGGTATTATCTGAAATCTCTTCATAGGTTCTGCTATCGCAGGAGTTCAGTATTCCTATTGATGAAAGGAGCACGAGGTATGTTAACTTTCTCATATTAAAAAACTCTATAAAGATTAAACCCAAAGAAAATATGTCCTTTCCCCCATTCACCTGATGCATTGGTAAGATATCCTATATCTGAATTAATCTGGGAGTTCGAAAATAAAAGCTGGAACACATGTCCCCCGGTTTCTATATCCACTCCTAAAGAAAGAGGGTTTTTATAGAAACTGTGATTGTCAAAATTCACAAAATATTCTGCATTTACAGAAACTCTCTTTGAAATTTTATAGCGTCCTCCTAACCCTGCTAAAAATTGGTTTTTATCTTCATTTTTAGGCTCATACAGATTCTTATGAACATATGAAGGGGTAAGTTGCAGTGAAAGTTTATCGTTAAATCGTCTTGAAATTAAAGCCTGGGTAAGATAAGAAAGTCTGTCGTTGAATTTAAGAAACGGATAGTTGTCCTTACTAAGATCCGTATTTACACCCATCACATTATACCCAACAATATCTACCGGAAAATCATCATTCTGTCTTATCAGCCTGTACTTGGCAGCACCTTCAAAGGTTTTCATATTTGTTTCCCTTGACAAACTCACAGAGATAGCATCGCTGATACCATAAATCACGCCTAATTTTGTGGAGGCGTTATCCAGTCCAAAAAAGTTTTTAAATCCTGTGCTTACATCACCAAATCTATGGGCTACAATAATGTACCATTCTTTTTTGGCGGCAAGCTTTGTAGATTGTCCTGTAACAATCTGTAATGCTTTGAAAGCAGGTTGTGAAAATTCCGTATCGGTTTTAATAGTATCAATATCTTTCAACAGATCTTCCTGTGCAAAGGCAAAACCTGATGAAAATACTGACAAAAATAAGAGAGCTTTTGTCATATACAATTTGAATTAAATTATCATATGACAAACTTATCAAGTTCTCAATTCAAAATTATGTGATAAAAGTCACCAAAGACATTGTTTTTATCAATCATATAACAAAAACTTTTGAAACATTATAAATTAGATTAGTCTAACATTTTCATTTACAGCAACTTTGATCCCTTCTTTCGTCTGCAGGATCTCTCCGTCACTCTCTATTTTTTTTAACACTCTGCTTACCACTTCTCTTGAAGTACCAAGACTGCTTGCAATTTCACGATGGGTAATTTTTAAAGGATTTCTTCCGGTACTGGTAATCTGCTGTTTAATATAATTCAGTACCCTTTTGTCCAGTCTATGAAAAACAGCATCGTTGACCATATTCATGACTTCCGAAAAACGTCTGTCATACTCACGATAAAATAATTTATTGATCTCTGGAAACCTGATCAGCCACTCATGCATCACAGAAACAGGAATCAATAAGGCTTCAGATTCTTCTTCAGCTACGGCAAATACTCGGCTTACATAATCTGTAAAAATAGAAGAGAAAGTCATCAGGCAGCTGTCACTAGGCTTAATAAAATAATAGATAAGTTCTCTACCGTCATTAAGAGTGAAAACTTTAATAGAACCTTTTATCAGAAAGGGTACATATTTATTTTTCTGGCCTTCTCTTATGATTTCTGTTTTTGCTTTTATATCAACAATAACAGCATGCTGTTGGAGTTCACTTAAAAAAACTTTTCCAAGAAAACCAAATTTATCTAGAATAAACACATTATCTGTCATATCAATTTTATCAAAATGTAATATTCAAATATATAAAATTGGATCATTGTTATGATGATTTGGTATCATTAAAGTTGTGTTATAAATAGTAGGACGTATTTTTAACCGTAATATATAACATAAAAAATGCCCCAATTTTCATTGGGGCATGTATTTATTGTAAAAGAAATCTTACGCTTGAACGTTGTTTCCTCCTAATACGAAAGGCTCAACTTCTTTGATTTCTCCGAACTGCTGCTCATAGTTAGCGATGTTCTGTTGAAGAGCGTTTAAAACTCTCTTAGCGTGAAGTGGAGCAAGAATTACTCTTGATCTTACTTTAGCTTGCTGTACCCCCGGCATTAATTGGATGAAATCTACTACGAACTCAGATGGAGAGTGGTTTACTAAAGCTAAATTAGCATAGATACCAGCAGCTACCATTTCGTTTAATTCGATGTTGATGTTTCCGTCTTGTGGATTTTGATTGTTGTCCATTGTTATAAATTATGTTTTTTAAATTCGAAATTTGAGATTGTGAAAATATAAAAATAAATCCAAACCTCAAATTTCAAATCATTAATTTTAGTTAAGGTCTTCGAATTCTTTCTTAGAACCTACAATAACATTCTGATATTCTTTAAGACCTGTACCTGCAGGGATTCTGTGCCCTACAATTACATTTTCTTTAAGACCACTAAGGGCATCAATTTTTCCAGCAACAGCCGCTTCATTTAGAACCTTCGTTGTTTCCTGGAATGATGCTGCAGACATGAATGACTTAGTCTGAAGAGCCGCTCTTGTGATACCTTGCAATACAGGCGTTGCTGTAGCAGGAAGTGCTTCTCTTACTTCTACCAAGTTTTGATCTTCACGTCTTAGCTTAGAGTTTTCATCTCTTAATTCTCTTGCAGTAATCATCTGACCTGGTCTGAATTCTTTAGAATCACCAGCCTCTACTACTACTTTAAGACCAAATACTCTGTTGTTCTCTTCCAAGAAGTCATACTTATGTTCCAGAGCTCCTTCAAGGAATTGAGTATCACCTCCATCCACGATAGATACTTTTGTCATCATCTGTCTTACGATAATTTCAAAGTGCTTATCATCAATTTTTACCCCCTGAAGACGGTAAACTTCCTGAATCTCATTTACTAAGTATTCCTGAACCGCAGTTGGGCCCTTGATTCTTAAGATATCATCCGGTGTGATAGAACCGTCAGATAGTGGAGAACCAGCTCTTACGAAGTCATTCTCCTGAACCAAGATCTGGTTAGAAAGTTTTACCAGGTAAATCTTTCTTTCTCCAGTTTTAGCTTCTACAATCAATTCTCGGTTACCTCTCTTAATTTTTCCGTAAGAAACTACCCCGTCGATTTCAGTAACAACCGCTGGGTTTGAAGGGTTTCTTGCTTCGAATAATTCGGTAACTCTTGGAAGACCTCCGGTGATATCCCCTGCTTTTGCAGATTTTCTTGGGATTTTGATTAAGACCTTACCAGCCTTAATTTTTTCACCATCATTTACCATTAAGTGGGCTCCTACCGGTAAGTTGTATGCTCTTTGCTCAACTCCTTTAGAATCTACCACCTTCAAGGTAGGTACGGCTTTCTTATTTCTAGATTCAGAGATTACTTTCTCTTCGAATCCTGTTTGTTCGTCAATTTCAAGCTGGAATGAAATACCCTGGATAATATCTTCATATTCTACCTTACCAGAAGTTTCAGCAATGATAACCGCGTTATACGGATCCCATCTACAGATGGTATCTCCTTTCTTCACTTTATCACCTGGTTTTACAGATAATATAGATCCGTAAGGTACGTTAGCTATCATTAATGGAGTTTTAGACTCCGCAGCAACTAATCTGAATTCCGTTGAACGGGAAACTACTACCTCAGCTGTATTACCGTTTTCATCTTCAGAAGTAATTGTTCTTACATCATCCATTTCAACGATACCATCTCTTCTAGCTACAATAGATGGGTTTTCTGATACGTTTCCTGCAGTACCCCCTTGGTGGAAGGTTCTCAACGTAAGCTGAGTACCTGGTTCCCCAATTGATTGTGCTGCAATTACACCTACCGCTTCACCCATATGGATCACTTTACCTGTTGCTAAGTTTCTACCGTAACATTTCGCACAGATCCCTTTCTTAGCTTCACAAGTTAATGGCGAACGAACCTCAACAGCTTCTAATCCAGCTTCTTCAATTCTTTTTGCCAATTCTTCAATGATTACCTGATCTGCACTAGCAATAAGCTCGTCAGTTTCAGGGTCATAGATATTATGAAGAGATACTCTACCTAAGATTCTTTCAGAGATTCTTTCAACGATCTCGTCATTTTTCTTAAGTGCAGTAACTTCTGTTCCTCTAAGTGTTCCACAGTCATCTTCTGTAACGATAACGTCCTGTGCAACGTCTACCAATCTTCTCGTTAGGTAACCAGCATCGGCTGTCTTAAGAGCGGTATCCGCAAGACCCTTACGAGCACCGTGAGTAGAGATAAAGTACTCTAAGATCGAAAGACCTTCCTTAAAGTTTGCAAGGATCGGGTTTTCGATGATCTCCGCACCGGTAGAACCAGCTTTTTGCGGTTTCGCCATCAAACCTCTCATCCCTGATAACTGACGGATCTGTTCTTTAGAACCCCTCGCCCCAGAGTCAAGCATCATATACACAGAGTTGAAACCACCTTGGTCGGTTTTCATTCTGCTCATGATCATTTCAGTTAATCCAGCGTTGGTGTTAGTCCAAACGTCAATTACCTGGTTATAACGTTCTGTATCGGTAATTAGACCCATGTTATAGTTAGCTCTAATTTCGTCTACAGTTTCAATTGAAGTAGCAATCATCTGCTTTTTCTCTACAGGTACTACGATATCTCCAAGAGAGAACGATAGACCTCCTTTGAATGCATTTGAATACCCTAAGTCTTTCATTGCATCAAGGAACTTCACAGTAGTAGGGAAATCCGTATCGGCAAGGATCTTACCAATAACGTTTCTCAATGATTTCTTAGTAAGAAGTTCATTGATATATCCTGATTGTTTAGGTACAATCTGGTTGAATAAAATTCTACCTACAGAAGTTTCGATCAATCTTGTTACTATTACTCCGTCTTCTTTAACAGGTAGTCTACATCTTACCTTAGCATTTAAAGAAACTCTACCTTCAGCATAAGCAATTTCTGCTTCCTCAGGAGAATAGAATGCAAGACCTTCACCTTTTACTTTCATATCTTCTGTAGAACTCAATTCTTTAGTCATGAAATAAAGACCAAGAACCATGTCCTGAGAAGGTACTGTAATTGGAGAACCGTTTGCAGGGTTCAAGATATTCTGAGAACCTAACATTAATAACTGCGCTTCAAGGATCGCTTCTGGTCCTAACGGTAAGTGTACCGCCATCTGGTCACCATCGAAATCGGCGTTGAATGCTGTTGTTACTAACGGGTGTAGCTGGATTGCCTTACCTTCGATCATCTTAGGTTGGAAAGCCTGAATCCCCAGTCTGTGAAGCGTAGGTGCTCTGTTCAGTAGAACAGGGTGACCTTTCATCACGTTTTCAAGGATATCATATACTACAGGCTCTTTTCTGTCGATAATTCTCTTTGCAGATTTCACAGTTTTTACAATTCCTCTCTCGATCAGTTTTCTGATGATAAACGGTTTGTAAAGTTCAGCTGCCATATCTTTAGGAATACCACATTCGTGAAGCTGTAAGTTTGGACCTACAACAATTACCGAACGCGCAGAGTAGTCAACCCTTTTCCCTAGTAAGTTCTGACGGAAACGACCTTGCTTACCTTTCAATGAATCAGAAAGTGATTTCAATGGTCTGTTTGATTCAGATTTTACTGCAGAAGATTTTCTTGTGTTATCGAATAATGAATCTACAGATTCCTGAAGCATACGCTTCTCGTTTCTCAAGATTACTTCAGGAGCTTTAATCTCCAATAATCTCTTCAAACGGTTATTTCTGATAATAACTCTTCTATAAAGGTCATTAAGGTCAGAAGTAGCGAAACGTCCTCCATCCAATGGAACTAATGGTCTTAGTTCTGGTGGTATAACAGGCAGCACACGCATAATCATCCACTCTGGTCTGTTGATCATTCTTGTATTGGCACCTCTCAATGCTTCTACAACGTTCAATCTTTTCAGTGCTTCAGTTCTTCTTTGCTTAGAACCTTCGTTATGAGCTTTGTGTCTTAAGTCAAAAGATAATGCATCAAGATCAATTCTCTTTAATAGATCTTCCACAGCTTCAGCACCCATTCTGGCGATGAATTTGTTCGGATCAGAATCATCAAGATACTGGTTTTCTACAGGAAGAGTTTCCATAATGTCAAGGTACTCTTCTTCTGTTAAGAATTCCATATTTTCAAAATCAGAACCATCTAATTTTTTGGCAATACCCTGTTGGATCACTACATATCTTTCGTAGTAGATGATCATATCTAATTTCTTAGAAGGGATTCCAAGAAGGTATCCGATTTTGTTTGGTAATGAACGGAAGTACCAGATGTGAGCAATAGGAACAACCAAACCGATATGTCCGATTCTTTCTCTTCTTACTTTTTTCTCGGTAACTTCTACACCACAACGGTCACAAACGATCCCTTTGTAACGAATTCTCTTATATTTACCACAAGCACATTCGTAATCCTTTACAGGACCAAAGATTTTCTCACAGAATAATCCGTCTCTTTCAGGTTTGTGAGTTCTGTAGTTAATAGTTTCTGGTTTTAAAACCTCTCCTCTTGAGTCCTGTAAAATAGACTCTGGTGAAGCTAAACCAATGGTTATTTTATTAAATCTACTTGTTTTATTTTTATTTGACATAATTTTTTTAGATTTTAGATTTCAGAGTTCAGATTTCAGACGAAATCATCATTCCAAATTCAAGGATTATAAAATTTTTAGAGTCGCATAATCTGACAACCAGTGTCTGATATCTGATATCTTACTCTTCCAATCTTACGTCTAATCCAAGACCTTGTAACTCGTGAAGTAATACGTTAAATGATTCCGGGATACCTGGTTCAGGCATAGATTCACCTTTTGCAATTGCTTCATAAGTTTTTGCTCTACCAATCACGTCATCCGACTTCACAGTTAAGATTTCTCTTAGAATATTTGATGCTCCGAATGCTTCAAGAGCCCAAACCTCCATCTCTCCAAATCTCTGTCCACCGAACTGAGCTTTACCTCCTAACGGCTGCTGAGTAATCAATGAGTAAGGACCAATAGAACGTGCGTGCATCTTATCATCAACCATGTGTCCTAGTTTCAGCATGTAGATAATACCTACAGTAGCCGGCTGAGTAAATCTTTCTCCGGTACCACCATCATAAAGGTGAGTGTTACCAAATTTAGGAAGACCTGCCTTTTCTGTATATTCAGTAATCTGGTCAAGAGTTGCTCCATCAAAGATTGGTGTAGCGAACTTCATTCCTAATTTCTGACCTGCCCATCCAAGAACTGTTTCATAGATCTGACCGATGTTCATACGAGAAGGTACCCCTAGTGGATTCAATACGATATCTACTGGTGTTCCGTCTTCAAGGAATGGCATATCTTCTTCACGAACGATTCTTGAAACGATACCTTTGTTACCGTGACGTCCTGCCATTTTATCCCCTACATTCAGTTTACGTTTCTTAGCGATGTAAACTTTAGCCAATTTCATGATCCCTGCTGGAAGCTCATCTCCGATTGAAATAGCAAATTTCTCACGGTTTTTAACTCCCTGAATGTCGTTAAATTTGATTTTGTAATTGTGAATCAATTGTTTGATCAATTCATTTTTATCAGCGTCTACTGTCCAGTCTGAACCGCTAACGTTTACATAATCTTCAACTGAAGTCAATAATTTGTGAGTGAATTTCACACCTTTACCGATGATTTCTTCGTCAAGGTCATTTTGTACCCCTTGAGAAGTTTTACCGCTTACCAGTGTATTTAATTTTTCAATTAAAGTATTTCTCAACTCGTCAAACTTAGCCTTGTAAGTGTTTTCAATCTCTTCAAGTTTAAGTTTTTCTTCAGTTCTTTTCTTTTTGTCTTTAATGTTTCTTGAGAACAATTTCTTGTTGATCACCACCCCTCTTAATGAAGAGTCAGCTTTTAATGATGCATCTTTTACATCACCAGCTTTATCACCAAAGATTGCTCTAAGAAGTTTTTCTTCAGGAGTCGGATCAGATTCACCTTTTGGAGTAATTTTACCAATCATGATATCTCCAGGCTTCACTTCAGCACCGATTCTGATCATACCGTTCTCGTCAAGATCTTTAGTAGCTTCTTCAGAAACGTTTGGAATATCTGCTGTAAGCTCTTCCATACCTAATTTGGTATCACGAACTTCAAGAGAATATTCATCTACGTGGATTGAAGTAAACCAGTCTTCACGTACAACTTTTTCGTTGATTACAATTGCATCCTCAAAGTTGTATCCTTTCCAAGGCATGAACGCTACCACTAAGTTTCTACCAAGAGCTAATTCTCCTTTTTCAGTAGCATAACCGTCACAAAGTACCTGTCCTTTTTCCACTACATCACCTACTCTTACGTTTGGTCTTAGGGTAATAGTTGTACTCTGGTTAGTTTTTCTAAACTTAGTAAGGTTGTATGTTTTAGTAGCAGACTCAAATTGTACTAAATCTTCGTCTTCACTTCTTTCGTATTTAATAGTGATCTTGTCAGCATCCACATACTCTACAGTACCTGTACCTTCTGCATTGATCAAAATTCTTGAATCTTTCGCAACTTGTTGTTCCAGACCTGTACCTACGATTGGAGCTTGTGGCTTCAATAGAGGAACTGCCTGACGCATCATGTTGGATCCCATCAACGCACGGTTCGCATCATCATGCTCCAGGAATGGAATCAATGAAGCGGAAATACCAGAGATCTGGTTTGGTGCAACGTCGATAAGATTTACCTGAGCTGGCTCAACTACAGGGTAGTCACCATCCAGTCTGGCAATAATTCTGTCTGTTAAGAATTCTCCGCTATCGTTCAATTCAACGTTTGCCTGAGCAATTACTTTATCTTCTTCGTCCTCAGCATTAAGATAAATAGGATCTGCATTAAGATTAATCTTACTGTCTTCTACTTTTCTATATGGAGTTTCGATGAAACCTAGTCTGTTGATTTTCGCATAAATACCTAAAGATGAAATCAAACCGATGTTTGGTCCTTCCGGAGTTTCAATCGGACAAATTCTTCCGTAGTGTGTATGGTGAACGTCACGAACCTCGAAACCTGCTCTTTCTCTTGATAAACCACCAGGCCCTAGTGCAGATAATCTTCTCTTGTGAGTGATCTCTGATAGAGGGTTGGTTTGGTCCATGAACTGAGAAAGCTGGTTGGTACCAAAGAACGAGTTGATTACTGATGTTAATGTCTTAGCATTTACAAGATCAAGTGGAGTAAAGATTTCGTTATCTCTAACGTTCATTCTTTCCTTAATTGTTCTTGCAATTCTTGAAAGACCTACACCGAACTGTCCTGCTAACTGCTCACCAACAGTTTTAATTCTTCTGTTTGATAAGTGGTCAATATCATCAACATCCGTTTTTGAGTTTACTAACTCAATTAAGTGTCTTACAATCGCAATGATATCTTCTTTTGTAAGAACTTCAGTTGTAGTTGGGATGTTTAGACTTAATTTTTTATTCAATCTGTAACGTCCTACTTCACCAAGAGAGTATCTCTGCTCAGAGAAGAATAATTTTTCAATAATTCCTCTTGCTGTTTCCTCATCTGGTGGATCTGCATTTCTTAACTGACGATAGATGTACTCTACTGCTTCTTTCTCAGAGTTAGTAGGGTCTTTCTGTAATGTATTCTGGATGATAGAGAATTCATTGCTGTTTTCTTTGTGGATCAAAATAGATTTCACACCAGCATCCAGGATAAGATCTAAATGTTCTTTTTCAAGAATCGTTTCTCTATCCAAGATGATTTCGTTTCTTTCAATAGAAACTACCTCACCTGTATCTTCGTCTACGAAATCTTCGAACCAAGTGTTCAATACTCTCGCAGCCAATGTTCTCCCTTCCACTTTTTTAAGGGCAGCTTTAGAAACTTTCACTTCTTCAGCAAGGTCGAAGATCTGAAGGATATCCTTATCAGATTCGTAACCGATAGCTCTTAATAAAGTTGTTAATGGTAACTTTTTCTTACGGTCGATATACGCGTACATTACGCTGTTGATATCTGTTGTAAATTCCATCCAAGATCCTTTGAAAGGAATAATTCTTGAATAGTATAGTTTGGTTCCATTCGCGTGGTAAGTCTGTCCGAAGAATACACCAGGTGAACGGTGAAGCTGCGTAACAATAACTCTCTCAGCACCATTGATGATGAAAGATCCACTAGGCGTCATATAAGGAACCGGACCTAAATATACATCCTGAACCACCGTTTGGAAATCTTCGTGTTCCGGGTCAGTACAATATAATTTAAGTCTTGCTTTTAGAGGCACTGAATACGTCAGACCTCTTTCCACACACTCATCAATTGAATAACGTGGAGAATCTACCAGATAGTCAAGGAATTCCAATACGAATTGATTTCTAGAATCGGTAATTGGAAAATTCTCTTGGAAGGTCTTGTAAAGAGCTTCTGTCTTTCTGGCTTCAGGAAGTGTATCAAGCTGGAAAAATTCTCTGAAAGACTCGATTTGGATGTCCAAGAAGTCTGGAGTGATGATTTTTCCTTTCGCTGATGAGAAATTAATTCTCGGATTTCCTTGAGTTGTTGATTTTGTTTTACTCATAAAACTTTTAAGAAAGGGTTAAAAAATATTTTGATTTATTAAAAAATATCAGGAATAGAAGGGAGAAACAGAGAAAAGATCAAAGACTTCAAATGTTTGGCGCTATTAGAAATAGTCTTTATTCTTTTTTCTTTATTCTTACAGTCTTATTCCTAACTGCAACGCTGGTATATCTTTTCACAGCGTAATGCAAAATATTTTTATTACTTTTGAGGCAGTATTACCGCAGTATCTACAAATACGAAATCCCTTTCATGATTTACATTGAAAGAGTTGATTTTTAGTATTTTATAAATTTACAAACAATTTTTAGCGCCAAAAGAGGGGCAAAGATACAAAAAGTTATCCACAATTACAAATAATACGCCTCATTTTGAGGACATTAAAATAAAAAAGCTGCCCATTTCTGAGCAGCCTCCATAAACACTAAGATTTCTTATAATTATTTCACAATAACCTTATAAGATTTTACCGTTGATTTAGTTTCTATCTTAATAATATAAATTCCCATAGGTAATGAAGAGGTATCAATACCTGTACGAAGATTCAATTTATCTGACTTAACTACCTGCCCTTGTGCAGAGTATAAAGTATAAACGCCGTCTTCTGCAGTTGTGATCGAAAGATTTTCTCCAGCTTTTACCGGGTTAGGGTATATTTTAACATCATTGGCAACTTCTGTTACATCTGAAGCCCCGGTAATTTTTGCAGTCTTCATCGATGCATTTTTCAACAGTGAAGCATATGGCGAAAGTGGAGAATCTGGAGCTCCTCTCTTCACAAGGTCTGTATCTACAACAGCCTGGATACCATCTCTGTCTTTGTCATCAATTGTAGAAATGAATCCACCACCCATAGTATCAAGATTTCCTTTTCCAATCTTATACAGGTCAAGATCCGAACCATTGGAAGTCAGGTCCAGGAAGTCAGGTAAACCATCTCCATCCGTATTCTGAATAGGATATTTTAAAGTTCCTGAATCTGGATACGTTTCCAATACATCTGCCAGACCATTGTTTCCTACTGCAACACCACTATCAATAACCCCATTATGATCTGCATCAATCTGATTGATTACTGATGTTGGAATACCTGATTCAAATAAATCCAACACGCCGTCATTGTCAGAATCCAAATCACGATAATTCGGAACACTGTCTCCCAATATAGAAGTAATTAAAATATCACCTTCCATATCATCGTCTTCAAACTTACCGTTAGCATCAAAATCTTCCATTGAGTCAGGAATACCATCATTGTCAGAATCAAAATCACATGCATCAACAATACCGTCACCATCCGTATCCAATGTTGGAGACTTATCATTAACCACTGTACATCCTTCTGCACAATCAGGAATACCATTACCGTTATTATCTATACTGTCATCTCCTCCCGGACATCTATCAAAGCAGTTTGGAACTCCGTCATTATCATCATCTTTACTCGCAAAAGCATTATAGATATAATAGCTCTGAGGAATACGGACAGCCGTTCCGCTATTAAAGGTAATCTTCATACGGTTGAAAGGTTTTGTAGCCTTACCTCCTACATAGAACTTATTGGAGTTTGTCGTGAAGAAGTTTCCACTGATAAGACTTCCTGAACTTGTAAAAGTATTGGTTACTGTATTTCCGTTATATAGGGTTACTGTAATATTTTCAAGTACACTTACCCCCAAAAGATTTCCTGCTTTTTCTACCGTAAATCCGGCCATTGTATTAGCAGGAAGCATTGCATTACTGCTTACCGTTGCAAATGCTGAGAAAATACTTAAAATAGATGCTGCAGGCACTGTTGCTGTTGCATAATTATTAGGATTGGTATCTACAATTGCTTCCGGGCTTGTCATTTTAGCCAGAATAAGACCTAAAAACCCAGGTCCGGATGTCCAGCTTCCTCCTGTTACCAGATTTCCAGGTATTGCGGAGCCACTAGTTTGAATTTTATCATCACATTCACAAGAAATTGGTTCTTCGAATGCATAATATACCTTAAGAGCTCCCAGGTTAAACCCGACAGTCTGAGTAATTTTCAGTCGAACCTCATTGAAAGGTTTGGTGGTCGTAAGTGTTACTTTTTGCTTCCCGGAACCATACCCCAATACTTTGATATTGATCAATCCTCCTCCATCGGATAATTGTCTTGAATCCTGAAGCTGGCCAAATAAATAGGTTTCTACAGTAATATTTTTCAAAAACTCAGCACTCAGCAGCTTACCCTGATCATCAGGCTCTATTACAAATCCGGTTCTGTTTCCCGCAGGGTATACCTGGTTTTTATCCAAAACCCCTACTGAATAAGACCCTAACAATCCTATTGGAAGGACTATTTTCCCGAAAGAGTTTTTATTTCCGTCCCCAATATTTTCTTTATTCTGAACGTAAGAAAGTGGAGCAAGGAAACTGCTGCTTCCGGATATATTTCCGTCAACACCACTTCCCGCAATAATATCATCACAAATACCATTGTTATCTGTCGGTACCTTAGCCGGATCAAATGCAAATGCATAATACACATTCATTGCACTGAATACGGAAAGAACATTTGTCTGATACAATCTTACTTCATCAAATTCTTTTGAAGTTTTAAAGTGTAAGAATATTCTGTTCTTGCTACCCCCAAATGCAGGTACTGATAAAAGTGTACTGTTTGTAGTAGTTTCCTGAACAACACCATTTTTATAGGTACTGATTCTTAACGAGCTTAAAAGATCAATCGTAATAAAGCTTGTTCCAAGGTCTACATTAAAACCAGTAATATATCCTGCCGGATATGATGTATTCTTGTTTTTAACAGATATACCGTTTCCACTCAGTAAAGAAGCGAAATTTCCCATACTTACACTGTTATCCAAACTGGCATCCACCACTGGATTCATGCTTCCATTATAACATGCCAAGCAAATCCCTGAGTTGTTTACAGGTTTTGCTTCAACTCCCATCCCTCGGATAGGTTCATAGCCTTGCTGTGCCAATGCTGCTACAGACAGCACCAGCGTCATAAGCATTACAGCTAATTTCTCTAATAATTTTTTGGTCATTTTTTAATTTTTTAAAGATTTTGTGTTTATTTTTCAATTAATAGAAAGCTTTCCATGCAGTTCCATTGCAGCCTTCGTGTACTTTTGCTGTGGAATTATAGCGGATGGCTCCTTCTTCAGCCGCGGTACAGGATGAAGCAGCACCGGTAATTCCTTTTAACTGGATAGCCGCACCGGAAGCTGTATCAGCAGTAGGAATCATGTTAATCCCAACGATAGCATTGGTGGCATTTCCGATATTAAAAAAGGCATGCGCTTTATTAGCATATACAGATTGTCCTGCCAATGCCTTTCCTGTAAATCCTATAGCCATCGATTGGCCTCCTGAAGCATTATTTGCTGATCCTATGGTAACAGTGTTGGTTGCTGCTGTATTTCCGCCTCCTATAATAATCCCTCCATCATTGGTGTTATTATTTCCAAGTGTTAATCCTGTAATTCCTGTTACTGTATTTCCGTTTCCAAAGACTAAATTATTGGCTCCGGATGCATTATTGGTATTCCCTATTATTTTGGCACCATTATTAGCAGTGTTCGCTAATCCGATAGCTACCGCAGGAAAATTCCCTTGTGCAGAAACGGTATTATCTTTACCTAAAGCGATATTGGACGAAGTACTGTTTGTCAGCGTATTATTGGATCCCCATGTAAAAGAGGCAAATGGCCCTGTGGTAGTATTGGAGTTTCCACCACGTAATGTTCCATTCAAGTCCAGAATTCCTTTGACATTTTTTTGAGTTGCCAATACCAAATTCTGTCCATCACTTGTCCCTAAATAGTTTCCTGTAGAAATATCTGTTCCCAAACCAGCCGTAGTAGGCGTCGTTCCTGCATTTCCAACGGTACGCCAATCTGCACCTAAGTTCCCCCATTTTGTCCCATCGAAATAATAATAACCAGGTGATACAACGGCCGCGGTCTGTCCGGCAGGTACAGCTTCAACAACTGTGACATATACAATAGCCCCGGTTTGGGCTGCCGTATAATTTTTGGCACTTAGCTGCGCTCCTGTAAGCCTTGGAGCAATGACACCATCTAGTTTATTGGTATTGGATGGAAAACCCACCACATCAAGTGTAGCTTGAGGCCCACCTGTATTAATCCCTACTTGGGCAGATAAATAAAATCCTGCCGATAAGAGTGCTAGTGTTAATAATTTGCTTTTCATTCTTTGTTGATCTTTGTTGTTTTTTTGTGTTCGTTTTTATATAAAGGCATTTCTTCAGCTCTCTCATTTAAAATTGTAAATGAAACAGCTTTATAATTCCCATGGGGATCGTAAAAATTGTTATGAAATATTATCGTAGAGAAGGAAGGATCAGTTTATCGGGGATCTTAATAATAAACTTAAAACCGTCGACCAGCTTAAAAGAGTTGATGTAAAACCTTTTAATCTTTTCAAATACAGTCACCGTACTTCCATAATATTCTACCTCTTGTATCCTTGTCTTCCAGACGGAAACAATCTCAAACCCTTTTATGGCACAAGATATAAAATCGTTATCCTTAGGAAGGCGAAGATAATGTCGTAAAGTATGATGATTGCCCTTACAATTCTCAGCTTGCAGGATATTAGTAACCCTTATCGGTTCCTGTGAAATTTTATTGATTATATGCGAGTGTAAATCCGTATTATTTACACCTGTACAATGCAGCAATTCAGATTTGTCTACCGCGGTAGATATAATAAACCCTGCGTTCAGTTTTCCGATAGTCGATAATAACAAAAGAAATGCTATATGACTATACGAAAGAAAATAATTTCGATCCAATAGTGTTGTGTTTTTTTTCTGATGCAAATATAGTATTTTTTCAATAAAAACAATGTTTTAATGATAAAATTATACAAAAAATAACAATAATTAAAGAATAATATTAATACATTATGTTAATTAATGTGAAATTAATAATAATAAATTAATATTATGAAATTTAAGTCAACAAAACCTCCATACGCTTGTAAACAAAGTGACAAACTGATGATTATCAGATAACAAAAAAAGCCCGGGCAAATGCCCGGGCTTCTATATTTAGAATATAATTGAAATTATTTCAATTCTACTTCAGCACCAGCTTCTTCTAATTGCTTCTTAAGAGCTTCAGCTTCGTCTTTAGAAACTCCTTGCTTAATTGCAGCTGGAGCACCGTCTACGATATCTTTAGCTTCTTTAAGACCAGCACCAGTTAAATCTTTTACCAATTTAACGATAGCTAATTTAGAAGCACCTGCAGACTTAAGAATTACGTCGAATTCAGTTTTTTCTTCAGCAGCTTCTCCACCACCTGCAGCAACTACTACAGCAGCAGCAGCTGGCTCAATTCCGTACTCATCCTTAAGGATAGTAGCTAATTCATTTACGTCTTTTACTGTTAAGTTTACTAGCGTTTCAGCTAAATTTTTTAAATCTGACATTGTTGTAATGTTTTTGTTGATTATTTATTTAATTTTTTGAGTATAATTATTCAGCACTTGTTTCTTCAGTGCTTTCTGCAGCAGCATCTGGAGCTTCAGCAGGAGTTTCTTCTACAGCCGGAGCAGCTTCTTCAGCTTTAGCTTCTACTGTTTCAGATTTGTTTTGAAGAGCAGAAACAACTCTTTGAATTGGAGATTGAAGTAATCCGATGATTTCTCCGATCATTTCTTCTCTAGACTTGATGTTAGCAAGTGAAGTTAAGTTTTCGTCTCCAACATAGAAAGTTTCCTGAAGGTAAGCAGACTTTAAAGCAGGCTTATCTTCTTTTTTTCTGAACCCTTGGATTAATTTTGCAGGAGCATTCGCAGTATCAGCAATCATGATTGCAGAGTTACCTTTGAATGTTGGGAACATTTCAGAGAAATCTACCCCGTCAATTTGCTCCATTGCTTTTTGTAAAAGTGTATTTTTTACTACTTTTACTTTGATATTTTGTTTGAAAGCCTGTCTTCTGAAGTCTGAAGACTTAGCAGCGTTCAATCCTTCTAGATCTGCTACGTATACTACTTTTGCATCCTGAAGCAAGTCTTTGATCTCTTGTATTGCTACAACTTTTTGGTCTTTTGTCATCGTCTTAAGGATTTAATATTAGTTAACAGATTTTGTATCAATTGCAATACCTGGGCTCATTGTAGAAGACAAGTAGATGCTTTTCACATAAGTTCCTTTAGCAGCCGTAGGCTTCATTTTAACTAATGTTTGGATTAGTTCCTGAGCATTTTCTTTGATCTTAGCAGCATCAAAAGATACTTTACCAATACCAGCATGGATAATACCATACTTATCTACTTTGAAATCAATTTTACCAGCTTTCACTTCAGTTACTGCTTTACCAATTTCCATAGTTACAGTTCCTGATTTAGGGTTAGGCATCAAACCTCTTGGACCTAATACTCTACCTAATGGACCTAATTTACCCATAACAGCTGGCATAGTAACGATAACGTCAACATCAGTCCAACCATCTTTTATTTTTTGTAAATATTCGTCAAGACCTACATAATCAGCTCCAGCTTCTTTAGCTTCAGCTTCTTTATCTGGTGTTACAAGAGCTAATACTTTAACATCTTTACCAGTTCCGTGAGGAAGAGATACTACACCTCTTACCATTTGGTTTGCTTTTCTTGGATCTACACCCAATCTTACAGCGATATCTACAGAAGCATCAAACTTTGTAGTGTTTACTTCCTTTACAAGAGCCGAACCTTCTTCAAGGTTATAGATTCTACCTTTCTCTACTTTGCTTAAAGCCTCTTTTTGCTTTTTTGTTAATTTTGCCATTTCAATAAGTTTTAAGCGTTAGCTGGTTTAGTTCCTGTTACTTTTAATCCCATAGATCTAGCAGTACCAGCTACCATAGAAAGTGCAGAGTCCATTGTAAAGCAGTTAAGATCTGCCATTTTATCTTCAGCGATTTTCTTTACCTGATCCCAAGATACAGAACCTACTTTGTTTCTGTTTGGTTCACCGGAACCTCCTTTGATCTTAGCTGCATCCATTAACTGGATCGCTGCAGGTGGAGTTTTAATTACGAATTCAAAAGATTTGTCTTCGTATACTGTAATTACTACAGGTAAAACTTGCCCTGGCTTGTCTTGGGTTCTTCCGTTAAATTGCTTACAAAACTCCATGATGTTCACACCTGCAGAACCCAATGCTGGACCTACTGGTGGAGAAGGGTTAGCTGCGCCACCTTTCACCTGAAGCTTTACCATTTTAAAGACTTTCTTAGCCATTTTAATTTTTTTTAGTTTGAATAATTAATGAGTTTGGAAGCATTTATTATTCAGTAGGTTATGCACTCACATAACAATAAACCTACTTTTCGGATTGCAAAAGTATAAAATATTTTTGAAACTACAAACGGATATTGCCTATTTTTAAAAAGTTTTCAGAAATTAATTGATATATAGAAGTTCAGATTATCAGTTCATTCCACTTTTTTAAGGCTATCTTCAGGATATAATTTGTATTGGGGAAACCAAAAACAAATTCATTCATTTTAAAATAAAAATGGGGCACCCATTTTTCTTATCTGTTATGCTAAGAAATTTTATTTTCTGATCAATTTTATACCTGTTTCTTTATTTTATCTTTATCATTTACATTGCTCTTCAAAATCTCACCTCTATTCCATCTTGTCTTATATCCCAACCACAGGAGGTTCTTTAAGTCTGTTTCAGATGGTATAAGGTTAGGCTCTGGTATTAATAAAAAAGACCGCTATAAGCAGTCTTTTTTATCTATAATATTATCAATTAGAAACCGGATGGTTTACTGATTGTTTGTGTAGAGCCGTCTGTTCCTCCAAGATTGGCATTCACATCAGTGATATTCTGTTTTGTGATCAATCTTCTATAAGCCATCAGATAAAGGTCTACCGTAAAATTATTGTAGGTTCTTGACGGAGTGGAAGTATTGGTTGCAATAATTCTGCTATCTGAAAACTTCGCTTTTATATGCCATGTCCCATTACTTTTGAATGCTGTCACATCCGGTGAGCCCTGCTTATTATCATTGATCCCGTTATCACCATAATCAAGCATTACATTGGTAGTTCCATCATTAAGCTTAAATGAATAGTTATGAAGGATAACCAGAAAATTATTAGCATCTATTTTTGTGTCATAATCTGCAATTCCGGTACCAGATACTCCTGTAAGGGTAAGTTTTAGATAATTGAATAATCCGCTGCTTTCCAGATTCGGATCATACAGCTGAAGAGCATTTTCAGAAGTCGCCAAAAAACTACCTCCTGTCATTGTAGGTTCTCCCGGATTTCTAAGGTATAAAGAGTTGGTATATGTTTTCCCGTTGACATCAAGGGTTTCCGTGGGTTTATCTGTTTTGATACCTACTTTACCAGTCTGTGCATTTAAAAATATTCCCAGACCCATTATAATCGTAATATAAATTTTTCTTATCATATCTTTTATTGAAGCCCTAAAGGCGTATTAGTTGAAACTCCCGAATAAGCTGGTGATGATGAAGCTGAAACTGAACCGTTGAAAGTTCCCCAGTCTTTAACCAATGATTTCTCAAAAACATTAAGAGTAAGAGACCATGTTCCGTTAACCGAAGAAACAGTACTGGCACCTTTAAAACTTAAATTTATTGCGTGAAATTTCTTTCCGGCTTTTACAATCTGGCTTACTTCTGTAGAATAAGAGCCGTAAGATTTCGGATTAGTAGAAGTGTTGGCTGCTGATACGGCACCCGTAAAAACAGCTCCTGTAATGGCAACAACATATTTATCGGCATCTAAACCTGTATTCAGGTTAACGACTTCATCCTGTTTCACATTTTTCAGAACAACATTATACATATTAACAGGTGCTACGTTACGCAGCGTAATATCCAGCAGTTTTACTTTACCTACAGGTGAAGTGTCTTTTGAACGGGTAAGAAGAAGATAATTTCCTCTTGCCGTTGCATTTTCAGTATCTACCAAATAAGATTCAACTAATGTTTCACCTTCTACATCTAAAGTTCCTTTAGGATTAGCAGTATTGATACCAACCTGAGCATTCATACTCAAAGCGGCAAAAGCTACAAAGATTATTGTGGTAATTTTTTTCATTATCTATGTTTTTATTGAATTAATGGTGCTGCTGCTGCACCGGTAGTAGAAGCTTTAAGATCTTGGGTAGTATTGAATTCCTTAGCATATGATCTGTCATACACCAATAAATTGAGAGTCCATTCTCCTGTAGACAATGATGAATCAGGAGAAAATCCCTGATAATCTGCTTTCAGTTTCCAGGTTCCTCCCGAAGAATATGCAAAAATCTGAGGTACCGGAGTCAACCAATCTGCAGAATAAGTTCTGGTAGGTTGGGTAAATCCAAAAGAAGAAATGACAACAAGGAATTTCTTAGAATTGATCTTAGTATCAAATTGATTAACCCAGTCTTTATCTGAAGGGTCACATGTGATTTTAAACTGGATAATATTAATGGGTGCCGGGGAATTGGGAACAAAAGAATCATTATAGGCTGTAATTTTGTTTTCCGGAGCTGGAGATTTGATGACAAAAGTATAGTTTTCGTCTGCACCCAGCTTTTCCATTGGTTTTTTGAAGACCATCCCTGATGTTTTCATGGTCCCGTTAACGGTAAGTTCCTTTTCCGGTGTTGCAGTATTGATACCAACCTGCGCGTTTGCAAACGCGACAGCACCCGTTAAAAGGAGCATCGAAGTTAATTTAATCATTGAATTATGTGTGTTTATTGTAGAAGTCGCCTCTTCATGTTGAAATTCCCAATTTTTGATCTCCGATATAGACACAAAAGTTTAATACTTCTGCTGAACAGTGTATCAAATAAGAAAAATATAAAGTTTTATGGATTAGTTGGTTGATTGGTTACAATAAGTATGCCATATAAGGGAAAATAATGAATATGAAATCATTGATAACATCAATCAAAGTAATCTTTATCGTATGAAGGTGATCATTCCAATAATGGCAAAGCTCTCTATAGAAACATTGACAAAAGAATGATAATATAGGGATATATTAATACGAACTTAAGTACACATAAGTAATCAGAAAATCCAGGAAGCAGTACAGAATAGAAATTTATTTCTTGATACAAGAGTAAACAAAAAAAAGACCGCTTTACAGCAGCCTTTTTTATATTATATAAGTAATTATTATACTTTTTCTACTTGCATATAGCTAAGCTCCATTGGAGTTTTTCTACCGAAGATCAGTACAGAAACTTCAATTTTCTTTTTATCTTCAAGAATTTTTTCAACAGTACCGTTGAATCCATTGAAAGGGCCATCGATTACTTTTACATTCTCTCCTACGATATATGGAATTTCCACATCGCTGGCAAATTCTGATAGCTCATCCATTCTTCCAAGCATTCTGTTTACTTCAGACTTTCTCATTGGAACTGGATCTCCTCCTTTTGTTAAACTCAAGAAAGATATTACTCCGGGAATGTTTTTGATAACATGGGGAATCTCTCCCATTAACTCAGCTTCAATCATTAAGTAACCAGGATAGTAAGGTCTTTCTTTAGGAACTTTTTTACCGTTTCTAATTTGAATAACCTTTTCCATAGGAATAACCACTTGAGTAACGTACTGCTCAAACCCTAAACGTTTGATTTCTGTCTCAATATAGTTTTTCACTTTATTTTCCTGTCCGCTGATTGCTTTCAGCACATACCATTTCAATTCGCTCATTATGGAAAATACTTTTAATTAATTGAACAAGTTGATTAGTATTCCGATGATGTTGCTGATTGCTTTTGAAAACAATTCATCAACTCCAAAGGTAAACAATGCCAGAATAACTGTCGCAATAGTCACTACAATAGTAGAAGACTGAAGGTCAGCCCATTTTGGCCATTCAACTTTATGTCTGAATTCGTTATAAGAACCTTTTAAAAAATCGACAAATGAACTCATAATTTATATTTGCACGGGCACAAGGATTCGAACCCTGATCAACGGTTTTGGAGACCGGTATCCTACCATTGGACGATGCCCGTAGATAAAAAGCTCCGCAAGAGATTCCTTGCGGAAGCTTTATTTATTTTAAGATATTAATCTAAGATTTCAGTAACCTGACCAGATCCAACTGTTCTACCTCCTTCTCTGATCGCAAATCTAAGACCTACGTTAAGAGCGATTGGCTGTAACAATTCTACAGTGATCTCTAAGTTATCTCCTGGCATTACCATTTCTACACCTTCTGGTAAGAAGATTTCACCTGTAACGTCAGTAGTTCTTACGTAGAACTGAGGACGGTACTTGTTGTGGAATGGAGTGTGACGTCCACCTTCTTCTTTAGAAAGGATATAAACAGAAGCCTTGAATTTTTTGTGTGGCTTAACTGAATCTTTCTTAGCGATAACCATACCTCTCTTGATGTCAGTTTTTTCAATACCTCTCAACAATAGACCTACGTTATCTCCAGCTTCACCTCTATCTAGGATCTTTCTGAACATCTCAACTCCTGTAATAGTAGAAGTTAATTTCTCATCACCCATACCAACGATATCAACTGGATCTCCAGTGTTGATAACACCAGCCTCGATTCTACCAGTTGCTACAGTACCTCTACCTGTAATAGAGAATACGTCTTCGATTGGCATCAAGAATGGCTTTTCAGTATCTCTTGGTGGTTGCTCGATCCAAGTATCAACAGCATCCATCAATTCTTCAACGCTCTTGAACCACTTATCTTCTGTGTTAGCAGGAGATGCAGTAGCTGCTGTAAGAGCTCCTAATGCAGAACCTTGAATTACTGGAGAGTTATCTCCGTCGAATTCGTAAGTAGACAATAAGTCTCTAAGTTCCATTTCAACAAGCTCTAATAACTCAGGGTCATCTACCATGTCAACTTTGTTCATGAAAACAACGATTCTTGGTACGTTTACCTGACGGCAAAGTAGGATATGTTCTCTAGTCTGAGGCATTGGACCGTCAGTTGCAGCACATACTACGATAGCCCCATCCATTTGAGCAGCACCAGTTACCATGTTCTTAACATAGTCGGCGTGACCTGGACAGTCAACGTGAGCATAGTGTCTTTTTTCAGTTTCGTATTCGATGTGAGCAGTATTGATAGTAATACCTCTTTCTTTTTCTTCTGGAGCAGAGTCAATTGCAGAGAAGTCTTTTTTCTCAGCAAGACCTTTGCTAGCTAATACAGCAGAAATAGCAGCTGTAAGAGTTGTTTTACCATGGTCAACGTGACCAATAGTACCAATGTTCAAGTGTGGTTTGTTACGATTAAACGTTTCCTTTGCCATGATTGTAAAATTATTTATTTATTGTTTTTCAAATTTTCGGTGTGCAAATATAATGAATTTTTAAATACCAAAACCTTTTTATTGAAAAAAGTTTCAATATTCAAATCCAATGAAGTACAAACCTTATATTTCAATGTATTGAGACTGCAAATTTACACAATTTTCTGAATTGAAAAAAACTTTAAGAAACCTTTTCCGAAAAACCCTGAAACCCAATATATAAAAGAATAAAATTTGTTATTTCAATCTTTAGTATTGTTCTATAATCATCATTAAATCCCTGTGTATTTATCATTTGACATCCAATTTCCTCAACGACCGTATAAATAAGTATAAAGCCAGCAGAAAAGCTCCTCCCATCATGATCAGCGATGTAGAATTCTGGCCAAAAGCAATAAAAGAGAAAAATTCATTACAAATAAAGCCGATGGTATTGATATCGAAGAAGCCAAGAATTAATAAATACAGAACGATCAGTGCAAGTGCAATCAATCGATAATTCGGGTTAAATATATGGGTAAGTATTTTTTTCACTTTACTTCTAAAACCTACAGGAAGCAAATAAGCAGGAATGAAAAGAGTATACAAACCTATTGAATACATAAATGAGATATTCAGCATCAGAAGTACATTCAGATGAAAAAAGACGGTTATCAAAAGCATAAACCTGAAAAACTTCGGATAAAGAAAGGCTATTATAAAAACTGTTTCAAAAAAGACAGTAAAATAATCCAGAAATTCCCAAAATATCTTAGAATTTATTCCGTCATAGAAATCTGAAAGAAAATCATTCCAACCTATAATATATCTGTACTGGCTAAAAAAGATCTGTGTATATTGGGTATCCATACTTAGCCATCCTCCTAAAATTTTAGAAAATCCGGCGGTAAACATTCCGAAACTAAAAATAAGGCTTATCATAAATAGAGGCCACGACTTGGCCGGTCCATCAGTTTCTTTTACAGGTTCCGGAAAAAAACTGTAGGTTCTGTTCCATGGAGAAAATGCCATGATTAAAATTGGCAGGGTATAAACGAAATCATGATTTACTTTTCCAAAAGAATAGGCATAATTACTGGTCAATACATAGATCACCATATAAAGTATGGCAAATATCCTCGGCTTGTAGCCTATCATGATCAACAACAATCCGAGATACATTATATATCTGCATAGCACAAAAAAGGTTCCTGAGGGAATGAAATCTATAAAAGACAGTATGCTGATCGGCGGATGCATTGCACTGTTAGGAATAGAATGAATCCAGCTGTTATCTGACACTCCTGTCCATAATAGGAACATAGAGAAAAATATTCGGTAAAAAGCCAGAAACTCATAGCTTGGATGGTAACTGGTAAAGGGAAGTTCTTTTAGTTTATTCATCATCGTTAATTTAAAATCGGAAACTCAGTACAGTATCCCGGATCGCTGTATCATTCATTTTTCTTGTTGTGATATCGAAATCTTTAGTTTCATTGACCACTTCTATTCCAGTTACTTCTTTATCCGGAAACCTTTCTCTTAATTTTTCTACGATGAATTTTTTGCTTTCGTTTAAATCTACTTTTTTAATATTCCGGTTAAGAATAGATTTTTTCAACAGGTAAAGTTCCTTTTTATAGAGAGGCAAGCTGTTTATCCGGCTATCCAAAACCGGATATTTCTTAGGAAAAAGTAAATTTTGGATCAGGGTGATCTGTATCGTTCTTGGTATTCGGTCTCCCAAATAATCATTTTTGGTTAAAATACTATCAGCCCCGTCTTTAAAAAAGACATGGGAAGTTGTTTTCGTAAATTTAATATACTTTCCATCTTTTATAGGATATGAAGAAAATCCCGGAAAATTAAAGGATGGATAAGTTTCTTCAATATTTATTTTAAAAATCAGCTGCAAAGGCAGCAGGATGATTAAAAATCCAAATAGAAAGAGAACCGATTTCTTGTAGTGTTTCATATTGTGTTTTAACATTTGTAAATTAAGACATATTATAAGCTTTTATAAGCCTAAGTTTTGAGAATAAGGAGAACTTTTCTACAAATGTCGTAAAGATGGGGAACCCATTATTTTTGCAGCTATCATTTGTTTATAATTAATTTGCCAATTTAATTATTTTAATTGAAATCATACAAGAGAAAGCTAAAAAAAGACTTCGCCTCAGGAAAACCTGAGGCGAAATTATATAAAAACAATGTTAAATTGACCGTAATTTTTTGGTTCTGTTGAAAATCCAGAAAATAATAGGGAAAATAAGTAGGGTAAGGACAGTGGCCGTAATTAACCCCCCAATGATTACAATTGCCAGGGGTTTTTGAGATTCTGAGCCGATTCCCGTAGATAAAGCAGCGGGCATTAATCCGATAGACGCCATAAGTGCTGTCATAATCACCGGTCTTGTTCTGGATTTAACACCACTTAATATAGCCGTATCTATATCCATTCCTTCTTTTACATTCTGATGAAACTCTGTAATAAGAATGACCCCATTCTGAATACAGATTCCCAAAAGGGCAATCATCCCTACTCCTGCAGAAATACCAAAGTTTATTCCCGTCACATGCAAGGCAATAATTCCTCCTATCAGTGCAAAAGGTACATTAGCCAATACAAGAAGTGAATCTTTTATATTTCCAAACAGGATAAATAACAGAAAGAAGATCATCAAAATACTCACGGGTACTACCTGAGCCAATCTGTGTGAGGCACGCTGCTGGTTTTCAAACTGGCCTGTCCATCCTATAGAATATCCATCCGGAAGCTCAATTTTTTCCACTTTTTTCTGAGCATCGGCAATGGTACTCCCCAGATCCCTGTCTCTGATTGAAAACTTCACACCTATATACCTTTTTATATTATCTCTGTAAATAAATGCAGCCCCATTATCTTTTACAATGGTACTGATTTCCTTCAATGGAATTTTTGCCCCATCTTGGGTAGGTACCATCAGGGAGGCAATATCATTTTCATCTTTTCTGTATTCCTGGGAATAACGAAGACGAATCGGAAATTTCCTTTCCCCATCAAACATTTCGGAAGCTGTTTTTCCTCCAAAAGCCATTTCCAGAACTGCCTGTGCATCAGCGGGCATTACTCCGTACGCAGCCATTTTATCCCGGTCTAAAACAACACTTACTTCCGGTTGACCTATATTTTTAATGATTCCCGGATCTTTTACCCCTTTTACATCTTTAATTTTTAATAAAACTTCTTCTCCCAGCTTATCCAGAGTCTCTAAGTTGTCCCCATAGATTTTAATCCCGTTTTCAGCTTTAAAACCGGCTACTGCTTCAGCCACGTTATCTGAAATCGGCTGAGAATAGTTGAATGTAATTCCCTGGTAGCTCCGAAGCTTTTTATCAATTTCATTAATTAATTCTTCATAAGTGATCTTACGTTTCCATTCTTCTCTGGGTTTAAGGTTTACAGCAAACTGTACAAATCCAAATCCATTGGGATCGGTACCATCATTACTTCTACCTGTCTGAGCCAGCACATCAGTCACTTCGGAAAAGCTCATAATATCTTTCTTTAAAAGGTCTGCTGTTTTAAGGGATTCTTTTAATGATGAGCTCATCGGCATTTCTGCCGTAATCCACAAAGAACCTTCATTCAATTGAGGTAAGAATTCCGTTCCAAGAAACTTACCTGAGAACAGGGTCAGCGCCAGGAAGGAGATGGCAACGATCATACTGGTCTTTTTATGCCTGAAGGTCATATTAAAGCCCTTTAACACAATTCTGTCCCAGAAATTGACAAAAGGATTGTTTTTTTCTTTTACATTCTTATTTAAAAGGATATGAGAAAGAACGGGAACAAGGGTTAATGTAAATATCAATGCACCTATCAATGCAAATCCTAAAGTAAAAGCCAGAGGTGAAAACATCTTTCCTTCCACTTTCTGGAATGAGAAAATAGGAATCAGAGAAGTGATGATAATTAACTTTGAGAAAAAGATAGCTTTTCCCAACCCGGTTCCGGTTTGCTTGATCCAGCCTCCTTTTGCCAGTTTATTGAATTTTTCTGTTCCATATTTATGGGCTTTATGGTCGAGCATTACAAAGAGTCCTTCCACCATGACGACGGCTCCGTCAATGATAATTCCAAAGTCAACAGCTCCCAATGAAAGTAGATTGGCACTCATCCCGGCTAATTTTAAACATAAAAATGCAAACAGCAGAGATAAGGGAATAATAATGGAAACAATCAGCGTAGTTCTCCAGTCTGCCATAAAGATAAGAACGATCACCGTTACCAGAATAATTCCTTCAATAAGGTTATGCATCACGGTACGTGTCGTAAAATCCATCAGATTATCCCGGTCATAAAAGGTTACCATTTTTACATCTTTCGGAAGAATCTTTTCGTTGAGTTCTTTAATTTTAGCTTTTACACCTATTAAAACTTCTCTTGGATTCTCTCCTTTTCTCATTACCACAATCCCTTCTACGGTATCTTCATGGTTATTCAGACCCGCCTGCCCTACCCTGGGCATAGAACTTTCATGCACTTCGGCTACATTTTTCACCAAAACAGGGTTCCCGCTGTCATTCAGGATGGTGATATTTCCTATATCAGCTACAGATTTTACCAAACCTATTCCTCTTACCACATAAGCCTGCCCATTTTTTTCAATGACATCTCCTCCAACATTCAGGTTACTTTTGGTCACAGCATCATATACCTGCAGAGGAGTTAAATTGTATTTATCCAGCGCGCGTGGATCAATACTCAGTTCAAAAACTTTATCCTGCCCTCCGAAAACATTAATATCTGCTACTCCCGGCACTCCTCTCAAAGCACGGTCAATGACCCAGTTTTGAAGGGTAAGCAATTTACGGGAATCTTTTGTTTTACTTTCCAGGGTATATCTGAAAATCTCCCCGGTGGGCCCGTAGGGTGGCTGTACTTCGGGATCTACCTCATCAGGAAGGCTAATGGTTCTTAATTGGTTATTCACCTGATTTCTGGCAAAAGTATCGTCCACCCCATCGTCAAACAGAATTTTAACAATGGAAAGTCCAAACATGGTAGTACTCCTCACACTGGTTTTCTTCTGAACCGGGCTCATAGCTAATTCGATGGGAGTAGTAACAAAACGTTCTACTTCTTCTGCACTACGCCCATTCCACTGGGTAATAATTACAATCTGGGTATTGGTAACATCCGGAAAAGCTTCAATCGGCATGTTCTTGAAACTTATAAAGCCGGCGATGGCCAGAATAGCTACCCAGATAAAGGTAAATGCTTTATTTTTTAATGAAAAAGCGATTATATTTTTAATGAATTTATTCATGATAGATAAATTGATGACCTAAAAAAGCCGTTGAAATAAAATTATTTTTACATCTATTTTCATTTTTATCAACCCCCTAAGGCTGATAAAGAATTTAATAGAGTTAGCTATTCAGGGAACGGTATATGAGCAGTTGATTGTTGGTAATCACCTCCTCTCCTTCAGTCAATCCATCTGCAATATAGGTAACATCACCTACCTGTTTCTGAACCTTAACTTCTTTTACCTTCACGTCTGTTCTGGATTTAAAAACCACCACAAAACTTTTGTTATCATCAAAGATTACTGCCTTAGACGGAACGGTCAGCATACTGTTATTTTCCAAACTGGAAACTTTTATCGTAGCCTTGCTATCCGGAATCAGTAAGCCATTGGCATTATCCAGAACAACTCTGGCCTGCATTGCATTGGTTTGCGGATCAATAATTTTGAATATTTTATCAATTTTACCATCAAAAACTTTATCCGGATAAGAAAGGGTAGAAACCTGCGCTTTCATTCCAAGGCTTATTTTATCAATATCTGATTCATTAACGTTCATGATCGCCCATACATTTGTGGTGTTGGCTACATCAAAAATATTTTCACTTCTGTCACTTCTCAGCTGCATATCCTTATTGATACTTTTCTGAACAATATATCCGCTAATTGGAGCTACCACACTGTAAATATTTCCCGACTTTACATTATATACCGTACTTATAGCAGAGGCTCTCTGTAACTGATCCTGGGCTTTCTGTAACTGGCTTTTAGCTTCCAGTACATCTCTTTCTGTATTAAGTTTTCCTTCGTACAACTCCTTGGCAACCCGAAGATTATTCGTAGCCACTACCAAATCGGTTTTTGAGTCGCTTACATCTTTTTGGACCTCTGCGAGTTCCGTACTCCTGATGGTGGCCAGCACCTGCCCTTTCTTCACGTAATCTCCCAGCTCTACATTTACACTCATTACGTTTCCTCCTACAAGCGGATATACATCTATATAACTGTTTTTGTCTGCAGAAATCTTTCCGTAAAAGCTATACACATCTTCTATATTCTTTTTCTCTACTTTAGCTAATGAAATAGAACCAAGCATGGTATTACTAAGCTCAAAACCTTTCTTAGCCTGGTTTGTTGTTTCTTCCTCTTTTTTTGAACAGGCCAATAATGATAAGACCATCAATACAGGGATAATATATGTTTTCATTGTTAATAGAAGATTTTCGTTTGTACTAATTGATTAAGTTGTTCTGCAGACTGCATAATCTGTTTCTTCATTTCGTAAATATGTAAAATACTTTGTTTGTAGCTTTCCATGAAGTCGGTAAAATCAATAAGACTTACGTTTCCTCTCTGGAAATTACTTACAATTCCCGTAAATACAATATCCATATTCTTAAAATCATGAGGCTGTAAGGTATAATATTGTTGATATTGATTATCCCATATTTTATAAGTGCTATTAACCTGGGCTGCCAGCTCTTCCTTTTGTCTGGCTTCATCTTTTTTACTTTCTTCTATCTGGTATTCAGCCTTCATTTCATTTCCTTTATTTTTTTTCCATAGTGGTATGGGTATTCCAAAGGAAACAGCTACCTGATTGTCAAAAGCTGCACCTCGTTGTGTATAACGGGCACCTACTGTAAGGTCCGGTATATTGAGAGATTTTTGCCATTTTAGGTTCAATTGGCTGCTTTCTGTTATTTTAATGAAGGTGAGATAGTTTGTATTATTCTCCAATGCTTTCTGTTGCAGTTCTTCCACACTTGTTAAGGGTTGTCTGTTAAACAGCTTCTCCAGTTCTTCATCAGAGATAATCGGCTGAATCTCCGTTTGACTTCCGGTAAGCAATTTGAGGGTTTGTTTTTGTTGAATAATATTATTGGTAACTTCTGTTTTATCACTCTGCAATCCAATGACCAGTGATTGAAGTCTCACCACATCTTTCAATGAAATATTTCCTTTTTTATTCTGACTCTCGTAGGCATTTAACAGATTGATGATATATTTAAGCTGAAGATCTATATTAACTTCTTTTTTTTCGTCAAAAATAATACTGTAAAAAGTATTTCTCAATTGTGTTCTTAAATCTATAATAAGCCCTTTGAACTGTAGCTCTGCAATCTCCTTATTTGATTTTGCAAAAGCCACTTCATTCTTTCTTTTACCTCCCAAGGTCAAAAGCTGATCTACTCCAAATTCTTTTGCTCCTGTACTCCCTATATGAAGAATTTTATTATTCTCCGGATCTATAGCATTCAATTCAACAGACAAATTTGGTAAATCCCATATTTTTGCCTGAATAATATCTGCTTCTGCTTCACTAATATTATATTGTGCAGCAAGTAGCTGGAGGTTGTTCTTCTGGAATGCTTCTTCACAATCCAAAAGAGACATTTGCTGCTGCCCAGCCACGAATGAGGAAATGGCCAGAAACAGCATGGTTATTCTGTTCATTATTTTTCTTTTTAAATTACAAAATTGCTTTCATACGATTAAAAGAAACTTAAATGAGCCTTAAAATAAAATTAAAATCTCTGTGAACAGGCTATTTCAGAAGGTCTTTCAATAAAAATAAATTTTATTTTTTTCTCCACATATTGATTTTTTATTTAAAATTCCAATCCCTAGCTTAAAGAAAATAGAGTGTAATTCTAAAAATAAACGATAATATGGAAATTACTTTTTAAAAATTACTGTGAATTTATTCAGGTATTCCTCAGGTGAAGAATATACAATTTCAGAATCATGGTATTCGAGAATACGCTTCACAATTCGCAATCCTAGGCCGGATCCGGATATATTCTGAGCGTTATTTCCTCTGGTAAAGGCTTCAAATAGTTTAGACTGCTCTTCTTCAGGAATTATATCCCCATGAGATATTACCTCTACAGAAAGGCGGTCGTTTGTTTCGGTGATTAAAACGTTCACTTCAGTATTATCAGAATATACTGCAGCATTTTTAAATAAATTAATAAAAACGATAACTAATAAAGAGGGTATTCCGTCTATCGTGAGAAGAGCATTTTCAGAAGTATCTTCGGTAATGAGAAAATCAAGCTTAAGATCGGGATAACTTTTCTCTACCGCTTCAAAAGCTTCAAATATTACTTCATCAATTCTTACCTCTTCATAAATACTCTGAATATTTTCTTTATCAAACTTGGTGAGAAGCAATAATGAATTGGTAAGATCTGACAGCTGATACACATCCCTCTGAATCTGCTGTAATGCAGACAGGGTTTTAGGAGAGTGCTTCTCAAATGTAATCAGGTTTTCAAGCTGGAAAGCCATTCTTGTGATCGGAGTCCTTATCTCATGTGAAGCACTCGCTGTAAAATCTTTCTGGGACTGAAATACGTCATTCAGTCTTACGATCATGGTGTTGAAAGACTTTGCCAAAACGCTTACTTCATCATTTGACTGTTGAACAGGAATCTGTTTTGTTAATTGATGGGCGGTAACTTCTGAAATTTCCTGATTCAGGTCTTCCAGAGGGCGCAGGAATTTTTCTACGAAATAATAGCTGAAAAAACCAATCAGAAGGGTGCTCATCACATACGCCAAAATCAAAAGATATTTAAGATAGGTCAGTTTTGATTTTCCATTGGTGTCAAAAGCACTGGTAAGGATATAGTAGTTCTCTCCATTAATAGTTCGTAAGGCTGCATAAATCTCCGGAACGGTCTTTTCAGTATAGATGATCTTTTTTTTATCCAGTTCTTTAAGCATGGTAGTATCCCATGTGACATTCCGGTCTTTGATCGTACTATAGATCAGTTCTTTCTTGTCATTGAAAATTAAAATCTTTTCATTCAAAAGAATATTGTCTGAATTCTCATTAAAAAAAATAGGCGCTTCTTCTTCAAAATCTTTAGATCTTGAAATAAAATGAGTGGTAAACTCCAGTCTTTGCCTGAACCTTTCTTTAAACTCATCCCGTCTAAAATCATTGAAAGATAAATAAATGACAGCCATCACCATTCCAAAAAGCAGTGAAAAGGCAATACTGATCGTTAAAGCAATCTTTCTTTTTAAAGACATTTATAATGGACTTAAGTAATATCCAAACCCGGAGCGCGTATGGATCAGTTTTATTTTAAAATCCTTATCAATCTTTTTTCTTAAAAAATTGATATAGACCTCTACCGTATTGGTATTGGTATTAAAATTATGTTCCCACACATGTTCTGTGATCTGCTGTTTAGAAACAGTTCTTCCCTGTGCTTCGGCAAGATAGACCAATAGCTGAAACTCTTTTAAAGTAAGTGTAATCTCATTACCTCCACGGTATACTTTCTGTTCTGTTTTATTGATGATAAGATCGTCAACTCTGATAATATCCTGATCGGAAGCATCAGATGGAGCTTTTCTTCTCAGCAAAGAATTGATTCTTAAAAGCAGTTCTTCAAACTGAAAAGGTTTTACAAGATAATCATCTGCCAGCCTGGTGAAGGCATCTTTTTTATCCGAAATATCTCCATACGCCGAAATAATGATGATAGGTGTATTTTTATCAAAAGAACGGATGGTTTGGCAGACATCCAATCCGTTTATTTTGGGAACATTAATATCCAGCAGATACAAGTCATAGGTATTGTTTTTAATCTGACGAAGAAAAGTTTCTCCATCATAGATTTTATCACAGTTAAAATTATTAGATTCTAAAAATCTGCAAAGTTCTGCGGAAAGAATGAGATCATCTTCTAGTAAAAGAATATTCATCAAAAATATATTTTACACGAATTTAACAAAAATTTTATGATTGCAATTCTAAAGATGATATAAAAAAAATTAAACACCATCCGGATAAGTTGTCAAAGCAGCAGATGAAGTGAATCATAACACTCGTTCTATTTTTCGGCTTTTACTTTTATCACTGAATTTTGGGTAAAAAAAATTCCCGAATAAAATCCGGGAAAATTGAGAGCCAACTACGGGACTTGAACCCGTGACCTCTTCCTTACCAAGGAAGCACTCTACCGCTGAGCTAAGTCGGCATCAAATAAAAAAATCACACTGAATTAGCATGATTTTTTTGAGCGGAAGACGGGGGTCGAACCCGCGACATTCAGCTTGGAAGGCTGACGCTCTACCAACTGAGCTACTTCCGCAATTTTGTTTCCAAAATTATTGGTAAACGCTTTGCAAAACTAAGAATATTTCTTTAATTCTGCAAGTTTTTTTAATATAAAAGTGGGGAGAGCAGGATTCGAACCTGCGAAGCCGAAGCAACTGAGTTACAGTCAGTCCCATTTAGCCACTCTGGAATCTCCCCAAAGTTTTTATATTAAAATAGAGCCTCCAGAGGGATTCGAACCCACGACCCCGAGATTACAAATCACGTGCTCTGGCCAACTGAGCTATGGAGGCATTTTAATAATTGAACTGAAACTGATGGAGAAACTCTACTCTATACATTTCAGCTGTTAAAAATATCACTTTTATAAGGTGATTATTTTGAGCGGAAGACGGGGGTCGAACCCGCGACATTCAGCTTGGAAGGCTGACGCTCTACCAACTGAGCTACTTCCGCAATTTTGTTTCCAAAACTATTGGTAAACGCTGTGCAAAACTAAGAATAATTCTTTAATCCTGCAAGTTTTTTTTAATAATATAAATGTGGGGAGAGCAGGATTCGAACCTGCGAAGCCGAAGCAACTGAGTTACAGTCAGTCCCATTTAGCCACTCTGGAATCTCCCCAAAGTTTTATATTAAAATGAGCCTCCAGAGGGATTCGAACCCACGACCCCGAGATTACAAATCACGTGCTCTGGCCAACTGAGCTATGGAGGCAAATTAAAAAGAATTCAAAAGATCGCTGTTCCTTTTTTGCGAGTGCAAATATAGAACGGATTTTTTGAATTCTCAAATTTTTTATAAACTTTTTTTAACTTTTTTTCCTAAGCCATTTCTTTTTTCTTGATTAGTAGCTTTTTAGCTGTATCCACGCATAGATCCAAACTTTCCTCAAAAGTTGCACTTGTCTTCTTAACCACAATATCGTCCCCCGGAACAGCCAAAATAATCTCAGCAGTTTTATTAGCTCTATCGGAGTTATTTTCCACTTTTAAGAAAACCTTGCACTCCTGAATTTTATCATAGAAGGTTCCTAATTTGCTTACTTTTTTTTCAATGTGTGATTCTAGTGGTTCGTGTGGAGTTAAACCAATTGATTGAACTGAAATCTTCATAATTCTTCTTTTTTAGACGCTCGAGGATGAGCTTGATTAAACACTTTTTTCAATTGTTCAATATTAGCATTCGTATAGACTTGAGTACTGGCAAGACTTGAATGCCCTAATATTTTTTTTACTTTGGAGATCTCCGCCCCATTATCCAACACATGAGTAGCAAAGCTATGCCGAAGGATATGAGGACTTTTTTTTTCTTTCGTTGTAACAAGACTAAGGTACTTATTAACTACCACATAAACAAATTTTTCATTGAGTTTTTTCCCTTTCTTATTCACGAAAAAACAGGATTTGAATTCTGCCTGAGGATTTCTTATTTCCAAATAACTTTTAAGGAGCTCAGACAGATCTTCGGAAATGGGAACCACTCTTTCTTTATTTCCCTTTCCAATTACTTTTAATTCATTTCCTTCTATATCAACATTCTCAAATATCAGGCCACAAAGCTCAGCTTTCCGTATACCGGTTTGATACAGTACTTCAATGATACATTTATCCAGGATATCATGGGTGTGTTCTAAAATCCGCTCGCTAAGATCCCCCATTTCCTCTTTAGACATGGGTATTTGCTTCTCTGGGTAAAATTTCAGGGAGGAAACTCCTTCTACAGGAGAAACCTTAATTTCACCTATTTTTAGAAGGAAAAGGAAAAAACTGCGGAGTGAGGATAATTTTCTGTTGATACTTCTTTTTGAAATACCATGTTCACTTAATTCTACAATAAAGTTTCGGATGATTTTTTTATCTGCCTTAAAGATATCTTCTGACGACTCTGTTTTAAGATAGAAACAGGAAAAGTCATCAAGGTCTTTTCTGTAGCTTGTAATAGTATGAGGAGAATACCTCTTTTCGAACTCTAAATATTCTAAAAACTTATTCAGCATTACTTCAGGTATAAAAACGAAAAATTCACTCCTCAAATATAAGAATTTAAGGAGTGAATTAGTATATGGTCTAAGAAAAAATCTTAAGCCTGTTCTTCTTTACTAAGTGCTCTTTGTTTGTAAGCAGCTTTCAGTCTAGATTGTCTTAAAGTCACAGAAGGCTTAATAAACTGTTGTCTAGATCTTAATTGACGAACTGTACCTGTTTTATCAAATTTTCTCTTGTATTTCTTCAGAGCTCTGTCGATGGATTCACCATCTTTTACTGGTATTATTAACATATTTTACATCTCATTTTGGATTGCAAAACTAGACATTTTTTCTTAAATCACAAAATATATACCCAAAAACTATCACATTTAAACTCAATATCGGATTAAAAACCCAGTATTAAAGGGCTACACATGCACTAATTATTTTATCCACAATTAATTAACATTCCATGATAAGCATCCTGTTTTATTGATCCTGCCCTACCCTTTTTCTCCTTTCAATCACACCAAACAGATCTTCTTATTACTTATTCGTCACAAAAAAGACCTACAATAATGATATATAAACAAAAAGCATTATCTTTGCATTCACTTTATTCATGGGGTTGACTGGTTTCGACAGCAAGATCAATGGGTAAGTAAGCATGCAGAGAACCGTAGCGCGATCTCTTAAATCCCTTGCTACACAACTTTAACTGGCAACGAAGAGTTCGCTCTTGCAGCTTAATATCGAAGTATAGTAGATCAAGCGTTTTCCTGAAGATAGTAAGGAAGCAAGATATCTCACAAATGCTCTGTTCTGCGGCGTTTGATCCTGAGATATAGGAATGCGGGAATAAGGTTTCAGATGCTTTGGCTGAAACTCGAAAACTTTAGAAGATAAGCTGGAAGTTGGGTGTCTGCCCTCTGCCTTCAGTCGAAAATTAATGGTAGAATAAGCATGTAGAAATCTTATGTATTGCTTGTTTGGACGAGGGTTCGAATCCCTCCAACTCCACTAAAAAGATAAAAGAGAATTTGTAAATCATTACATTTTCTCTTTTTTATTTTATATCCAAAACGCTCCAATTTTAAACAAAAAAAGAGCAAATGAATCATTCTTCACCTGCCCTTTATTAAGTTGTAACAAATCTTTGTTTATAAAATAGTCCAGCCTATTGCTGTATTTACTGTATTTCTTATGACATCCAGCGCTGCATTAATTGCATTTTCAACTGCTAATATCGTCAACCCATCTATGGTTAAGAGAACAATTCTCATTGATCCCTTTTGCATTTCAAGATACAATTTCGCTTTCTCTTCAGTGATTTTCCCATCAGATTTTAGCTTATTAATTAACTTGATATTGTCTACGAAAGAGTTTAATTCTGCTTTTGCATAAGGCTGAGCATCATTCCAGTCATTGGTGAATGATTGTTTCATTGCCGCCAGCATATCTTTCAATAATTGACTATAGTCTATATCTGCCATTTTAATTCGTTTTTATGGTTATTTTTTTTCACCTCTTTTCAGGCCAAGCTGTAATTTAGTAAGGGCTGTAAAAATAGTATTACACTGGCTGTTGATAAGATCCACCTCGGAAACATCATTAAAACCAAGCTTATGGACCTTCTCTAAATTGTCTATGTATGTGGCCAATGTAGAAACCTGATCCTGTACTATTTTATTATTATCGATGGCATTAGTGCGGATTTTAAGGGTTTCCAGATCCACTTTAACCTCCTGATAAAAGGGTTTATAGTTAACATACTTAGCCTTATCTGTACCAATTTCATCCCGGATTTTAACGACAAATCCGGTCACCTTTTCCTGCAGCGCTACAATCTTCTTGTCTGTGAGTTCGTCATAATCACTGATAAGCTTAATAGAGGTGCAGCTAGTCAATATAACAAGCAGGAAGCTCATCAGTATTGATATTCGTTTGTTTAAAATAATTGAATTCATGGAATTAAATTGTAATGGTTTTAGCTAGTCTAAATTTACCTGTTTTTCATTATCAAAGACAAATAAATTTATATTTTAATGAATGTATACCTATATATATCAGTAAAATAAAGATATAATACTTACATTTAAGAAAAAAAAAGAAAATGTCAATAACAAATGAATATGAATTAACCGGAATGCAGAAAGTAAGTGAAGCAGTTGCATATACTTTGAAGGAGATGATTCATTATGCACAACCTGGCATGACGACCAAAGATCTTGACGAATATGGCGCCAAGATACTTTCAGGGTTCGGTGCCAATTCTGCTCCTTATCTTACCTATGGATTTCCAGGCTGGACATGCATAAGTGTAAATAATGAATTTTGCCATGGCATCCCTACAGAACAACGGATTTTACAGGAAGGAGACTTAATCAATATTGATGTTTCTGCAGAGCTTAACGGTTTCTGGGCAGACAACGGAGGTTCTTTTATTGTTGGAAAAGACATCAACCAACATCAAAACTTAGTAGATGCCTCTAAATACATATTGGAAAAAGCAATCAGCAATATAAAAGAAGGGGTAAAAATAGCAGACATCGGACAGCTTATAGAAACAGAAGCTAAAAAAAGAGGTTTTAAAGTCATTAAAAATCTTGGAGGTCATGGCGTAGGGAGAAGCCTTCATGAAGAACCGGATGAATTACTGAATTATAGAAATCGTTTCGATTCCAGGCGGTTCAAAAAAAATTCTGTAGTAGCCATTGAAACTTTTATTTCCACCTCTTCAACTATTGCAGTAGAGCTTAAGGACGGATGGACTATGGTAGGTAATAAGGGTGGACATATGGCTCAGCATGAACACACCATTCTGATTACCGATGGAGAACCTGTGATTTTAACAGAAATGAATGGTATATTGAATTAAAAACATTCATACGGCAACTTCGATCCGGGGTAAAAAGAATTAAAAACGAGCTTTATTTAAAAGATAATGGCTGTATTATATAAAAATTTCACCCCGAATCCGACCAAAGATCATTCTATTTTTCATACAGCTTAGCTTTCAATATCAGAGATGCCAATACAATAAACTTTGGAATTCAAGAAAGCTCCAGATGTCTTAGTTCTAATACTTTATTTATAAAATCAGGAGTCAGAAAAACAGAGATTTAAAAGATACAGGCCCTTACTTTACCCTTAATCTCTTTTAGAATTGATTTCCCACCCATATAGAAACACAAAATATAACCTACTGAAAACGAAAACACTAAAGTCTAAAGTTCCAAAATGAAGGCTACAGGTCCACAAAAAAGACTAAAAAAATGTTTTATCGTAAAGAATTTTATATATTTGCACCATCTAACAATTAAAAAAATAATTTACTATGTCAGACATTGCATCAAGAGTAAAAGCTATCATCGCTGATAAGCTTGACGTTGAAGAAACAGAAGTAACTCCTGAAGCTAGCTTCACTAACGATTTAGGAGCTGATTCACTAGATACAGTTGAGTTAATCATGGAATTTGAAAAAGAATTTAATATCCAAATCCCTGATGACCAGGCTGAAAAAATTACTACTGTAGGACACGCTATCGCTTACATCGAAGAAGTAGTAAATAAATAATATTCTTCAACAAAAAAGAAATTAAACAAAGTTTATGGAATTAAAAAGAGTAGTTGTAACCGGTTTTGGAGCAATAACACCGATTGGAAATAATGCAAAAGAATACTGGGAAAACCTTGTGAAAGGTGAGAGCGGTGCCGCTCCGATTACTCTTTTTGATGCCACAAACTTTAAGACAAAGTTCGCTTGCGAAGTGAAAAATTTCGATCCTTTACAGCATTTCGATAAGAAAGAGGCTAAGAAAATGGACCGAAATACCCAATTGGGACTTGTTGCAGCCAGAGAGGCTGTAGCACATTCCAAAATTATGGAAGACAATGTAGATAAAAACAGAGTCGGTGTAATTTGGGGCTCCGGAATCGGAGGTTTAGAGACTTTTGAGACAGAAGTTTTAGGATGGGCAAACACGGAAATTCCGAGATTCAACCCATTCTTTATTCCTAAAATGATCGCGGATATTACGCCGGGACATATCTCAATAGAATACGGCTTCCACGGACCTAATTATACCACTGTATCTGCATGTGCTTCTTCAGCCAATGCTCTAATTGATTCCAAAATGCTGATCCAGCTAGGAAAAGCAGACGTTATTGTATGTGGAGGCTCAGAAGCAGCCGTTACAGCAAGTGGTGTCGGTGGATTTAATGCAATGATGGCACTTTCTACAAGAAATGATGATCCAACTACCGCTTCAAGACCTTTTGACAAAGACAGAGATGGATTTGTATTAGGAGAAGGAGCAGGATGTATTATTCTTGAAGAATATGAGCACGCGGTAAAACGTGGTGCTACAATTTATGCAGAATTACAAGGGGGAGGTTTAAGTGCTGACGCACACCATATGACCGCTCCTCATCCTGAAGGCCTTGGTGCTTATCTGGTAATGAAAAGTTGTTTGGAAGATGCAGGCTTAACTGCTGATGAAGTAGACCACATCAATATGCATGGTACCTCTACTCCATTAGGAGATATTGCTGAATCCAACGCAATTTCAAAGTTATTAGGCGAGCATGCTTATGACATTCAGATTAATTCTACAAAATCAATGACAGGTCACCTTCTGGGTGCCGCAGGTGTTATTGAAGCTATCGCTGCACTGGGAACTATTATTCATGGTATCGTTCCTCCTACCATCAACCATTTTACTGATGATGAAAATATTGACAGCAGACTAAACTTTACGTTTAATACAGCTGTGAAGAAAGATGTAAAAGTAGCCATGAGTAATACTTTTGGATTTGGTGGGCATAACGCTTGCGTTCTATTTAAGAAAATCTAAATTCAATGAATGGAGTTACAGAAATACTTTTCTAAATTCCTTCTTAAAAAAAGAAAAAGACAGTTAACGGAAAGAGAATATTTTCTCAGTACCGAGCTTAAAAAAGTGTTGGGTACGGAGGTACAAAATATTGCTTTTTACCGTGAGGCTTTCTCTTTGAAAAATTCTTCTAAAAATCAAGACAGCAATTATGAAAGACTTGAATTTTTGGGAGATTCTGTTTTGGGTACAATTATTTCTTGTCATTTGTTCCAGACCTATCCTCAGGCTAATGAAGGGTACCTGACTCAGATGAAATCTAAGATTGTCAACCGGAAAAATCTTAATAAATTAGGAGAAAACCTAAAGCTTACAAGCCTTCTGCAAAAACAGAACAGTTCTGCAGCTTTGGGCGAGAATATCTCCGGAAATTTATTTGAAGCTTTAATTGGGGCTGTATATTTGGACTTCCATTATGATATTTGCAGAAAGATTATTTTGGATAAGCTGCTTACCCCTTCCGAGATTAACAAACTTGAAAATAAAATTGTAAGCTATAAAGGCCTCCTGCTTGAATGGAGCCAGAAAAAGAAGGTCAATATAAAGTACGAAACCTGCGAAGAAATACAGGCCAATAAGGCGATTGTATTCAGATGTCATGTCTGGTTGGGAGATGAAAAAATTGCCAATGCAACAGAAACATCGAAGAAAAAATCAGAAGAAAAGGCAGCACAGCGGGCATTTTATATTTTAAATAAAAAAGAAAACATACTTGGAAATTCAAAAACTTTATGATCTTGATGATATAGAATTTGAAGATATTGCCATAGGATTGGTAAGATTAGCAAAAGATATACCCGATCATGAGTTTTTCTATAAAATAAATCAAACAAACGATCTTAAATTCTCAAGAAAAAAAGACCTGATCTTTCATGGAGATTATTATGACTATTTATTTCCGAGATTCGAGGCCTATCACAAGTCTACGAAGACCTGTTTTACTTTTATTTCAAACAAATCTTCGGAAAGTAAACAAAAAAAAGTTCAGACCGAGCTCTTTACAGAAGAAGAAAACATTAAATTTTTATTAAATAATCAGGCAGATGTGGAATATATTCTACATAGTTCGGAACAGTTTCCTGATTTTTCCGTAATTTTGCTCCCTGAAAATCTTGTGTTTCCAATTCAAGATTACACATTGAGTTCTGACGAAGAACTTTATCAAATTATCCAGTATTATGAATAAGTATTTAAAGAAGACAAAAATTATCGCAACACTAGGACCTGCTTCTTCATCGAAGGAGGTGATGTTAGATTTAATGAAAGCGGGTGTTGATATTTTCAGAATAAATTTTTCACATGCAGATTACGACTTAGTTCGAAACAATATTGATATAATTAGGGAACTAAACAGTGAGTACGGGTATTCAGTGGGTATTTTGGGTGACCTTCAGGGCCCCAAACTGAGAGTAGGTGTTGTAAAGGAAGGTTCTTACCTGAATCCTGGTGACATTCTTACTTTCACCAATGAAAAGATGGAAGGAGATTCTACGAAGGTATTTATGACTTACCAACAGTTTCCACAAGACGTAAAAGTAGGGGAAAGAATCCTTATTGATGACGGAAAATTGGTACTGGAAGTTACTGAAACCAACGAAAAGGATACAGTAAAGGCTAAGACCATACAGGGGGGACCTCTAAGTTCTAAAAAAGGAGTGAACCTGCCTAATACAAAAGTATCTCTTCCTGCCCTGACTGAGAAAGATATCCAGGACGCCAACTTCATGCTAGATATGGAAGTTGACTGGATTGCTCTTTCTTTCGTACGTCATGCACAGGATATTATTGATTTAAAAGAATTAATCGCTAAACACCCTAACGGTAAATTCAAAACACCAATCATTGCGAAGATCGAAAAGCCGGAAGGTGTTAAAAATATTGACGAAATTTTATTGGAATGTGACGGTCTTATGGTTGCCCGTGGTGACCTGGGTGTGGAAGTTCCAATGGAAGAGGTTCCTGCTATCCAGAAAAACCTGGTAGAAAAGGCGAGATTCTATTCCAAGCCGGTTATTATTGCTACTCAGATGATGGAGACCATGATCAATAGCTTAACACCGACAAGAGCTGAAGTGAATGACGTTGCCAACTCCGTATTGGATGGTGCTGACGCCGTAATGCTTTCAGGAGAAACTTCGGTAGGAAGATATCCGGTACAGGTGGTAGAAAACATGGCAAAAATCGTAAAGAATATCGAAACCACTCATTTCTATCAACATAAAAATGAACCGATTGAAAAAGACTACAACTGTATAGATGAAAGATTCATTACCAACAGAGTATGTCTTGCTGCAGTAAGAATCGCAAAAACAACAAATGTTTCAGCTATTGTTACGCTTACTCACTCGGGATATACGGCATTCCAGCTTGCTGCTCACAGACCGAATTCTCAGATTATTGTATACAGTGGAAATAAAAGAGTAATTACAATGCTGAACCTTCTTTGGGGAGTACATGCGTATTACTATGATATGAAGAAATCTACTGATGAAACAATTATTCAGGTGAATATGCTGACACACAACTATGGTTATATTGAAACCGGAGATTTTGTGATCAACATCAATGCAACTCCATCTTATGAAGGTGGAAAAACCAATACATTGAGATTGACCACTGTATAAAGAGAAAAATTTTCTTTTTTAACGATATAAAAAACCTCCCGAAATAATCTTCGGGAGGTTTTATTTTATCCATACAAAGCAATACTTTATACTTTGTACATTATACTTTATACATTGTACATTATATATTAATTTCCTACAATTGTCTTTGCCGTCACAAACTCTTTTAAAGCCAGTAATGATAACTCGGTTCCATATCCTGAAGCCTTGCTTCCACCAAATGGAAAACGTGGGTCAGAACTTGTCATTCTGTTGATATTTACTGTTCCGGATTCAAGGTTTTCAATAAAGAACACCTGACGGGTTTTATCTTGAGTCCATACAGAATTAGAAAGTCCGAAAGGGATATCATTAGCAATCTGTAACGCCTCTTCATCACTTTTTGCAATCATCACCATACCCAAAGGCCCGAAAAGCTCTTCTTTTAAAATTGGGTTTCCTTCCTGAACCCTGATTAAACCAGGTTTAAATTGATTTTCTGAAAGTCTTTCCAAAGGAATGATAATTTCAGCCCCATTTTCCAGCGCTCTGTTGAACTGAGCTTCCAGCTCATCAGCCAGGTCAGGTCTTGCCATTCCGGCTAATTTAGTTTCTTTACTGAAAGGGTCTCCAATTTCGTATTTTTTATATTCTTCGATGAATATTGGTAAAAATTCATCTTCAACTTTTTCATCAATGATAAATCTTTTGGCTGCAGTACAGGTTTGTCCACAGTTTTGAAGTCTTGATTTCACCCCAGCTTTTGCTGCTTCCTTAAGATCTGCATCCTCAAAAATGATAAAAGCATCACTTCCACCTAATTCAAGTAATGATTTTTTGATATTTAATCCCGCAATTGAAGCTACTTCTCCTCCTGCTTTTCCACTACCTGTAAGACTCACTCCTTTTACAACATCGTGCTCAAGAATTTCTTTTACAGCTTTATGCCCTACCTCTAAATTCTGAAAAATACCTTCCAGGAAACCAGCTTCCAAAAGAACTTCTTCGATTGCATTTCCACTTCCAAAACAAATGGAAGCATGTTTCAAAACCACTGTATTTCCTGCTAAAATTGCAGGAACAGCAAATCTCAATACCTGCCAAAAAGGAAAGTTCCAGGGCATAACTCCTAAAATGACTCCTTTCGGAACATAATGAACTTCAGAATAAGTAAATTCAGATTCAACTTTTTCGGGTTTTAAAATATCCTCAGCATCGGCATAATAATTCATCATTAAAGCACACTTTTCTACCTCAGCAATGGATTCCGAAATGGGTTTATTCATTTCTGTGGTAATGATCCTTCCAAATTTTTCTGAATTATTCTTTAAAATTTCCGCTGCTTTTGCAATTAACTTCTGCCTTTCCTCAAACGGCATTTTTCTCCACACTGAAAAAGCTTTATCTGCTTTAATAAGCTTACTTTCAATTAATTGTTCCATAATATAATTTCTGTTTTAAATTCAGCTAATGAATTTATTCGCGCTTTTATGTAAAAGCACGGAAAAGATCAGCAAATTTCGTTCCTTAAGGATAAATAAAATAGTGATTTTCTCTATCGGAAGAATATAACTTTATCTTTACATCATCAGCCATTCATTTACCAGACATGCTGCCAGCCTCGCCGTTCGATCCTGAATATCGAAAGAAGGGTTCACTTCAGCCACATCCAGCGCAACAAGTTTGTTATTTTTTAAAATATGCCTGTAAAAATGCATAAAGGTTGCATCTGCAAAGATACCATTATATGCTGAAGCTGAAACTCCGGGAGCGATAGAAGCATTAAAAACATCCATACAAATGGTAAGATAAGCGAAATCAACATTGTCTAACAGCTCATCAATACGCTGATAAATAGAAGGAAGGTTTTCAAAAAAAAGTTCGTCAGCAAGAATATATTTCATCCCATACTGATGGGCGGTATCAAAAAGTTTTAAGGTATTTGAATTCCTCTGGATTCCGATATGAAGGGAATTGATTGGTCCTTCCTGTGCAATCTGCCAAAACCCCGTTCCGGAACTTGGACCTACCTCTTTTTCGGGCTGTCTGTTATCAAAATGGGCATCTATATTGATGATTCCTATTTTCTGCTCCGGAAAGGCTGTTTTTAGCCCCAGATAATGAGCGTAGGTCACTTCATGACCTCCGCTGAGCACTAAAGATTTTCCGCCCTTTAAAAGAACTTTAGAAACATTCTTGGCAAGACTATTCTGTGCATTTTCCAAATGACCGTCTTCGCAGGTAATATTCCCGAAATCCAGCATGGAAAAGTCAGGAAGTACTACCGGAAAATTAGACATGTTTTTCCTGATCACATCCGGGGCATCTTTAGCACCCTGCCTGCCTTTATTTCTTCTTACTCCTTCGTCTACTGCGAAACCATGCAGAACGAAATCATTAGGTGAAATGTTATCGTAATTCTGCTCTTCTTTTACTCTTTGAAATATTCTGTGGAAAAGAAGCTCTTCTCCATCCCATCTACCCTGCCAAATATTTTGAACCATAATTCTTTAAAAATTCAATTGTATTTACATAGTTATATTCAGTAAAGCTAACCAATATTGTTTATATATAAAACTACTTTTTTTATTGTATCATTTGCCTTTAATGGGCATTTTCATAATCTTTAAAATATTGCCAGTATTTATCTTTGAAGATTCCAAATGATATTTCATATCCAGGATTATCCTGTATGATTGTTTTAAAAACTTTAGAAGCCCGTCTAAAGTCTTTACCCACAAAAAAACTTTCCTTTATATTGTCCGCACTTTCCCTTCCTATATATAAATAGCCCCCTTTTTTCAGTTCTTCAATAGCTTTATTTTCAATATCGTTTAATTTTTCAAAATCTTCTTTTTCAGGGAGTCCATCATTATCATCTCCATTATAGTGGATTTTAAGTACTGAAACCCATGGATAAGAAGCCTTGGCATCATATTGTAATAAAGAGAGATTCATACAGGCAATAAGGGGTCTGTTATTTTCCAGATATGCCCTGAGAATAGAAAATTTTTCTTCTTTATCATCCCTCTCTATACTTTTGTACTTCTCGATAAACTCCCTTTCTCTCCAATCCAGAAAGTCCTTCAGCTTTTCAATGGGGACAAGCTCTTTCTCCGCCTGATCTATTCCTATAACCGTAAAGGTGTCGATTTGCGTTGCAAAGTTTAATTCTCCCAAAAAATTATCTAAAAGAACACAAACTCCTGTAGTGACTGCCTTTTTATTTTCAGCAGTCCCCTGATACACAAACACAAGATCAATCTCATCCGGATATTCTTCCTGTTCGTTGGCATAAAAAGAAACAGTATCCTTTGAGAATTTATGATTTCCCAGCTCTATATTTACATTTTGTATATCTATTGCTGGTTTTAAAGCTGTAAATATCCAATGGTTAAGCTTGGGAGCAGCTTCAATAAGTTCTTCAGCGAAGACGATATTTTTCACTTCTCCTTCTACGGTAATAATCAATTCTGCTGTATCCTCATCAAACATTCCGGTAAGGAAATAATACCCCTCATTGACTTGATTAAGTTTAGGAGAAATGATATTAAAAAAGTCTTTTTCAATAGCTTCCTGTTCGCCTTCTTTTACAACTTCAAAGAATTTCTTTTCCATCGTTAAAAACCAGTCCCAAAAATCTTTGTACTCAAGCCTTTCCTTAAATTCTTTTTCCTCCATATCCTGAATAGCCTTTTACTTACCCTATCAGATTTCCATTAATATACACGTGTTCAGCTTTCAAACTTCCCTGATTATAAAGTACATTCTGGAAATTATGAGTCTTAAAAGTAACAAAATCAGCTTTTTTACCTACTTCCAGGGTTCCACGATCTTCCAGGTTAAGTGCAAATGCCGCACGGAACGTCATTCCCGCCCATACCTCAGCTGTTGTCAGTTTTTGAAAAGTAGCCAATATGGAAGCCTGGGTAATTAAATTCCCCATTGGGGCTGATCCCGGATTCCAGTCACTGGCGATGGCAACAATAGCGCCTGCATCTAATAACTTCCTGGCCGGAGTAAACTTCTCCCCCAAACCTAAGCTGGCTCCCGGAAGGGCCGTTGCTACAGTATCAGATTGTGCTAAAAAGGCTATATCTTCATCAACAGTAGCTTCTAAATGGTCTGCAGATTTCGCACCTACTTCTACAGCAATTCTCGAACTTCCAGGGGTAAACTGGTCTGCATGAACCGTAATTTCAAAACCTAAAGATTTAGTTTTAAGCAAAAAAGCTTTACTTTCTTCCGGCTGGAACGCAGATTTCTCAATAAAGATATCAACACGGCGCGCCAAACCTTCTTCTTTTACTTTGGGTAAAATTTCAGTGAGAATGTATTCCAGATATTCGGGATTGCTGCCTTCAAAATCTCTTGGTTTCAAATGCGCAGAAAGACAGGTGGGAACTAAAGTAGCCGGGGTAGATTCCTGGGCTCTTTTAATGATACGAAGCATTTTCAGCTCATTTTCCACATCTAGTCCATACCCGCTCTTTACCTCAATGGTAGTAATTCCGAGATCAATCAGAAAATTAATCCTTTCCAGTAAGGTGGTGAGCAATTCTTCTTCTGAAGCATTTCTTGTATGTTGTACAGAGCTCCAGATCCCGCCACCACTTTCAGCAATTTCCAGATATGTTTTTCCGGCATTACGCATTGCAAAATCATTGGCACGGTTTCCTCCGAAACAAATATGGGTATGAGAATCTACCAATGCAGGAAGGACAACCTGTTCTCCTTCTATCTTCTGAATTTCTGCATCAGGATTTCCGATCTTAAGATCTTCAAAACTCCCTACTTTCTGAATGATATTGCTATCTACCAGAATTCCTCCATCAGCAATAATTTCCAGCTGTTCATCGGAAAGTTTTCCTCTTAATGGTAAGTTAGCAAGTGTTACTATCTGCTTAAATGGTCCTATTAATTTCATTTTTTTTAGATTAAGGCTAAGATTTAAACTAAGGCTGATCTCCTCTCTTCAAATTGAATTTGTAATTAGTGGGAGTCATCAACTTTTATCTCTCTAAACAATCATTTTCTGAAAAATATGCTATCAATTATCAATATTTTTCTCTCTCAAAAATACTTAAAAAATCTCAATTTATGGGCCTTAGCTCTACTCATTCTACATCCTGCTCTTAATCTTAGCATAAACCTTATTCTCAATTCAACGTTTTATTAATCTAAGCTTCAACCTTAGTCTAAAATTCCTATCTTTGAAGTAAATGAAATGAATTAATGCCAGATTTTTTACATCCAGATAAGGAAAACTACTCACGCGAGGAGCTGATGCAGGAAGAACAGATGCGTCCCCAGAGCTTTAAAGATTTTGCAGGACAGAGGAAAACGCTGGAAAATCTTGAAGTTTTTGTTTCCGCAGCCAAAAGACGGGGCGGAGCACTTGATCATGTCCTTTTACATGGCCCTCCGGGTCTGGGAAAAACAACATTGGCCAATATTATTGCTAATGAACTTGGGGTAAACTGTAAGATTACCTCAGGTCCCGTTTTGGATAAGCCCGGCAGTTTGGCAGGCTTACTGACTAATCTGGAAGAAAATGATGTTCTTTTCATTGACGAGATCCATCGTCTTTCCCCTGTTGTGGAGGAATATCTGTATTCAGCAATGGAAGATTACAAAATTGACATTATGCTGGAAACAGGGCCTAATGCAAGAAGTGTTCAAATTGGACTGAACCCTTTTACGCTAGTGGGAGCAACAACCAGAAGTGGTATGCTTACCAAACCAATGCTGGCAAGATTTGGAATTCAAAGCAGACTGGAATATTATTCTATTGAGCTTTTATCTATGATTATCCAGAGAAGTGCCAGAGTTTTAGGGGTAAAAATCTATGAAGATGCCGCTATAGAGGTCGCCAGAAGAAGCCGTGGAACTCCCAGAATTGCGAATGCACTCCTAAGGAGGGTTCGTGATTTTGCAGAGATCAAAGGTAATGGGGAAGTTGAAATTAATATTACAAAATATGCACTCAACTCTCTCAATGTAGATGAGTTTGGCCTGGATGAAATGGATAATAAGATTATGCGTGTCATGATAGAAAACTTCAGAGGAAAGCCTGTTGGGATTTCCGCACTGGCAACATCGATTGGAGAAAACCCGGAAACATTGGAGGAAGTATACGAACCATTTTTAATTCAGGAAGGCTTTATTATCAGGACTCCAAGAGGAAGGGAGGTTACAGAAAAGGCTTATATCCATTTGAATATATCAAGACCTAAAGGCCCGGGAGAGCTTTTTTAGATTTAATAACAGAAAAAGTATTACGGATTTATGTTTATACCTAAATTATACAGAAGTGAAGATTTTAATGTAATGAAAGCAATTATCAGTGAAAATTCTTTCGCTTTATTAATTTCTTCTGTTGATAAAATTCGCGCTACTCATTCTATGATGATGCTTAATGAGGATAATCCGGAAAATTCTTATATTGAAACTCATATTTCCCGAGCTAATCCTCAGGCAAAAATCTTGAAAAACGGGGATGAAGTGTTGTGTGATTTCTTGGGTGCGCATGCTTATATATCAAGCAGCTGGTATGATCACGTTAATGTTTCTACATGGAATTATGAAGCAGTACAGATCCGCGGAAATGTAGAATTGATGGATCATGATGAACTTTATGCTCATTTAGATAAATTAACATCCAAATATGAAAAATTTCAGCAATGCCCGATGATGGTGAAAGATATGGGAAAAGAGTTTGTAGAAAAAGAAATGAAAGGAGCCTTTGGTATTAAGATCATCCCTACAGAGATATTCATTAAACAAAAGCTTTCTCAAAATAGAAAAGAAAGTGATTTTGACAATATTATCTCTCAACTTGAAACATCAGATGATAATTCCAGAAAAATTGCTGGGAAAATGAAATTAATAAAAAAATAATCAAAATATATATGAAGCTATATCCAATACAATGTGGAAAATTTAAACTGGATGGCGGTGCCATGTTTGGAGTCGTCCCAAAGAGTCTGTGGGAAAAAACAAACCCAGCAGACGAAAAAAATCTAATTGAACTCGGAACCCGTTCTCTTCTTATTGAAGACGGTAAAAAATTAATCCTGGTAGACTGTGGTCTGGGTAATAAGCAGGATGATAAATTCTTTGGACATTATTCTCTTTGGGGAGATGATAACCTGGATAAAAATTTAAAAAAATATGGTTTTGTAAAGGAAGATATCACAGATGTATTCCTTACTCATCTTCATTTTGACCACTGTGGTGGAGCCATAGAATGGAATGATGACAGAACGGGATACAGACCTGCTTTTAAAAATGCGCAATTCTGGACTAATGAAAATCACTGGAAATGGGCAACAGAGCCTAATGCAAGAGAAAAGGCAAGTTTCCTGAAGGAAAATATTATTCCGATACAGGAAAGTGGCCAATTGAATTTTCTTCCCCTTCCTACTACCGGAAATTACGGTTTTGCTCCGGACTTAAAAATGGATGTCATCTTTGTAGATGGACATACGGAAAAACAAATGCTTCCGGTAATCCAATATCAGGAAAAAACAGTTGTTTTCGCAGCGGATCTTATTCCTACTGCCGGACATGTGAATCAGGTTTATGTAATGGGATATGATACAAGACCTCTTTTAACTTTAGAAGAAAAAGGGAAATTCCTGAAACAATGTGTAGATAACGAATATCTATTGTTTTTAGAACACGATGCCCATAATGAACTGGCAAGCCTTAAGATGACGGAAAAAGGAGTAAGACTTGATGAAACATTCACCTTTAATGATGTTTTTGGATATTAATTTTTAATTATGGAAGAATTACATTCAGAGACACAACAGACCGAACCGGAACCATCACCCAAGATCATTGGATTAACGGGAGGTATAGGCTCGGGAAAGACAACAGTTGCCCGTTTTATTGAGGAATTGGGCTTTCCGGTTTACTATTCTGATGACCGGGCTAAAACAATTGTCAATGACGATAAGGATTTACAGATCCGGATCAAAGAACTCCTCGGAGAGCAGTCATATGATAAAGAGGGTTTATATGACAGGAAATTTGTAGCAGATAAGGTTTTTAATAATAAAGATCTGCTTCAAAAATTAAATGAAATTATTCATCCTGCTGTACGTATTGATTTTGAGAATTGGATACGAAAACAGACCAAATATTTAGTTTTTAAAGAAACGGCATTGTTGTTTGAGTTAAAATTAAACAGACAATGTTATAAATCCCTTCTGGTCACTGCAGAAGATAATATCAGAATTAAGAGGGTCATGGACAGAGACCATAAAACCTACCGGGAGGTAGAAACAATTATGGAAAAGCAAATGCCTGAAAAAGATAAAATCAAAATAGCGGATTGTGTAATCTATAACAATACCAATCTTGAAGATTTAAAAGAACAGACGGAAAAAATCGTCTTTAGTATAGAATAAAAAAGAACTCGTTAGAAAATTCTAACGAGTTCTTTTATTAAAAAATCTAAAAACTATTCTTTGATAAACTTCTTCTGCACGGTTGTTCCGTTGTTATCAATATCTATTACATACACTCCATGGATGAGTTTACTTACATTCATCTGATTATTCAACAGGATACCCTCAGCTACTACCTGCCCTACTGCATTATAAATTTTATATTTAGCTCTCTTGCTGATATTTTTCACATATAATATGGAACTTACAGGATTAGGATAAATCAAAATATCAGTCTGGTTTAGAGGATTTGGAATTATTTTTCTGGAAATCCTTACCGAATAATCCTCCACTTCCCCATTGCCAAAATTGATACAGTTTGCCGGAACTCCATCCCTCTGCATAGCTACCCTCATCAATACATATTTATAGTCTGTCATGCTTACAAATGCATCTGCAGGCACACTGAATCTTCCGGAAACAGGTGTCGTGGTATTTGGTGGTGAACTAAACACACGTTCATTGATGTCAAATTCACCGTTTCTGTTGAAGTCAATCCATACTGCGATTCCTTCATTATAGTTTTGACCGGTCCATGCTTTTTCAATACTGATTTCATTGTCTGCGGACCCCTGAATAAGTTCTATAAACGTACCGGAAACTCCGGAATAATCTGTATACGTTGAAGCTCCTGATGCATTTTCCATGACAGGTTTCCCATTAGGCTTCACGGTAACTTTAGCAATATGCTCTCCTGCCGAACTTCCCGACGCCATCTTACAATAGACTACTGTAGGAGTGGTAAAATAATACAGAGGAGTAAAAGTAGCCGGAGTTCCGTTACAAACATTAGCAACCTGCATTTCATATTTCGTGAGCTCCAAAAGCCCTGTTAGTGTATAAGTATTCGTCGGCACCTGAATAGTACTCCAACTTGGGATTCCTACTTTTCTATATCTCAGCACATAGGTTGCTCCTGGAAAAGAATCCCATCTGATGTATGCGGATGTTGGGAATATCTGTGTTATGGTAAGCCCCGGAGGAGGCAGTTCACATATTCTGTCTGTTGTAAATACAGCTGGATTTGAATACGGATTCCATGTGGTTTCCCCTGCACATCTGTTGGCAATCTGTACTTCATAATTGGTATATGGTGCTAAATTACCAAGTGTATAGGTACTGGCAGGAGCTGCAGGCAAGGTAATATCCGGATTTGGCCAACCTGTAGTTCCAACTTTTCTCCATCTCATCATATAGGATACTCCCACTACTGCAGGGTTCCAGGTAATCAGCGCAGAGCTTGCCGTAATATTGCTGATTGTAATATTAGGAGGTGTAGGATCACATCGGGTAGAAAATGTACCCACGGGTGTAAATGTACCAATTGTACTCCCACAATTAGCTGCAACCTGTACTTCATAAGTAGCAGAAGGCACAAGGTTGTTTAACGTGTGCGGAATAGCAGTAACATATACATCCGTCCAGGTAGCTGTTCCCTGTACTCTATACTGTAAAAGATAGGTAAGGTTATTGGTCGCTGCAGTCCAGTTAACGATCGCAGAGTTATGAGTTATGGTATTGAATGTAAGTCCGGTTGGTGTACTGGTACTGCATGGTTTCAACTGTACGGCATAGTCTTCTACTTCTCCGTTTATTGCATTTTGGCATATTACAGGAGTTGTTCCACTTAAAACAACTCTCATGGTAGTTGTCAATGGCCCTGAATAAGCACCTGAGGGTACATCAAATGTCGCAGAAATAGGCGTTGTGGTACTTGCTGAAGAAATTAGAATTCTTTCAGTATTTTCAAACTGTCCGTTTCTGTTAAAGTCAATCCATGCTGTAACCGCCGCATTTCCTGTTGCTCCCGTCCACCCTTTTGCTACAGAAATTTTATTGGCTGTAGATCCGATTTCCAAAGTAATCAAGGTATTAGGAGTTGTATAACTGGTATAATTGGTTTGTACGGAATTATTACTCATAACCGGTAATCCGGGATTGATCGAGGTAACCGTTACATTTGAGATATGATGATTAGTTCCTGTACCTGTCATCGGGCAATAGGAGACTGCTGGAGTCGTAAATTGCTGTGAAGCAGAATAATTTCCCTGACTTCCATTACATTTGGTGGCTACCTGGACTTCATATTGAGTTTGCTCTGTTAGACCTTGAATGGTATAATTATTTACAGGAGCCGGTACAGGATTTATGGTTGTCCATGTAGCTGTACCCACTTTTCTATATCTCAGTATATAAGTTGCTCCCGTTGTTGCCATCCATGATATATTAGCCGATGTAGGGGTAAGGTTTGTAATGGTAATATTAGAAGGAGCAGCACTGGTACATGCTGGTATATCAATAATCTTTACTGCATAATCCTCTACTTCCCCATTTGCAAATGAGGCGCAGGCTGCAGGATTATTCATATCTCTAAGCACTACACGCATACGGGTGGTAAGTGTTCCGGCATAGGCTGTGGCAGGTACCTGAAATATGGTTGTTACCGGAGTAGTCTGGTTATTAGAATTATTTAAAATTCTTTCAGCAGTATCAAATGTCCCATTCTTATCAAAATCTATCCAAACACTTACCGCCTTATTACTCATGGCAGCCGGCCATGATTTAGAAACAGAAACAGTATTGTTGGCTGTTCCCCTCACCAGTGTTATTAATTTTGTTGCAATTGTCGAGTAATCCGTATAATTATTTGCTCCGGAATCATTGCTCATGGTATAAGCGTTGGTTCCCGAAACCGTTACATTTGAAATATATCCATTACCCGTATTGCTGGAAGTAGCAGTACAGTAGGGAGTCATAAAAACTGTAACTGCAGAAAAAGGTCCTGTTACTCCTGAACAAATATTGGCTATCTGAACCTCATAATGTGTTCCGGCTGTTAAACCGGTAAGGCTTACCGTATTTGTAATGGGGGTCGGGGTATATGTTGTCCAGTTTGCTGTTCCTACTACTCTGTACCGCACTACATAAGTAGCATTAAATGATGCATTCCAGGTAATGGTTGCAGATGTTTGTGTAATAGCCGATACCACAACTCCACCCGGTGGATTGGTGGTACTACAGATAGGCAGCGTTTCAATAGGGGCATTACCGACAGCATAAAATACATTATTAATTGCACTTACTCTAATCTTTGCTGTTCCTCCAACGATAAGTGGGAAAGGGCTAAAATCAAGAGATTCGGTTCCGTCATTAGGGGTGGAAGCTGCCACCACATTCCAGGTTACTCCGTTATCTGTTGTAAAATCTATTTTAACGTTAGCGGCATTATAAGGAGCAGCATTGGTATTCACCACATCCCAGGTTACATTGGTAGGACCATTATTATAAAGGGTTGTCGGATTAACTTTAAAAGGTCCGTTATTTCCTACAATAATGGTCTGAACCGCAGACTGAGTCTGTTGCTGGTTGGCAAGTGGGTGATTATCCCTTACTGTTATTGAAAATTTTGTTGTTCTCGCCACAGTAGATACAGCTTCCCAACCATTGGTATCATGTAAAACTCCCGCTAATACTGAGGACAATTTAGGAAAATAACGAGTAGGGCTTGTAGACGGTATCACAGACCTGAATGATGCACCTGAAGTTGTATTTCCTAAATTGATATTATCAATAGGAGGAGTATTATTAAGCATGGCATCTGCCTGTTCCCAGGTATAGGTCATTGGATCATTTTCAGCATCTGTGGCAGAAGCTGTCAGAACAAATGCCGTTCCTTTAGGAATATTATAGGTAGGCAGAGCAGCGATAACAGGAGGATTATTGGTTATTGGCGTTTCTATGTCACATGTCGCAGTAGTTAAGACTGTCTGAACCTGATTAATACTGTTTCTAAGGAAATAAGCATCACTATTGGGCTGTATATCAAACGTGCCTCCAGGAGAAGGAGCAGTACCGGCATTACCGTTTGCTACCCCAGCATAGCCCATAATCGTTGTACCTGAACCGGGTTCAAATTGCACATTGGGTGTTTGATATTCGTACATAAATGTATGATTTCCCCCCAGTTGGTGCCCCATTTCATGAGCAACAAAATCAACATCAAAAGTATCACCTTGTGGAATATTATTGGAAGGAGAAGTATATCCTGATCCTTTACCATTTCCTGTTGCCGGATTTGGATTACCCGGATCTAAACAAACGCATCCTATACATCCGGCCATTCCTCCTCCTCCCGATGCACCAAACAAATGCCCAATATCGTAATTGGCATGGCCCACATTGGAAGCTAATGTCTGCTGCAGTTCTGTACTCCATGGAAAATTGGGAGGAGAGTTTCCTATGTTTGCAGGAGAGTAAGGATCGCTATTGGGATTTGTATATATGACATTCGGGTAGTTTTGTAAATTTAAATGAAGGGCAAAATCTTTTTCAAAGATTCCATTTACCCGGGTAAGCGTAGCATTAATAGCTGTTAAAGCTCCTGCCACTGTACCTCCAAAAAATTGAGTGTATTCACCCGTCACAGACATGGCCAACCTCAACGTTCTATATTTTCGGTCAGAAGATCGCCTAAAGTCTGTAGACTGATTAGTAAAAGATTTACCCTGGTGATATAGATTTTCTATTTCTTGGTGATCACTTTCTCTTTCCCTAGTTGAGCACACAAAACCGTTTTTACCGCCCTGAGTTTTAGGATGTACGCTATAAATTGTTTTAGCTGCATTGGCAGGTTCTATAAATTCGGAACCTTCACTGGTAATGATCATGGATTGAAAATCATTAGGCGCTAAACTGAATCTTAAATATTTTGTTGGATCATCTATCCCTACTCCCACATAAGAACCTAATTGATATTGATCCGCCAGCTCTTTCACGACAACAGGAAAACTATATACAGCAAACTGTTCTATTTTCCCTTTTAAAGTCGGCAAAGAAATCACCACAGGTTTAGCACTTTTTCCTGTTTCCTGTGCTTTTGAGAGTTGAGATCTTAACATCGGAAGGTCTAAAGAGTAATAGCTCCTGGTTTTAGATCCGTCTCCGGTTTCTTTTCCATTGTATATTGTTGGTGACCATTGGGCCTGAACCATTACGAGTAAACAAAAGAACAAGAAAGAAGTAAAAGTTTTTTTCATAATTTTATAAAACTTTATATTAATCTCACAAACCTAAGCCTTTTTTTATGAATTAACAATAATATAGCGCATATAAATTACGAATACAATAATAAAACTCGATGTTAATTAATAAAATAAATAAAAATATACATTTGAACGAAAAAATTCAATAAATCACAACATATAGATATATAATATTCAAATATCAAGTTTATATTTATATCAAAAAAAATAAGCCTCCATTGCTGGAGGCTTATTCTATAGAAATTTAATGAATTATTCTTTGATAAATTTCTTTTGAACCGTATTGCCATTATCTTCAATATCTATTACATAAACACCGTTGATTAATTTGCTTACGTTGATTTGGTTGTTCAACAGAATTCCATCGTTGATCACCTGTCCTGCTGCATTATAGATTTTATATTTAGCTCTTTTGCTAATATTCTTCACATATAATACTGAACTTACAGGGTTAGGATAAATCATGATCTCAGTTTGATCAATAGGATTTAAAACTGCCTTTTTGGAAATTCTTACTGTATAATCTTCAACTTCACCGTTAGCAAAGTTAACACAGCTTACAGGTACCCCATCTCTTTGCATAGCTACTCTCATCACTACATATTTGTAATCTGTCATGCTTACAAATGCATCTGCCGGAACACTGAATTTTCCTGATACCGGAGTGGTAGTATTCGGAGGTGAAGTAAACACTCTCTCATTGATATCAAATTCACCATTTCTGTTGAAATCGATCCATACTGCAATTCCTTCGTTATGATTAGTTCCTGTCCATTTTTTCTCAATGATAATTTCATTGTCTGTTGATCCTTGAATCAACTCTATAAACTTAGCAGTAACTCCTGTGTAATCTGTATAAGAAGAGGCACCAGATGCATTTTCCATACTAGGCTTTCCGTTTGGATTAACAGTAACCTTAGCAATATGCTCACCCGTAGAATTCTGAGAACCCATATTACAATACACTACTGTAGGTGTTGTAAAGTAATACAGAGGTGTATAATTACCTGGTGTACCATTACAGATATTCACTACCTGCATTTCATATTTTGTAAGTTCTGTCAATCCTGACAATACTACATTATTAACAGGTGTTGGAACTTCTGTCCAGCTAGGAATACCTACTTTTCTATATCTCAACACATATGTTGCTCCTGGGAAAGGATCCCACTTAACTTCTGCCATTGTTGGCAATAATTGTGTAATTGTTAATCCAGGAGGAGCAATTTCACAAATTCTTTCCGTCGTAAATACTTTAGGATTTGAATATGGATTCAGGGTATTTTCTCCTACACACTTATTGGCAATCTGAACCTCGTATGTAGTATAAGGTAATAGCGGAGTTGCACTACCAAGCACATAGGTATTGGCAGGAGCAGCCGGTAAATTTACTTCAACCCATCCTGCTGTACCAGATCCCACTACTCTGTATCTCATCACATAAGTAGAACTTGCCGCAAGCGGTGCCCAGGTAACCAGTGCTGTAGTAGGAGTAATAGCGCTGATCGTAACATTTGGAGGCGTAGGATCACATCTCGTTGTAAATGTTTTTATAGGTGTTGCAGTACCAATAGTAGTTCCACAAACAGCTGCAACCTGAACTTCATAAGTGGTAGCCGGAGTCAGACCATTGATAACAAGTGGCATATTACCTAAAATTGCAGAAGCATATACTTCAGTCCATGCTGTAGTTCCCTGTACTCTATATTTTACAAGATAACTTACATTAGCTCCTGTTGCCGTCCAGGTAATAGTAGCACTATTATGAGTAGCTACAATAGTAGGAGTTCCCGGAGTAGCACTGCTACATGGTCTCAACATTACTCTATAATCTTCCACTTCACCATTCACTGCATTCTGGCACATTACCGGAGCACTTGAACGTTTTAGTACCACTCTCATTGTAGTAGTCAGTGGTCCGGAATAAGATCCTGCAGGAACAATAAATGTAGCTGTAACAGGAGTTGTTGTACTGGCCGCAGAATTAAGAATTCTTTCTGCATCAGTAAACTGTCCGTCTCTGTTGAAATCAATCCATGCTGAAACAGCATCATTATTGGTAGCACCTGTCCAACCTTTTGCTACTGATATTTTATTATCTGTAGATTCAATATCAAGAGTAATCAGGGTTTGTGCATTGGTATAGCTGATGTAGTTCGTCTGTACAGAAGTATTACTCATAGCAGGTACCCCAAGGTTAGAAGAAGTAACTGTTACATTTGAAATGTGATCGTTATTTCCACTACCTACCATCTGGCAATAAGATAAAGGTGGTGTTTTAAATGGTACTGCTGTTGAGTATGAACCTGTACTACCATTACATACTGTAGCCACCTGAACTTCATAGTCCGTTTGCTCAGTTAAAGGTGCTGTACCAGGAATTGTATAAGTGTTTCCTGTAATACCGGTTACCGTTGTATAGGCCCCCACCGGATTGGTTCTTCTGTATCTCAAATTATAAGTTGCTCCTGTAGCAGCTACCCATGAGAAAGTTGCACTCGTAGCTGTAAGGTTTGAAACCGTAACATTCGTTGGAGGTGTAGTAGAACATACAGGCTGATCAATAAATCTTACCGGATAATCTTCCACTTCTCCGTAATCAAACGCATCAAATGCACCACATGGAATAGGAACGTCATATTGTTTCATAGCAACACGCATACGTGTAGGCTGAGCTCCACTATAAACAGCTCCAGCTGGTAAAGCAGCTAATGAAAAGGTATTGTTTACCGGAGTAGTGGTACTGCTTGAAGTATCCAATACTTTTTCCCAGGTTTCAAATAATCCGTTTCTATTATAATCAATCCATGCCACTACACCGTAAGAAGATGTAGATCCCGGCCAGTATTTATTAACACTAATTTTGTTTCCTGCTGATCCTCTTACCAATATAATTGTTTTGGTAGCATCTGTTGTGTAATCTTTATATACATCATACCCTGAATCATTTACCATAAGTGGTGCATTCGTAGGGGTAACAACTACCTTATTGATATAACCATCCGATGTTGTATTTACAGGGCTCGGATCACAATAAGTAAGGGCAAGGGTGGTAAAGTTCGCTAAAGGAGAGAATGCTCCCTGAGTTCCACCACATATGGTCGCTATCTGAAATTCATACTGAGTAGCATCAATCAGGTTAGGAATAGTATAGCTATTTGATAATGGAGCAGTTAAATCAACCACAGTCCATGGTAAAGTTCCAGTTCTTCTATACTGCAATTTGTATGTTGCTCCTGTAGAAGGAACCCAGCTTACAAGAGCAGTACTTGCCGTGATATTTGAAACGGTAATATTACTTGGAGGCAATGTATTACATGGCTGTAAAGCAATTACGTTTAAATTGAAATCTACATAGTTACCACTAGATACCGGTCCACATGGAACCATTGTACCGGAATATGTTGTACCAACTCTTACTCTATAGTTTCCGGGAGCCTGAGTTGCCGGTATAGGAATGGATACAGATTCAGTGGCATTATACGCTGTGGAAGCAAAAATAAGTTCACCAGTACCGGTAAAACTCATATCGTTATTCCAGTCAATCCAAACATAATAATGATATGTATTATTTCCGGCAGAAGCCAAATTCAATGTTATTGTATTGGTAGGTATTGCTGAAAATACACTGGCTGTACTGTTAACATATGCCTGGTAAGCAGCAGCAGTATAATTTAAGTTAGAAATACCTCCGGTACTCGTAATATTATTCAGGTAATATGAAGTTGATCCCGTACCTCCTGTAGGTACACAATACCCTGTATAGAAGGAAATTGGCCCACTCCATGAGCTTTGATCAGTCGCACTACATCTTGCTCTCACCCAGGCATAATAGGTTGTATTAGCCACCAGTGGAGAAAGCGTTGCTGTTAATCCTGTCACCGTTTGTGAAGGAGGAGTTGCCCCAGTAGGAGCTGCATTATTGGTACTGTAATATACATCATATCCTCCTGCAGGGGTATACCCATAAGCGGTCCAGTTCAGTACTGCACTGGTAGGTGTAACCATTCCCATAGATAAAGATCCTGTAGTAGGCATTGGAGGACAAGTAGGTGGTGTAGCTAAAGCGATTGGTCCCACCCACCAGCTTTGATTCGTTCCACTACATTTTGCCCGTACCCAAACATAATAATTGGTATTCGGTACCAGTGGAGAAAGTGTTGCTGTTGGTGCTGTCACAGTTTGTGAAGGAGGAGTTCCTGCTGTTGGTGCAGTATTGGTAGTACTATAATATACTTCATATCCTCCTGCGGGTGCAGGTGTGGATGCCGACCAGTTTACTACAGCACTTGTAGCAGTGATCGTTCCTAAACTTAGGGCACCAGGAGGGATACATGAAGGTGGCGGACCAAAAGTAATCTGAATATTTGGTCTGCTGGAAGTCACTGTTCCTGTTCCTGTAGGAGCAGTGGAATCTCCCTGAATATACATATGTTTCGATGTAGCAGTACTATAGGTAACTGCACTTCCTGATGAAGATCCTGTTCCGTATCCACCATAGTTTGTTTCAACTAACACTAACAGGTTATCTGACCCATTATAATAAAAAGGGTTTTGTAACGTAATGGTATTCCATCCTGTTGGTAAATTAGTTAAACTCGCATCATAGACTAAAGTAGCTCCTGCAGTGGCATCAACCCAGTTTTGTGAAGTAAGAGTTGTTGTTGCAGCGGGTACAGATTTTAAATAAATCTTTACCGGCATGGTGGCAGTAGAGGCTGCAGTCACATTCCATCCTAAGGACAGGACGGTTCCTCCCGCAGCTGTATTTATTTCTGCAGCTGTATAAAGTGAAGATGATCTTTCGAATCCATAATAACAACTCAAAGGATATCTTTGAGTTGATGTTCCTGTACCAATCGTGATTGTTTGTGCTTGCAGGAATAGACCGAAGACCATACAAAGTAATGTTATGAGAGTCCTTCTGGGACTGCTCATTTTACAGAGTAAAAGTACACTCATATTTTTTAAAATTTAATAGTGATAAGAATAGTCAAGAATTATAAGGTTTTCCTAGTTGAGATGTTCAAACATATTTTTTGAAACATCTCATTTTACAGATAAACTGTATTAAAAAAGTAATTTTCATTCCATATGTTAATATTTTAATAATTACACAAATCTAATAATTTTTTCACTATTACACATCTATTAAAATATTTTTTTGAAAAAATTTCACAATAATACCCAATATGGTTTAGAATAAAAAAATCCCCAAGAAACTTGGGGATTTAATGTTATAAAGATTTACATTACTTTTTGATAAACTTAGATCTAAACTGATCCTGACCTTTATCTTCAATTGTAATTACGTATCCACCTTTAATTAGTGCTGAAACATTAATTTTTCCACTGTTGATATTTCCACTGTCTATCAGCTGACCCGCTGCACTGTAAATTTTGTAAGCTGCTTTATCAGAAACTTTAGTTACATTTAAAACATCATTTACAGGATTTGGATAGATCTGAATTCCATTGTTTTTAACACCTGTCTCAGAAGTTCCAAGATTGGTTGCAATAATTACATTATAGTCTTCAACTTCTCCATTAGGGAAATCTCCACATGCAAAATCATCAGGAAGACTCTCACCAATATAATCTGGATTTATTAATACGGTAACAATTCTCATTCTTACCGGAGTATTAGTTACCGCAGTTGACGGCACTGTAAATGTTGCTGTATTAGGAGTAGTTCCAAGTATCAAAGAAGTTATTGGCATATCAAGAACTCTTTCAGAGGCTTCAAATAGTCCATTTTTATTATAATCAATCCATGCAGCCATTCCATTCACTAATGCACCTGCATTATTGGTAGTAAGAGAAACATTAATTGTATTGGAGCTGTTTACTAACAAAACAGGCTGTAATGCTGTATTGTTTGTAAAGTTAGAATATGTTGTTCCTCCAGTTGTATTGTTTACAGTTCCCAATGTAACATTGGAGATATAATTATACTGACCACTACTACTTGCTGATGTACAGTAAGTAACACATGCAGAAGAGAAGGCTGTTGTTGCAGAATAAGGACCTGTTACCCCACCACAGATAGCAGCTACCTGAACCTGGTATGCAGTACAGTCTGACAATCCTGATAATGTTGCAGAGTTCGTATTGCTATCCGGAAGCTGAGTCCATGGAGTAGCAGATGCTAATCTATATCTCACAGCGTAAGAAGCAGCTCCAGCAACCGGGCTCCAAGAAACAGAAGCACCATTCAGTGTAATATTTTGAGCTACTAAACCAATAGGAGCAGAACCACATGCTACCTGGTTAGTTACAGGAATTTTCTTAAGAGTATAGAAAACGTTTCCAATAGAAGAAACCCTTACCACAATAGTTTGTCCGTTTAAAGACGAAGGTATTGTAAAAGATTCTGTACCATCATTAGGAGTAGAAGCAGAAAGAACTGTCCAGTTTACTCCGTTATCTGTTGAATAGTCAATTTTAACATTAGCAACATTATAAGGAGCCGATGATGTATTGGCCACATCCCAAGTTAAGTCCGAAGGAGCATTCGCAAAAAGGAAATTCTGAGTAATCTGGAATGGCCCGTCATTTCCAACTGTAATAGTCTGTTGTGCAGAGTTAGTCTGCTGCTGTGTTACATCAGCATTATTATCTCTTGCTGTAATGGCAAATTTAGAAGTTCTGGCTACCTGTGAAGTAGATTCCCAGGTATTTAATGAATTATCTAAAGCTCCTGCAAGTACAGAAGAAAATTTAGGGAAGTATCTTGTTGGGGTGTTAGAAGGAGATACCGATCTGAATGATGCCCCATAAGTTGTTTGTCCTAAATTATTTTTATCAATAGTCTGGCTGGCAGTCATTCCACTGTCCATTTCTTCCCATGTATACGTCATTGGATCCCCGTCAGCATCTGTAACGTTAGCTGTAAGTACAAATGCAGTTTTCTTAGGAATTGTATAAGGAGAAAGTGCTGCGATTACAGGTGCATTGTTTGCAACACTGGTTTCAACATCACATGTTTTACTGATTAGGTTGGTTTGAATCTGACCAATACTTGCTCTATGGAAATAAGGATCGGAATGCGCCTGCACATCTGTAGTTGCTCCTGTAATCCCTGCATATCCCATGATAGTAGATCCTGATCCCGGTTCAACATTTACCCCAGATCCTTCGATCCCATGGGAGAATGTATGATTACCACCCAACTGGTGTCCCATTTCGTGAGCTACATAATCTATATCAAAATTATTACCCATTGGAATCCCATCTGCCGGAGATGTAAACCCAGATCCTTTTGCTTTAGAAGTTGGAGTAGCAGGATCTATACATACACATCCGATACATCCGGCATTTCCACCACCACCTGTAGCTCCAAATAAATGTCCGATATCATAGTTTTCATTTCCTACTACACTGGTAAGCGTTTGCTGTAGCTGAACATTCCAGTTATTCATTTGCGCAGCAGGAGAATATGGGTCTGTTGCAGCATTCGTAAAAATCAAACTTGGATAAGACTGTAGATTTAAATGCAATGCAAAATCTTTTTCAAAAACACCATTCACACGTGTAAGTGTAGCATTCACCTGTGCTAATGCACCCGGAACACCTCCAAAATAAGCGGTATACTCAGCAGTAGTTGAGATTGCCACTCTCATTGTACGGTACTTTCTATCAGAATTCTTGTTAAAAGTTCCGGAATTATGGGCAAATGATTTTCCGCTGTTATATAAATTCTCAAGGTCTTTTACAGCACCTGGCTCTTCCATTGTGCTACATACGAAAGGTTTTTCTCCTGTCTTGTTCTTTTTAAGCTGTAGAGAATATATTCCATTTGCTTTGTCAACAGGTTCAACGAACTCATAATTTCCATCTTTAAATAACATAGACTGGAAATCATTTGGAGCTACAGAGAATCTAATTTGCTGAGAAGGGTCCTCAACAGAAGTTCCTATGTATGAACCAAGCTCATACTTATCTGCAAGTTCTTTTACAACCACAGGAAAACTGTACACATTAAATCTCTCGATTTTACCACTTAAGGTCGGGATGGAAATAACAACAGGTCTAGCATTAGCTCCCATTTCTTGAGCTCCTTTCAATTGAGCTCTCAGCTGATTCAAGTCCAATTTGAAATTAGATCCTACGTTAGTGGCCTTCATGTCCACTGCTCTTTTTTTGCTGTCTACCTTAATAGTAGCGGGCGTCCACTGTCCGAACGCTGTCCCCCCTACTAAAGCACACATCAAAGTAGTAAGTAGTCTTTTCATAAAAAGTTAATTATATTTTTTTCCAAATATAATTATTTTATACTACTAATTATTAAATTTTAATCATTATTTAAAACAAATACGACAATCAAAAGTAAAATACATTATAATAACACAAAAACAATTCAAAAATTTAGTTTTTCAATATAGACAAAAAACAAAAACTTTCGTAATAAACATGGCACTTTTACCGGATATACTATTATAATATCACAATTAGTCTTATCATAAAAGTAAGCCGGAATGAAGACCAGTTTACTTCCCTATAAAACGTAATCACAAAAAAAAAGGAGCTCAACGCTCCTTTTAAAATTTATATGCTATATTCCATGCAAATCCCATATTAAATTTGGAAGAGCTTCTTCCAAATCCTGGAATAATCATGGGGGATATATCGTCCTGTTTTGTAGTATATACCAAATAACGGGGCTGCAGATTGACATCAATATAGAAATTGGATTCAAAGAGCTGTACCCTGCCTCCCAATGTTCCTTCCAGCCAAAAAGAGGATTGTGATGAAGAAGGAAATGCTACCGAAGAGCTGCTTCCCCCAAATCCACGCACCGGTATGGCCATATATTCCTGTTTATAAAATGATCCACCCAATTTTCCTCCTGCGTAGAAACCATTGAATTCATTTTCTGCATCTTTCGCCAACATATAAAATGCACCTAATTTAACAAAGGGTCCATTTACTTTGGCATCATATCCATTTTTCTGATATATATTTTTCTCAAATCCAGCTTCAGCAACAGCATGAACATTTCCTCTTATTTTTGAAGAAATAAATCCCTGATACAATTTCCTGTCTGAAAAGAAAGCGGCCCCTGTATTAAGAACATCAAAACCAACCATAAAATTAGGTTCATATTTTAATTGTTCTTTTTTGGTCTCTTTCTTATCCTGTGCCCAGCTCAGTATTCCTAGTATACTAAAAAAGAAGGTAAAGATTAGTCTTGTCTTCATTCTCTATTTGATTTTGTCCGGCTTCCAGGTTTTGAACAGGATTGGGAGTTATTAATTCTGAGGTTAAATTCTCATATGCTTTTTTCATACCACATCCAGGAGATACATAGGTAGACTTTGTCGTGTACTTCACTCTCACTTTGGCTTCAGCTCCCTTATTAGTTAATCTAAAATACACATCAGTATATGGAGAGTCATCTACTCTTAAAGGAATAAGTTTGGAATCGGCTTTCGCTACTCCTCCTAACTGAACTTTTCCGGAACCGTAATCAACGGCTACATATAACGAATCCAATGTTCTGTCTTTTCCCGATTCCGCTGATCTAAATGCCACTTTCATTCTCGGGGTTCCTTCTCCACTTTCGCAGATATCATCGTCTCCACCACAGGAAAAAAGCATTCCCAAAAGGCAGGTTATTATGAAAAATTTAAAGTATCTCATACTAAGATTTGAAATTCAAATTTAAATAAATTTATTTTTTAACCAATAAAGCAATGTTTTCCACGTGATGGGTTTGTGGGAACATATCTACCGGTAATATTTTCACCAAAGTATAATGATCTTTCATCAGTGCCAGATCTCTCGCCTGTGTTGCTGAGTTACAGCTCACATAGACTACTTTTTCCGGGGCAAGCTTTAAGATTTGCTCTACTACTTTCTGGTGCATTCCGTCCCTTGGTGGATCCGTGATTAAAACATCCGCCTTAGGATGATTTTCCATGAATTCATCATTAAAAACATTTTTCATATCTCCACAATAGAAAGTACAATTGGTAAGACCATTTAATTCAGCGTGTTCTATTGCCGCGTCTATAGCTTCCTGCACAGATTCTATTCCTATTACCTGTTTTGCATTTCTTGCTACATATTGTGCTATAGTTCCTGTTCCTGTATAAAGGTCATAAACCACTTCATCCCCTTTCAGGTCTGCAAATTCTAATGTTTTTCTATATAATTCTAAAGCCTGTTTATAATTGGTTTGAAAAAATGATTTTGGTCCTATTTTAAACTTTAGTCCATCCATTTCTTCCATCAGATATCCTTCTCCAAAATAAACATTGATATTTAAATCATAGATTGAATCATTCTGTTTTGGATTAATAGCGTATACCAACGTTTTGATCTGTGGAAACTTCTCCAGTAAAAATTCGAAAAGTTTTTCTCTGTTTTCTTTTTCTTCTCTATAAAGCTGGAATAGTACCATCCATTCCCCTTTAGAGTTTTGTCTCATCATTAAAGTTCTTAAGAAACCTTCCTGATTTCTCACATCAAAGAAATCCAATCCATTGTTGACACCATATTGTTTTACGGCAAGTCGTATTGCATTGGAAGGGTCTTCCTGAAGAAAACATTCTTTAAGATCGAGAATCTTACTCCACATTCCCGGGATATGGAAGCCCAGAGCATCCTTACTGCCAAAATTTTCTTCAGAGCTTATTTCATACTGTGTAAGCCATCTTGCGTTAGAGAAAGAGAACTCCATTTTGTTTCTGTAGAAATACTGCTCTTCAGCCCCTAAGATCGGAACCGTTTCAAACTCGTCAATCCCTCCGATTCTCTTAATATTATTGTATACTTCTTCCTGCTTAAAGTCAAGCTGTTTCTCGTAGCTCATATTTTGCCACTTGCATCCACCGCACGTTCCAAAATGAATACATTTAGGCTCTACTCTAAATGCTGAAGGCTCCACAACTTCTACAGTTTCTGCCTCATAATATTTGGATTTGGATTTTTTTACTCTTGCATTCACTACATCTCCCGGAACCGCTCCTGAGATCAGTACTGTTTTTCCTTCTTCTGTTTTTCCAATCGCGACACCTTTTGCCCCTGCTCCGAATAACTTAATATTTTCAAGAATTATATCTTTCTTCTTCTTTTTCATCCGTAAACTCAATTTCTTTTAATGGCAGGACGAAACCGGAAGGTTTCATTCCTACATCTCTATTTCTATTTTTTCTAATACAGCCGAAAGAAAACTTTCGGTTTAATTCTGCAAAAATACAATAAAAAAAAACCTTATCCGAAGATAAGGTTTCCATCTATGTTAAAGTTTATTATTTCGTTTGAGCTGGTTGTGGATTTGCCGGTTGTGGAGCCTGTTGCTGTGCAGACGGATCCACTTGTAATCCTTGTGGCATTTGTTGTGGAGCTTGATCTACTCTTGGCGCTGCAAGACCTGTCAATTTATCCAAAATAGTTACCAATTCCTGTTCTCCCAGGTTCACAAATGATCTGCTGGCAATTTTACCATCTTTGTCTATGATTACAAAACAAGGTAATTTAAATCCGTATACACCATATTTTTTAGCGATCTCAGACTCCATTCCTTTTTCTCCGTAAACATTTACTCCCTGAATACCTTTCAATAGAGAATTGCTGGTTTTTACAAACTGATCTTTTGTATCATCTACATTGACAAACACAAAGTTCATTTTAGACTTATAAAAGTTAACAACTTCTTTCAATACAGGTACTGTAGCTTCGCTGATATAAGGATTCCAAGATGCATAAAAGAATAGCATATAAGGTTTTCCTTTATTTTCAGAAAGATTATAAGCCTTTCCGTCCTGTTTCACCAAAGGAGCTTCCGGAGCTACTGTTCCAATCTTATTTCCAGCAATTGCTAATTCAATATTTTTTAATCCTTTCTTAATCTCATTATCTTTGATATTATCATCAATAATTTTAGAAATTTTATCTAGAGCTTTAGGATCAATCCCAGGACGAATATCTTGTGCAATCACAAAAGACAGCAGATAGTCTTTTGTTAGTTGTGGAGTATCTTTCTTACTTTTCATAAATTCAGTGAATAACTCCGACAAAGTAACGCTTGGATTTTTAGAAGCTCTTGGCTCTGCAAATTTCTGAAAATCAGAATTATATTTATTCAACAAATAACTTCTATAAGTAGGACTGATCTTTAGCATTTTATCCTTATCCTGTTGTAATTTATTTTCAAAATCAGTAAATGCCTTTGAAACTTTAAAAGAAGGATCTCCAGACATTTTCTTTACCATCTCATATTGAGCCATTACAGATAATATAGTACTTGCAACATCAATCTTCTTCCATTCAACAACGTCATTATCAGGGTTAAACTTCTTAATATTTTCTTCAATATTTGTTTTGATATCACCTTCTATTTTTTGAACTCCTTGTAAAAAAGTTTTCTCATCTCTTGCCATCAACTCTTGAATGTTGATCTTTTGCGCATAGTTCACCAAATATTTTTGTGTTGCAACAAAGAAATCATTATTTTTCTTAGCATCACCAGTAATTATATATTCCGTTGGAAACGTAGCCCCATTACCTGAAATATTTAAAGTTTGTCCAGCCTTTAAGTAAATTATATTTCTTTTTCCTCCATAACTAATTTCATACATGCCATTTTTAGGAGCATCAAAAGAGCCAGAAAAATTACCATCTTTATCTAAACCCAAGTTAACTAAAGGTAGAGTTGCAACACCAGAAGCTTCTATAAGTTCAATTCTTTCCAGTGGAGACCCACCCGTTATTTTTCCTTTTACATCAACTTTTTTAGAGCAAGACATCACAAAAATAGTGATGATAAACAATAAAAGATATTTTCTCATTATTAAATTTATAAGTTAAGCAAAAATACAATTTTTATACACATAGAGAAATATTAGTTGAAATTAAAAAAACATTTCTCAGAATAAAATAAAAACCAACCTTATTGGCATTATATATTTTCATCATCTATCCAATCCGCAATGAAGTATTTTAAATTATTACGAGTATATATTTTTGGATAGTTAAATTGATTAAAATAAATATCGGGTGTAAAATTAATTCCATTTTCAGTATTTTCTATGGTTATTTCTTCTAATTCAGATTGTATCATAGAATTTTTCTCAGTTCTCCCATGCTTAAAAAACCAACTATCAAAATCTCTATGATTAAACCAATCATGTAATGCATTAACAAAACTTATATCACCATTATTTCTATGGATTTCAACCAGAGTAAATAGAAGATTTTGAACATCAATATCATTATTGTTATAATAATTAAATCTAATACTTATTGCAATCTCATCTGAATACATATTAAAGATGTCATCAATAATTTCATGAACATTTTTACAATGTCCACACATTGGGCTTGTTATTATAGAAATTCTTTTTAATGCGTTTGGATTACCTAAAATAATAACTTCTTTTTTAAAAAAAACCTGTTTTGATTTTAACAAAGTATTTTTAAATAGGTCATAATTTTTTGAAAAACGTAATTGTTTAATATAATCTTCTTTCATTTCCTTATGTTCTAAAAAAAATGGTTTTAATAAGTATATTAAACCACCTATAAGTAAAAAACAAAAAATAAACAACATCATATTTTTCTCTGAAAAATAAAAACCTGTATTTAGAAAAAAAAGTACAACGAATTGTATGTAAATGACCAATATTATAGATAGACAGATCGGACACCAACTTTTCTCTATTTTATATTGAAAATAAATAGAAAAAAAAGTTAAAGGAATAGAAAACATTATTCCAAGAAACATATAGCTAGAAAAAGCATCAATACTATTTGCTACTGCAAAAACAAATAAACTAAGAATTTGCGAAGTAAAAAACCACATACTGATATCACTAATCTTAACTTTAGCAAGCCATTTATTCTTTTTAGAATTAATAACCTGTGCACAATCTGCATTAGGAATAGTTTTACAAAAAGACTTTGATACTTGTGACTCAATTCCTAGCTCGGTTTTTAATGCCTCTAAAGATAAAAAAATCCCCAAAATTGAAGTTGCACCAAAGATTATAGCTAGGATAGAATTTGAACAAAAGTATATCAAACCAAGTATGCAAAATGAAAATATGAGTAATAATGAAAATGAGTTAAAATATTTTGTATTTTTTTCTTCCTCTTCTGGTTTGTCTATGAGGAAAACAATATTTTGCCAAACCTTCAAAAAATCGTTTCTACTATTTTCAACTTCTTTTTTTCCTTTTTTATAATAATAAAAATTCCCTCGCTTTTCTACATGATATAAAGATGGTACAAGATTATCTTCTGCAAGTAATGCCACATAACTATCTATATTATCTATTTCTTCTATTTCCTCTAATGATAGTTTTGTCGCAAGATTGGGTATATTAAAAAAATTAAGAGTATCTGAATATGCTAATAGGCTTGGATAGTCAGGATGAGTCTCTGCTTGAAATTTAAATTCTTCAAAATCTACATAGACCTTTTCATATTTCAAATAAGATGCTAGTTGCTTTAATTCCTCGTTGGATGACATAACTAATTGATTCTTTTAACAAAATAGCTTCTCCTTCGCATGAAGCTATTTATATAAATATTTAATTAAATTCTAAATGTTTTAATGTACGCAAGACACAATCTGAAAAGAACGTCTCAATTATGAGACGTTCTTTAGTAAAATAAATGTCTTTTTGTTTATCCATGCGCTTGACAAACACCAACAGAATCCCAAGGACCTATTTTACAAGAACAAGAACCTAATCCTGATGTGCTAGTACAAATGTCACTCGAAGTACATGTTGTTGTTGGACATGCAAGAGTTTCAGGATCCTCAGGAGGCAGCCCAGCTCCATTAACTTTTCTCATTTCATTTCTTGATAAACCTCCTGTGATTTTTTTAAGTTTTTTCATTTTAAGAATTGTTTTATTGTATCACCAAATATAGAATTATTCAACATTTATAAATGAAAATATTTTTGTTTTAACAAAATGAATTTAAAAAAAACAAGCAAAATAAAATTTCAAATATTAAAATCACTAATATAACGTAATTTATATTTATGTAAAATATTGCCATTTTTTTGCTTCAATAGCATAAAAAAAGTCGCCTTCAAATGAAGACGACTTTTTATGTATCTGAATCAATTCTATCCTTGATCTACAAGAGCAGCCATATATTCTCTGTTCATTCTTGCGATATTCTCAAGAGAAATACCTTTAGGACATTCTATTTCACATGCTCCGGTATTTGAACAGTTTCCGAATCCTTCTTCATCCATAGCTTTCACCATGTTCAGAACTCTTCTTTTTGCTTCTACCCTACCTTGAGGAAGTAAAGCAAACTGTGAAACTTTAGCTCCCACGAATAACATAGCAGATCCGTTTTTACATGTTGCTACACAAGCTCCACATCCAATACAAGCAGCAGCATCCATAGCTCTGTCTGCATCTTCTTTAGGAACCGGAATAGCATTCGCATCCAACGTATTTCCTGAAGTATTTACAGAAACGAAACCACCTGCAGCCATTACTCTGTCAAATGCACTTCTGTCTACCATTAAGTCTTTAATAACCGGGAAAGCAGCACTTCTCCATGGTTCAATAACGATGGTTTCACCGTCTTTGAACATTCTCATGTGAAGCTGACAGGTAGTAATCCCCGTATCCGGACCATGTGCTCTACCATTGATGTAAAGAGAACACATTCCGCAGATCCCCTCACGACAGTCATGGTCAAAAGCGATCGGCTCTTTTCCTTCGTTAATTAAATTTTCGTTCAGGATGTCCAGCATCTCCAAAAATGAAGAATCTGTGGAAACATCTGATATTTTATAGGTCTCAAACTGACCTTTAGTTTTACTATTTTTTTGTCTCCAAATTTTCAGCGTAAGATGTAAGCCTTTTTTTGCACTCATAATTTTTTATTTATAGGTTGGAGATTATTTGTAACTTCTAGTTTTAACCTCGATGTTGTCATATATCAGGTCTTCTTTATGCAACACTTCCGCGTTGATATCTCCTCCCTGATATTCCCAAGCTCCGACGTATTTGTAATTTACGTCATCTCTTTCCGCTTCTCCGTCTGGAGTTGAGTGATCCTCACGGAAATGTCCACCACAAGACTCGTTTCTGTGTAGTGCATCGATAGCCATTAATTGTCCTAATTCAAGGAAGTCTGCTACTCTGAATGCTTTTTCAAGCTCAGTGTTCATCCCTTCTCCTTCACCAGGAACTTTTACATTTTTCCAGAAGTCGTTTCTTACTTCTTCAATTTCTCTGATCGCTTCTCTTAATCCTTCAGGAGTTCTTCCCATCCCTACTTTATTCCACATAATGTGTCCTAATTGTTTATGGAAATGGTCTACTGAATGAGTTCCTTTATTATTTAAGAAGAAATCAATTTTCTCTTTAATCCCTTTTTCAGCTTCATCAAATGCTCCTGAATTGGTAGGAATTTCTCCTGTTCTGATATCTGCAGAAAGATAATCTGCAATAGTATAAGGAAGTACAAAATATCCGTCAGCAAGCCCCTGCATCAAAGCAGATGCTCCAAGTCTGTTTGCACCGTGATCAGAGAAGTTAGCTTCACCAATTACGAAACATCCAGGGATAGTAGACTGAAGGTTATAATCAACCCAAACACCTCCCATAGTATAGTGAACTGCAGGATAAATCTTCATTGGAGTTTTGTAAGGATCATCAGCAGTAATCTTTTCGTACATTACGAATAGGTTACCGTATTTCTCCTCAACCCAGCTTTTACCTAAATCATAAAGCTGTTGGTCAGTTGGGTTATGAATATGTTTTTCGATAGCGGCTTCTTTACCTTTCTTCATGATCTCTGTAGAGAAATCCAGGTAAACACCTTCCTGTGTATCATTATTTTCAATTCCGAAACCAGCATCACATCTTTCCTTAGCTGCTCTTGACGCAACGTCTCTAGGCACAAGGTTACCGAATGCAGGGTATCTTCTTTCCAAATAATAATCTCTATCTTCTTCTTTAATATTTTCCGGTCTCAGTTTACCTTCTCTGATGGCTACTGAATCTTCATGTTTTTTAGGAACCCAGATTCTTCCGGAGTTTCTTAATGATTCAGACATCAAAGTCAGTTTAGACTGCTGTGTTCCATGAACAGGAATACAAGTCGGGTGAATCTGTACGTAACAAGGGTTGGCAAAGTAAGCTCCTTTTTTGTGGATCTTCCATGCTGCAGAAACGTTTGATCCCATTGCATTGGTAGAAAGGAAATATACGTTTCCGTATCCTCCTGAAGCAATTACTACAGCGTGTGCAGAATGTCTTTCAACCTCACCTGTTACCAGGTTTCTTGCAATAATACCTCTTGCCTTTCCGTCAACAATAACAAGGTCTAGCATTTCATGACGGTTGTACATCTTGATTCTACCTTTACCGATCTGACGGCTCATTGCAGAATACGCACCTAACAACAACTGTTGTCCAGTCTGTCCTTTTGCATAGAATGTTCTTTTTACCTGAACCCCACCAAATGAACGGTTATCTAGCTGGCCACCGTAATCTCTACCGAAAGGAACTCCCTGAGAAACACACTGGTCAATAATATTTGCAGAAACTTCAGCTAATCTGTAAACGTTAGCTTCTCTTGCTCTATAGTCACCACCTTTGATTGTATCATAGAACAATCTATAGGTAGAGTCACCGTCACCTTGGTAATTTTTAGCAGCATTGATTCCCCCCTGAGCCGCAATAGAGTGCGCTCTTCTTGGAGAATCCTGATAACAAAATGCTTTCACATTGTATCCTTGCTCAGCTAAAGTAGCAGCAGCAGAACCTCCCGCCAAACCTGTACCTACAACAATAATATCAATCTTATCTCTGTTGTTTGGTGCAACAAGGTTCATATGGTCTTTATGATTTTTCCACTTGTCTTTAAGAGGACCCGCTGGAATTCTTGAATCTAATTTACTCATACTAGTATATTGATATTATTGAGTTATAAAATGAAAAACAGCAACTAAAATAAACCCTGCAGGAATAAGGATTGAATACCATTTCCCAAAAGCTTTGATTACTGGTGTATACTTTGGATGTCTTGCTCCCACAGACTGGAATGAAGACTGAAATCCGTGTGCTAAGTGCAATCCTAATAATACAAAAGAGATCACATATAGAGCCACTCTCCAAAGGTCAGCAAACTTCTCATGAAGTTCCGGCCAGAAACGTTCTGCATCAGGAGCGATTCCTTCCACATACTTGTAATTAATTTCATGAAGCCAGAAATCATACAAGTGAAGCGCTAGGAAAGCTAAAATAACAGCACCGGAAATAATCATATTTCTGGACATCCATGAAGAATTCACAGAAGCATTGTTTGCTGCGTACTTTACCGGACGCGCTTTATTATTCTTAATTTCCAGTACAAACCCCATCGCAAAATGGAAAATTACTGCAAAACCAAGAATAGGCTGCATTAAGAACTGCACAAAAGGATTATAGCCCATAAAGTCAGAAGCCGTGTTAAAGGCGTCCTTATTAAGAACTGATAACAAATTGGTCGTCAAATGCAGTATAAGAAAAATCAGCAAAAACATAGCTGATAATGCCATAGCATATTTTCTACCTATCGTAGAACTCGTTAAACCTGCCATATAAGTTTAAATTTGAATTTCCCACAAAATTAAGGAATGTTAACAATATTGAAAAGTGAGAAATCTCACAATTAACCAGTTTGTAATCTTTCTAAATAAGACTACGCAACGATAAACAGAGCGTAATTAATCAGAAAGACTCTATCCTATTTTACTTCATAAATCTGATCCTGAAAAACAATTTTCCGGACAGAAGAAGGGAAGCTTTTTATCTCAAAATGTGCGATCCTCCTCGATGAACAGTAAGGATTGATAAAATACCGGATAACCCTGTCCCGATCTGTCCTTTCTGAAATCCAAAAACAGGCCTCATTTCCTTTCTTTACCAAAAACACTTTATTTTTATTGAATTCTTGAAATAACACCTCTTCTCTCTGATTTTCAAAAACATTACTCCCTGTTCTTATTATTAAAAAGGCTAAAAAAGACATTGAAAGCCTCATGAAACTCTTAAAATTAAAGTCTAAAATTACAGACCTCAGTAAGTAGACCACTCCCAATACTGATATGACTTCAGGTAAATTCATAGGTATATTTTCAAAAAATAACACATCGGTCTCTGCAAACCAGTGAATCACCTTTAGTAACAGCAAGATAGCATTATCATATACTACAGTAATGAACGTAAAGTCAATCCTAAAAGCAATAAGAATTGTCATTAAAAATGAAAATACAATAATGACTTCTGAAAAAGGAACAATAATACAATTGGCAATGACTGAAATAAAGGAAAACTGATGGAAATAATATAACACCAAAGGAAGTGTTGCCAGCTGGGCAGCAATGGAAATCGTAATCGTATTAAAAAGTAATTTTTTCCAATAATGATCCTGTATTGGAAATTTTCTCAACAGAGGCTCATTTAACCAAAAAATTCCCAAAACAGCCAAAAAGCTGAGCTGAAATCCAATATCAAAAAACTGCTGGGTATCAAAAACAAGAATAATAAATGCAGATAATCCCAGTGCATGCAGCAGATCCGTTTTTCTCTGAAGTAAAATATAAATAAAATATACGATCAGCATAATACAAGATCTTAAAACAGAATTTCCAAAACCTATAAAACCTGCAAACAGCCAGATAAAAACCAAACTGAAAATGACAGCATACTTTCTTAACCGCAAAGGCATACACCGAATCTGTAAAAAATAAAACATCCCAAAGATCACAACAATATGAGTTCCTGAAATAGCCAGTAAATGAATCAACCCGGATCTGTTGAAGTCCCGGACTGTTCCTGCATCAATTTCGGTCCGGTCAGCCAGAATAATTCCTTTTAAAAAAGTTTTGGCTTTTTCAGACATTCCGGTTTTGTCAATCCTTTGCAGAATCTCGAGTCTCTGTTGCCTCACTTTATCAAAAAAACTTAAGTCTCTTTTCTCAGCTGAAGAAATACTCTTTGAAAGATAACATTGGTATTCAATATTTTTCCTTTTCAGATACCTGGCATAATCGAACTGAAAATCATACTTCGGAGATTTTATGGGTGTCAGATAAGCTTCGGCTTTGTAATAATGTTTAAAATCAAGTTCATGAGCATCTTTCGGAATATATAAAATGGTATTGAAGCTCTTCTTCCCAACCATGGCTACTCCTTCGTACCTTTTATACTTCTCCGTTGTATTCAATTTCTGAGAAATATTGAAAATAACAGTTTCTTTTTCTTTAACAGCTAATCCTGCAACAGAAGAAAACGTATTGAAAAAATGAAAAATAATTCCCAATCCAAAAAACAACACACCCAGCAAAACCGGTTTAGATTTGTTCAAAAAATAGGAATAAAAAAATAACGAAACTACAATTCCAAGGCAAAGAAGCATGCCGGAATAAACAGTAATACCTTCCCATAAAAAATGATCCTGAAAAAGAATTCCAAGGATAAAACATAACGTTAGAATAAGGAGAGGTTGTTTGTTCACATTTCCAATCAATTACATTACCAAAGTAGGAAATTAATCAATTGAATTTCAACTCTACGATCACTAAAAAACGCTCTATACCTCATCAAAGAGATTAATAGAGCGCTTATTTTTTTGCTGTCAATTTAAGTTTTTATAAAAAAGTTTTTACTTCCCTTTTAAAAACTTATCCGTTAAACGTTTTGTTTCTTTAATGTACATCCATGGATCTTTTCCATAGTCTTCATATGTAAAACGGCTTGTCTTTTTGGGGCTAGCAGGTTCTACTTGTGTGCCTTCATGCCATTCATTAAAAGATGTGATTCCAATCCATTCAGGCTTCACTTTTATAGCAGCATCAAACATACTTTCATAATATTTTCCGTTCTCACGGCTTTTGAAATTAGCTTCATTCCACGGCCTGATCCTGGTATCAGAATACCCGGGTCCCACACAAGGTATAAAAATCAGCTTATGGTCTTTTGCAAATCTGGAAAGAAAATCCCAGTTTGAAGTGGTGCTTCCATACACAAAACCTTCACTCGCAAAATAGGTATAAAAACCATCAAAGCCGGAAGTTTCAAAAAAAGCAGCATCTTTTTCCTCCACCCACAACCCTATATAAAGAGCATCAAGCTCCGTATCACGCACCGTTTTCTCTCCATTCTTAGAAAGAAGCTTTGACCATTCTTCCGGAGAAATTTTATAGCTATCATAAACGTAAAACATAGGTTTCCCGTCTTTTTTATAAAAGGCATGATGAGCAGAATAGGTTTTAACAAGATAGGAAAGCTGATCTCTGAGCTCGGTAATTGTTTTATAAAACGGCTCTATGTGAAATGCAATTTTCAGATTAAAACGATCTGCAATATCTAAATATTTCGAAACACTTTTATCTGTAAAAGAATCTTTTCCCAACCAACTGATAACCACAACACCAACACCTGATTCTTTGATCATTTTCATATGTTTTTCAATGATCTTTACATCATTAGAGCTGTAGTTTCCTAAAGCAGGATAAAAATTGGCTCCAATATCATCACCTCCTTTATAATGTCCCAAATTATTCCATTTAGGATTATTCCAATGAGGGATAATTTCATGATTCCAATGCTGAAGACTCCCATCTACTGCCTGATTTCCATACCAGCCGTAATAAAATATCTGAACTTTATCTCTTGGAATATTCTCCTGAGCAAAACTTTTTGAGAAAAAAAACGTACATGCAACAAGTAATAAAAAACGTTTCAAATGATTCATTTTCAATAAAGTAATTAAATTATCAAGAATTAAATAAATTTCAGACCTTCAAAATCACCTCAGCCGCATGGTCACTAGCCCCTTTACCTCCCAGCTTTTCTCTTAGAAGGCTATACTCTTTCAGTACCTGTTCTCTTTTTTCTCCTTCTAAAATTTTGGCAAGCTCATCTACCAGATTTTTAGTGTTCAGATCATTTTGAATCAGTTCTTTCACCACTTCTCTGTCCATAATCAGATTGACTAAAGAAATGTAATTGATATTTTTCACTAATCTTTTGGCGATTGCATACGAAATTGTACTGCCTCGGTAGCAGACTACTTCAGGGATATTCAACAGGGCGGTTTCCAGAGTAGCCGTTCCGGAAGTCACAAGAGCTGCTTTTGAACATCTCAATACATCATAAGTTCTGTTGGAGACAAAATGAACATTGTCATCCACATATTTTTGATAAAATTCTTTCGGAAGACTGGGTGCCCCGGCGATCACAAACTGGTAGTTTTTGAAATGAGGCCTTACCGAAAGCATTATTTCAAGCATTTTTTCCACCTCCTGTTTTCTGGAACCCGGCAGAAGGGCTATAATTTCTTTGTCATTCAATCCGTTTTCCTTCTTAAACTGCTCTGTACTGATTTCTTTAAGATCCGAAATAGCATCAAGCAAAGGATGTCCTACAAAATGGGAATGAACACCATGTTTTCTGTAAAAATCTTCTTCAAACGGAAGTATAACCATCATTTCATCCACATATTTTTTAATGGTTTCCACACGTCCTTCCTTCCATGCCCAAAGCTGTGGAGAAATATAGTAAACTACTTTGATTCCCAACTCCTTGGCAAATCTGGCAATTCTTAAATTGAAACCGGGATAGTCTACCAATATTAAAACATCCGGTCTGTTTTTTCTGATATCTTCTTTGCAGAATGCAATATTATTTAGGATGGTCCTTAAGTTCATAACAACCTCCAGGAATCCCATAAAAGCCAGGTCACGGTAATGCTTAACCAGTGTTCCTCCCTGAGCTTCCATAAGATCTCCGCCCCAAAACCGAAATTCCGCATTCGGATCTTTTTGTTTTAAAGCTTTCATTAAATTGCTCCCATGCAGATCACCGGAAGCTTCTCCTGCAATAATGTAATATTTCATTTCTTCCGAAATCTTTATTATTTGTTTTTTAATACCCACTGTAAACCTACCATTATCGGATCATTATGAATCATGGGCGGTCTCTATGGTAAGGATAGAGAACAAATTAAAATATATATTGATCTTAATTTGTAAATTTGTTCAAAGATAATGATAAAAATGTCAGAAGAATTTGAAATCCGAAATAAAGTTGCGGAAAGCGGCCTTGTAAATTTTGACCTTAGTACGTTGCTTCCAAAAGGGCAGAGAAAGGGTATTGACCTTAAAGACTTTCTTTTTCAGGAAATGATTCTGAAAGAAAAAGATTTCCGTGAAAAAGTGGAGCTCATCAACGTTGATGAATACAAGGATGCTTATATTTACATCTATAATTCTGTGGATACCATTATTCCTCTTTGGGCTTATTTTGTATTGACAGCCAAGCTTACGGAGGTTGCTAAAAAAATAGTTTTCGGAAACCGTGAGGATCTGGAAGTTATTTTGATGCACAATGCTATTCAGACTTATGATTTTGAAGAGATGAGAGGGAAAAGAGTTTTAGTAAAAGGATGCTCAGATAAAGAAATTCCGGAAAATGCCTACATCGAACTGGTAGAACAGCTAAAGCCACTTGTAAAGTCGCTGATGTTCGGAGAAGCATGCTCTAATGTCCCTATCATAAAGAACTAGGAATGAATAAATATATATCTGCAGGTTTTATATTTTTTATTTTCTTACTTATTTACTATCTCGGCAGTTTTACAAGAATTCCTTTCGCTGACGCTATCGGTTTTGTACTTCCCGTAGAACAGGGAGATTTTGAGACAACGGCTACAGCCACTACTCATTTTCTGTATGTTAACACCGCTATTTTTATCAAGAATATTACAGGAATCAATGCTATTGAAGCCAGTCGGTTTTTAATTATCACGTCTGGTGCCCTTACTGTTTCCGTAATCTATCTTACCGTAAAAAGTATTACAAAGCTAGAATGGGCTTCTGTTGCAGCAGCATTTATTTTTGGATTTAGTTTTACGTTTTGGAAAAATGCAGAAATTGTAGAGGTTTATACCTATAATTCACTATGGCTAAGCCTTTTCTTTTTTTCCCTGGTCAAAAGTTTTGCAGAGCAAAAGAAGCTACACATTCCTTTAGCCGGATTCTTTTTTGCCATCAGTCTTTGGGTACATATTCAGAATATTCTGCTGATTCCAGCTTTTATTTTATTTCTGTATTATTTCAGAAAAGAAACTAAGTATGTCTACTCCTCTTTATTGATTTTTTTACTGATCTTCGGGTCCATTAGCGTTCTTAATGTTTCCCAGGGGTTATCTTTGAGCTCTCCTTATTTTTCTGAACGAGGAGAATGGCTTTCCAATTCATTCAAAAAAACATTTGTACAATACCTTCAGGACCTCGTTAAATCTGTAGTCTATATCATTTACAATTTTAATGTCTTTACACTTTTAGGGATTGCCGGGATCTATTTTTTATACCGGACAAATAAGAAAATGTTTTTTGTTTTCTTTACCGCTTCGTTATGTGTATATGGTTTTGCAACATTCTATGCTGTTACAGATAACTATGTTTTCTTTATCCCTTTCAATATGATTTTTGCTTTATCTATAGGCTATGGACTATCTCAGGTACAATATCCGTGGATAAAAAAATGGTCATGGGTATGTATTTTCATTCCTCTTTTCTACGTGCTATCCCTTCAAATTGTTTCATCAACTGAAAAAGGACAGGATTTTGGTAATTATAAAAAATACAAGGGCGGACTGGAATATTATATGTATCCATGGATGAATAACAATGTGGGGATTTTGGAATTCACAATAGACAAGAAAGTAGCCCCCGATCTTATCTTCTGGATGACCGAAGAGGCAGAAATATATATTGAGCTCCTAAAAAGCAAAGGATTTACTGAAAAAGAGATCAGAAAACTTTAACAATAATTATGACCTGAAGGCATTTTATGAACCATATTTTTTGATAACTTTGAGATAGTTAATACTTTAAACAAACACAAAAAATGAGCTTAATCGACCTACTTACAGGGAACACCAGCAACCAGGTTGCTGAACAGGCTGAAAACAAATTTGGAATCAGCAAAAATCAGGTCATCGCCTTATTGGCAGTAGCCACACCTCTTATCATTTCTTACTTAAGAAATAAATCTCAGGATGCTAAAGAAGCAGAAGCTTTAAACAGCGCTTTAGATAAAGATCATAATGGCAGTATTTTAAATGATGCATCACAAGTTGAAGCAAGGCAGGCTGAAGGAGGCTCTATTCTTGATCACATTTTCGGAGGACAAAAAAGCACTGTAGAAAACCAGCTTTCCCAAAATACAGGAATTTCAATAGATAAACTGGGACCAATCCTGGCCATGCTAGCTCCTGTAGTAATGGGATATATTGGCCAACAAAAACAGCAAAACAATGTAGGTGCCGGAGGCCTAGGTGATCTTCTGGGAGGAATCCTTGGAAACGCATCCAGCCAGGCACAGGCTCAGCAATCAAGTCCTTTAAATGACATTCTTGGCAGCGTACTTGGTAATGGTGGGCAATCACAATCATCAGGAAATCCACTGAATGATATACTGGGAAGTGTACTTGGTGGTGGAGGTAATACTCAACAACAGCAAGGAGGCCTGGGAGGTATCCTTGGAAATATTTTTGGAAAATAATTAGTTTAATTTGTTATAAAAAAAGACCGGAGATTAATTCTTCGGTCTTTTTTACTTATACTATTTCTTAGTTTTTTCTTCAGAGGCTACAATAGATCTTGAAGCTTTCCTAGGTCTCTTTTTCCCATAACTTCCTGAATTAATTTTACCTCTTCTAGATTTTTTGTCTCCTTTTCCCATAGTATTAAATGTTTGTTGTTCTACGAATATAGGGAATATACTATTAAAATCCAATCAATTACAGTGTTAAAAACTGCTAAAACAGGATGGATTTTAGGTAAGAGTACAATAGTTCTGCCTTAGTCTTTGTTACACTTTAACGTTTTTCCATTTTCCTCTTTTAAATAAAATAAAGGCTACGATGGTAATAAGAGTTTCTGCTGCCGGGATTGAAATAAAAACACCTTTAGGTCCCATTCCAAAATGCTTTGCAAGAAAATAAGCCAAAGGAATCTGAAACAGCCAGAACCCAAAAAGATTGACCCATGTAGGTGTCCAGGTATCTCCGGCTCCATTAAAGGCATTGATCATCACCATACCTATTCCATAAAAAATAAATCCTATACTCATAATATGCAGGGCATTCTTTGCAAAATTCATGATCTCGGTTTCCTGAGTAAAGAAACTTACCAAAAAATTACCCATAAAAAGGAATATCAGACTGACAGCTAACATAAAAATCACATTATACTTCACCGTTTTCATGACCGCCTGCTCTGCTCTCAGCATTTCATTAGCACCCATATTTTGCCCTACCAAGGTGGAGGCGGCATTACTTAATCCCCACGCCGGAAGCATAAAAAACATCATCAGTCTCAGTGCGGTCTGATAACCGGCGGAAGCATTTTCTCCACCTGTGGTAGCTACCAGCTCCGCAAGAAAAATCCAGCTGCATGAAGCAATCACAAATTGAAAAATTCCAGGGGTTGCAATTTTTATAATAGATTTGATAGATTCAAAATCCGGTTTAAAGTAATCCATTCTAATCCTGATCTGGGTATCCGCAATCAAAAGATGATAAAGCTGATACAGCACTCCAATACTTCGTCCTATGGTTGTGGCCAATGCTGCCCCAGTAAGCCCCATTGCCGGAACCGGCCCTAATCCTTTAATTAAGATGGGGCAAAGGATGATGTTGGCAATATTGGCGATCCATAAACTTTTCATTGCAATCATAGCATTTCCCGCTCCTCTGAAGATTCCGTTAATTAAAAATAAGAGCATAATCACTGTACTGCTTCCCATCATAATTCTTGTAAAATCTTTACCATAAGCTGCCGCTTCGGGTTTTGACCCCATCAGGATTAAAATTTCCTCTGCGTAGACAACTCCCAGTAAACTCAAGACAAACGTGATAACAAATGAAACCAATACAACCTGTGCAGCACTTCTGGAAGCCTGCTCCGGATTCTTTTCTCCAATTCTTCTCGCTACCAATGCTGTGGCAGCCATACTCATTCCGATAGCAATAGAATACATTACAGAAAGTACAGATTCTGTAAGGCCCACTGTCTGAATGGCAAAACCACTCTCTTTCAAATGTCCGACAAAATAGAGATCCACTAAAGCGAATACCGATTCCATTGCCATTTCCAACATCATAGGTATTGCTAAAAAAAGCACAGCACTTCTTATACCCACTTTAGTATAATCTACTTCTTCTCCGCTTAGGGCTCTTTTTATGAAATTGATATATTTTGTCATTCTATTTTTGGTTTACCTGACAAAAATATCAATTCAAAAACAATTAAGACTTAGCATATGGAAAGTTTTATAGAGATGACAAATCTTTGCTCTGTTCCGGGCAGAATTGAGCTTTATTGAGCTAACAACTCATTCAAAAATAAAATTACAATAATTTTTTATCGTAAATCAATAAATATTTATATATTTACAACAATAAAATGAACACCATGAAATTAATTGGCGAAAAATCTATCTCTACAATTTTAAGCAAAATATTACTGATTGGCTGTATGGGTCAATTGCTGTACTTAGGTTATCTCATCTTTGGATTTATTGTTGCCTACACCAACCTTCATCAGGAAACACTTTTTTTCTCTGATATTTTTAAAACCGGAAATTTTAATAACGAAGTAGACAACACTGTATCCAATGCTCTTGCATTCCAGTTCAGTATACCATTTTCTGAAGCTGTTATTAAAGGAAATTTTACGTTCTCTACATTCACTTCAATATTATTTTTTCTTGGGTTCTACAGCCTGTTTACTTTTTATTTGTTCAGGATTTTTAAAGGAATGAGTACGGATATCATTTTTAATAAAGAAACCATCAGGTATTTAAGAAAATTTGCCTTCCTCAACATCATATTCATACCGATTTACTCAATCGTTTTATATTTCATAGATCAGTCAGTATACAGCATTGATCCTATGTTTATCCTGCTTCACCTTGCTACAGGTATCATCATTATATTCATTATCGAGTTCTTCAAAAAAGGATATGAACTCCAGACACAAACCGACTTAACAATATAACTATGCCTATTATTATCAATATAGATGTAATGCTTGCTAAACGAAAAATGCAATCTCAGGAGTTAGCTGAAAAAATAGGAATAACTCAGGCTAACCTCTCCATTTTGAAAAATGGAAAAGCCAAGGCCATAAAAGTTTCTACTTTGGAAGCAATATGCACTGCTTTAGACTGCCAGCCAGGTGATATACTAGAATTTAAACCTTAAAAATAAAAAACCATGAAATTATCTTCAATCCCTAAGAAAATGCTCAGTCTGGTCTTCGGACTGTGCACTGTACTGTTTATCTCTGCTCAGGAACTCACCCACGAGCATAAACAAATGTTGAAGTATGATAATACAGCCTACTTTCCCACACTGGTCAATAAAGAGAATATCAACACATGCTATCAGATAGAAAACAATGCCTACACCTTGTTAGGATTAACCATTAAAATGAACAGTAAAGAGGTGTTTCAAAAGCTGATTGATGAAAAAGCCGATATAGAAAAAGCATGTGATGGAAAGACACCTTTAATGTTTGCTGCCAAGTATGGCAATACAGAGCTGCTGAAAAAACTTTTAATAAACGGTGCTAAAAAAGATACTAAGACTGAAAAAGGGTATACTGCCTTGGACTATGCCAAGAAATATGAAAAGCCAGAGGCTGTTAAGCTTTTGGAATAATAATGCAATTCTTTTTATTCGACATTTTCAAATGACAATAAAGAAAGGTTTTTAGATAATTTTTATTATTATTTTCGAACCAATACCCTAGATAAACCAGTACAATTATTAACAAAACTTAGCAATTGATAATAAAATTTAGTTAGATTTGTATATTCTTAAAAATAGTTCTTATGAAAAAAATAATCTCTACACTCTTTCTATTTGGAATATCATTATCTGCAGGTATGCTTTCTGCACAGCAACTTTCCCAAGCGAAAATGAGAGCAATCAATTCTGACAATATAGCTGCCTTTAAAAAACAGTTTGCTCCCGGAGATTACAATAAATGTTTTACAATTGGCCAGGAAGCATATACCCCACTTGGATTCAGTTCATTATATGGAAGCAAAACTCTTGTCAAGTTTCTACTGGACAACAAAGCAAATATTAATAAGAAATGTAAAGACAAGACTCCGTTGGAATTAGCAGAAATAGGAAAAAGTGAAGATACTGCAAAACTCCTGATAGAGCATGGAGCAGTTAAAAACTAAAATTCATTAAAAATATACAAGACTTCCGAAAGGAAGTTTTTTTGTTTATAAAACCTGTAAAAACCTTATCTTTGCCATCGAAAAAAACAAGGTTCGGATAGGAACCTTAAACATTGAACTTTAAACAAATAATTATGTTTCGATCACACACCAATGGAGAACTATCTCTAAAAAATCTGAATGAACAAGTTACACTATCAGGATGGGTACAGACTATCCGTGATAAAGGATTTATGATTTGGATAGATCTTCGAGATCGTTACGGAATTACTCAGTTGGTTTTTGACCAGGATCGCTCTTCAGCACAGCTAATGGAAGAAGCTAAGAAATTAGGCCGTGAATTTGTAATTCAGGTTTCCGGAAAAGTCATTGAAAGAGTAAGTAAAAACCCCAATATTCCAACGGGGGAAATTGAACTTTTAGTAGAAACACTGACTGTTCTTAATAATTCACAACTTCCACCTTTTACTATTGAAGATGAAACAGATGGTGGAGAAGAGCTGAGAATGAAATACCGTTACCTTGATATCAGAAGAAATCCGGTAAAAGAAAAGCTGATCTTCCGTCACAAAATGGCACAGAAAGTAAGAAATTATTTATCTGATGAAGGTTTTATTGAAGTAGAAACTCCTGTTTTGATCAAGTCTACACCGGAAGGAGCCCGAGACTTTGTGGTTCCCAGCAGAATGAATCCTGGGCAGTTTTATGCATTACCACAGTCTCCACAGACTTTCAAACAGCTTTTGATGGTAGGTGGAATGGATAAGTATTTCCAGATTGTAAAATGTTTCCGTGATGAGGATTTAAGAGCGGACAGACAACCTGAATTTACACAGATAGACTGCGAAATGGCTTTCGTAGAGCAGGAAGATGTCATGAATGTTTTTGAAGGAATGACTAAAACTCTTTTAAAAGATATTACAGGTCAGGAATTTGGAAATTTCCCAAGAATGACTTTCGCAGATGCGATGAAAAAATATGGAAACGACAAACCGGATATCCGTTTCGGGATGGAGTTTGTAGAACTTAATGAACTGGTAAAAGGAAAAGATTTCAAAATATTTGATGAAGCTGAACTGGTTGTAGGGATTAATGTAGAAGGATGTGCAGACTATACGAGAAAACAGATTGACGAGCTTGTAGACTGGGTAAAACGTCCACAGGTGGGTGCCTCAGGAATGGTATGGGCAAAATTCCAGAATGATGGTGTGAAGACCTCATCTGTCAACAAATTCTACAATGAAGAAGACCTTGCGAAGATCATTGAAAAATTCGGAGCGAAGGAAGGAGATTTAATGTTAATTCTTTCCGGAAATGAGAATAAAGTAAGAGCGCAGCTTTCTGCTTTAAGAATGGAACTTGGAAACCGTTTAGGGTTGAGAAAAGGAAATGTATTTGCTCCTCTTTGGGTAGTTGACTTCCCTCTGTTGGAATGGGATGAAGACACTGAAAGATTCCATGCAATGCACCATCCGTTTACTTCTCCAAAACCGGAAGATATCCACTTATTGGAAACTGATCCGGGTAAAGCAAGAGCTAACGCTTATGATATGGTATTGAACGGAAATGAAATCGGTGGTGGATCTATCAGAATTTTTGATAGAGATTTACAGTCAAAAATGTTTGACCTGTTAGGATTCACAAAAGAAGAAGCTGAAGCTCAGTTTGGATTCCTAATGAACGCATTCAAATACGGAGCACCTCCACATGGTGGTTTAGCTTTTGGATTTGACCGTTTAGTAGCTATCCTGGATGGCAATGAGGTCATCAGAGATTATATTGCATTCCCTAAGAATAATTCAGGGCGAGATGTGATGATCGATGCACCGGCTTCCATTGCTGATGCACAGCTTGATGAACTAGAACTTCAATTGAATTTAAAAGCATAAATATAAAGCGGAGATTTTTTCTCCGCTTTTTTTTTACCCAAAATTACTGAAACGTCCAGTCTAGCTCCTCATTTGCCGATATCATTCTTTTTAAAAGCAACTATTCGGGCGTGGTACTACTCTACTGTCTATAAGATGGATTTTCACATACTTTTGAGTTTACCAGAATAAAACGAACTTTCTCATAATATAGGATCATATTAATCTTATATCAACTACCCATGAAATAACTTAATTCACGATTTAATAGGAAAATTTAAACAAACAATCAATATTTAAACGAAATAAATACATAAACAAAGCAAAGTAAGCAGTAAAACAACCATTATATTATGTTATATATAAATACAGCTTTTGTTATTATATTTACAAAACACAGCTGAATGATAATTAAGATCAAACTTAGGAATTAATTTGCCTCTGTACTATGTTCCGTATGCTGATGAGCCCGCTGTTCGTATTTGGAAAAATTTATCAATAAAACCAATATTTAATATTATATGAAAAGCAAATTATTAGTCTTATCAGGATGCCTTGTTTTGGCAATGAATTCATGTAGGTCAGATACCGAAAACGCTTCAATTGATCATACAACATCGAAGCTCAATGGCACAACGATTCACAAATTATCAATTAATGGGAATTATACTTATGTCAATGAAATAAATGGTGAATATTTTTATGCAGATGATATTACTATTACCTCCGAACAATTTAACAAATTAAAGATGCAGGCCAATTCTGAATTGTCAACAATGGAGAAAAGTACAATTGTCAGCTCCTTTATTAAGACATGGCCAAATGCAACAGTATACTATACATTACCTAGCCAGGGAAGCCTGAGTACCCAGAATTATAATACGTTTCTTACAAATATTAACAAAGCGTTTGAAATGATTTCCTCTCAAACCAGTGTTCAATTTATTCAACGTACCAATCAAACTGAATATATCACCTTTACTTATTCTACTAGTACAAACAGTTCTCCACTTGGATGGGGAAAAAACACAGTTAATGGTATTAAAATTTATAATATTACCTATCCTGCAATTATTGCTCACGAAGTGATGCACTCTATGGGAATCATGCATGAACAATGCCGTCCGGACAGAGATCAATATATTATTGTAGATGTTAACAGGGCAATAGAAGGAAGCCGACATAACTTCAACCTTTACAATGATTACGCAGGAAATGGCGAATTTGATTTCGGGTCAGTAATGATGTATCAGTCCACAGACTTTGCTATTGATACAAGCAAACCTGTAATGACTAAACTGGACGGTTCTACTTTTACCAAGCAAAGAACAGCATTGTCTGCTGGTGATTATGCTGGAATTAACCATTTGTATGGACCTGTTAATGCCACTTCTGCAATCAATGGAACTTATACGCTGACAACATCTTTAGCAAGTGATAAAAATTTAGATATTTCCGGAAGTACCATTACAGATGGAGTTAATATTATTCTGAACTCAGCCTCTACAGGAAATAATCAGAAATTTACGTTCACCAAGTCAGATCATGGTTATTATATCATCAAATCTTCAGTGGATCCTACAAAGGTATTAACCGTAAAAAATAGCGGAACACTGAATGGAACAGCTGTAGAATTAAGAACCAATTCTAATACAGATTCTCAGAAATGGTTATTGTTCAATCTGGGAAATAATGGCTTTGGGTTCGCCCCTAAAAATGCACCATCCTTACGATTAGAGGTAAAAGATGGTTTGACAACTAATCTTACGCCTATTGTAATCGGTAGTACGGATACAACGGTTCAGCCGTATACAAAGCAACGTTTTAAACTTACAAAGGTCAATTAACTTAAACTTTTTCATTCTTCCAGACGTAAGGAGGTTAGGAAATAAATTTCCTAACCTCCTCTGTTTTATATAAACTGACCGGTAAACCTACTTGCCTTAACTATTTACTGCTTAATTTCAAAATCTGCTCTCTTCCTGGGCCTATAGAAAGGTAAGCTACAGGAATACCCAGCTCTGCCTCCAAAAACGTCAGGAAATCTTGTAATTCTTGAGGCAATTCGGAGTTGCCTTCCATATTGGAAAAATCGGCGTTCCATCCTTCCATCCACTTCAGTACCGGTTTTGCATTATCCGGAAGCACGGCGGAAATCTTTTCTATTTTTCCGTCTTCCAGTTCATAGTGTGTACAGATAGCTACTGATTTCAATCCACTTAAGACATCAGCTTTCGTCAATACCAATTGGGTAACTCCATTGATCATAACAGCGTATTGTAAGGCAGGTAAATCCAACCATCCAATTCTGCGTGGTCTTCCCGTATTAGAGCCGAATTCGTTTCCTTTTATCCTGATCTCTTCCCCCAATTCATCAAAAAGCTCTGTAGGAAACATTCCGTTTCCAACCCTGGTACAATAGGCTTTTGCAATCCCGTAGATCTCACCCATTTTTTTCGGTGAAATACCTAATCCGCTACAGGCTCCCGCCGCCGTAGTAGACGAAGAGGTTACGTATGGATAAGTACCATGATCGATATCCAGCATGGCCGCCTGAGATCCTTCGGCCAATATATTTTTCCCTTCATTTAAAGCGGTATTCAAATAGATTTCAGTTTCTGTACAGTTGAACCTCTTAAGAAAATCTACCGCTTCAAAAAACTCGTTGCTCATCTCCTCAAAGGAAGGTAAAACCATCCCACCGTCTGTAAGCATTTTATAGTCTCTCCTCAAAATAGGCACTACCCTTGTTTGAAAATCTGATGAAAACAGATCCCCTACCCTAAGGTTTTGTCTCAGTATTTTATTGGAATAAGCCTGTGCAATCCCATTTTTGGTGGTTCCAATTGTAGTATAATCCGGACTTTCCTCCATAAAAATATCCAAAAACTTATGAGTGGGTAACACCAGATGAGCTTTTCTGGAAATAATAATATTTTTCTCCGGCTGTATGGTTTCATCAAACACCTGAAGATTCAGTATTTCTTTTTTAAAACTTACAGGATCGAGAACCGTTCCTGTTCCAATGACATTCTGTACTGTTTTCATAAAGATTCCCGAAGGAATCATTTTAAGCGTGATTCTTTTTCCATTTCTTTGTATACTGTGTCCAGCATTGGAACCTCCATTAAAACGCGCTGTAATATCATAGTTTTCACTGATAAGGTCAATAAACTTTCCTTTTCCTTCATCCCCCCACTGTAATCCTAATACAATATCCATATTTTTAATTTTATGCTGCAAAATTAGGCCAGCCAGACGTGAGGACCATTGTCATTTGGCAAAAAGCATGGGGTTTTACATTATGCAACGTACAATGTACCAGATTGACAGTCTGACCCTTAAACTTTGGTAAAGTTTGAATGGATTGATCATTTTAGGAAACAGAATATGCTCTGCCTCTTATGGAAATTGGTATTGTCTGTTTAAATACTATAAGATATTTCTTCTGATCCTGCTTAGGGAAGATGGCGTAATCCCAAGATAGGAAGCCAGCATAGATTGAGGAACCCTGTTAGCAAGGCCGGGATAATGGTTTAAAAAATGAATATAGCGGGCTTTAGCATCCTGGTTCAGCATGATACTCGCTACTTTAAGCTTATTTTCTGCTACAAAGACATGAATTCTGGCAAATAAGACAGGCCATATGGCAATTTCTTTTTCCAGAATCTTGAAATGATCCCAATCAATAACAAGCAGTACCGCATCGGTTACAGCTTCAATGTATTCATGAGAAGATACCTGATCTGTAAAACCCTGAAAGTCTCCGATAAACCTTCCTTCATAGATAAAATATCGCGTAAAGTCATCTCCCTGCTTATTATAATACAAAGATCTGAAAACGCCTTCCTTCACAAAAGCAATCTTTTTACTTACTTTTCCTGCTTCTACAAAACTGTCTCCCTTCTTTACACTAATCTCCTGGATTCCCTGAGAGATGAGTAATTCTTCCTGATCACTCAGTACCCCAAATTTTTTGATGTAATTAAAAAGTTCATCCATGATTATTTGCCCACAAATTGGAAAACATAAAGGTATAAAACTATATCTGTAAAACAATTGCCATTTGACAAAAAGCGTACAAACACATACCACACAAGCCTCCAACGGCATGTTAATTGCTTGATTTTTAAAAACGTAAGACAATGAAAGCAATTTGGAATGGTGCCATTGGATTCGGTTTAGTAAACATTCCCGTTAAGATTTACTCTGCCACGGAAACCAGTAAATTGGACCTTGATATGCTCGATAAATCTGATTTTTCCAATATCCGGTTTAAAAGAGTGAACGAGAATACGGGAAAAGAAGTCAAATGGGAAAATATTGTCAAAGGTTATCTCATGGATGACCAATACATCGTTCTGGATGAAGAGGATTATGAAGCGGCAAGTCCTGAAAAAACAAAAATACTTTCTATTGATCAGTTTGTAAAGGAAGGGGAAGTAGACAGTGTCTATTTTGAGACTCCTTATTATCTGGAGCCTCAGAAAAACGGTGAAAATGCCTACAGGCTTTTATTAAAAGCACTTGAAGAAACAAAAATGGTCGGAATAGGTACTTTCGTACTCCGCGAAAGTGAAACAATCGGAATGATACGCCCATACCATGATAATATCTTAGTTTTGAATCGCCTGAGATTCGATCAGGAGATAAGAAGTTATTCGGATTTAAAAATTCCGGCACTTAAAGCACCGAAACCGGCAGAACTAAAAATGGCGGTAAGTCTTATCAAGCAACTTTCACAAGATTTTGATCCTGCCATGTATAAAGACACATATTCTGCAGACCTTATGAAGATTATCAAACAGAAGGCGAAAGGTAAGAATATAAAAGCTCAAAAAGCCCAACCTGCTAAAGAAGGCAAAGTGATTGACCTTATGGCCCAGCTAAAAGCCAGCCTGAGTAATTCTAAATCTAAATCTGCATCATAATGGCTCTCAAAGATTATCAAAAAAAACGGAAGTTCGATGAAACCAGTGAACCTAAGGGTAAAACAAAAAAGAGCAAAAATAAATTGATTTTTGTCATTCAGAGGCATGCAGCATCAAGGCTTCATTATGACTTCCGACTGGAGATGGAAGGAGTTTTGAAAAGCTGGGCTATACCCAAAGGGCCGTCATTAGATCCGCAGGATAAACGCCTGGCAATGATGGTAGAGGATCATCCTTATGATTACAAAGATTTTGAAGGAAATATTCCTGAAGGAAACTATGGCGCCGGGCAGGTAGAAGTATGGGACAGCGGAACCTATGAACCGTTGGATGAAAGTACTGCACTTTCTGACGAAAAGGAACTGTTGAAAGAACTGCATTCCGGATCATTAAAGTTTATCTTACATGGTACAAAGCTGAAAGGCGAGTTTGCTTTGGTTAAAATGAAAAATGCTGAAAACAATGCATGGTTGCTGATTAAACATAAAGATGAATTTGCAGAAAGCCCATATGACGCTGAGGAAAATACCTCCTCAAAATCTTTAGTCACCCAATTTTTAGAGGAAAAAAAAAGCCTGAAAATAAACGCAAAAAAGAAGTTATAACTTCAGGGAAACCTTTCAAAAGCTTTAATTCTTTAACCAACGAAAAAAAGCTTACAACCTTTATAAAACCTATGCTGGCGAAGCTTTCGGAAAATGCTTTTAATGATAAAGACTGGGTTTTTGAAATAAAATGGGATGGCTACAGAGCAATCGCCGACCTCCGCCATAAAGAACCCCTATTCTACTCCAGAAACGGAATTTCATTCTTATCAAAATTTGAAAGGGTAACGCGTGATTTCGCAAGACAAAAGCATCACATGATCCTGGATGGGGAAATTGTAGCATATGACCACAAGGGAAAACCCAGTTTTCAGCTTTTACAGCAAATTGGTGATACTCCCAGTCTAAGTCTTGTTTATCAGGTTTTCGACATTCTGTGGCTAAATGGCCACTCCACAGAGGAACTGCCCCTTATTCAGCGAAAAGAGCTTTTAAAAGAAGCGCTGGTTGAAACTGAAACCATTGTCTATTGTGATCATATTCCTGAAAAAGGTATTGCGTTTTTTAACCAAATGAAAAAAATGAAACTGGAGGGAATGATTGCCAAACGGGCTGACAGCCCATATATCGAAAATCAAAGAACCAGTGACTGGCTTAAAATAAAATTCACCAATACGGATGAAGCTATTATTTGTGGTTTCACTGAACCAAGAGGCTCACGCCAGGGTTTTGGAGCCCTGATTTTAGGGAAGTATATTGATCAAAAACTCACCTATTGCGGCCATACAGGAACAGGATTCAATAAAAATTCATTGCAGGAACTTTACAAAAAACTTCAAAAATTAACAGTCAGGATTTCACCTTTTGAAATAATTCCCAAAACGAATATGCCCGTAACATGGATTACACCTGAACTGGTGTGTGAAATCAAATATTCTGAGATTACTAAAGACGGAATTTTCCGGCATCCGGTTTTTATCATCATTCGTGAGGATAAAGAACCTGAAGAAATTAAAAGTCTGCTGAAGAACAGTCAAAACGAAAAATCTAAAGGAATGAAAACAAAAACCACTTCCAGAAAAAAGGAAACTTCCGAAAAAGAAACTGAACTCATACTGAATAAGCATCATGTAAAGCTCACTCATCAGGATAAAGTATATTTTCCAAAAGATGGTATTACCAAAGGGGATGTAATCTCTTATTATCAATCTGTCGCAGACTATATTTTACCTTACCTGAAAAACAGACCTTTGTCTCTCAACCGTTTTCCCAACGGAATAGAAGAACAGGGCTTTTATCAGAAAGACGCCGGAGATCATATCCCTGACTGGATCAAAACAACAAAGGTATACTCGGAATCTAATGATAAATACATTGATTATATCTACTGTAATAATCAGGCAACGTTGGCATATCTTAATAATTTAGGGTGTATTGATTTCAATCCATGGAATAGCTCTCTGCCGGATCTTGAGCATCCGGATTATCTGGTTTTGGATCTCGACCCGTCATCAAAGAACACATTTGATGAGGTTATTGAGACCGCACTTCAGGTGAATGAAGTCTTACAATCTATTACAGTAAAAGGCTATTGCAAAACTTCAGGGAGTACAGGGATTCACATTTATATTCCGATGGGTGGAAAATATGAATTCGACCAGGTAAAAGATTTCGCTCATATTCTCATGAAACAGGTCAATGAAAAGCTCCCAAAGATAACCACTTTAGAAAGGAGCCTTCAAAAAAGGGATAACAAAAAAATCTATCTGGATTATCTTCAAAACAGAACCGGACAGACTTTGGCCAGTGCCTATAGCATAAGACCCAAACAAGGAGCATCTGTCTCCATGCCATTGGAATGGAATGAGCTCAAACCGGGATTGAAACCTACTGATTTTAATATTGATAATGCCCTGGATAGGATAAAGGAAAAAGGAGATTTGTTTAAACCGGTTCTGGCTAAGGGTATTGATATGATAAAGGCTTTGGATACTATGCAGAATATTGAATAATTTTGATATTTTTGCCGAAAACTATAATCATGGAAAACACTCTTAGAATTCAAGTAAATTTTAATGAGAAGATTATTCGTAAATAACTTTGGACGTATTTCTACTATTCATGGAAAAAGAAAATGCCTACTATTTTACGAAACTTCTTTTATGTATTATTTATCATTTTCATTTTTGATAGCCTTCTGGGCAATAAAACCAGATACAACTTCTTACAATTTGTTATTGTATTTTTAGGCCTTACCTGTATTTTTTATCTTATTAACTTTTATTATCAAAAGATAACCTACTCTACTAAGATAAATAAGCATATTGATGAATTAAAAGGATATCATCCTGTCACAGAATTATATTTTGATGAGGAAAACTTTTATATCAAAGGTGAACAGTATGATGTAAGAAGTATTTGGAAAAAAATCACTTATGAAGTTTCTGGTAACATTATTTTGATTCAAGTTGAAATAGGAACTCCCTTTATCTACGTTATCAGTGAAGAAGAAACTGATCAATATGCCGAGATTCTTAGCTTTTTGAAACATAAAGCAAAGTCAAAGAAAAAATAAAAAACCTGCATTGTTAGCAATGCAGGTTTTTTTTAAGATTTTATGCCTTTTATTTATTGTAAACATGAATATCTCTCTGTGGAAAAGGGATTCCTATTCCTGCCTTATCAAGAGCTTCTTTACAGTTGATAATCAGTTCCTCATTCATTTTCCAGAAATTCTCATTAGAGGTGGTCACTCTTACAGATAAGTTTACAGCACTGTCACCAAGTTCTGTCACCATTACCTGTGGGGCAGGTTCTGTAAAGGCATATTGGTTGTTATTGATCACCTTCATTAATATTTCTTTGGTCTGTTTAAGATCTGCATCATACGCTACTCCTATATCCAAAGAAGTTCTTCGGGATCCTAATTGGGTAAAATTAGTAATGCTGTTATTGGAAACTACCCCATTCGGGATAACAATTAATTGGTTTTGTGGGGTAATCAGCTTGGTATGAAAAATATCAATAGCCTCAACGGTTCCTGAAACACCGGAATTGGTAGAAATAAAGTCTCCTATTTTAAATGGTTTTAACAGTAAAATAAGAATTCCACCTGCAAAATTGGTTAGTGATCCCTGTAATGCCAGACCTACTGCCAAACCGGCTGCACCAATCATCGCCACAAAAGCTGAGGTCTGTACTCCCAATTGGGTAACAACCACTATAAAAAGAAGAATATTAAGTCCCCAATTAATAATATTTAAAAGGAAAAGCTGTAAAGAAGCTTCCATATTACGTTTTTTAAACGCTTTTGCAACCAGCTTTTTAATCATTCTTATCATCCATGAACCAATCAGGTAGATCAGTATTGCAGAAATTACTGCTGTGATAATTCTTGGTGTCCATGAAATGGCTGAAGATAGTAAAGAATCCCAGTGTTGCTGAATGTTGTTTAATTCTAAATCGTTCATTTGTCTGCTGCTTATTTTAGTATTTATATATCCGTTATAGGCTTCTGTACAAGATTTAAAATGAAAATGAGTATAACATCATCCGGTTTCCAAAAAGAAACAGGCCCTAGCCCTTTCGAGCTAAAGAAAAAGTATTATCCATGAATATAAATTGATTGCGAAACAGAATGGTTTGGCTTACTCAATGATCATTTCAAAAATTGAATCTTGGTACGAAGAAATAATTTTGGGTTTTATAATAGCAAAGAGGATACCGAACTCCCCTTTTAAAGAAATAAGGTTCTTATTATTATACATAACAGACAGGAAAAATAATAAATACATTCATTACACGGACCGTTTTGAATGCTAATATTCAAAACATTACGGCAATTTAGCGACTAAACCTTCCGGCAGAAGTCTGAGAATATGATAAATCATTTTCCATTTAAAATTTGGAACAATAGTAAAGGAATTTCCGGCATTGACAATATATCCTGCCACATAATCAGGCTCCATAATCAAGGACTCATTAAGCTGTAATCCGTCATTAATTTTTGTTCTGATATATCCAATGACCAATGCATTGACAATGATTTTTCTGGAAGCCAATTCCTGTCTTAAACCCGCCAGATACTGAGTAAAGGCAGCTTTTGTACTTCCATATACAAAATTGCTTTTTCTTCCTCTTACACCGGATAATGAAGAGAGTCCTACTATTCTTTCCAGGTGTTTATTGCTTTGATCCATTGCAATAATGCTGAGAATGGAAACGGCTCCCATATAATTGACCTCCATCATTTGTTTAGCCCCGCTAAAGTCAGCTAATGCTCTTTCATTATCTACCAGGAAACCGGCAGCATAAACTACTATATGAGGTTTTACAGGAAGTTGATCGTAAAATTTCTGATGGGAATTAAAATCTGCGGCATCAAAAGATAAAACGGCAATTTTAGTTTGATCCAAATTATTCTCAGAGATAAAATCTTCCAGAGATCGGGTATTTCTGGAAGCCGCAATTACAGAAAGTCCTTTTTCAATATATTGCTTGATGCATTGTTTCGCGACATCTGAATTGGCTCCTAAAATAAGAACAGTTTTATTTGCGTTTTGATCCATTTGGCAAAGATAATTTCTTTTTTCAAAATGAAAATGAATGGTTGCCAAATAACTATTATGTGTTATAGATGGCTTAGTATATTCTATAAAAGAGAATCGGCGGGTGAACTTCGTTCACCCGCCGATTCTGCATATTTTCAAACCGAATTATTTCTTTTCTTCAGTTTCTATTTCTTTTTTGTCTGCTGTTTTATCAGCAGCTTTTGCTTTATCTCCGAAACGGGTTTCTGTCATTTCTCTTGAGATAGCCGCTTTTTCGAATTTCAGTTTTCCTGATAATGTTTCGATAACAAAACCGTCATCCTGAACCTGAGCAATTCTTCCGTGAAGTCCTGAAGTAAGCACAACTCTTGTTCCTACTTTTAGATTTTCCTGGAAATTCTTCTCCTGTTTTTGTTTTCTCATCTGAGGTCTTATCATTAAGAAATAAAACCCTACAAACATCACCCCCATCATGATCAGCATCATAGATGAAGATCCTTGTGGTTGTGCCTGTAAAAATAATGTCAACATATTTTTTTAATTATGGTTGGATGTTCGCAGTGAACGTTAATTTGATTGGAGCTTTCTCTACATTTGCAAAAACATCTGCATACTTCTGAACGTTTCCATCGAAGTTTGAAGAGTCGAAATGTAATGTAATCTTCCCTTTTTTACCTGGCATGATAGGTTCTTTTGTGAAGTCAGGAGCTGTACATCCGCATCCAGGCTTAACTTCAGAAATAACCAATGGATTTTTCCCAGTGTTAGTTACTTCGTAAACGTGTTCTACTTTATCTCCTTTTTTGATTTTTCCAAAATCGAAGTTGCTTTCAGATAAAGCGATAGAAGTAGAAGGTTCATTAGAAGCAGGAGCAGCAGCTTCACCTGTTGCAGGAGTTGCTGTAGAATCTGCCGTTGCCGGAGTTGTTATAGCTGTAGAATCAACAGCTACTGTTTCAGCACTTTGAACTTCTTTGTTTTCTTTTTTACAAGAAACTAATCCCAGGCCTATGATAGATAAGGCGATAATTGATAACGTCTTTTTCATTTTATATTCTATTTTGATCTTTACAATATTTATCTAAAATACCATTAACAAAAATATTGGAACGGTCTGTCGCAAATACTTTTGCAATTTCAATATATTCGTTAATAATCACTCTTGAAGGCGTAAACGCAAAATTATCCAGCTCCGAAATTGCGGTTGACAAAATAACTTTATCCATTAAAGAAACTCTCTCCAAATCCCAGTTTTCAAGTCTCTCTTCCAGCTTTTTCTCGTTATTTTCCCAGTTATTCAGAGTATCTCTCAATAATTTAGAAGCGAAACTTTTATCTTCTTCATCTTTAATCATCTTAATTAAAGTTCTGCTTTCTTCATCTTCTCTCAGGAAACCGATGGTTTTCTGAACCATTGAATTGGCAATATGAATATCATCATACCAAGAAAGTTCTTTATCTCCTAAATAATCATGAAAATCATCGTTTTCTGCGATATATCTAAGGAATAATTTACCGATAAACTTCTGATCAGCATCAAAAGAATATCCATCTTCTTTCATAAAATCCTGATAACGTTTTCCTGCTGTAATTCTTTGGAAAGTCTTTACCAACAAATCATCGTGCATATCCCATTTCAACTGCTTGTGCTGGCCTGTGAAAAATAATCTCTCAGGATTTTCTTCCAGCTTCTTTAATACTTGATTGTTGATGAATTTTTGGTTAGGGTTAATATCAGCATCTGTCTTCAGATACTTATTTTTCCCGATTTCGATCTGATGCTCTGCCAAATCTTTTAGTGCCACCAAAAAATTCAGCTGATAGATGTAAAGATGATAGATTTTCTCTATTCCAGCGAACATGTTTTTCTCTAAAACATCAAACTTTACAGGATTTTGATAGTACGAATACACTGTTTGTACTAATTTTTCACGGATTTGTCGTCTTCCTAACATTCAAAGAGCTTTTTTATGCCTGCAAAGATACAAAATTTAAAATTGATGAAATTCGTAGTGTGATGACATTTTCGTAATTTTGTAAAACTATATGAAAGCTCTAAAAACCTTAAACCCTTATTTTTGGAAACACAAAATACTATTGTTTTGGGGAGTACTATTTATCATTGCCAGTAACTTTTTTAATATTTATAAAGTTCAGTTTGTAGGTAAATCCGTAGATGAACTCACTAAAAACGGGAATCTTGGCTTCAATAACCAGGTTCTTATTTATGTTGCTATCATTGTGGGGTGTTCCCTATTGACTGGATTTTTCACCTTCATGATGAGGCAGACAATTATTGTTGCTTCCAGAAGAATTGAATATGAACTTAAAAATAAAATCTACCGACATTATCAGGATTTATCTTTGACGGATTATAAACAAACCACCATCGGAGATTTAATGAACCGGTTAAGTGAAGATGTTGTAGCCGTAAGGATGTATCTAGGACCTGGTGTCATGTATGTAGCTAACCTCATTGTCCTGGTTGTCATCACTTCTATTTATATGGTGAAAACAGATGCTTCGATGACTTTATGGACATTGTTGCCGCTTCCGATACTATCTTATGCTATCTATAAGGTAAGTTCCATTATCAATAAAAAGTCTAAAGTGATGCAGAAAAGCCAGTCTGCTATTTCAACTTTTGTTCAGGATAGCTTTTCAGGAATCCGTGTGGTAAAGTTTTTTGCAAGAGAAAAATACATCAAAAACAATTACGGAATCAAGGTAACAGATTACCAGAACAAAGCTTTGGATCTTGCCAAAACTGAAGCCTATTTCTTTACTATTATTTTATTTGTAATCGGATTACTGAATGTTGCCGTTATCTGGATTGGTGGTGAAAAATACATTGCAGGAGAATTAAGTATAGGGAAAATTGCCGATTTCTTCATGTACATCAATACCTTAATTTTTCCATTCTCCATGGTTGGCTGGGTTACTTCGGTGAACCAGAGAGCTGAAGCTTCTATGCAGAGGATTAATGAATTTATGGATAAGAAATCTGAAATTGTAAATTCAAATTTTGAAAATTATCCCATCCAGGGCAGTATTGAGTTTAGAAATGTTTCTTATGTATATCCAAATACGGGAATCAAAGCACTGGACAACCTGAGTTTCACCATTAATGCTGGAGAATCCTTAGCTATTATGGGGAAAACAGGAAGTGGAAAATCTACCATAGCCCTTCTTCTCTGCAGGCTGATAGATCCTACAGAAGGTGAGATTCTTATTGACGGTAAAAACCTTAAAGAACACAATCTCAGCAACTACAGAGATTTTATAGGATACATTCCTCAGGAAAGCTATTTATTCTCTGATTCTATCGAAAACAACATTGGTTTTGCTATAGATCATCCCTCTCACGAAAAAGTGGTAGAATATGCTCAGATTGCCGATGTTCACAAAAATATTGTCGAGTTTAAAGACCAATATAAAACACTGGTGGGTGAACGTGGAGTCATGCTTTCGGGAGGTCAAAAGCAAAGAATTTGTATTGCCAGAGCTTTAATTAAGGACCCAAATATCATTATTTTTGACGATTCTTTATCGGCTTTGGATACAGAGACCGAGCAGAATATTCTTGAAAATATTGATAAAAAAATAGGCAATGCTACTTCCATAATTATCACACACAGAGAGTCTAGCGCTCAAAAAGCAGACAAAATCATCAACCTCACGGAAATTGCCAATTCTGTAACCGCTTAGCCGTTTCGTTCTCAATTGTTAAATAAATCATAAAAAAAATTTTGTGATTAAAAGAATTCTTTTATATTTGTTCTTAACAAGATTAAAAAATATCTAACAATGAGTGAATACAAGGAACGCCATGAAAATGAAATTTTCACTAAGGTGTTAAAAGCAGGGAGAAGAACTTATTTCTTTGATGTGCGCGAGACGAAAGCAGGAGATTATTATCTTACAATCACTGAGAGTAAGAAAAATTTCGGAGAGAATGGGGAAGCTACATTCGAGAAGCATAAAATTTACCTTTATAAGGAAGATTTTAAAAGTTTTCAGGAGATGTTTAATGAGTCCACAGATTTCATCATTAATGAAAAGGGGGAGGATGTAATTTCTGAAAAACATGACAAAGACTTCAAAAGCAAATCTTTTACGATTGATTCTGACGACGAAGTTTAAAAAAGAATATCTAAAAACACAAGCATCTGAAAAAGGATGCTTTTTTTGTGGAAAAAATTGGGCTTATGGCTTATGGCTTATGGCTTATGGCTTATGGCTTATGGCTTAGCAAATGTAAAGTTTGAAAAAACAAAAAAGTACACCTTTGAAAAGTGTACTTTCTGTATTTTATACGTACTCCCGTTTTATCTGTGAAAGTATCGTTGGATCCTGTATTTCATTATCTTTAGATAGTAACAGTACTTTAGATAATACTTCAGCAGATTTCGGATCATCATCTGCAAAAGGTAAAAACAGCCTGCCTCTATGCTGAGAATGAACAGGAAGTATGGAAAGATAATGTCCGGGAACCTGATGTACTACAGCACTTCCCAAATGCACACTATATTCTGCCAAGCTCCCTTTTATCAATACGTGTGAACCTTCAATCTTTATATTCTCAAGTTTAAATAAACGAGCCGTTTCTTTCATCAGTACAGTCCGCATTTCAATAGAAGACTGACTGGCTTCCGGATCTACACCTCCCACATGAGCTACCGAGACTACCAGATCCACATCACGCATTACTTCTGAGAACAGTCTTGGACTGATCTCTTCAAAAGGAATATTCTTAGCATCTTTTAAAGAATGAAATTCTATCGTTTCCAATGTCGGGCTTTCTATATCGGCAGGTGAAAACCAATCGGCCATTGCATAAAGCTTGACCTGGAACCCTTCCTTATGATACACTTTCTGTAAGCCTTCTTCATAATCTACTTTCCATCCACGTGTTTTAAGCAAAGCCAAAGTCTGCTTGGGCTGGATCTGATGTCCTGCGTAACGACGGGATACAGATTTTTCTTTCAATTCGTCAGGGGTAGGAACATACAGCTCTCTGAAAATCTGTTTGAATGGCTGAATAAGCTTTTCTTTAAAACAGTAATGCTGGTAATCATTCCAGACTGAATGCTGATGGAAATCTACACAATGGGCGATACGCAAAGTATGATGTTCATTTACTTCCTGTATTTCACCATCAGTATTGATCAGGTTTCCATCATGGAAAAATCCGATTTTATGATCACTGGAAATAAATACCAGTTTCTCTAAATGCTTTACAATAACAGGATGTTCAAAAAGTTTCTTGATTTCAGCAAAAAAGAACTCATCTCCCCTGATCATTGCTTCCTCCAATCCTTTTCGGGAACGCGTCCATTGTTCACGCATGATTTTACGGTAGTTCCCAAGTTCTATAATAGCTTTATCTTTTTTAATCTTTGGCGGAATAGACTTCAGCTGTTTATCATCTCTGAATACCACAAGCTCTGCTTTACCATTGTCTTCTATAATTAAGCCTACTGTAACTCCGTCAATGGTAACCTGTGTTTCTTTTGATAAAAGATTCTGAATTTGTTTGGTTTCCATAGCCCAGGTCAGCCTTATCGGATCAGGATACCCTGCATTTCGGGCTAAGTTTTCTAATGCTACCCGAATAGCCAGCGCCTCACTCGACTGTTTCATAGAGCCAAATTCCTTACTTTCTTTTTTGAACTGCTGGATGTATTCATAACGGTTCAGGACATCTTTCTCAGGATTGGTTTTACTCAACGGTACCAGTCCATATACACGGAGATAATCCTGATCACGCTTGTCTTTTACCTTTGTCGTTACTTCTTTTATTTTTAAGCTGCCAGCCAGTGTGTCGGAATAAAGCCTCGCCCGTCGGTGTCCGTTTCCATCAGATATATATTTAGCAGATTCATAAAGCATCTCCCATCTTGCTTTACCTAGCTCTTTGTAAGCTTTTGTAAACCAATCTTTATCCACGGCTCCATCCTTAAACTCCTGAATATCTACTGAGGAATATTTTGCAACTTCGCTTTCCAGTTTTGCATTCTGTGCTTCATAAGCTCCTGTTTTTGTATGGGCATGCATCCACCAGATCGCCGAATCCAAACCTTTCCAACCCAAATAATTACTTATCAGCTTTTGCCATTGCGGTGCATATACTGCAGCCTGTATCAGGCGAAGTTCTGTAATCTTTTCTTTTTTCACCATCTCGTTAAATGCTTCCTGTGTATCATTCTCCAAAGGATAGCAATTCGAAATAAGCCAGGAAAAGAGCTTCTGCTTTGTCATACTTTCCCCAGTATAGCTGTATATATAATTGGCATATAACCCGGACTTCCCTAATCCTTTCAGAAGCTGAATAAAACGATGTGTTCCATATATCGTCTGAAACTGCTGTACAAAATGAGAAACAGCTGTGTTGACATCCCCACGAATAAGCTCTATATCCAGGAATTTATCCTGTATTTCTTCAATCATCGGTTTTAAGAACGGAAATACCTCGAGATATTTCTCATTATGATGATAGAATTTGGTGATGGTAAGGTCCCTGATTGCAGAATCAGCAGTGAGGATTCCCTCATAAAGCTCTTCTCGGGTAATGGCTTTCAACTCATAGGCTTTACAGAATATATGGAAGGGGGGAACACTATTTGTTATATTTTCCTGCAATCCATTATACTGCATCCATCGGTATAAATTCCATTGTTTGAGATGTTGTTCTTCGGTAAGATTTTTCAACGGAACCGCCCTTAAAAACACATCAAAGAAAGACAGTTGCTGCCAGCCATTTCCTTGATATGAGTAATAATAGTCTTTGTTATCTTTTCCTTTATAGTTAATAATATTTTCAGGAAGATGAGCAAACAGGGTACTGCAGGCGTCCTGTAAGAAATCCACTTTTTCCTCAAATACAAATAGATGCTGCAGTGAGTAAAGAATTTTATTAATCGCATTATCCCAGTGATAGTTTCCTTTCGTAGGATTAGGAATAACACCCTGATTATAAAATACATAATCTTCCAAAAAGTCCCTGAATACTTTCCGGTCACAAGTATCTGCAAAGGTCAGTAAAAACAGGTCTCTGGGCTCTAATCCAGAATCTTTATACCATTGTTCCCAGACTTCAGACAAAGGATAATTGTCAGCGAGCTGTTGTGGAGTAAATCCATCGGTATTAGTTTTTATCTGACGGAAAGTATTTCCCATCAATTCAACTGTTACTGAACCACTCCAGTCTTCAGATTCATACTCATAGTCTTTATGCTGCAGAAATATATCATTAAGTTTTTTTAATTCTTCTTTTACTTGGGTCAGAGGCTTTGAAAATCCATATTTATCTGTTTTAACGGCCTGTGCATATACCGAACTGGCTTCCACTGCTGGTAACGCATATTTTGAGATCACAGAAGGGTCATAAAACCCGAATCCGTTTTCAGCAGAAAGTATTTTTTTATCATCGGAAGGATGAAGCTGATCCAGCAAACTCTGTTCTCTTTCGGATACCTTTGTCCTTTCGGTATATTGCTGTGTCCATCGAAAAATCTGAGCAGACAATCTCTTCTCTTTTTGAAGTTGAAGCATCATATCCAAAGAAGCAGCCCGCTGCTCGATATCCCCTTTAGTTGTGAGTTCATCAATCAAAGGAGTGATTTCGGCATCTTCCTGTGCAATCACCAGTTCTATAAGTTTTTTACGGAGAGTTCCACCTTTTCTTTTAAACATATCGAAAAAGATCATTATTTCCTCTTTATGTAAAGGATTCTGATGCAGAACATTGATTCCTGAAGCGATCAGAGATTCACCCCTATCTTTTATAACCTTAAAGGCAAACTCTTTTTGAAAAGGGGTTACCGTATTTTTCTTCTGTTTACCGATATTATAAGATAAGGAATAACAGTAAAAATCCCCTAGAATATTTCGGGTAAGCAGCTCCCGTAAGGAAAGATCAAACTGATCAAAATAAGAAAGTATCACCTCCAGTTTATGGCTGTCTTCTCCTACCAGATAAAACATGGAAGCATATAAATCGCTCTTTTTAAATGTAGTCTTCAGCCAGGAGAATACTTTTCCTTCAAATTTCTTTTCTTTTATCTCGATTTTTTGAGTCAGCTCATGCAGTTTTTCAAAAAAGTCCGGATAATCTTTATTATTGATAAAAAATTTAGATTTTGTATTGGCACTTAATAATTCTGAAAGCGGCTGCCCGGTGAACGCCAATACCTGCATATCCCCTTCCAGCACGGCTTTATAATACAGAGGCATCTGAATGTAAGGATTCTGCGTTTCTATCGCAAATTTAATTGCCAAACATTTTTTTTCTTCATTGCCTTTCTCAAACAACTGATGCAGATAAGGTACGGTTTTTTCCACATCCCATACCGCCTGTGCCCAAAGTGCCATATAAACCTCATTATTATTCTTGCTTTTTATAGCATCAGGAATCAGTTCAGGATTTTTGAAATAGGTATGAGCCAATGATACAATATTTTTTACCACAGATTCTTTCTCTGCTTCCCATCCTAAGCCCGTCCAGGTATCTACCGCCCGAACAACCGATGAAAAACGAGTGAGTTTATGCTCTACGATCACATGGGTCATATATTCCAATGCACCTATACTTGTTTCATCCAGGGCTTCTAATATCGTCTGGCGTAATCCTTCCTGACGCTGGGCAGCAAGCAAAAGTTTCTCCACCAGTTCCCAACAATGCTTCTGTTCACTGTTGAGCAAAGCTTTGATAATATTCAAAGATACTTCTCCCTGAGTATGTTTATTGAATATAATATCTTCAATCAACTGATAAATGGCCGTATTCCCCGTATCAATAGCTGCCGACCATATATAGAACTGGCTGCTATTATTAGATACTTCACTGTCATATATAATCTGCTCCTCTAATGAAAGGTTATAAAATTCCTGATTATAAGCATTCCGCTGCGGAAGACGTAAGAGACTTCTTATTAAATTAATCTGATTCAGTAGTATATATTCTTCCTGATGAGGAGCCCGAAACGAACGTCGATAATACCCTGTCTGATACATTTTATATGGCATTTTATTCCATACATATTTTACCAGATCTGCGTCATCCCCAAAGAAATAAACCAATAAATTATAGTAGTCCTGATCTTCCCAGAGATCAGATTTTATATAGTCTTTAAGTGTTTCAGAAGTTTTGGAACCTAAAGTTACAATCTCATAAGAATTAGGTTTTCCACTCAACAATAAGCCTAATTCTGCAACTTCTTTCTTAAGCAAAGGTCTATCAGGAAATATCTGAGTAGACATTCCATTTTCTGATTGCTCTATCAGGTCTTTTCTTACTTTTTCATAATAATTTGTTATAACCTTTTTTGATTCTAACTTTTCGTTGATTTCCATGTTTTTTGATGTTTAGTATAAATAGATTACCAGTAACTTCCTGCCAGAAATGTAAGCCTGATGAAAGCAAAGGTAAATTGTAAACTTAAGTCTATGGTTTGAGAAAGGTCTTCCAGCTGTTCATCATTATAAAACACAGCAAACATTCCGTCTTCAAAAGCCTGAATAACATTTTCCTGCGCTTTGTCTACATCCGCCTTTTTTAAGTTATAAATACTTCCAAAACCTGCTTTTCCGGTATCTGTAAGAATATTGAGATAATGATCCTGAGGAGTTTTAGTATAGTCTTCATCTTCCAGCTCAAATGATTGTGCATTGAATGCCTCCACTTGCTGCTGAACAACCAGTTGTAATAAATGCTGTAATGTAATGTGTGAATCCTCGTAATTGATCTCAATTTTTTGTTCCGAAAGAACAGGGTGTTTTTTCCCCAACTGCTTTACAGTGACCTTTATTTCCATATTTGAACTTAGTGTGATTAAATATAGGAAAATTTTGCAGTGCTATTGGATCAATTTGAGATTTTATGATGAATATCAAGAAAAGCAGAGCGAAAATTTTTAAATACAGATTGTTTTAATCCTATGTTTTGGCTAAAGCCGTTGACTTGAGTATTGATAATAAAAAAAACGGGCTAAAGCCCGTTCCTATTCATTTGATGATCTATATCGATTATTTGATCACTTAATTATATTATTAGTCCGCTAAAAACAACAACTCCGTTACAGGTAATACCCTTTTTGAGCGTTGACATGAAGAATATGAATAGATTATGGGTAAAATATTCTCAGAAAAAAGAAAAAACCACTTTTATTGAACCTTAGAAACAGGTATAAAATAAAAAAGTACACTTTTAAAAAGTGTACTTTTCTTGGGTGAATGAGGGGTCTCGAACCCCCGACCTTCGGAACCACAATCCGACGCTCTAACCAACTGAGCTACAATCACCGTTTTGTGAGTGCAAATATAGGAAAGATTTTTTAATTACCAAACAATTCCTTCAAAATTTTTCATTGCAATTAACTTCTCAGACGTAAATCCCTCAGCATAAGCAACTCCCGATAAACGTCCTAAATCCTGTGCACGGTAAGTTAAGCTCTCATAAAAGTCTTTTGTTGTAATTGGAGTTTCAGGTTCCTTAGAAGTGGGGTCATAAAACTGAGTTTTATAAGCCATACAGGCTGCAAGTTTTTTGTCAAGATGTTCTGAGATATCAATTACAAATTCCGGTTTGATATCTTTCCATTGAATGTAATGAAAAACATGCTTGGGTCTCCAGACTTCCTGGCTCTCGCCCTCCTCTACTGTTTCAATTTTTCTCAGTCCGGACAAGAAGCACGCATCCGACACTAATTTCGCTCCTTTTGCATGGTCCGGATGTCTATCATCAATCGCATTAGCCAATACGATTTCCGGGCGGTATTTGCGGATCATTTTTACGATCCTCATCTGATATTCTTCAGAATTGACAAGAAATCCATCTTTCATTCCTAGATTCTCTCTTGCAGAAAGACCTAAAATCCTGGCAGCGTCTGCTGCTTCCGCTTTTCTTGTTTCATCTGTACCTCTTGTTCCGAGTTCTCCTCTTGTAAGATCTACAACAACACATTTTTTTCCTTCAGAAACCATTTTAGCAATAGTTCCGCCACAGCCTAATTCTACGTCATCAGGATGTGCTCCAAAAGCAAGTATATCAGTTTTCATGTATCCAAAGATAAGGTTTAAAATAAAAACTTCCCAAACATTACGAATGGGAAGTTTTAATATCTATAATTTAAATTTTAAATTACTTATTGATTTCTGCATTTAATTTTACAGCATCCTGATATGTAGGATCAAGCTGTAATGATTTTGCTACATAATCTTTAGCTTTTGCAGCATCAGAATCTTTATTCATGTACGCTACAGCAAAATAAGCATAAGCTAGAGTTTGCTTGTTAGCTTCCTGATCAGCAGGTTTCACAGTAGAAATAAACTTCTCGTAAGCAATTTTTGCTGCCTCGTTATTTCCAGCCTGTTGGTAAGAATATCCCTGGCTGTAATAAGCAGGTGCCCAATCTGGAAGAAGTGCACTCATTTTCTGCCAAGTAAGAATTGCTCCATTCCAGTTTTTAACATCCTGATAAGCGGTTGCTAATTTAAATAAAGCATCAGAATCCTGAGCATTAGCTGCAACTTGTTTTTTCAAACCTTCAATAGTCGGGTTAGTTGGTCCTTTATCCGCTTCTGCCTGAGAAGCACCACCACCTCCTGCAATATTAGCTAATTCAAGATCCCACTTCATGGTCTCATCTTTAGCAGCTTTTGCAATAGCAATTTTTTGTTGAGATTCAGTAGTTAAAGCAGATTTTTTAGCAGCATCAGTTTCTGTTTTTGCTAATCCAGCAGCAATAAGTCCCTGTAAACCTTGATCTGCAGGTAATACTCTTGTTTTTTCTGCCTGAGAAACAAAAGTATCCATATTTTGTTTTGCTTCAGCATAGTTTCCATCAGCATAAGACTGGTACGCTCTTAATTTGAATTTGATAGGATCTTCAATTTTATCAAAGATTTTATCCAATACTGTTTTAGAGTTTGTATAATCTTCGTTAGTGAAATATAATTTAGCAATTTCTAACTGAGTATATGGATCTTCATCAGCATATTTTGTATAGTTGATAAGGTCTTGTGTAGCCTTAGCATTTTGCTGATATCTGATATCGTAAGATGCAAGCGCTTTATAGGCAGGTGCATAAGTAGCATCTACACCGATAGCTTTATCAATGTTCTGCTTAGCTTGTTGCCATTGTTGAGCAGCCATCCATAAGGTAGCCATTCTCGTATAAACAGACGCTTTGTTCTTAGCCAATGGTAATGCTTTATCATATGCTGACATAGCATCTCCCGGCATTCTTTTCAATCTGTAAGCATCTCCTAATGTATAATAGTAATGTGCAGGAACTCCTTTTTTCTCTGCTTTTTCAATCGCTTTAGTCAGGAACTGAATAGCAAGATCAGGCGAACTGTTTTTTTCAAATAATGTTAATGCTTCAGCAGCTCTGAACAGTACTTCAGCATCTTTTTCTCTTGAATCGGTTACTACTTTCTGAATTTCAGCAATAGCACTTTTATCACCTTTACCTAGTTTTACAGCAGCTAAACCAATCTTGTTAAGATAACTCTTTCCGTCAGCAGCTACCCCTTTGTTAAAGCTTTCAATAGCTTTAGCATAGTCTGGTTCACCCTGTCTTAAGAAAGTATTTCCTAAATAGAAGTAGTTCTCAGCAGTAGGCTCTTTAGTGATCATGTCAGTGAAGTTAGTTTTTGCCTGAGCAAATTTATCACTGTCTATACTGTTGATACCATCCTGCAGTGTTTGTGCAGAGGTAAAACCGGCAAAAAATACCACAGCTGCTCCAAAAGCAATTTTCTTTACATTCATATTCATTATATCTTTCATTTTATATTTCTAAATATTTGAGTTATATTCTACACAATTTTCAGACCAAAATAATACTTTTTGATAGGGTATATTGTGAATTTAATAATTTTTAACGCATTTGTACCTCTCTACGGTATACGTTATAAGGCTGTAAACCTTCTTTCTGAACAATTTTCTGCCCCAAATGAGTACATGAAAATCTCATAAATCCGTTAGCGATGTTAAAATTACCTTCATTTGCCAGAAAATAAAGAACTCTTGTAAATGGATATTCCATTGAACGAAGCCCTTCAAAATCAGGAGTGTACTGCTTCCCTTTCTGTACTACAGGAAGCACCTTAACCATTTCTCTTAATTTTTCAGAAGCTTTATCGTAAGGGCGGCTAAAGGTATTTAATCCCACCACTCCAATTTTATCAGGATACTGACCCAATTCTTCTATGATTTTCTTATTCCCGGGGATAATTGAAAACTTAAGATCTTTCGGCTGTTTTTTCAGCTTTTCAGCAACAAAATTCAAATTACTGGAATTCGTACCATCGAAAATAAAATTTTTGTTCTCTGATAACATTCCCTCATTAATCTCTTCCATTGAAATGCTTTCCTTGGGAGAATTTTTAGGAACTACGAAAACCACTGCGTCCGCTGCAAACTTTGAGGGTAAGAACTTTAAATCAGTTCTCTCTTCGTAAGTTTTCACTTCCTCTGTAGTCAGGTTTCTCGACATTACAATAACCTTTGCCTTCCCATTCAGGAGGTCAAGAAGGCCTAAATCCTCTTTTTTTGTAGCAACTTTAATACGTGTTTCCGGATAATTGATCATGTAGCCGTCGGCTAATGCTTCTGTAACACTTTGAAAAGATTCGTCAGTAAAAATTGTAAGGTCACCTTTATTGTAAGACGGAGATTTCTCTTCCTTTTTGCAGTTGATGAGCATTATACTCAGAATAAAAACAACTACAATCTTAAAACTATTCTTCATTCTTCGATTTTTTAATTTTTGAAATCGCCCTGTAAATCCTGAAAATTCCATAAATAATCAGAACAGTTCCCATTGCATAGGCAATAGCAGGTTCCAAAATTGTAAAAAAGAATTTATAGATAATGACTACAATTCCTAAAACGATATAAAACAATCCCGTAACCAGGGATAACCAATTGAACATCATGTAACAAAAATACAAAAAAAATAAAAAGAGAAGCATATGCCTCTCTTTTTATTTATATTATGAATAAATAAGTCTAATTATTCAAAGTTCATAGTAAATGGAACGCTATAGTAAGATCTAACGCTTTCTCCATTTCTTTTCGCTGGAGTCCACTTTTTAAGTTTCTTAACTACACGAATCGCTTCACTGTTAAAGTCGCCATTTGGAGATTTCTCTTCAATGGTAACACCAGAAACAGTTCCGTCTCTTTCTACAACGAACTTAAGCTTAGCTTTAAGCGTACCTTCACCTCCTTCCATTAGAGAAGTATCGAAGTTATCCCCTAAGAACTTTCTTAGTGCACCCATACCTCCAGGATATTCTGCAGACTGGTCTACATCTTTGTAGATCTCGTTAGGATTATTCGCTTTTACTTCCACAGTACTAGCTTTAGTACCTGTAGATGGTGGTGGCGGTGGTGGCGTATAAGCCGGAGCTTTAACCCCCTCCTGATTGTTCAAACCAGTTGTTGTTTCCAACTGCTTAGAAATCGGTGGTGGTGGAGTTTCAATTTTCGGAGCTTTTACAGGCTCAGGAACCACGTTCTGAATTACCTCAATTTTCTCCTCTTCTTTTGGAGGTGGAGGTGGTGGAGGTGGTTCTTCTTCTTTTGGCTGCTCAATAATTTTATCTTCCTGAAGAATTTCTACCAAGTCTGCCTTCACTTCTTGCTTAGGTGGCTCAGTAAGTCTCTTAATGGTAAGATAAATAAAAGGAGACAATGCCGCAACCAGGAATAATGCCGTTCCAACAATAAATGATTTTGTCAGAAGTCTCGGATACTGATGTCTAAGATCATAGGCACCATATTCCTTGTTTCTATTTTCAAATACAATCTCGTCTAAAGTAAGATTCTGATTGTATACATTTTCATCTGCCATAGATTTTTACAATTTTATGGTTAAATTACTTTGTTGCTGGTGCTGCAGGAGCTCCAGAGTTACCAACCTTCTTATTATAAACGGCTAGCTCCCAAGGCTTCACATCGGTTACCCCGTATTGCTCACTTTTGGTAATTGCCATTTCGTCAAGAATATCTACAAAGTTCTTATATACAGCATCGTCAGTCGGTTTGATAATAACAGTAAATTTCGTTTTATCTGCCGCGTTTGCTCTTGCCTGCTCAATTACTTTTCTAATCCCTTCTCTATCGAAAGAAGTTTCATTAAGATTCTGATCAGTTAAAGAAGTATTATCCTGCTGATGCCAAAAAATCCTATTGTCTTTACCCAATAATAAGGAAATTGAGTTAGAAAGTTTAATTTCTGTTGGAGGTGGTTTCGGTTGATCCTTTTTAGGTTTAGCCGGAAGACCCAAATCCATTACATTCGGTTTACTAAATGTGGTTGTGAACATAAAGAAGGTAATCAATAGAAAACCCAAGTCCACCATAGGAGTCATATCGACTCTGGTATTCTGCTTCTTGGAACGTACTTTGCCGCCTTTGCCGCCTTTTTCCTGTACTTGTACTTCTGCCATTTCTAATGATATATTATGGTTTACCTTCTTGTGATGTAATCAACCAGAATTTAAGAAAATCAATATCTCTTAAACCTTCAAATAGGCTTTTAACTTTAGGATACTGAGTCGTAACATCACCCTTGATTGCTAATTTGTAATCAGGATTTACGCTCAAACTCTGCTGTACCCAGTCAACTAACTGCTTATTTGTACTATCCATAGGAATCCCTTTAGGACTCCTGAAATTTTTCTGCTCCTCATCTGACAAATCGAGATAGCTTTTCAGTTGGTTCATAGGAACCCCAATAGCTTGTACTTTCTGAAATGATGCTTTTTGTTTGTTGTCAAAAGTAATATTATACTTTTGGCCCATTTTGTCTAAAAGCTGTAATCTCTCTGATGCATTTTCTACTGGCTGGAAATAAAATTTTCCGTCTGGAGTAGCGTTGATAGTCATCAAACTTGCGTCAGGAAGTAACTTCTCTGATATTGAAGATGGCGGTTTAATCTGCTCCACGTCAGGTTTTTTAAACTGAGTGGTCAAGATAAAGAATGTAAGTAGTAGGAACGCAACGTCACACATCGCGGTCATGTCCGTCACTACTCCATGTCTTTTTGGTTTGACTCTCGCCATTATTATAAAATATTTTTAATTAAACTTCTTTTAATTGCCAATGCAAATACCTTGCTAATTCTTAGTTGAATTCAGCAAAAGACTGTTGGATACTCATAGAGATCTCGTCGATCTTGTAAGTTAATCCATCAATTTTAGAAGTAAAGAAGTTGTAAAGGATAATAGCGATTGCTGAAGTACCAATACCTAAAGCTGTGTTAATCAATGCTTCAGAGATACCTGTAGAAAGTGCAGCAGCATCTGGAGTACCTCCTCCTGAACCTAATGCGAAGAATGCCTTGATCATCCCGATTACCGTTCCTAAAAGTGCGATTAGCGTAGCAACCGTACCTAAAGTAGAAAGGATCATCATGTTTTTCTCAAGCATTGGCATCTCAAGAGTAGTAGCTTCTTCGATAGCTTTGTTAAGAGCTACCATTTTCTGCTCTTTATTTAAAGTTGTATCGTGAGAAAGAGCTTTGTAAGTAGTAAGACCTTCTTTTACTACGTTACCTACTGAACCTTGTTGTCTATCGCACTCTTCAAGAGCTTCATCAATTTTGTTTTGGTTTAGTAAGCTTCTTACTTGTACAACGAAGTTGTCTAAGTTTCCTTTTCCGGCAGCTTTACCAAGTACGAAATATCTTTCAAAAGAGAAAACAATTACCGTAATCATGAAAGTAATCAAGATTGGTACAATAACCCCTCCTTTGTAGATAATACCTAAAAACGACTCTGGGTGAATGTCTTTTCCTTCAACACTTGAGAAAGCTACAGAACCACTACCTAGTTTGTCTGCATCTTTAAAGTTTCCTGGGTTACCAAGAACGAATAAATAAATACAAATTCCTATAGCAAATAGAATAGGAATAATAACAGCTGGATTTAAACCTCCCGCTTTTCTAGCAACTACTTGCTCATCATTTTTTGAAACATTCATTTCCATATTTAACTAAATTATATTGTTTTAAATTTTTACAGGGTGTAAATTAAAGGCAAAATTAATTAAAATGCAAGAGTCTTAATTAAACATTTTGCTTTTTTTTGATAAAGAAAAATTAATACGATTTTAAAATAATAATTATTCTTAGATATTTTATATATTTTTTCCAAATTTAACATTTGAGTTAAAAAATCAAAAAAATTAGCACCCCATTTTTTTTAATTTCCCAATGTTAATTTTTTTTTAAATTACGATATTCACAATACGGTGAGGGACAACAATGATTTTTTTAGGGGTTTTACCTTCCAAAATCTGTTGCATTTTTTCATTTGAAATCACCAAATCTTCCACCTCCTTAGCAGATAATTGAGCAGAAAGGGAAATTTTGAACTTCATTTTACCATTTACACTTACCGGATATTCAATTTCATCTTCAACAAGATATTCTTCATTTAATGCTGGAAATCTTTCAAATTCGATAGATGTAGCGTGTCCCAGTAAGCTCCAAAGCTCTTCACAGATGTGAGGTGCATACGGAGAAATGATAACGGCTAATGGTTCCAATATATTGCGTTTGTTGCATTTTATTTTCTGTAGCTCGTTTACAGCGATCATAAATGATGACACCGAAGTATTGAAAGAGAAATTCTCAATATCAAAAACTACCTTCTTTATTAAGGTATGTAAAACTTTATATTCCGCCTTGGTAGGTTCTTCCTCAGAAACTTCAAATACATCTCCGTTAAAATACAGATTCCAGAATTTCTTAAGGAAACCATAGACTCCACTTAGCCCCTGTGTATTCCAAGGCTTAGATTGTTCTAAAGGTCCCAGGAACATTTCATACAGTCTTAAACCGTCTGCTCCATATTCTTCACAGATATCGTCCGGGTTAACTACATTGTATTTTGATTTGGACATTTTTTCTACTTCACGGTCTGTGATGTATTTTCCATCTTCAAAAATAAACTCTGCATTGGCATAGTCTGGTCTCCATGCTTTGAACGCTTCTGTATCCAATTCATCAGAAGTTCCTTTTAATAAGGATACATCAACATGGATTTGCTGAGTCTTATAATCGGCTGCCAGATTTTTAGAAACATATTGATTGGTTCCGTCTATTCTGTATACAAAAGCACTCATTCCTAAAATCATCCCCTGGTTGATCAGTTTTTGGAAAGGTTCATCATGGTTGATCCAACCTCTGTCTTTTAAGAACATATTCCAGAAACGGGAATATAACAAGTGTCCTGTTGCATGCTCACTACCTCCTATATATAAGTCTACCTGTCCCCAATAATCTGAAAGATCCTTTGCACAGAACTCTCCGTCATTCTGAGAATCCATATATCTAAGGAAATACCATGAGCTTCCAGCCCAACCCGGCATGGTAGACAATTCTATTGGGAAAATAGTTTGATCATCAATTAAATCTGTAGAGACCACTTTTTGGTTTGCCTCATCCCACGCAAATACTTTTGCATTTCCTAATGGAGGATCTCCATCTTCAGTAGGTAAATATTTTTCAACTTCTGGAAGTTCCAATGGTAAAGCAGAAACCGGTAACGTATATGGCATCCCTTCCTTATAATATATAGGAACAGGTTCTCCCCAATAACGCTGTCTTGAGAAAATGGCATCACGCTGTCTGTAGTTTGTTGTTCCATGACCAATTCCTCTGTTTTCGATTTCTGAAATCATTTTCGACTTGGCATCATTATAATGCAGTCCGTTTAGGAAATCAGAATTGACACAGACAGAATCTTTAGAATCAAAAGATTTCTCCTGAACGTCTTCTTCAGTCTCCACCACTTTTTTAATTTCCAGGTTAAATTTCTTAGCAAATCTGTGGTCACGTTCATCATGGGCAGGTACAGCCATTACAGCTCCTGTTCCATATCCCATCAATACATAATCTGAAATATAGATCGGCATCTTCTCATTACTGAAAGGATTTACTGCATAACTTCCGGTAAAAGCTCCGCTCACGTTTTTCACGTCAGCCATTCTGTCTCTTTCTGTTTTTTTGGAAGTTTCTTCTATATAAGTATCTACTTCCGCTTTTTGGGCAGCTGTAGTAATGGTTTCCACTAATGGATTCTCCGGAGCCAACACCATAAAAGTAGCACCAAAAATAGTATCAGGTCTTGTGGTGAAAACTTCAACGATCTCATCATGACCTTCTACCTGAAATTTCACCTGAGCACCCTGAGATTTTCCAATCCAGTATTCCTGGGCATCTTTCAGAGGCTGTGGCCAATCCAATTGGGTAAGCCCTTGTAACAATCTTTCAGAGTAGGCAGAGATTCTCATACTCCACTGCATCATTTTTTTCTGGAATACTGGGAAACCACCTCTTTCAGACTTTCCGTCTTTTACCTCATCATTTGCCAACACGGTTCCCAAAGCAGGGCACCAGTTCACCGTTGTTTCTGCTCTGTAGGAAAGACGATAATTTAATAAGATATCTTCTTTATCCACATCAGAAGCATTCACCCATTCTTCTGCGGTAAAGCTAAGTTCATCATTTTGATTGGCATTCAGCCCTTCTGTACCTTTTTCTTCAAAATGTTTGATTAAGGTATCTATAGCTTCTGCCTTATCTGTATTTTTATTATACCAAGAGTGGTACAGTTGGATAAAAATCCACTGTGTCCATTTATAATAAGAAGCATCAGACGTTCTTACTTCTCTGCTCCAATCGAATGAAAATCCAATTTTTCTTAATTGCTCTTCGTATCTGTTGATATTTTGTTCTGTAGTGATTGCCGGATGCTGTCCTGTCTGGATTGCATACTGCTCAGCAGGAAGCCCAAAGCTATCATATCCTACCGGGTGGAGAACGTTAAACCCCTGGTGTCTTTTATATCTCGCATAGATATCCGAAGCAATATATCCAAGCGGGTGACCTACGTGAAGCCCTGCCCCGGATGGATACGGAAACATATCGAGTACATAAAATTTAGGTTTATCTGTGTTATTGGAAGTTTTATAGGTTTGATTTTCCTCCCAGTATTTCTGCCACTTTTTTTCTATCTGCTGATGATCGTAAAACACTTTATATATATGTTATATGTTAGACTTTAACTATTGAATGTCATTTTCTTTTAACAAGATTCACAAAATTAATGATTTTAAAAGAAATAAAAATTTAATTTATTATTAATTACCAATCGGTACCCAACAAAAAAATCTCATCCTGGGATGAGATCTGCTTTATATCTTGAAGTATACTTATTAAGGCTGAGGAATTCTCTTGAAAGTATAGGTTCTTGTTTTAAATACAGTCGGATCCTGTGTTTCTTCTCTTACTGCTAGATTGAGCGTTGTAGCATCGAGGGTAACCACTTTTGCAGTAACCGGCTCTACAATCCCCTGATACTTTATCTGTACAGATTTACTGCTTTTATCATAAGTATAGGTGAAATTTTTATCAGAAATAATAGCACACTGCCCTGGTGTAGCCGTATCTCCCCAGTCAGTTCTTTTGCCCAGAACGTCAGTATTGAACCTCCATCTGGATTCTTTCTGACATGTGGAATACGTAATAACATCCGAAACCGGCTGCTCATTTACTTCCACGGTGGTAACCACTTCCTTTAAAGGCTGCCAGACCCCCACAATAGGTGCCTCCATGACAGGATCTTTATCATCATTACATCCGGTAGCTACAAATAATGATAACCCGGCAAATAGTAGTGCTAATTTCTTCATAGATCAATTTTTTCAAGGGCTAAAATTATAATTTTTTTGATTTATATTACTATTTTTTGTGAAAAATTATTGAGTCAACCTTTATTTATACATTTTTTTAAACACTTAAGGACGATATTGCCTTTATTTAACAAATATTGAACCTTCGAAAAGCCCTCTATTTTATTAAAAAAGTTATTTTTGTAGGTAAGAAAGAAAAAAATGCAAGATATAACGAAAAATAATTTTGACTTTATCCGTGTTCTCCTGGCGTTCATTGTATTTGTGGGACATTTAGGCGCCTTAAGCGTCTCTCCTCAACTTAAATTTTTAGAACACAGCCCAGTAGAAGTCGCGGTTTTTTCGTTTTTTATCGTCAGTGGCTTTTTAATTGCAAGAAGTTATGAAAGATCTTCCAGCTTAAAAAGCTATGCAAAAAAGAGGTTCAACAGAATCGTGCCTGCCTATTTATTGGTGGTATTTCTCTGCACAGTTTTACTAAGTCTTGTAAGCAAGCTGCCATTTTCTGAATATTTCGGCAATACACAGGTCTACAAATATTGGTTCTGGAATTCAATTTTCATGAATTTTAAATCACCATGGCTTCCCGGAGTATTTGGCAACCAGGCTGTAAATGGTGCATTGTGGACCCTTAAAATAGAAATGTGTTTCTATATTGCCGTTCCCTTCATGTTTTTATTCTTCGGAAAAAACAACAAATACAGAAATGTAAGTCTGATTGTCCTGTATTTTCTTTCACTGGTATTTCTTAATTATTTTGAAATGACAGGAAAGCCAGCCATCTCAAGACAATTACCCGGATCATTATGTTATTTCATTGGCGGGATGCTTTTGTATTTTAATTTCGACAAATTCATCCAACACAAGCATACACTTTTTATAATCGCTATAATCACTGTATGGATAGATCTTATTTTTAAAATAAAACTGTTCTCTCCTATCATGATCAGCATTATTGTACTGTATATTGCCTACTCTTTTAAATTCCTGAATAACTTCGGAAAATACGGAGACTTTACGTACGGCATTTATATATTCCACTTCCCTGTTATCCGGGTATTCCAGACCTTAGGACTCTTTGAAGATTATAATCCTTATGTAATGGGTATTATCTGTATGCTGACCGTAATTGGAATAGGAGTTTCTTCCTGGCACTTTTATGAAAAAAGATTTTTATAATTTTGAACATATTTAAAACCGCAAATGAAAGACCTTGTCTCCATCATCACTCCCTGTTATAATTCTGCAGAATTCATTGAAGAAACTATACAATCTGTTCTTAATCAAACCTATGACAACTGGGAATGGCTGATCACAGATGACCTTTCTAAAGATAATACGGTAGAAATCCTCAGGAGGTACAATGATCCCAGAATAAAATTACTGGTATTGGAAAAAAACGGTGGCGCAGGAAATGCCAGAAATAAAAGTCTTGAAAGAGCTCAGGGAAGATATATTGCTTTTCTTGATTCTGATGATTACTGGTATCCGGAATATATAGAAACCATGACTGATTATATGCAGGAACATAATGCAGAGCTTGTGTACTGCAATTACTCCCGATGTGATGAGCATCTGAAGCCTATATTAAAAGATTTTATGGCAGACACGGTAGTTACTTTCTCAAATCTTCTGAAAACATGCAGACTGGCCCCGGTTTCAACCATGTATGATACCAAAAGAGTAGGGAAATTTTTATTCCCGGTAAAAAGTAAACGTGAGGATCATGTGATGTGGCTGAACCTTTTGAAAGTAATTCCTGAAGGAATGCCCATCAACAAAACAATGGCGAAATACAGAATGCGTGAAAACAGTGTTTCCAGAAAGAAAAAAGACATTATCAAAGACCAATATTTAGTCTATAAGGATTTCATGGGCTTTTCTACTGTAAAATCATTGTATTACACTGTCAACTGGGCAGTAAACGGATTTTTAAAGTATTCAAAGATTTTTAATTAATGGAGTATTCAAAAGAATTTAAAATAGCGCTGAGTGCTTTTTCCAGCACGGATAAGGATAAACTTATTTTCAGACTTTTAAGAAAGGACAAACTGTTGTCTAAAAAATTATATTTCGAACTTATTGATCCTGAAACCACGGACGATAAAAGAAATGCAATGGAAAAAGAAGTGGCGGAAAAGGTTCTTTTAGCCTCAAAATATATTGGCAATGCTAAGTATTTCCTGACCATTATCCGTAAAATAAGCGCGGAAGTTACAGAGCATGTAAAGATCACCACGGATAAATTTGGAGATATTTCTCTTAATTTACTGATGATCAATGCCATTTTAGAATATAATGAAGACCTCAGCAGACAGAGATTTGACAATGTCTACAAGCTGTATCTTTACATTATTAATAAAATATTTAAGTATCTGATTTTAGCTAAAAAGCTGGATGAAGACTATTGGATGGAAATTGATGAACTCCTGAGAGACACTCAACATAAAATTTCTGAAAATCACTACCTGCAAAAGCTCTGCATCAATAATGGTCTTGATATCAACTGGCTTGAATGCGAAAAGATTCCCGACGATCTTGAAACGATTATGAAAGAGATCAAAAGCCAGGGATTTTTAAGATAGAATTTTCTGAAGGATTATTTCTGTAGAATTAGGCTTTCCGTCGACGAATTTCTGAGCATTCTGAGACATGGTTTCCAATTCTTCTTTGTTATCCTCATTGGCAAGAAATAAGACAAATTCTGCAGCAGTGGCTTCATCAGCAAAAGATCTTCCTCCTTCTACAGAAATAAGATCATCTGCTTCAGGATTCTTCTTATACCGATTCCCAAAAATAACAGGAATACCAAATGTTGCTGCCTCCAGAATATTATGCAGTCCTGCATCATGAAAACCGCCTCCCACTACGGCAACATCTGCATAGGAATACAACTTGGACAATAAACCTATGCTGTCTATAATTAAGAGTTGAGTATTGAGATTTGTGGCTGGAGAAGTCTGTATTTCACTATACAACAATGCTTCAGGGAAAATATTTTTTAAATGCTCTACTCTTTTCAAGTCATGAGGCGCTAAAATCAGTTTTAATCCGGAATTTTTTCGGAATACCGTTGCTGCAATTTTTTCCTCGGCCTGCCATGAGCTTCCAAAAACAATTGCTTTATTATTCCCTATGAAATCGGCAATATAATCTACATGATTATCACGTAGCCTAAGCTGTCTGACCCGATCGAATCTGGTATCTCCCGTTACTGAAGATTTTACCAAACCTACACTTTTAGCAAGAGCAAGGGAAAACTTAGTCTGGTGAAAAAACCAATCTACATTTCTCTGAAGTTGTTTTACAAACCATTTTCCATAAGAAGTAAAGAAAGATTGCCTTTCGTAGAATAATGCAGAAATCACATAAACTTTTGCATTTTTATTCTTAAGCTCTGCCAGCAGATTATACCAATAATCATATTTCACCGTAAAAAACAGTTGAGGATTAAACTGTGATACAAAGTCTTTTACAGTATTTTTTTTATCAAAAGGGAGATAGCAGATTACATCTGCGATATGTTTCTTTTTAACAACGTTTTCATAACCCGACGGAGAAAAGAACGTCACCAGAATTTTATGATCCGGCAGTCTTTCTTTTAGTTGCTCCAAAACCGGTAATCCCTGCTCATATTCTCCCAAACTAGCGGCATGCATCCAGATTACTCTGTCTTCTTTTGAAAAAGCGGCTTTTACTTTATTCAAAGACTGCTTTCTTCCCTCAACGCCTTTTTTAGTTTTATCATTAATCAAAGAGAAAACCTTCATTCCGAAAATGAGAAGGCTAATAAATATGTTGTAAATCAGTTTCAATTTTGATTTGATTTAATCGTTAGATTTCTTTGTGAATCTCTCCTGAATTGATTTCACTAATCCTACTCCAATCACTGTAAACAGCAATCCTAGAATAAAAAAAATGACATTACTGAGCTCAGTCTGCTTACCCTCCGCTACCCGAACACTCTCAATAATAATATCTAAAAATAAAAGCATTACAGGAAACTGCAGAGAAAACATATACAGCTCTAAAGTCTCTTTATTACGAAAACTTTTAGGAACGTTCAATAAAGTAGAATTGGGATATCTCGATAATCCAACAAAAAGAACAGAAATAAAAGTAGCAATACACGGAAGGGCCCAGATCGCGGTTTTCCCGGATTCTCCATCTACATTTCCCTGAAAGTCAAAATGAGTAGGAACCATCTCTGGTAATGCAGCATATTTAATTCCGGTAAAGACCCAAATTGCAATAAGCAATAGTGTATTTACAATTAATAATATGCTGGAAATTTTCATATTTTAAATAACACTTTTAAGTACTCTTAACTTATGGGTATGTTTATTCATTTCTTTATTAAAGATCCCTGTGGAGTCCAATGTATCAATTCTCACCTTTCCTGAGGCATGGATAATTTTTTGATTTTCCAGCATAATCCCTACGTGGATAATCTTTCCTTCAGCATTTTCAAAAAAGGCAAGATCTCCAGGCTGTGTTTCTTCCACAAAAGTAAGAGCTTCTCCTACTTCAGCCTGCTGAGAAGCATCTCTTGGTAATTTTATATCATGAATTTTATAAATCAACTGCGTAAAACCAGAGCAATCTACGGCAAAGAAACTTTTACCACCCCATAAATAAGGTACATTAAGGAATTCACGTGCGGCTAAGGCAATACTTTCCCTTAGGTCATGACTTCTTTTTGAAGCTACGGCAGGAAATTCCACTTCAGAACCCATAGACAGCAAAGTTTTACCGTCGTTCATGAGTACCGAAGAAAAGTCTTCAGTAACGATAGTAACTTTTCTGTTGGCAAGCTCTTCATCTGTTACAGGCTTTAACTGTTTTGTGTCCATCCATCCCTCATAACCATCATAGTGCATTTTTATCTTTGTCCAGTTTTTATTAACCTCCAAAATATCAGCACTTTCCCCAAACAATATTTCCGTAACAATTTCCGCTTTGTCAGAATTTTCAGCACGGACCGGTGCTACTGTAACAATACAAATTCCTTTATTCATTCATTAAGATTAAAAGATTGAATGATTTAAAAATTAAAAAATCAGATTCCGTAAAATCTTTTATTTTTTTTAATTTTTAAATCTTTTAATTTATTTTCTTCTCAGAAAATTTACTCCATCACGCAAAGGTAAAATAAGATTTTCGAAATCTTCATCTTTTGCCGCTAAATCATTTAATTCTTTAATAGACTGCGTAGATTTCTGCTTTGGGTTTTCTTCCAGTACTTTTCCATACCACAAGACATTATCAAACATGATTACCGATCCGGATTTCGTTCTGGGTTTAATGAGTCTAAAATAGTCTGCATAATTTTCTTTATCAGCATCCACAAAAATAAGATCAAAAACCTCATCTGTTTCTTTCAAAAACTCTTTAGCATCCTGAAGCCTGAATTCAATCTGACCGGCATATTCACTTGCCTCAAAATATTTCTTTGGCAGATAGGCAAGATCTTCATTCACATCCAATGTTGTAATTTTTCCATCTTTAGCAAGACCTGTTGCCAGACACAATGTAGCATATCCTGTAAATGTTCCTATTTCCAAAACATTTTGGGGTTTCAGCATTTGGGAAATAATGGTTAAAAGTCTTCCTTGCTGATATCCTGAAATCATATGGGGCTGTGTCGTTTTCTGATAGGTTTCGCGTCTCAGCTTTTTCAGTATTTCTGATTCTGAAGAAGCATGTGCCTCCAAATACCTGTCCATTTCAGGATTCTTTTCTTCAAAAAAACTCATAAAAATTTAATTTAAACAAATTTAAGGATTTTAAAATTTCTTTTTGAGCAACCCTTGTTTCTATTCCATGTACAAAACAAAAAAAGAGAGAAATCAATCTCTCTTTATATACTTGCTTCCAGGTAGAAGAAATCATTAGTAAGCTATACAATACTGACCAGGTGTACCGCATACCCATCCTTCGCAGCAGTCTTCTGTAACGCGACAAATAATCTGAGGGTTGCACCAACGGATAGCACCTTGTACTTCTTTCATCTGTTCTCTTGAAAGTTTTTTTGAATTTTTCATATTTATTTTGTTTAGTATTATTTTCCTACTCTTTAAGATTTTCGGATACCTCTGTATTATATTTCCTTTTATAGAGATTTAAATATACGCAATATTCATTAACTAATAACATGATTCAATGTAATTTAAAACATAATTACTTGTGTTTTTGTTGATTTTTTACACAAAGTATCTTGAACAAATATGTTTCATGGGAATTTTGTTTTTCCAGATTCTATTCAGAAATCGCTATAGATATGATCGAGTTATCAGGAAAATCCCCATATAAAATACCGTGAAAATACGGATGTTTTTGCTGCTACAATATGTATAATTTTGCGAGTAGAACAAAGGGTAAAAACACTACGAAAATGATTGCAGAAGAAAAACAAACTAACCGTGAGAATCAAAAAAATGTTTTACTGAAAAGTAAGACACCCTCTTCTGCAAAAAAAACGAAGACTGAAATATCCAATTCATTTTTGCAAAAAATTATTTCTCTCCTAAAAAAGGAAGAATTAATTTAATTAAAAAACATATCCCGAATTACTTCGGGATTTTTTTATATAGACCTTGAAGGTAAATAGTGATTACTTTTGATTTTTATTTCTCTGGTTGATTTCTCCCTTATCTTAAAATATCTTTTCACAACTATCATTTATACTCTTCTATTATTTTATTCAGAGCCGTGATCTGTTTATTGACACTTTCAGCTTTTTGCGGATTCAGTTTCAGAAATTCCATTTTTTTTGACAGCCCTTCTTTCAACATCTGAGAAACCATCGCTTTGGCTTGTGCATTTTTTAACATCTCAGTTTTTGCCTGACTTAAAATTCTAACAATACCCTCCGTTGCTGCTGCATTATCAGAAGTCATAATCCAATTAAAGCCTTCTTCAGAAAATTTTCCCAGTTCCGGATTCTGAGATTTAATAAACGGATAAAATGCCACAATAGAAGTAATATTCTTCATTTGGGAGGTCACTTTATTTTTAACAACAATGGGAATCATTTTAATAAGCATATCTTTGGACGCATCGGAAAGATCAATTTTATCCGCTAAATCATCTGCTTTTGAAGGCTCTACTGTTATCATGGCTAGCCACGCACTTCCTCTTACGGCATTGGACGTAGCATTCAATCCCTTTTCAAATAAAGGAAAATACTTTTTATTCTTTGTTTTTGCTAACGCTGAAATAGCGGCTGCCTGCACCAATGTTTTAGAATCATTGGCTGCTAATTTTTCAATATCAGGAATTAATATTTTCCCCTGCTCAGGTTTGGAAACATCTAGTATTTCCAATGCTTTGATACGGATTCTGAAGAAAGGATCTTTAAGGGCGGCAGATAATAATTTGACAGATGCAGGATCATTCAGATTCTCTTTTATGCCTGTCAATGCTTTATAACGACTTGAAAATTCTTTAGAGTTAACGAATTGCATTAGATATTGCGTAGCAGTTTTCTTATCCGTAATCTCGGAAACCAATATTCCATCTGCATTTATATTGACTACATCCGGATTTTTAGAAACATTAAAGCTAAAAGTATTTTTCGCTTTGGCAGTAACCCATACATTATGCCGTACCGGCTTCCCATTGTCATAAACATCAATGGCTAAAGGAAACTCAAACTCTTTTTCCTGAGACTGATTGACTGTAACTTCTACCTGTTTTTTTACGGGCTCAAAAGTATAGGAGTAGTTTAATTGAGGATTTCCACTGCCATAATACCATTGATTGAAAAACCAATTCAGGTCTTTTCCAGATATTCTCTCAAATGACAGCCTCAATTGCTCAGCCTCTGCATTTTGATATTCATAGGTTTTTAAATAATCGGTCATTCCGGCGAAAAAAGCTTCATCACCCAGATAATTTCTAAGCATGTGAAGAATTCCCCCTCCCTTTTGATACGATACTAAATCAAAAACATCCTCGGAGGAATCATAATCAAACCTTACAAGATCTTTCTGAAAGTCTGAAGGGGTATGGATATACTTATTAATTTCTGACATTAAATGATAATCTGCCTGGTCCTTTCCATACTTATATTCATACCACAAATATTCAGAATAATTCGCAAATGATTCATTTACGGTAAGATTACTCCAGCTTTCCGCTGTCACCAGATCACCAAACCAATGATGAAATAATTCATGTGCTATAATATTTTCCCACCGGTTCTCATCTGCCAGCTGTCCAGGTTTCTGCAATACCTGTGTATTATGTAAAGTGGCGGTAGTATTTTCCATGGCTGCACTTGGATAATCTCTTCCCGAGATTTGTGCATATTTTATCCAGGGATAATCATAGCCTAGTTTTTTAGAGAAAAACGCCATCATTTCAGGAGTATGACCATAGATTTGCTTTGCATAAGGCTCATATTCCTTTTCTATATAATAATCTATAGGAATATTTTCCCACTGATCCTTCACAATTGCATAATCTCCTACCCCCATAAAAGCAAGATATACAGAATGTCTTTTATCCATTACCCAATGATCCGTTCTCATAGCATTAGGTTCTTTTCGGGAATCTTTTAAAACTCCATTAGAAAGACTAACATATTTATCCGGAACTGTCATATAGATTTCCTGAGTGGTTTTCTGGTTGGGCTTATCTATAGTGGGAAACCAGGCTGAAGAATATTCCGTTTCCCCATCCGTCCAGATCTGAGGCAGATTATTCTGATCCGTACTCTGAGCATTGATAAAGTATAAGCCTTTTGCCGGACTACCCTGTTTCTCTACTTCATTCGGGCGGGAAGTATATTTTATATAAACTGTATACTCCTGATTTTTGAGATAGGTTTTATCTAATCGAATGCTAAGGATATTATTTTTGTACTCATATTGTAATGGAGATTTACGTCCTTCTTTATCCATAGCCACTTCGTGGATCAGCATTCCTTTAGCATCCAGTACCAGTGAATCAGACGGATAAAAATAAGGTGAAGCGGTAAGCCACTCTTCTCCGTTCATCTCTTCTTTCTGATAATCAAAATTTACTTTCAGTTTTGTATGCTTAAGCTCCGTTCTTTTTGTATGTGTAGCTCTATAGATTTTTTTCCTTCCGGAGGTTTCTGTTTGCCCAAAAACTTTTCCGGAAAAAAAAAGAGTTACCATGCTTAGCGATAAAATAATTGTTTTCATGTGTTATTGTTTTCTATGGTCTGGCATATTGAGTAATTTCTGATCAGTAAATGCACTCTCCATTTTTCAGTTTTCCTGTTTATTTCAAATATTTTCAGAACTCTTTCTATTTTTAAAAGAAAGCCAACAGGCTCAATGTATCCAATTGATTTTCGATATCAATTTCTTTATATCAAATAGGTAGTGTGATCACTTTAAAAGTTACACAAAAAGCAAAACTCTCTATTTCCATCTTTGAAAACATTCTTACACCATCTACTTTTGATAGAAGATGAACTTGGTATATAAAAAAATAAATCCCGAATTTCTTCGGGATTTACTGTTATGTTATAATTGATTTAATTATTTCTTTGGAGCGATATCCATCAGCTTCATAAATTCATCAAGCTTAGGCATAATGATGATTTCTGTTCTTCTGTTTTCACCTCTACCGGAAACACTCATGTTTGTAGCTTTAGGATTATATTCAGAACGTCCTCCCGCGGTCATTCTCGCAGGGTCTACTCCAAACTGAGTCTGAAGGACTTTAGCTACAGAAGTTCCTCTCAATGCAGAAAGATCCCAGTTATCTCTAGGTAAATTTGGAGAGTTTAATGGCGCATTATCTGTGTTACCTTCTATCAGTACAGAATATTTATCATAATCATTGATTACTTTTGCTACTTTACCAAGTACTTCCTGAGCTGCAGGTAAGATATTGTAATCCCCTGTTTTGTATAACATTTTATCTGAAAGTGAGATCATCACTACACCTTTCAGTACTTTCACCTGTACATCTTCATCAGATACATTATCTAAAGATCTCTTCAGCTTGTTAGACAACGCCAGATTCAAGCTGTCATTTTTAGCATTGTTTGAAATCAATTGTTTGATGTATGAATTTGAAGAGTTGATTTCACTTACCAATTTATCGATGTTCGCAGAGCTTTTTCCTGTATTTGAAAGACATGCATCCAGTGATGATTTCAACGCATCATGCTGGCTTTTCAGTAGGCTATTCTCACCTGTCAATGCAGAATTCTGAGATTTCAAATCCTGAATTTCTCTTTGTCTTTCTCCGATATTTTCAATACACTGCTTATAGTTTGTGCTCAGGGCATCGTATTGTTTCTTGCTTACACAAGATGTCATACCCAGCGCCATTGCAGAAACTGCTAAAATTTTTAAAATCTTCATAAATAATCATTTTTAGACCAATCAAAGTTAGGAAAATTCAATTGAATTATATCGGTTATCTTTGCATAAAAGAAATTCTCAACGTATATGTTGAAAAAACCAAGCTTTAAAAATCAATTAGAAAACCTTGTTGATCAACCTGAAAAACACTCCTACCTTCTGGCGGTAAGCGGAGGTGCAGATTCTATGGTTCTGGCCTCATTATTTCAGGATTTGCGGGATAATGGGCAAGATAAAAAGTGTGACATACAGGTCGCTCACATCAATTATAAACTTCGTGGTAAAGATTCTGATCTGGATCAGAAAGTAGTTCAGGATTTTTGTGAGAAAAATCATATAAAGTTTCATCTGTATGAAGTTTCTGAAAAAGATAAAAAACCGGACCACTCTATTCAGCTTTGGGCAAGAGAACTCCGCTATCATTTTTTTAAAGAAATTCAGAATCAGGAAAAGCTTGAATTTCTGGTTACCGCACATCACCTCAACGATCAGCTGGAAACTTTTATTATTAATCTTTCCAAAGCAGCTGGTATTAATGGACTGAGCGGTATTCCTTCTCACTACAATCATATTCTCCGTCCGCTCTTAACTTTTTCCAAAAAAGAAATTTATCAGTTTGCTGAGGAAAACCATATTGAATTCCGTGAGGATCTATCCAATAAAAAAAGTGATTATTTAAGAAATAAGATCAGAAATGAAATCGTTCCCCAACTCATGGAGACTAATGATCACTTTTTGGAAAACTTTAAAAAGAGTTCTTTCTACCTGAATCAAACTAAAGATTTTGTTCGAAAACAGGTTGAAGAAATAGAAAATAAGCTTTCCTTATTTAACCAAGACTATAAAATCTTATCAAAGGAAAAGCTGGATCAGGAAAGCGATTTCGTAAAGTTTGAAATTTTAAAGAAATATGGATTTACTCAGGAAGAAGAAATCCCTAAGATTTTCACAGCTGAAAACAACAGTTCTTTTTTTTCAAAAGAATACCAACTGGTCATCAACCGTGACGAATTGATATTTATTGACCGAAATAAAGAGCAGAAGTCTACCGATGAAATTATCCTGATTGATCATTTTAATTTTTCTGAAGATCAAATCAATCTTGACCTCAAAAACACTATTGAAGAGATTGATGGAATCAATAAGGATTTTGAATGGGATTTTGATGCTGAAAAACTTCAGTTTCCACTACGCCTGAGAAAGCAGCAGGATGGTGATGAATTTTATCCTATCGGGTTTTCAGGAAAAAAGAAAGTTTCTAAATTTTTTAGGGACGAAAAATTATCTATTTTAGCGAGGCAAAAAATTTGGATACTGGCTGACAGCAATAATTCCGTACTTGGAATACTTCCTCTCAGACAGGACAGAAAATATACAAAGGATGAGAAAACAAAATGGAGTCTCAAAATTTTTAATGAAACGAAAAATGAAATTTAGAAATTGGTTTTTATTAATTCTACTATTTTTAGCGACAGGAATTAATGCACAGATAAAAAATCCTGTAAAGTTTAAATTCACCATCAACGATCTGGGAAATAACCAGTATGAAGCGGTTTTGAATGCCACCATGGAAAAAGGCTGGCATATTTACTCAAAAGATTTACCGGAAGACACCGGAATTCCAACTGAGTATAAAGTTTCAGGAAAAAATATCGAACTGATCGGAAAATTTACCGAGGTCGGTAAAAAGCATGAAGAATTTTCTGAGGCTTTTGGAGGAACTATTGTTTTCTATTCCAATTCAGCCGGCTTCAAACAGAAGTTCAAATTAAAAGATCCTGCAAAACCTGCAGATGTTACTTCGGAGATTACGTATCAGACTTGTGACGACAGGGTTTGTTTAGCTCCCAATACTTTAGAATTTAACCAAAAAGTAACTCCAAAAGGGGCTACTGAAGAGGCTGTTGAAGAAACACCTCTGGCAGTAAAAGACTCAGTAAAAACCGTTGAAACAGTTACTGAGAATGCTCCAAAACAGGAAGTTACCGTTTCAGAAGTTTCAAAATTAGACCCTAAACAGCTGAAAATTGAAACATTAGATTTCAAAAACCCATTAACTGACTGTGGTACAGCGTCTACAAAAATAGAAGAAAATTACTGGACCTACCTGTTCTTAGGATTCATCGGAGGTTTAATTGCCTTGTTAACACCTTGTGTTTTCCCTATGATTCCACTAACGGTTTCCTTCTTTACCAAAGGAAGTAAAGATAAAGCAAAAGGAAAAAGAGATGCCATTATCTACGGATTTTTCATTCTTCTTATTTTTGTCTTATTAAGTATTCCTTTCCATATTATTGACGGGATTGCCGGAAATATCTTCAATGAGATTTCTACAAGTGTATGGCTGAATATTGCCTTCTTTATCATCTTTATTTTCTTTGCCGGAAGTTTCTTCGGGTATTATGATATTACATTACCAAGTTCTATTGCCAATAAATCTTCTAAAGCAGAAGAAGCCGGAGGGATCATCGGAATCTTCTTTATGGCACTTACACTGGTGATCGTTTCTTTCTCTTGTACAGGACCTATTTTAGGAAGTTTACTGGGAAGTGCGGTAACAGGATCTTCCAATGTTCCTATGCTGCTGACTTTTGCATTAGCAGGATTTGGGTTGGCTTGGGCCATTGTATTTGGACTATTGGCTTTATTCCCACAAGCCTTACAAAGTCTTCCAAAATCAGGAGGATGGATGAATACCGTGAAAGTTGTTTTAGGATTCGTAGAATTGGCATTAGCTTTAAAATTCTTATCCAAGGCGGATTTGGTTTCTAAAACTTTCTTCTTAAAAAGAGAGCTTTTCATTGCCATCTGGATCATTATTGCTCTAGGGCTTGCTTTATATTTATTCGGGCTGATCAAATTCCCGCATGATGATAAAAAACCAAAGATCTCTATCACCAGAAAGATCCTTGGGGTATTAGGTTTTGGATTTGTCATTTATCTGATCCAGGGATTAATTCCTTCTGAGCGTCCTAAACTTCAGGTGCTAAGTGGTATTTTACCTCCATTGAATGTTAGCTATTTCCACGATGAAAAAGATGGGATTTTAGGAATGCATCCGGAGCATGACTTTTTCAAAGCTATTGAAATTGCCAAAAAGGAAAACAAACCAATCTTAATTGACTTCACAGGATACGGTTGCGAAAACTGTAGAAAAATGGAAGAATTTGTCTGGAGTGAACCGGATATTCTACCAATATTACAAAATGACGTAGTATTAGCTTCTTTATATGTAGATGATAAAGAAGAGCTTCCTGAAGATCAAAAAACTAAAATAGACCTTGGAGAAGGACAGATTAAAAAAGTAAAAACAATTGGTGACAGATGGAGCTTATTCCAACAGGTTAACTTTAATAATAACTCTCAGCCTCACTATGTTTTAATAACTCCTGACGGAAAAGTGATCAATACCCCTGTTTCCGGATATATGCCAAAAGAGGATTTCAAAAAATTCTTAGAATGCGGAGTAGATTTTTTCAAGAAGACTAAATAGATACTACTTTATAATAGACTAAGCCTTATCAATTCTATTGGTAAGGCTTTTTTTTACACTTATTAGAAATAGATCAACACTTACTAACTTGTTTCATTAAGTAAAGTCTTTTTCAATATATTTAGAAAACAATTCTAAATTAAACGCAAATGAAAAAGTTATTTTACATTCTGGCAGCCTTAGGCTGCTCTATTTCAATGTATGCCCAAGCACCCAATATCCAGTGGCAAAAATCACTGGGAGGAAGCAATCTAGAATGGGCAAAGTCAATCAAGCACACTACCGATGGAGGTTATATTGTTGCAGGACATTCAAGTTCCACCGATGGAGATGTCACAGGAAATCACTCCGGTGGTCAACTCTATATGACTGATTATTGGATTGTAAAACTGAACAGCTCGGGAGGGATACAATGGCAAAAATCATTGGGAGGCAACAGTATTGAGGAAGCAAACTCCATCCAACAGACAAATGATGGCGGCTATATTATCGCAGGCACAGCTGCTTCATCAGATGGAGATGTTACAGGAAGTCACGGGAGTTTTGATTATTGGATTGTAAAGCTTGATTCATCGGGGAATATTCAGTGGGAAAAAACTTTTGGAGGAGATATTGTTGAACAGGCTTATTCCATTCAACAAACTACTGATAACGGCTATGTCATCGCAGGCTATACCAATTCTTCAAACGGAGATGTTACCGTTGCATATGGAGAGGAAGATTTCTGGATCATCAAACTGGATCAAACCGGAAATCTGCAGTGGCAAAAATCTTATGGTAGCAATAGTAAAGACTACGCCTACTCCATCCAGCAAACTACAGAAGGAGGTTATATCGTAGCCGGCAGTACAAACAGCATAATCGGAGGCATTTCTTATAGCGACTGTCTGATCATGAAATTAAATTCGTCCGGAGATCTACAATGGCAAAAAAAGATAGGGGGCAGTCATGATGATTACGCTACCGCAATAAAGCAAACCATAGACGGTGGATATATTGTAGCAGGGAACAGTAATTCTACAGACGGGGATGCTACAGGAAATACTAATTCACCCAACATTTGGATTTTTAAACTTAACAATACCGGAGATATTCAATGGAAACAGTTTCTCAGCGGAACCGGTTATGATGGAGCTTCATCTGTTGAATTAACATCAGATAACGGCTATCTTATTGGGGGAACTACAACGAGCTCAACAGACCTCACAGACAACTTCTATGTTGCCAAACTTAATGCAACAGGCAGTATTATATGGGAGAAAAGCTTAGGTGGAAGTGCTACAGACCAACTGAATTCAGCAATAGAAACAGCAGATGGAGGATTTATTCTTGCAGGTAATACAGACTCTAATGACGGAGACGTTTCAGGAAATCATTCAGATGGTTTTTCAGACTTCTGGATTGTAAAACTTATGCCTACCACAACATTGGCTACCGCGGAAGCTAAAGCCAACCAATCTATATCTTTCTTTCCTAATCCTGCCAAAGAGTTCATTAATATCAGGAATCTCCCAGATGGATCAGTTGTAACCATTACAGATACATCCGGAAGAAAGCTATTGTCTAAAAATTATCATGAAGACAAAGTAATAATAAATACCTCTCAGCTAATTCCGGGAATTTATATGATTCAAATTGAAAATAAGGGAAAAATCATTTTAAATGAAAAACTAATTCTAAAGAAATAAACGTCATATAGTTAAAAAATCTTAAAGCCTTATGAAATTGAAATACCATAAGGCTTTTTCGTGCCAAATAATAATTAATTTTTGCAAATTCATAACATTTAAGAAATTTAGGTATAAACTTTGTATGAATTCAACCAAACTACGATCGGGTTTTAAAAGTTTTCATCAAATACCGTTTAACATTTAAAGTATTAATTATGGCTGAAGTAATCGCACAAGAAAAACAAGGCGGCAAGCAAAAAAAGAAATTAATAAGAGTTGATATGACTCCCATGGTAGATTTGGGATTTCTATTGATTACTTTCTTTATGTTCACTACCAATTTTACAAAACCCAATGTCATGGATCTGGGACTTCCGGCAAAAGGAGATCCCCCTTCAGGGCCTATCGTAATGGACCAGGAAAATCAGGTGACATTTATTCTTGGAAAAGACAACCGGGTATTTTATCATCAGAGCAATGCAACAGATTTAAATACAAACAACCTGAAAGAGACCGATTTCAGTGGGATAAAAATTTCAAAAATCATTGCTGAGGCATACAAAAATGCTCCTAAACCTCAAAACTTCACCGTCATTATCAAACCGACTGATGAAGCCAATTATAAAAATTTTGTAGATATGCTTGACAACCTTGCTATTGCAAAAAAAGAGCGTTATGGCGTTGCAGATATCAAACCTTGGGAAACAAAGGTTTATAAAGACTTAGTTCAATAAAAGAGAAAGAGCATTTTAAAAATGCTCTTTTTTGTTTACATTTGAATCAGCAGGAGTTTCCTGGAGATCCTCTGCCTTATTTTAACCTTTTATAATTTTGATATCATGCTGAACTTTGAAAAAAAAGGAAACGGAAAAGAAACTTTAGTACTCCTTCATGGTTTTATGGAAAACCTCTCTATATGGAGTGATATGGAGCCTCATCTTTCCAAAGATTTTTCACTTTTAAAAATTGATCTGCCCGGTCATGGACAATCTGAAATTCTGGGTGAAGTTCACACCATGGAACTGATGGCAGAGGAGGTAAAAAAAGTTTTGGATCATCAGAATTTAGAAAAAGTACACCTATTGGGACATTCTATGGGAGGTTATACTTCATTGGCTTTTGCCGAGAAATATCCCGATTCTTTAAAAAGTTTGACGTTGTTCTTCTCTACTTATTTCCCGGATGATGAAGAGAAAAAACAACAGCGTATAAAAAGCTACAGAATCATTAAGGACGCATTTGCCCATTATGCAAGAGCGGGAATTCCCAATTTATTCAACCCAAATGAAAAAGATATCCTTGAAGGCAAAATTGAAGTGGCCCTTGCAACAGCTCTTTCCACGAACAATTTAGGAGCATTGGCCTGCGTAAAAGGGATGGTAGAAAGAACAGACAAAAAACACATCATGGAAAACCTGGAGGCTAAAATACTGGTACTGGCAGGTAAACATGACAATGCTGTAAAAACAGATATCACCATTAAAAACCTTCCGGACAGAACCAATATAAAATCTTATGTATTAGACTGTGGTCACAATGGCCACTGGGAAAAACCAGGTATCTGTGCAGAAATTATCAACACTGAGCTTTTACATAACCTCCCTAAAAAGCTTGTATTTTAAAAATCTATGAAATCCGCTATATACACGATTTTCTTTCTTACATTATTAAGCTGTAAAAAAGAAAAACAAATTTCTACCGACAAGATTCCTGCCGACTCTCTTACTGTTCAAACAACGAAAAAAAGCGATACGGTACCCACAAAACCCAATCAGCAGGTTTTCAATTTCGTAACCGATCTATGCACCAGCAAGGGATATTTTGATGCCAATAAATACACTGAAGAAGAAATTAAAGGAGCCTATACACTGTGGTTTGACCTGAGAGGAATCATGCTTGATACTCCATCTGTATTTAGTCTTCAGGACCTTACGGAAATAAGACGTGATAATGCCAAAATCCTGGCAAAATTAGATAAGGATTTTGCTGAGAAAAAAGCTTTTCTCGAGCATCTTACAGTCGTCAATGTACCCTATTGGCAAAATATAAAAAAGCTGCAATATGAATCACTTCTACAAAAGTATGAAATGGAAAAATTGCGGATAGCAGCTTATTCTGATCCATCAATACTTCTAAAAAGTAATACCGGTAACAAATGCCGGAATTTTACCACTGCCTTAAACTCAACGGATGAACAGATGTTTTCGGAATGGAAAAAACTGAGAGAACAGATGAGTAAAATGAATGCAGATCCGGAAAGAATTATCAACCTGTTTAACGAACACCTCAATTCACCGGACAAAAAGGATTATGCTGCCATAGACCTGATTACCTTTGGATGGGGAAACTGTATGAACGGTGAAATCCAGAGCCCCTCACATGATGGCAGGATGAATCAAGAATTCGAATCCCTTTTCATCAAGATAGATGCTGACTGTGATGAGCCATAATCAGCATTTATAAAAAATCCTGTATATTAGTAAAGCATAATTGACGCAATGGGTTTATTCTCGTTCAAAAAAAAGAAACCACCAGTTATCGGCCTTACTCTTTCAGGCGGAGGAATGCGTGGGATTGCACATATTGCCGTTCTGAAGGCCCTGGAAGAATATAATCTGAAACCACAAATTATTTCCGGAACCAGTGCCGGCTCTATTATAGGCGCTTTCTATTCTTTTGGAAAGACACCTGATGAGATGATGGAAATCGTCAAACATACTTCTTTTTTTTCAAGGTCATCTCTGAAGCTGTCAAAAAATGGAATTTTCAGTTCCAATTTTATTTTAAAACTTTTTAAAGATTATTTTCCCGAAGATAATTTCAATATTTTAAAAATACCGGTTTATGTCACTGCCACGGAAATGACCCATGGTATTGTTGATTTTTTCTCTGAAGGAGAACTTTTTGGCCCTTTGCTGGCTTCATCTAGCGTACCTTTCATCCTTCCTCCTGTAAGAATAGGAGACAAAATCTATGTAGACGGTGGTGTTTTGGACAACCTACCCATTGAGCCTATTGTGAATAAATGTGATTTCCTGATCGCCTCCCATGTGAATTCAATAAGCTATGATGAATTAAAAAAGATGAGTCTGATGAAAGAATTTGACCGCATACTTCACTTAGCCATTGCAAAATCCGTTTATTCTAAAGTGAAATACTGCAATATATTTTTAGACCCTCCCAAGATGACAAAGTTCAGCCTTTTTAATAAGAAATACATGGACGAAATGTTTCAGCAGGTCTATGAATATACATGTATTGAATTAGAAGAAAAAGGGTATAAAAAAAGCTCTCAGATTGAGAGCTTATAATATGAATCAGTTATTTACTATTCTTTAATCACTTTGAACGTCTGTTCAGAATCTGATGTTTTTACTTTTACCACATACACTCCTGATTTCAAATCATCCGTATTAACAGCGGAAATATTTTCTTTAACAGATTTCACTAATCTACCTTCAGCAGAATAGAACGTTACCTCTGTTATTTTCTTATCAGCTGTAGCAATATTCAAAATATCTTTCATAGGATTCGGATAGACGGCAAGGGCTGATTTGGCCTTAGTTTCATTAACGGCAAGCGTTCCTGTAGGAACTACCATAACACTGTAATCTTCAGCCTGGCCATAGCCACTGGTTCCTGAAACAGCGGCAAGAGTTCCCCCTGAAGAATAACAAGGACTTAAATAAAATGTTGTTCCGGTTGCATAATTCTTTTTCACTCTCATTCTTGTTTTTCCTAATGTAGCAGTGGCAGGAACAGCGATGTTTCCAGTTGCTGTTATAGCATCTATACCTGTAGAATTCGTTATCGTTACCGCAGTACCGGCAGTACCGAAATACACTTCTCCCGCATCTAAGAAATCTCCATCCTGGTTCCAGTCAATATATACTACAATCTTAGTAGCATTATTACCATCTGTATTTCCTTTAAATGTAATCGGATAAGTTCCTCCCTGTTCTACAGAGGCTACTTTATTGGCAAAATTTTCATGAGAAGAGCTTGTTAATGCCTCCGAGGAAGTATTGGTCATATTACTGAACTGAACTGAAGTAATAGGCTCCACTCCGCTGGTGAATAGTAGGTTTCCAAAGCAATAAGGAGCAAATGAATCTCCTGTTACAAAACTATTCGTCTGGCATGCAACCGCTACACCTGCAGCATTTTTCGCCACCACTTTCCAATAATAAGTGGTATTCCCTAGCAGATTATTAAAATCAGCAAATAAATAGCTGCTTGGAACTAAAGTTGTAGGGTTTGGATTGGTATCAAGATATACCTCATAGCTGTCTACTGCAGCGCCAGAAGTTGGTGCTGACCATGTCAATGTTGCTGCATTTGGATTTACGCCTGTCTGTCCATTGCTTGGGGATACCAATGCAGCACAGTTAGGAACAGCAGTAGGAGCAGTATCACTGTTTATATTATCAAACAACAGCCTGAACATATCTGCAGAAGTAGCCTGGAAACCCAGATATACTGTTTGTCCTACATAGGCTGATAAATCTACAGAGAAGAAAGTCCATTTATTAGGTGCCAGAGCAACCGGAGTAAGGACAGTGGTAAACGCTGCTGCCGTAGCCGTTGTGGTGGATAATTTAACAGCATAGCTTTCCACATAGTTAGGATCCTGATTTTTTACAAAATAAGTTAATCTGTCATTAACACCTGCTGTTACAGTAATTGCAGGTGTTACTAAATAGTCGTCATGTGCGGAAGCCGAATAATTAATTTGTGCAGCATTGGGTAATGAATACACACTTCTCGGAGCTCCGGGACCAAAGATAAATCCATTGAGATCTCCGCCGTTAATGACAGACCAACCTGCAGGTGTTGTAGTCCCTGCATCAAAGTTTTGAGAAAATTGTGCATTGGCAAAAAGCGGCAATGCAAGCAAGAATGCTAGTAATTTTGTTTTCATAATGGTTTGTTTTTTAGTGATTTACTTTCCTAAAGTACAATAAATCCAAATTAAAAACAAACTATTATTTAATTATTTCATATTTAAAAATTCTTCCTTTCCAATGTATTGCTTGAAATTTTCAATAGTTCCCGCCAATGAATCGTAAGATTTTCCACCTGCAGCATTAATATGCCCGCCACCGCTAAAGTATTTTCTGGAAAACTGATTTACATCTACATCATCCTTACTTCTGAAAGAAATTTTAATGAAATTCTCATAAAGGTCTTCCATAAAAAATGCGGCCATTTTCACTCCGGCAATACTTAGTCCGTAATTTACAAATCCTTCTGTATCCCCTTTTTGGAAACCATATTCTTTAAGTTCGTTTCTCGTAAGGCTTAAAACAGCTACCGTACCCTCATTCACTACTTCTATTCTCCCCAGGATTAAAGCCAGTAAATGAAGACGGGAAACCGTATTGGTATCCCACGTATTGGAAGTTATCATTGCAGGGTCTGCCCCTTTTTCTATAAGATTAGCTATTATTCTATGCGTAGCAGCGCTTGTAGAACGAAAACGGAAACCACCTGTATCAGTCATAATACCTGTATAAAGACATTCTGCAACATCCTGATCCACCAGTTTTTCATCATCCATCACTTCGATAAAATGATAGATCATCTGTGAGGTAGCCGGAATGACCGTATCAGAATATACATAATCAAATTGTTCAGGCTGCTGGTGATGGTCAATAAGAATTTTTTTACCCTGTGCTTTAACCAACCAGTCTCCCAATAGGCCAATTCTTGATGGAGCATTAAAATCCAGACAGAAAATCACGTCAGCTCCAGCAATCATATCGGAAGCCAGCTTTTTCTTGTATTCAGCAATGATTACTTTTTTAGATTCCGGCATCCACTTTAAAAATTTCGGAAAATCATTAGGAACAATCACTTCAGCAAGAATCCCTTTGGCTTTCAGATAATGTTTCAATCCCAGACTGGAACCAATAGCATCTCCATCCGGGTTATAGTGGGTAAGAATAACTATTTTGTTTTCAGGTTTAAGTAATGTATTGATTTCTAAAAGTTCTGCTGGTGTAAACATCGTTGTGTTTATTTTCGTTAAAATTAAAGTTTTCAAAGATAAAGCTTTTATATAAATCATTTAAATATTATTTTTGCACACAGAATTTCGTTTCTGATTAGGGATTTGTAAGTTTCTGATTAAAAAACATTTCAAATAATTTTAAAAAAAGATAGTGAAAATTTGTAGCTTATAAAAATTTCTATATCTTTGCAACCTGAAAATAAATAGATTAATTACGATTTAAATATATAGTAATGAGTAAAAGAACATTCCAGCCATCAGAAAGAAAAAGAAGAAACAAACACGGTTTCAGAGAAAGAATGTCTACGCCAAATGGAAGAAGAGTTTTGGCTGCGAGAAGAGCTAAAGGCAGAAAGAGTTTAACTGTAAGTGCTGCACGCGCTAAGAGATAATTTCTACCTTATCATATACAAATCATGCTTGAAAAGATCTTTTTCAGGCATTTTTTGTTGTTAAAATTTACTAAAATTTAGGTTGTATAAACTTCTTTTTCTATTTTTAAAAGTTGAAAAATTTTGTTAGAAAACAGCCTTTAAAATTAAATTATGCCACATACAAATATCTCCGGAGACAATATCATAAGTTTGCAGCATGCAAAGATTGCACAAAAAAACTTCACTGTTCTTACTGATGTAAATCTTAACATTAAGAAAGGTAGATTCTGCTATCTTATCGGAAAAACAGGTTCCGGAAAAAGCTCACTTTTAAAAACCCTTTACGGTCATATTCCATTAGCATCAGGGCATGGATCTGTTGTTGGATTTGAGCTGGCAAAGCTAAAACCTTCTGACATTCCAAACCTTAGAAGAAAATTAGGAATTGTATTCCAGGATTTCCAGTTACTTTCAGACAGAACTGTTGAAAAGAACTTAAAATTCGTCCTTGAAGCTACAGGATGGAATGATAAAGTAAAAATGGAAGACCGTATCAATGAGGTATTGGGAAGCGTGAACATGAAAAGTAAAAAGCATAAAATGCCACACGAGCTTTCCGGAGGAGAACAGCAGCGTATTGCCATTGCAAGAGCTTTACTGAATCACCCGGACCTTATCCTGGCGGATGAGCCAACAGGAAACCTGGATCCGGAAACCTCTAATGAAATTATGACTTTACTAAAGCAGGTAGCCCTTGAAAATGGAGCCGCAGTAGTAATGGCAACACATGATTATCATATGATCCAGAACTTCCCGGGCGAAGCAATCCGATGTGAAGACGGGAAAGTTTCCGTACTGGACACCGCTGAGCTATTTGAATAAGGCTTGAAAGAGTAAAGGATTAAATATAAGCTGAATAGTCAGTATCTAATTTCTAACCTTTACCTTCTATTAAAAATATGAAACTCTTTGGTGAGTTCAAGATATTGGTCCGAGTATTGTCTCGGACTTTTTTCTATAATAAAATCAGATTCTTCAAGTTTTTTTTCCTGTAATGAGAATTCAAGAACCAATCTTTTAACTTTTGAATTTTCAATTCCTGTAATATTGACTCTACGGTTTAAAAACAAAGAATTTTCTTTCGCAATCGAAGTGAATACCTCTCCGGCTTCACTGGGAATAATCACAGATAAAAGCCCGTTTTCAGACAAAAGTTCGGCAGCATGGCCTATAAGCTGCTTAAAGTTCAACTCTACCGTCTGGCGTGCAATTTTATCTTTATCTGATACAGATTCTTCAAAATAAGGAGGGTTGGAAACAATCAAATCAAATGATTCCTTTGTATTGAAAGATTTAAAATCCTGATGTATATTCCTGAGTCTTGCCTGAAAAGGGGCATTTTCAAAATTTGCTTTTGTAAGCGCCACAGCCTCTTCATTAATATCCAATCCTAAAAAAACAGCCTCAGGATTTCTCTGTGCCAGCATTAAACTAATCAGCCCGGTTCCCGTCCCGATTTCCAGCACGTTCGATGCATTCTCAACATCTGCCAGCACACCAAGCAAAACCCCGTCTGTTCCTACACGAAAGACGTTTTCAGACTGCTGAATTTCAAATTGTTTAAACTTAAAAGATTTCACTATAAATTGGTAGGCAGTGTAATAATAAATGTCGACCCTTTCCCTACTTCAGATTTCACGGAAATTTCCCCTTTATAGTCTTCTATCATCTTTCTCACCATAGATAAACCAAGTCCCATTCCACTGTTTTTAGAAGTAAAATTAGGCTCAAAAATCCGTTCATACATATTATCAGGAATTCCTATCCCATTATCCTGAACAGAGATCATAACCCTTCTCTGATGTTGTTCTACATCAACATTAATAATTAATTTTCTATCTTCACTTTCTGCCTGCTTAGCATTGGTTACAAGATTGGTGATAATTCTGGAAAGGTAAATCCTATCCATACTGATCATGATATTATTTTTATTAGCATGCATAAAAACACTGTCATCATTGAAAACGCGTAAAATATCTTCAACTTCAGTATTCAGGTTGATCACCTCATTATTTTTTTCAGGAAGTTTTGCAAATTCCGAGAAAGCAGAAGCAACCGTAGCAATCAGGTCAATTTGATCCACTACTGTTTTACTCATCTGTTTTACTCTTTCCTTGATGTTTGGATCTTCCGGATCAAATTTCCTTTCAAAATTCTGGATGGTAAGCTTCATAGGAGTAAGAGGGTTCTTCACCTCATGGGCAACCTGCTTTGCCATTTCTCTCCAGGCTTCTTCCGATGCTTTGAAACGAAGTCTTTCTTTTTGATCCTGAATCTGCAAAATCATTCTGTTATAAGCTCTGGCCAAAGCATTAAGCTCATCATTTTTATAGTATCTTATGGGCCGCATTTCATTTTCAAACAATGTAATACGGGTAATCATATCTGAAAACTTGGTAATTGTTTTTGCAAGACTGTTAGACGTCACCCAGCTAATCCAGATACTAAAAAGGATAAGGAATATATCTACTAAAAGGATGTATTTAACATATTGATGAAGAACATCAAGGTAAGCAGATACATTATGATATAAAGGAATATAAACCACCCCTACAGGTTCAAGCTCATTATTTTTCAAAAGAAGATAGGAAGAAGTAAGCTTGGCATCTTTAGAAGCATCATATCTGGTTAGGTCTACCCTGGCATCTGTAGATAAGATTTTATTGATGATTTCTATAGGAATCGTTTTCTGCTCAACCAGACTCTCATCTTTATTGGAAAGCACATAATTCCCTTTCAAATCATAAATAATAATATCATGTTGGTTAATATCTGCTATTTCAAAAATTTTATTGCCTAAAACTTTCGGCAGATCTTCTGTTGTCACAAGTGTCCGGCTAACAGCATAGTCCAGATACCTCATAACGGCATTGGTTTTCTCCTGCATGTCAATATTACTCTGCTGTAAAGAATTATTCCTTAAAACAAAGTACGGAACAAGCGAAGTTGCCACAACACTTAAAAAGCATACCAACAGGAAACCGAAAAACACCCGGTTCCTTAAGCTATATCCTTTATACTTATTTATTGACATCCTATCTTTTAATTAACCTAGCAATATACTTACCAATGATGTCAAATTCTAAATTTACCTGATCCCCTATTTTTAAATGGTTCATATTCGTAAATTCCCAGGTATAAGGAATAATTGCTATAGAAAACTGTGAATCTTCACTTTTTGCAACAGTAAGACTGATTCCGTTTACAGTGATTGATCCCTGTGGAACTGTAACAAAATTACCATCTGCTTCATACTTAATGGTAATAAAATAGCTTCCGTCTTTATTTTCAATATTGACTACTTCTCCTGTTTTATCTACGTGTCCCTGAACAATATGGCCATCTAGCCTTCCGTCCATTTTCATGCAGCGTTCAAGATTAACCACAGTCCCCAGTTCCCATTTTCCAAGATTGGTTTTCTCTAAAGTTTCATTGATGGCCGTAACAACATATTGATTATCTTTAATCTCAACAACAGTAAGACAACAGCCATTATGAGCCAGACTCTGATCAATTTTAAGTTCGTTTGTAAAAGGGCAAGTTAAAGTAAAATCTATATTGCTTCCTTTTTCTTCAATCTTCTCAATAACGCCAACTGCTTCAATAATTCCTGTGAACATATTATTTTTTGCTAAATTTGTAAATTATAATCTTCAAAGATAATCAAAATGAGCCCAAAAAACCATAAAGTACGAGTAGGAATTTCAATCGGTGATTTCAACGGCATAGGACCAGAGATCATTATGAAGTCTCTGAAAGACAAAACCATTACGGATTTTTTCACCCCTGTAATTTTTGGTTCGGGAAAGCTATTCACTTATCAGAAAAATATTTTCAAGCTTAATCTTAACTTCAACTATGTTAACGAAGCTTCCCAAGCCCAGGAAGGAAAACTTAATATGGTGAATCTGACGAAGGAGAATGTGAATGTAGAATTAGGAGTTCCTACAGAAGAATCCACAAAAATGGCCATTGATTCTTTGGAAGCAGCTACAGAGGCATTAATGAAAGGAGATATTGATGTTTTGGTAACCGCTCCTATCAATAAGGATGAAATGGTGAAAATGGGATTCAAACACACAGGACACACTGGATACTTTGAAGAAAAATTCAGTAAAAAGGGACTCATGTTCCTGGTCACTGAAGATTTAAAAGTAGCGGTGTCTACCCACCACATCCCTATTGCTAAAATTGCAGAAAACATTTCTAAAGAGAAAATAAAAAAACAAATCAGAGTATTAAACCAAACACTGATTGAAGATTTTCGGGTTCAAAAACCTAAAATTGCTGTTTTGGGACTTAATCCCCATGCAGGAGATGGTGGTGTAATAGGAAATGAGGAAATTGAAATCATTGCTCCAGCGATTAAGGAACTTTCTGATAACGGAGTATTAGCATTCGGACCTTTTCCTGCCGACAGCTTCTTTCAGCCGAGTAAATACAAGAACTTCGATGCCGTTTTAGCGATGTATCACGATCAGGGATTAGCTCCGTTCAAAACATTAGCGTATGAAGAGGGCGTCAACTATACAGCAGGACTTCCTTTTATAAGAACATCTCCGGATCATGGAGTTGCTTACGATATTGCGGGGAAAAATATTGCGGATGAACAGAGTTTTACCGAAGCTATTTTCACTGCCATTAGTGTTTTCAAAAACAGAAATGAATACAGCGAATTGATGAGTAATCGTCTGCAGCCTAGAAAAATGGTTTCAGACAACGGAGTAGATGAAGATCTTCCAGATGAAACTGAAGCTTAAATCTCTAAAATAAGTTTTAAATTAATTTGTTTTAGATTTTATTTGTTATTATAAAAAAAATGCATATTTTTGCACACTCATTTTATGGACAAGTTAAGAAACTATGACGTAAGCTTTTCCGGACTTAAAAACGGAAAACACGAGTTCAAGTTTGAGATCGATAAAACGTTCTTTCAATTATTTGAAACTGAGCAGGAATTTACAAATCCTAGAATAGCAGTGAATGTCTTACTGGATAAGCACACTACTTTCTTAGAATTTGAGATTAAAATCCATGGATTAGTTGAGCTGGTTTGTGATATCACAAATGAAGACTTTGACTATTCTATTGAGAATGAGATCAAGATCCTGGTAAATTTCGGAGAAGAATATGATGATAGCAATGAAGATGTTATTACCATTCCTTCCGGAGAGCATGCTTTCAATGTAGCGCATTTGATATACGAAAATGTAATGCTATCCATTCCGATGAAAAAGATTTCACCTAATGTAAGTGATGAAGATCTTAAAGTACTGGACCAATTCAGCCCCAAAGAAATTGAAGAAGCTGAAGAGGAAGAACATGAAAGTGACCCTAGATGGGAAGCATTAAAAAAATTAAAAGATAAAAATTAAATAAAATAATTTAAATATGATGAGATGATGAATCTCATCGCTCATCAATTAAAAAAGTTATTACAAAATGGCACATCCAAAGAGAAGACAGTCGTCCACAAGAAGAGATAAGAGAAGAACTCACTACAAAGCTGTAGTTCCTCAATTGGCTAAAGATGCAACAACAGGAGAGCTTCACCTTTACCACAGAGCTCACTGGCATGAAGGAAAACTTTACTACAGAGGTAAAGTAGTATTGGAAAAAGAAGTAGCAACTACTGAAGAAAACTAATCGAGGGATTTTCAAAAAAACCTCATTTTAATACAAAAACCGCCCAATTTTAATAAAATTAGGCGGTTTTTTATTGTTTTTTACGTTTTTTTGGTATCTTTGACCCAAAATCAAATATCAAATTTATGGACATTAAAGACATACAAAATCTTATTAAGTTTGTATCTAAGGCTGAGGTTTCAGAAGTAAAATACAAAACTAAAGATTTCGAAATCACTATTAAAACTCCATTAGCTGGAAGCGATGCTGTATATGCACAGCCTGCAGTTTACCATACTGCACCACAAGCAGCGGCGGCTCCGGCACCTGTTGCAACTCCAGCTGCTGCACCTTCTGAAAAAGCTGAGGCTGCTTCTGATGACAGTAAATATGTAACGATCAAGTCTCCAATGATCGGAACTTTCTATAGAAAACCATCTCCTGATAAAGATGTATTTGTAAATGTAGGTGATGAAGTTTCTGCTGGTAAAGTAGTTTGTGTCATTGAAGCTATGAAATTATTTAACCAGATTGACTCTGAGATCAGTGGAAAAATCGTTAAAATTTTAGTAGACGATGCTACTCCTGTAGAGTATGACCAACCATTATTCCTAGTAGATCCATCTTAATTTAGAAGTTAGATGTTAGACATTAGATGTTAGATTAAATTCTACATTAAAATAACATTATCTAATTTTCAAATTATCTAATTTTCAAATTGAAGAAGATGTTCAAAAAAATATTAATAGCCAATCGTGGCGAAATTGCAATGCGTATTTTACGTACGTGCAAAGAAATGGGAATCAAAACTGTAGCAGTATACTCTACTGCTGACAAAGACAGTCTTCATGTAAGATTTGCTGATGAAGCCGTTTGTATTGGTCCTGCAATGAGTAAAGACTCATATCTTAAAATCCCTAATATTATTGCTGCTGCAGAAATTACCAATGCAGATGCCATTCACCCTGGTTACGGATTCTTATCTGAAAATGCTAACTTTTCAAGAATTTGTCAGAAAAACGGCATCAAATTTATTGGTGCTTCTCCTGAGCAAATCGAAAAAATGGGAGATAAGGCTAATGCTAAGGCTACCATGAAAGCAGCAGGTGTACCATGTGTACCTGGTTCTGACGGTTTAATCGAATCTTATGAGCATGCTGTAAAAGTTGCTGAAGAAACGGGATATCCGGTAATGATCAAAGCAACAGCAGGTGGTGGTGGAAAAGGGATGAGAGCCGTTTGGAAAGCTGAAGACCTTAAAGATCACTGGGAGTCTGCAATTCAGGAAGCTGTGGCTGCCTTCGGAAACGGAGGTATGTACATGGAAAAACTGATTGAAGAACCTAGACATATTGAAATTCAGGTAGCAGGTGACCAGTTCGGTAAAGCTTGCCACCTTTCTGAAAGAGACTGTTCTGTACAGAGAAGAAATCAGAAATTAACTGAAGAAACTCCTTCTCCGTTCATGACAGATGAACTTCGTGAAAAAATGGGTGATGCTGCTGTAAAAGCTGCCGAATTTATTGGATACGAAGGTGTGGGAACTATTGAATTCCTTGTAGACAAGCACAGAAATTTCTATTTCATGGAAATGAATACAAGAATCCAGGTAGAACACCCTATCACTGAGCAGGTAATTGATTATGACCTGATCAGAGAACAAATTCTTCTTGCAGCAGGAACTCCTATTTCAGGAATCAACTATTATCCTAAATTACATTCAATCGAATGTAGAATCAATGCAGAAGATCCTTATGCTGACTTCAGACCATCTCCGGGAAAAATCACAGGATTAAACATCCCTGGCGGACATGGAATCAGAGTAGATACTCACGTTTATTCCGGATATAGTATTCCATCTAATTATGACTCTATGATTGCTAAGCTTATCACTACGGCTCAGACCCGTGAGGAAGCGATTGCTAAAATGAGACGTGCACTGGAAGAATTCTATATTGAAGGAGTAAAAACCACTATTCCTTTCCACAGACAATTGATGGATAATGAAGATTATCTAGCAGGAAACTATACTACAAAATTCATGGAAGATTTTGTAATGGATAGAAAATACGATAATCACTAAGATTATTTTAGAAATATATTATGAACTGCCTCTTAATTTGGGGCAGTTTTTTTATTTTAAATAAATAATTTGTGTACACTCATTAATGTAGGATAATACTTCTCAATTGTTTTTTGCAGAAATTTATACGTTCTTTTTCCTGAGGATCCTGGCTTATTCTTTATAAGAAAGATTCAAAGTCTCCGACCAATTTCAGGCTATTGATAGAAACCGTGAATATGTGAAGGTAGATTCCCCTTTAAAACACCTCAATGAGCGTCAAAATATGCTTTTAATTATTACCACGCAGCATATTATCCTAATATTTATTCATCTCATTAATATTGCTTAAATTTGCCAAAAAGCAAAATATATGTCAACAGCAGAAAAAACAAAAAACTCACAGTATTTCATTGACCTTGAAGACAAACATGGAGCCCACAATTATCATCCTCTTCCAGTAGTTCTGGAGCGCGGAGAAGGTGTTTTCGTTTGGGATGTAGAAGGCAAGAGGTACTATGATTTTCTTTCAGCATATTCTGCTGTGAACCAAGGACATTCTCATCCTAAAATTGTGGAAGCTTTAGTAGAACAGGCTCAAAAACTGGCGCTAACTTCACGAGCTTTCTATAACTCAAGATTAGGAGAATACGAGGAAAAAATCACTAGTCTTTTTGGATTTGATAAAGTACTTCCTATGAATTCGGGAGCTGAAGCTGTGGAAACAGCCGTAAAGCTTGCCAGAAAATGGAGTTATGAGGTAAAAGGTATTTCAGAAAATGCAGCCAAAATCATTGTTTGTGAAAATAATTTCCACGGAAGAACCACTACAATTGTTTCTTTCTCTAATGATCCGGATGCTAATCAGAATTATGGTCCTTTTACACCTGGGTTTATCAAAATTCCTTACAACGACGTTGCCGCACTGGAAGAAGTTCTGAACAGAGAGGCTGGAAATATTGCAGCATTTTTAGTAGAGCCTATTCAGGGAGAGGCGGGAGTATATGTACCGGATGAAAATTTCCTTAAAAATGCTTCTGAAGTATGTAAAAAGCACAATGTTCTTTTTATTGCAGATGAAGTACAAACCGGAATTGCAAGAACAGGAAAGCTCATCGCATGTCATCATGAAAATGTGCAGCCGGATATTCTGATCCTAGGAAAGGCTCTTTCCGGAGGAATGTACCCGGTATCTGCTGTTTTAGCAAATGACAGCATTATGAATGTCATTAAGCCCGGCCAGCATGGCTCCACATTTGGAGGAAACCCAATTGCCTGTGCAGTAGCAGTAGCCGCTTTAGATGTAGTAGCTGATGAAAAATTATCTGAAAGAGCAGAACATCTGGGACAGGTTTTCAGAGCCGAGATCGAAAAGCTGATTGAAAAGACAGACCTTATTACAAAAGTAAGAGGAAAAGGTCTTTTGAATGCCATTCTGATCAATGATGGTCCTGAAAGCTCTACAGCATGGAACCTTTGCTTACAATTAAAAGAAAACGGACTATTGGCAAAACCAACACATGGCAATATCATAAGACTTGCACCACCATTGGTAATTACAGAAGAACAATTACTGGATTGCGTGAAGATCATTGAAAAAACAGTATTAGAATATTCAAAATAACTTTGGTAGATATTATTATTCCAATATATAAAGAGATACCTGATCGTGATGATTTGATTTCATTCAGTCAGGTATTTCATATTTTAGGAAGTTACAAAATCACTTTTATACATCCTAAAAGTCTTTCTCTTGATGCCTATAAAGATTTTAATGCTTCATTCATTAGTTTTGATGACCATTATTTCAAAAATATTTTTGGATATAATCAGCTCATGATGAATGTAAATTTTTATAAAAGTTTTTCAGAAAAATATATACTAATTTATCAATCTGACTGTTTTGTATTTAAAGATGATCTTATAAATTGGTGTAAAAAAAACTACGATTATATTGGGGCTCCCTGGATACGGAGTTCAGAACATATTCCTTTTTTTAAATTATTTTTTGATAAAACTATTGCCAAGTTTAAAGAAATAACCAACTTTAAAGGGAATGGAAAATGGCAAAAAAACAAATCTCTTCTTTATAATGCTGTAGGGAATGGAGGCCTGTCTTTAAGAAAGAGAGAAAAGTTTATAGAAGTTCTTGAAAGCATTCCGGAGGTAGTAAAAATTTATTTAAAACCTGAAAATACAGGGCAATTTTATGCCGAAGATGTGTTTTTTAGTATCGAACCTGAAAGAAATGGTATAATTTTTTCTAAACCTAATTATAAAGAAGCCTGTCTCTTCTCTATTGAGAACAAACAGGAGAAAGCAATGAACATCAATAAAGGAGAACTTCCTTTTGGCTGCCATAGATGGAATAAGGAGAAAGATTTCTGGAGACCTTATTTCTCTAAAGCAGGATATTCAATATAACAATGAACGACTTTAAAGATAAAAGTATCATATTAGCTGTTCCCAATCACTTTGGGCTACCAAAGGTTTTTAAAAAAAATCTTGAGTATCTTGGTTTTAAAGTTTTTACTGTAGAGCACGATTGCTCGCAGGTAAAACTTAGCGCAGAAGAGTCTTTAATTCATATTTATAAAAAGGCATTCAGCAACAACAGAACTTTTAAAGCCAAAATGTTAGCCGAAAAAAAGGAACACCCCCAGCTGTTTTTTCTTGATAAAATCAGCCATGCAGATTATGCCCTTGTGGTACGCCCTGACCTCTTCAGTAAAAATGTTCTGGCCAAAATTCAGGAAAAAAGCACTTACACTGTGGCTTACCAATGGGACGGAATGCAAAGATTCCCTTTAGCAGAAAATACCATACAATATTTTGACAGCTTTTTTGTATTTGACGAAAGAGATACCATAAGATATCCACAGACAAAGCATATTCACAATTTTTATTTTGACTATCTGCCCGAAAAACCTGAAGCAAAACAAGATCTTTTCTTCGTAGGGACTTTTATGAAAGATCGTATTGAGGAGCTTTGCAACCTTTCTATATTATTTCAGGAAAAAAATCTGAAAACCAATATCAATGTAATCTACACTAAAGAAAAACATATCAAGAAGTACCGGGAATATCCTATAAATTTCACAAGAACCGGAATGAGTTTTGAAGAAAATATGAAAAATGCAAAAGCTTCAAAAATTATTCTTGACTTTCAAAACACGATTCATAAAGGACTTTCTTTCAGGGTTTTTGAGGCCATAGGATACAGAAAAAAATTAATCACTAATAATGAATTGGTAAAAGAATATAGCTTTTATAATTCCAGCAATATATTTCTTCTGAATGACTATAATATGTCTGACATCACCCACTTCCTGGCAGATGATTATAGGGAATCTTCTGAAGAAATTTATCAAAAATATAGTTTTACAAATTGGATCACCTGTATTTTAACAAAATGAAAAAGAGACTTTTATTTATTGCTCCGGATTACTATGGATTTAATGAAGTTATTTTTAGTGGTATAAAAAAGTATACAGATTTTGATTCTGTAATGGCTATAAGTGCTACAAACGAAAGATATCAATATAAAAACTTCTACGAAAGAGCAGAAAATTTTTTCTCTAAAACTTTTCTAAGAAAAAATTTAAAGAACCAGAAAAAAAGGGAACATCTGATAAGACAGATGAACCAGCTGGACTATTATGATTATATTTTGGTGAATCGCCCTGATCTTTTAGACCAGGAAATGTATGATATCGTACAGAAAAAAGGAAAAAAAAAGATCGTCGTCTTCTGGGACAGCTTTAGCAAAATAGGGGGTCAAAAAGAGACTATTCCCTATTATGATCTGGCATTTAGTTTTGACACGGATGATTGTAAAAATTATGATTTAAAGAAGATCAGCAATTTTTATTTCAACGAAGATCTATATTCTAAGAATCCTATTTATGATATTGTTTTTTTAGGAACATTTGATAAACGTTTCGATGATTTGATCAAAATCATCAACAGTATGAATCAGAAAAGTATCGATATCAAGTGTTTCATTTATCATCCCAGTGATTTCAGTATAGATGAGCAAATCGAAAAAAACATCATTAAATTGCCCAATATCCTTCCATTTAATGAATCTTATAGAGTCAATGAAAAAGGAAGTGTTCTATTAGATCTTGCCCATGAGAATCAATCAGGATTATCATTCAGACCTTTTGATGCCTTAGGATCAGGAAAAAAACTGATTACCACAAATAAAGCAATTAAAAACTATGATTTTTATAATTCAAATAATATTTTTGTCATTGAAGATATCAACAATATAGAAATACCCTCCGATTTTTTCACAACACCTTATGAAAAGGCTGACGAACAAATTCTGGAAAAGTATTCTTTCAAAAACTGGATAAATACCATTTTAGACTTATGATCTCAAGAAAAATATATTTTGTATGCCCTACTAATCCTCACCCATCCGGTGGAGTAAAACAAATCTATAGAATGGTTGACATTCTTAATAAAAATGGATTTGACGCAGCAGTCATACATAAAAAAGCAGATCAGAGAGAAACTTGGTTTCCCAATAATACAAAGGTTGTCCATAATCCTTATTTATTTAAGCTAATTAAATATCTGGATAAAAAAAAGCTAAGCATTAGCAAAAAATTAAAATTAATGTATTTAAAGAAAATCAGTTTTAGTATTGAGACTGATTCTATTCTGGTTTTCCCTGAAATCTATAGCAGCATCAATAAAATAGAACCTTTTACAAAAAAAGTGATTTTTAATCAAAACTGCTATTATACATTCAATGGTTTCCCACTAGGAAGTTCCGCTGAAGATTTTCCATACAATAAAAAAAATACCCTGGAAACCATCGTGGTGTCCGAAGACTCTAAGAATTATATCCAGACCGCTTTCCCCAATACATCTGTTCATAGAATACGATTAGGGATTAACGCCAGTATTTTCAATTTTTCTGAAAACAAGGAAAAAATTATTGCCTTCATGCCACGAAAACTATCTGAAGACAGTACTCAGATTATCAACATTTTCCAATCTAGAAATAATAATTCTGACTGGAAAATTATGCCCATTGACAATAAAAGTGAAAATGAAGTTGCAGAGATTCTTAAAAAGGCTGCTATATTTTTGAGCTTTAATCATAAAGAAGGGTTTGGACTTCCTCCGGTTGAAGCTATGTCTTGTGGATGTTACGTAATTGGATATAGAGGGCAGGCAGGAAAAGAATACTTTAATTCTGAGTTTTCAGCCCCTGTAGAAGATGGTAATATTCTTGAATTTGTATTGAAAATAGAAGAAGCTACAAAGGTATATGATCGAAATCCTCATGAAATTATAAACAAGGGACGCATTGCTTCTGAGTTTGTTTTAGCAAATTATACAATTAGCAATGAGGAAAAAGATATTATCAATATCTGGAATGACATTATGGTTCGGGCAGAGAAACTGGAATAACTGCAATAAAAAATAAAAGAAGCCGTCTTTCAGACGGCTTCTTCATGTATAATATCACCTATTTTATTAGTAAGCATAAAAAGGAATACCTTCTGCTACATATTCACGTGGTGTAACCGGAGCTCCTCCCGGGGAAGCAATATAGTAATGATCTTTCTGAGATGGGCTATAAAATTGATAAATTGGTTTTTTTGTGCTGTCCATAGTCGCATAAAAAGCAATTCCCTCATATGTATAAGTAGCAGGCGTACCCAGATAAGTTGAATAATAATGGTCTTTCTCTTGTGGACTATAATATTTATAAACCGGAATTGTACCAGGTGCTTTATAAGTATACGCTTTGAAAAACTCTCCCTCAGCAACATAAGTATTTGGCGTTATTGGCAAATGAGAAAGATAGTGATCTCTTTCTTGTCCGCTATAGAAGCCATATATAGGAACCGGGATATAATCAAGCATTACTTTATTATCAATCAGATACTGAATTACATATGATTTAAGCTCCGCCTTTTTAACAGGATCTTTTATCAGGTCAAAAATAAATACTAACCCATTGTTTCCAAAATCTACCAGGACTGAGTTATTTACTGTCGAGCTGTTTTGCCAGTTCGCTATATTAATTTTGGAAGTATTCTGATCAATACTAATTTCTCCAATTAAACCTTTTGACGGATCCCCACCTCTTGTTCTGTAGGATAATTTTCTGGAAAAGTTTTGGCTAGATTCAGATGTATTAACGTCATTTTGAGCGTCGATATCAAAAACTTTTAGTATTCCCACTTTCACTCCAATTCTTGCAGCACGGTCACGGCTTTCGTTAGTGGTTTCAGACTGGAACATAATATCCATTTTAGCTCCTGTATAAATATCTACGGCTACATGAGTCCCATAATCCTGAACAATTTGCTGAGGAGTCTTATTCTGCAGATCTTGTGCAAACTCAGGAGTCAAATAGTCTCCTAACATGTCTGCGGTAGCATTTAGTCTTAATCTTCTCTGCTTAATTAGAAGGTTATAACTTCCATAAATATATTTTGCATCAAATTTATGATTGGTTGTAACAGCTGAGCTAAACCCTACGGAAAGCATTTTCTTAAATAATGGAATTCCTGCTGTAGCATTTACTTTAGTAGCAACCATCTTAGAATAAGATTCTGCATTTTCACCATAATCTTCCACATATTCTTGTGAATAAGTATTCTCAGCTAATATTCTACCACCCTGCTCCATCTTAAATCGATCAATATCGATTACTCTGAAACCCGCAGCATTGGCATTAGCATACTCACCGGTAGCATTATATCCATGTCCAAGGATATCATAAACTCCATCTCCTGCAGATCTGCCAACTATAGAACGGCTGGCTTTAGCTTGGTTCTCGGCTGTTACCTCACTGCTCAGATCTTCTGAAGAGCATGAAGCCATAAATAGCATTAACACGCTGCTAAGGCAAAATACAATTTGTTTTTTCATGGTATTGTTTTAAAATTCCCTGCAAAGGTAATATTCAACAATATTTTAAGGAAGAATAAAAAAATGATATATATCATTGATTAGTGAATTTAACATACATTTAAACATCGATTAACAAAAGATAAAACATTCACTATACATAGAATTAATTATGAAATAAAATCAGCTTTATCTATTTTATTGACATGTATAATCATTTTTCTCAGATTCCATTATGCATATTCAAATTATAAATAATTCTTGTTTGGTATTTCATAAACCAGGTTTTGTAATTAAATCTTTTAGCCAATGACAGCCATCATCCTCAGAGAATGAAGAGGTTTAAATTTAAAAATCGGAAAATACACGATTATAAATCATCTCCTAAACCCATAATTTTAAGTAAATTTGCAAAAATTAAAATTGAAATGGAGAAAGTAAGAGTACGTTTTGCTCCAAGTCCTACAGGACCTTTGCATTTGGGAGGCGTAAGAACCGCATTATATGATTATCTTTTTGCTAAAAATCAGGGTGGAGAATTTGTATTGAGAATTGAAGATACAGATACTGCACGATATGTAGAAGGAGCTGAAGAATATATTGAAGAAGCTTTAGAGTGGTGCGGAATCATTCCTGATGAAAGTCCTAAGAAAGGAGGGAAATTTGCCCCTTACAGACAATCTGAAAGAAGAGATATCTATGACCGATATACTGAGCAGATCTTAAAAACAGATTATGCTTATCTGGCTTTTGACACTCCAGAGGAACTGGATGCTATGCGTGCAGAATTTGAAGCAAGAGGTGAAGTGTTCTCTTATGATAACAAAACAAGAAACCGTTTAAGAAATACTCTGGCTCTTTCTCAGGAAGAAGTTCAAAGATTACTGGCCGAAAAAACACCTTATGTAGTACGATTTAAAATGCCTGTTGACAGAGTATTGAATCTTGAAGACATTATCCGTGGAAAATCGTCTGTAAATACCAATACATTAGACGATAAGGTTCTTGTAAAAAATGACGGGATGCCTACTTATCATTTTGCCAACATTATCGATGACCATGAGATGGAAATTTCTCATGTAATCCGTGGTGAAGAGTGGCTGCCTTCTTTAGGACTTCATACTTTATTATATGAAGCAATGGGTTGGAAAGCTCCAGAATTTGCTCACCTTTCTTTGATTTTAAAACCTGAAGGTAAAGGAAAATTAAGCAAAAGGGATGGTGATAAATTCGGATTCCCTGTATTCCCGCTTGATTTTAAAGATCCTGCAACCGGAGTTGTTTCCAAGGGATATAGAGAGAATGGTTACCTTCCTGATTCATTCATCAATATGGTTGCTTTATTAGGATGGTCTCCTGCCGATGATAAGGAAATTCTTCCATTGGAGGATATGATCAAAGAATTTGATCTTCATAAAGTTCATAAGGCTGGGGCGAGATTCAGTAAAGAAAAATCAGAATGGTTCAACCACCAGTATATTCAGATGAAGTCTGATGAAGAACTTCTTCAGCTTCTTAAAAATACAGATCTTGATCTTTCCGGTTCTTCCGATGAAAAGCTGTTAAAAGTGATTCAGCTGATGAAAGAAAGAGCTACTTTCCCAAAAGACATTTATGAAAACGGGAAATTTTTCTTCGAAGCTCCAACTTCCTATGATGAAAAAGCATCAAAAAAAGCATGGAACGAAGAAACTTCTGCTATTTTAGGGGAATTAGCATCTACCCTTGAGTCTTCAGACTTTACTGCTGAAGCACTTAAACAGACAGTTCACGATTTTGCCGAAACTAAAGGTTTGGGAATGGGTAAAGTAATGATGCCTTTGCGTTTGTCTTTAGTAGGAGAATTGAAAGGACCAGACGTTCCTGATATTTTGGAAATCCTTGGAAAAGAGGAAAGTATCTCCAGAATAGGCAATGCCATAAATAATTTTAAATAGAATAACCATAATTTTTCATACATTTGAAAGATTTAATTTACTTCAAGAAATGGAATATTTAAGTTTCGAACTTCCTATCAAAGAATTAATGGATCAATACCAGACCTGTTCTTTAGTAGGAGAAGAAAGTGGTGTTGATGTAAAATTAGCATGCAGCCAGATTGAGGATAAGATTTTAGAAAAGAAAAAAGAAATCTACGAAAATCTTACACCTTGGCAAAGAGTACAACTGTCCCGTCATCCAGATCGTCCATATACCATAGACTATATCAACGGAATGGCAGACAAAGGCAGTTTCCTGGAACTTCACGGAGACAGAAACTTCGCTGATGATCCGGCAATGATTGGAGGATTGATTACCCTGGATGGTCAAAGAGTAATGATCATAGGAACTCAAAAAGGAAGAACAACTAAAGAAAGACAGTACAGAAGATTTGGAATGCCGAATCCTGAAGGATACAGAAAAGCTTTAAGACTAATGAAGCTAGCTGAAAAATTCAACATTCCTGTTGTCACTTTAGTAGATACCCCGGGAGCTTATCCAGGATTAGAAGCTGAAGAAAGAGGGCAAGGTGAAGCTATTGCAAGAAATATTTTTGAAATGGTTCAGCTTAAAACTCCTATTTTCACTTATATTATTGGAGAAGGAGCCAGTGGTGGAGCATTAGGAATAGGTGTAGGAAATAAGGTATATATGTTAGAAAATACGTGGTATACCGTAATTGCACCGGAGAGCTGTTCATCCATCTTATGGAGAAACTGGGATCACAAAGAAGATGCTGCCAATGCATTAAACCTTACTCCACAGGATGCTTTAAGAGAAAAGTTCATTGACGGAATCATTGAGGAACCTCTTGGAGGCGCTCAGTATGATCCGGAAACCACTTATTTAAATTTAAAGAGTTCTATTTTACAGAATATAAAAGCTTTTTCCAAATTTACAGGACAAGAGCTTGAAACCCAGAGACAAGATAAATTCATTGCGATGGGTCAGTTTAAAGGATAAAAAACAAAAGGGTTAAGAAAATATTTCTTAACCCTTTTTTTAGCTCTAGTCTTCTTCTAATCCGCAACATTGAGAGCAATTTCAATGTCCTGGTTAATTTTCTTCAATGAAGAATATTTTGCATCACAGACCATAGTGGTCAGTATATATTCTCCTTTATCTATGAGAATAAAGTTTTCTCCTTTGGCAGGAACACTCAGATTGTAATATTTTTTGCCATTTATTTTCACGATCAGATTACAGCTGGACCTGTTTTTAATATTGACGTAGGCTTCATTTTTATTGATGTCATTACTAAAAAGATGAGTAAGCATCGCTGCTCTTCTTTTATTTTCTTCACTGGCCTCTGATTTGGAGGAACCCGCACTTTTTGCTGAACCTACCGAAGCATAGCTTACACTTCTTTCTTCTTTTAAAGCATCAATAGCTGCAGAGGTATTATTAGCCGAAGAGGTTGTCTTATTATTAGATGCAGAAGCTTTATTGGCAACCAGTACTTTTCCACTATTCAGCTCATTGTTTTTTACTATTTTTTCAATCTTCTCTTTACTAATCGGTTTGATTGTAGGTTTTGCTTCAGGAGAGTTATCGGCCATGATAATTTCCATCAGCTTTCTTTTAAAATAGTCTGTTTTTGCGTGCCCGGGATTTTGTTTCAGGAAACCTGCCACTATTCTTGCTTCTTTAGAAACCTCTGCTTCCTGCTCCGTATAGATGATCACTGTTTCTTTTTCTACAACAGCTTTAGATTTCGATCTTTTCTTTTTTTGGGAAAAACCAAGAGAAAAAATGCATATAAATAGAAGGAAGAAGAATTTTTTCATTAATCAAAACTTTAAAATAGTATTAAATATATTAATAACGTGAAAAGTCATTTTTTAGTTTATCATTAAAATCATTATCTTTGCACTGCTTTAAAATTAAGCTAAAAATTAATACTAATCTTAAATAAAAAATAATACATATTATGTCTTATACACCAGTTGCTGCTGACGTAGCGAAATTAAGAAACCAAACAGGTGCAGGTATGATGGACTGCAAGAAAGCTCTAGTTGAAGCTGAAGGAGACTTCGAAAAAGCGGTAGATATCCTTAGAAAAAAAGGACAAAAAGTTGCTGCTAACAGAGCTGACAGAGAATCTGCTGAAGGAGCTGTAATCGCAAGAGTAAACGAAGACAATACTTTAGGTGTTGTTATTTCTTTAAATTGTGAGACTGACTTTGTGGCTAAAAACGAAGCTTTCATTGAATTAGCTTACGAATTAGCTGAAATGGCAATCTTCGCTGCTACTAAAGAAGAGCTTTTAGCTACTGACTTCCACGGAATGACTGTTGCTGAAAAATTAATTGAGCAAACAGGAGTTATCGGTGAAAAAATCGAGATTGGATCTTTCGAAAGAATTCAGGGAGATTTCTTAGGAGCTTATATCCACGCTGGAAACAAAATTGCTGCAATCACTTCTCTTTCTGCTAAAGTAGACGGAGCTGACGAAGCTGCTAAAGCTGTTTCTATGCAGGTTGCTGCTATGAACCCAATTGCTTTGGACGAAACTAGAGTTTCTCAGGAAACTATCGATAAAGAATTAGAGATCGAAAGACACAAACTTACTGAAGAAGGTAAGCCTGCAAACATTATCGATAATATCCTTAAAGGTAAAATGCAGAGATTCTACAAAGACAACACTTTGGTACACCAGGACTTCATTAAGGACGGAAGTATCTCAGTTGCTGACTATGTAAAATCTGTAAACGGAGACCTAAAAGTAACAGGATTTGTAAGAGTAAGCTTAGTGTAATCAAGCTTTCAAAAAAAATATTTGATCCCGATGAAATTCATCGGGATTTTTTATGCAGTATTTCAGCTAATATGAACGCAATATAACACGAATTTTAAATATTCAATAATTACACTATAAACCAGCATTGACAGAATTTTTTCATGCTAAAAATCAATTATTAATAATTAGATTTGCGGCCCTTATAATAACATATGAAAAAATTTCTACTGGCTATTTTCACCTTTATTTGTTTGTTTGTTAATGCCCAGTTAGACACAGAGCATTGGTTTGCTCCCATGTCTGCAAGTGATCTTCTGGGAACCCCTGAAGGGTATCTCTATCTTTCCACTAATGAAACAATCCCATTTTCAGTACAGGTTTACAATAACAACACTGTATTTTCAACGGTACAGGTAAGTAAAAATAACCCGATTCGGGTAACGGTACCCAACAGTTTTATGATCGCTTCTTCGGTGAGCAGTCTCTTCAGATCTACTTCAATGGGATTATATGCAAAAGGAAGCAAAAAATTCTTTGCCAGTTTCAGATTTTCAGTCCCCAACCAGGCTGAGATTATTACTTCAAAAGGATTAGCCGGCATCGGGAAAAACTTTTTTGTAGGGGTAGCTCCTATTACATCGGCAAAAACTTACGTCAACTCCACCATTGGTGTTACTGCTACGGAAGACAATACCACGGTAACTTTATCCGGATATAATCCAAACGTTGTTTTTTCTGATGGTATTTCAGCTGTATCAAGAACATTTACTCTTAATAAAGGCAAATCATATATTATTGAGGCTCAAAGCACACTCGCCTCAGCAAATCTGGTGGGATTAGTAGGGGCAAAAATTACAGCTACGAAACCTGTATCTGTCACCAATGGAAATTTCAACAGTATTTATACTACCCAAAACAGCAGCAATGTGGATGTGCTAATGGATCAGGCTGTTCCTGTAGAAAGGTTGGGTAAAGATTTTGTACTGGTCAAAGGAAATGGTCCTGTCAACTCAGGAATGGAAGCAGCCTTGGTGATAGCAACAGCAGACAATACTAAACTTACCGTCAATGGAAACCTGGTAAATAATATCACCCTTACTACCGGAAAATATTATATTGTACAGGGTACTAATTATCTAAACCAGGGTAATGGAAATTTCAACATGAGTATTTCCGCTAACAACAATGTTTATGTCTATCAGCTTCTCGCCGGGACTTCCGGAAATACGGTTTATGCAACCGGAGGAATGAATTTTATCCCACCGTTAAGCTGCTTTTTACCCAAAGAAATTAATGAAATTGGATTCATTAATAAAATTGGGAATGACAGTTTTAATACTAAACTTAATATTATTACCCAAACGGGGGCAGCAGTAACATACAATGGAAATCCTATCATTGCAGCCAACGGACCTTACCCTGTCACCGGAAACCCTAATTGGGTCACCTACTCTATCCCTAATGTTTCAGGAAATGCCACTGTAAACTCTACAAAACCTGTAACAGCAGGAATAGCGGCCGGAAACGGAGCCGTGGGATATGGCGGTTATTTTGCGGGATTCTCTTCCGTACCCGCAATTACAAAAACAGGAGATTGCTATGCCGGCACCCGTCTTGAAGTAGACAGTAGTTATGATGCATACCAATGGTATTTTAATGGAAATGTAATTTCCGGAGAAACTTCCTATTTCATTAATCCGGAATTATATGGTACCGGAACTTATACCTGCTACATCACCAAGAATAATTGTGAGTCCAGACTTACATATGAATACGAATATACAGCCTGCCCACCCATATCCACCACAACCTATACGATCGGATCATGTAACACCAAAGTAATAACGCCAGTATTTACCAATTCTAATCAGAGCGTTGATCCTTCCCATACAAGCATTATCGTACAACCTGCCAATGGAACGGCTTCTATCAACCCTGTGACGGGTCAGGTTACATATACTCCTAATGCAGGACTTACTACCGACACTACGGACACCTTCACCTATTATATTCAGGGAAGTGGAAATCCTGCTTCATTTGAATATTTCAAAATTATAATTAACACCGATGTCCTTCAAACAAACAATACGTCTTTAACCTCATGTACTGCAGGTAATGGAAACGGAACATTCGACCTGACCGCAGCCAATGTCACTCCGGATTCAGGGACCTCTGTTACTTATTTCACAAATGCTAATTTAACCGGCGCGATCACTACCCCAACTTCTTATACAGGACCTGTAGGAGCTGTTTATGCTAATGTAACCTCAGCATTTGGCTGTTCTAAACAAGCCATTATTACATTAGCAGCCTATCCTTCACCTAATATTAATACCAGTACCTTCAATGCTGCTATTTGTGATGATAATTTTGATGGAATGGTTAGTGTCAACTTAGCCAATATAACCCCACAAATCGTAACTAATTCTCAGAATTTTACAGTAAGGTACTATCTCAACCAGTCTGATGCTACTGCAGGAAATGGAAACACCCTTCCTGTTAACTGGACATACACAGCCGCTACAACAGTATACGTAAGGGTTTCTTCTATTTCCGGTGAATGTCCTCCTGCCTTAGGGCAAATAAACTTCAGTATTGGAAATAAAATTCCTCTACTAACAGAGACTGCAAAAGTGGATATCTGTGATAATGATCTTAACGGCTCAGAGACTGTAAACCTCACTGATTATAAAGTATTATTCACGGCAGATCCTTCTGTAGTGTTATCATTCTACACATCATTAGCGAATGCTCAGGCAGGAGTTAATCCTATTTCAGCTTCACAAAACCTTACTTCTGCAAGTGTTTTCTATATAAGATTCCAACATAATACAGCATGTCCTAACACCGCTACGTTAACCCTTACTTTAAAAGCTCCGAAAAAATCTGAAAGACTCCGAAATCAGGTTGTCTGTTCAAGCGAGAAAGTCATTTTAGATGCCGGACCGGGATTTTCCTCCTATGTATGGAGTACGGGAGCAACCAGTCAAACCATTACTGTAGGCGCAGGAAGTTATTATGTAGATCTTGGATTTAATGGATGTGTGTACCGTCAGACGGTGAATGTAGGAGTAGCCCAGGCACCTATCATTACAAGGATAGAGGTTGTAAATTCCACCGCCACCATTTATGTTACCGGTGGAACGGCCCCTTACCAATATTCATTAAACGGATTAAATTATCAGACTTCCAATGTTTTCACCGGATTATCCCGGGGAATTCATACAGTATATGTTTTAGGTTCAGACGGATGCAGTCCTGTAGTGAAAGAGTTTTTGGTCCTTAATCTTGTTAATGCCATTACTCCGAATGGTGACGGGATCAATGATGTATTGAATTATACTGATTTAAGAATAAAAAAAGACGTCAGTATTGAAATAGCAGACCGATATGGAGCTACTGTTTATAAGTCTTCTGATAAAAATTATGTTTGGGATGGCAAAGTAAACGGAAGGAATCTTCCTACGGGAACCTATTGGTATATTTTACAGTGGACAGAACCGGACACACAATTACCAGTTTCACATTCGGGCTGGCTTTTAATCAAAAATCGAGAATAATTCAACGTATTTATTAGTATTTTTTTAACAATATTTGAAATTTTATTTTAATTTTGTAGAAATCCTAACTCCATACACATGAAAAAATTTTTACTTAGCATAGTATTGTTTTTTTTTACAATTAATACAGTCTTTGCCCAAAGGGATACAGAACACTGGATAGCACCATACTTCAGTAATGCAGGCAACTATTCCAACAGGATATATTTATCTACGGATTCTGTAACTCCTTTTGATGTAAAAATATACAACAATAATAATCCTGTTCCTGTTGCTACTGTTACAATCAGTAAAGGTAATCCTCAGTCGGAATTTATTGATCCCAGCTTGATATCGACTTCCACCACTACCGATGCTTTCAAATCTATTGGAAAAGGATTGTACCTGAAAGGCGATAAACCTTTCTACTGTAGTTTACGACTTGCTCAATCTGCCCATGGAGAAATTATCACCAGCAAAGGAAAAGCAGGTATTGGAAAACAGTTTTATGTTGCCACACCTCCAAATACAAACACTTCTAACAGCATTAATAATTTCACAGCAGGAATTATGGCTACTGAAGATAATACAACAGTAACGGTAACCTGGAATGGAGCTGGAGTTCAGTTTTATAATGGTACACCTACAGGAAACACCCAGACCTTTACACTGAACAAAGGAAAGTCTTTTATTTTTGCCGGTACTGGAACGAATACAGCAAACCTTAGTGGCTTCATTGGTGCTAAAGTTGTATCTGATAAGCCCGTAACCCTTACCAACGGAAGCTGTAACGGGAACTTCTCTTCTGCACCAAGTGGATCAGATCCTATCCTGGACCAGTCTGTTCCTACCGACAGACTTGGAAATACCTTTGCTATGGTAAAAACAAGATCCACTTCTCCCAATCTTAATATGGAAGGTGGGCTTATTGTAGCTACAGAAGACAACACAGAAATATATTTAAATGGATCTACCACGCCTGTTCAGACGATCAATGCTGGAGGGTGGTATAGAATCAATGAGACGAACTATGTTACTCAAACCGGAGCAGGAGCTCATTCCAATATGTTTATTTCAACTTCAAGGAATGTTTATCTCTACCAGTTTATTGGAATAGATAATAGTGATGCAACCAATGGATTTAATTATATCCCACCATTAAACTGTTTTCTTCCAAGAAAGATTGACGAAATTGGAAAGATCAACGAAATGCCATTAGGACCATTAGGTGCAAGTACTACACCCAGTGATTTGCATGTAAAATTAAATATTTTGACTGAAACCGGAGCTGTAGTAACCGTAAACAATGCTACTCCTACAGCTGCTGAAGGCCCTTATCCCCTTACAGGAAACTCACAATGGGTAACCTATGCTATCAATGATATACTAGGAAATGTAACCATTACTTCTACCAAAGCGGTAACCGCAGGTATTAATGGTGGATACAGTACTGCAGGATATGGAGGATATTTTGCAGGGTTTTCATCAATCCCCGTTATTGCAAAAGTAACAGGAGAATGTGTTCCGGGATTAATACTGGAAGTAGATGATGGGTATGAAACCTATCAATGGTTCCGCAACGGAACTGCAGTAGCAGGTGCTACTTCATTTACTTACACCCCTACCCAATCAGGAAACTATACTGTAAAAGTAACCATGGGAACCTGCCCACCCGTTACTACGCCTATCTATAAAGTGGAAACATGCTTAAAGCATACTACGCAGACCCTCAATGCATGTTCTACTAAAGTTATTACACCGGCATTTACCTCCTCAACCCAAACACCGGCACCAGGTACAGTAATGATTATTACTCCACCCAATAAAGGTACAGCCGTTATCAACCCGGCAACGGGCCAAATTACTTATACTCCCAATGCCAATTATCTGGGTCCGGATGTGATTGTATATAAATTCTGTGGAGCAGCTACCGAGTTTATCGACTGTGAAGAAATTACGTTAAAACTTACGGTAGTTCCTTTCATCGTACAGGATGCAAGCATTTCGGCATGTTGGTATGATGTAGCTCCTTATGCCTATTTTGACCTTACTAAAGCTAAAGTAACCGACTACAACGCGGTTGTAAAAAAATATTACCGTACACTCGCTGATCTTAATGCGGGTATCAATGAAATTACAACTCCAGAAAACTTTCCTGCTACAGGAGGTATTGTATATGTAAAAATAACAACCGCTGAAGGTTGTACTGCCAATGCAAAAATTGAGCTTATTGCATTGCCTATCAAAAAATCCCCTCTTCTTGTAGACCAGTATATATGTATGGATGCTAAAACCAACATTGATGCAGGACCTGGATATGATTCTTATGAATGGAACACAGGAGCTACTACTTCAGGGATCAGAGATGTAGGAGTGGGTGAATACTCTGTAAAGCTTGGTAAAAACGGATGTTTCCTTATTCAAATTGTAAGAATAAGAAAAGCCGAAGATCCGGTTATCCAACAAATTGAGATTAACAACAACAATGCAACAGTTATTGTAACCGGAGGTAAAGCTCCTTACAAATTTGCAGTTGACGGAACGGTAAACTGGCAGGACTCTAATTCTTTCGCAGGATTATCAAGAGGACAGCATACATTCTATGTGAAAGATGCTTACGACTGTACTCCGGTTTCTGTTGAGATCACTGTCCCTAATTTATTAAACGCAATTACTCCTAACGGAGATAATGTAAATGATTATATAGACTACAGTGAACTGGCTTATAAAGAAAATCTTTCTTTTGTTGTATACGACAGATATGGAAACATGGTCTTTACCGGAAATAAATTTAATAACTACAAATGGGACGGAAGACATTTTGATAAAAAACTGGGAACCGGAACCTATTGGTATCATATCAACTGGAATGAGCCTAATAAAGAGAAAACTCCAGTAAAATATTCAGGCTGGATCTTAGTAAAGAATATAGAATAGACCCTTAAATACCATTTAAAAACCACGATGATTATCGTGGTTTTTTCATTTATATACTATTGTTTTGCCCAACCACATCAAGTGAAAGAAGTTCCACAAAATCAAAACTTCAATAAAACACAATCATTTAATAAAGAAAATTGAATCTTGGTTTTGAGCTATAGTTTATCAATCACAATTGGGTAGCACGTATTTTTTTGCCAATTCAGCAACTAATATTAAAAATATTTTCAATACTAACCAATTATTCTATTATTTTTGTAAAAATCTAATTTTATATCTATGAAGAAAATTTTATCCATTTTTCTGTTATTCTTTGCGGCAGTCCAAATGCTCTTTGCCCAAAGAGATACAGAACATTGGTTTGCCCCGATGGCAGCCAGATCAACAGTACTCAGCAATCCCAAGCAGGCTTTGTATTTTTCTACAGATTCTGTCACACCCTTTCCTGTAGAAATTTACAGTAATGGTGCTTTATTGGCTACTGTTACCATCAGTAAAGGTTCTCCTCAAACATATGACGTACCCTTAAACAGAATGGTTGCCAGTACCAATGGTGAACTTTTTACTCCAGGGAATAAAGGCTTATATACAAAAGGAACAAAACCCTATTTCGTTACCTATAGATTTTCAGTATCCAGTCATGGTGAGATCTTAACATCAAAAGGTAAAGCAGGAATCGGCACAAAATTCTATGCCGCTACAGCTCCTCTTGAAGAATTAGGGAGCTTATATAATTTCACCACCGGTATTTTAGCAACAGAAGACAATACAAAAGTGACTGTTTCCAATTATAGTGCTAATATTATATTTACTAATGGCTGGACAGGAGCTACCAACCCCACTATTACTTTCACCCTTAATAAAGGGCAATCTTACATTATTGAAGGAACAGGGGATAAAGCTTTGAATAAAGAAGCATTCATTGGAGCCAAAATAGAATCCGACAAACCTATTTCTGTTACCAATGGAAATTTTAATGGACAGTTTGCTATACCTTCAACAGGATACTGGGATGGTTCCGATATTATTATGGACCAGTCTGTACCAGTGGACAGATTAGGAAATGAATTTGTGGTTGTAAAGGGAAATGGGAACATCAGTAAAAGGATGGAAGATGCTTTAATCATTGCTACTGAAGGAGGAACCCAGGTATACATCAACAATGGAACTACTCCTGTTGCTACTCTTGCCGAAGGAGAAAGCTACAGAGTAAATAAAGTAAGCAATACCAATTATATCAACCAAGGTAACAATCATTACAACATGTACATAAGAACGACAAAAAATGTATATGTGTATCAATTAATGGCAGGTATCGCAGATAGTAATGCTACTCTTGGATTCAATTATATCCCGCCATTGAACTGTTATCTTCCCAGAAAGATTGACGAAATAGGAAAAATCAAAGACCTTCCTTATTATACTACTCTAACCAGTCATATTGTAAAATTAAACATCCTGACTGAAAATGGAGCTGCTGTTACCGTTAATGGAGCTGCACTACCAGCAACCCAGGGACCATTTCCCGTAAGTGGAACGACCAACTGGGTATCCTATTCAGTGCCGGACATTACGGGCAACGTTACCATAACCTCTACAAAAGCTGTTACAGCAGGTATTTCAGGAGGAAGTGGTGTAGTGGGATATGGAGGATATTTTGCCGGATTCTCTTCCATTCCTGTAATTGCAAAACAAACAGGAGACTGTATCCCAGGATTAGTATTGGAAGTAGGTGACAGTTTTGATACCTATCAATGGTTCAGAAACGGAACACCTATTCCTGGTGCAACAACAAACTCTTATACTCCTACACAGTCGGGACGCTATACGGTAAAAATTACCGTTGGAACATGTCCTGCAGTAATTACCCCGGAATATAAAGTTTTTACTTGTCTTAAGAAAACTACTTTAACCGATACCGTATGTGATGTTGTAAAACAGATTGTTCCAACATTCACTAACTCTACCCAAACTGTAGTTCCGGGAACAGTAACGATTCTTACTCCTCCGACACATGGTAATGCCATCATTGATCCTGTTACTGGAGTGATAAGCTATGCGCCTTCTTTCGGTTATATAGGACCTGATACCATCGTATATCAGTTCTGTGGAAACGATCCTGAGTTTACAGATTGTGAAGAAATAACATTAAACTTAACAATATCTGAAAGCCCTGTAGTAAAGAATGCTTCATTAAGAACTTGCTTCATTGAATCAAACCCGGCAACAGGTCTATTCAATCTTACCAATGCCTTGGTTCACGATCCGGGTAATTACACCAAGAAATACTACCCGTCTCTTGCTGATGCCCATGCAGGAACCAATGAAATTCTGACTCCAACAGATTATGTGGCTCCAACGGGTGTTGTCTATGTAAAAGTATCTAATGCAAATGGATGTTACAGAGTAGCAGAGGTAACTTTAACGGTATTACCCCCAGTTAAATCTGATTTGTTAGCTGACAAGATCATTTGTATGGAAAATAAAACAACACTTGATGCAGGACCTGGATTTAAAAGCTACGAATGGAGCACAGGAGCAACAACTCAGTCTATACAAAATGTAGGGGTAGGAACTTATTGGGTAAAACTTAAAACAGGAGACTGTGTTACCTTACAAACAGTAAAAGTATACGCTTCTGAACAACCTGTAATTTCTAATATTGATATTTCAAACAATTCAATCACAGTATATGTGATAGGTGGAACTCCTCCTTATAAATATTCTATTGATAACCTTAACTGGCAGGATTCTAATGTATTTACCAACATGCCTAGAGGTAACGCAAGTGTATATGTAAAGGATGACTATAATTGTACGCCATTGCAGGTAGATATTACAATTCCTAACCTGATTAACGTAATTACGCCTAATAATGATGGTGTAAATGATGCCATTGATTATTCTGCATTAGCCAATAAAAACAATCTCGTTATTAATATTTTTGACAGATATGGAACTAAAGTCTATCAGGCAGATAAATCCAACGGCTACAAATGGAATGGAACACTGGATGGAAATAAGAAAATCTCTACAGGAAATTACTGGTATGAAATAGGCTGGACCGAACCAACCGGCAAGCAAACTGCCATTAAATTCTCTGGCTGGATTTTAGTAAAAAACAGAGAGTAAAAAATTATACATAAAATTTTCAAAACCACGATTTTAAAGTCGTGGTTTTTTTATTAGTTTTTCAAGGTTTTAATATCATTTATTATTAAATTTGTGATAAATACTAATACTGAATGAAGAAAATTCTATCTTTTCTATTTATATTTTCTATTTTCACCTTTACCTTTGCCCAATTAGACAGAGAACATTGGTTTGCCCCGATGATCGACAGAACAGGCAGCCCCAATCCTTATCAGAAAATCTATTTATCGACCAATAGAACCACTCCTTTTCCAGTTAATATTTATAATAATAATATTCTGATCGGAACGGTGAATATCAGTAAAAACAATCCTCAAAAGTTTGATGTACTGAGAGAATATATTATTACAACTCAGCAGGCAGACTTATTTACTCCTACCACAAAAGGGTTATATTTAAAAGCAGAGTTTCCTTTCTATGCTAACTTAAGATTCTCGGTATATAACCATGCAGAAATTATTACCTCCAAAGGAATTCCTTCTACAGGAAAGAATTTCTATGCAGCGTCTGCCCCACTCTCTGTAAGTAATACGATTCTGAATTTCATGACCAGTGTTTTAGCGACAGAAGATAACACATCGGTTACCATTACAGGATACAACCCACTCGTACAGTTTTCAAATGGAACTACAGGAGCAACCAATCCGACGATGACTTTTACCCTAAACAAGGGACAGTCTTATATTATTGATGGTATTGGGAACAGTATTGGAAATTTTGACGGGTTTATAGGATCAAAGATCACGGCAAACAAACCGGTAAATATCACCAATGGAAATTTTAACGGTCAATATGCCGGCGACTACCCTTCAAGTTCCGATATTTTAATGGATCAGGCGGTACCGGTAGAAAGACTTGGTAATGAATTTGCCCTTGTAAAAGGCAACGGAAGCATAGGAACTCATATGGAGGGCGCCGTAGTGATTGCCACCGAAGATAATACTCAGATCTATGTAAATAATGAAATTGCACCTATAGCGACCATCAATACCGGAAAATATTTTGTAATTCCCGACACAAAATATAGCTTACAGGGTGGAGGACATTACAATCTATACGTTAAAACATCTAAAAATGCATATGTATATCAGATATTGGCAGGAAGCGATAATGCATTAAATCAGGTAGCAACCGGTGGATTCAACTTTATACCGGCCCTGAACTGCTATTTGCCAAAGCAGATTAATGAACTTGGTTTTATTAACGAAAATTTTGTTTACTCCAATGGAAATCCTTCAGGGATCCTCAATATTCCTACAAAATTGAATCTCATTACAGAAAGAGGAGCCAATGTAACAGTGAATGGGGCAACCCCGCTAGCGAGTACAGGGCCATATGATATGACCGGTACCACCAATTGGGTCACCTATGGAATTCCAAATGTAACAGGAACAATAACTATCATTTCAGATAAAGCAATCACTGCTGGAATTAATGCAGGAAGTGATGCAGTAGGTTATGGAGGTTTTTTTGCGGGATTCCCCACACAGCCTGTCATTATAAAATCCGGAGGAGACTGTGCTCCCGGAATTATCCTTACTGTAGATCCTATTATTTATGACACTTACCAGTGGTATAGGAACGGAATTTTAATCACCGGAGCTACGGGATCTTCCATTACCCCCACTCAATCAGGCTACTATACCTGTACTGTAACCATGGGACGCTGCGCGCCTTTAGTTACCGGACAATATAAAGTCCTGAACTGTACAAAGCTCAATACAGCCACCTATGACGTATGTACTACCCAAACGATAACACCTGCCTTTAGCAGCTCAACACAGACTCCTGTACCTGCTACGGTAGCCATTACAACACCTCCTACTCTGGGCACAGCAGTTATAAACCCTGTTACCGGAATCATTACCTATACCGTTAATACTCCCGGAACTGCAGGAACTGATACTTTTACCTATACTTTCTGTGGCAATGATCCTGATTTTCCAGATTGCGAAACGATAACTGTCACCATCAATATTCTTGCCCTTACTGTAACAGACAGAACCTTGAGTGCGTGTGATATTAATGGACTTGGTGTATTTAATTTAACCACGGCAAATGTCACAAACAACACCCCAGTTACCATTACGTATTACCCTACCCTAGCGGATGCCCAGACAGAAAATCCTGCGGCCCTGATAGTAACTCCGGATTCATACTCTGCACCGAACGGAACAATTGTATATGCTGTAGTAAAAAACAACCTGGGCTGTAAAAGCATAGCAAAAATAACCCTAAATCTGTATAATAAAGCCATCGTACTGGACAACTATAATGGGGTCTTCTGTGATGATAACCTGGACGGAACTGTCAATATTATCTTACCTAATATCACGACCATCGTCCTTAACAATCCGACGTATTTTACAAATGTAAGGTATTATGCCAGCCTTACAGATGCTACCGCCGGAAATGCCAACACCCTTTCCAATACCTGGAGCTATACCGGTCCTGTTACGATCTATATCAGAGTAGATTCTCCGGATGGATGTGCTACGGTGATTAAACCTTTACAATTCAGTATTGGGGCCAGGATACAATTATTAAAAACCTCTGCTAACCAGGATATATGTGATGATGATTTAGACGGAATAAAATCAGTTAATCTCACGCAGTACATGGCTCAGTTCACAGCAGACCCTGCAGTTACCTTTACTTTTCACGGAAGTTTGGCTGAGGCGCAGAATAACATCAATCCTATTTCTCCGGCTGTAAATATTAATATGTCTCAGACTTATTATATCCGTTTTGAAAAAAATGGAGTATGCCCGGAAGTGGCTTCTATTAAAATCACCATTAAAATTCCTAAAAAATCAGACTTGCTGAAGGATCAGGCGATCTGCCCTAAAATGACCACCACCTTAAATGCCGGTCCGGGGTTCGACAAATATTTGTGGAGTACCGGAGCTTCAACCCCGTCCATCACCAATGTCCCTGTGGGAAGCTATTGGGTAGATCTTACCTCGAACGGCTGTGTGTACAGACAGCACGTCAACGTCACAGAGTTACCACTTCCCATTATCACTTCCATTGAGATTGACGGAACCACCGTAAAGATAGGAGCAAGTGGTGGCACTCCACCTTATGAGTATTCTCTGGATGGAGTGGTATGGCAAAGTTCAAATATTTTTCAAAATGTACCGAGAGGGGCTCACACTGCGTTTGTAAGAGATTCCAAATTGTGTGAAGAGGTCAAAAAATCATTTGCGATCATTAACCTTATCAATACCATTACTCCAAATGGTGACGGATATAATGAAGGAATAAGCTATTCAGCTTTAATGGCTAATGACAACCTGGTATTCAGAATTTTTGACAGATATGGAGCAGAAGTCTTCAGAGGAACTCCTGAAAACAAATATACCTGGGACGGAAGACTGGGTGGAAGATATGTACCTACCGCTACCTATTGGTATTTTATCAGCTGGACAGAGCATGGATCCGGACTCGAGATAAAGTATTCGAGCTGGCTTTTGGTAAAACACAGATAAAGTCGATTATCAATGTATAAAAGGTTCTTTTTGTCATCTTAAACACCATTAAAACCAAGTTTATAACACTCATTAACAATTTAATACTAAAGTTTAATATAACTTTAACCACTATTCGCGATCTTAATAGGAACAAATTGCTGTATTTCTATGTAATTTTGCCTCATTATATGAAGAAACTGTTTACTCTATTATTATTGGTTTTCCTTGCAAAAATCAATGCTCAAATATATTCTGGAGAGGTATTTCTTAGAGATAATTCTATTTTATACCTTAACCAGGTTTATGTTACCAACCTTAATACACAGAAGACTGTACTCACAGACTACAATGGTAATTTTAACATTCCTGCCAATCCGGGGGATGTTATCCGTTTTACCTCTATTGTTACAGAGAGAAAGGATGTCAAACTCACCCCACAGTTAATAGAACAGAAAAACTTAATTGAGCTCAAGATAGCGTATTATGAAATACAGGAAATTGTACTCACCCGGTTCAAGCCTACCGGAAATCTTCGGTATGACGTAAACTCTATTAGAAAAGAAGATAAGAGCCTTGCCCTTAAAAAAGTAATCGGCCTGCCACAGCCTAAGGGTGACGGTACGCCGCCTGAACTTCCTGTTGCAGGATTGAGAGATGGTGGACTTACATTAAGCCTGGAAAGTATTTATGATATGCTCTCCGGAGAAAGGAAGAAAAAACAGCGTTATCTTGCCTACGAAAGAATGAATGGTTCGGTAAGCCAAATCAAAAATTATTTAGGAAAGGATTATTTCCTGAGGTTTAAAATCCCGGAAAACCTGATAGATAACTTCCTGCAGTTTGTGTATACGTCTGAAAATATTCAGCCTTACGTACTGGCCGGAAATTTTGAAGCCATTAAAATCCCGATTGAAAAATATATCCCGATTTATCAGAAAAGATTGAGAAACTCCCATCTTCAGGAAGTTGTTGGTAAGTAACACCTGACATCTTAGCTGAAAGCTATTCGGAAATTATACAGACTGATCCATGAGAATATTTTCATGGATTTGTTTTTTTTCTACAGGACTGTGTGTATTGGTCTGTTATAACCTCCAATTTAGAATATAGAAAATTCAAATTTCAACAAAGAAAATTCTTTACTATTCAAAAATATATGTACTTTTAGGTCACAATTTTGTGTTTAAAATAAAAACAATACTATTTCGTTATAGTAAACACTAATTACCACCAAACCAAATTAAGAGAAAGTATCCATTTTTAACTTAATATTATTAATGAAAAAATTACTTTTACTTCTTGTTTCCGTGCTGTTCTTTAATATGTCTGCCCAAAAAAAGGGAAAAGACTATACGAATGTTATAAAAAGCAACAACATCTACGAGATCAATGCTTTCTTAAGAGACGCTCATCCTGATGATCCGCGAAGATCTGTTTTAAAACCCCGGGTCATGGAATTGATGAGGGAATATATCAAAAATGCCCATCCTGAGGATCAAAAGGTCAAAGATATGCAGGAAATGCTTGCCTTACTGAGAAGAAGACCTTCTACCAAGATCAGTTTTGATGAAATGAATGCCATTATCAAGCAGAAACAGATTGCAAAATACAAGGCAGAACTTGCTGCAAAACAGCCTACAACCGTATATACTCCGAGTACCAGTGCCAATACATTTGTCGCCAATACAACTACTAATGCAGCTATTCCGGATGCAGAGGCTGAAGAGTTCAATATGCTGATGGCAGTATCCCCTACTGAACATCAAAACAGAACGGTCAAAATACTTAATTCGTTGTTTGATAATGATCCCAATGCCAAAGAATGTATCGTCCTGATCCAAAATAAATCAGACTGTAATATTATTGTAAGAATGGAGGGAGTGGGAACTACTAAATACAGGCTTGCCGTTCCTTCAAAAGGTGAAAGCTCTGTGGTGATAGAAAAAGGGCAATACCTTTTCACCAGCCTGGTATGCGGTGCGCAGTATGCCTCTCAAAAAACAGTCCAGCGTCCAATCATGGTAGCGTTAGGAAACTAGCTTCTTTCTTAGAAAAAGTACAGGCTTAAAAAATGACCAAAAAAGCCTGATAGGTATTATAATTTAAATTAGAGTCATAAATTTTATATATTAAATACATTCATTCACTATACATTACGGTGATGATATTTTCGCTATCCCCAATCGTTTCTCGCTTCTTTTTTGTAATATCACTCATTGTAGTTAAAAGTAAACAGATCTGATCAATATCGTTAATTTTTTCATATTTTTGCAGTCATTTTATAAATTCAATGGGCAAGAATAAATTAGCAAGATTTGCAGAAAACAAAACATTACCAAATGTAATCCAACCTACAAGAGAAGATGCGCTGAAAGGCTTTGAACTGAAAGGGAACTGGAGAAAAGATTTCTTTAAAAATGATCATCCGATTGTATTGGAATTAGGATGTGGAAAAGGTGAATATTCTGTGGGACTTGCAAAAACGTTTCCTGAAAAAAACTTTATAGGAATTGATATTAAAGGAGCAAGATTTTGGTTTGGTGCAAAGGAAGCTGTAGAAAGCAATATGAATAATGTAGCTTTTTTAAGAAGCCAGATTGAGCTTGTGGATCATTTTTTTGCTGAAAACGAAGTAGATGAGATCTGGATTACGTTTCCTGATCCTCAGATCAAATATAAAAGAACCAAACATAGGCTGACACATCCTGACTTTTTAGACCGATATAAAAAGTTCCTGAAACCAGGTGGTATTATTCATTTAAAAACAGATTCAGAATTTTTACACGGATATACACTGGGTTATTTACAGGGAGCAGGCTACGAAATCATTAGTGCTCACCATGATATTTATGGCGCACCGGAATATGATCCGAATACGGAACATTTGAGAGATATTAAAACACATTATGAAGAACTGTTTTCAGCTAAAGGAAAAACGATAACCTATATTAAATTCCGGATAAGCTGATGAAATAACTTAAGTTGATGAAAAAAAAAATTTTGACGATTTTATTTTTCACTTTCCTTACCCCTGTCTTTACTGATGCTCAAAAAGGCAGTAAAGACATTCTTAAAAGCACAAAAATCAAGGAAATTGAAGAATATTTAAAGAACGCCCATCCCGATGATCCCAAAAGGAGTGTTCTTAAACCCAAACTCATAGCTTTAAAAAATGCTGAGTGGACAAAAGGAGCCCATACTGCCAAACCTATGGAGGCAAGGCCTGTTATCTCCGACATTCCCAAAAGCGTCTTAAGAAGCCCAAATTCCAGTGAAGCTGAAGAATTTAAGAAACTGATTGCTGAAACATCTGAAGAGCACAAAGAAAAGACGGTAAGGCTTCTGAACGCAATGTTAAGCGAGGATATTACCCGAAAAGAAGCTATCCTGCTGTTTAAAAATAATTCGGATTGTAATATCGTTCTAAGGATTGAAGGAAAAGACTATTATAACTTAGCTGTTCCTGCCCATGGAGAAAATGTTGTTGTCATTAATAAGGGTTCTTATACCCTAAGCAGCAATGTTTGCGACCTGAAATACTTCTCTCAAAAAGAGATTAAGAAAAGTATATTTATAACGATTGGCAATCCGGGTCAGTCCCCGGCAGAAACAGATAATAATACGGAAACGGATCTAAAAAAAATGACGCCGAAAAAGTCTTCGAAAACAAAAAAAAGCAAAAAATAAAACTGAATGAAAAAGCTATTGTTCTTTATGGGCACATCCATTATCCTTACCAGCTGTAATGTTAATTATGGAAATTACCCCATAAGAAACCCTTATCCTTCCGGTAATTCCGGCAGTGCTGCCAGTACAGAAAGAGAATATAGCGAACTGATCAAGACCTATAAACCTGAAACCGCTGATGTTCTTAGTGATCTTCTTAATAATGATGATCCGGGCAATCCAAGGACCTCTCTTTCCATAGAAAATCAATCCTCTTGTAATATGGTCCTTACAGTAAGCGGAAATAATTTCTTTAAAAAAATACCCATAGCTTCTGGAAAAATAGGCTATACTATGGTCCCTAAAAATCAGAATTACAGATTATCCGGTATGGTATGCAATTCTTCCTATCAATCGACCAAGTATATCACAACCTCCTATTCTGTAAAGCTTTCAAGATAAATAAAAACCCACAGCATGCTGTGGGTTTAGTTTTTTCTTTATTTTCAGTAAGCACAACAAATTCAGTATCATTACCAAAAATTTAGAGACTGTTTAAATTTCTAAATTTGATTTTTTATCTAACATTCAGATCTTTATCCAAATCACATTCTTTAAGGATTTTTTGATTAAAAAGATGATGTACCGATGATGTGTTTTTCTAACGCAAAGCTTTAGCTTCATTATCCATAGTTTTAGGGAGCAAAGGATAGAATCAATTTCGTTGATTCGTCAAAGCCTATGGATAAGCATACATCTCATAACCAAACATATAAAATTCCTGAATACAATGTAAACAGGTTCTTAAAATAAAAAAACGCCGGATAAAATCCAGCGTTTTTTTTTATAGTAAAGAAATTTCTTTAATTATTCAGCATCGAAATCAGCATCTGTATCAGCAGATACTTTTTCTCCTTCTTCTTTAGATTTTTCTTTATCAGCTTTTCTTTGAGACTGACCTTCTTTGATAGATTCAGAAACTACGCTAAGGATCATATCAATAGATTTAGAAGCATCATCGTTTCCTGGGATAACGAAGTCTACTTTTCTAGGGTCAGAGTTTGTATCAACGATACCGAAAACTGGAATACCTAATTTCTTAGCTTCAGTTACCGCGATGTGTTCTCTTAAGATATCAACTACAAATACAGCAGAAGGAAGTCTAACCATGTCAGAGATAGAACCTAAGTTTTTCTCTAAGTTAGCTCTTTGTCTGTCAACTTGTAATCTTTCTTTTTTAGATAAAGTTTCGAACGTACCGTCTTTTTTCATTTTGTCGATAGAGTTCATCTTCTTTACAGCCTTTCTGATAGTAACGAAGTTCGTTAACATACCACCTGGCCATCTTTCTGTGATATAAGGCATATTAAGTTCTGAAGCGTGTTTTGCAACAACTTCTTTCGCTTGCTTTTTAGTTGCAACGAATAGAACTTTTTTACCTGCAGAAGTTAATTTTTCTAAAGCGCTGCAAGCTTCATCTAATTTAACTGCTGTTTTATGTAAGTCTACAATGTGAATACCGTTCTTCTCCATAAAAATGTATGGAGCCATATTTGGATTCCACTTTCTAGTCATGTGACCGAAGTGTACACCAGCCTCTAAAAGGTCTTTTACATTTGCTTTTGCCATGTTTTCTGTTTTTGTTAGTTTACTTTCCGTCTTTTAAACAATCAACAACTTCTTTAGATGGGAGAAGCGTTTGGATGCTAAACGTAACGGGCAATGTGGCGTAAGGCTTTTTGCTTTTAGCAATGGGCATTTCGCCGAGATTAAGTTTAAAAAAAATTTAATACATTTCTGTAGCCAATAGCCAGTAGCCATTCGCCAACATGAAATCTTAACGTTTTGAGAATTGGAATCTCTTTCTTGCTTTTTTCTGACCTGGCTTCTTTCTTTCCACCATTCTTGCGTCTCTTGTAAGTAAACCAGCAGGCTTTAATGCTAATCTGAATTCAGCATTAATTTCGCATAAAGCTCTTGAAATACCTAATCTGATAGCTTCTGCCTGACCTGTATTTCCACCACCGAATACGTTTACGGTAACGTCATACTGACCAACAGTCTCAGAAAGGATAAACGGTTGGTTTAATTTGTAAACCATCACGTCTGTAGAGAAATAAGTTGCAGCGTCTTTACCGTTTACTGTAATGATTCCAGAACCTGGTCTTACATAAACTCTTGCTACAGAAGTTTTTCTTCTTCCGATTTTGTGAACTATAGACATAATTAATTATTTAAATTCGTTAACATTAATTGTTTTAGGCTGTTGAGCTTCATGCTTGTGCTCAGTACCTTCATATAAATAAAGATTTTTAAGGATAGCAGATCCTAGTTTGTTTTTAGGCAACATACCTTTTACAGACTTCTCTAATACCTTTAAAGAATCTTTCTTTTGAAGTTCAGCCGCAGTCATAGACTTCTGTCCACCAGGATATCCTGTATGCCAGATATAAGTCTTATCAGCCCACTTGTTTCCGGAAAGTGTAATTTTCCCAGCATTCAAAACGATTACGTTATCACCACAATCTACGTGAGGTGTAAAATTCGTTTTGTGCTTACCTCTCAAAATCTTTGCAACCGTAGAAGCTAGTCTACCTAACGGCTGTCCTTCAGCGTCTACCACAACCCATTCTTTATTAGCAGTAGCTTTGTTCGCTGAAACAGTTTTGTAACTTAATGTATTCACACGTTTTAGTTAAAGATTAAACATAATTTTCCCCTAAAAGGGTGTGCAAAGGTACAAATTATTTTTGTAACTGAAAAACATATTTTATTTAATCTATAGAATATTGCTTTCGTGAGGGAACGTTAATAGATTTTAACACGATGTTAAACTTTGGCATAAATCTTGTAAAAAAATTTTGCGATGAAAAAAAATTTTAGAAGATTCTAAAGACACAAATGATAAAGAAAAGAGTTTATTCCCAAAACTCTTTCTTTTTTTATTTTTCTTAATGATTTCCGTAAAAACTTATTAATATCATTATTTTATTTCACGAAATAATTATATTTGCGCCAAACCCAGAACTATGAGCCACGGAAAAATCAGAGAAGATAAAACCTGCTTAAACTGCGGGCATCAGGTCGAAGAAAGATTTTGTCCCCATTGCGGACAAGAGAATATTGAAAGACGCCAGCCTTTTTATTTTCTTTTCACCCACTTTATTGAAGATTTCACCCATTATGACGGTCAGTTTTGGGGAACACTGAAAAATCTCATCTTCAAACCAGGAATGCTTACCAATACTTATCTGGAAGGTAAGAGACAAAAGTTTGTACCTCCTGTAAAACTGTATATTTTTGTCAGTTTTATTACTTTCTTCGTATTTGCCCTTTTCCCGATGGTTAAGCTCAATTTTGACGGCAACAACAATTCCAAAAATACACCCAAAATAAGTTTTTTTGAAAAAATAAAATCACCCGAGGTTCAGAAAATGTTCGACAGTATAAAAGCTGAGCGAACGCTGACCAGAAAAGATTCCTTATCCATACAAAATCTAAATGTATTACCGGACACCGTCACAGTGAATGAAATAAAGGAAGTCTTGAAGATGAACAAAAAAATAGATACAGATGTTGAGTATGGAGGTTACAAAACAAGGAAATCTTATGACTCGGCTGCCGCTAAAAATCCTTCTTTTCTTGATTTTATTCAAATACCGTTAGCTCATAAATTCTTTGAACTTAAAGAAAAAGGAGTAACCAAACAGGAGATCGTTGTCAATATGATAGAAAAATCATTCCATAATCTCCCAAAGGCTCTTTTCATTTACCTTCCTCTTTTTGCTTTCTTTTTATGGATTTTTCACAGTAAGAAAAAATGGTGGTATTTCGATCACGGAATTTTCACCCTGCATTACTTCTCATTCCTTTTATTGAATATCTTATTTATATTCTTACTCTCCAAATTGGTGGGGGTAATAAGTTTCAGGCCCATTAACCTATTGTTGTATTTAACAATGAGCGTCCTGCTATTATACAATATTGGATATTTCTTCATCGCTCACCGCCGGGCTTATCATGCCCATGGAATGGTAAGTTTTATAATCGGACTTACATTATTAACCGTTAATTTCTTTGCGTTTATGTTTTTGGTGACCGGTCTTGCCTTAGTGAGCTTCCTGATGATTCACTAGTATAATATAATAGGGAAGCCTTTTATTTTCTTAATGACTTGCTTCCTCTGAAGCTTGCAAATAAATAATAAGCAACAAAAACTGTAGAAAACTTAAGAATAGACGGAATAGCCAGTTCAAGTTTAAAAATCAAAGTTCCCACAAGAACGAGGATCCCCATGGCTACAAAAGACAATCCCATTTTTTGGGGCAATGTAAAGTTCGGGGTATCGAGATAATAGGCAATCCCCCAGGCTAAACCAAAGGCAACAGCATAATAGATATCCAGACCCAGATTTTCTGAACTCAGAAAGAAATAATTTATAAGGAAGCTTACTACCGTTCCCAACGCGAAATACATCAAAGCTTTTTGCATACCTGTAAAAATATTTTGCAAAAGTAGAGAATTTAATTTGAGAATTTGGAAATGAAAACACCCAATTCTCCCTTCCTGTACTACTCCTGAAGCCTTAAACTCTCAAACCCTCAAACTCCCTGACCTAAAATCGGGGAGTTTTAATTAAATAACGACTTGCAATATAATGGAAATCAATACTATAAAATCAAACACAAGGTTCTTTTTTTATTGTTATATTTGAAAACTTAGAAACTTTCTAGAATTTTTATGGAAACCCAAAAATATACTCCAACCAACAAAGTAAGAATCGTAACAGCTGCCTCTTTATTTGACGGGCATGATGCTGCGATCAATATTATGCGTCGTGTCATTCAGGGAACCGGATGTGAAGTGATTCACCTGGGACATGATAAATCAGCTGAGGAAGTTGTCAACACAGCTATCCAGGAAGATGCCAATGCTATTGCCCTGACATCCTATCAGGGAGGTCATAATGAATATTTCAAATATATCTATGACCTGCTAAGAGAGAAAAACTCACCACAGATTAAAATCTTTGGTGGCGGTGGCGGTGTTATCCTTCCTGAAGAAATCAAAGATCTGATGGACTATGGAATCGACAGAATTTATTCTCCGGACGACGGCCGGGAACTGGGATTACAGGGAATGATCGATGATCTGGTAAACAGAGCAGACTTTGCTACAGGTAAAGAAATTACTGAAGATGATTTAGATGCCATCAGTTTTGAAAACTCGACAAGTATTGCCAAGATCATTTCTGCTGTAGAAAACTTTTCCGAAGAAAAACCTGAACTGGTAAAAGCTATTGACGAAAAATCAAAAGATTTACATATTCCAATCATTGGGATCACGGGTACAGGTGGAGCAGGAAAATCTTCATTGACAGATGAATTGGTAAGACGTTTCATCCGTTCAAATCCGGATAAAAAAATTGCCATTATTTCTATAGACCCTTCGAAAAAGAAAACAGGAGGAGCGCTTTTAGGAGACAGAATCCGTATGAATGCGATCAATGATCCCAGAGTTTATATGCGTTCAATGGCCACAAGAGAAAATAACGTTTCAGTATCACCGTTCATTCATTCTGCCTTAAATGTATTGAAACTGGCACATCCGGATGTGATCATTTTGGAAACTTCAGGTATTGGCCAGTCCGGTTCGGAAGTTTCTGATTTTGCAGATGTTTCCATGTATGTGATGACTCCCGAATATGGAGCCTCCACTCAGCTTGAGAAAATTGACATGTTAGATTATGCCGATTTAGTGGCTTTAAATAAATCTGATAAACGAGGTGCTCTTGATGCACTTCAGGCGGTAAGAAAACAGTTCCAGAGAAACCATTTACTTTGGGAAAGTCCATTGGATGAAATGCCTGTATACGCTACAAAAGCATCTCAGTTCAATGACCATGGAACAACAGAATTATACAACAGGCTTGTTTCCAAAGTAAACGATAAGTTTTCCGATTTACATTTAAATACTTTCGCTGAACAGGAAATTACAGAAGAAGTAACGATTATTCCTCCAAAAAGAGTTCGTTACCTGTCTGAAATTGTTGAAAACAACAGAATATATGATGAAAACATTGAAAAGCAGGCTGAATTAGCCAGAACAATGTATCATATTGAAGGGGTTAAAAAAATTATTTCCAATGAGGCATTAGATGCGGAATATCAAAAAGCCGAAAAGGAACTTCAACAGGAAAACATCGACTTCCTGAAGTCTTGGGAAGATACGAAAAAAGCTTTCCATGAGGAGTTTTATTCCTATTTCGTACGTGGAAAAGAAATTAAAGTTGAGACTTCTACAGAATCTCTGTCTCATTTGAGAATTCCAAAAATTGCATTACCAAAATACAACGATTGGGGGGATCTGATCAAGTGGAAAGGCCAGGAAAATCTTCCGGGAGGATTCCCTTACACGGCAGGAATTTATCCTTTTAAAAGAACAGGAGAAGACCCAACCAGAATGTTTGCAGGGGAAGGAGGTCCGGAAAGAACCAACAGAAGATTCCATTACGTTTCTGCAGAAATGCCTGCTAAACGTTTATCAACAGCTTTTGACTCTGTAACTTTATACGGTCAGGATCCTGCTTTACCACCGGATATTTACGGTAAAATCGGAAATGCAGGAGTTTCTATCGCCACTCTGGATGATGCCAAGAAACTGTATTCAGGATTTGACCTGGTGAATGCAATGACTTCCGTTTCAATGACGATTAACGGTCCGGCTCCAATGCTGCTGGCTTTCTTTATGAATGCTGCCATCGACCAGAACGTTGAAAAATACATCGCTGAGCATAAACTGGAAGCTAAGGTTGAAGCTGTATTAAAAGCAAAATTTGACGATAAAGGGTTAGAAAGACCAAAATATAACGGAGAACTTCCTCCATCCAACAATGGTTTAGGATTAAAACTTTTAGGGATTACAGGAGATGAAGTAATTCCGGCAGAAGCTTATGCTGAAATTAAAGCCAAAACAATCGCTACCGTTCGTGGAACGGTTCAGGCTGATATTTTAAAAGAAGATCAGGCTCAGAACACCTGTATTTTCTCTACTGAATTTGCTTTAAGACTGATGGGGGATGTTCAGGAATATTTTATCACAGAAAAAGTAAGAAACTTCTACTCGGTCTCTATTTCAGGATATCACATTGCTGAAGCTGGTGCCAACCCAGTTTCTCAGCTGGCATTTACATTGGCTAACGGATTTACATATGTAGAATATTACCTAAGCCGCGGAATGGACATCAACGATTTTGCTCCGAATTTATCTTTCTTCTTCTCCAACGGTATCGACCCTGAATATTCAGTAATCGGACGTGTAGCAAGAAGAATCTGGGCAAAAGCTATGAAACTGAAATATGGAGCTGACGAAAGAAGCCAGATGCTGAAATACCACATCCAGACTTCAGGACGTTCACTTCACGCTCAGGAAATTGATTTCAATGATATCAGAACTACGCTGCAGGCACTTTATGCCATCTATGACAACTGTAATTCATTACACACCAACGCTTATGACGAGGCTATTACAACGCCTACAGAACAATCTGTAAGAAGAGCAATGGCTATTCAGCTGATCATTAATAAAGAATTAGGGTTAGCTAAAAATGAAAATCCACTGCAGGGATCATTTATTATTGAAGAACTGACAGATCTTGTGGAAGAAGCAGTATATGCAGAATTTGACAGAATTACGGAAAGAGGCGGTGTTCTTGGTGCTATGGAAACGATGTACCAACGTTCAAAAATTCAGGAAGAATCTATGCATTATGAGTGGCTGAAACATACCGGAGAATATCCAATTATTGGAGTTAATACTTTCCTTGGAAAAGACGGTTCACCTACGGTTCGTCCGGGAGAGGTAATCCGTTCTACGGAAGAAGAAAAGCAGGTTCAGATCGAAACACTTCATAATTTCCAAAAATCAAATGAAGATAAATCTGAGGAAGCTCTTAAAAAATTACAATATGCAGCCATCAATCAGCAAAACCTTTTTGGGATTATGATGGATGCTGTGAAATACTGTTCTCTTGGACAAATCACCAATGCTTTATTTGAAGTGGGTGGCAAGTACAGAAGAAATATGTAATACCCTGAACAGGAGATTATAAAATTAAAACCTCAAGGAATTTCTTTGAGGTTTTTTTGTATTTTTAATCCAAAACTTTTACCAATGAAGAGATTAATTATGAAAAATTATTTTAGCAGAGTCTTAATGGTAGTCACGCTCTTCCTGACCTCAATCGTATCTGCCCAAAAGCGAACTGAAGATTTTACCATCAGCCTTCCCACTAAAAAAGTAGATAAAAGCTATTATAAAACAATCAAACTGATTGACCGCAGAACCGACACCACTTCATTAGGCATTGTTCAGCAGGGGCTTTTGAATGCTAAAGCAAGGGTTGTTTCTGCTTCAAGTCTTTCCAGCCAGTTTCAGAATGTACTGAACGGCATCAATGGAGAAAATACAGAGGATGGGACTTTAGTTTTATACCTTAAACAGCTCTATTTTGCAGAGCTTACGGCTAAGCTAAGTGAGCATGGCTATTGTTATTTTCAGGCATTTTTATTTTCAAAAAATGACGATGGAACTTATTCTTTGATTGATCAGTCTGATAAGGTGATTGATCACAGGGCAACTGATGTCACAAAAGAAACCCTCCAGAAAGGAAGCGAAATGCTTATTGACTTTATTAGTACTAATGCTGCTAAAAAACCTGAAACCACTCATCACTACACCTACGAACAGGTTAAAAACTTTGATGATACAGCAAAAGAATCGATCCCTTTTTATAGTTCATCTCCATTGAAGGACGGAGTTTATAAAGACTATAATTCTTTAAAAAATCAACAACCTGATCAGGAGATTTCTAACGTAAAATTTTATGGTAATGCTCCCAAAATCGTAAGAATCTATGAAACTGCAGACGGAAAAGAAAAAGAGATTAAAAAAGATGATATCTATGCAGTAGTATATAAAGGTGAACCTTACCTCTATCTTTCTATAGAAAATCTGTTTACCAGAGCAGAGAAAAGAGACAATGATTATTATTTCATTGGAAAAATAAGATCAGATCCCAATAGAGGAAGCATGATGGTCACCGGTGCAGCATTTTTTGGAGCTATCGGAGTCTTGATTATGACCAATCCCGCATACCCTTTTGAAATGAAAATCAATTACTTTAATGGAGGATTCATTCCTGTAAAAGAAATTCAGAACAAAAGATACTAATAGATAAAATCTCCCTATTTTTGGGAGATTTTTATTTTACAATGAAACCGAAAGCATTATTCAACTGGAGCAGCGGGAAAGATTCTGCCCTGGCTCTTTACAAAACACTACAGGAAAACCGGTATGAGGTCACGACCCTGCTTACCAGTATCAATAAAGAGTTTCAGCGAATTTCCATGCACGGAGTTCATGTATCTCTTTTGGAGCAGCAGGCTGCCAATATAGGAATACCCCTGATAAAAATGGAACTTCCGAAAGAACCTTCTATGGAAGAATACCGGGAAATCATGAATAAAACGATGTCTGAAATACAGGCTCAGGGGGTTACCCATTCTGTTTTTGGAGATATTTTCCTCGAAGATCTTCGTCAATACAGAGAAGAACAGTTAAACAGTATCGGCATGAAAGCCGTTTTTCCTCTTTGGAAGCAAAATACATCAGACCTCATCCATGAATTTTTAGATCTGGGTTTCAAAACCATCGTAACCTGTGTGAACGGGAATTATCTGGATAAAAGCTTTGCAGGTCGGATTATTGATCAAAATTTCATCAATGACCTTCCTAAAAATGTAGACCCTTGCGGAGAAAATGGGGAATTTCACACCTTTACGTTTGATGGTCCCATTTTTAAAAACCCGATTCAGTTTACAATAGGTGAAACAGTAAAGAAAACATACCCCAAGCCTAAAGCAAATCCTGAAGAAGAGGACGGAGAATATATTTTCTGGTTCTGTGACCTGCTATTAAAATAAGCCTGTGAATATTTATCAGCAGGCTTTTCAACATATTATTTTATTTCAGTAATAATTTCATTCATGAGATCAAATGCTAGCTGAACATCCTTTTCACTGGTCATCCAGTTGACAAATGCAGCTCTTATTCCGTTATGCTGGTTATAAAAAGTAGGTGTCATAAAGACTTTCCCTGTATCATTAAGCTTTTCAAGAAATCGCCCTACCTCATCCTCCTTTACCCCATCCTTTAATGTAAAACAAACCGTATTCAATCGTACCGGAGCCAGCAATTTAAAATCATTACTGTTTTCAATTAACTCTCCAAACTGTTTTGCCCATGATATATTCTTATCTACAATCTCCTGATATCCTTTTCTACCGTAAGCCATGATAGAGAACCAGGCCGGAAGCGCCTTTAATCTTCTTGAGTTTTCAGGAAGAAAATTTAAATAACTGAAATTATCCAACGGATCTCCCAGATAAGGAGCATTTGAATTCTGAAAGGTTTCTACCTGCAAAATTTTATGTTGTTCCTTGATTAAAAACACAGCACTTTCGTAAGGAACATTCAACCATTTATGACAGTCTACCGTAATACTGTCAGCATATTCCCAACCTTCCACAAGGTATTTATATGAATCTGAACACGCTGCAAATCCACCAAAAGCCGCATCAATATGCCACCAGAAATTATATTTCTTTTTTAATTCACTGATAGCCTTAAAATCATCAAAATCCACTGTATTTACAGTTCCCCCACTTGAAATCAGGATAAACGGCTCACCCGTAAGTCTCAGAATATGTTCTTCAAGATCTTTGATATTGATAGCCTCACGGTTTCCTTCTTCTGTTTTAATTTTAACAATATTATCACTTCCCAGCCCTAATAATGACAATGATTTTATGGAAGATGAGTGTGGAGTTGCGGTCAGTATTTTTACTGTTCCGGAAACCCCTTCTTTCGCAATATCTCTTCCCTGTTCTTTTCCTAACCATTGACGGCCCACAGCCAGGCAGGTAAAATTCGACATAGTGGCTCCTGATACAAAACCTCCAAGAAAGCTTTCCGGAAGCTGAAGAAGTTTAAGCAAAAGCTGTATTGTTTCGATCTCTATATTCGCTGAAATATCTCCTTGTCCTGATACAGTTTGAGTATTCTGATCATAAATAGTGGCCAGCCAATCCCCCACAATGGATGCCGGAGTAGCTCCTCCTGTTACAAAGCCCCAATATCTGGGACCTCCAGATCCAACCATTATCGGCTCGAATTTTTCGTTGAAAATCTGTAGCGCTTTTTCCGTTCCATAGCCCGTCTCCGGCAAGCTCTGTAGCTCTGGTATAAAAGTATGATCTATAGAAGTCGGTCGGTCGGTAATATTATTCAGATATTCCGTTCCCTGTCTTTTTATGATATCCAACAGGTAATCAATTTGTTCTGAATCACTTTTCAAATGTCCTTTCATGATGGTAGATTTCTTATAATCCTTTCAAATGTATTAAATACTCTTTAAGTTTAGATTAAGTTCCTATAAAAATACCGTTAAATTCATTCCTAGCACGCATTTTGCATCCTTTTGAAACTTTTAAAGATTTCACTATCTTTAGAATACCCTATTGAATTTTAAAAATAAAAACACCTGATCTTTGCTCACAAGAATATATTCCCATCAATGATCTGTGGTCTCAAAACATATTGAAATAATTTATAACATATAACACAAACACCCGTGATAAAAAATTTAGCACTCCTGGTATTACTCTGTTCTTTACTCTCATGTAAAACTGAAATTTCTAAAGCTCCCATTGATAAAAATGCCGTCATTGACTCTACCATTACCGCTTTTCAAACCACTCTTTTGGAACAACAGATTGATTCTGTCTTTAAAAAGTACCATTTCAATGGAAGTGTGGCTGTCTTTAAGGATTCTCTGCAGCTTTACAGAAAAGAAAGCGGGTATTCAAATTTTAAGAAAAAAGCAAAAATTGACAGCAATACCATTTTTGCCATTGGTTCCGTAAGTAAGCAATTTACTGCAGCTCTGGTTCTGCTTCAAATGGAACAGGGAAAACTGAATGTAACCGATAAGGCTTCTAAATATGTAAAGGAATTTCAGAATAAAGACTATGAACATATTACCATCCATCAGCTTCTCAACCATACTTCCGGATTGAATCTTCTTGGTGGAAAACTGATGTTTAAAAGCGGTTCAGGCTTTCATTACTCCAATGACGGGTTTAATACGTTGGGGAAAATTGTAGAAAAAGTTTCCGGTAAGTCTTATGATGAAAATGTACAGGAGCTTTTTAAAAAAGCAGGAATGACAAATTCTTCCACAGGAAATACCTTTAAAGGAAATAATTTTGCCAGCGCGTATGTTGGAAACGGAACACTGTGTGAAGAAGTTCCGAATATGCCGAAAAGATTAGACGGAAAAGAGATAGGAACTCCTGCCGGAGGAATACTTTCTACCATTCAGGATCTTCACCGTTGGAACAATGCTCTTTATGGAGGTAAAATATTGAAGCCTGAAACCTTAAAACAATTTATGGCAAAAAGTGCAGAAAGACATCATGCCATCTTTGGAAAAATGGGCTATGCCTACGGAATCATGCTGAATATCGGAAAGCCCAACTCCTATTTTCACAGCGGATATATAAAAGGTTCCCCTTCTCTGAATATCTATTACCCGGAAACAAAGACCTCTGTGATCATCCTTTCTAATATTGCGGATGAAGCAAAAGGAAAAGGCCTGGTGTTCAAACCACATATTGAAATAAAAAAGATTACAGATAATCTTGAGAATACATTAATGCAGCTAAAGCAAAAAAAAGAAGTACTTTAGCTTTCATTCATTTCAATGGTATGAAGAAAATGTATTTCATAGCCGTCTATCCTCCAAAGGAAATCATAGAAGAGGTTAAGGTTTTCAAGAGTGATTTTGCTCTGGTTTATGACAATTCTAAGGCATTAAAAAATGATGCCCATATTACTCTTTTTCCTCCGTTCTCCAGAGAAACGGAGCTGGAAATTGATATTTTCACAGCATTTCAGAAAATTGACACCCAAATGTCTCCTTTTGAAATTGAGCTCAATGGTTTTGGGAGTTTTCCCAATCCTAAAAATCCGGTGATCTTTATCCATCCGGAAAACAATCCTCATTTAGAAGAGCTTCACAACAAGGTAAAGCAACAGTTTAATTTTGCGAAATATTCTTTCCATCCCCATATGACCGTTGGATACAGAAATCTGACCTGGGAAAACTACCTTAAAGCCTGGGAGAAGTATCAATCAAAAGAATATAAAACTAAATTTCTAGTTGATAAAATTTTACTTCTCCGCCATGATTATAAATGGATCCCCATTGCAGAGAAAAATCTGAGAGAAGCATAGAAAAGAAAACCGGCAATTATAGCCGGTTTTAAATTTTAATTATTCTTTTATTATTTTCTGAGAAATAACGGGCTGCCCATCTTCTGTCACATTGAGAAGGTAAGAACCTGAAGGAACATTTTTGATATCAACATAGATCGTTGATGAATCTTTTAATTCAAATCTTGTGGAAATCAGTTTTCCAGAGGCGTCATAGACTTCAACTTTAGTATTTTTGGAAAAATCCTGTTTTCCACGGATAGAAAATTCACCATCACCAGGATTCGGATATATACTGAACTTTCTTTCTATAGCCTTTACATCTGCAACTCTAAGCGTCGACTTACTTAAGGTCCATGTAATATTGGTAAGATGAAGTGTACTATGGTTATCTACTTTTAACAGCGGATTATTATCTGTTACCGAAAATAGCAGAGTATTGTTTCCATTGTTCAGCTGAGCCGGACTAAGTGTTAAAGTATTTCCTGTTGCACTTAGAGCAGTACCGTTCAATTTCCAGGTGTTCACTAAAGTATTGGGAATCGGAAGGACTTCATTCACCGTAAACGTCATATTGGAAGTAACGCTCACAGTTGTATTATTAGCCGGAGTATAAGAATCTACAGGGGAAACTAAAGAGTGGATTTTCTCAATAATTGCTTCTTTACAAACGGAGCAAAACTGCTGGTTAAGGTACCTCATCTCACAGCTCTGGTGCGGTCTGAACCAGCTTGGGCTCTCTGTATACGGATAGACTCCCACACTGTTTAATCCCACCCAGTTTTTCCATTTTATAGTAGCCGGATTAGAGTTTTGGGTTTTGTTGGGTGACTCCAGAGAACCGGCAAACCAATATTCATCTGCCAATTTTCCAAAAGAATGCCCCAGCTCATGGACTACAATTTCACTGGCAGAACCATTCAAAGAAGCAAAGGCATAGGTTCCTCCACAACCTCCATATTCTGTAGAATTACCCAACACATAGGTGATATCATAATCCGGGATATTAGCAGCCAGAACCTGCCCAACTTTATTGGTGGTATTGCTGTAAATACATCTGTGAACCCCAACATCAAAGGTAGACCCCAGATAATTATTGGGATTTGAAACCGGTATAACAGGTTCTGTAACGTCTGTAGCTGTTCCCGGATGCTTTACTCCTGTTTCAGCAGAAACTACTTTCACCGCATACGCATTAAAGTAATTTTTGTATTCTGTATAAGGACTTTTGGTGAAAAGATAATTAATGGTTGACTGGGCAGATGACACAAAAGAGGTCTGCTGGGCAGAAGTAAAACCATCCCCTAAAACTGCAATAACAATACGTTTATCATTGCTGCCATTCTGTAAAAGGGGCACTTTTTCAAATACCTGTCCAAAACAGCTGCTTCCCACAAGAAGAGATAATAATAGTTTTTTCATGATTATAGTTTTTGAGTGAATAATAGCTGTACACCGTTGTCTGTGGCTTTTTCAATTTTTACAAGACCCATATTTTCAGAATAGGGAAACCTCACACTGAACTCCGCATTTTGAAGTGAAGCTTTATGCCGGGACATCCCTTCTTTTTCATAGACTTCAAGTTCCGGATTCAGAGGATCTTTTACATGCTGTTTGGCAATTTCTTTGCCTCCCGTTTCTACAAGCGTAATAATAAAATCTCCATTTTGAACTTCTTTTCGATCAAAAGAAGGCATTGACTTCATCTTACCTTCTGAGATTTTGCTTTCCTGAAGGATAATTTTTTCACTTCCGGATCTGTCTTTATCTGCTTTAAAAAACAAATAAATAATCCGGTCACCTTTTTCTACCGTATTTTCTACGGCCACGCTCCCGTACGAAGCTAACCCACTCTCTTTCTGAAAACTACAAAACAGAAAAGAGGGAACGATTAATAAATTGATTAAATTTTTCATGTCTATTTTTTTTAAAGTTAATAAACTTTTAAATACAAATCACTCCTATTTGATTTTTTTTGATGACTGAAAAAATGGCAGAAAGTCCTTATCTTTGAACCAATGATTTCAGAGAAAATAATTTTAGGTATTGATCCCGGGACAGCCATCATGGGGTTTGGTCTTATTTCCGTTAAAAAAGGTAAAATGGAAATGATCTCCATTCATGAACTGATCTTAAAAAAATATCCTAATCACGAAACGAAGCTTAAATATATTTTTGATAAGACGTTAGCGCTCATTGATGAATTTCATCCTGACGAAGTAGCTCTTGAAGCCCCTTTCTTTGGAAAAAATGTACAGAGTATGTTAAAATTAGGACGTGCTCAGGGGGTAGCCATGGCTGCCAGCCTTCATAGAAATATTCCCATCACAGAATATTCTCCCAAAAAAATTAAAATGGCCATTACCGGAAACGGAAATGCCAGTAAAGAACAGGTAGCAGGAATGCTTCAGAACCTTCTTAACCTAAAAGAATTCCCCACAAAATACCTGGATGCCTCCGATGGTCTTGCCGTTGCGGTATGCCATCACTTCAATTCCGGAACTATAGCAGACACAAAATCATACTCCGGCTGGGATAGTTTCTTAAAACAGAACCCGGATCGGTTGAAATAATCTATATAAAAACATAAAAACCACTGCTGTTTAGTTGCAGTGGTTTTATTCTAGTTGTAAACACAAGTATCCTCACTCATACGGAGAAGACTTATTTCATTTGTACATGCAAAATATTTAATTGATTTATACAATCAAAAAATTCCTTCTTTTTATCTTCTTTAAGATAAGGCATTCCATCTATACCATCTTTGATATCAGTATATTTTATTCTTATATTGTCATAATTAACTATCTTTTTATTTGTAAAATAATAGTTCTTTACATAAACAGGAGATTTGGGAGTATATTGATCTATTTCGAAACACTTTTTCAAATTATCTACTTTATTTTGTTTTACTAACTCGTATCTGAAGTATTCGTCAGGATAATCCTTTTTTACATCTTGTATAGAAACCTTTTTTGTATAAAATATAAAATCAGTCTCTTTAATTTTGATCTTAATCTCATTGTATGAAAGGCTATCCAGACGCAATTTATATGGACTGGTTGTAATTTCACAAGCAAATTCATTATCTACGATAATCATCCCATTATAAAAACCCTGTTCATCATGGAATCCATCTTCAATATAAATATGAGAATATTTTTTATCAGGACTAATATTACAAGACTTTGCACCTACTAATCTGTATGTCAAAAAATTATTTTTAATTCCTCTTATTAATGTCGAATCCATGTATGCAGTATTATAATATATATAATTATCTTTTAACAAAGATTCATTCATTTGCTTTAGTGATATTTTATTTTGTGAAGAACAACATGTAAATATGATTGTACTTAATAATAATATAAAATTTTTCATTGTCGGTACCTTAGTTATTAGTATGCTCTATTTTTTAACTTTTGCCAATGGTAAAATGCAGCTGCTCCATGATAATTATATCTATTTTTTAGTACTGTATTATTAACATCAAGTACATTTTTAACACTTGGAATAGGATTTATTTGTGTTCCATCTGAATTATAATAAATACTACTACCAGCATTATCTATTAATCTTCCCTCAGTATTAGGTATACAGTTTTGAGCAATATGTCCTAAAGCAAAATTCCCATATACATGTCCCATCTCATGTGCTATTGTTGCATACAATGAAGGAGACTTTCCATCATTTCCTGCTGTTGTCCAAACTCCTTTTCTATCTGAAGAATTAAGCTCAACAATATTACTTTCTCCATATTTTACTTGAGAAGCTCCATTTGTATAGTTGAAATTAATATCCCTCACTTTTCCATCATTCCCTTGAGCTTGGTCAAAATAGTTAATCATTGTATTTCCTATAGATGTATTTTTATCTAAATAATTCAATCCAGCTACCGTCTGTAAAACGTAATCCGATAAATGTGTTGAACTGTTTATATTTGTCCATTTTCCCTCAACTTGATGTTGAGTCGCTCCATTGTGATATCTGTATTGTGTACCATCTTGGTCATTGATGTATATCCATTCGCCATTGATATCTATATATCTAATTGGATTTCCAGCAACATAATTGTATGGTGACAAAGAGTTATATTTTTCACTATAATTATCTAATACACCCCATCTTCCAATATCTGCCATATACATCCTTGCACCATAATCATACATCTCAGTCTCCTGCAATTCTTTTCCGTTGTACTTATAATTTTTATATGTACCCGGTCCAAAGAAAGATGCTCCAGTATTTAAATGGCTCATCCCGAAAGGATAATAATCATTAGAATCTGTAATTTCAAGAGCTCCTGTGCTGTTTCTGGTGAAACTTGTTCTTAAATGATCCTGTTATTGGTAAATATAGCAGTTCTATTTTTATTAGCTCAAAGTCGGGAGACTTTGCACAGCTAGGGATAGTTTTTTGAAACAGAACCCGGATCGGTTGAAATAGAAAAAGCAAAAATACTCCAGTTTTTTTCTAGATGTAGAGAAGTAAAACCATCTATTAGCTAGCCATTAGAAAAATAAAACCCGTACTATTGATCACAACAAAATCCTCGAAAAAACAAGGGTTTATTCTTAATGTACCACAAATATAAAAAATTCATCCTTCTTTGTAATGATTTTAAGATTTCTTCCAGAAAATATGGTCGCTTTATATGCAAAAAACCACCGCAATTTTGCAGTGGTTTTACTTTTATCCCAGTTCGATCGTGACGATCGAACCAGCGAGAGGAGTCATATTATTCTTGAAGATTAACCGTTTTAATTATATGGCAATGATATGATTCATCCTCGTATGAAAAAGAAAAATACCAAACGTTATTCAAGCCGTCTAACGAAGAAACTCCTATTTCTTCAATCCAAAAATTAAGATCATTTAAAAGATTTTCTTTAAAATCAGTAAGTTCTTGATTTTTGATATTTTCTTTAATAGCACGTACTAAAGCTTCTCTTTCATCTGTTGAATGGTTTTGTGAGCAATATGTACCTCCCATAAATTCAAAAATAATTGTATATAAATTCATAGTTTATCTATTTCCTTTTGCATTTCTACTATGGTTTTCTCCGGTTTCTTGTGCTTTTGCTTTCCAATGTTTTACCTGCTTTTCTAATTGTGTTTTTAACTTATTATCTTCTTTTGTTTTATTGGGTTTTCTAGATATGGAATCCAATTTACTTTTAGCTTCTTCATATTTTTCTCCAGCACTTTGCTTGGCTTTAAGATTTGCATGTTGTCCATTCTTTCCTCCTCCTTTTCTTGCATCAGGAACATTTACACCATTTACGTCGGTACTATCTGTTTCTGCATTGGATTCTGATCCTGCATCGGATTCCGCATTCATTGTATGAGGAGAATGTGTCATCGGATCAATTCGAGTTCCATACTGAGTAGGTGTAGTATTTACAAAATCGCTAATAACATACCATGAAGCAACCGCTAAAAAAGCAAAAAAACCAAAACGAGCATTTTGTGAAAGAACAATACCTGCTGCCGCTGGAGAAACTCCACTTACAGCAATTTCGTCTATATCTGTGAAGGTTTTTCCTCCTTCTAAAAGCTGTACAGTTGCTCCGTTGATCCTATAACTCCCCGTTGGTCCAACATAGTTCCAGTCTTTAGGAGTATTTTCCGGTCCCGTTACAATAGGATCCCATTTGTAATTGCCTTTTCCATCAGTAAACCAATCAGAAACTTGTTCTCCTTGCATTCCCGTTGGATCTGCAAACATAATCGGATTATTCCAAACGTAACTATAAGCTTCATGTGTATATTGGCTTCTTGGATCCACCACACCCCATCTACCAATATCCGGCATATACATCCTCGCTCCATAATCATACATACCTGTCTCTTGCAACTCCTTGCCGTTGTACTTATAATTTTTATATGTACTCGGTCCAAAGAAAGATGCTCCAGTATTTAAATGACTCATCCCGAATGGGTAATAATCATTAGAATCTGTAATTTCAAGAGCTCCTGTGCTGTTTCTGATGAAACTTATTCTTACATTTCCTAAATGATCCTTATATTGGTAAATATACTGATCTTTTTCGTAATCATAAAACCCTTCTGCAGTTGGAAAAAACTGTAAATCCACTGTTTTACTTACAGGTGTGGGAGAAATCTTTCGTGTTTCATTGGAGAACGCCTCTATTTCCATTGCTTTTCTCGTGGGAGATACAGCAAAATCAGCAGGCTCCTCCCCTCCACCAGGGGAACCACCACCTGCAATATTCATAAGACTATACTGAAATCCGTCTAAATAATCTGTATCAGTTGTAGTCGTTACAGTCCCGTTAATACCATCACTCAATTCAACGGTTCTTTTATGTAATTTCACTCCATCACCCCGGTATAGGTTAGTACTATTAAAATTAGTACCACGAACTATCGAATTGGGTAAATTCAAATGGTTATAATTAATTCCTACAATCTGTTTATCCGGCATATCTTTCATATTGCCATTGAGATCATAGCTGATTGTACCACCACCGCCTTCATATCCAGCCTGATTATTGGTACTATCTTTAATATTGGTTAGCTTATTTCCGGAATAGGTATAGGTAAGATTATCAATGACGGTTGCTGTATTTATTCCCGCTTTAACTACTGAAGTTCTGTAAAGACTGGTAATATTTCCGTTTGCATCATAAGCTAAAGATTCTATATTTTCTTTACTATTCGGATTATTGGGATTCTGATAATACCCCGCACTTAGTCTGTTCAAACCATCATAGGCATATCCATACCTTTTGGGGGTAATGGGTGGGTTAGCTCCAATACTCCGTACAGACCTCCAGTCTATTTCCGCAATATTTCCGTTATATCTTGGTTTTACATTCTTCCCGGGGAATTGTATAGCATCGGGGTTTTCGATACCTTCTCTCTGGTTGTATTTAATTTTATAAGCAAATAACTTTCCGCCTAAATCAACAACAGGCATCTGGTTTTTATTAATATCGGTCATCCAGCCCCTGATATTATAATCGTAATCAATACTTTGAAGACCGTTTCCTACTTTTTTATTGCTGAGCTGGGAAAGTTCGTTGTACGTATTTTCAGTCAGAAGCTGCTCTGGGTTACCATCTACCTGATGCCAATGTTCCTTCACCCTATTCTGGGAATCATAAACAAAACGCTCCTGAATGGTTACTCCTGCCTCGCCGGGTTTTCTCATGTGATAGGTGTTGGTATTTTGTGGAGCACCTGCAAAATCCAGCTTAGATTCTGTTTTGGTATAACCTCCTAAATGATTAATGGAGTGAGTACCAATTAGCCTACCTTTGGTATCATAATAAGTATAATTCTTTGTCCATCCAATATCATTGGCTTCTGTATTTTTCACATAGCTGGCAGTGGGCAGTCCTTTTGTACTTACCGTAGAGTTTTGAGAATTATCCTGTAAAACATCGCTTCCTTGTATTTGTGAAGGAATGGCAGGTGCTCCTACAGGATACGTATCATAATAATTGAGGCTTAAAAAATTATAAACTTTATCATATTGGGGATACCCCGAAGTAACAGAATAATAGATGTTCATCCCGCTATAATCCATAGATATACCAGCGCTTCTGGTTTCACTATTGCTGCCTTTAGTATTGGCATAATTCTGTTCTTCCAAACGGGAGTTCCCCATGGCTTGGCATATACCAGTCATGATTACTCTTGAAAACTGGTCATATTTGGTGTACATCCACTGTCCTTTGGCTCTGAGATTGGCATCTTGTGTACCCACCAGTCTATCCTGTTTATCATACACCATATATTCCCAGTCTTTTCCAGGAAGCTTCTTTTCTACCAAACGGTTTCTGCCATCGTAACGATATTCATAAGCTAATTCCTGTTGATCAGCCCATCCCCAATGTACTTTTTTTGATAACAAAGGAGGAATTACCCATGCTAACTGATCATATTCATTATAAACATAATAGGTGTCCGCATTTTCTGTGGCGCTGATTACTTTTCTTACCATCAACGTCTGCCCTTTCCCATTTTTGAATTCAATAGTTTGGTTTCCGTCTTCATCGGTTAGTGTATTCTTGTAAAGCTGGCTTGCTCCATATATCCCTCCGTATTCAATGGTTGATTTGGTCGCATTGTTCTCCCATATAGTTGTAGTGGTGTATTTTATAGCATCTGTTGCAGTATTAACATCATATTCAAACTTCACAGGCTTATTCGACCAGTCATTTCCCACCTGAATCTGTTGCTGGATTCTATCTAAGGGTGAGTTTTCCAGTATCTTTTCTGCATAAATCTTTTCTGAACCATAAGGTGTATTGGTTGCATTAGCCAAAGGATTGGGAACGATAGCCCCATTAAGGGTCCCGGATTGGGGAACGGGAAGGTAATCTTTTACCTGCCTGCCAAATCCGTCATATTCAAAATAGGTCACTACATCCTTTCCTTGTGGAGAAGCTTTCACATTCACTATCTGTTTAGGTCTTCCCAATCCATCGAAATACTGAACGGTTTCAGCAGATTTGGAAGCCGTAGCTCCATTATAATCCAGATATGTTTTAGCTTGGATATAGTTTTCGGTGTTAGGAAGTGGAGTAAGCTGTGCCTGTACACTTGATGTTAGCAGTACTCCTATAGGAATTATTATTTTTTTCATCGGTATTAGTTTTTATAGTTGTACTTCATTTCCTTTATTACCTTTCCATTTACATCAACTACTTTTTCAAGTCTGCCCACTGCATCATAAAGGTAGCTTTCTCCGATTCCAGATGGTGGAGTGATGCTTCTTACTCCTACCAGCGGATCATACGTGTAAGTAGTCACCAGAGAATTAGGAAACTGAGCTCGGAATGTTTTTAATGCATTTAATAAAGCGGTTTCATCATTATTGGAACCTGCAGCTCCATCCAAATCAGAAGCATTGACAATAGCACTGGTAGCAGATGAAACCTGGGAAAAGGTTACTCCTTCTATTTTAGCGATAGGCTGGGTGTTATTATATCCCCAGATAATGACTGTGGATATACCGTCTTTTGTGGTATATTGCTGCAGGTTTCCGTTTGAGTCATATGTATCGTATTGAACCTCTGTCGTTGAAATAGCAGGGTTTTGAAGATCATAGGATTTAACAGCTAACGGCAGTACAATATTGCCGGTTTGAGCGGTAGGTAAGGCCACCGGATAAATGGTCTCTGTTTTTGCAATAATTTTATTGTCTTTTTTTATCTCTGAACTTACTGGAATACCCACCATGTTTTTGGATATCATTAAAGTATTATTTACTTCTGTATCCTCTGCATATAAATATTTTTTTGATAAACTGGAATTGTCTGATGTAACGATATTCTCTTTGGAAAGGTTCAGATGTTTACTACTCTCATAATAATATTCTTCTGCATTCTTTATCTCATTATTACTTAAGAAATCTGTAACCACTTTCTTTTTAATAGCAGACATATTCAAAAACTTCTTATACCCCTGTACCCAGGCACCTGAAAGATGATGCACTGTTACAAAATTATTATTGTCTTTTGCATTATTAGGATTAAAATCTATATTGTCATTGAAAGTATATTCTGTTTTCTTTAAAGGATTTGCAGAACCTTCCGCATATATAATTTCTGATTTTAGCTTACCCCTTAAAATACTTCTATCAATTCCATATAAATTTCTGAGATTTTTATACAAATTTTCCGGAGCGATCTGAGCGGAAGTGAAATAGTTCCTTAAGTTTCCAGTATCGGGATTTAAAATATCAGGATAGTCTTCATAATTGGTGAAATTGTACTCCGTATATCCTTTTCCTGCATTCACTTCAAAAACCTTTTGATATCCTACATTATAACTATCCATACTATTTTGCTGAACATTAGAACTAGATCTCATCATCAGCTTCTGAATCGAAGTAGGACTTGTAAATTCTATATAATAAATATATCTTGGCCAGTTCATCAATATCCCTGAAGAAATTCCCCCGCTTAATGCCATTGTATATTTGTATGTTTTATCATTAATTATTCCTCCGTTTTCTGAATAATCATATTGTCTGAGAATTCTTGCTCCTCCTACAACTCCCGCATTGTTCATTAAAGAAGGCAAAAAAGAACTTGCAGAATTTCTTTCTATTCTCTTACCATAATAATTAGGTTCATATTCAAAAGTAGAATACCCTTTTGTTGGATAGGTGATCTTACTTAACAATCCCACATTGTATTTTTGGATATTAGTATCTCTATATGTACTATTTATTGTATAATCTCCTGTAGCGGAATTGTACGTTTCAAAAGGTGATATATTGGTATTATTATCATTCCCATTCCAATATCCCCAGTGATCCAGACCTTTTGTGACATACTTTGGTAAGTTCGATGTATTATAGTATTCAAAACTATAGACTTTATTACTTTGAGGCTCTGTAATTGTTTTTAAAAAAGGTCTTTTGTTTACTCCTCCAAAATCATCATAAGCAAATAGAGTATTCTTAACCAAAATATTATTACTGAATATCTGAATATTATCTACCAAAAACTCATTGAAATTTAAGGCACTTGAACTTCCTTCATAATGTTTAATTGGATAGCCAGCATCTTTATAATTAATTTTTATTTCCTTGTCTCCATATTTTATAGACTCAAGGAGAGAACGTTTTGTTAAAACAAAGTTTTCAGTATAACCTGGTGTGCCAGCTACAGCAGAAGCACAGCCTGCAAATCCTCCCGGACAATTTTTCCAATCGTCAACCCTTGCACCATCCTGAAAGTAGCCTTCAAAATTAAGTACTTTAGCATTATTCAGGACATTTGTAGTACTTGACATAATACTACAAAAAGTACTGTTTAAATTATCTTGGACATATCCAAAATTAATAGTTTGCCCATTTGTAAATTCAACTTTTGAAAGACTGAATGAATTTATATACGGAAATCCTTTAAACGTATTTTGCTTAGACGGACCAGGAAGAGGTAAATTATATGCTATTTCATATTTGGAGAAATCTCCACCAAAATAATATTTGTTTCCCTGTCCATCAGTAATAATAATTGTTTGATTAGTTGGCTTGCAGAATTCATATCCTCCATAAGAAACTACTCCTGTTAAGTCAACTTTTATATTTGGATCATTTGATTCTACTAAAACATTTCCATCATTTCCCACCATAAATTTTCCGGAAAGCCCCATGGCATTAAAACTAAAAACATCAGGTTCTCCTTCATAACCATTATCTACAGTTCCCAATCTCCAACTCTCCCCAGTTACGCCCCCTGTACCATTGTATAAATCATAGACCTGAGTATTAGTATAGGGATTGAGCCGAACTCCAGTCAAAAAGCCATGAAGGTTTACCCCTGTTCCAAAAGGATTCCCGGCAGTTCCATTGGGAATACCTTTATATTCATCAGGAATACCTTTTAAAGTTCTTGTAATTCTTCCTCCTGCCATAAGTGACCAATTCATCCCCGCATAATCAGATTTCTTATGAGGTAAAAAACCGGACGAATCATACGAAACAAAAACATCTATATTTTTACCACCATTTGTCGGAATAGTATAAATAGGTATTCTAAGATCAAGTGTTCCCGTATAAAGATTAACAGGTACATTTCCATATTTCTCAAATGCATAAGTTTGTGGTGATTTTATTTGTATCGGCTCCTTTGTTTGTTGTGAAAAGGAATGTGTGGCTAGCAGGAGTGATAGTGATAAGTATATTTTTTTCATTATCTATTTTTTAATCAGTTTAGCATTTGCTGTTTTATTGTTATCCGTTTTTATGGTCACCAGGTAAGCGCCTTGTACAAGAGCCTGTGTACTCAACTTGGTAACATTGTTTTTAGTTTTTATATTCTGAAGCTGTCTTCCACTCATATCGTACAGCATAATATCAGCTTCTTTGAAATTAAAGCCGATTTCCACATAAGCATAATCGGATACAGGGTTCGGATAAATCTTGATATCATGTTTTTCTATTAACTGATCCACCTGTTTGTCTCCCAGCTTTACAATCTTCCAGTTCTCTTTTCCTAATTCCTCAGCACTGGTTCCGGCCAGAATAATAGAGCCATCTCTGTTAAGTCTCAAATCCGAAAGTCTCTCCTCTCTTTTTCTCGAGTCTCCACTCACATGTTTTCTCCATTGTTCATTGCCGTTTCCATCCAGATATAGCATCCAGAAAGTCTCATCATCTTTCTCTATTCTTCCTTCCGCCTGGGTATACCCTCCGAGCAATATTCCTTTTGTGGCATCTTGATTCCTGGATCCTGACTCTTGACTCTGTATCACATTCATCCCCATCAAAATATCCCTGTTCTTGAAATTGTAAGATTTCTGCCATTGTTCATCCCCTCTTTCATTCAGTGAGATCAGCCAAAGGTCTGTGCCTTCTTCAATTTCTACTGATTTGTTTCCGGATCTCTCGGATCTGGATTCTCCTCCGATGATAAAACCGTTTGAAGTTAGAGCCAGGGTTCTGATATGATCATCGCCTTTTCCGCCAAAGTTCTTTTCCCATTCTACTTTTCCGTTTTTATCCAGCTTTACAATCCAGTAGTCGCCTTCACCGAAATTGCTGCTGGCTTTTGGCATTTGGCTAATGGCTATTGAGGAAGCGGGTCTTTCAGTCGAAGGTTTAGTCTCAGAATTTCCAACCCCGGAACCCAGAACCTCGGAACTCCTTGAATAGATTCCTAATAATGCTCCGCCGTCTTTCGTGGGTATCATTTTTTCTACTTCATCCAAGCCTCTTCCTCCCAGAATAAGCTGAGAAAGCTCTTTTCCGTCTTTATCCAGTCTGGTGATCCAGACATCTTTTGAACCGTAACCTTTGGATGAGTTTTGAATATTTCCCGCCACAAAAAAGCCTAAGTCGGTGGTTTGAATCACTGCTTTGGCTTCTTCATCTGAGGAAGTTCCCAAGGTTTTTTGCCACAGTTCATCACCAAATTCATTCAGTCTGATCAACCAGATATCCGATCCCCCTTTGGAATCATCTTTTTTATCCAGTCCTTTTCCGGAATAGGAAGTACCGGAAACCAGAAATCCTCCATCCTGAGTGGTCACAGTTGCGGATAAATAGTCGTGGTTTTGTCCGGCAAAATATTTCTCCCAAACCTGTTCTCCCTGCTGGTTGAGTTTGATCAAATGAAAATCGTAACCGTTGTTTTGTTTCTGGTTATTGGCAGCTAGTGACTGGCTTTTAGCCTGAATACTGCTTCCTGTAATAAGATATTGCTGGTCAATGGTTGTGATCACCTGATTGAGAAAATCCTGAGTGGAAGATTTGATGTCTTTCTGCCAGATGACTTCCTGGGCAGATAGACTCACAATGGTGCATAAGGTAAATGCACCGAGATAAAGTTTTTTCATTCCCTGTTTTTTAAGTTATTATAAGTTTAATTCGGTTGCAAAAATACCCTTTTTACCTCACTATCGAAAGATTTATTAGCATGAACGATTACAAATTCATCATCCATTAACTTCTTTATAGGTTTACGCTATTTTCATTCAAAAATATTGCTCAACAGCGACAAAACGTGTCGTATAATCAATAGAAAACTTAAATTCTTCTAAACAAGAAATTACATATTATTTCAGCTCATAGCAATTTAATATTAGCCTAGTATAGCTAAAGCAAAAAGGCCATCTCACAATTAGTGAAAATGGCCTCTTTTATAATTTCCTTAAGCTTCTATACAAGATTCACAACCTCAACTCATGAGCATTGTGATATCATTCTAATTATTTAAGAATTTCTTAGAAACATTTTTATTTTTATCAGAATAGTTGATGATAAATGCTCCTTTTGGTAGTTGATTACTTATTTGAATTTCATTCGTTTTAGTATTTCCTTTCTGAATAAGTTTACCACTTAGATCATAAATCTGGTAATCTCCAAACACATCATTTCTGTTTCCAACCAGGTTTATTTTATTTTCAGATTTCAGATATATAATTTTTGATTCTGAACTTCCTTTAGTTTCTGTCGTGCTTAATTCAGAGCTTGTAATTCTTACGGCATAATCTTCCATTTGCCCATATTGCAATTGAGAACAAGCCGTCATATCAGGAAGAGTTGTACCACCATAAGTTGCAGCATCTACCGCGACTCTCATTCTCAGATAGGTACCTGTTACTGCACCTGCAGGAGGTGTAATATTACTGGTCAAAGTAGTTCCAGCTCCGCTTGCCATAGAATTTGATGTATTATTGACCACTAATTCAGAACCTTCGAATGATCCATTGTTATTATAATCTATCCAAACTTTTGTTACAAATTTCTCTGCTTGCCCAAAACCATTATCATAGCTCACTTTTAGTGCTGTACTTGAATTTAATGGAATATCTGTATAATACGCAGGTCTGATACAAGTAGCCGTAGTATAATCTTCATAAAACTTAGGAGAAACCTCATCTGAATCATAACCATTAGTCATGCTACTGATTGACCCAAACTGAACTCTTGTTGCTCCAATTGCAAAATTGTTATTAGCAGGATGCAAAGTTCCTGTTGGACTGCATTGCGCCGCTGTTATTGAAACAGGAGAAGGAATTACAACTGAAGGATCTACACCTGCCGTTGAAGTAATTAAATTTTTTCTATATTCCATCATCAACATGATAGCTCTATCTCTTTGGCCTTCTGTAAATTTACGGTTAGAATTGGTATAATTCATGACATTATACTGAGTTCCATCATAGTTTTGCGAAGTACATGGATCAATACTTGTATTGCCAGGCACAGCAACCCCATACATACTTCTTGATGGTGAAGTATCACAAACTCTGTCTCCATCTGTTGCACAGTTGTTATTGACAGGACAAGAAGTCTGATTAGTATAACCTACTCCCTGAAAAGTATGATATAAACCAAATGCATGCCCCAGCTCATGAGTAAGGGTAGTATCATTTTGATTTTTAAGAGTAGCCACTTTCATGAAACTTTCATAGAAATAATCATAGGTTTCCGGAAATCTTGCATAGCCCATCAATCCACCGGCATTTTGCTGCTGTCCGTCAAATCCTATAACAACGTAAATATTGAAATAGGAAGTCTCCGGCCAATGTGGTGCCAATGTTTTTATCTGCGAATCATTAGCTCCGTTCCCGGCACCATTGGAATCAACACCTCTGGTATCATATAATGGAATTGAACTACCATCATATCTTACAATACCACTTGTAGGTAAACAACTTGGAGACCTTTTTGCCAATACCAATTTAAAAGGGATTACATTTCCTCCTGTTGCACCAGCCCCTTCTGGATAGAATCCGTTCCCATATGTCGTTGCATACATTTTATTGGCTCTGTCAATCCAATCTTTAATATTTTGATCACTAAGGCTTAAATTAGTATTAGCTGTCGCACTGGATTCAATAACATGCACCACTACCGGTATTTCAAAAACCTGTCCTGTGTATAATCCATTCCACGATGTGCTACCTCCTACTTTATTAAGAAAGGACTGCTTGTCCATACTTCTCAATTTGGCTTCTGTTTCTTCTCTTCTTTTTTTTAATTCTGGGAATTTGGCATCCATCTTTGTTAATTCACTATCAAAACCACAATAATGGTCATGACCTTGAGAAAACACATTGATAAACAACAAAAGCATAGAAATAATGTTAATTTTCTTCATTAAAATACTTTTTTTAAATTAATTTGGCGCTAAATTACCCTTTTACTAATAAAACATCAAAAATAAAAAGCCAAAATTACCACACTTTTTTTATCAAATTCACAGTACATATTTAACAATCTTATTTACAGCTAAATAGCATTTTAACAGTTGTTACTTGGTAAAACATAATACTATCTTTTACATTGGTATGATTTTTAGTATTACATTTGTATAAATTTTCAGTTATGAAAACAAACCAACAAACTATAAATCAAGGGAATCATAAAATAAATTGGTTCCAGCAGTTTCTGATGGTATGTTCCGGCGGAAACATCCATATTTTGAGAAAAACCCCAAGTGAATGGAATAAATTTTCAGGAATTGGAGGGATCGTTCTTTTCACTGCAGTATTTGCTACTTTATCTGCAGGGTATGCCATGTATACGGTATTTGATAATATCTGGGCTTCTGTAGGATTTGGAATTCTATGGGGATTAATGATCTTCAACCTGGACCGTTATATTGTTTCATCCATTAAGAAAACCGGAACATGGTGGAACCAGATCCTGATGTCTATTCCGCGTCTGATTTTGGCCACCTTTTTAGGAATTATCATTTCGAAGCCTTTAGAGCTTAAAATCTTCGAAAAAGAAGTCAACAAACAGCTGAATACCATTATACAAAGGAATAAAAAGCAGCTTCAGGGGGAAATGAGCGGAAGAATCCTTCAGCAAAGCGGACCCTTTGAAACTGAGAAGCAGCAGATTTCAGAAAAGATAGCCCAATACCAAAAATCCTATGATTCAGCGTCTGTAGAACTGGAAAAAGAAATTTTGGGAAAACAGTCCGGACTGACCAGTGGAAAAGAAGGTTTCGGGCCTAATGCCAAACGTAAACAGCAGTTAAAAGAACAGCGCAGGCTGGATCTTGAAAATTTTCAGAAACAATCTGCTCCCAGACTGGAATATCTGGATAAAGAAATATCCAAAGTATATACTAACCTGGAAACAGAAAGAAAATCTTCAGAAACCTTTGAAGACAAATTCAACGGTTTTGCAGCAAAACTGCAGGCTTTGGATGAACTTGGCAAAAATTCAGCCATCATTGGGCTGGCAGCAACTTTCATAATGGGGCTTTTTATTTGTCTTGAGATCTCTCCTGTTTTGGTGAAATTAATATCCCATGTAGGACCTTATGATTATCTTTTAGAAAAAACAGAAAATGACTTCAGACTGTATTCCAAGGAAAAAATTGAAAAAGGAAATGCGCTGACCGATTTTCGGATTGATGATTTTAAGGATAATTTAAAAAAATAATGTATTTTTCAAATATGATTATTGATAAAGAAGAGATCCGGAAAAAAAAGAAAAAGCTGGATGACTGTAAAGCTTTTCTCAAAAAAGAATTCATTGGAATAGATAAAATTATTGATAACCTGATGGAATACATTCAGGTATGGTATCTGATGCCTGAGATTCTCACCCGCCCTGTGGTGATCAGCCTTTGGGGGATGACAGGGGTAGGAAAAACAGATCTGGTAAGAAAGATGGTCCGGTTTCTGGATTTTCAAAACCGTTTTGTGGAAATAGAGCTCAGCAATAGTGATGAAACCTCATGGAGCAAAAGCGTTGCAGATATATTTCAAACGAATGGTCTCGGTGATGAGAAACCGAGTATTGCTCTTTTTGACGAGATCCAGCGCTTTAACACCCTTGAACCAGACGGAACCCCAGTATCCCAAACTAAATACACAGATTTCTGGGAGCTTTTAAGCGACGGGCGCCTTAGTAAAAGGGAACGTGAAGATCTGGAACATTATCTGTTCTCCTATCTTTTGCGAAAAAAGGAAAATGAAAGACGAAAAAAAGGCGGTGAAACAGATCTGGAAGAAAACCCCTATCTCAATCTCTGGGATGCAAAAGAGCTTAAGAAATACCTCAGCATGGAAGATGATGTCATGAGCATCATTGATATGAAAGAGGAAGATATGATCAAGCTGATCCGTAAGAAACAAAAGGAAAAGAAAATCTATGAACCTGTGGATTACAGCAAAATGCTGATCATTATCAGTGGAAACCTGGATGAAGCTTTTCAAATGTCCCGCGAAACCAGTGAAGCTGATATAGATGCCAATATCTACCATGCATTTACCAAGAAAATTACAATGGTGGATATAAAGAATGCATTAGCCAGAAAATTCCGCCCTGAGCAGGTTGCCCGATTTGGTAATATCCATCTTATTTATTTTTCACTAAAAACAGAAGATTTTTATAAGCTTATTCAGCGGGAGATCAATAACCTGAGACATAAGACCAAAACAAAATTTGGTGTTACCCTGAAAATTAATAAAAATATCAACGAGCTTATTTATAGAAACGGAGTGTTTCCTGTACAGGGTGTTCGTCCCGTATTCAGCAGTGTAGTGGATATTTTGGATACCAACCTCAGCAAGTTTCTTTTTGAAGCGATCATGAATGAGGACAAAACCATAGAAATTGATTATCTGATGGACCGGAAGATCATTACCGGAAAAATAGGCAGCAGAATGGTTGAAATTCCTTATACGGGAAGAATAGACAGCATACGCCAGGCTAACGAGCAGGATGCAGTAGCTAATATCAGCGTCCATGAATGCGGTCATGCCGTTTGTTATATGCTTTATACCGGATTTGCCCCGTTACAGCTGAAAAGCAAGGTAGCAAGCAGCTACGCTGCAGGTTTTACCTTCCCTCATCAGATACATGATACAAGGGAAAGTATTCTGGATAGAATTAAAATTTATCTTGCAGGAGGTATTGCTGAAGAAATTGTTTTTGGTGAGAAGAATGCCAGTATTGGAAGGAGCCACGACAGAGAGCAGGCCACTACTCTTGCTATAGATTATATCCGAAAATATGGTTTTGAGGAACATTTCCAGGCCACCTATAATCTGGAAGACTATCCTCACCGTATGCAGCAGCATATTACTGATGAGAGGGTAGAAAAACTGATACAGGATCTTGCCAAAATAACCAGAGAAGATCTTATTCTCCACCTGGACCTGTTGAAAGATATAAGCAAAATACTGAGTGAAAAAGGAAGCATGCTTCCAAAAGAAATTTATGATATTGCTATTAAACATCATGTAAAGGTAAATATCAAAGAGGAAGGCTACCTGCATATTGCAGATTATCATAACCTTCTCCATCTTTAAAAAGACTTACATCATTATACCTAAAGCTTTCGGACTCCCCGGAAGCTTTTCTGTTTTATCCGGGAACATTTTTTGCTCTGGTATAGTATGCCATCAAGTGTTGTCAACAGCTTTATTTACTTTCCTGAAACTGAAATATTACGCATTATATATCAGTCAGGAGCTGTTTATGACTATCTTAATGTACCGCCAGATATTGTTGAAAAATTTGGAAAAGCCAGATCAAAAGGTATTTTCTTAAATAAGGTGATTAAACCCAGATTTACCTATTCCAGAATAAACTGAATAAAAAAGCCTTCAAAAGTATTTCACTTTTAAAGGCTTTCTATTTAAACAATATTAACTTCTTTTTTATAAAGAGTAGTTCGGAGCTTCCTGAGTAATGATGACATCATGTGGGTGGGATTCTTTTAATCCGCTTCCTGTGATCATCACTAATTTGGAATCTTTTTGTAAAACTTCAATATCTTTAGCTCCACAATATCCCATACCTGCTCTTAAACCTCCGGTTAACTGGAAGATCACATCTTCTAGTTTCCCTTTGTGAGGTACTCTTCCTTCAATTCCTTCCGGAACGAATTTTTTAGCTTCACTTTGGAAATATCTTTCTTTTCCTCCTCTCTTCATTGCAGAAAGACTTCCCATTCCCTGGTAAGATTTGAATTTTCTTCCCTGGAAGATAATCTCTTCACCCGGTGCTTCATCTGTTCCTGCTAAAAGAGATCCTAGCATCACTGCTCCTGCTCCACTTGCAATTGCTTTTACAATATCTCCGGAAAGTTTAATCCCTCCATCTGCAATGACAGTAACATTTTTAGATTTAGCGTATTCATATACATTATAAATAGCTGATAACTGAGGTACACCTACTCCGGCAACCACTCTCGTTGTACAGATAGATCCAGGACCTACTCCTACTTTAAGAACGTTAGCTCCTGCTTCAATTAAGTCTTTAGCAGCGTCAGCCGTCACAATATTTCCTCCTACGATATCTAAATCCGGATATGCTTTTCTGATTTCTGAGATCTTGTCCAGTACCCCTTTCGAGTGTCCGTGTGCAGAGTCAATCGCTATGATATCAACACCAGCCTTTACCAAAGCCTCGATTCTATCTAATGTATCTTCTCCAACGCCAACTCCTGCACCTACAATAAGACGCCCTCCCTGATCTTTATTAGCATTAGGGTATTCTAATTGATTATCGATATCCTTGATGGTAATTAATCCTACAAGCTTATTATCTTTATCTACAATCGGAAGTTTCTCTACTCTGCTTTTAAGAAGAATTTCTTTAGCTTTTTCAAGGTTGGTATCTTTATCGGAAGTGATCAGATTTTCTTTAGTCATGATCTCTTCCACTTTCATATCAAGATTTTCCTGATATTTCACATCTCTGTTGGTAATGATTCCTATCAGAACATTATCAGCATCTACTACAGGAAGCCCGGAAATTTTGTATTTCGACATCATTTCTTTGGCCTGTCCTAAAGTATAATCTTTAGACAGGGTTACCGGATCTGAAATCATTCCGTTTTCGGAACGTTTCACACGATTCACCTGTGCAGCCTGCTCAGCAATGGTCATATTTTTGTGAATAAAACCTAAGCCTCCAACTCTTGCCAAAGCAATCGCCAGATCACCTTCAGTAACAGTGTCCATCGCAGCAGATACTATCGGAACATTCAGCGTGATTTTGTCGGTAAGTCTTGATTTTAATGATACCTGGTTAGGTAAAACTTCTGAATAAGAAGGGACTAGAAGAACGTCATCGAAAGTGATGGCTGTCTCTACAATTTTGTTATGAATAGACATCTTTACTTTCTTTGCAAAATTAGGTTATTTTAGTGAGATATGAAAATCATTTTTAATAGTTTACATAAAAATTAATAATCTATAACTTAAATCAAAAAAACCACCCTTTAATAAGAATGGTTTGATCACAAAATAAATCTAGTATGTTTGAAACTACTTGTTACAAATTATTTTTACGGTACCATAACTTCTGTTATTTAACCGGATTGCCATTTTCATCCAGATTTTCAATATGAGTCTGGTTATTTTTATCGACATAAAGCCTAAGCCGAACCTTTCCTTTTGTATCACGGATAAAAACACCTACATCTCCGTTGGATGTTTTTCCTGCAAAAAAGCGCTCGCTACCAAATTTCCCTTCTTCACGGAGCTTTGCATATGCTTTTTTACTTGCGACAGGATCATTTAATTTTTTCAGGGAATCATCGAATTTCATAACCGCTTCCAACGGAAAGTCATCCGGTCTGTCCCAAAGTTTTAAACCATATACTCTTTTTTTATCGCTTCCTGTGCCTTCAGAGTATTGCAGCTGCATCACCTGATCTGTACTTCTCTGATCCACAGAATACACCATTCCCGACCCTTTTTCATTACCGTCATATACAAGCCCTCCACATTCATCACCTAAAGAATTAAAGAAGATCATACCGGCTTCTCTTTCTCTCGGTTTCATTTCTTTATGATTGGCCATTCCGGGATGCTGTCTTTCTTTATTGCTGATGACCATTTTTAAGGTGCCGTCTTTCTCTACAATATTGATACGTTCCACATCTATTTCCTTAAACTTCTCATGGGAAGACTGCATTTTGAATGCAAGAATAAAAAACAGAATACAAACCACAGTAAGCGAAACAGCATAAACCTTAAGGATACGTACCTCCTTTACTAATTTATCGATATTAAAATTGTTTTGGCTCATAGGCAATTAAATTACTTATCTGAAACAGAATTGATGATCTTCGATATATCATCTGCCGTAAAGCTTCCTTTTACATCTACAAATACCAATTCTTTACTTGAGTTTACAGTAATCAGCATATTTTTAATAGCATCTCCATTCTGTTTTACGCGTACATTCACATTTTCACCATCATGTTTTACAGTCGCCCAGTCTTCGTAGTTGTTATTATTTAAATATTTAGCATAATCATTCAGCATTTCCTTGCTTCCGTTTTCCACGGTAAGGACTTTGATTTTAGAAACCTTTTTGATCAGATCAATGACCTCTTCACTTTCGCCATCTTCTCTTAAGGCTTTCTTGATAAAAGGCTTCGCCATCATCAGGGGCACATTTATGCTTGTAAACTTTGCTCCCTTGAAATCATACCCGGAATCTGAAAAGAAATCCATATTGGGCTTTCCTGAGACGATACAAGACTGAAGTGTAAATACCGTGAGGAAGGCAAGAAAAATGTTTTTAAGAATTTTCATGATGGTTGTTTTTTAGTCTATAGCTTTTAATGAGCCTCCTGAAGTTTTGCTGATATTGGATTCTATTTCTGGATTTCCTTTATATCTTACCAGTCCTCCTGAAGATGCTCTCACTTTTAATTTTCCAGATACGCTGACACTAAGGTTTCCGCCTGATGTCGCTTCAGTTTCCACATAGTCAAACTTTAAATCTTCTGCTTTACAAACAGCCCCACTGCTGATATCAATGACTCCGGAATCGGCTTTTCCACTTAAGCTGGTACTGGATCCGCTCGAGCTTTTAATGGATACATTCCCTGCAGTTACTCCCGCTCTTACGCTCGCTCCCGATGAAACAGACAGATCCACAGCCCCCATGATTTTAAAATCACCTGTCAAATGAGCTCCCGATGATGCATCAATTCTCATATCCTTTTCCTGGATTGCATTAACGACTGTAAAGTTGGATCCTGATGAGATATCAATATTATCCATTTTTGGAGAAGACACATTAACGCTTAAGTTTTTGAACCTTAAGTTTCTCACTCCTTTATTATCGATATGGATCTTCAATACTCCATTTTCTACTTTTGTAACAATATATTGCAGTTTATCAGCATCAGCAATCACCTTAACGCTGGTTGGTTTTTCCTGTTTGAAAACTACATTTACTCCTGTACTTACCTGAATTCCCGAAAACTCACCCACATTTCTTGCCTCTCCATTCAGATAAGACACATTATTTTCTGAAGTCAGTGTATTTCTTGTCTTGGTTACAGGATTCTTTTTTGTTTCACTGGAATTAATAATCTTGCTGACATCATCCATAGAAAGCTTCCCGTCCAGCATCACAAAAATACTTTCTCCGCCGCCACCGTCAATGCTCAACAGCAAATCATCCAGCATCCCATTTTTAGCTTCGGAAGAGAGGAACTTTACTTTTGCACCGGCATTATTTACCGTCATGATCTCGCTATAGTTGAGATTCTTCACATAAGAAGCTACATCTCTGCTCAATTGAGAAAGGTTGTTCTGAACTCTTTGGCCGTCGGCTGTATTTCCTTTTTCCGGATTTTCTGTGATCAGAATCTTCAATCCATTAATTTTTGACAATAATGGTTTTATCTGATCCAGCTGTGAATCATCAATATTCAGGCTGCTAAGCATTCCAAACATAGGCTTGGCAATTTTAATGGAAGTAACCCCTTCCACTTCCTGATATTTTTCAAAAAGCTGATCGAATTTGTCTTTTTGCCCATATACATTAAAAAAATGGGAGAAAGCAAGTGCGAATATTATGAATAGTTTTTTCATGAGTCAATTTTATTTTTAAGTTAATGATTAGTACTGATCAGACCTACATCTTTTTCAGTTAATAATCGTCATCTACCACTTTAGGCTGTACCAATTTTTCACTAACGTTATTTGCAAATATCTGGAATGAATACTTAGTCACATTGATGGCTTCTTCTACGTTATCAATTCTTTTACCGTTAACAATAACATAAGAATTTTCATAGCCTGTAGAATCTTTTCTTGTTTTATTGTTGAAAGAAGCGTTGTTTACATATCTCGGCTTTCTCTCTTTTTTAAGCCTTCCTCTTTTTGGCAGGATCTCATCCAATACATCTTTTTCAGCAACAGAATTCCCCTGAAAAATAGAGTCTTTTTTTGCTCCTGAGATAGAATCGGTATGATTAACTGCTACCTGGCTCTGATGGTCATTATTTTCTTCTATAAAGTCAGACTTTTGTCTTAATACTTCATCTTTCACTAATTTTTCAGCATCCTGAGCACCTGTATTCTGATAGGTATTGAAAACGAATCCAATACTGAAAAGTAACAGAACTGCTGCTGCCATCCAGAACCATTTTGGGAAAGAAGGTTTATTCTTTTCTAAAGGAATAATGGGAGTTATTTTTTCTTCAGCATCTTTTTCTTCATTCTGCTGAAGAAAGTCTTCAAAACTCCATTCCATTTTCTCCTCCTTTATATCCCGGAAGATTTCGTCGTATTTATCTTGTAATTGATCTTTTTTCATAACTCATCAGTTGTGTAATTTGTTCTTTTACTTTTTGTCTTGCCCGCATCAGGTTTACCCTTACTGCATTTTCCTCCATTTCCAGCATTTCAGAAATTTCGGAAACTTCATACTCCTCTACATCTTTCATATGGATGACCATTTTCTGTTTTTCAGGAAGCTGGTTGATAAATCCTATAATATATTCTTTAAGATTATCAATCTCCATACTGTAGAGCTCTGATTTGTGGAGCTGCATATCTGCAAATCCTATTTTCACGTTATGATGCTTCAGACGGTTCAGACATTCATTCCGGACAGATTTCAGCGCATAGGATTTAAAATTCCCAAACTGCTCAAGCTCCTCCTTCTTCTGCCAGAACTTCATCATCAGATCCTGTACAATATCTTCTGCTTCATCACTGCTCATGACGAATCTTTTCGCAAAACGATACATCTCGTCTTTGAGAATAAACACCGTATTCTTGAAAGTTTCTTGGGTCATGAGTTTTGTTTCTTATAGGTAAGACAATTGCTATTACCATTCTATTACATCGAAAATAAAAAAAACTTCAAAATAATTGAAGTTTTTTTTATTCCCAGATTAATAGGTATCAAAAATATGTTTTAAAATCGCCTTGTCATCGTCTGTTAGAGAGACTTTTCGTCTTCCCATAGCTCTTTCTGCAACTTCATATACTTTATCCAGTTTAAACCTTTCATCATCTTTAAGCCCACCCCACGAAAAGTTTTCTACGAGATTGGGAGGAAAGCCCGGTTTAAAAATGTTAGAGGCAACACCAATAACAGTTCCTGTATTCAATTGGGTATTGATTGCTGTTTTTGAATGATCTCCCACAATCAGGCCTGCAAACTGTAAGCCTGTATCTTCAAAAGCTTTGGTTCTGTAGTTCCAGAGTTTTACGTGGCTGTAGTTATTTTTAAGATTGGAAGAATTGGTATCAGCTCCGAAATTACACCATTCTCCGATAACAGAATTCCCGATAAAGCCTTCATGTCCTTTGCTGGTATACCCGAAAATGATAATATTGTTTACTTCACCTCCTACTTTACAATGTGGACCAATAGTAGTCGCTCCATAGATTTTGGATCCAAGATTAAATTTAGAGTCATCCCCTAATGTAATAGGACCACGAAGATTGCAGCCTTCCATTACTTCGGCATTTTTACCGATATAGATTTTTCCTGTTTTGGTATTCAGGGTAGAGAATTCAATCTGCGCTCCTTCTTCAATAAACAAATCTTTCTTATCTCCTAAGAAACCGTTGGTAGAAGAAAGCTCCTGTGAAGTTCTTCCTTTTGTAAGAAGTTCAAAGTCAAAATCAATAGCATAATGATTGTACGTAAAAAGATCTGCAGGCTTTTTAAAGAAAATAAGCTTTTCCTTAATATCCGTCATTTTTTCAATCTGATGTAAAGAAAAATCCTTCATATTAATCCTGGCCGCCACCAATTCGTCTTCGTATACCAGCGCCTCTCCCTGCTTAAGGTCTTTGATCTGCTGAATTACTGATTCTGTGGGCAAAAAATTGGAAACCAAAAATAGGCTCTCCGTATCTTCAGGATTTTTAAACTTATTCTGAAGATAGTTTTCTGTAAAATAAGAAACTTCATTATTTCCCAGAATTTTCTGCCATCTTTCCGAGAAGGTAAGGATTCCGCATCGCATTGCTGCAACAGGGCGGGTAAAAGTAAGTGGAAGAAAGTCTTCCCAATATTGTGCGTCTGAAAATACTAATTGCATTTTGTAGAAGTTATAGATTAGAAGGTAGAAATCAGAAACAAAGGGCTGGAGGTTTTATCCTCCGAAATAAAATGCCTGTTTCCGGATTCTATCTGAAAACAAAAATACAAAAAGATGTCATAAAGTGACATAAAAAAAGTCTTCCAAAAGATTGGAAGACTTCTATATTTTGATAGCAAAAAATTACTTAGCGAATTTTTTGTATTTGTTCATGAACTTATCAACTCTACCTGCAGTGTCAACTAGTTTTACTTTACCAGTGTAGAAAGGGTGAGAGGATGAAGAGATTTCCATTTTGATTAAAGGGTACTCTTGTCCTTCATACTCGATAGTGTCTTTTGTTTCTGCAGTAGACTTGCAAAGAAACACCTCGTCGTTACTCATATCTTTGAAAACAACAAGTCTATAATTTTCTGGGTGAATTCCGTTTTTCATAATACTATTTTTAAAAAAATTAAAGTTTGCTTCCGAAATAGTAATGGATATTTCTCTGCTAATTTTAGGTTGCAAAAATACAACATTTTTTCAAATATGCAAATACTGAATTCAATATTTTTTTAATGATAAGAAATTCAAAGTATTTTCGTTAAATTTGGAACTTACTTAAACTTTAATTTCGATGAAATTCAAATTATTACTGGCTTTTTCTTTCTGGGTACTGCTTGCCGCAGTATCATGTAATAAGGACGATATTACGTTCGATGCCCCTTCACAGGAGCTGCGTTTTTCTAGGGATACGGTATTTTGTGACACAGTTTACCACCAGGTTCGTTCAGAAACATATGTTGTAAAAGTATATAATAATGAGGATAAAGATATTTTGATTCCAAGGATTAATCTTGAAAAAGGAGCTGCTTCCTTATATAGAATCAATGTAGACGGAAAACCGGGATATGACTTTAAAGATGTTCCCTTAAGAAAGAAAGACAGTCTTTTTATTTTTGTTGAAATAGCTCCTGAAGCTTCAGGGCCTGAAGCCATTGCCGAAGATAAAGTTCTTTTCACGGGACCTACAGGCCAACAGCATGTCACTTTATTTTCTGTAGTTCAGGATGCTGAGTTTTTTATTCAAACCTCCACTAATCCTAATGTAATTACAAATCATACGACCTGGAATAATAATAAAGCCAAAATCATCTATGGGAACCTGACTGTTAATCCGAATATCATGTTGAATATAGAGCAGGGTACGAAAGTATATTTCCATCAAAACAGTGGAATGAAAATTTCTTCAGGTGCTACTTTAAATATCAACGGAACACAGGACGAACAAGTTATTCTCCGTGGGGACAGAAATGATTTGGATCATGATACCCTTCCTAAAAACTGGAATTCAATAAGAATGGAAGCCAATTCTACACTGAATATGAACCATGCAAGACTTTTTGGAGGAACCAGAGGACTGGATATGAGACAGACTACAGCGACTATTAAAAATTCATTCATCCATACCTTCTTTGAATATGGAATCTACGCAGTAGGCTCTACAGTTAATGCCAACAACCTGGTAATGAATAATTGTGGTTCATCCTGTATCGGGATTTTCAGAGGGGGAAATCACAACTATACTCATGCCACAATTGCTAATTATTCCAAAAGCATGAGTTCTTTTGACAGAACAGGGATTTTTGCAACCAATGAATGGAAAAATGATGCAGGGCAGACAGAGCAGGGAGCTTTACAGCAACTTACCCTACAAAACAGTATTGTATATTCTGACAGAGATAATTCCGTTCATTTTGAACAGACACCGGGGCAGCAGTTTGAATTCTTAATTCAAAACTGTTTATTAAAATATTCGGGAACCTCAGAAGCAGGCTTTCCTTTCGACAATAATACCAGCGTGGTACAAAGTATCAAAAATGAGGACCCTCAGTTTGTCAATTATTTCATGGCTAAAATGAATTTAAGGTTAAAAATGCCTTCTCCGGCCAGAGGTAAAGGAAATGTAACCGTTGCAGGAACGGTACCTTTTGACATCGTGAATGTACCCAGAACAACTAACCCTACTCTTGGAGCTTATCAATAATGGAAATCACTCATCTACAGCAACAGGTTGACGAATGGATAAAAACCATCGGTGTACGATACTTTAATGAACTTACCAATATGGCTATGCTGACAGAGGAAGTGGGTGAAGTAGCAAGAATCATCGCCAGAAGATATGGTGAGCAGAGCGAAAAAGAAAGTGACAAAAGCAAAGATCTTGGAGAAGAGCTGGCAGACGTCCTTTTTGTTACCCTATGTTTGGCCAACCAGACAGGTGTCAATCTGCAGGAAGCGTTCGACAAAAAAATGAAAATAAAAACTGATCGGGATAAGGATCGCCATCAGAATAATGAAAAATTAAAATAAGATCCCATCATCAGATTTCAGGTCCCAGACAATGAATACCTGAAATCTGATGCCCGGATTTTGAAATATGAAGAAATAATGAAGCTAGAAAAATCAACATTAACTGGAGATAAAACAGTACAGATCAGCGGTTCGAAAAGTATTTCGAATCGTTTATTGATTTTGGAAAGTCTGTTTAGCAATATAAAAATCGGAAATCTTTCCAATTCTCAGGATACGCAATTGCTTAAAAAAGCATTATCTGCAAATACCGATGTGGTGGATATTCACCATGCAGGAACAGCCATGCGTTTTCTTACGTCCTATTATTCAATTCAGGAAGGGAAAACAACAGTTCTTACCGGCTCAGGGAGAATGAAAGAGAGACCGATCAAAAATTTGGTAAGTGCTTTGAGAGATCTTGGTGTGGACATTGAATATTTGGAAAATGAAGGGTTTCCTCCTTTAAAAATCACAGGAAGAAAAATCACTCAAACCCAGGTGAATGTTCCTGCCAATATTTCAAGTCAGTTTATTACATCGCTTCTTCTTATTGCAGGAAAACTTGAAAACGGGCTGAAGATTAATCTTGTGGGCGAGGTAACATCAAGATCTTATATTGAAATGACCCTGGATATTTTAACAAAGTTTGGTATTAAAAGCAGCTTTGAAGGAAATACCATTAAAGTAGAGCCCTACCACGGGGACAGTGCATCTTCAGCATTAAGCTATGAAGTGGAAAGTGACTGGAGCTCGGCTTCTTACTTCTACTCTATCTGCGCTTTGGGTAGAAAAACCATTCATTTAAAAAGCTTTTATAAAGAATCTACACAAGGGGATTCTGCCATTGCAAAAATCTATGAAGACTTCTTCGGAATTAAAACTATCTTTTCTGAAGACGAGCATAAAATCACATTACAACCTCAGCCGGATTTTTCTTTTCCTGAAAAGATTGTGCTGGATATGAACAACTGTCCGGATATTGCACAAACGCTTTGTGTAACGGCAGCAGCACTACAAATCCCTTTTGACATTTCCGGATTGGGAACTTTAAGAGTGAAAGAAACCGACAGATTACTGGCTTTATATAATGAGCTGAAAAAACTGGGAACGGAAACAGAAATCACCGATTTAACGATCCAATCTACCCATTTTGGAAATCCGCAAGAAAATATTTCTATCAAAACCTACCAGGATCATAGAATGGCGATGAGCTTTGCTCCTTTTTGCCTGATTAAAGAACTTAATATCGAAGACGAGGATGTTGTAGAAAAATCGTACCCAATGTTCTGGGAGGATCTGGCTTCTGTCGTTACGAAATAATTTGAAAATTTAAGAATGTGGTAATTTGAATATGGAATCAAAAAATCATTTCAAATTGCTACATTTAATACACCATATCCTTCCATGAAAAAATATTTAATTTTATTTTCTTTGGCACTTCCATTGTCAGTTTGGGCACAATACCTGCTTCCCAATGAAGAAATCCTGTATTCTTTTGAAACGAAAACAGGAAAGAAAATGGCCTTGGTAAAAGATAAAGAGAATGAATACATTCAGTACCGTTTTGGAAGTAAAGATCATGTAGAAATGGAATTTCCCGCTGAAAAGACAAAAGACAGCTGGAAAAAGTTCAAGTACAGATCTTATATGAGAGGTGGAGGAAAACAGAATGCAGGAATGGAGCTCAACTATTTGACCTTTACCAATAAGGGGTATCAATATCAGCTTTTCAGAACATACTACGCAGAAGACAATTCCTATTCTACGGGCATTACAGTAACTAATACTAAGGGTAAAGAAACCGATATTAACGGGATCTACAAAACGATAAAGGGCTGTATGTGCCACTTGGAAGAATCCGGATTGATTGAAAAAGAAGATACCGGATTATAAATTCAAATATATCTGTATGAAAAGTCTTTTCTTTATTATTTTCTTATCCATCACTTTCTATAATGCTCAGGGCCTGAAAAATTTTTCAACACCGAAAGGATATACAAAGATTGCCGAATCTAAAGGAGATCTGGATAAGGACGGGAAAGATGAAGTGGTTTTGATATTTAATACGGATCAAAAAGCTTCCGCAAGCACAGACTATCCGGAATTTAAAGATTACAAAAGGGTTTTCTACATTCTGAAAAACGTGGATAACAGTCTTAAGGTCTGGAAGGAAAACTCCACCGTTCTTTTTTCAAGCGGAATGGGCTTCTATCCTGAAGAGAATACCCCTCCGGGAATTTCCATCAAAAATAACGCCCTGACCATTTCTCAGACATTTAATACCAATTCAAGACATACCCAAAATTATAGCCATACCTTCCGGTATCAGAACGGAGATTTCTTTTTGATAGGCTCTCATGATCAATTTGAAGATACCTGTGATTTCAGTTTTTTGAATGAGATCAATTTTTCAACGGGAAAGGTTATTGTTGATAAAGAATATTCATCCTGTGATGATGAAACAAAAGCTCCCGACCCCTCTCACAAAGAGTTTACCCACAAGATGAAGACTCTTATAAAGATGAATGATTTTACCATTGGAAAGCACCGATTCAGAATTCCCGGCTCTACCGATGATTTCATTTTTTAGAAGGTATATTTTCTTCTTTATTCCAATCATACAAATTAATTATCTCTTAAAATTAAATTAACTCCTTATATCTTGACATATTCTTATTTTTAGGTTACATAAAAATATAATAAAACTATGTTCAAGAACCACATGAGACGTTTCACAATGATCAGTCTTAGCATTGCCACCGCAAGTTTATTTTTCTCGTGCTCAGATTCGAGCATCGAAAGAGATGTAAATGATAAAGGGATAACAGCTCTAGAAAAAGCCAATTCCAGAAATGCAGCACTTCCTATAGCTATGAACAGCTGGATGTCCGGTATTCAGGATAATATTTCTATTTCAAGGATTTCTATTCCGGGAACTCATGATTCCGGTGCTACCAGAGAAATCCCTTCTAACAGTGGTACGGCAAAAACTCAAAACCTAAGTATCGGCGAACAGCTCAATACAGGGGTTCGTTTTCTGGATATCCGTTGCCGACATATTGATAATTCTTTTGCCATTCACCATGGTCCTATTTATCAGAATCTGAATTTTGATGATGTACTTAATGCCTGCTACGCATTTCTGGAGAGTCATCCTTCAGAAACCATCATCATGTCTGTGAAAGAAGAATATGACGCTTCCAATACTACCAGAAGCTTTGAAAGTACTTTTGATTCGTACATTCAGAAAAATCCATCAAAATGGGATCTGGGAACCAATATTCCCACTCTTGGACAGGTAAGGGGAAAGATCAAATTATTAAGAAGGTTCTCAGCAGGAACAGCCAAAGGAATCAACGCAACTTCATGGGCAGACAATACTACATTTGAAATTAATAACAACGGTGCTCCCATGAAGGTTCAGGATTATTATAAAGTAACAAATAATGATGATAAGTGGGCCGGAATCTCTTCTCTGCTGAATGAAGCAAAGAACGACAGCACCAATAAACTTTTTGTCAACTTTACAAGTGGCTATAAACCCGGAATCTTTGGAATACCTAGCATCCCTACAGTTTCCAACAGCATTAATCCTAAATTGAAAACTTTCTTCCAAACCAATACACAAGGATCTTATGGGGTAATGCCTATCGACTTTGTCAATGCTGAACTATCTGAGCTGATCGTCAAAACTAATTTTTAGAATCTTAAACTTCTAAGAAATATAAATACAAAACCGGCTGTTTCACTTTTGAAACAGCCGGTTTTATTATCCAATTAATGCTATCTGCCTATAATTTTCATCTCTTGCAGATTGAGCAGATATATCAATAGTCTGCGTAATCTCCCAACTGTGTGAGAGCCCAGGGTAAAATGCCCTTGAGTTTATATTTACAGATTATTTCTGAATGCCATATGCTGCCAAAATCTTATTGAAGATCTCTGTATTTTCAAACAGGCCTGTAAATTCTTTGGAATTGGGTCCGTACGCAAATACACTGGAAGGAATTGAAGTGTGATCATTGGTACTGAAGTTTCCAAATATCCATCCGTCTTTAAGGCTCCCATCAAGAAGGGTTAACCCTCCTGTTTCATGATCACCAACAACGATCACTAATGTCTCTTTATTTTCATCAGCAAACTTCATGGCTTTCCCTACCACGTGATCAAAATCCAATAACTCGGTCACCAGCTGCTCAATATTATTGCTATGTCCTCCTCCATCTGTCTGTGACGCTTCGATCATCATAAAGAATCCTTTTTTATTGTTCTTTACCTCATTTAAGGTAAGGTCAAAAGCATCTGCCAGCCAATTTCCTCTTCCGTTTGTAATTCTCTGCGAAGCTAAAGGATCAATAATCAATGTACGGTTGTTTATTTTACTAACAGATTTTAAATCATAGAACACATCTACTTTCGCCTCTTTAAACTTTTGCAGGTTTTCCTGGGATAATCCACTGGTAGGACCCCCGATTAAAATTTTTGTTTTGGAAGAAGCAAAGTCTTTCAGGATCGGCTCCGAGCTATTCCTGTTATCTGAATGTGCATAAAAATCTGCAGGTGTAGCATCGGTGACATCTCCAGTAGAAATCAAACCGGAAACCATTCCTTTATCTGCGATAATATCAGGAATCTGTGCCAAAGCTTTTCCCATATTGTCTACTCCCACAAATGTATTTTTGGTTTTCACACCTGTAGCAAAAGCGGTAGAACCGGGAGCCGAGTCTGTAACATAAGCATTGGAAGAATTGGTTTTGGACAATCCTGTAGACTTCATATTAAAAACATTCAGCTTTCCTTTATTCGCTGTAAATGCAGCATAGTACTGTGGTAACGACGTTCCGTCCGGAATCAGAAGGATTACATTTTTTACTTTTTTAGCTACTCCGTCTGTTTTATAGGTCGGCGTATAGGTGGTGTATTCTTTTGTATTTTTATAAAAATTTTTAGGAATGGTATTCATGAACTTTTTAAGATCCGGAATATGATCAGTATTGATATAATCCACTCCCATATCCATAAGATTGACCCAAGCATTAGGGAAATCAGGAGCTCCGTAAAAACGCATTGGCTTTTGCTGAACATGTGCTTTTTCTACTGCTTTTTTAATCTTATCGGTTTCTTCATCCCTTGGAATTCCTTTCCCATTCCATTTTACAAGCTCAGGTAAATCTGCACTGAACATTCCTACCCTTTTCAGTTGGTCCGGAGTATAATTTTTCTCAAGATCTCCATCAAAATAAAGATAGCTGGGATAATTTTTAAAATCACCCGGCTGAGGCCTTCCTCCCGTAATCACTATTTTAATACCTGAATTCCCTGTAATCTCAGGATATTTCTTCAGGGTATTTACCAAGGTGCTGAGACTTGTTTTGTAGTCCTGCTTGATATCGATAAGCAGCTGAAGCTTTTTATTGGCATCCGGATAAATATGTCCTTTATTCAATTTAATCTGTTTGGAGATATTGTCCAGATAAAGGCTCTCTAAAGTCCGGTCTGAAGACAGCTCTTTTTCCGTATGGGCTACCCATAATTTCCCTTTTACCAGAAAAACATCTGCTTCAATAGAGCCAAAATTAGCATAATAAGCCTGCCAGAAAGGGATTTCCTGCATATAATCATTATGTGAATGGGCATTGCCTACACTATAGTTTACATAATTCTGTGCCTGATTCTCAGAGAAAACAGCCAGGGCTAATACAGCCAAAATTTTTGATAGTTTCATAATACCTTTGAAAAAAACTATATCACCACAGCAATGCTGTGATGACATAGTGGATAATATATATTAGATTAACATTTTACCAACCTTCGTTTTGTTTAATAACATTATGGCTGTTTACAATTTCAGCTTGCGGAACGGCCCATACATTATGTACTGCAGGGTTAAAGTTTCTTGCCGCCCATACTTCCTGATTGTTTATCCCGTGAAGAGGTTTTGCATACGTTTCTTTAGCATCTCCCCAACGGACAAGATCTCTGTGTCGGTCTGCCCATTCTCCTGCTAGCTCACAACGTCTTTCGTGCTTCAGGTCAGCCATAGTACATCCGAATTTTGGAGCTAAACCGGCACGTTTTCTTATCATATTGATTTCCACGTCAGCATTGCTTCCTTTCATCAGTAAAGCTTCTGCCTTGATAAGGATTACCTCAGCATAACGCATAATCGGAACGGCAAGATCTGTACACGGATAATCCCCGTTGGCACTTACATGGCCACTGTTCAGCTGATATTTAAAAGCATCCATGTATTTATTGAACTGGTAGCCGGTAAGAGAATTGGAAGAAGCATAGGTTCTTTCAGTTCCGTTAAAAGTAAATTTATCGCCCAGTTTTAGAATCGTTGTACTTCTTCTGAGATCCCCAGCTTCATATTCATCATACAGTTCTTTTGTCGGCTGGAAATATCCCCATCCATTATATTCTCCCCAGCCTTTGTTTTCAAGCATTACTCCCGGAAGAATACTTCCCACTGAATTAAATTTAGGGGTACTTGGTATGGACCAGATATATTCTGAGCTATAGTTATTTTCGGCTTTAAAGACATCTGTATAATTGTTCAACAGGTTTCTGTTTCCTTTTGTCATGACTTCATTAGCCCAATATTCTGCATTCTGCCAGTCCTTCATAAACAGATATACTTTTGCTAAAAGTGCCCATGCTGCAGCTTTATGGGGTCTTCCGAAATCCTTTGCCGGAAGCTCAGCCTGAGTTGGCAATAATTCGGCTGCTCTTTTCAGGTCATTCACAATATAGTTGTAATTCACCATCACATTAGCCGCTCTTGGAATAGGATTGGGATCCGGTTCTTTTGTGCGGTCTATAATAGGAATACCTGCTTTTTCATTTCCATAGTTATATGCCAGTTCAAAATACATCCGGCTGCTCATAAATAAAGCTTCACCTAAATATTTATTCTTTATAGCTGCTGAAGCCTGAATATTATCAACGTTACGGATCACACGATTGGCAACTCCGATCACATTATATCTTTTGTTCCATTGGGTTTCCAGATCTCCTGCTGCGATATAATTGCTGCTGAAGTTCTTGGCATTATCTGCCTCACTCTTTGCTCTTCCTGTTACCATATCATCACTGGCATTAATGAACCAAAAGAATCCTCTTCCGTAAAACTCTCCGTCAGACAGAGGTTTATACATGGCATTGGCACCGGTAATCAGATCATTTTCCGTTTTCCAGAAACTGGCTTCCGTAGGGGTTCCTTCCGGTTGAACATCCAGCTCTCCTGTACATGATAAAAGCATTGCCGATATTCCTGATACTAAAAATATTTTATTGAAAAATTTCATTTTTTTTACTTTTTGTTGTTTAAAAATTATAATCCTATTTCCACCCCGAAAATAAATGAGCGCGATTGTGGATATCTTCCGGTATCTACCCCATAAGAATTCATTCCTACTTCAGGATCAAAACCTGTATATTTAGTAATAGTGAAAAGATTATTGGTGGTCACATAGATTCTAACCTTATTCACATCAAGCTTTTGGTAAAGCTCTCTCGGTAACGAATACCCGATGGTCAGGTTTTTCAGTCTTAGATAAGAACCGTCTTCCACATAGAAGTCTGATACCTTGGAATAGTTTCCACTTGGATCACCATGTACAAGCCTTGGAATATCAGTATTGGTATTCTGAGGAGTCCAGGCATTCAGGATATCTCTGTCCATATTATAATTCTGCCCTGTTCCACCTGGATTTAAGGAAATAAACTTCATCCCGTTAAAAATCTTATTCCCATATACTCCCTGTAAGAAAATATTAAGGTCAAAATTTTTCCAGGTCATATTGTAAGAAAATCCATAAGAGAATTTAGGATATGGACTGCCCAGATTTACAAAATCCTGGTTGCTCAGTACCCCTGTATTTCCATCTTTCTTCAGGAATTTAATATCTCCGGGTTTTGCATTGGGTTGAATTAAATTTCCGTTGGCATCTTTATAATTATTAATCTCATCCTGAGACTGGAAAATACCACCTGTCTTATATCCGTAAAAAGAATATAAAGGATCTCCTATTTTTATACGGGTTGGTTTCAATACACCTCTTACTCCATTGTCATTAACAAAAATTTCATCTACATCAGCAAGTTGCTTCACCGTATTTTTTAGTTGACTAAAAGTAACTCCCACTGAATAAGTAAAATCCCCGGTCTTCTTACCATTATAGTTAATTCCTACTTCATAGCCTTTATCCTGAAATAATCCGGCGTTTACATACTGGTTATTATAGGTAGCTGTACTGGGTAAGCTCACATTAAAGATCTGATCTTTAGAATTTTTCACGAAGTAATCAAACTGTAAAGAAAGACTGTTGTGAAGGAAAGAAGCATCTACCCCAAAGTTAGTTTGTTCAGATTTTCCCCATTTCAGATCCGGATTGGGACGCGTCGTAGCATAATAGGCAATGTTCTGTGAAGGGTCCTGTCCAAAAATCACATTGTTATCTCTTGTCATTAACGGATTAACTGCCTGAGGAGAAATACCTCCAAGATTTCCCAGAATACCATAGCTTCCCCTAAGTTTTAAGTTTGACAACCAGGAAATATCATTCATGAAATTTTCTCTGGATACTACCCAAGCTCCGGAAACAGCATAGTAATTAGCAAAACGGTTCTGCTTTGCCACTAATGAAGAACCATCACGTCTTCCCAGCAAACTGATGATATACTTCCCTGCATAATCATAATTTAGCCTTGCCAGATAAGATACCAAAGCCTGTTTGAATCTATAGCTGGATACTTCTTTATTGGTATCTGCTGCATTCTGAAGATGCTGGAAAACATCTGCCTCACTTCTGAAATCAAAGGATTTTGCAAGGAATCCATCCTCCACAGTTTTCTGAAAAGTAAAACCTGCCAGGAAGTCGAAATTGTGTTTACCTGCAGTAAACTTATAGGTAAGAAGCTGCTCTGCAAGGGCAGTAGATGTATTATTAGACTGATATTCTAAATTGTTTGTATCAAATATTTTCCCAACCTCCAAGACCCTGGAGGTAAAATTCTTTACGTTTCCAATTTTAAATGTCTGTGAGAAATTGGAACGGAATTTCAAATCTTTTGCCAGCGTAATTTCGGCATAAGGATTAATTAAAATTTCATGGGTAGGATTCCTGATATTGATCCTCTTAAGATAGGCTACCGGATTGATCATATCTCCGTAACCACCGGCCACATCAATGGGTAATCCTGAAAAAGCACCTGTTGGGGTATACACCGGAACATTCGGCGGATAATACATCGCCGCAATCAGAGCTCCCGTATATCCACTTTTAGTATCTGCTGTATTTCCATCAGAATAATTGTAGTACATATTCTCACCAATCGTCAGCCAGTCTTTCACCTTATGTTCAGAGTTCACTCTGAAATTATATCGCTTTGCCTGAGTATTCAATAAAATCCCTTCCAGTGCTCTGTGGTTCATTCCCACATAAAATCTGGACTTTTCTCCACCACCGCTTAAATTAAGATTATATTCCTGAATCGTTCCTGTACGGAAAATCTCTTTCATCCAGTCTGTCCTGGTAATTCTTCCGTCAGGATATTTTTCAGGATTAAAAGCAATGGGTAAGCTCCCCAGCTTACCTGCATTTGCATAAGCCTGGTACATCACATCCTGAAATTCAGCCGCGTTTAAAGACTCTTTCAATCGCCAGGCCTCGTTAATACCATATTTAACGTCAAAGTCTACAGTGAGAACTCCTTTTTTTCCTTTTTTAGTGGTAATAAGAATTACCCCTCCGGAAGATCTTGCTCCATAAATTGCTGCAGAGGCATCTTTAAGAACAGAGATATCCTGAATATCATTCGGGTTAATAGATGGAGTTCCGTTGAAAACCACTCCGTCTACCACGTAAAGAGGAGTTTCTCCGTTAATACCACCTAAACCGCGGATATTTACTTTGGGAGAACCATTAGGATCACCTCCTTCATTCACTACCGTTACTCCGGGAGCTTTCCCCTGAAGGACTTCTCCTACTCCTGAAAGAGATCTGGAAGTAAGCTTATCTAATGAAGCTTCGGTAACAGCACCGGACACTTTGCTTTTTTTCTGTGTTCCGTAACCTACTACAATAACTTCATCAATGGCTTTTTCTTTTAAGCTGTCTTTTTTTTGAGAAAGAAACATCGGTGAAACCGATATCGCACCAATAAGTAAAACCCTCCCCGTCAGATAAGAAACTGAAACAGGGACTTTAAATACATTCATGACATCCTTTTTAATTAGATGCAAAATTAGACCAGCCCAGACCCGGACAGCATTAAGATTTCCTTATGTTTTTATTAAGAAATTTTAGCTTAATCCGATATTCGCATACCACTACAAAATACAACACGCTGATTACAAAACAGATAAACAAATAAAGTAATCATTCCATTTATATTATGGACAGCATTTTATGTTAAATTTGTTTTAAGTTTGACATAAAGGAGGAAAGGAAGAATTGATTTCGGATATAATTGCGATATAGATTACCGCTGCGTTATATTTTTTTGTTTTTCTATCTTTATATCATGTTATAATTTTTATTTTTTTTGTTTATAAATAATTAGAGCATTGAAAGCCAATGCCCTAATTATAACTTAGTAATAATTAAAATGTATTTTTTAATGAACCAAGATAAATACCAAAAATAATAAATACAGGTATAGAAATAATGACATAAATTATTAATAAAATATCAGCAATTGTACTTTTGATTTTACTAAATTTTTGTACTTTTTCTTTGATCTCTTCATAAGAAGTAAATTTCCAATATCTTAATCCTAATAAAAAAATAAAAGGTAGGCAATAGAGAATCAAAGAATATTTATTAGAAGGACCTAGATTAGTGTTGAAATAATTATCTAATATTATAATTAAAAATACAATATTCAAACAAGGCAGACCACAGGCCATTACAATTCCATATCCTTTTTCAGCTCCATCTTTATTGAAATTTTTATAAAAGTTAGTAAGTTGGTAATAAATATAATCAGTAAATATCATAAATAATTTTTTTAATAGCCCATGGCTGCGTTATATTTTTTTGTTCTTCTATCTTTATATCATGTTGTAATTTTTTTTTGTTTATAAATAATTAGAGCATTGGATTTCAATGCTCTAATTGTAACTTATAATTATTAAAATGTATTTTTTAACGATCCTAAATAAATACCAAAAATAATAAATACAGGAAAAGAGATAATAACATAAGTAATTAACAAAATATCGGCAATTATCTTCTTTGTTTTACTAAATTTTTGCACTTTTTCATTAATTTCTTCATAAGAAGTAAATTTCCAATATCTTAGACCTAAAAATAAAATAATTGGCAAGCAATAGATTATTAATGCATATTTGTTTGAGGGCCCTATATTAGTATTAAAATATTTATCCGATATAATAATAAAAAATACCAAATTCCAACATAACATAGCACATGTTAAAATAATTCCCGATCCCTTATGTGTACCATCTTTTTCAAATTGATGATAAAAATTTGTAAATTGATAGTATAAATAATCAATTAGTATCATATATAAATTTTTAATAGCCCATGGCTGCGTTAAATTTTCTTTGTTCTTCTGCTCTTACATCATTATTATAATAGGTATTAACAGCACCCTCAATATGTTGTCCTATATCTTTTCCTGTTACTAATGTTGTAATTCCGTTAGCAATAAAATAAGTCCCTGCTATTGCTTGTCCCCAACCTGTAGGTGAAACAGCCAATACAGACATTACAAGATCTAATGAATTAGATGTTGTTACTCCATTATTTTTAATATCATTTCCTGCTAAAGCTATTCCTGCTATACCTAATGCTGTTCCTGCAATTCTGGTTCCTACAGCTAGCCTTTGTGCATTTTTAACACTTACTTCCATCAATGGCACGTATATTCTTCTTGAGCCTAATATCTTTGGTAATGCTTTTTCAAAGACCAAATTGGTGGTAGAGTAAGCTTCCCCAGCTCCATATAAAACAGCTCTGTCGGCAGCAGGTTGAAATATAAACTTATTGGCTGAAAAAGCATATCCAGACCATGTTCTAAGAGTTTGTGAGGTTTTATGCATTTCAGAATCATATTCATAAGAATTCAAATTCAACTTCCTATTCATATTTTTAAAATTAGAGTATTGAAAATCAATACTCTAATTTATTACCAACACATTTGGAATATTACCGAATTATTAATAATTCTTTCTTGGAACTACCATAAACATTAAAATTACAGTTAATATAAATAAGATAAGTAATCCTAAATATCCTTTATTATTTTCTTTAAAATTATAATCTAAATATGCCTGCCTATTGATTAGTAAATAATAAACAAAAAACATAAATATTGGTATAATCAAAATAAAAATATACTTATGGTAAATGTGTAAATAGTTACCAAAAAATACATTGTCAATACTTGAAAAATTCAATTCGAGAAAAATAGTAATAGCACCAGCCAACCAAAATTTTTCATAACCAATATCTTCGGTTTTAAATGTATTCATTTTCCGAAATAACAATCTTAAATGGAATATGAGATAAAATATTAATTTCATAATTTTCTATTTCTTTTGCGGACCGAATCCTATATCATTAAAAATACTTCTACCAGTTACTGCTTGATAGCCACCTGTAACTACTCCATATACTAAGCCTGCTCCAATTGTCCATGGAGTAGGAATCATGCCTACTCCAGTCATCATATGATTCATTATTCTTTCTGTTTCTCCTATCTGACCATCTGCATACTGAAGTTCTGTAGCTCCAATAGAAACTACAGCTAAGGCTACTCCTCCATATTTAGCAAATTTACTTAAAGTTGCAGCTGTAGCTGGCTTTAATTTAATGCCTGCCATAGTTGTTATTCTATACGGTTTTGCAGCATCATCCAAAACTGTATAATTTACTGAATAATCTGGTTTTAAAGCTTTGCTTAGGGAATATGCTCCAAAACGAGCCACAGATTCGCTCGCTATTAAATGTCCCGCGCTAAAATATTGATTGTTCGCAATATCAGTAAGATCTCTTTGAACACTTCCTGCAAGTTTCATCATATGCGCTATCATCTCCTGTGAAGTATTGGCATTTCCTGCAGCACCTCCCGTCCACCAGCTCATATATCCATTATGCGTTTTCAAAGAAAAGTCTCCCCCGTTTTGAAGCGCATTCATTAAATCTCCATAGGCCTGTGTTTTCCCAAAAGCAAGACCTCCACTCATCCCGCTATATCCTCCAAATGGTGAAAATGATGAAATTCCGGAATAATCCCCTCCATAAATGGTAGTGCTGGGATCAATGCCTCCCCCAAAAAATTTTATTTCCCTTCCGTCAGGGTCAAAGCTCATCACCGGATTGTTCATTACATAAGCATTTGGGCTAGTGCTATAATATTTCTCTGCAAGCTTATCCATGCCGTTCCATCTTCCCAGATCCGGCATATATTGTCCCCATCCATAGTCATACATTCCTGTTTCCTGAAGCTCTTTGCCGTTGTATTTATAGCTGTATAAATTTCCGGATTAGACACCAACACATCTGAAACACCTCATATGATCTTCAATACTTTAGATAGCCTATTTTCTCTTTTCTTCTGTACCAGCTATCCACAATATCTTTTCAAATTCAACTTCTTATTCATATTTTTAAAATTAGAGTATTGAAAATCAATACTCTAATTTATTACCAACACATTTGGAACATTACCAATTTTTCATATCTGCTAGAAAAATTATTAATTCATCATCTATTCCATTAATCTTTTGTACTAATTCAATTAAATTCATAACAATATTTTATTTAAATAATCTCCTAATAGGTCAGAAATATCTTCATCCTCAATATCGTAGTACAGATCATCTAAACTTTCCAAAGGGTCATATAAGTCATCAGTAACAAAAAGTTTTTTAAGGGTCTTATTTAATAACTCCTTCCGAAATTCAACATCATTCATATTTTCATCTTGTACAATGTGCAAGGCCTTATCTAATAAATTAGATTTTTTAAAAGCTCCAATTTCTATTAAAGCTTCTACTGTTTCCTTTGCAAATTGTCCATAGCCGTTTGCAAAATATTGATGAAAACCACCATTTAAAACCTGATTCTCTAATACCACAGTTAAATACGTAATTTGTAAATAAGCCGGAAGATTAATAATATAACTATACCAATAAGGAATTTCACTAACAAACCATTCTTCTTCTATTCCTTTTGTGGATTCTAAATACGTTTTTTCTATTAATTGTTGATTGTTCATAAATTATTATTTAATAAAAGCTTCTGGATACATTGTTTTATTCAATTGTATTAGCTCCTGTAAAGCGCTATTTGGAATACCTTTCTCACCATAAACCCTTCTCAGTTCAAAAATATCTCTAGCTACTACTTGCCTTGCATTTGTAAATCCACTAGTAGATCTTGAAAGTACTCCAGAACCTTGTGTATGTCCGAGTTTTGGAACTAGAATTGTTGGAGCCGTTTTGTAATCAAAACCTGATACCAATTTCTTCATAACAGCACCCTGTCCAACATGATGTGCATCTAATCCGATTTCTACTCCTTTTAGTTCATTGTAAGCTCCTACTGTCCATATCTTACTTTCATTCTTTATGATTCCCGGTGCAGCTTTTCCTTTTGTAGCTATAATCGCTAAAGCAGCTAACCCTAATGCCTGTGTTTGGTTTTCCTGAGAAATGTTGTTGGCAGCCACAATACCCACTACATCCCACATACTGCTCATCATCTCTACTCCTCTGTCATTTTTTACCCAAGCCATTGGATCAAATCTCCCAATTCCATTCTGGTAATTAAATCCTGCAAGAGAATTGTTAAATGCCATTCCCATGGCAAAGATGTTAGGAAGATAATTACTTCCCAGATTCCAATTCCTGATATTACCCTGGCCTCTTACAATGACTGGATCAAGAGAAAATTGGATACCGCCACTTTCCCCATTAAGCCCGCTCCAGAACGAGGAAGTTTTCCCCATATTCCAACTATTAAGCTGCCCCGAAAAGAAACCATAATCTCCGCCGCCACTAAAATAACTTCCCAGACGGTCAATATCGCTTCCCGTGAATTTCCAGCCGCTTCCTGATCCTATTATTTCCCTGCCATCCGGATCATACATCATGGCCGGGTTATTGTCAACATATGCGTACGGAGAAGTAGAAGCATAGCTTTCTGCCAATTGATCCATGCCGTTCCATCTTCCCAGATCCGGCATATATTGTCTCCATCCGTAGTCATACATTCCTGTTTCCTGAAGCTCTTTCCCATTGTATTTATAGGAATAAGGACTGCCTAATTTAGAAGAGAACGATCCTCCGATATGGTTGAGCCCAAAAGGGTAATAGTTGTTGGTATCAATAATTTCAGGAGCTCCTGCGCTGTTTCTTACAAAACTTACCCTTGCATTCCCAAGGTGGTCATTGTACAGGTAAATATAACGGTTTTCCCTGAAACTGTAATAGCCTTCGGAGGTGGGTACAAAATCCAATATCCATCCTATTCCTCCCTCAAGTGCAATGCTTTTGTAGGCCTGCTCTTCATAGGCCACCTCCGTTCTGCAGGTAATACACGCCAGGCTTTTTTCGGTATAGGTATACTGGAAACCATCCAGATAGTCTGTTAGCCTGATCACAGAAGATGTCAGCTTTCCTCCTCCGCTACTGTAGGTTTTTCTAAGCTTGGTACCATCGGCAGAGTAAAGGTAATCTAAACTGACGTTAGCAGCACCAAAACCACTAGTCTGGGTAATGAAAAGGTTACCCGGAAGATCCAGAAAATTGTAGGTCACATTCTGGATTCCTTTATCCTTCATACTGGTCATATTCCCGTTCTGATCATAATCGATCAGGTTATTGCCTCCCTCGTAGCCTGTATTGTTGAGAGATTTTTCTATCACTTTGTCCAGCCTGTTCCCGGTATACTGATACTCCAGGTTATCTGCCTGTGTTGCAGTAGCTCCAATAACAGGAAAGGCATTCCTTTGCAAGGTCTTGATATTTCCATTCAGGTCATAGGTAGGACTTTCATTGAAATAATTATTGAACGGCACTGAAGAATTGGGTTCTGAATACACCCCATTTTTAAGTCTGTCAAGACCATCATATGTATAATTATACCGTTTCAATATATTTTCTGAAGCATTATTCCAATCAATTTCCGCAATATTCCCACTAAATATTCCCGGTGTGATGTTGGTATTAACGGGATTGGTATATTTCATTTCATACCCAAAGAGCTTTCCATCTAAATTGGATGGATCGTTGACTTTGGTCATCCAGCCTCTGATATTGTAGGCATAATCTATACTCTGGAGATTGTTTCCTACTTTTTTATTAGTAAGCTGGGAAAGTTCATTATAGGTATTCTCTTTTAATAATTCCTGAGGGTTTCCATTGACCTGATGCCATTGTTTTTTCAGACGGTTCCCGTTATCATATTCATAAGTTTGTATAATGACCTTTTCTGTATCGGATGAAATTCTCTTATGATATACCTTGGACTGCTTTACCATTCCAATAAAGTCCAGTTCAGACTCGGTCCTGGTATAGCCACCAAGATGGTTGATGGAATGTGCACTCACCACTCTTCCTTTGGTGTCATAGTAGATATACTTCTTTGTCCATCCTATATCACTGGCTTCGGTATTTTTCACATAGCTTGCGGTAGCTAATCCTTTTGTACTTATGATAGAGTTTTGGACATTATCCTGCAGGGTATTTTCTCCAAGTACCTGTGGAGGAATAGCTGGTGTTCCTACAGGATAGGTGTCATAATAATTAAGGCTTAGGAAATTATAAACTTTATCATATTGGGGATAACCCTGGGTAACGGAATAATAGATATCCATTCCGCTATAGTTCATAGATACACCAGAACTTCTGGTTTCACTATTGCTTCCTTTTGTATTGACATAATTCTGTTCTTCTAAACGCGTACTCCCCATAGCCTGGCATATTCCGGTCATAATCACTCTTGAAAACTGATCATACTTGGTGTATAGCCATTGTCCTTTTGCCTTTAAATTGGCATCCTGAGTAGCTACCAGCCTGTCCTGCCTGTCATATACAAAATATTCCCAGCCTTTCCCCGGAATCTTCTTCTCTACCAGCCTGTTCCAACCATCATAATGATACTGGTAACAAAGGTTATCCAATGTAGTCTGATCCACTGAGCCGGCTTGGGAAGCCAGTGGAGGAATTACATAAGCCAGCTGGTTAAATTCATTATAGAGATAATAGGTATCTGCATTCTGCCCATCAACTTTTTTTCTGATAAGGATAGTCTGTCCTTTTTTGTTTTTGAATGCTGTGCTTATGTTTCCATCTTCATTGGTAATAGTATTCTTAGCCAATGTATTGCCACTGAAGGTCCCTGACTTGGTGACCTCATATTTTGTTCTTCCTTCCAGCCAGCTAGTTGAAACGGTATACCGGGTTATTTCACCGTCGGTATTGGCATCGTAATTAAAATTCACGGGTTTACCAGTCCATTGATTTCCCACCTCTATTTGTTGCAATACTCTTTCTAATGGAGAATTTTCCAGTATCTTTTCGGAATAGATTTTCTCCGAGCCATATACAGCGTTAGCATTAGCCAACGGAGAGGTATAGATACTTCCGTTCTGGGTCCCTGCCTGTGGTACCGGAAGATAGTTTTTCACCTGTCTTCCCAACGGATCGTATTCAATATGGCTTACCATATCTTTTCCCTGTGGAGTTGCTTTTATATCAATAACCTGAATGGGTTTTCCCCAGCTGTCAAAATACTGTACCGTTTCTGAAGCTTTGGAACAATCTTTGGTAAGGCAGCTTTTGCTGTAAATATAATTTTCTGATGAGGTAAGGTTGGTTTGTGAAAAACATAGAGACACAAACAACAAACTTAATATATTTAATATCTTTTTCATGATTAGATTATGGTTTATTGTTGTACTGATATTCTTTTAAAGTGGTAAAAGTGACAGACCCGCCGGAATCTTTTTCCATTCTTTTTACAGCTTTCAGCCTTCCCACATTATCATACTGATAGATTTCTCTTAATCCTGACGGTGGGGTTGTACTTGTGATCCCCACAACAGGGTCATAGGTATAGGTAGTTATCTGATAACCAGCCAGGGCAGGATTATTCCTGAAATTGTCCAATGCGGTAATCAATGCAGGTTCATAGGCAGCATTCAGGTTATCATTGTTAGACGCCTGAATAATATCTGCTGCCAGAGAAGCGACCTGATTATAGGTAGCTCCTTCCACTTTTGCAATTAAAGAGGTCTGGTTGTACCCATAGATCATGGCAGTAGTATATCCTGCTGAATTGGAAACCTGAAGAAGGTTGCCTTTATCATCATATACATCCATTTTTAAGTTTTCTCTGGTGCTTCCGTCTGCTATATTGCTTGTAACAACAGAGGTTGGCAATAAAGAATTATTATTAAATAATGTTGTTGACCTGGATACGAGTTTTCCATTTTCCTTTTCCTGAGTTTCTACAGGGAGTCCTGTCATAAATGCATTTTGCAGATGAGTGTAACCGGACAGGTTCATGGGATAGCTCAAAAATTTTTCAGTGGTTTCTCCATTGGCAACCGACTTCATATAGGACGGTTTAAAATTCTGGGTATTAATCTGGGTTTCCGATTCACTCTCCAATACTTTTCCACCGGGATAAAATAATTTTTGTTTTTGAGCTGCTTTTTTAATAAAAGAGGGTTTGGTAGAATACTTTCTGGCGTAAAAATTCAAATTATATTCTCTGTCAGAATAATAGTCTAATTCATAATTAAGCTCATTGGATGCCAATAAAGTATTCTGCTCATCATAAATATCTTCTTTTTGAGGCAAACCTGCTTTTGTTACATTATAGTAAGGCCAAAAATAAGTAGGCTCTAATTGTGTGCCTCCATTTTGCACTTTTGGATAGTCATCAGGTATTATAAAAGTCTTTTTTGTGTAGCCTTTACCATTTTCCCAGACTTTAACATTCCTATAGAGAATATAAGAAGAATAACGCCCTGTGTTATCCTCTCTTTCACTATTAACCAGATATCCACTGCTGCTGTCATTTAAGGTAAAGGAATCATAACCGTAATTGATAGCTCTTTCGGGCGATGTTGCTGATATATTTTTATAATATTGGATATTTTTAATTCTGTTTCCCTCTGCCGGAACTGAATTTCTAAAAGGACCCGGTAAAAATTTCCTTCCTATGATTGAAAAAAAGCCACTGCCCTTTGCCTGATCTGTTGATACAATTTCAAGGGTATAGTTCCCTGCTGTATTAAAAAATTCAAATGTGTCCCCTCCCCCGGTTTTATAAACCTTACTTCTGACTTGCTCTGTTCCTTTTTTGAGAGTAAATGTTAGGCTAGGTTTTTTGGTGCTGGGCTTTGGACCGTTGGGAAAGAAAGGGTCTTCCCAATCCGGTATATCCGGAAGAGGATAGCTATAGTTTTGTATATCTATCATCATTTCAAATTTTTTAGCAATATTCACATCTCCGGGGATTGTAAAATTGTAAATCTTTGCCGTTTCAGTATTGAATGATGAATTGTATAGGGTTTCTTTCGTTTGGACAACAGGATCATACCCAGATATTTCTAAATAATTCCGATAGCTAGGGTCATTATAATCAAAAAACTTTTCATTACTTTCATAATTATATTGAACAACTCCTCCCGTAGGGCTTATTATTTTTTCTAAAATACCATCCTTAGTACGTCCCAATGCATCTGCAAAATTCTTATAAGTAAAAGAAGTCTGCTCGATCTTTGTACCATTTTTATCATTTTTCCGTACAAAGTTTAAGATCCGTTTTCTTTGTAATGGATCATCATAAGGATGGGTGAGAATGCTATTATCTATTACATAGCTGTACAGGATTTCACCTGCCGGATTTTTTAGCGAAATCTTTTGTAAGGTGTAAGGGTCATTTACCGTCTTTTCAAGGCTTTCATCATAGACGAAATCAAATGAAACTTCTCCCCTGGGCGTTTTTATAGACTTTATTTTACAGTATTGGTATATGATTCCGCCCACAGGAGTTTTATTTTTCTTTTCATAATCTAAGCTTGCTATCTCTGCTCCTATTGGGCTTACAATCTTTGTCAGATAAAAAGCAGATTTAAATACAGGAACCGAAGTAGGTTCGCACTCAAATTGACTGTAATCATATTCTTGAAAATAATACTTGTAACCGTTGTCAGCGGTTATGGTAAATTGTGCTGCTTTAAATATTGCAGCATTACTGTTGTCCCTGGTATATTCTATTTTGGCATTATTTGCGCTTAGATTAATCAAGTTATATGTATTATTACTTTCTTTTTTAAATATAAATTTTCCTGATAAACCGGGTAAATTGTAATAGTAAACATCCGGTTCTAAATCAGACTGTCCGGATGAAAAATAGCACTCATCCATACTTCCTATTATTTTTCTATAAACAACACTTGTTCCCAGCAGTGACCATCCAAATCCAATATCACTGATCCGATCTTCATTTTCATAATTTTTGACATTATAGTTTAAGCTGATCGGATAGTTTATAGCGTTATCAATCGGAACGCTTAAGAGTGGAATATTTATGTCAGGGAGTCCTGTAGCTTCATTAACCGGAACATTGGAATAGCTGGATAATGAGAAGTTTGATGGTGAAGCAATCGAGCTTTTTATGGGTCCACCAATACTGTTTTGGGCATACATCTGCTGTATTCCAAATAGGAGTAGGAATAGCAATATAAGCCTATGTATATCTATTTTCTTTATCATGGTATTATTTTTTAATCAATTTAGCATTCGCTGTTTTATTAGTATCCGTTTTTATCGTCACCAGATAAGCCCCTTGAACCAAAGTCTGGGTATTAATCTTAGTAACTTTATTCTTCGTCTTGATCTGCTGTAAAAGCTTTCCACTCATATCATAAACTGAAATATCAGCTTCCTTGAAATCGTTGAATCCTATTTCTACATAAGCATAATCTGAAACCGGATTCGGATAGATCTTGATATCCTGCTTTTCTATTAACTGATCAACCTGTTTGTCTCCCAGCTTTACAATTTTCCAATTTTCCTCTCCAAATTTTTCAGCACTGGTACCTGCTATAACAATCGAGCCATCCCTGTTGAGTTTCAAATCTGAAAGTCTCTCCTCTCTTTTTCTCGAGTCTCCACTTACATATTTCCTCCATTTTTCAATCCCTTGCTGGTCAATATAGAGAAGCCAAAAACTTTCGTCATTTTTTTCTATTCTACCCTCAGTTTGTGTATAGCCTCCAAGTAAAATCCCTTTAATAGAGGTGTCATCCGCAGAATGGACCACGTTCATCCCCATCAGAATATCTCTGTTACCGAAATTGTAAGACTTCTGCCAGACTTGTTCTCCTTTTTCGGTAAGGGAGATTAACCATAGGTCTGTACCTTCTTCTATTCCAACTGTTTTAGATCCTGATCGTTCGGATCTGCTTTCTCCTCCAATAATATATCCGTTTGAAGTTAAAGCCAATGTTCTGATATGGTCATCTTCTTTACCTCCAAAATTCTTTTCCCATTCAACCTTTCCGTCCTTGCTAAGTTTGATTATATAATAGTCTCCTTCACCATAGTTTTCTGTTTTCTTTGTGCCTCCAACAGAACTTCGGGAATATACCCCCAACAAAGCCCCACCATCCCGCGTAGGGATCATTTTTTCTACTTCGTCTAAATTTTTTCCGCCAAAAATAAGTTGGGATAATTCCTTGCCATCCTTATCTAGTCTTACAATCAATACATCTTTGGAACCGTAACCTTTGGGAGAGTTTTGAACATTTCCAGCCACAAAAAAGCCTAAATCTGTCGTTTGGATTACGGCTCTGGCTTCTTCATCGGATGAAGTTCCCAAGGTTTTTTGCCACAGTTCGTCTCCAAATTCATTCAGCCTGATCAACCAGATATCCGATCCGCCTTTGGAATCTTCTTTCTTATCCAAACCTTTGTTTGAATATGAGGTACCAGAAATTAAAAATCCTCCGTCCTGAGTGGTCACAGTTCCTGATAAATAATCATGGTTTTGACCAGAGAAGTATTTTTCCCAAACCTGTTCTCCCTGCTGGTTGAGTTTTATTAAATGAAAGTCGTAACCGTTGTTCTGTTTATTGTTTTGTTTACTGCTCTGAATCGAGCTTCCTGTGATCAGGTATTGCCCATCGATAGTGGTGGTGACCTGGCTTAGAAAATCCTGCGTGGAGGATGTAATGTCCCGTTGCCATAGGACCTTTGTTTCCTGAGCATATGATATACCCAAGGTTGTGCATAAGTATAATGCACTCAAATAGATTTTTTTCATATTTGTTCTTTTAATTGGTGAAGATAAAAATTATTATTAATTCTCGACATAGTGAAAATCCCATTTTTATATGTTTTTTTTACGGTAGCTTGTTCTACGCTGATAAATAGAGTGTTTTCATAAAAATATTGTTTTAAAGTTGGTATTTGTTTTTAATTTCTTAACTAAGGCAAAGCTAATAAGCCATAGCGACAGATCGTGTCGTATTTTATAGCAACTTTCCACACATTGCTAAACTCCTGTTATTTTTTTGAAATAAATACACAGAAGGCGCAGAGCTGAGGCCAATCAGTAACAGAGGCACTCGGATGGCCCTACAACCAGATATGACTTACAGCCCGCGCCATTATAGATACACGGGCGTAAGTCTATCATTTTTAGGTTGTATAGAAGATTCCGAGTTTTCTGTTACCTTAATGATAGAAACTTACGCTTGTTTCGTTAAAATTATTGATGCTAATATATAAATATTTTTTCAACTACTGGTGAACAAAGACATAAATAACAGTTAGAAGAATAAAATTTCTCACACACGTAGAGATACCAACAAACTCCGTAAAAGCGTTTATTGATGGGAAATGTTAGCAATGCACGAAACACTGAAACAAACAAAATATAACATCCTGAAAAGTAAAATTGCTTACGTGTTCTCGCGCATGAACAGATAGGGGAATATGGATTTAAGACGCTTTATTGTTGGTTTTCTGTACGTGCGTGACAGATTAACAAAGAACCAGTAATTGTATACGGGAGAATAAAAAGAATTATCAGACTTAGTAATGCTAACATTCCAATTAAGCTGAAAGAAATTTTCTTTAGTAAGACTATACCATATTCAATTTTAGTAAAAATAAAGTAATGATAAGCAACTCCTAATCCAATAATCCAAGCAAAAATGTTTTGGGATATTAAATTGATGCCAAAATATTTGTCTGGCAATAAACCTTCTACAATATTATAAATGAGTGCAGAACAAAGTAGTCCTAAAAATTTTAGATGATAACTTCTGTCTCTCCTTTTCCAAAATGATATGGTTTTTACAGAGACAATAATTATCAATAATATGATGATCAGTATATAAATAAAATAAATTTCCGTATTGAACATGTTTTAAAAAATAAAGTGGGTAATCTAACTCAAAAGTTTCATGAAAAATTTCAAATCCATTTTGTTTATAGAAGTTTCGATTTTCAAGAGTAGTAGTTTCTACATAAATAAGCCTATTTTTATAAGTATTTAAAGACTCTTGTAAAAGTTTAGTTCCTATACCACTTCCTTGATTCTTAGGAAGAACACCCATTAGCCACAAGTGAATATATCTGTCCTTAGGATGATAATTTTTTAAGAGTTTTTCCCGTTTTAAAACCTTTAACATATTATCCATACCTATGCAGGTCAATAACAATTTAATTTCTAATAATAACTTTTTAAAGCTGAATTTAGTTCTATGAAGGTACAAAATACAGCCTTTATCATCGTCACTTAAAAATACACTGCCATCCAACATAGATACATCAAACTGGAATTCCATTAGGCCTTTCAGTCTTTTATATCTATTGCCAGAATTTTTCACAACAAAATTTATAGAATTGGGGATATGAACATCTATGAAAGCTTCGCATAATATAGCGACCACTTTTTCCCTATCTTGAGAGGTTGCTTTTCTCATTCATTTTTGTTTTTCACAAATCTATGAAAAAACACAAATAAACACAATACAACACTAATAATCAATTCATTATATTTTTTTTTAATTTACATGCATGCAAATTAGAAAATATAAGACTCTATATTTAATGATATCGAAGAAAATATAACCATCTATAATAATTTATATTAATTTTTTTTATTAAACAAAAAATTGTCATTTAATAATGTAGATGCATCAATAAGAAAAGATCTGTCTGGCAATATTGATTTCAACAAAAGGAACGGAAACCTCTCAGATAGAGAAGAAATTTTTGATAAAGAACTATAAAAAGATTTATAATAGAACGAATGAACGCATGGATATACGGATTCAAAGTATTACTGACACGATATGAGACAAAAGAAAAACACTGGAGAGATTTACATCTTTTAGCTTTTCTTTGTATCATAATCAGGAAATTTTAAACAACTTGAAAATAAAATAATAAACTAACCGAATAAATATTCGTCATTTTATTCACATTAGCTGATAATCATCATATATATAAACCAAATAAAACCCTTTGAACAAGTTTTAAATTTTATTTGTCCCTGTTCTGAAGGATCTCTTCTATTTCTTCCAAGGTATAGCCTTTTGTTTTCAGTAAAATTAAGAAGTGATAAAGTAAGTCGGCAGCTTCATTTTTAAAGAGTTGCTCATTATTATCTTTAGCCTCAATCACCAGCTCTACCGCTTCTTCTCCTACTTTTTGAGCTACTTTATTAATCCCCCGCTGGTACAGAGAATAGGTATATGATTCTTCTACCCGGTTGTCAATCCTTTGGGATATCTTTTCTTCCAGCTCATACAGAAATCCCTTGGAATCCTTATTTCCAAAACAACTGAAGCTTCCTGTATGGCAGACCCCATTCCGTGGAATCACTTTTATTAAAACAGTATCCTGATCACAGTCTATTCTGATATCTTTTACCGTTAAAAAATTGCCGGACTCTTCCCCTTTGGTCCAGAGTCTGTTTTTGGAGCGGCTGAAAAAGGTGACCACCCCTTCCTTTTTTGTTTTTTCAAAAGCTTCTTCATTCATATATCCCAACATCACCACCTGAAGGGTTCTATTGTCCTGAATAATGACAGGAATAAGCCCATTGCTTTTATCAAAGTTAATTTTCATCTTACGTTAATTTTTTTAGATTTTAATAATTCTTTCAAGTCCATAATTCCGATTTCATTAAAATGAAAAACACTGGCTGCCAAGGCTCCTGTAGCTTTTGTTTCATTAAAGACTTTAAGAAAATCAGCAGCATTTCCAGCTCCTCCCGAGGCAATGACCGGAATACCCACATTTTCAGAAACCAGTTTTGTAATCCGGAGATCAAAACCGTTTTTTGTTCCGTCGCCATCCATAGAAGTTAAAAGAATTTCCCCTGCTCCCAAAGATTCTGCTTCTCTGGCCCATTCCAATGTCATCCATTCTGTTTTTTCACGTCCTCCTTTTATATGCACCCAATCAATATTTCCTGCCAGACGGGTATCAATCGCTACCACTACACATTGACTGCCAAATTCCTTTGCCAGTGTAGAAATGAGCTGTGGGTTTTTGACTGCGGAAGAATTGATGCTGATTTTATCCGCACCTGCCTCCAAAAGCTTTCTGACATCCTCAACAGAGGAAATTCCACCGCCTACGGTAAAAGGTATGCTCAGTTCGTTACCTATCTTTCTCACCAATTCAACAAAGGTTTTTCTTTCTTCAATAGTGGCCGTAATATCCAGAAAAACAAGCTCATCAGCTCCATCCTGTTCGTATTTTACAGCCAGCTCCACAGGATCTCCGGCATTGCGAAGTCCTTCAAAGTTCACCCCTTTTACTGTGGAGCCTTCTTTAATATCCAAACATGGAATAATTCTCTTTTTAAGCATTTTCAATAAAGTTCTGAAGTTGTTGTAAGCTTATTTTTCCCTCGTAAATGGCTTTTCCGATAATAGTCCCGGAACATCCGATATCTTTCATTTTATAGACGTCTTTGATACCTGAAATGCCACCGCTTGCCGTAAGCTGTATTCCCGTTTTGTATAAAATCTCAATATACAGTCCTGTAGAAGGTCCTTCCAGCATGCCGTCCTTGGCAATATCAGTACATATAACATGCTGAATTCCTTTTTTCTGATATTGAAGAATAAAATCAATAATATCTTTATCACTTTCTTCCTGCCAGCCGGAGGTTTTAATTTTCCTGTTGTCACAGTCTGCCCCCAGGATGATTTTCTCAGTACCATATTTTTCAATCATTTCAAAACAGAATTCAGGATCCTGAACGGCAATACTTCCCAATGTAATCTGCTGTGCTCCGGAACTGAATGCAGTTTCAATATCCTCCTGTGTCTTTAGCCCACCTCCAAAATCAATATGAAGAGATGTTGCTCCGGCAATATCTTCCAGGACTTTCCGGTTAACAATGTGTTTTGATTTTGCTCCGTCAAGATCTACCAAATGAAGATACCGGATTCCAAAATTTTCAAACTCTTTGGCAACTTCTACAGGGTTTTCGTTATATATCTTTTTTGTAGTGTAATCTCCTTTTGACAGGCGCACACATTTTCCGTCGATAATATCAATGGCTGGAATAATTTTCATGTTATAGTTTAATAAAGTTGGTTAATATTTGACTTCCGATTCCTCCTGATTTCTCCGGGTGAAACTGTACAGCATAAAAATTATCCTTTTGCAACGATGAACTGAACGGCAGGATATAATCACACACAGAAGTTGTAAAATCAGACAGTTCACAATAAAAGCTGTGGACAAAATAAACATCATTATTCTTTTCAATTCCTGAAAAAAGAGATGATTCCTGGTCTGAAACCGTATTCCAGCCCATATGAGGAACTAAATCTGTGGGTGGGAACCGTTTTACATTCACATTAAAAATTCCCATTCCGCGGATACCTCCTTCTTCGTTATCCCCACACATCAGCTGCATTCCCAGACAAATCCCCAGGACAGGCTGCTTAAGGCTTGGAATAAGTACATCCAGCCCTTTCTCTTTCAGCAGCTTCATGGTAGAAGAGGCTTCGCCTACCCCTGGAAAAATAACTTTATCCGCTTTTATAATCTGCTCAGGATCATCTGTAATTACAGAATCTGCCTTCAGCCTGTTCAGTGCATTTTGAACTGAACTTACATTGCCTCCGTTATATTTTATTATAGCTATCATGATTATAAACTTCCTTTTGTAGAAGGTAAATTATAATTGGTATCAGATTGGTTTACTGCCATTTTAACGGCCTTTGCAAATGCTTTGAAAATAGATTCTATTTTGTGGTGTTCATTGGTTCCTTCCGCTTTGATATTCAGATTGGATTTTGAAGCGTCCGTAAAAGATTTAAAGAAGTGTGAGAACATTTCCGTTGGCACATCGCCAATTTTTTCCCTTTTAAATTCGGCATCCCATACCAGCCAGGATCTTCCTCCGAAATCAATAGCCACTTGTGCCAGGCAATCATCCATAGGCAGTAAAAATCCATATCTCTCAATTCCTTTTTTCTTACCTAAGGCTTTTACAACGGCTTCTCCCAATACAATTCCTGTATCTTCTATGGTGTGGTGTTCATCCACTTTAAGATCTCCTTTTACTTTTATGACAAGATCCATATTTCCGTGTCTGGAAATCTGCTCCAGCATGTGATCAAAAAAGTGTAATCCTGTAGAAATTTCAGAATTCCCGCTTCCATCCAAATTGATCTCAATTTCAATGTCTGTTTCATTTGTCTTTCTGGATACTTTAGCTCTTCTCATTCCCTGCTTTAAAAACTGATAGATCTCTGCCCACCGGGTCGTACTAAGCGCAGATTCATTATTAAAGTCATTATTAAGATAAATTGCTTTACATCCCAAATTTACAGCTAGTTGAACATCACTACCTCTATCACCAATTACATATGAATTTTCCAGGTCATAATTCCCGTAGATATATTTTCCAAGCATTCCAACACCCGGTTTCCGGGTAGGCAGATTCTCATATTCAAAGCTTTTATCTATTACAATATCACTGAAAAATATGCCTTCATTTTCGAAAGCTTTCAACATTTTATCATGAGGTTTTATAAAATCTTCGAAAGGAAAACTATCTGTTCCCAACCCATCCTGATTAGTTACCATTACCAGTTCATAATCCAATTCATTAGCTATTTTGGAAAGGTTCTGAAATACTCCCGGATAAAATTCAAGTTTTTCCAGGGAATCCACCTGAAAATCTGTAGGAGGTTCGATAATCAGGGTCCCGTCACGGTCTATAAAAAGCACTTTTTTCATAATTGAATATTTTTTAAAACGGTAATCAACATTTCATTTTCTTTACGGTTTCCGATATTAATCCTGATACATCCGGGAATTGCGGGATCTCTTTTACTTGTCAGAATTTCATTTTCCAGCATCCTGTCATAAACGCCCTCCACATTTTTCAGTTCGATCAAAAAGAAATTGGCATCGGTAGGAAAAACTTTTGAAATACAATCTACCTCTTTAAACTGTTCTTTCAGCCATAGTCTTTCTTTTAAGATACTATTGACGTTTTCTTTAAGTCTCTCTTCATTATCAATCGTTTCCAGAATCAGCTGCTGGCTTAAAGAATTAACGTTATAAGGTGCTTTTACCGTATTAATGAGGCGTATAATTTCTTCAGAAGCATAAGCCATTCCTACTCTTGCACCTGCAGTCCCCCAGGCTTTGGAAAAAGTCTGTAAAACAATCAGATTAGGATACTGATCTAGAAGTTCCAGGCTTGATTTGTTTTCAGAAAACTCAATATAGGCTTCATCGACCACTACAATTCCTTCAAAATTCTGAATATAAAATTCAATATCTTCTATGCTGTTTCCTGTTGGATTATTGGGTGAGCACAGAAAGAATATTTTGATGGGCTGTTCCTGTATAATTTTTAAAAAATCATCTTTGACAATTTCAAAATTTTCATCCAGATCCAACTTCAATACTTTATTTTCATTGATCGCTGCATAGAACCCATACATGGCAAAAGAAGGATTCATCATAAGTATCGAATCTTTTTTAGGCTCACAAAAAACCTTAATAATCAAATCAATAAGCTCATCACTTCCATTTCCAACAGCAATCTGTGAAGGAGATACTTTTTTAAGACCCGCCAGTTTATTTTTAAGTTTTTTCTGAGTAGAATCCGGGTAACGGTTAAATTCTCCGAACGGGCTTTCATTGGCATCCAGCAGCACAGGACTGCTAAATTCATTATGATCCCTGAAGCTGATGTAAGGCTGTAGTTTTAAAATATTATCCCGTACTAAAGTATTGATATTCATATTTTTCATTTTATCGTTTTAATCTTATTGATACTGCATTTTTGTGGGCAAAGAGTCCTTCCGCTTCTGCCATGAGCTCTATTGTTTTTCCTAAATTCTGAAGTCCTTCTTCAGAGAGATGCTGGAATGTTATTTTCTTGACAAAACTATCCAGGGAAACCCCGCTATAATTTCTTGCATAAGCATTTGTAGGGAGCGTGTGATTGGTTCCGCTGGCATAATCTCCTGCACTCTCACAGGAGTAATTTCCTAAGAAAACTGATCCTGCATTCTGAACCATTGGAATGTATTTTTTAAAATCCTTCATTGCCAAAATAAGGTGTTCCGGTGCATACAGGTTGCTGAACTCAAGAGCTTCTTCTAGGGAATTCACCAGGATAAAGCAGCTATTTTCCAGTGCTTTTCCTGCCATTTCATTTCTTGGCAATTTTTTGATTTGCTGATCAATAGCACTCATTGTCTCATTGAAAACTTTAAGGTCGGTAGCCACGAAAATCACCTGACTGTCACTGCCGTGCTCAGCCTGTGAAAGCAGGTCTGCAGCACAGAAATCCGGCACAGCTTGCTCATCCGCAATCACAAGAACTTCGCTTGGTCCTGCAGGCATATCAATGGCGACTCCATATCGTTGGGCATATTCTTTGGCAGCGACCACAAACTGATTTCCCGGTCCGAAAATTTTGTACACCTTGGGAATACTTTCTGTTCCCAGAGTCATGGCAACAACTGCCTGAGCTCCTCCGGTTTTAAAAACTTTGGATATTCCACATAGTTTTGCTGTATAAAGAATCGCAGGATTGACATTTCCGTTTTTATCCGGTGGGGTACAGAGAATAACTTCCTTACATCCGGCAAGATTAGCCGGTATGGCAAGCATTAAAACCGTCGAGAATAAAGGAGCTGTTCCTCCCGGGATGTAAATCCCTACCTTTTCAACGGCACGATTTTCTCTCCAACAAATGACTCCTTTCGTTGTTTCAATTTTCTGAACTTTCTGCTTCTGTGATTCATGGAACTGAAAGATATTGTCTTTTGCCTGCTGAATAGCTTTCTTTAACTCACTGCTAACCAGCTTTTCGGCTTCTTCAATTTCTGATTCCAAAACGATGACACCATCAGTTTCTGCTTGATCAAATTTCCTGTTAAATGCAAGAAGTGCTGAATCTCCATTTCTTTCTACTTCTTCAAATATTTCAGCAACAAGTCCTGAGATTTCTGCTCTTTCTAAAACGGGCCTCTGTACTAAATCTGCCCATATATTCTTATTCGGATATCTGTATATTTTCATAGGTATGTGCTTTAAATGACCATTTTATCAATGGGAATAATGAGTATGTCCTGGGCTCCGTTTTCTTTCAGTTCGTCAATCACGTCCCAGAATCTTTCTTCATCGATCACAGAATGAATACTGCTCCACCCTTCTTCTGCCAGAGGAATTACCGTAGGGCTTTTAAGGACAGGAAGAACATCTGCTACCTTCGCTATTTTTTCATTAGGAACATTCATCAGGATATACTTTGATTTTTTCGCCTTTAAAACAGCCTTGATTCTGAATAAAAGCTTTTCGAGAATAACTTCTTTATCCTGAGATAGTTTAGGGGTTTGGGCAAGCACGGCTTCCGATTTAAGAAGGCTGACAGTTTCTCTTAATCCGTTCTTAAACAAAGTACTTCCAGAACTTACGATATCGCAGATCCCATCTGCCAGACCAATATTAGGTGCAATTTCTACAGAACCTGAGATGATGTGTATATCTGAAGTAATTCCTTTTTTTTCTAAGAAAGTCTTTAGGGTATTGGGATAGGAAGTTGCGATTTTTCGCCCTTGAAAATAAGACAGTTCATCCGTTTCCACCTCTTTGGGAACAGCAAGGGAAACCCTGCACTTGGAAAAACCAAGCTGCTGAATGATCCGGATATCTTTTGCTTTTTCTATCAAAAGATTTTCGCCTACAATAGCGATATCCACTACCCCATCTTCAAGATACTGAGGAATGTCTGAGTTTCGCAGGTACATGATTTCCATAGGAAAATTATCTACCGAAACTTTAAGCTGGTCTTTACCGTTGTTGACAAATATTCCGCAGTCTTTGAGAAGCTGTAAAGATTCTTCGTAGAGCCGGCCGCTTTTCTGGATTGCAATTTTTATTTTACTCATTTCGTCTTTTTTGAGTCCGAGTAAATAAAAACTGATTGATTGAAAATTTCTGAGGTGAATTCAGGAAACAAAAAAACCGCCTATTTACTCAGACGGTTTTTATTATTTTTGATTTTAGCATGCACATATATCAATCAATTCCGCCTAACAGAGATGATGATAATAATGATGTAATGCTAAAAAAATGGGTTTCATTGTATTGAATTGTGGTACAAATGTAGGGTTTATTTTTAAAATGCAAAGTTTTTTCAGATAATTTTTTGATAAAAATTCATCAGCTCCTCTGCAATAGGTTGGTCATTAAACTTCTGAACAAACTCGAAACTCCTTTCTACACGACGTTTCCTTTCGGATTCATTTTCCCATAAAAATTTTATTTTAGCTCCAATGTCGAGAGCATTATTGGGATCAATATAGACGGAATCACTTCCCCCCGCTTCAGGTAGGCAGCTCGTATTGCTGGTCACCGTCACTGTTTTTGAGAAAAGTGCTTCTATCACCGGGATTCCAAAGCCTTCAAAGAAACTTGGGTACACAAAAATATCAGCCAGTTTATAGATCGCAGCCAGTTCGTCCATGGAAACCCCTTCCAAAAACAGGACTTGCTTTACCATATTGTTCTTTTTCAGGAAGCGTTCTATCTTTTGATAATATTTTGTCTTTCTTCCCACTACTACCAGAGGAATATCTGTTCCGTGGATTCCTTTTACAATATTCAGAAGGTTTTTTCGCTCCTCTATCGTTCCCACATTCAGAATAAATCTTTCAGGAAGCTTACATTTTTCTTTTACAGACTGCATAAATCCCTCAGACTGCTGTTCTTTAAAAGCTTTATGACAGCCCTGGTAAATTACTTCAATTTTAGTTTCCGGAACTTTTAAATAGTGGATAATATCTCTTTTGGTCTGTTCCGAAATGGCAATAATTTTATCGGCTGTGTCAGCTGCTTTTTTAAATTTCCAGAAATGAATTTTCCTGTCAAAAAAAGAATAATACTGAGGATATCTCATAAAGATCAGATCATGGATCGTAACCACTTTTTTGATAGGTGTTTTATCCCATTTCAACGGCAGTTCACCGGATAGACCATGGAAAATATCAGCACCCTGTTTCTGGGCATCTTTTCCCATTTTCAGCTGCCTTGAAAGACTTCCTTTTGAGGTTTCAACAAACAGGACATCTGGACGATCCAGAATATCTTTTCCCCGCTCAGAGGTGTTTTTATTAAGCAATATATACTGATTATCAGGATAATATTGAGAAAGTATTCTTACAAGGTCTCTGGAATAATTACCCAAACCGGACGTATTGTGAAAAAAACGTTTTGCGTCAAAGGCAATTTTCATAGGGATCTGTTTATTTTATTTATAAAACCACAGGCAATTGTTACTTTCGTCTGGGTTTGTTTATGATGAAACTTCGCTGATGCTAATATCATCGTTGTATCTGTTTTTGAAACTCCTGAAAGGTACCAAACTGATGGCCTTTTTCTTTAAGCCAGCCCACGAATGAATCAAACCTCTCTACCATATCTCTTCCTGAATTTTTCACCGTAAATCCGGGAAGCTTGAATGCCTCCTCTTTAATTTCTGCAAATTCCCACGGATGAAAATAAACATTCAGGTATTTATCCTTTTTCAGGGTATCTGAAGCCAGTTTTTTATAGAATGATAAAGGAAAATTATGAAAACTCAACCAGAATAAAGGAATTCTGAAATTGGGTGATACTGAAGCTGGAATTTGGGTTACATTCCCCTCTTTGAAATAGGTCCTTGATACCTTTAAATTGTTATATCTTCCCGGAAGAAAAGTAGGATTAACAGATGAATTATAAAAATATCCGGCTTTTTCAACCGCTTTTTCATCCACGGGCATCATCCTTGGCATTCTTAATCCCGTTACATCTGTTGAGAATAATTCCTGTAATCTTTCCCTTGATTCTTTCAGGTGTTTTTCTTCAAATTCCGAATGAAACCATGTGTGGGAAGCCAGCTCATGGCCTTCTTTCAATAACCTTTCAATAAGGTGTTTGCTGTTTTCAGCAAAAACTACCGTAGAAAAGAAGGTAGCTTTTGCCTGATGTTTTTTAAGGATATCCAATATCCTTTCCAGTCCTGTCTGCGAAATTGAAATTTGCTTTTCAAAGGGAATTTCGCCCTTATACTCTAATGGCATATCAAATTCTTCGATATCAAAACTCAATAATACCATTCTAAAAATTTTTGTTTTTAATAATATAATTAGGTCTGTCTTTCACCTGCTTAAATATTTTACCTAAATAAATTCCCATAATTCCCATAATGATCAATTGCAGTCCTCCAAAAAAGACAATAGTCATAATCAGAGATGCCCAACCTGAAATTTCGGTTTTTGCAACAAATGAATGGATCACATAAGTGCCGTATCCCACTATGGAAAGTGCTGAAAATAAAAATCCTAAATAAGCGGCCAGATACAATGGTTTTACACTAAAAGCTGTAATTCCAGTAAAGGCAAAAGTGAGCATTTTTTTAAAATTATAGCTGCTTTCCCCGGATAATCTTGTATCAGCCTTAAAATCAATTCCGGCCTGTTTGAATCCCATCCAGCTGGTGAGACCTCTGAGGAATAAATCGTCTTCGGTAAAGGTACGCATTACTTCAATAGCATTGGCATCCATTAATCTGAAATCTGAACCTCCTCCTTTTGTTAAATTAACATCGGATAAGCCGGATAATATTTTATAGAAAAAGTCTGATGTTTTTCTTTTAAAAAAAGATATTTCTTTGGGATAAGTTCTGACAGTAAATACAATATCATAGCCTTCTTCCCATTTTTTGATCATTTCAGGAATCAGTTCTGGAGGATGCTGAAGATCACCATCCATCGAAATGACGGCATTGCCATTGGCATTATCCATCCCAGCCTTTACAGCAGGCTGATGTCCGAAATTTCTCGAAAATTCAATATATTTTACTTCTTCAAACTGTTGAGACAGTTCTTCCAATCGCTGCTGGGTATTGTCTCTGCTTCCGTCATTAACAAAAATAACTTCATAATGATAGTTTTCCAACCCGGAAAAAACATCCCTGATTCTTTCATGGACTAATGCAACATTACCTTCTTCATTATGAGCAGGAATGACAATTGAGATTTTCTTCATGAGTTAGTATGATAATTTATCTGTATATTTTTTAGTCATCAGCTCCCAGGTAAGCCTTAGCCATATCACCACACATGGAACAGCTTTAATGGCATACTTCAGAATAAAGTTCTCTTTTACTGTTTTTGGAAATAAATCTGAAGTTGAAAAACACGTAAACAGAATCAGAAAAACCAACATAGCAATCACTACCGGGCTTTTCTTTTCCTGAATCAAAAACCAAATGACAGCACCCGCCACAGCAATAATATAGGTAGGCGGCTCAGAACTTGAACTGAACAACACTACAAACAATAATGAAGAGGCTAAAATGGACAGTTTAAAACCCAGATATTTATACTGGCTGATTCTCAGGTAAGGTAAAAAGAAAAGCGGAACCCCGATAGCCAGAAATATGGTATTGGGAATTGTAGCATCCCCAAGTACTCTTCTCACAAATCCCATAAGGGAAATATCCTGAAAGTTTCCAAGCTGCTGGTTCTCCATATTTTTATGTTTCAATTCTACAAACCAGTCTACATAAGACTGCAGACCGAAATGAACAGATGAATATAACATCGGAATAGCCAGAAATGCTAAGGAAATAACAATAAAGGAAAGTATGAATTTCTTTTTATCTTTTATGAAGAAGAATGAGGAAAGCCCTACAATTCCATAGATCTTCACAAAAAAACCTATGCAGATTGATAAAGCAGACTGTACTTCTTCTTTTCTGTAAATATGAGCTGCAGAAAGAATAATCAATCCTGCCAGTGCCACATTAAACTGTTGGTGAAGGCTGGAGGTGATAAACTCCTGTAAACAAAGCCATAAGAAAAAGGATTTATTTCTTTCCGAGAACGGTAATTTTTTCGCTGCCAGTAGGAAAACCAACACATTGGCTACATTCCACAGGATTAGACCTGCCCAATCCGGAAGCATTGCAAAGGGAGCAATAATCACGCTAAAGAATACCCCATAATGATTAACATCCAAGTATTCCGGATAAGAAAGATAAAGGTTTCTTTCTTTAAGCGTGTTAAAAAAAACGTTCTTAAAAATCAGGTAATTATTGTAGGCACGCTCTCCCCTCGAATATTTTGACAAGGCTGTAGCAATGGCGGTAATAATATAAACCCCAAATATATATTTAGGGTTTAGTATAAATGATGAAATTTTTTCCTTCAATGTGGCATTTTTTATGGTTGTAAACTATACAGCTACATTATTTTCCCTCAAAGCATCATTAAGTGAAGTCTTCTTATCTGTAGATTCTTTTCTCTGTCCGATAATAAGAGCACATGGAACCTGATATTCTCCGGCAGGATATTGCTTTGTATAACTTCCAGGAATAACTACTGAACGTGCAGGCACTCTTCCTTTTATTTCAATAGGTTCACTTCCTGTCACATCAATAATTTTTGTAGATGCTGTCAATACAACATTCGCTCCCAGTACGGCTTCTTTTTCCACATGAACTCCTTCTACAACGATACATCTTGAACCAATGAAACAATCATCTTCAATAATTACCGGAGCAGCCTGTAACGGCTCTAATACACCACCGATACCAACTCCACCACTTAAGTGTACATTTTTACCGATTTGTGCACAGCTTCCTACTGTAGCCCAGGTATCTACCATAGTTCCTGAATCTACATACGCCCCAATATTTACATAAGAAGGCATCAAAATTACTCCTGAAGCTACAAAAGATCCTTCTCTTGCAATCGCATGAGGTACAACTCTTACTCCTTTTTCTGCATAATTTTTCTTTAAAGGAATTTTGTCATGAAATTCAAATGGTCCTACTTCAATAGTTTCCATTTTCTGGATTGGGAAATACATTACTACTGCTTTCTTCACCCATTCGTTTACCTGCCATCCATTTTCTGTAGGTTCAGCTACACGAAGTTCTCCTGAATCAAGTAAAGAAATCACCTCTCTTATCGCTTTCTGGCTGTCTTCATTTTGTAATAAATCTCTGTTATCCCAAATGTTTTCAATTGTTTGTTGTAACGACATGTTTCTTATTTAAATTAGTTTGAAAAATTATACGGCCAAAGATACAAAAAAGTTCAGCAAAATACCTGTTAACTTTATGCTTTTGCTAAAGGCTCAGCATCCGTCCAACCCTCTTTTTATAAGTTAGATAAGCCTGTCCGTGTTGTTTTTGCAAATACTCTTCTTCAAGCCTGATCTGAATCTGCATCAAAATACACCCCATCAGTGAAAAGATAAAAGCAATGACTGTAGGGAAAGCAAGAAAAAATCCTATAAGACTTACCATCATCCCCAGAAATATAGGATTTCTTGAAAATCTGAATAATCCATGGGTGATCAGTTCGGTTTTTGTCTTACTGTCGATGCCGATACGCCATGAGTTTTTCATCTGAACCTGGGCAGTAACCACCCAAATAAAAGCAATTATCATTAAGGTTATCCCAGCATACCTTATGCTATCAAGATCCAGAATATTGATTCTGAAAGTTGAAAAAACAGTCTGGGGAAACAACAGAAAAAGCACAGTATAGATGAACAGCGTTATTATAGTGATTTTAAAATAAAAACCAATTAGCCCATAGGCTGAGTCATCTTTTGGAAGGACATTCGGGTTTTTACCAATTTTTCGGGCTACTGTAAAACTGATTCCCAAAAATGAAACGGTAAAGAACAGAATAAAATACAGAGGAATAAAAAATCTCATGAAGTCTGTCATAATCTATAGTTTTCTACAAATTTCATCAGATTGGGAATGCAATGCTATTGCAATCATTTAATTCAATCGACAGTATGATTTTTTATCAGAGGCATTAGATTTCATTTCTATTGATGAATACGTTACAAATAATCAATTCCATGGTGTGATCAATATGTTTCTGACGAATGATTCCTTTTGAGTATCGGATATTTTGCCCTGTATTGTATTTTGTCAGGTAAGCCTGATTAATTTCGTCGGTAAGTTCATTGATGTCATCGGGAATTATTGCCTTTATAGTGTAGATGGTATCACCACACTGGATCTGTCCCATAGAATTTTTTACAAAAGAATGGTACCAGCTTCGTTCGGCCAGTCCCCAGGATCTGGCAAATATCCTATCCCGGACGACCACCATCCAGATTTCTAAAAAATCAGGTCTTTGGTTTCCGGCTTTTATTCCGATAATAGAATTTGTTTTTATGTACTCCAGTGCTTTGTTGTTATTCATACTCAACGTTTTTTTTGTAAAACTAGAATAACAGGAAAAGAATACAAACTTTATTATTCAACTGGTTAAAAATAGTATGTCTTTATACATTTTTATGATCCAGATGGTCTAAAGCATCATTGTATTGAGAGCAGTAGTAAGGCATTCTTTATAGCTTTTAGCAACAGCAATTTTCAATGTTCCACATATCAGCTGATTATCTTCAAAGGATTCTATATTAATGATATTGACGATATATGAATTGTGTACCCTCATAAACCCATCGGGTAAGTTATCAATCAGTTCCTTAAGGCTTTTGTAATAAATATATCTTTTATGGTCAAGGGTATGGACTTCAACATAGTTTCCCAATCCTTTAATGATGGTAATATCTTTAAAGAAAAGCTTTATCAGTTTTTTATCTGTTTTAACAAAAGCAAATGTCCTGTTCTCCATTACAAATTATAATGAGTTACAAAACTCTTTGGGCATGAAGATAGGCTTTATTCCAGTATTTTTCGTTCAGGGATGAAATAATCACTCCTTTTGAGGTAGAAGCATGGATAAACTTCACTTCCCCATCGGGTCCAATGTCATGAACAATTCCTACATGGGAAACCCTGCTTCCTCCCGCTGTTGCAAAAAATAACAGATCTCCGGGTTTAACATCGGTAATATCTATATTTTTCCCGGCATCGGCCTGGTCTGACGATCTTCTTGGAAGGGTGAAAGCATTTTCTTCAAATACTTTTACCGTAAACCCGGAACAGTCGAATCCGGAAGAAGTATTCCCTCCAAATTTATAGGGAGTTCCAATATATTTCTCAGCGTCTTTCAGGATATCATTCGCCGATCTTGGGACTTTTCCATCAAATTTAGAATCAAGTCTTCTAAGGTTTTCAGATTTTGCCACCGTTTTAGATCCTGATTTTTTATGGGCAGAAGCACTTTTTGATGATCCACAGGAAACGACAATAGCAGAAGCTATCATTAGAACAGCCAGCTGTTTTATTCTTAGTTTTTTCACAAATAATTCCGGTCCCATACTCCTCTGATTTTTACTTAATTAACTAATTATATACAAATATACATTTTATAATTTAATTACGGTATAACTATACTACAACTATATGATAAATATATGTTAAAATTTAAATCTCCATTATTTATTCCTATATTTGGATTCAATTTTGGCAATAGCAATATGGCAACGTATGAAAGTCTCATCAAGATCAAAGGAGCTGTGGGTGACCTGGTTTTTTATAATCTGAACGGCAAAAATGTGGTTCGGAAGAAAAGTGGGTTCAACAAAACGGCTTTTAAAAAGAGCCCTTCTTATGAAAAAGTAAGACAGAACAGTTCAGAATTTGGGCACTGTTCAAAAGTCGGAAAAATCATACGGGCCAGTTTGACCGACTATATAAAAGAAGCAGGAGATCCCCTCCTCTACCAGAAGTTTGCGAAGCGAATGACCGAAATTAAAGACCTTGACGCCGTATCGGAAAGAGGTAAAAGAACTGTAAAGGAAGGATTAAAAACAGAAGAAGGAAAAGCTCTTCTCAGAGGATTTCCGTTGGGTAACACAAAAAATTTATCCTCAAAAGCAGAAATCCGGGATCAGACTCTTTTCCTGGATGAAAGTTTACCATCTTATAGGGCTGACATTATAACGATCAGGCTGGATTTCGAGCATTACACTGCTGAATATGCTGAAGAACATATGATACTGGAAAATAAGAAAAAGATCAGTTTTAAAAAGCAATTCGCGGAGGATGATTTTCTGATCTATTTTGTAGCCTTGAAAAAAGAATCCCACACGATTACTCATATGGGATTTGTGTAAATAAAAAAGTCTGCAGGGCTCTGCAGACTTTCTATTTTATTTTTTTTCTCCTTTCCAGCTTCCTGATTTTGCAGGGGTGGGAAGTGAGTTGGACCAATTTCCATTTCCTTTTTTATCCGTATTTAAGGTTCCTCTGAAATCTCCTTTTGACGGAAGCCCTACTACTGCAGTTAAATCTCCTGAAGTACTTAGATTACCGGAAATATTATAATTTTCGTTATTTACATCAGAATGCATGGTACCTGTCACTTTTCCGGCATTATCTACCACAATATTCCAGACTCCCTTGTCACTCCCTTCATAAGTTCCTGACCATGTTCCTATATAATCATAAATAGTGTCATCATCAGAGCTACAACCGATAAATAAAAACGCCGTTAATAAAAGTAAAAAAAGTTTCTTCATAGTTTCAGTAGTTTTATAACCTAAAATCCTGTTATTCTCTGTTTCCGTTTTGTTCAGAAAACATCCTGTGACAAAGAATAGTGTTTAATATTTATTATTTTTTGTTCGTACAAATCTACTAATTTTTTCTTCAAATTGTCTGAATTTTAATCAGCAGGCAATATGTTTATTAAAAAACAACATATTTCGGCTAAAATACAAATATTTTTCAAACAATGTCAGGGATCAAAATTTTTGAGCTAATCTTTCGCTCAGAAGTTTAATTTATTCTTAATTAAATATTATCCAGTTATTAACTTACTGTATTATATATTTTTACAT